>NZ_OZ034711.1:0-1465951 GCF_964026945.1 Wolbachia endosymbiont (group B) of Chesias legatella | reverse complement strand
TAACCAAATAGGAACTTTTTCATTTGACTCGTTCTGGCTGATGATTCTTGCTATTTTTGCCTTACTTCTTTTCAATCTAATTTATCTACTTTTTATCTAAACTAAAGTATAACAGTAGTAGTAGTTCTATCAATAAATTGTTATTAACTTAAAATTCAGTAAAAATTAGTATTACTTAGCTTGTGGATAAATATGTTAATAACTTCTCTATACTATTGATTTTCCTTTATGATTTATGTGTATAAGTAAGATGTCTAGAATGTTAGTAATTTTCTTTTATGGAAAAAAGCTTTACTATCATGGATTGTTATATAATTATGTATATGTCATTGAAAAAATTGTTGATCAATTGTTAGTATTTTATTTCAACAAATAATTCACAAATTAATTTGACATTATTCACATGCTTATTAAACATTTAATAACAGTTTTCTTGATAGACCTGATCTAAAGACATTTTCACCATTAAAGGGAATAAATTGAATAAGAAAAGAACCTTAGTAGAAAAAATAGCATACAGAATTTTTCTCTTCCTCTTCAATAAAACTTCTGTGTTAAAAAAGTGTGCATCTGATGCATTAATGCATGATCTGTCAGATCCTAGTATATTCAATAGTCTATTAAAATTCCGTGATTGTAGTATAATGGACATAATGACTTCACGTACTGAGATATGCGCAGTAGACATTGAGTCAAGCAAACATGAGGTAATAAAGAAGGTGAAAAGTACTTGCCACACTAAGATACCAGCTTATAGGAATAACTTTGACAACGTAATAGGTTTTTTTTATGTAAAAGATATTATTTTCAATAAGGATAAAAATTTTAATCTGAGAAATATTATACAAAGTGTAATATTTGTCCCATCCTCGATGAAAACAACAAATCTTTTTGTTAGGATGAAATCTTCCAAATCATATCTAGCTATTGTGTTGGATGAATATGGTGGAACTGATGGTTTAATTTCAATGACTGATCTTATAGAAGAATTAATACCAAACATTGATAACGGGAACGAGGTAAATTCAGAATACACCATTACTGAATTATCTCAAAGTAAGTTTGAAATATCGGCAAGGGCCCTTATAAAAGATATAGAGGAAAATCTAAAAATAGAGTTGCGTGACTCTGAAGAAGATTATTCTACACTTAGTGGTTTGATTCTTTCAATTGCTGGTAAGGTACCTTCTGTAGATGAAGTTATAAGATATAAAAATGGTATAAAGTTTATCATCAAGGATGCAAATGAACGATACATTAACAAAATAATACTAGACTTAAGTGATTACAAAAATTAAATTCAATATTTTTTAGTGAAAGGTACTTTATCTTGGAAGTAGGGGACATAGTAGCCAGGTATACAATTTAAACAATTTCTTAATATACAAAAGTTTGTAGTTCTATACGTTACTGTTTGATAATTAAGGTGGGAATAGTTTTATTGGTACAAAGTTATAAAAATTAGTTGTTTAAATATTTTTAGCGATCTGTAACTTTCAAAAAGGGAGTGTTAAATAAACTGTTTCAAACCGCATTTTTAATTCAACTCAATTTTTAACCTACAAGAAAAAAAGATATCAAGTTGAGAGATAGTTAAAGCCCAATCATGTATAGGCATAGCCCATTTTTCTCTTACCTTTTTTATAGCACAATATACCTGTTCATACAAGGCATTTGTGCTAGTAAATGAGCCCTTAGTTTTAGTAAATTTTCTGATCTGTCTATGTAGTCCCTCAATAGGATTTGTGGTATAAATTAACTTTCTTACAGGGCCAGAATATTTAAAATAACTAGACAGATTTTCCCAATTATTCTCCCAAAACTAAAGTATATTTTTCTCCCCATTTTTCCTCCAGTTCAAGTAAATAATTCTCGGCTATTTCTCTACTTGATATGTTTTTTTCAAATCATTCATGAAAACTTTTGCTCGATACATATTTCAGTGAATTTCTTATCTGATGTACAATACATAGTTGTATTTCTGCTTTAGGAAATACACTGTTTATTGCTTTAGGAAAGCTTTTTAGCCCATCTACACATACAATCAGGATATCTTCTACTACTTTCTCTTTTAAGTCATTTAACATCCCTAGCCAAAAGTTAGCTCCCTCACTTTCTGCTATATAAAAGCCTAAAACTTCTTTCCTTTCATTCTGCTAATATATTCTACATATATTTACTTACGCAATGCCCGTCTTCTTTGACCTTAAAAAACCATAAACACTATTGGATACACTGATTGCAGTGGACGACTACGCCACTCATTTATTACAGGCAATAATTTATCAGTAATACTTGATATCTCCGCTACAGATATTTTATATCTCTTCTACATGCGATGCTATATCCCATGCCACTGGCATATGTACTTAAAACCTTTGCTTCAAGTTCGGTTGTTTGCCTTTTTCTGACTACTTGTGGCTCAAAGCTTCCTTCCCTATCTCTTGGTGTCAATAACTCAAATGAACCTGCACTTGTCCGTAAAGTCTTTGAATTTCTTCGGTTATTTTCTTCGCTTTTAGCCGACAAGTGACTTTTTATTTCACCTTCCAGAATCGCTTCCAGTAGCCTTTTTACAAACGGTGTTAATGCACCATCTCTTTCCGTCAATGTTCTTCCTTCTCGTATAGATGATAAGATATTTGTTTCTAATTCTTTATAGTCTACCAAACCGGTAGTTCTGTTTGCTTGACTCATTGTCAAACCTCCATTTTTTGTTTCTATTTTATTTTTACTTCTCGGTTTGACACAGTTTATTTAACACTTCCCTAAGTACGTAAGAAAAAACACTCCTATACTGAAAGTACAAGCATTTGTTGAGATTATTAGGAATGTAAAATCTAGCAGAAATCTTGATAATTCAAACGCTGAACAACTTCAAGCTATTGATAGAAAAATCCCTTAATTGTACATAGGGCAAGTTGGCTTATGTGTTCTTATTCTCACTTTGTAAACATGCCAATAATTTTATCCATTATTCCGCCCATATTTGCTTCAGCTTGAGTGTGTGCTATCTTACCACCGTGTGAAATTAATTTGGGATCTGCGCCAGGTGATATATTAACAAATTTACTACCAACAACTCCACTGCTAGTGATTAGGGCTGAGCTATCAACTGGGAGTTTTATATCCCTACTTATACACATGTCGATTCGTGCTATATAGGTAGCTTTGTCGAGTGATACACCAGTTATGCTTCCGACTTCCACACCAGAGATCTTGACACTATCACCAACTCCTACACCATTAGCATCAGTAAAAAGGCCATGTATTTTATAACAATCCTTATAGTTTTTCTTTATGTAAGATAATTTATCAATAGCGAAGAAGATAAGAAAAATAGTGAAAATTAATACAAATGATCCAGCAATTATTTCAAGTATATTTGACCTTCGCATCTTTAGTTATTAGGATTCCAGCTTTCATAGTAATTTTTCACCTTTTGCTTTGGGTAGTATGCATCTTTTGTACCCGTTAAATTAGGAGTTTTTCTTGTATTATTATTAATTGGTACTGCATTATCAGTATAATGCAGCCATATATGCCATGCTGGAGGAATTGTTGTAGGCTCAGAAACATTGTCATATATTACCCATCTTTTCCCTTTACTTGACTCATAGTAAGAATTTCCGTTTTCATCCCTACCTATAAGTTTACCTTTTCTCCTTAATAAGTTTGTTACTGAATTATAAATTTTAGATAACATAAAGGTATTAAAACAAAAAGTATTATATATACTAATACTTTAACGATGTATTAACAACAGTTTAATGCAATTACCAATTCTACAAGTTATTATACCAATAATTGCATCGATGTTCTGCTTTCTTACCAGGAAACATAGGGTGTCCTGGTTTATCTCTTTTTTTACAACGGCAGCTACTTTCTTTATTTCATTAATGTTGCTAGTGAAAACATACAATGGTGAAATTATAACTTATTATCTTGGAGATTGGGCTCCTCCATACGGAATAGAGTTGAGAATCGACATATTGAACTCCTTGATTCTAACTTTGGTGAATTTTATAGCGCTGATTAGTGTGCTTTATAGCTTTCATATTAATGAAAAAGAGATTAGCAAAAACAAAATCATTGGTTTTTATTCTCTATTTTTACTGTGCTTGAGTGGATTACTCGGAATTTTAGTAACAAACGATATATTCAACCTTTATGTCTTTTTAGAAATTTCATCTCTTTCTTCTTATGTTTTAGTTTCAATGGGAAGGGATAAGAAAGCTTTAGTTGCAGCATTTGAATACCTCATTAGTGGTACTGTAGGAGCAACATTTTACTTGTTTGGCATCGGCCTTTTATACTCTATGACCGGAACGCTCAACATGTCTGACATGGCTGAAAGAATAGTACCATTATACGATAATAACATCATAAGACTAGGTACATTATTTATTTTTGTTGGTCTCTCAATCAAAATGGCACTGTTTCCACTCAGTAAATGGCTAGTTAATGCGTATAGTGAAGCACCAAGCTTCATTAGCGTATTCTTTTCAGGTACAGTAACCAAAGTGATGATATATGTTTTTATCAGAATCTTTTACAATGTTTTTCAGCAAAATTTTTTCTTACCACTGCATAATGTGATAATTATCCTCGCACTTTGCGCTATTGTATTTGGATCAATATCTGCAATAATCGAAAAAGATATAAAAAGACTGTTTGCTCACTCCAGTATCAGTCAGATTGGCTATATACTTTTAATGCTGGGTTTAAATTCAAAATCAGGTTTGTTTTCAGCAGTTCTTCACATAGTAAATCATAGCATGATAAAAACGTCTTTATTCATGGTTGCAGGGTGTATTTCTTATAAATTTGGTATGACAAAGATAGAAAATTTGTCAGGACTAAAAAAGTCAATGCCCTATACAACACTTGCATTTACTCTATTTAGTTTAGCATTAATCGGTGTACCCTTGACAAATGGCTTTGTAAGTAAGTGGTATATGATGCAAGCAATTCTTGAATCTCGTGCATGGATTTCCCTTGCAGTTTTTGCTGCTGGCTCTTTTCTTGCACTAATATATATGTGGAGGGTGGTAGAGAAAATGTATTTTGAAAATAGCGCAGCATCAAACGCTGGAATGACACTTAATGAGGTACCATTACTTATGCTCTTTTGTCTATTATTTATGGCAATTTTAACGGTAATAACTGGGATATATAGTAGTCCAATTCGGTTGGTAATTAATAAATTTGCTTTTTGATTTTCTTATGTTTTATTGTATCTCAAAGTCTGTAAAGTTTTTGCTGTGGATAAGCTGAAGAAGATTCACTTATTATTAGTCATTAACGTAATAGCTCTGTTTTGCGTTGGCATTGTTGTGCAATATTCTTCTGCTGGAGGAAAGTGGGCTCCATTTGCAATTCACCAATTGGTCATATTCTCTTTCTTCTTTTTGCTTGCTATAGCTATGTCATTTATAGAGCTAGATTTTTATTTGAAGCACGCTTATTTTTTTTACATAGTAGCAGTAATTGTGCTGTTAGCAGTAAATTTTTTTGGCTCGCATATAATGGGTGCAACGAGATGGATAAGAATTGGGTCAATTAGTTTACAACCATCAGAATTTGTAAAAGTGGGCTTAATACTTGCACTTGCTTGTTATTTTAATAAACAAAGTGTGTATAAAATGATGAAATTTCAAAGCTTATTTAAGCCACTTATAATTATTTTCTTACCTGTATTCCTTGTATTGAAGCAACCTAATTTAGGAACAGCTGTAATAATATTGTTTATAGGAGCATCAATTATATTCACAGCAATAATGGAAAGACCTCATTTAATAATTTTTGGAACTCTTGGCATTTTCGCAATACCAGCTATTTGGCCTTTTTTGCGCCCTTATCACAAGCAAAGGATATTATCATTTTTGGATTCATCAGTAGATCCACTTGGAATAGGTTATAATGCACAGCAATCTCAAATAGCTATTGGTTCAGGAGGTTTGTTTGGTAAGGGATTTGTTAATGGGAGTCAAACTCAACTTGGATTTTTGCCAGAGAAACGCACAGATTTTGCTTTTGCGGTACTTAGTGAGGAATGGGGGTTCTTAGGCAGCATGACTTTGATTTTACTCTATACCACATTCCTTGCTATAATATTCTCCATTGCTTACAGGTCAAAAAATTATTTTTCTAAGTTAATATCTATCGGGGTTTTCGCCTTTTTTGGTGCTCATTTCTTTATAAACATTGGAATGACAATAGGCCTTTTACCTATAATAGGTGACCCACTTCCATTTCTATCCTATGGCGGAAGCACAACTGCTGCGAGCTTAATATGTATAGGATTGCTACTTAGTTCCGTGGCATCTACAAAGAACTTAAAGCTAAGTTTCCGATTTCACCCATAGAAAGAGCTTAGACAACCATCACTCTGCTAATGGTTAACGTTCTTCAATGAGAATCCCATTTTAAGGTGCTTAAATCTATTCCTTCTTGTACCATTTCCAAAAGTGGGCTCATCTCTCTTAGCCGTCCAACATTTTTAGTAACAAGATCTGCTGCGTATAGAACTTCATCTTTAGTTGTAAATCGGCCAAGGCCAAATCTAATTGATGAATGCTCAAGATCGTGGCCATTGTTTAGTGATCTTATAACATAAGAAGGCTCAAGGGATGCAGATGTGCATGCAGAACCAGAGCTTACTGCTAAATCCTTGATTGCCATGATAAGAGACTCACCCTCAACATAAGGAAAACTTAAGTTAAGGTTACCTGGAATCCTATTTTCGTAGTCACCATTTAAAACAACATCAGGAAATGCCTCTTTTATTTTGTTGTACAAAATATCTCTCAACTCTTCTAATTTGCTTGCTTCTATTTCCATTTCTTCTTTAGCGATACGTGCCGCTTCACCAAAACCAACTGCAAGGGGAGTAGGAACTGTTCCAGAGCGCATGCCTCTCTCCTGTCCACCACCACTAATTAGTGGCGTCAACCTAACACGAGGATTTTTTCTACGGACATATAATGCACCTATTCCCATAGGTCCATAAATTTTATGGCTAGAAAGGCTCATAAGATCAATGTTCATTTCATTTACGTCTATTGGAACTTTTCCAAAGCTTTGGGCAGCGTCTGTATGAAAAAATATATTATGCTTTCTACACATTGCACCAATTTCTTTGACAGGTTGCATTACTCCGATTTCATTATTTGCCATCATCACTGAAATCAGAATTGTTTTATCAGTGATTGCCTCCTCAAGTTTCAACAAATCTATAATTCCGTTTTGCTTAACGGACAAATATGTAACTTTAAAGCCTTCATTTTCCAGATGTCGACAAGAATCTAAAACGCACTTATGCTCTGTGCAGACAGTTATTATATGATTTCCCTTATTCTTATAAAAATGAGCAACACCTTTGATAGCCATGTTATTTGATTCGGTTGCACCCGAGGTAAAGACGATTTCTTTGCTGTCTGCATTCACTAAATCAGCAATGTGCTTCCTTGCTTTTTCTACTGCTTCCTCAGCTGTCCAACCAAATGAATGGCTACGAGAGTGTGCATTACTAAACTCACCAAAATAAGGTATCATCATCTCTAAAACGCGAGGATCCACTTTAGTAGTGGATTGATAATCAAGAAATATTGGTAATTTTATTTTAGCATTGCGTATTTTTTTCGCACTCATAGTCAGGTTCCAGCATAGAAGTTACAACATTTAGTAGCACTAAAGCTTAATTTTTTCAAGATATAATCTTGCCTAAACGAAAGTTGTTAGCGCTCTCTTCTACGTTATTCCAGTGTTCCTGTAATGTCATTTCCTATGATCAGTATTTATGCAGCTAGGTCAAATATGCGCTAGGCAAACCTACCAGCGCTAGCAGTTTCTTGCTGTCCATTTGTTAAGACTGGTTTATCAACTTGAGTATCAGGCTTGGACAATGCATATATGGCACTGCCAACTACTAACCCCAACTATGGATTAGCCAGCAAAGAAAGGCATAGAAATAGAGGGCTTTTTCGACTGCATGGAATAGGAAATCAGAACAGAAAAAACATGAATTAGGAAATTTGTTGGCGATCTGTGTCTTGTGTGCTCAATCTCAAATTTGTTTTTCAAGGAGTCGAAAACAGTCTCAATAATCGATCTTTTCCTTATTCTCTTTAAGTGAAATGAGTACGTTTTTCATGCCTTTTTTTACTTTAGTGACGAGTTTTAGGCCTCTATCGAAGAGTTTCTCAAAGAGCTCTTTCTTTATATAGCCCTTATCTCTGAACAAAAGTCCGGTCAGTCTTTTAGTAAGAATTGGCAAAGGTTTTCTGTCATCAACGTTACCTTTAGTTAGAGTAAGTGATTCCAATTTCGTTAATCACCAAGTGCAATTTAAAGCCAAAAAACCAACCATACGTGCTCTTACCATTTGTTCTTGGAGATCCTTTTTTTTTGGCAAACAGCGATTGTAGAAGTGTCTATGTAGGAAGATTTTTGCTTGTTTACAGAACCATTGCAAAAGTAATCCATAAAACTCGTGATTTAAGAGCGATAAATCGGTCATATGTTGGCAACTTAGAAAATTCAGATTTATAAAGCGGCAGATAAAGTAGGTAAAAAGCTTTGAAATTTTTGCAAGGGGATTGATGATATAATAGAATTATGGTGAGAATTTCCGAAGTCTGTTATTCTAGTGGGTTTTCTGCCTTTTGATAGGAGCATATTAGCAAAATTATCATCGACTGTGCGACAAAAATCCTCGACGCAACAGTAAAATATCTTTCTTCATGGGTAACCTCTTAATTATTGCTAAAATACTTGAGCTTACCCTGTTTTCCTCTTCTTAGCTGCACTTTTATCTCTTTATTTAATCCATAGTTGGGGTCACAAGGACTATAAAATCGGCTCTAATAACGAATTAGAGTTGCAAAGTGGCTCAACAGAAAAGGTCACAGTAAGTTAACACTCCCGAGAAATTAACGTAGAGCTTCTACAAAATTTTGCAAAAGCTCTATATCTTCGACTGACTTGAAGTCTGTAAAGCAGAATATTTGCTTGAATTCACGAACGAAGATGGCTCTTGTGTAAAATCTTGCATTTTTTTTACCTCTGACAGTCCATTGATGATAAGTTTGTATTCATCATTATTTGGTATAAGTCCATAGTAATTCGGTAAAGCCTTTTGAATATGTTCATAAAAATATTTATTTATCTCTGCTAAAATTTTTTGCCGTTCAAGGGTAATTTCTTCAGGATTATCAATATTTACATTGCATATAGCAAAATCTTCAAGAGCTTCTTTCAATTCCGGATGAGATTCCGCATGTTGAACTAGATTCTTAGCCAAATCTTCCAGAAATGGTTTAATGTTCTCTTCTGTAATAACATTTTTCTGTGCTTCTAGTTTTTGTTCTTCTTCTAAATAGCGATCATATTGATCCACGATCTCAGAGCTAATTTCGTTTATACTATTAATAATTTGGGTCCATATACCTGTTGTACAAGCACTTTCATTTTTACCATATGTTGTTGACGCTACATATATTTGTTTTAGAAGAACGAACTCTTTTTGCTCTCTCCAGATCTTTTCTATATCTAAGTCACTGATTTCTTTAAACAACTCATCTACTTTTTTACCGTCATCTATACCATTTAATAATCCATGTAGTTCTTCTTTATTAAACTGTTCTTTATCGAGGATTACGCTATTTCCAAGTTTTTCTTTTACCTTAGATGATTTGTTCTTTACCAAATCTGGATTTTGTTCCATAAGAGTGACTAGCAACTCCTTTTTTTCTTTCAGTGGAACGGAAAAATTATCAATAAGTAGTTTTATATAACCTATAGATTCAGGTATAGTAATCTTTGCATCATATCTCGTATAATCATATTGTAATGGTTCTGTAGGGTATCCTCGTTCATATTCACCAAATTTATTTTTCTTTAAGTATTTAGTGTTTAATGCATCTTTAGCTTTGTCGATTACAGTTTTTATAAACTCTTTGTCATTTGGTACAGGATTATAACCTAATGTTTGTGCCATCACATTGCTTTTTTCACTGTCAATTAAACTGAGAAGCTTTAGTCTTATTGGATCATTCTGATATTGTTCAAGTAGTTCTATACTTTCTACGTAAGAAGTCGCTGCTTGCTTTAACTGTTCTTCACTGGCTTCCGTGGATTCAACCAATTTTTTAGTAAAAAAGTTTATCCGCTTACTTACTGAACCTCTATGAACAGATTGAGGGTCTTGTGCAATGCGCAAGTCATCTCTTCTTTGTTCAGGTATCATACCACGTTCAAACAAAAAATTTTGCATTTGAAGGTCGTTGTTATAGAAATGAGATAGTGTGTGTCCTTGCTCATTTCTTGAATTAATTAGAAAAGGATATTTATCATAGTCATCCAGCAAAACCTCTATTCCCTCTGTATGATGACCGCGTTGTGCAAGATCAAAAAACAACTTTTTTACAGTGCTTTCATCTAGCTTGCAAACATTACTCTTAGATTTTGCTCTTGCTTGAGACCATAATTCTTTCAGACGTTTACAAAAACCCATAGGTTCGTTATTATCTTCTATATGAGTAATTTTATCTATGAATTTGTAGTATTTCTCAGATTCGGCTAAAGCTTTTGCTCCTTTGTGACCAATCATATTGTAACTTAAATCAAGTTTAGTAAGTTTTGTAAGATTACCATTAGCTAAAGCTTCTGCTCCTTTTACATCAATCTGATTGACACTTAAATTAAGTTGAGTAAGGTTTGTAAGATTACTATCAGCTAAAGCTTCTGCTCCTTCTGCATCAATCAAGTTAAATAGCAAACCAAGTTGAGTAAGGTTTGTAAGATTACTCTTAGCTAAAGCTTTTGCTCCTTCGTGACCAATCATATTGAAACTTAAATCAAGTTTAGTAAGGTTTGTAAGATTACTCTTAGCTAAAGCTTTTGCTCCTTCGTGACCAATATTATTGTAACTTAAATTAAGTTCAGTAAGGTTTGTAAGATTACTCTTAGCTAAAGCTTTTGCTCCTTCGTGACCAATCATATTGAAACTTAAATCAAGTTTAGTAAGGTTTGTAAGATTACTATTAGCTAAAGCTTTTGCTCCTTCGTTACCAATATTATTGCGATGTAAATCAAGTTCAGTAAGGTTTGTAAGATTACTATTAGCTAAAGCTTTTGCTCCTTCGTTACCAATATTATTGCGATGTAAATCAAGTTCAGTAAGGTTTGTAAGATTACTATTAGCTAAAGCTTTTGCTCCTTCGTTACCAATATTACAATGAATGAGAGAAAGTTCTGTAATATTTTTGTTCTTTTGCAAAAAGCTTATCAATTTATTGATATCTACTTCTACTTCCTCATTCAAACTTAATTTGTTACCTACAACATACTCACTGAAATCCATTTTTATCCTACTAATGTTACTTAATTAATAATTATAATAAATGTTTTTAACAATTGTCAACTTTATTAATATATTAACTGAACTATATTATAGTTTGCAGAAAATACTGGTTTCTATAGCTTCACAGCGAATTTGATCTCTTACTCTTTTAAAAATCGCAAGAAAGTACGTATATTCGTTAGAGCCTGTACGCGATTTCTGAATATGGTAAGATGAGGTACAGTTGATATGAGGTAAAGTATGAGGAATACATATCCAAGTGACATAAGTTATGAAAAATTCGAAAAGATTAGACTAATTTTAGAAAGCGTGCGAAAGAAAACAAAGCCAAGAAGACTGGATTTATATGAGTTATTTTGCGGTGTGCTTTATGTGCTAAAAAGTGGCTGCCAATGGCGAATGCTGCCAAAAGAGTTTCCAAAATGGCGCAATTGTTACGATTACTTCAAGAAATGGAGTAAAAAAACGAATGAAGATAGAGAAAGTGTTCTAGAAATTGTCTTAAAAAAAATTGGTTGGAGAGAACAGTGGTCGGAATACCAAAACAAGCTTCTGCATCATTGATGCCCAAAGTGTAAAAAATACCGATACTGCTGAAGAAAAAGGTTATGATGCCGGCAAGAAAATTTCAGGGTCACATTGCAGTAGATACGCAAGGTTTGCCGCACGCAATTTATATTACTACAGCTAATATCGGAGATCGTAATGCTGCTGTAGAAACCCCAACTATGGATTAGCCAGCAAAGAAAGGCATAGAAATAGAGGGCTTTTTCGACTGCATGGAATAGGAAATCAGAACAGAAAAAACATGAATTAGGAAATTTGTTGGCGATCTGTGTCTTGTGTGCTCAATCTCAAATTTGTTTTTCAAGGAGTCGAAAACAGTCTCAATAATCGATCTTTTCCTTATTCTCTTTAAGTGAAATGAGTACGTTTTTCATGCCTTTTTTTACTTTAGTGACGAGTTTTAGGCCTCTATCGAAGAGTTTCTCAAAGAGCTCTTTCTTTATATAGCCCTTATCTCTGAACAAAAGTCCGGTCAGTCTTTTAGTAAGAATTGGCAAAGGTTTTCTGTCATCAACGTTACCTTTAGTTAGAGTAAGTGATTCCAATTTCGTTAATCACCAAGTGCAATTTAAAGCCAAAAAACCAACCATATGTGCTCTTACTAATTTCTGCCAAACCATCAAAAACTTTGTTCTTGGAGATTCTTTTTTTGTGGCAAACAGCGATTGTAGAAGTGTCTATGTAGGCAATACCTGTCATTTTTGCTTGTTTGCAGAACCATTGCAAAAGTAATCCATAAAACCCGTGATTTAAGAGCGATAAATCGGTCATATGTTGGCAACTTAGAAAATTCAGATTTATAAAGCGGCAGATAAAGTAGGTAAAAAGCTTTGAAATTTTTGCAAGGGGATTGATGATATAATAGAATTATGGTGAGAATTTCCGAAGTCTGTTATTCTAGTGGGTTTTCTGCCTTTTGATAGGAGCATATTAGCAAAATTATCATCGACTGTGCGACAAAAATCCTCGACGCAACAGTAAAATATCTTTCTTCATGGGTAACCTCTTAATTATTGCTAAAATACTTGAGCTTACCCTGTTTTCCTCTTCTTAGCTGCACTTTTATCTCTTTATTTAATCCATAGTTGGGGTTCGAAGAGTTAGAAAATAACTTTAAGCAAGTTAGTCAGAATTTTTCTGACGCAAAGGAACAAGTTTTAAATTTAGCTGTCAACTCTGAAGATTTGGCAGGTAAGTTTCTTAATTATCACCCGAATATGTGCATAGTATAAAATTAGCTTGATAGACTTCAAGAGCTTTGCCTATGAAGTCAGTGTGCTTCTTGAAATGCAATATACTTTTATTACTTTAATTATGAAAATCCGTTAAGCCTTCTTGCCAATTACTACAATATTTTCACTTGGAAAAAAGTAGTCAGGTATAGCCATGTTTTTTGGTGCAGGACCGCCAATTACTCGGCCTGATGTGTCATAATATGAACCGTGACAAGGGCAGAACCAACCGTTGCCGTCTTTTGTAGCGTGATCAACTGGTACACATCCAAGATGGGTGCATATTCCAATCATAATTAACCATTCATCTTTTCCTTTGTATACTCTTTTTTCATCTGATTCAGGATCTCTCAAATTTTCTGCATTTATGGCTCTTGCAGCCTCAATCTCTTGTTTTGTGCGCTTGCGGATAAATACTGGCTTACCTTGCCATTTTACCTTTTTTCCTTGTCCTTCTTGAATATCAGATAGATTAACCTCAACCGTAGACATCGCTAAAACCTCAGCAGAAGGATTCATAGACTTAACCAATGGCCAAAGACCGCTTGCAGCTCCTATACCTGCCATGGCACACGTAGTTAATGTGATAAAATCTCTTCTACTCTTATTTTTGGCAAAATCTTTAACAAGAGATGTTTTTTTATTCTTCTCATTCGTCAATGATTTTTTATTTTTAGTTAACTTCTTATCCATCAATCTCTACTTGAACATAGACATATATTTTAATTTAAATATTATAGATTAATCAATAGAAATTTGCACTATTTGCTTAACCTTTGCTATACAGTTAAGAAGAAACAGAGTTTTCAATTTCGGAAATACTATCTTCAGTGGAATCGGGATCCTCAATTTTTGCTACTGACACCACCTTTTCTCTACTCTCTGTTTTAAACAGAGTGACTCCTTGAGTGCTACGTCCTGCAATTCTGATATCATTTACTGAAATACGAATTAACTTTCCTTTATCTGTAATAAGCATGATATTATCACCCTGTTCAACTGGAAAGCTAGCAACAACATTACCTTTTCTGTCGGTAGTAAGGATATTTGTAATACCAACACCACCTCTATTTGTTACCCTATACTCGTACGCAGAAGTTCTTTTACCAAAGCCATTTTCAGTAATAGTTAATATGAACTCCTCATTCATTGCAAGTTTTAAGAACAGTTTGTTATCTATTCCTAAATCATTCAAAGTCTTTTCCAATTTAGAATCAATGGAGTTATTAATTGCAGTCCCCAGTCTTTTTGCAAGTGGAACTTTTAAGTAAAGTTCTTTTGTTTCTGTTGCTACACCTATCCCATTTAATATGGTCATAGATATCACGCTGTCATTCTTTGCAAGTTTGATACCTCTTACGCCATCTGAATTGCGACTTTTAAATTGACGCACATCACTTACAACAAATCTGATACTTTTGCCGAATCTTGTTGAAAGAAAAACATGATCAATTTCATTGCATACTTTAACTGATATTAACTTATCTCCTTCATCGAGCTTGATTGCTATTTTTCCATTGCTTGGAATATAGTGAAAATCCGCTAAAGAGTTGCGCCTTATGTTCCCATGAGCAGTAGCAAAAACTATGTTTTGATTTTCGTCATTTTCACTTGGTAATGGCATTATATTAGTTATAGTTTCACCATCGCTAAGCGGGAATATATTAACAAGTGCTCTTCCACGTGCAGTTGGCTCTGCAAGAGGTAACTTATAAACTTTTAATCTATAAACTCGGCCAATATTAGAAAAGAATAAAAGGCTAGTGTGGGTATTCCCAACAAATAATTTTGTGGTTACATCCTCTTCTTTTAATCCTTGTCCTAGCTTTCCTTTTCCACCACGACGCTGAGTTCTATAATGAGAAAGCTTCACACGCTTGATATAACCATTCATAGTTACGGTTATCACCATATCCTCTTGTGGAATTAGATCTTCAGCTTCAATGTCCGTATCTGATTCCTCTATTGAAGTTTTTCGCGGCACAGCAAATCTGTTCTTTATTTCTTGTAGATTGTTTTTTATTTCTTTCATCAACTTCTCTCCTGAGCCAAGAAAAGCGATATATTCTTTTATCAGGTTGATCATTGAACTTAGCTCAGCTTCTAATTTGTCTTTTTCAAGGCCTGTTAAACGTTGCAATTTCATGTCAAGAATAGCTTTCGTTTGCAGCTCAGTTAATCTATACACTCCGTCTTTCAAAAAGCTCATGCTGTCTGAGATTAATCCAATAATTGTGTTTATCTCAGCTGAAGTTTTCCATTCTTTATTTAAAAGTTCTCTACTTGCTTCCGCAGGATCTTTTGCACCACGGATGATTTTTATCACTTCATCTATGCTCAAGACCGCAATGTAGAGCCCTATATATATATGAGCTTTTTCCCTCGTTTTTCTTAGACGAAATTCTGTTCTCCTGATTAATACTTCTTTTCTAAAATCAACAAAAGCAGCTATGATTTCTTTTAATGACATCAAAGCAGGCCTGTTATTGTTGAGGACTAGAGTGTTAACGCTAAAACTACTTCTTAGTGGAGTTAGTCCTAATATTTGATTAAGTATAAAACTTGCTTCAGCATTTCTTCTGAGGTCAATTACTACCCTAATACCAGACTTATCAGACTCATCCCTAATTTCTGTTATGCCATCAATTCTTTTTTCTTTTACAAGCTCACCTATCTTCTCAATTAATTTTACTTTATTTACCTGGTAAGGTATTTCATCAATCACTATTGCTTGCCTATCTTGTGGCAGGTCTTCTATGTGAGTCTTGCCTTGCACAACAATTGAGCCACGACCAGTTGCAAATGCTGATCTTATTCCAGACCTTCCAAGAATCATTCCCCCAGTTGGGAAATCCGGCCCTGGCATCACTTCAAGTAACTCATCCAAAGTAACTTCAGGATTATCTATATATAACATACAAGCATCTATTATTTCTCCAAGGTTGTGAGAAGGAATATTGGTTGCCATACCAACTGCAACACCGCTTGCACCATTTACCAATAGATTCGGAAATTCTGCAGGTAGTACAACAGGCTCTGTTTCATTTCCATCATAGTTTGGCCTAAAATCAACTGTATCTTCGTCAATATCATTTAGTAAAAAATGCGACACTCTGTGGAGCCTTGCTTCTGTATATCGCATTGAAGCTGGCGGATCTCCATCTATCGAACCAAAGTTACCTTGCCCATCAATCAGTGGTAAAAGAAGAGAAAAATCTTGAGCCATCCTGACCAAGGAGTCATAGATAGCCATGTCACCATGTGGGTGATATTTTCCCATTACATCCCCGACTATACGAGCTGCTTTTTTATACGGTTTACCGGCATCGAACCCAGCCCTCGACATTGCGTATAATATGCGCCTATGAACAGGTTTAAATCCATCTCGCACATCAGGTATAGCTCGACTTATGATCACACTCATTGCGTAGGAGAGATAAGAATCCTCTAGCTCTTTCACTATTGAAACTGGTACTATGTTGTCTTGCATTTTCTATACTTTGATTGAAATAATTGTAATATTAATATTCAACTAGGCTAATGGGCAATGACAGACTTGAACTGCCGACCTCCTCGGTGTAAACGAGATGCTCTACCAGCTGAGCTAATTGCCCCTCTAGATATAATTCTATAGTTCAATGTTGTTGTTGTAAACAAAAATAGCGATACAAGCAACTCTTATGGAATCGCTGAGTGCGCACTATGGAGTTGTATAAATTTTAGCCTTGCTGCTACCTTGTATAAAGGTATTCTTTCACTTGCATTTTTTGACATGTTCAACAACTTTGAATAACATGCTGTGGCATTTTTAAAATCTGAGAGCTTGTCTAGAATAACAGCTAAATTATAGGTATAAAAAATATTGTTTTGATCTAAAGAAATTGCTGCTTTCATATATTCTTTAGCTTTTACGTAATCCCCTTTTTTCATATAGATCAAACCTAAATTTGCTGATAAAGGGGCGCTATTTCTGAGTGTATCATACAATTTCAACATTTCACTCAATGCTAAATTAGGATCATATTGTGAGATTATCGTCAGAAAATTCTTTAATACATAAGGGTTGCTAGGATATTCTTTTAACAGTCTTGTGTAAATCTCTACAGCTTTTTTAAATTCTTTGTTAGCGTAATAGATATTCCCTAGTCCAATTAAAGCACTTTCATGATAAGGAAATCTTGCGATAATCTGATTGAGGAGAGAAGTAGCTGTTTCACTATCTCCTAACTCAAAGGAATCTTTTGCTTTTTTTAAAATAGAGTATATGTCAAAATTCTTGCCAGAATTCTGCGAAATTTTGATATTAAATTTGTCACTTTTTCTCTCGAGAACATCAAGATCTTTATATTTTTTATCAGCTTTTATATGCTTGACAACACTATCAAAGACCTTCTGTATCTCCAAATTTTCACTAGCATAGGTAACAGAAGACCTCCATAAAATCACAACGCAAATTAACATGCAGACAACCATAGATCCTAGTGTTGTGGCATTGGCTGCAGCGCGTAACCAGTAAATCTTATTTCTTTGAACTATACGCAACACATTACAAATTCATAAATGCTAAATTACTTATCTAATATAATAATAAAGATATTATTAATTGGCAGATACTATTTAGAATGAGTTAAAAGAGCACTTCTACACATTCCATATGGTTGCCAATTACACTCCTCACATGCGTAGTCAAATTTCTCTAAAGACATTTTCTTTCTAATTCTTTTTACTGCTTTACTCCAGGTCAAAATCTCGCCAATTTTTATTCCTAAAATTTCCATATGCCTTCTATCTAGCTCTAAAACTTTAGCTTGTGTGGTACATTTACCTTGTTTAGTCTGGTTTGGGCAAACACTACAAATAGTGTCAAGATTATCAACTACTTCGATTTTAGTATTAGGATCACTAATTACTTTACTTGCTATCTTTTTGTAATTTTCTACAAAGCTCTGAGAATATCCATACCCTTGAAATGCAAGAGTGCACATAAAATGATGAGGACGAAACCTTATCACTTTTTCAAATACTGCAAAGCTGCTACAAGTAGAAAAATTTTTACCAAACCAGGAAGGATGAATGGTAAAACACCTACCATTATTGCTTGTTTCAGACCCACGTAAATAGTAAGCCAACTAATACCACAAATAAAGATTACGACTGTACCCGCCAGACAACTTAAAGAATTACACATAAATGATTTATATTTAGAGTTCAGTAATTCATTTACTCTGCTCATTACTAAAACAGCAACTAAACAGCCAATCAAATATCCACCTGTTGGCCCGAGAAAAATGTGATGACCACCAGAAAAATTCGCAAAAACAGGAAATCCTGCTGCACCAAGTGATAGATATGTAAGCACAGAATAGAATGCTGTTCTGCGGTTAAATTTAAGCCCAACAAGCATTAATCCTAAAGTTTGCAATGTGATAGGCACAGGCTGCAATGGTATGCTTATTTGAGCCATCAAGAATAAAAGTAAAACACAAGACAATATTTCAGCCAGTGTTGACCTACTGCTTGATTGTGTTATAAACATATCTTCCCAATAAAAATAACTTACTAAATGTAATATATGTGTATAAGAGGTTTTGCAATTTAAATTTTGCTTATATTGCGCTACAATGAATTATTTATGCACTATTTAAAAATGATGAGTAAACAAGATCTATTATCGTTGATGAAAGAAAGACACAGCGGACGTTCATACGATCCTACAAGAGCAATATTTCAGAAAGAAATGGATATTTTAATAGAAGCTGTAAGGCTAACACCCTCGTGTTTTGGTGATGAACCTTGGCGATATGTGATATGCAACAAACAGAACAATCAAAGCGCATGGAAAAAATTGCTCGGTTGCCTTGATGAATCTAATCAAAAGTGGGCAAAAGATGCACAAATACTAATTATATCTCTAAGCGCTAAGAACTTCCGTAAACAAGGTAAAGGAGAAAATCTTTGGGCTAAACATGATACTGGTGCAGCAAACTATGCACTTATGCTGCAGGCTGCAGCTATGAACTTCATGGCTCATCAAATGGGTGGATTTGATAGAGATAAAATAGTTAAGAGATTCAATATACCTGATGATTTTAATGTAATGTCAGTGATAGCAGTTGGTTACGAAAAAGAGGGTGCTGAAGTCAAAGAAAAACAAAGAAGATCAATAAAAGAAATATTCTTTTATGACGAATGGCCAGCGAGCTGACTTGACCATTCTTCTCTTAATATCTTAAAAATTGAATTATTTGGCAAATAATTTTTTTTCATCCTACCCTCTTCAATTGCTTGCCAGTCTTTCCATGAAAGCTTCTCGTTTCCAAGTTCATAGTCCATACCATCCCATATATCTTCTCGAAAGCCATAAACAGCAAAATGCCAATTATATTCATTAAAAATAGAAGTAAGATCTCGAAAATAGTGCTCTAATCCTTTTGAGCAGCGGTGCCCGCCAAACTCTCCAGCAAGGATCTTATAATCTGGTATATTATACCTCTTTTGGAAAATTTTTACAGGTTCTATATATGATTTTAACTTATCTTTATTCCAATACTCTACTTTTTTTGCATCAAAAGATTGAACATGTCCAGGGTAGGCGAAGTTACCTTGGTTTAATTTTAAGTTTGTATAAGCAAAGGGCTCATATATATGAAATGAATAAAGAACATTTTTATCACTAACTGGTTCAAATTTGTTAAAAGTATTAGAGTCAGCATAACTGCTGCTATCAAGTATTATTGGGGTCTCTGAGTCAACTTGGCGGATACTGTTTACCACGCTGCTATAAAAGCCAAATAGATTCTTCTGAACTTTGCTTTGTTCTACTTTATAAATAGCCGAGTCTGCAGTATTATAAAGCCTTTCTGGATGTGGTTCATTTAAGATATTATATCCAACAATAGCAGGATGATCTTTAAGCTCTTTCGCAAGATCTTGCCAAAATTTTGCTGCTTGTTTTTGAAAAGCTTGATCTGACCATAAACGTAAATCATCTTTATCGTTATTATTTTGCTTCCATCTAGATCCAGGTAAGCTAAGCATCGTTAACACTACTGGTATTTTTTGTTGATGAAAAGCATCTAAAACATCTTTCAGAACTTTCAGGTCTTTGGAAATCAGGCCCGGATAATTGTCTGCATTGCCTAAGAGGAAGTCACGTTGCGTAGTTTCAAATTTGTCAGGAGCAAGACGAATAAAACCAATTTTGTATTCCTTTGCTGCTTTGATTAAGTCACTATCAACTTTTCTATTGAAAACATTTGCTCCCTTTCTGACTCCAGTTTGCCAAAAGAGCATTTTGCTGTTCTCCGGTATTGACTTAGCACTCACATTACAGAAAACTATAGAATACAAAACAGCTGTAATTAGAAGAAAAATTTTCACTTATATAATTTTGCTATAATGGTAAGTAACCTAACAGACAAGATCCCGTTTGTAAAGATGCATGGTACTGGCAATAGTTTTGTTATCATAGACTCACGTTCAGCAAATAATTTAGACTGGAATTATAGACAAATTGCTGATCAAGGCAGTTGTGATCAAGTGATAATTATAACAATGTCTAATGCTGCAAACTGCTTTATGCATATCTACAATGCTGACGGTAGTCGAGCTGAAATGTGTGGAAACGCAGCACGCTGTGTTGGATATTTGATAATGTTAGAAAAAGGTACTGAATATATCACTATTGAGCTGATAAATAATCGTATCTTAGAATGTTTTAAAGTAGGTGATAAATCAATAAAGGTCAATATGGGTAAACCACTGCTTAAATGGAATGAAATTCCTCTTTCTTGTGAATGCGATCCCCTTTATCTACCTATAGAGCTTGAAATGCTGAAAGAGCCAGTTGCAGTAAATATTGGTAACCCTCATATAGTTTTTTTTGTTGATAACATAAGCGAAATACCATTGCAGAATTTAGGACCAAAGCTAGAAAATCACGAATTATTTCCTCAGAAAACAAATGTTAGTATTGCACAAATAGAAAAATCTGGAGAAATAAACTTAAGAGTTTGGGAAAGAGGAACAGGTATTACTGCTTCATGTGGTAGTGCGGCTTGTGCAGCATTTGTTGCATCTATACTTCGTAAGTGTTTGGCTACTAAACAAACTTCAGTACATTTACCAGGAGGTCATTTACTGATTGAGTGGTCAAAAAATATACTGATGACTGGGGATATAGGGTTTTTATGACCTAGGCTAGGCACTGACTCATTACTTCCAGAACTTTTTTACCAATCACCGCAGGAGTTTCTGCAATTGCAATCCCAGCACTGCGCATAACCTCTAACTTTGCACCAGCACTTCCACCGCTGGAAGAGATGATTGCTCCAGCGTGTCCCATACGTCTTCCTGGAGGTGCCGTTTGGCCTGCTACAAAACCAACGATTGGCTTTTTAGTTTTTTCTGTTTTCACAAAATGTGATACATCTTCTTCTTCGTTTCCACCTATTTCACCAATAACTACAATACCATGAGTATCGTCATCTTTTAAAAAGAGCTCCATACAGTCAACAAATGTCATACCATGAACTGGATCCCCCCCAATTCCGATACATGTGGATTGACCAAGACCAACAGCAGTTGTTTGTGCTACTGCTTCATAAGTTAAAGTTCCAGAGCGAGACATAATTCCTATATGTCCACGTCTGTGAATATGTCCTGGCATAATTCCTATTTTGCATTCTTCAGGTGTAATAACCCCTGGACAGTTTGGGCCAATCAATCGACTGTTTGAACCAGCGAGAGCG
The DNA here is from genome assembly GCF_964026945.1 of Wolbachia endosymbiont (group B) of Chesias legatella. Taxonomy (NCBI): domain Bacteria; kingdom Pseudomonadati; phylum Pseudomonadota; class Alphaproteobacteria; order Rickettsiales; family Anaplasmataceae; genus Wolbachia; species Wolbachia endosymbiont (group B) of Chesias legatella. Next base: position 1,444,037 of record NZ_OZ034711.1, on the reverse strand, counting down.
TGCTTTACCTTTACCATGTCAAGTATAGGAATGCCCTCTGTGATGCAAACTATTAATTCTATCTCTGCATCTATTGCCTCAAGTATTGCATCAGCTGCAAATTTAGCAGGTACATATATCACAGTAGCATTCACATCAGTTTTTTCTTTAGCTTCTGCTACGGTATTAAAAACTGGTAAATTAAGGTGAGTGCTTCCACCCTTGCTAGGAGTTACACCGCCAACCATTTTGGTTCCATAGCTAATTGCTTGTTCTGAATGAAATGTACCTTGTGCACCAGTAAAGCCCTGGCATATTAATCTTGTATCTTTATTTACTAAAACAGACATACTCTACTTCACCTCTTGTACTATTTTCTGTGCAGCCTCGTCAAGTTCGTCTGCAGCAATAATATTTAGCCCTGACTCTTCTAAAATTCTTTTTCCTTCTTTAAAGTTAGTGCCTGATAATCTAACCACTAAAGGGACCTTAATATCTATTTCTTTTGCAGCTTCAACTATTCCATTTGCAATGATATCACAACGCATTATACCGCCAAATATATTAACCAAAATTCCTTGTACATTACTATCAGATAATATAATTTTAAATGCTTCAGTGACAGTTTCCTTACTTGCTCCACCACCAACATCTAGAAAGTTAGCAGGCTCTGCTCCATAGTACTTTATTATATCCATTGTTGCCATAGCAAGACCTGCACCGTTCACCATGCAACCAATATTGCCATCCATTTTGATGTAACTAAGTCCATGTTTTGAAGCTTCTATCTCTTCTTTAACTTCTTCATCATAATCACGAAGCTGCACGATTTCTGGATGACGATATAAAGCGTTGTCATCAAAATTAATTTTAGCATCAAGTGCAACAAAATCCCCGGAATTTGTTTCAACTAGTGGGTTAATTTCTATTTGGCTTGCATCAGTTGTAATAAACGCATCATATATATTTTTTGCAATATTTGTTATTCTTTCTATTTGTTCTGAATTCAAATTAAAATTATTGGCAAGTTTACTGTTATCAAGATTTGTAAAACCAGTAGCAGGGTCAATATCAAATTTCACAATTTTTGTAGGAGAATTTTTTGCCACTTCTTCAATATCCATTCCACCTTCTGAGGAAAATATAAATACTAACCTACTGAGCTTTGGATCAACTACTAGACTCAAATAGTACTCTTTTTTAATGCTTGAACCTTCCTCAATGTATACTCTTCTTACCTGCTGTCCACTAGGCCCTGTTTGATGAGTAACTAAAGTTATGCCAAGCATGTCCTTTACAAGTTGTTGAGCTTCTTTAGTTGACTTTGCTAGCTTTACGCCACCAGCCTTACCCCTACCACCTGCATGAATCTGAGCTTTAACCACAAACACGTCAGATTTTAGTTGATTTATTTGAATTTCTACTCCTTCTGCAGATGTAGCAACAAAACCCTTTGGTACCGGGACATTAAACTTGTGTAAAATTTCCTTTGCTTGATATTCATGAATATTCATAAGATAACTAATTATTAACCTTAGTAAAAACTACCAACCATAACGCTGTCTTCTGCATTCTTGCTGATACCTCTTTTTCCTTGCTTCAGCTTTTTTTTTAGCTGTTTTCTCTGATTTCTTTTCGTGATATTTTTTTTTCATTTTGAGCCCTCTTCCTTCCTTTTGAATTATTTTTCTCAACACTGGAAGAGCTCTATCTACATCACCATAATGGACTGATACTTCAATCAAACTCTATACCTCCTTCGGTAATCACTTCAAAATCCATTTATAAATTAGAAAATTAACATTGTCAATTATTTTATAAACTTGAGCGATAGAATATGATATGCAGTGATTTATATGAAAAAAGCTTCATTCTGCTGTCAATCATTTACTTGCTGATAAAAATTGCTTTTAGGTTACAGTGCTCTTGTAATTTTTCTAATCTCGGGGCGGAGAGATTTGAACTCCCGACCCTTTGGTCCCAAACCAAATGCGCTACCAGGCTGCGCTACGCCCCGACTTCTTTACTAAGAGTATCGATAGTTCGGAAAAATGCAAGTTTCATTTATTTCTTTTAGGAAAAATATAATGCAGATTTCTTTATATAGAGTGTCAAGTTGCACTAGCCATATTAAAAAATCTAGCTATACCAATTGGTGAAGGTTAATGCAGCAACTACAGCAGTATCAACTCTCAAAATTCTTTTTCCTAGACTCAGTTTCTGACAAAATTTATTGGCAGAATCAAGTTCGTAAGATGAAAAACCACCTTCGGGGCCAACAATAATAGCAACGTTTTTCTTGCCTTTTAGAACTTTATTAGGAGGTTGTCCTTCACCTGTTTCATCACACAAAACAAAATTTTTATTCTGGGAATCGGATAATTCACAAAAATTAATAGGAAGAAAAATCTGTGGTATACTTGTCCTACCGGATTGTTCCGCAGCTTCAATTGCCTGTAATTTCGCTCTACTTAGGTTAATGTTTTTTACTACTGTACGTTCTGTTGAAATAAATTGAATGCAGGTTACTCCCATTTCAGTTGCTTGTCTTACTATGTTGCTTAAGGCGCCGCTTTTTACCAGAGCACAATACAAATATAGATTTTTTTCATGTTGTTGTTGTTTAGTGCGTTCTTTTATTATAATTTTTGTCGATTTACTTGATATATTCACTACTTCTCCTAACCATTCTCCATCCTTTCCATTAAAAAGATAGATGTTATCATGCTTCTTAAGCCGCATTACATTGTAAATATAGTGACTTTGTCGTGGATGAAGAGCCAAACTTACATTTTGTGATAAAGCTTCTTCAACATAAAGCCTAATTTTTTTCATTCAAAACTTTAGTTATTTGCATTCTGTTTGAGTGACTCTTACGGGATTTGAACCCGTGTTACCACCGTGAAAGGGTGGTGTCCTAACCACTAGACGAAAGAGTCGACTTGAATCTAACTGAGTTATATCGATTATACATATAAAGTCAATTCAATTATTTTGAATCACACAGTTAGAGTGATATATCAGTGATTTTATATCGACAGCCTCCTATTACCCCATGTTCAATGCTTACTGAACCTATCTCAGATTTAGGAGCTTTAGATCCTAAATCTAATTTTTGTTCAACTTTTGTATCTGAATCATAGCCAGAATCGTATCCAGAATCTCTACGCTCAAAATTTTGCCTTATTTCTTTTACGTTAAAGCCAGCCTTGGTCTTGATTTGCTGACTCGCTGGCTTATTAGCACTTTGCTCATTTAGTTTTACTTGCAAATTATTCACTTTATCCTGCACTAATCCATGATAAGTCCCAGAATTATCTTTTATATGTTTTGCTTGTCTTTCTGATCTCTTTTTCGATAAATCTACTTTAGCATAAATAGGCTCTGGTTGCTCTTTATGATTTAAGCTAGTGGGCTTTTTTTGCTCTGAGAAATCATCTACATCTTCATAAATAGGTTCTCCTGATATACTAGAATAACCACTATCTTTCAATGATAAATTTTCAGTAGATCTTTTATGCAAATCATATACTTCAGCATAAATGGATTCTTCCGATACGCTCAACTCTTCTAATGAGTTACTAACCTTAGCGTCATATACCTCATCATAAATGGGCTCTTTTAAAAGTAAAATATCATCATGCTCAAAAATTCTAGGAGGTTTTTTAGGTGAGTTGGCCTTAAATTTTAGCTCTACTTCCTCTTTAAGCTTGTCACAACTTTCCGTTTGTTTCAAAATCTCCAATATTTCTTTTCTTTCTTTTTTTATTAGCTCACCAAGCACTAAACAACATTTTTCTTTACGATCTTTGAGACTGTCCTTATCTCCGTACTGCATAGCTTCTGATGCTATTTTGTATTGAAGGATTACATTTCCTATACTATTATTTATTTCATTAATATTTGCTCCAGCACTAATAAGTAACGTCATTACATTATGATCAAGATTTGTTACTGCATACTCTAAAGCTCGATTTAAAGTTTGATCATTATTCAAGTCAAATGACCCCTTGTTCCTAAAAGGATTAATTCTAGAAAAGAGTTTTTCAAAGCTGTTTACTATATTATGAAGACTTAAAGCTAGCCTCACGCCTCTTATATTGCTATTTCTAGCGGATTTAATTAAAAAACTATCTACTATACCCATGATTGTACCCCTCTATATAAAAGCTCACCATTGTGGTACAATTTTAAACTATAACGATTTATTTTATATTAATAACCGCTTTTCACACCCACTTAACAAGAGGCGGCATCGACATCATAATTGCATCGGGGTTACCATTAGTCATTAAACCAAACCTTGTACCACGATCATAAAGAAGATTGAACTCCACATATCTGCCACGTTTTATCAATTGTTCTTCTCGTTGTTCTTTTGTCCAAGATTTTTGCATATGTTTGTGTATGATGTGTAAGTAAATTTCTAAAAAGGCTTCACCTACTGCTTTTGTGAACTCAAAATTATTTTTCCAATTGCCAGAAGTTAGATTGTCATAAAAAATTCCACCAATACCACGTGGCTCTTTTCTATGTTGTAAAAAAAAGTAATCATCACATTGCTTTTTAAATTTCGGATAATATTCGATGTTGAACTCATCGCAAGTTGCTTTAATTGATTCGTGAATATACTTGCAATCTCCCTCATCTTTATAAATTGGAGTAAAGTCCATTCCTCCACCAAACCATTGTTTTGAGGTATATATCAGCCTTGTGTTCATATGTGCTGCAGGGATAAGGGGAGATTGCATGTGAGAAACTAAAGATATACCGCTTGCCCAAAACTCTCCATTGCTTTCACTTGCACCAGGAATTTCATTAATGGCTGAGTCTGCGAGCTTTCCGTATACTCTTGAAACGTTTACTCCAACTTTTTCAAAAATATTACCAAAGATAATTGTAGATTCACCACTTCCTCCACCTGGTCGGTTCCACTTTCTTTTTTCGATTTTTGGTTCTGTGAATGACTGTACCTCAATTGATAAGAAAGATTCGGTGATCTTGTTTCTCAGTGCGCAGAACCATTCAAATGCTTGTGTCTTTTGTTTTTCCATAATGCCTTCTGTTGGCTTGTTAATATTATTGTACTCTATATTTATAGGACTTAATTAGATTGGGATAGTAACTACCCATCAAAGATGTTAATAAATCTATAATAATTAAATCAATATAGTAGAATATTTTTATATGTGCAAGGATGCCAAGCAATAATAATGAGTAAAAGATACATAGATAACAAAAAAGAGAACAGAGTTGACTTCATACTAAGAAATTATGGGATGTCAATTGTTGTGATGGCAGTCATTATGTTCTTACCTCCAATAGCAATATCAGTACTCTATTTTTCTAATGTATATAGTCAGCATGTTAATATAGGGATTAATTTATTAATTAGTACTCTAATGACTCTCTTTGTGGTATATAATATAAAACGTTACAAGTATCTACTTAATATCATAGAGTTTCAAAATGCAATATTTGCAAACGCGCTGAATCATAATACAGAGTTTTGTCTCATTTTACATAAAGATGAGGGTATTATTTATGCTGATGCGAGGTTCTATGAAAGGTTTAAAGATCACATAAACGATGATGTTACGCTAGATAAAATTCTTGAAGCAGGAGATGTTTCAGAAAAAGACAGAAAATCACTCTATCATGCGTTAAGAAATAACACTTCTGTAAAAGTATGCATTTCCTTAAGCAAGAAGAGTAGAATATCTAACTTTCTTTTGCTCTCTGAACCAATACCGGATAATCCACAAATTGCTATAAATAGCAATAAGACTTTAAATTTATCATTAGCCCCAATAGCAAGACCGAATGGGTATTTTGTACTGAAGGCAACACAGGTAAACAAAGAGCAGGTATATGAAGAGTTGATAGAGAAACACAATATAGCAACTTACGTTGCAAATACAAAAGGAGGTATCTTATCTGTAAATAAAAGATTTTTAGACATGTTTGAACTAAAAAAATTGGAAAAAGGTAGCTCAATCAATGATTTTATATCTCAATCGAAGTATGACGATACAATAACCAAAAATGAAATTATGTTTTTTACTATAAGCGGTGCTCCATTTAAGGCTTATATGAGTACTGCTACATTTTGTGATAAATACAATCATAGCTATATACACGGCTTTATAACACCAACTGAATCAAATATTGTTGATTATCAACTACACCCTTGTTTTACAAATTCGTCAATTGCTATTGCACAATGCGACATAAATGGCAATTTTATAAAGAAAAATATAGCATTAGTAAAACTTGCGGGGTCAAATAATGGTTCTATCTTTGCATTGATATCAGATGGTTATCATATGAAAGTGCGTGAATATTTTTCAAGTAATAGGATAAATAATGCGTCCTTTGATGTGCAGCTCAATGGCGGTAATAACATGAAAATATATTTTAATAAGTTTCTTCATAATAAAGTGATGTTCATACTTTGTTATTTTATTGATAATACTGAACGTAAAAAACTAGAGATAAAACTTGAGCATTATCAAAAGGTGCAAGCTATAGGGCAGTTAGCAGGTGGTATTGCACATGATTTCAATAATATATTAACCGGAATAATAGGATTTTGTGATTTGCTTTTACTCCAGCACTCAGCTAGCGATCCATCTTTTGGAGATATAATACAGATACAGCAAAATGCAAAACGTGGGTCAAATTTGGTAAGACAACTTCTTGCTTTTTCAAGAAGACAGACTTTGCAGCCAAAGATTATTAATGTAAATGGTACGATAGCTAATCTTTATGAAATGATCAAAAGATTAATAGGTGAAAATATAAAATTTAATATTTATTATGGTAGCGATTTGGGTGCTGTTAGGGCTGACCAAGGACAATTAGAGCAAGTGATGCTTAACTTAGCAGTTAATGCTGGTGCTGCTATGGAAAAGGGGGGAGAGTTAACTATACGAACCTTTAATCAAAAGGTTGATTCATTAAATTCTACACCTCAGGATATGTTTTCTCCAGATAAGGAAACGATTGAACATGGGAATTATGTTGTGATTGAAGTGATTGATACTGGATGTGGAATGACGAGTGATATAATTGAAAAGGCATTTGATCCATTTTTTTCTACCAAAGATATTACTTCTGGTACAGGTCTTGGTCTCTCTACTGTATATGGCATTATTAAACAAACCGAAGGATACATCTATGTTGCTAGCAAAGTGAATCATGGAACTAAATTTAGCATATTTTTGCCCATAGTTTACATATCGGATGAAAATGATAAAGAGGAAGATAGTCAAGAAATAGAGAAACCGGTAGAGATTAAAGGTAATGGTATAATTTTATTAATTGAAGATGAAGATTCAGTAAGGGAATTTACTGCTAAGGCTCTTACAAGAAAAGGATTTAATGTAATAGAAGCGAGTATAGGCAGCGAGGCACTAGAGATCATTAGAAAAAAAAATCAACACATAGATCTAATAATCACTGATGTAATCATGCCAGAGGTGAGTGGTCCAGAAATAGTTAAAGAAACATTGATACATAGGCCAAACATCAAAGTTATTTTTATTTCTGGGTATGCAGAGGATGCTTTTTTAAAGAGCGATGAAATCAATATAGAAGACTTCCATTTTTTACCCAAACCATTTACTCTGAATGAGTTAGGAAATAAGGTTCAAAGTGTGTTACACAAGACAAAAAAAGGCAGTTTACTTTGAGCATGATTGGCAACAAAAAAATTTTTCTAATGCAAAAATTTCTTGCATATATACAATAGAGTTATTTTATACATAAGATAAAAGGCGTGAGCAAGATCATTGCAATAGTAAATCAAAAGGGTGGAGTTGGTAAAACCACAACTAGTATAAATTTATCGACAGCCTTTGCTGCTGTGGGAAAAAGTACTTTATTGGTAGATCTTGATCCCCAAGGGAATGCTAGTACAGGGCTCGGGGTTTCTTATCGTAGTAGAGAAGAAAAAAATATATACAAAATACTGCTGAGCAACGAAAGTGAATTGGTAGAGTCGGCAATTTTTCATATAAAGGAAATTCCAAATTTATCGTTAATTTCATCAGTGGTTGACTTATCAGCTGCAGAAATTGAGCTATCACAACTTGAGCAGGGAAAATTCGTACTAAAAGACACTCTAGAGAAAGTGCGTGATAATTATGAGTACATAATCATCGACTGCCCTCCATCACTTGGTCTGCTTACTATCAATGCTTTGACCGCTGCTAACTCTATTATTGTTCCTCTTCAGTGTGAATTTTTCGCTCTGGAAGGATTGAGCCATTTAGTTAAGACTGTAGAGCTGATAAAAAGAAATAACCTAAACCCTTTCTTGGCAATAGAAGGAATATTGCTCACAATGTATGACAGACGCAACAAACTTAGTGAGCAGATAAAAAATGATATTTGCCAGTATTTAAATGATAAAGTATATAAAACTATCATCCCATTGTATGAGACCATTATTCCACGTAACGTACGGTTATCAGAAGCGCCTTCTCATGGAAAACCCGCTATTGTATATGATTTTAAGTGTCCTGGTGCGCAAGCATATATAAGTTTGGCAAAAGAAATTTTAAAGAAACACATGAGCATCTGTAAAGAGAAAAAGCTGGTAAGTGAGGGTACGGCGTGAAGGATAATAGGCGCTTAGGTAGAGGTCTTGCCGGCCTCATAGGCGATAATTATGATAATAAGGAAGATAGGTTACCCGTTGCATTACTGCATCCGAGCAAATTTCAGCCGAGAAAATATTTTGATGAAGAGTCATTGAAAGGACTTGCAAGTTCGATAGAGAAAAATGGCATTATACAGCCTATTGTGGTGCGCAAAGATCCAAATGATGACGATTATGAAATAGTAGCAGGGGAACGTCGTTGGCGGGCAAGTAAAATTGCAAATCTTGATAGTGTGCCAGTCATCATAAAAGATTTAAATGACAAGGAATGCTTAGAAGTATCGATAATTGAGAACATACAGAGGCAAGACATTAATCCAATAGAAGAAGGTGAAGCGTATAGGAAACTAATAGATGAATTCTCCTATACACACGAAGAACTAGCTTCAACTTTAGGCAAAAGCCGCAGTCACATAACCAATATGACTCGAATGTTATCACTCCCTGATGGAGTGATAACAATGATCAACGAGAAAAAACTGTCTATGGGCCATGCAAGGGCATTGATTAATGTTGAAAATGCGGAAAGTCTTGCAGAAAGAATAGTTTCTCAGGGCCTGAGCGTTAGACAAACTGAAAAATTGATAAAAGACTTACAACAAAATAACGATCAAAAAGAGCATAAATATACTAAAAATCAAGATATGGCAGCACTAGAAGGGGCTATATCTTCTCAACTTGGTTTAAAGATCAAAATTAATGACAGTAATTCTAAGGGTAAAGTCATGATACGTTATAACAACTCAAATGAATTGGATTTTATATTGAAAATTTTGAATAGAAGACTTGAATCAGCTATTAATGTCGAAAGTAGCTCATAGAAATTTCTTGACAAACCTTCCCACTTTCCTTGCAATGGAAGTGAAATGGTGGATTTTGTCAAGTAAGTTATTTCGTTTCTACCTTCAATAAAAATTTGCACGCAATAGCACAGAAGCATACGTTGCTATTCCCTCATTTCTTCCAATAGAACCTAATTTTTCCGCTGTGGTTGCTTTGATATTTACGAATTCACCATTAATTTCTAATATTTTTGATATGAATTCCTTCATTCCTGCTTTGTAAGGCGATATTTTAGGCTCTTCACAAACTATAGTAATATCTAAATTAGACACGCTATATCCTTTTTCCTGTGCTTTTTTAGCAGCAAAGTCAAGAAAATGAGATGAATTGCAATCCTTCCATTTAGAGGAATTAGGAGGAAAATGTTCTCCTATATCGCCACATCCTAGTGCTCCGAGTATTGCATCAACGATTGCATGTATTGCAACATCACCATCGGAATGTGCCTCTATTGCCATATTATGCTCAATTTCCACACCGCAAATTTTTATAAAGCTCTTAGCATCATTTTGAATTTTAACAAATTTATGTATATCATAACCGGTTCCGACACGGAATTTTGGCTCTCCAAAGAGAAGTTTTGCCATATTGATATCCTCTTTTGTAGTTAACTTAAAATTCTTTTTCTCACCTTCAATAATCGCAACATGTTTTTTATGCTTCACCATTAGTGATGAATCATCAGTAAATTCTTTGACTGACTGATGGCACGATAATAATTCTCTGAAATTAAAAATTTGAGGGGTTTGTATGGCTCTAAGTTTTTCTCTTGAAATCGTAGATTCAACGAAATTATTACTCACCAACGATATAGTATCCTCGACTTCTATTGCTGGAACTACTCCTGTATATTGACCATTAATCATAGATTCAATCAAGTTATTTATTAGAATATTTGATACAAAAGGCCTACAAGCATCATGTATAATAACAAAATCTGGATTGATCTTTTGCAAACTCTCCAGTCCAAGTTTAACTGAACTCTGCCTGCTTTTTTCTCCACATACTGGACTCAGCAATTTAGTATCTATAGTTGATGACGTAACTTCTTTATAGAAATCTTTTTGACTTTCATTTACTACCACTCTTATGTAACTTATGTACTGATTAGCTAAGAATTTTCTAATTGTGTGAAATAAAACAGACTTACCTGCCAGTTTTATATACTGTTTAGGGATTTTGGCATTGCATCTACTGCCTACTCCTGCTGCAACTATTAATGCTGCTATCTTGTATTCCTCAAGTCTGTTAGTGTACATGCTTATCATTTTTGTTGTTAATACAAGTTATCTAGCATTTTAAAAAAGTTTGATCCAATTCTCAAAAAAGAATATTCTTTTACTAGGTGTAATATATGTTAGAGGGAAATAATGCACGTTGCTAAATATAATAAAGAAAATGAGATACATCTTATATTTTTTCATGGAATAGGTGATAATTATAAAAATGCGTCCAGGTATATACAAGATAGATCTACATATCTCCATAGGTCTAATTTCTACACTCATGCACATAAATACCCAATTGCATTTCAAAACTATATAACTTACGCAATAGCTAGTTTCTTATTTTTAGGAATATCCATATTATCACCCGCTCTGATATTATTTACCAACCCAATGACGTCTAGGACAGCGAATTCAGCAATATTAGCAGCTTTGATTTGCACTTTTTTGTCTATATCAATACTCATGATTCCATTTATAAATAAGAATAAAAGCTTATCTCAGTCTGCGATAAAAAAAATCAATGAATTAATGGACAAGGGTGTAAAACCTGAAAACATCATACTTTTCGGCCATTCCTTTGGAGGAGCAGTTGCATCAGAAGTATTAAAATATTTTACAGACAAAAATATTAAACTTGGAGGCGTTATTTTTACTAGCACTTTCAGCTCTTTTCATAATGCAATAAAGCATTTTCCAATTCCTCAAGCAAAAATTTTAAGTGTACTGCCCTCATGCTTATTGAAAAAGATGCTTAAGGTCCTAAATTTAGATTTTGATATAGTAAGCAATATACAAAAGCTACAAAATGATAATATACCAATAGTAGTCATTAATCATGAAAGAGACACCTTAATACCATATCCTGCACAATTGGCAAAGGCAGTAGATGATCTATTGTTAAATAGAAATTCGATTAAGATCGTTAATCTGAGAGGCTTTACAGATAACCCGCATAACGGAGTTTTATCTAGTTGGCAATTGAGTGAAAATTTGGCTGATCTCATGCCTAATAAAATAATGAATAGATAGTACTTACAAAAAACTTTATATTTTTCGGTAAATTAACTATTCTAAACACATGCAAAAACGTCATATAACTATTTGTTGTGTACTGCTTTTCATAATAGGGACATTATTTTTGATGCGTCCTATGATTGTTCCGTGTCTAATATCTGTTTTTGTTGCACATCTATTTAACCCGCTAGTAACCAAGTTTGAAAAATATAGAATACCACGTTCATGTTCTGTAGTTTTTATAATACTTACCTTATTGATAGCTTTTATATTAGTTATCACATTTGTTTTACCTATTATATATTTTCAAATTACTTTAATATTAAATTTCTTAGTGAATAAGATACCTTCATTAAAGCTTAAAGTGATTCCTTCTGTGCTAGAATTTCTTAATATAAAAACTGAAGATAGTTTATTTGATCACTTGTCTAAAAATCTAGTAGAAAATTATAGTGATTATATATCTTATTTTATAAATGCTCTTAGCATGGGCAGTAATCTTATAATTCAAGTGCTAAATTCAAGCTTTAATTTGATTTACATGGTATCATTAATAGCTATTACGCTTGTGGTGTTTTTTTATGTATTACGTGATTGGCCTGCAATTGTAGAAAAGGCTAATAAACTAATTCCCATTCTTTACAGAGAAAAAGCTGCAGGTTATTTTTCCAAAGTAGATTTCATTATATCTAATTACCTAAAGGGACAGTTAAACGTATGTATAGTCATGATGATCTTTTACTCCGTGGGCCTTAGCATAATTGGGCTGAAGCATTCTGTAGCTATTGGAATTTTATCAGGAACATTAACATTTATACCCTATATAGGGCCATTATTATACACTATTATCGGATTTTTGAGCGCCATTACTCAATTTAGTGGATGGTTTGAAAGTACTGCTGTCTTGCTATTATTTAGTGTTGGTCAATTAATAGACTCAAGCATATTAGTGCCTTTATTAATAGGAAAAAAAGTTCATATACATCCAACTATCATTATTTTAGGAGTTGTCATATGCACCTCATATTTTGGGTTTATAGGTATATTATTTTTTATTCCAATAATAGGAATGTTCAGTGTATTAGTAGAATATGCAGTCAATAAATATTTTGAAAGTGAGCTTTATAAAAATGGCTAATTAGTTCACGATAAAAAGAAAAAGGACCTCTGATACATTTGAGAGATGGTGCGACCTGAAAGTCTTCGGTCATATTGTTTAAAAGGAGAGGAATTCATTCAGAAAGAAACTGAAAGGATTCTAAAACTTATTAAACCAGATGTTTTGCCGTCTGAGTCTACGCATCAGTGCGAATCGGGCAACCGGTTGGTGCCAAGCGATGCGGACAATGAACCTCCTCTTGAAAAAGAAGATGCTCAATCGTGAGAGGGGCATAAACTGCAAGCATCATGTGGTTGGAGGGCTAGGCTAGTGGTATGGTGAACGTAAGTGAAGCTTTATAAGTACCGATACGATGAAAGAGCTAAAGATGCTGATAAGCTCTGACCAAAAGGTAATGTGGATAAGTTACATTTTTCATTTCTAGATGTACGCAAATAATAACTCCACCGGTATAGAGAAGCCACCTAACCCACTGTTGTATGACTGGAGAAACAGGGTAAGCCTGTATTTTCGCCTACATGGCAAGCAAACCGCAAGGAATGCTGATGGAAGTGCAGGTAAAGGAGAATGGAGAAAGCGAATGCCATTTTGTAACGAAATGGATAGAATTTGTAACATTAATTCGCGTGAAAACGAGCAGACTTCCATTTGGTCCCTCGTGACAAGAAACTTTGTTAACCACTTAAGGTAGGAAAGCAGATGATTACAAGTAAACCTGTAAGTGCATCTACCGAAAGCTTTGAAGCATGGAAGCAATTGCCATGGAAGAAATGCCAGAAAGTTATTGTGAGGCTACAAAGACGTATTGTTAAGGCTGTCCAAGAAGGAAGATGGGGTAAGGTAAAAGCTTTACAACATCTTCTCACACGCTCTTTTAGCGGAAAAGCTTTGGCTGTTAAGAGAGTAACTGAAAACCAAGGAAAAACCACAGCAGGTGTAGATCGTCAACTATGGTCAACTTGCAATGCTAAATTTCAAGGAATAAAGCTGTTAAAACAAAGAGGATATAAACCTTCTCCGCTCAAACGAATTTATATCAGTAAATCTAATGGCAAAAGAAGGCCTCTCGGTATACCCACGATAAAAGATAGAGCGATGCAAGCATTATATCTGTTTGCTCTGGAACCGATAGCTGAAACGATCAGTGATCGTCACTCCTATGGCTTTAGACCTAAAAGATCCTGCGCGGATGCTATTGCTGCTTGTCACTTATTACTGGCAAGACGCAATCGACCACAATGGATACTAGAAGGTGATATCAAAGGGTGCTTTGACAACATTAACCATGAATGGCTTATGAAGCATATTCCTATGGAAAAGAAAATTCTTCATAGATGGTTAAAAGCTGGTTTCCTAGAATCGAAAACTCTGTATCCCACAACTGCTGGCACTCCGCAAGGAAGTATAATTTCTCCAATACTAGCTAACTTTACCTTAGATGGTCTTGAACAGTTATTAGAAAGTCGCTTTGGTAAATTAGGTAGCAAAAGAAGAGGAAAAATCAGAAGTGGAGTGAATGTAATCAGGTACGCAGACGACTTTATTATTTCAGGTTTCACACATGAAGTACTGGAAAAGGAAGTTAAGCCTTTAGTATCATCTTTTCTTCATGAGCGAGGTTTAATTCTGTCAGAAGAGAAGACAAAGATTACATCTATTACAACAGGGTTTGACTTTCTTGGTTGTAATGTACGTAGATATAATAAGAAGTTAATTATTAAACCTTCGAAAGAAAGTATTAAAAGACTTCTTAATAAAGCACGTACATTGATAAAAGCAAATATAGCGAACACTCAGGCTATAGTAATTAAGTCACTCAACTCTCTACTGAGAGGATGGGGAAATTACTATCACCATGTGTGTGCTAAAAAAGCGTTTAGAAAGATCGACAATGAAATTTGGCATAGTTTATGGAAATGGGCAAAGAAAAGACATCCTCGTAAAGGATTACGTTGGATAAAGAATCGTTACTTCAAAGTAATGGGTCAACGCCAATGGGTTTTTGCTGCACCCATATGCAAGAACAAACCAAAAGAGATACGGTATTTAAGACTGCTTAAGCTGATTGATATACCTATCAGACGACATGTTAAAATCAGAGCGGATGCAAATCCCCTTGACTTAAAATGGAAAAAGTATTTTGATGAGAGAGTGAAACGAACAAGAATGTTAGCAAGCTCCTTTTCAAGAGAAGGTTCTCTACTGTTGGTGTCACCATTAAGAATGATGTTTCCTGAGGAATCATGAAGGACAAGCCGGTTCTAGAAAAGAAGAACTTAGATAAGGGGCTCAAGCGTAGTGTGGGGAAACCTGCATGCTGCGTTTCTAAGGGAGGGGGTAGTAGTAATACTGCTTCCTTACCTGACCAAGTAAATTTTTATGCAAAAATTATTATCAAAAAGTAGTAATGTAAGAGGCTTTACGTGCAATTAAATTTATTTAGCAATAATCAAGTTGATTATTGCTGGCAAAACTATATCACCTTAGACGAAAATAAGCACGTATATAACTCAATAGTTAACGATTTATCTTGGAAATGCCTGATTCTTTTTGGACCTAACAGCTCTGGAAAAACTCACCTTGCTCATATTTGGCAATCAATAAACAATGCAATTTTTATCAATGTGAATAATTTTGTAAGCGAAATTAGGTATAGCGATGCGTTTATTTTAGAGGATGTACAAAACATTAAAGATGAGGAAATGTTGTTACATTGTTATAATTATATGAAAGAAAATGATAAGAGACTGCTAATCACTTCTTCAATTTCACCAAAAAAGCTTAACTTCAAACTAAGAGATTTAAGCTCCCGAATATTGTCAACTACCAGCGTAAAAATTTTGCCTGCAAGCGAGGAATTATTAAGAATTATGCTAATAAAACGATTTTCAGATAAACAGTTAAAAATTGATTTAAAAGTGATTAATTATATTCTAGCAAGAATAGAACGTTCTTTCCACAGCATTAATAAAATTATAGAAAAAATAGATAGTGAATCCATAGGATCAAATGTAACCATTCCTTTTATTAACACTTTATTAAAAAAAAGTCCCAAGTGATTCCTTCTGCTGCAAGACATTTGTTATATATATTAAAGATTTATTAATACCCATACAATAATGAAGTTGAAATCACTATCTCTTTATGTTAAAATTATAATAAATACTATGATGTAATAAGCATAAACAGACATAGCTAAGGAATATTTTATATGATAGTAAAACTTACTTTACAGGATGTTTTTTATAGATTTGATGTTATAATTGAAATATGGTAAAAATAAGATCAAATTTAAAAAAAAGGTTAAAACAAAGGTTTGTAGTACTTACTTTATTGATAAATGTTTTATTTATCTCATATTTTCTTATAAAAAATACAAAAAATACTTTTAATCAAATTATAGTCAAAGAAATAAATATAGGAGCTGATAATGAAAAATAAACAACCACAAAATAAAAAAGAGGATCTTTACATAACGTATTACATAGATACTTTGGTTTCCGAAAAATCCTCTACACAAAATACTTTGGAAAGTTATCGTTCAGATTTACACCAACTTGAAAAATTTTTATTAGAAGGAGGCACTACCTTAGTTGGTGCAAGTAAAGCTAATATTAAAGATTATGTAAACTTTTTACGTACACAAAAGAAATATAAAACTAGCTCTATATCAAGAAAAATATCTGCTATCAAAAATTTCTATAAGTGCCTATTTAATGATGGAATAATAGATTTTAATCCAGCACCGGCCAATGATAGTGAATTAAGAAATCCAAAGGTTTCCCGTCCTTTGCCTAAGTATTTAAGTGTTCAAGAAATATTTTTGCTCATGGAAACAGTAAAAAAATCAGCAAGCGGATCGAATAAAGAGATAAGCAGTAAAAGGCTATGTGCAATTTTAGATATTCTTTACTCTTCCGGGATGCGTGTTTCTGAACTAATCAATATGAAGTTATGTGAAGTATCACATTTAGTAAACAGTAATGGTAAGGAAGGCTACATAATAATAAAGGGAAAAAGTGGCAGAGAAAGGCAAATCTTTTTTAATCAACAAGCATTGCAAAGCCTTAAAGATTATTTATCAATTCGTGACAATCTGCTCCCTAACAACAAAAAATCTGATTGGCTATTCCCAGGTGATAAACCTAATAAACCAATTACAAGGCAAAGAGTTGGTCAATTAATAAAGGAATTAGCAAGAAAGTGCAATATTGATGAAAATAAAATCTCTCCACATGTGATTAGGCATTCTCTTGCTACCCATCTACTGAATAGCGGAGCAAATATTGTGCTGATACAAAAAATTCTTGGCCATACTAATCTTTCTACAACACAAATATATACTCATATTGCTAACGAAAAGTTAAAGGACAAATTAGCTGATTCTCATCCTATTACTCAGATGATCAATAATTAAACTTATTGCTTTTAGTTTTGTAGTAAAGTTAAATTCAAATAAGTTTACGTGTGTTTGTGATTGCAAGTTTATTATTTAATTTACTCCTTATATTATGGGAAGTATTCTATACTTTAATTACTCTCCCTGTAATTTTCTTTCCTGAGTGTGTAATAACCATTTTCCTTGTTTGCTCGGTGAGAGTTGTATTATTCATGTTGCGTTTATTATGTGGCATTAAATATGAAGTGAGGGGAATGGAAAACATTCCTAAGCAACCTTTTATAATTGCATCTAAACACCAATCTCCATTTGAAACATTTATTTTTATACTACTCTTTAGAAAAGCAGTTTTTATTTTAAAACGTGAATTGAAATGGATTCCATTCATTGGTTTGCATCTCATGGCATTAAAAATGATTTTTATTAACCGCTCAGATGGTATTAGTTCTGTGCGTCATATCATGAAATTAGCAAAAGTGTGTATAAAAGAAAATAGAGGCATAATAATATTTCCTGAAGGTACAAGAACAACTATAAACCAAAATATAAAATATCAATCGGGTATTGCTGCTTTATATAGC
Source organism: Wolbachia endosymbiont (group B) of Chesias legatella (assembly GCF_964026945.1). Taxonomy (NCBI): domain Bacteria; kingdom Pseudomonadati; phylum Pseudomonadota; class Alphaproteobacteria; order Rickettsiales; family Anaplasmataceae; genus Wolbachia; species Wolbachia endosymbiont (group B) of Chesias legatella. Next base: position 1,426,207 of record NZ_OZ034711.1, on the reverse strand, counting down.
GTATTATCTGTTCCTGTGTTACCGATTGCTTTAAACACTGGTTTGTTTTGGCCAAAAAGCATACTTTCTCTGAGAAAGAATCCCGGAAAGGCGGTAATAGAAATATTACCTCCCATATATCCTGGGTTAAACAAAAATGAATTCTTGCAAAGTTTAGAAAAAATCATTGAAGAAAGAAGTAGTAGATTAATTGCAGAAAAAACTGATATTGCAAATTAACAAAAAAACTTTATAATTAAAAGAAAAGTACAGGTATTAATATATGGCAAATCATAAGAGTGCTAAAAAAATGATGAAGGTAATAGCAAAGCGTACTTTAGTAAATAAGATGCGAAAAAGCAAAACTCGTACTGCTATTAGAAGATTAGTTGATATAATCAAGTCTGGTGATAAAGAGAATGTTGTCTTGGCATTTCGGAATGCTGAATCCAATTTACACAAATGTGTAAATAAAGGTGTCATTCATAGGAATACCGCTGCGCGTAAAATAAGTCGCTTAAATGCAAAAGTAAAAGCATTGATGACCGCTTAATACGGTTAATGTAAAGTTAGCTGTATTAATATATACTCTTCAGTTTGTATATTCTGTATAAAATTAAGTAGCTCAAGTGATGGATAAAAAAGCATTATTGGAACTAAGTAATGGGTCAAAAATTGATCTGCCCGTATTAAGTGGAACAGTAGGTCCTGATGTGTTAAATATTAAGGATTTATATAAGACAACAGGATTATTCACTTACGATCCAGGGTTTGTTTCTACAGCTTCATGCTCTTCTACAATTACATTCATTGATGGAGATGAAGGAGTTCTTAAATATAGGGGACATAATATAGCTGATTTGGCAGAGAATAATAATTTTACTGCTGTGATTTATTTATTGCTCTATGGTGAATTACCCAGTTCAGAGCAACACAAAAAATTTCTTCTCAAAATACAAGAATCATCCAAAGTATCAGAGCAAGTTACAAATGTAATCAAAGCATTTCCAAAAACTGCTCACCCTATGTCGATTTTAGTTGCATGTTTTGCAAATTTGTCAGCGTCTTACCATGAAATGCATGGCAACAATGTCAATGGTGAAGATTTAGATTTTGGAATTTCTGCAATAGCAAAAGTTCCTGCAATTGTTGCAATGATTTATAGACATATCAACAATCAGGAATTCATAAATGCTAATAATAAATTAAGTTATAGTGAGAATTTCTTAAATATGATATTTGGCAGTGCTGTTAATAATACCCTTTTTGTAAAAGCTCTGGATAAAATATTTACTCTTCATGCTGATCATGAACAGAATGCTTCTACAGCAGCTGTCAGATTGGTAGGGTCAGCTGGTTCTAATCTATTTGCAAGCCTGTCTGCAGGAGTTGCTACACTTTGGGGTCCAGCACACGGTGGAGCTAATGAGGCAGTTATAAATATGCTAAAAGAGATAGAGCAAAGTGGAGATGTAGATAGATTCATTGAGAAAGCTAAAGATGATAAAGATCCATTTAAGCTAATGGGATTTGGACATCGTGTTTATAAAAACTATGATCCGCGCGCGCTTATATTAAAGGATGCTTGTCATGAGATTTTAAGCAAACTAGAGCAAAACAATGAATTACTTGAAATTGCAAAAAAACTTGAAGAAATAGCTTTAAAGGATGAGTATTTTATTACACGTAAGTTGTATCCAAATGTTGATTTTTACTCAGGTATAATAATGAATGCTATCGGTATCCCTTCAAGTATGTTTACACCCATTTTTGCACTTGCAAGAACCACTGGTTGGGTTGCCCAGTGGTATGAAATGGTAAACGATAAAGAAACCAAGATTTGTAGGCCAAGGCAGCTCTACCTTGGCAAATAAACTTTCATTCACAATTCGTCCTCAAATAGTTTAATTTTCTTTAGCTATAAAATACAACAAATTGATTTCTTACTAGTTGATGTCTGCTTTTTTGCAGAACATTGGTCAGGCTGTGATATAGAAGGTTGGTTAAATGTTGTTTTGGGCTTATTAAAAGAAGATCGTGCTGAAGATTGTGCTGAAGAAGGGACAAAGCCACTATCTTTAGCCGAAGCATCATCCCCACCTTTACCTTCACCATAGTAGTCGGGCCTAAGGAATTTGCTTGAGTTTTTAGCATGTGATTTACCTATAACTGAATTCTTAGGTGAATCACCAAAACCACTATCTGCACTTGTATCTGCACTTGGTCCATCCGTCCCTACTTTTTCTTCAGAAGGGGCAAGAGTTTGTGGTTTCATAGCTTGCACACGCGCAGGATCAATGGATAGCTTATATTTAACTTTATCTTTACCTGTATCTTCGCTGATTAAAGAGCTCTCTGTGATCTTATTCATCACACAGTAAGCAATGTCTGGGTTACGAAAGTCTATTGCATATATTTGTTCGGCACCATATGTTGGAAGACCTCTTTCTGCAATATCATCTTTTACATCACGCAATACTTTTGTAACACCAAACACCTTATTATTAATATGATCAACTTCTTTTTCATTTAAAAACTCTATGTAATTACCACAATCAATAACAGGAGCCAAAATTGAATACTCATCTTTACTTTCTTTGTGAGAAGTATGCCACATAGAATCAATTGGTAGGTGCGGTAGTGCCTTACAAATTAAATCAACAACTGCGGACTTCAGAGTGTCATTCATTTCATCCTCGGTACTTGAAACTTCCAAATCACGACAATGAAAGGATAATTCATGCTTTGCTATGTCTTTAATGAGCTTAGGATTATCAAAAATGCTTTTCTTTAGATATACATAATTTCCTTTCTCTTCTAAAAAATCCTTAGGTTTTTTAGGACCATTTTCATAACCTTTTATCCTCGATGAGAGCAAATCTACAAAAGAACGTTGCAAATTTCTATCAACACACTCCGCACCATATAGATAAGATCCCTTATCAAAGACTTCATCAATTATATTATAATCTACATGTTCTTCTATCTCCTGCTCTATATCATCTGATAGATTCTTATAACCTAGTTCCGATTTTTTGTCTTCTTTTTTTTGCTCTTTAATAAGATCTGTTGCAAATCGCGCAATTTCATTAGCTAGCAAAAACTTTAGATTAGAAATTACCTCTTTTCTAATTGGCACCAAAAATTTATTATCTTCAGCCGATTTCCCTTGATCAAAGTTAAAAGGAAAAAACTTTGTATAAAAATTATCATCAAGAATACTTTCATCCGGACAAAATCTTTGTATTATTTTTTCTTTGGCTTTTTTGTTGTTTATATTCAACATTACGTGCAATTTTCTCGTTTGCTCATAGCCACTCTGTCAGTGCTATTTTCCTTGCTGTGTGTTGTTGTATATACTAATTCCTGTACTGTCTATAGCAATTTCGATATCTTCTATATTATTTTCTGCAATCATTTATCTTAATATTAAGTTTTTTTTGATGCTTGTGAATAGCTGCAAATCTCTTCCTATTTGTTGCAAATATCCTTTTATAAACCCGACTGTTTGTCTTAAACCAATTCTAAAGAAACTGACGATTATATGCACTAAAATCACAACTTTATCACTATAAATATAGTTGCCGCCCTGCATTTTTGGACAATTCTCGTACCAATTTTCTATGGCGTCATTGATATAACAAAAAATGCTTCCTCTTTCTTGGAGAAATTTGTTATATTCATGGCAGTTACTGACTCTCATTTTTTGTGGCATATTTTTTCTTCAACAGTTAAATGGCTATTTATAATGAATTTTGTCAGTAACTGCCAGTTCTTTTCACTTGAGCGATTCAACAAAGCCATCCCAGTGTCAATCACTGAAATGACACCCTTCCGGTGGGGATTGCTCTCAGACTACAATGTTTGTACAGTTGTACTGGGATTCAAGTATAAAAATATTTGGAAATTATACAATGGACAATGGATTCTAGGAGTATATGTTAAAAGTAATGTCCATAATGAAATAAGCTGGATTCTAATGTCACGTACTGGAATGACAACATATAGGTATTGGAATAACAAAAGAGGAATATTATGATTTTATATCATTTTCCTCTTTGTCCGTTTTCACGAAAAGTTAGAGCTCTTCTCAAGGAAAAAAAGCTGAGTTGTGATTTGGTATATGAAAATCCATGGGAAAAGCGGAATGAATTCATGGAGATCAATCCAATCGGACAAGTACCAGTATTAATAGATAATAACTTTGTAATAGCGGATAGTAATGCCATTTGTGAATATATAGAAGAGACTTACAATAGCGACGTCAAATTACTTGGTTCATCCACTATTATTAAGTCTAAAATACGCGCTTTAATCAATTGGTTCGATAGCAAATTTTACAATGAAGTTACTAAGTATATTATGAATGAAAAAGTAATTACTAACCGCAGCCCTGACTCTAGGTTTCTTCATGCAGCTCAGAATAACCTGCCTTGCCATATGGAATACATCGAACACTTAATTAACAAGAACGTTTGGCTTGCAACCGATAAGTTCACTTTAGCCGATATTACTTTAGCATCACATATTTCTATAATAGACTACGTAAATAGTTTCCCATGGGAAAAAAGTAAGATTTTAAAAGAATGGTACTCCATTGTTAAATCAAGGCCTTGTTTTCGCGAAATATTATTAGAGAGAGTTTTTGGCTTAACTCCCCCTAGACATTACGCTGACCTTGATTTTTAACTTGCGTGAGTTTTAAAGCTACAGTCATTCCTTCGTCAGTAGGAATCAATATGGAGAAATATTTTTTTTCATCTGACAATCTATCGTTAAACTCTCTCATAGCATGCCATGACTTTTCTGATACTTCTTTTGGAGGAGATTCTAAAAATACTGTATCAAATAATAGAGTGTTATCTGCAACGATTAGCCCATCTTGTTTAATGTATGACTCTGCCCAATCTAAATACTTAGGATAACTACTTTTGTCAGCATCGATGAATATCATGTCAAATGGTGCCTTTGCTGATAATTCATTAATTTTTTCCAGTGCATCACCTTCTATTAGAGTAATTTTATCACTTAGATTAAAAGCACTAAAATTTTTTTTTGCTATTCTTGAGTGTTGAGGATTATTTTCTATTGTATATATATGACCATCTTTCGGTAAAGCTTTTACCATACAAATTGACGAATAACCATATAACGTGCCAATTTCAACTATGCTTTTAACTTTATGGATTTTGATAAATAAATTTAATAATTTTCCTTCTTCAGGAGTGATTTGAATACGTTGTTTCTTATCAAGAGTACAATGTTCTTCTATTTTTTTATACTCTTTTGCAAATAAGCTTCTTATGTACAACGATTTTCTGCTAAAGTTATGACGCATTAAGTTTTATAATATAAACTAAGGAGGTTTAATCTATATAAGATTTATAGATATAACAATAGAGTTAAGAATAATAAAAATTTTTATTTTAAGTTGTTATTTTATAAAGTAAAATTTTAAGTGACAAAGATTATTATATATTTTACTATGGTTAACTAGTATAATAACCAATTGTTATACTAGAATTAAGGGATCGTTTATTTTACATCTCTCTTAAAATGTAATTTTTATAATCAATTAGAGGGGGTTATATGTCTTATAACATTGCTAACGAAGTTGAAACGTTAAGCAAGAAATCTAATAATAATGAAGGAGTGAAATTACTGCACAATCCAGCTTATCGCGAGAAGTACAAAGAACGCTTTAACGAAGCTCAGAAAAAAGTTATGGATATGGTCCAATTTTATGATGGAACGATAGTATTAATAGAGAATAAAATTGCTATGTATTATTATGCTTGGCACAGTAAAAAAAGAGAGTTTGAGCGTAAAAAGCAACAAACAGTATCAAAAAATACTGATTCAGCATAGGGTTTTTATATGGTAAGCTAAAGTGTTATTACTTCACTATAGCTTTTCCATATAACTCATCTATTACATTAGTGAAATATTCCAGCTCTCTATATCCTTCATGTTTGATTTTACCATTCTCTACGTATGATTTGTCATCGTTAATCTTGATGATGAATACAGGAGTAGCTGTGATATCAAGTTTATTAATTGCAAGTGATTTATCATTTATAATTTTGTCCATCATCTTTTTATCATTAATGCATTGGTTAAATACATCTTGCTTCAAATTGCTTAGTGCAGCAATTTTTTGTAGTATAGTTAAATCACTAAAATTAGAGTAGTTCCACGAGTCTATTGCATTAAACACAGCTTTGTTAAAATTAAAATAGTCTTCTTCTTTTTCATAGCAATAACTTAGCATTGCAGCTTTTAATCCTCTGTAATCTAGAGGAAAATGACGGAATATGTATAACATCTTACCTGTATCTATGTACTTTTCTTTGATTTTAGGAAAAACTTTCTTATGAAAAAGAGAACAGTGATAACAAGTGAGCGAAGCATATTCTATCATTAAAATTGGTGCTTTTGGATCACCTAATAATTTATCATCAGGCAGTAGTGACAGTAGTTCTTTTGATGTTATTTCATCAGTTTTTTGAGTGTTGGGTAAGTTTTGTTCAATAGCTGCATAAGAACTAACACTTATAAAAATAAGTAAGAACAATAATCTAAAAATCATTACAATGGAAACACTTAACTTATTAAAGAATTTATGCATTTATATAAATAATGTCAAGATAACTTTTTCTCGGCAACACTTTCTACTCTGTCTTTAAATGCAGCAATTATTTTACTTTGTGTGTATTTATAAACTGAGTTTAATAAGGCGGAAAACAAATTGGATTTAAATTCAAACTTTATATAGAACTCTACCATAGTTTTACTTTCATCTATAGGAGTGAATTTCCATTCGTTGTATAAATGTTTAAATATTCCATTTGACGACACAGCTTTTATCCAACTTTTATTTGCTCCATTTGGAGAAAGAAAGGTCACTTCTGATGTGTAACTTCCTTTAATGCCATGAAAAGCTGCAAGGAGGTCCACAATCATTTGGCTATCAGTTTTTTCTTTTATATAAACAGCTTTGCACCAAGGAACAAAATCAGGATACTTCTCAACGTCAATTACAACTTGAAATATCTCATGAGATGAAAAGAAAAAAACACCTTGTTCTTTATATTGGTGTAACATAAACCTAAATAATGGAAAAGGGATCCATATCTACCGTCAGTCTTAGTAGATTCCTGAGACCTAAAGTTAAGGTGGGCATCACGTACTAATTTCAATGAAATTAACAGAGGCAATTCCCTTGATCAGAAATTATCGCTCGGGAAATTTAACTTAACTCATAACGCATAGCACAGACCCCTAAATTAATTATAGATTATTTATATAGAGTATGTCTATAGATATATTAAAACTAGCGATCATTATTTTGCCTTTGTTAAATTTTGCATTTTAAGTATCATAGCTAATAAATATATCTTATGAATCTTATTAAGTTCTTAACCATTTTTATTGTAATCTCCTCAAGTGCTTACGCGAATTGTATAGGGCACAAAACTTTTGTGCTTGCCATGAAGCAGCAAGTAGACAACACGTCTATGAAAGGGAATAGAAAAAATCTAGAACATGTACAAGAAGAACTTCTGAAAATTATTCAGAATAATGTTGACCTCAAAGGAATATCTCGATTTGTCATAGGGAAATATTGGAATTTATCTACTCAGAAAGAAAAAGAAGAGTTTCTAAAAGAATATGAAGTATATCTCGCGCGTTTGTGCGCTAAAATTTTGTATAAATACATAAATAATAGTGAAATGATCATAATGAGTACAAGAGCAGTTGACGATGAAACTTGTCTGATAGGAACAAGATTTTCTTATGGTGATGAGGAATTTACAAACATTGACTTTAAAGTGACTAAAAGTGACAATTCTTTCTTAATAAACGATGTTGTAATGAGTGGAATAAGTATTTCTATTAATCAACGTTCTCAATTTAGTGAAAAGATCGACACGAATGGCATGGCAAGTGTAATAGATGAATTAAAACGTAACAATAATTTATGATATACATGCCTCATTGGCCTAAGCCGATTGGCAGTAGGCCAAAGGATTTTTCTCTTGATCGCATAAAAAGTTTTCTAAATAAACTGGGTAATCCCGAGAAAAAAATACCGCCAATAATTCACATAGCTGGCACTAATGGCAAAGGATCAACACTATCCTTTATAAGATATATAATGCAAGCAGCAGGGTATAAAGTTCATACGTACACTTCTCCACATTTAGTGAATTTTAATGAGAGAATAGTTGTTGCAGGCAATGATATCGATGATAGTGAATTACATAACTCACTGGAAGAATGCCGTATAGCAGTCGCAGAACAACCCATCACTCTATTTGAAGCCGCAACGACTGCAGCCTTCTTAGCTTTTTCTCGTCATAAAGCTGATATTACTTTAGTTGAAGTGGGTCTGGGTGGAAGGCTTGATGCAACAAATGTTATAGATAATCCGATTCTAACGATCATCACTTCCATTGCACTTGACCATACAGAATATCTTGGTCCTACCGTAGAAACCATAGCAGGTGAAAAGGCTGGAATAATGAAACCTAATGTTCCTTGCGTAATAGCACCACAAGAAAAATCTATAATGAACACGCTAGAACAACACGCAATAAACAAAAAATCTCCCTTATATAGAGGAGGATTTGAGTGGAATTGTGAAAAACAGAATAACAGAATAGTCTTTCAATCGACTATTCAATCAATAGAATTTTCTTTGCCATCTTTAAAAGGAGATCATCAAATAATCAATTCAGGAAACGCAATTGCAGCATGTAGCATTTTGAGTGGGAAGTATGGATTTAATATTGGAGAAGAGGACATTGCTTCAGGTTTACAGAGCACTTATTGGCCTGCGCGGCTAGAGTCTATAAAAGAAGGTAATTTAATTTCTTTATTACCAAAAGATTGGCAATTATTTCTAGATGGCGCGCACAACAATGATGGTGCCAAAGTGTTAGCTAAGTGGGTAAGAGACAATTTTGCTGAAGGTATCTATATGATCTTTGGTGTTACTCGTAACAGAAACGTCGCAGAGTTCTTAGAGCACTTAAAGCCATACATCAAACTACTATGCGCCGTTTGTGTTAAATCTGAACCTAAAGCAACAAGTACAGATTTAATTAGAGAAGGAGCTCATAATATAGGAATCAATGCTATCGAATGTGAATCAATCAGAGATGCTATATCAAATCACATACTAAAAGCTTCTATACAAAACGTCAAAACCATACTAATCTGTGGCTCGCTATTTTTAGCCAGAGATTTGAGTATGGAGAATAGCTATCAATTAATCCAAGAACAATAAATGCACTACACAACTTGCTCTCTTCCATGAGCGTGAACACTATCGGGATTTACAATGCTGCTTGGCTTTTCGGTTAATGCTCCTATAGGTACATTTTGTTCATCACCTCTTCCTTCAGTTTTTACAAGATTTACAACTTTTCTCTCGTAGATCTCACTTGCTAATTGTAATAATAAAGTACAACCTAGTACTATAGCAAATCCAATGAGTACTTTACTGTCTACGCAACTAGATTGGTACTGCAACACCAAACCTGCTATTAATAAAATAGGAGGAAGATAATTTGAAATTTGGGAAGTAAGAATTAGATATTTAAATGCTTTACTTTTGAACATTTCATCTATATAAATAGTACCTTCAAAAATAAACGTTAGTGCGGTTGTGTGTCCCACGCTGGCTCTCTAAAATTACTTTAGCTACAAATATTAAGAAATTTACTAAGTAAAAAAAGACAAAAGAACCCCCGTATAGCGAGTTTTAATAATTTAAATTGATAATGTACTAACAAGCGCGATTTGGCTGAATGTAGAAAAAATAAAAAAGACATGCAGCCGCTATAATTTTTATGTAATTTGCCAATAAATATTTGAGTTTTTTACTGAATTTTGCTGTTAAATCCGCGGAGATTAAAAACAAGGGTAAATACTCTTGCTATCATAGTAAGGGAGATGGCGTAATTTGTCAAGTTAAATAAGCTAAGTTATTAACATGTAATAATTAGGCAGCTATTGCAGATTGAATGTTCAAATGATCACTAACTTTGAGGTTTTGGTTTCATCTATTTGCGGCTGACTAATCATAGTTCGAATGAAATTGGTTGCCATAAAGGTACAACCTAGAATAAAAAAAGCAACGGAAATAAAGGGGATAATAGGAAATTCAAGAGGTAATATAGATGTAATTCCTCCTATTAAAAATGAAACGTTAGATGCAATGTCGAGGCAGATCTTCATTAATTTCTCTTGCCGAGAGGTATCGAGTTGCTTATTAAGGCCACACTGCCTAAAATGATCAGTTAATGACCATATATTTAAAGCAAGCGAAAGTGCACTTAGTATAGTGCTGACAATAGTAAAATACAAGCTTAAGGAAGAAATATTTAGGGCTAATGCTGCTATGTACCCACTCAAAGAAGCAATAGATAGTGCAGTAACCAAGCGTTTTGAATAAGTTCTTATTTTCTTTCTGTAAACAAGCTTTTTTTCTTCATAACTCATAAACTTAGTAGTAAATACATTATATCATAGCATTAATTGACTCAAAAATCAATACAGAGTGCCCGGGAGAAGACTTGAACTTCCACAACTTGAAAAGTTACTAGCACCTGAAGCTAGCGCGTCTACCAATTCCGCCACCCGGGCTTTTTGTGATTTACTATGTTAAAATTAAATAATATACTTAAACAATTTTTAGCTCAAAGGTAATGCCAAATCTAGATCAAATATTTTTTGCTCAGAACAATGTTAATATTAATAATGTATATAAAATAGTCAACAACGCTTTGAGCAATAGTGATGGTGGTGAGCTATTTTTAGAGTTTTGCCAATCAGAATCCCTGATTTTTGATGATAATATATTAAAACATATGGATTTAAATATCAGAAGAGGATTTGGTCTCAGGTCTTTTTGTGAGGATAGTACGTCTTTTGTTTGCTCTTCTGAAATTAGCGAAAAGGAAATTAGTAACGCTGCTTCTATAGTGAAAAACTCAGTATCTTTAAACAAAACAAATTCAATAAACTTAAATGAGGGAACAAGAGAGCTGTATTCAAAGATTAACCCCATAAATGAAATGGATCTGAACTCAAAGATTAAACTACTCAATGAGGTTAATGAGTATGTAAGGTCCAAGAATAACTACGTGAAGCAAGTAAAAATAATTCTAAGTGGAGAATGGCAAGTTATACAAATAATAAAAGATGATCACAGGTTAAGCGACATCAGACCTTTAGTACGTTTTAATGTACTAGTCATCGTAGAGAAAAATGGCCGAGCGGAGAAAGGTTCTGCAGGGCATGGTGGAAGAGACGCTTATAGTAAGTTTGTTTCTGAGAAGAAGTGGAAAGAAGTTGCAAACCAAGCGTTAGAGCAAGCGCTAGTAAATCTTGAGGCAATTCCAGCTCCGGCTGGAGAGATGACAGTTGTTTTAGGTTCAGGTTGGCCAGGAATATTATTGCATGAAGCTGTAGGTCATGGACTTGAAGGTGATTTTAACCGTAAAGGAATCTCGGCATTTTCAAATTCTATGGGTAAACAAGTGGCAGCCAGTAACATTACTGTAATTGATGATGGAACTCTACCTAATTTGCGTGGTTCTATTAGCATAGACGATGAGGGTACTTTACCTGGCTATAATGTGCTTATAGAAGATGGAATTCTAAAAGGATATATGCAAGATCATATGAACGCTAAACTTATGGGTGTAAATCCAACTGGTAATGGTAGAAGAGAAAGTTACAAAGAAGTTACTATGCCACGCATGACAAACACCTATATGTTGCCAGGAAAATATACACCAGAAGAAATAATATCCAGTGTAAAGAGAGGCCTATATGCAGTAAATTTTGGTGGTGGACAAGTTGATATAACATCAGGAAAATTTGTTTTCTCATCTTCGGAAGCTTACCTAATAAAAAATGGTAAAATTACACAACCAGTCAAAGGAGCAACGCTAATTGGTGATGGGCCAACAGTGCTAAAAAAAGTATCAATGATTGGTAATGATCTAAAGTTAGATCCTGGTGTTGGTACGTGCTCAAAAGACGGACAAAATGTGCCTGTTGGAGTTGGTCAGCCAACACTCAAGGTCGATGCAATAACTGTTGGTGGAACTGAATATGTAGATAAGGGCTAAGCGAACTCAGCTCATGCTGTACAATTATATTGTAACCATTATTCAAGTAGCTCATATAGATGCAAAAACTACTTAACAAATCTCTCTGCCTTCCTTGCTATAACGTGTATAACAATCTCACAAAAAATCATATCATAGAATTCAATAGGTGATCTTTAAAAAATCCTTAAGGAAAGTAAAATACTGTTTAAATAGGCCGATATAGATGGTTTTATGATATAATAAAATTATTATAAACAAGAACTTATAAACTCTAGCAAATGAATTTGTGAGTTTAGTGGTGTTAGGAATACCTGGCTCTTTTATGTGGATTGACATTCTCAATAACCTGCTCTAGAGATAGATTATATAATTTTGACAAGGTTCTTGGCATGTGATATTTTTCTCGAATATAGGTAATGGTATAAATGACTTTATATCTATATCCAGCTCTAGGGGAAGATCTTCAATGTTTACGTCCATCCCTGATAAAGGATGTTCTATGTCCATGTGCAGCTTTGGGGGATAGTTCTACTTTGAAGATTTCTTTCACTTTTACTATTGCGACTCCCGATTGGCTTTGTTGCATCACACTTTATGAGATGGTGATTTATGGTAAATTCATGTAACTATCTCAAATTTAGCCACACCAATATCAGTGAATTTATTAAGCAAATAGCATTTAGTTCTTTTTCTCGATTTATCTCAGATTTATTCCTAAACAAATACTTGCTTCAACCTTGAGAAAAATCCTTCTATGTAAGATCTTTTTCCATAATTTACTTCTTTTTCCATTCTTTCATGCCATCTTCACCGTATAATTTTTTAACCTAATAGCAGCATTTCTGTCAGACATATAATCTATTTTTGAATGTTCTGCTGCATCCTTTTTTGGTAGAACTTTTGTTTTTATATCGTATTTCTTACACAATTTATAAAGTTTTTGCCTATCGTATGCCCTATCTGCATATAATGCTTTTATTTTGTGCTGAAAATTAACTTCTTCAAGCAAATCGCAAGTGGTCAGAGTAGACGCCATTACTGTATCTTGCAGCTATAGCTTTTTTACTATTCACACTTAACATAACATGTAACTTTCTTACTTGCTCGTAGCTTCGGTACTTTCTATCTGCACTGTTTTCCTTACTGTGGCCAGGAGTGTTACTGTAAATTTGTGCTATCTATGATAATTTCAATATTTTCCATGTTGCTTTTATCAATCCTGCAATCATTTATCTTAATATTAAGTTTTTTTTGATGCTTGTTAATAGCTGCAAATTTTTTCCTATTTGTTGCAGATATCCTTTTACAAACCCTACCGTTTGTCTTAAGTCAATTCTAAAAAGATTAACGATTATATGCACCAAAATCACAACTTTATCACTATAAATATAGTTGCCGCCCTGCATTTTTGGACTATTTTCATACCAATTTTCGATAGCTTCATCGATGTAACGAAAAATATTCCCCCTTTTTTCAAGGAATTTGTTATATTCGTTTTGGTTACTGACTTTCATTTTCTGTGGCATATTTTTTCTTCAACAGTTAAATGGCTGTTTTATAATGAATTTTGTCAGTAACTTCCAGTTCTTTTCACTTGAGCGATGCAACAAAGCCATCCCAGACTGGGATGACAGGAGAAGGAAACGCCGGAATGGCAGGGGAAAGAAACACTGGGATGACAGTGAAAGATCTAATTCCTTATATCAATTAATTCTCATCCACCTTTTACATTACATAAACTCATCACTTTTATAGAACATCTCATTAAAATCATTCAAAATTCCAAAATCTTGATTTTTAATAAATAGATGCCCATCTGCAATATAGGACTCAGCAAGAGTAAATGGTTCATCATGATGCTGTGATGCTGGCCTAACAATTTCATTGTACAAAACCATTACTTGCTCATAATTGTATCCACTACCATCATGATATTTACCACGTATAGTGTCATAAAAATTTCTTACATCATCATACGTAACTTGCAGTTCTACCTTATATTTCCCTATTTCAACAGTCTCACCCACTTTGATTTTTAAAGGATGTTGTGATTCTTCTTTCACATTATCTATAACAATTGTTTCCTCTTGCTTCTCTTCGTCTCCTCTTATCGATCTTTTACTCCTTTCTTCAATTACAGGTTGATCTGCTGGCATTTGGTCTATATCGTTAGATTCTTCTTCTTGCATAGTAATTTTTTTGAGATAGCTAAGCATATCCTTTCCAGCTTTTTCCCAAGTTGCAGCTTCTTTTGAAAGCTCACGATAATAAGAATCATTATCGCCTTTGCTATCTATTACATCTCTTGCTAGTCCTTTCTCTTCTGCCCATAACTCAGCATGTTCAACAAGTGTCCTGCCATCTTTGCCTACAACGTCAACGTCAGCTTTGTTTTTTATTAGATATTCTATTGTATCTAACTTTCCATGCCTCACTGCATGAACTAAAGGTGTCCAACCATCATTATCCTGAGCATTAATATTCGCACCTTTTTCAACTAACTGCTCTATCATCTTCTTATTCCCAAGATCAACAGCAAGATGCAAAGGTGTTAAGCCGTAGCTATCCTGAATATCAATATCCGCATTGTGCTCTATGAGATATTTAACTACTTCCATATTTTTCATGTGCATGGCAAAATGTAGTGGAGATTTACCAGAGCTAATATCACGGGTATCAACATCTATACCACGATCTATTAAGTATTTAGCAATTTCCGTATGTTTTAGCTCAATTGCATAGTGCAGCAGTGTTTGAGCTGACGTGTTCTTGATACCAAGATCTGCGCCATACTCAATTAAACTCTTAACTATTTCCGAATTCCCTAGCTTAATAGCAGCAAGTAACGGAAAAGTATAATAACTTTTACTATTAGGATCTGCGTTATGATCTAATAGATACTTCACTATTTCTGTATTACCTGAATAAATAGCACTGTATAATGGTGTTTGGGAATAAGCATCTTGAATATTAGGATTTGCACCACGATCTATTAAGTATTTAGCTATCTCTATATTTCCAGACTCAATAGCATAGTGTAAAGGTGTCTTATAATACACATATTTAGTATTAGTTTTCTGATAATAATTGTCATGAACATTAAGATTTGCTCCATGATCAATAAGATATTTTGCTACTTCCGTATTTCCTGACTGAATGGCATAATGTAGTGGCGTTTGTCCATTATGGTCTCTTGTATCAATATATGAATTGTGTTTTAGTAGCGTTGCTACTTTGCTTAAATCTCCCAATGAAGCAGCAAAATGTAAACTCGTCGCACCTGTTACCTTATTTATCTCGTTTACTTTTCCTATAGTGTTTTCTACATTATTGTCATCAATATTCACCTTTAAGAAAGGCTGTTTATTATACTTCATAACTTTTGTTGTAACAGCTTTTCCTTGTTCGTCTTCACTCGCTTTTTTAGCAGGTTGCATAGAATCTTCTCTACTGACACTTGATTTAGATTCTATCTTGGTTTTATCACCACTTACATTATGTACTGGGCTATAACCATATAGACCCTTGCCTGCACTTTGTTGGCTTGTTGAACTTTCAACACTGTTAGATTCAACAACATTATATTCCATATGTTGTTCACCACTCAGCTCAGCCTTAACCCACTGTTTAAACTCTCGATCATAACCTTTTAGCTCAGTCAAAAAATCCTCAACTAATTTCTTACCTTGATCCCTATCATGATATCTCTTATAAGTGGAGAGGCTCTTTAGTAAATTATCAATTAAGTCCGGGTGTTTATGTTCAAGAAACTTTACTACTTGCTCTGCTTCTGAATAGTAGTGATTTCCTTGATAATCATTACGTAATATCTCATCTAGTTTAAGATTCTTATTTTTTATTGCAATTAAAGCTTCTTTATCTCCGTGATCATTAATGTGTTTGCCATTTTCTAAACCAGCAACATAGTTAGCAATAGCTTCGTGCATTGCTTTTGGCAAGATATAGCTTAGACCAAGATTTGCAAAGTGCATTGCATGCCCTATCTCGTGCTCTAACGTATGTTGATTTAAATTCCCTTTACTATCTAGGTAGACATAAACGTCAGCAGCATTTCCCTTATTTAGATCGATCATTCTTGTGTAGCCATTAACACCGTCGCCAGCATCGAATCCAACTTTTTTCAAGTACTCTTTAAACTCATTTTGAGTGTTGAATACATAAGTATTGATCCTTATATCATGGTCAGAGGTATTAAAAGCACCCTTAAAGTCTCGTACAGCATCTTTAATGCTTTTTTCTATTGTATCTAGCTTATTGGCAGCTAAGTCATACTTGATATTTATATTAGTGTTATCAAGGGATACAGTTTTGCTACGTGAAAGGTTTGACATTACACCATCCATGTAATTTACTATTTCCACTTGCCCTTGCTGTTTAGCATAAGTAAGAGGTGTACCATCGCATGCTCTTTTAATATAAAGATCAGCACCATTATCTATCAGACATTTCACCATATCTAAATTTCCACGTGTAATAGCTAGGTGTATCGGAGTGTAGTTATGAGTAAGATTTATATCTGCACCGTTTTTTATTAAATAATCTACTACTTCTGTATGACCTTTATTGACTTTTACATTTGCAGCAACATGAAGAGGAGTATCATTCCATTTATCTAAAACATCAAGCCTAGCACCTTTTTCTACTAAAAATTTCACTGCAGCTAAATTTCCATCTTCAGCAGCTTTATGCAGAAAGGTTCTGCCGATACTGTCTTGTCGGTTTATATCTGCACCTTTGTCTATCAAATATTCTGCTAATTCCATACGTCCACGTGAAATAGCCATGCCAAGAGGATTATTATATTTACCCAGGTTAACATCGGCATTACCTATTTCGACTAGAAATTTTATCATTTTCTCATCATTGTTCATAACAGCATAAAAAAGTGGAGTGAGCTCATGTTTATCTTGCACGTCCACTCTAACGCCTTTATCTATTAACAGTTTGACCTCATCGAAACGCCCACTAAAAACAGCTTTATGTAGAGCAGCATAGCCTGTAGAGTCTTTAGCATCTAAGTCTAAATTTTTTGATTTATCATATTCAGAATTTGTTTTAAATTTCATATTCACCTCTTAAAAATTTTCACTATAAATAAGTCTTGAGAAAAATGCGTTAACTGTAGATTCAGCCTTTACCTTGTTTTTGCATAACTGCTTAGATAGTTGATCATCGCTAAAAAGCAGATTCTTAGTATCGAGATATTTAGCATAGTTGCCAGCAGGTATTGAGTAGAAACCGCTTTCAAGTTCAAGATAAGAGCTGCTATTGAGAACAAAAAATAAATCGCTCTGGTCAAGCAGTATGTCATAACCAGAGCTCGTGCAATGTAAGTATTCATTGCCTTCATACTCTGCTATGTAGTACTTACTTGCATCAAGATCACCATCAAGCTGCAAAATTGCCGCTGAACATCCATTCCCAATACTATGGCCTTTTATTACTTTAAGTACTTTAATCTCATCATTTTCTATGAGTTCCCTTAACTTTTCATTCTTTTTATTTAATTCTTCCTCTGCTTTTCTTCTGTCTTCTTCTAATTTTGTTTCTTTTTCAACAAGCTCATTTTGTATTTGCAAAAACATATCTTGAATGGTTAAGCCATTTAGAAAGTAATCCAATACACTTGACACAAACGGCTGCAATTCACCATTATCTTCAAAGCTCTTTTCCTGCTTTTTGTCATATTGAGTGGGATTATAGATTGCATACATAGGATAAAAGCCATAATTCACCTCGTCGAATGATAACTCTATCGAAAATCCGCTCTGATCAAGTGGAAGTTTAGTAGCTAAATATCTACCATTATTATCTCTGACATACAGCTCATTTATACCATAGTGCCCACTATATTTGTTGTAATAAATATAAAAATTCTCAGGATTAAGATTAAAGTAATCATCTAAATTGTTAGGTTTACCGAGCTTTTCACATAGAAAACTTTTGCTCTTATCTGTAAGTTTGATGCGTGTAGAGAAGTAACACCGATCTATTCGGTCACCTTTTTCTATTTCAAAGTCTAGGACTATTTTATCGCTAAACATACAGAATTTCCTCACATTTCTAATATTTATGATTATAAATTGTGTACTATGAAAAAAGCATTAAGGCTTCTTTATGTATCTAAAAACAGCGCTAACTTATGACAAGAATAGTTGACGTATTACTACCACTTCCAATTGATCAGCTATTTTCATATGCAATTGAGAAAGATACTGAAACTTCAATTGGAGATTACGTAGTGGTACCATTTGGCAGAAAGCGTTTGATTGGAATAGTTTGGAAATATAGCGGCAAGAGTGATCGAGAATTAAAATGCATTGAACAAAAGATCGAGTTACCGAGTATCAGACCAAAACTGATCGAATTTGCAGAGTGGGTTGCGCAGTATAATGTAATACCTATCGGTATGCTTGCCAAAGTAATAATGGGAGGAGTATTAAAGGTAAATCAGATAGATAAGTTAGTTTTCACTAAGCAAAATCAGGAAATAAGTGAAATAGATTGCCAATTAAGCCCTGAGCAGCAAGCAGCTCGCAATAAGATAATAAGTAATTTGAATGAGTATTCAGTGACTTTGCTTGACGGTGAAACCGGGTCTGGAAAAACGGAAGTTTATCTCTCTGTGATTGCAAGGTTAATTGAAATCGTAAACGATGCACAAGTCCTGATCCTTCTGCCAGAAATTGTCCTAACTTCACAATTAGTAAATCGTGTTCACAGTCAGATATCTGGAAATATAGCTGAGTGGCATTCAGGACTTACTCCCAAAGCTCGCCGAAATAATTGGCTTAGTATTGCAAATGGAAGTGCGCAGATCATTATTGGGGCAAGGTCAGCACTTTTTTTACCTTATAAAAACCTAAAATTAATCATCATTGATGAAGAGCATGACTCATCCTTTAAACAGGAACAGGGAGTTATATATAATGCCCGAGATATGGCAATAGTCTTAGCCAAGCTCGAAAATATTCCGATTATTTTATCATCCGCTACTCCGCTGCTTGAAACAATTTATCATGTTAAAAAAGGGAATTACAACCATGTAAAGCTAACCGAACGGTTCGGTGGTGCAGAGTTGCCGCACATAAAAGTAGTGAATAATAAACAATGGATTTCAAATGAGCTTTTCGAAGGGATAAAACAAACCATAGAAAAAAAACAGCAAGTTATGCTCTTTCTAAACCGCAGGGGGTATGCGCAACTTGCAGTTTGTAAAAAATGTGGATATAAAATTTCCTGCTCAAATTGCACTGTATGGCTTACGTACCACAAGAAAAAGAACGTCCTTTTGTGTCACCATTGTTCTTACCAATCAAAACTTCCAGAAAAATGCTCGAATTGTCAAAGTGAGCAGTCATTATCCCTTTGTGGTATAGGAATTGAGAGGTTACTTGAAGAGATAGTAAAACTATTACCAAATGCAAAAACTGCAATTATCAGCAGCGATCAGAAATCGCTTGGTAGCGTCATTGACTCAGTGCTCAAGGAAGAGGTGAATATTATAATCGGTACACAAGTGATTGCGAAAGGACATAATTTCCCTAAATTAACTTTAGTTGGAGTAATAAATGCAGATTTAGGACTTGAAAATTCTGACCTCAGGGCAGCAGAAAAGACGTATCAATTATTGCATCAAGTTGCAGGAAGATCGGGAAGATTCAACGAAAAAGGAACGGTAATAGTGCAAACTAATAATCCTGAAAGCTTGATAATAAAAGCATTGCAGCAGCAAAAAAGGGATTTGTTTTATGAAATTGAACTTGAGTCAAGACGCAAAGCTAAAATGCCGCCATTTAGTAGATTAATAGCGCTTATAGTTTGCGGTAAGGATCAATTTGCAACGCAGAAAGCAGCAAGTGAGATAACAAGCTTTTTGCATACAACTACTACTCCTTCTGCGTTGTCATTCCAGTGCGTGACTAGAAAAAAAGAACTCGAAATTTTTGGCCCGTCACCATCAGCAATAAATTTCTTAAATAATAAATATCGATATAGAGTGTTACTAAAGATACACAATAAACATATTCTATCTTTGAAGAAAAAGCTGAAACATTGGATTAAAAACTATAATTCGAGTTCAAACATTACAGTAACAATAGATGTTGATCCTGTGAGTTTTTTTTAATGTTATTGGAATTTATTTGACATTTGTAGGGATTGCTAATAAATTATATTAATTTTTTAACTAAAAGCTTGACTCTCAGCAGAATTTATTATATTATTAATAAATAATATGATCAAAATAAGGAGAATCGTATGACTGATAGTTTAAATTTAATAATTCGTGAAATAAAAGATGGTCAACAAAGAATTGAATACCTAAAGTCTTTCCTTCAACCAAAAACAGTTAACGAAATAACTATAGTATTTCCTAAAGTAAATGATAAAGGTATAATGAAGTATTTGAGTTATAATGGCATATAGTGTGGATTTAAGGGAAAAGGCAGTATTGATGATAGAAAAAGGGAAGACAAAGGTTGAGATAGCAGAGCTCATGGAGATAGGAATAGCAACTCTGTACCGCTGGTTAAAAAAGAAAGCTGCTGGTGAAAGCCTAAAGCCATCTAAAAACGGTAGCTTTATTCGAAAAATAGACCCAAAAATACTCGAAGAATATGTTACAAAGAATCCAGATCATACTCTGGCAGAGATGAAACAAAATCTTGGATTTGGAATAAATTCAATTTGGTATAGACTAAAACAGCTAAAAATTACTTTAAAAAAAAGTCACACTATATCAAGAGCGCAATCAAGAAGATAGGCAGCAATTTATTGATAAAATCTCAAAAATAGACCATTCCAGCATCTTATATATAGATGAAGCAGGAGTTGATAATAAGTTATACCGAGAATATGGACGTGCTCCAAGAGGAAAGAAAATTTATGCAGATATTCCAGGGAGAACTCGAGAGAGAATCAGTATAGTAGCCGGGTGGATTGGAATGAGATTTATTGCACCAATGACTTTCAAAGGTGGGTGTGACAAAGAGGTATTCAATATATGGTTGGAGAAGATGTTATTACCTAAATTGCCACTTGGCACAACCATAGTTATGGATAATGCTACATTTCATAAGACCACTAAAACAAAATCATTAATAGAGTCTTTTGGCTGTCATGTGCTGTATCTTCCAACATATTCACCAGATTTGAATCCCATAGAACACTGTTGGCATACCATCAAAAGCCGCCTCAGACCTCTAATGTATAAATGTACAGACTTACAACTTTTGGTTGGTAATACCATAATGGAAATTTATCATTCATTTTAGAAAATACTATACTAACACAAAAGAGATAACTGTTGATATAAGCACGTTTGTACTCACTTTACAATGCTCTAAAACTACAAAAGAAGCGGTGATACATGAAATTCTGCTTCATTTTGTGCAAAGTTTCGATAAGCAATCACTAAAAGATGTGATGAAACATTTGGAAAAAGCTATAGAAAATAGGACATATGTAAAAAACAACCAAATAAGCAACCCAAAGGAAGAGTTTCGTACTCACATGAACTTTAAGGGTGAAGGAGGCAATACATTATTACACCAAGCTGTTATAAGCAATAACACTAAGGCAATAGAAGCCCTTTTGGAACAGGTTGCAAATCCTTTGATAGAGAATGTAAATAAGCAAATTCCATTAGATTTAGCTCAAGGAAATACAAGAGAATTACTCATTAAATGCATGCAAGACCAAGCTCAATTGAAAAAAGGAAATGCTAGATGTAATAGTTTGATTGGCATTGTACCTGGAGTTTTTCTCGGTATTGGACTGGGTGTTGGTGGTGCTTTAGTACCTTCAATGACTATTATATTATGCGCACTCGCAGTATCTGCTCTTGTTGCTGGAATAGCAGTTGGACTGGCTATATATTTCCTAAGTCAAGACTATAAACAGGCTAAATCGATAGAAAAAGCTGTTAACCCTCAACTCTCTTCTGTCGAGCATGAAAAGGCTGCAGATAATGGAGCAATATCAGAAATTAAATAATAACTGTGTGTTTTTTAACATTAGATTTCTTGCATAATCAAGTGTGATCCCAGTGTCAGCTACTTGTATAACAAGAAAGAAGGCACTGGTCTCACATGCATCTAAACGGATACATAACCTTTCATTCACAATTCGTCCTCAAATAGTCTAATTTTCTTTAGCTATGAAATAGAGCAAATTGATTTTTTACTAGTTGATGTCTGCTTTTTTGCAGAACATTGGTCAGGCTGTGATATAGAAGGTTGGTTAAATGTTGTTTTGGGCTTATTAAAAGAAGATCGTGCTGAAGATCGTGCTGAAGAAGGGCCAAAGCCACTATCTTTAGCCGAAGCATCATCCCCACCTTTACCTTCACCATAGTAGTCGGGCCTAAGGAATTTGCTTGAGTTTTTAGCATGTGATTTACCTATAACTGAATTCTTAGGTGAATCACCAAAACCACTATCTGCACTTGTATCTGCACTTGGTCCATCCGTCCCTACTTTTTCTTCAGAAGGGGCAAGAGTTTGTGGTTTCATAGCTTGCACACGCGCAGGATCAATGGATAGCTTATATTTAACTTTATCTTTATCTTCGCTGATTAAAGAGCTCTCCATGATCTTATCCATCACACAGTAAGCAATGTCTGGGTTACGAAAGTCTATTGCATATATTTGTTCGGCACCATATGTTGGAAGACCTCTTTCTGCAATATCATCTTTTACATCACGCAATACTTTTGTACCACCAAACACCTTATTATTAATATGATCAACTTCTTTTTCATTTAAAAACTCTATGTAATTACCACAATCAATAACAGGAGCCAAAATTGAATACTCATCTTTACTTTCTTTGTGAGAAGTATGCCACATAGAATCAATTGGTAGGTGCGGTAGTGCCTTACAAATTAAATCAACAATTGCGCGCTTCAGAGTGTCATTCATTTCATCCTCGGTACTTGAAACTTCCAAATCACGACAATGAAAGGATAATTCATGCTTTGCTATGTCTTTAATGAGCTTAGGATTATCAAAAATGCTTTTCTTTAGATATACATAATTTCCTTTCTCTTCTAAAAAATCCTTAGGTTTTTTAGGACCATTTTCATAACCTTTTATCCTCGATGAGAGCAAATCTACAAAAGAACGTTGCAAATTTCTATCAACACACTCCGCACCATATAGATAAGATCCCTTATCAAAGACTTCATCAATTATATTATAATCTACATGTTCTTCTATCTCCTGCTCTATATCATCTGATAGATTCTTATAACCTAGTTCCGATTTTTTGTCTTCTTTTTTTTGCTCTTTAATAAGATCTGTTGTAAATCGCGCAAGTTCATTAGCTAGCAAAAACTTTAGATTAGAAACCACCTCTTTTCTCATTGGCACCAAAAATTTATTACCTACAGTCGATTTTCCTTGATCAAAGTTAAAAGGAAAAAACTTTGTATAAAAATTATCATCAAGAATACTTTCATCCGGACAAAATCTTTGTATTATTTTTTCTTTCATACTGCTCAGGTACTTTATGCGCCGATCAAGAGTCATATTATTATCAAACGAGATAACAATATGATCATCCTTTACAGTAAAATTAGTAACAACAGCATTACTGAAACGAAGAATACTATTAAACGCTTTTACTAATTCTTGATTTATTTTACTTTTATTAGGCATAACTCCACCTCTCTAATTAATTAACATAATTACTTACCACCCATACTGCTGCTCTGACCACTCTTACTACTACTGGATTGATTTTGTTTCATTCGCTCTTGTTCACGCTTAATCATATCGCTGAAATTATCTATTCTCTTTGGATCTAAATCTTTTTTATAAATCCTTGTTCTCCCTGAATCAGGTACTTTTTTATTTGGATCATTATTACCATCCATATTAGCCTCCGAATTAAATTATTATGTAATGAGTATATTAAGAATCAATTATCAGCACAAGCAGTTTTTTTACATAAATTTTATTCACCATTTTTATACTCCTGGATTCCAGACTGGAATAACAACTTTTTAAATTAAGTTTTCTGGATCCCAGTGTCAGCTACTTGGATGACAAGAGAGAGAGCTACTTGTCCGCCATGTCATTCCAGCACTTGATGCTGGAATCCAGATGAAAAACCAGTGTCACGCACTGGGATGACAAGAGAGAGCTACTTGTCCGCCATGTCATTCCAGCACTTGATGCTGGAATCTAGAAGAAAAATGGATCCTAAACTGGAATGACAACTTTTTTAAACTAAGTTTACTGGATCCCAGTGTCAGCTACTTGGATGACAAGAGAGAGAGCTACTTGTCCGCCATGTCATTCCAGCACTTGATGCTGGAATCCAGATGAAAAACCAGTCTGGAATGACAAAAAAAAGAGAGAACCTTTACACACCTCTCTCTTTGACTGAAGAAGCATGGTTTTCAACTCTCACATCATCAGTTAATCCTCCTGGCAATTCCACAGCAGCATTAGACTTTTGCTGATCACCAAGCTTTCTCTCGCAGGAAGATCCATTTAGCTCTTTTTTCTTTGTTCTCCTTGTATCCTTATCACATTTTTGTCTTTTAACTCTCCTGCGTTCCTTTTGGTGTGGAGCAGGTGGACAGACAGCTAATTTTGGTTTTTCAGTTTTCTCTTCTTTTGCTTCTTTCTTTTCTTTATTCATTTTTTCCAGTTTTGGTACTTCACTATTTTTGTGACTTATAACAGGTTTAGGTAGAGTGTCTACTAATTTTTCTATAGGCTTTGGTAAAATAGCACGTTCTTGCTTGTCTAGAACAATTGGCATTGGAACTTGAGATGAAAAATTAAATAGGGAAATTGGTGTGATTTCATTCACTTTTGTTTCTATTTCTTGACGAACTTCTTTTGATTCTGTTTTTTCTGCTTTTTTGTCTCTTTTTTCCTCAGTTACATCTTGCTCTACTACTGCTGCTAAATCAACTGCAAAAATTTCTGCAAACATTGCAATGACTGAGCCCACGAGAAAAGTTTGAAGCTTCAATTTTAAATTTTGCAACGCTTGCAAACGTTCGAGTATTGCTATTTCTTCTTCAGGAGATAACTCACCGCTGAGTAATTTCTCCTGCAATTCTTTTATCTCTTTGTCTAGCCTTTTATCCCAACTTAAATCTAAATCTTTTTTGAAGATCTTTTTAACTAATTCCTTAAGCTTATCACGCAAAAACTTAATTATCGAAAGAAGCAGATTTTTCTCTTTCTTCTCCTTGAGCATTTTGTAGACTTTCGGATCTACATTTACTTCAAAAAGATTAAAGAGGGATTCAAAGAAATTTGCGAATACCCCTTGATTATCATCAGTAAAGTAATCCTCATTATCTTGTATATGTAGCTCTACTTGAGATAATGTTTCATCAATGCAACTCGCAGCCTGACGCTCAAGCTCTATTCTCTTGAGCTCAGCTTTCCTAGCAAGCTCCTCCATGAATCCTTTTAATTCATTGAGCTTCTGCTCTGCAGAGAGATCTTGCTCTCTGATTCGATTAATGTAGATTGAGCTACCGTCCTCTTCGTTGTTATTGATTAAAAAATTTTTCATTGCTTTTTCTCCATTAATTGAATTACTGTTTCTATAATTGTTTAGAAGGCTTTTTACCATTTTATCTTAAGTCTATAAAATACAATAACTCAATCTTATAATATGAAGTATTTAATAAGTATTAATCTTAAAAAATATCAATAAATTATTGATATTTTTACATTCATACTATATATAGGCTAGCATATATTACGTAATTTTTCAAGAACATATTCACTATAACAGAAGACTTTCTTATTTGCCTCTAAAACACCTGCAAATCATATAATAAGAGAATATTATAATGTTTAGTGTAATACTATACAATGTTATAAAATATAGTATAATACTAGCATACCACTGAATTAATGCTGAGGTATTCCCTTGCTTGATCAGTTAAAACACGTCCTCTTGGTGTGCGCTTTACGAAACTGACCTTGATTAAATAAGGTTCTACTGTTTCTTCAATATTGCCAACATCTTCAGATAGTGCAATAGATATGGTGTCAATTCCAACAGGTCCTGAGGTGTTAAACAAAAATCTCAGATAATCCATATCTAATTTATTTAGTCCCATTTTATCTATACCCAATTTTGATAGTGCAGAACCGGCAATTTCACAGGTAATTTTTTTATCATCTTTTACTTCAACAAAATCTCTTATTCTTCTGAGTAATCTCAAAGCAATTCTTGGAGTACCACGGGCGCGGCAGGCAATTTCCTGCACAGCATCCTTTTCGATTTCAGCACAAAGAACTCTTGCACCTCTTTTTATAATATCAACCAGTTCCTCAAAAGAATAAAACTCAAGATGCAGGGGAATACCAAAACGATCCCTCAGCGGTGCAGAAAGCAGTCCAAGCCGTGTTGTTGCCCCAATCAGTGTAAATGGTGGTAAATCTATTCTTAAAGTTCTGGTAGATGGGCCCTCACCTACTAGTATATCTAGGCAAAAATCTTCCATAGCAGTATATAAAACTTCCTCAATGCTACGATTTAATCTATGGATCTCATCGATAAATAGAACATCTTTTGCATTTAAAGTAGTGAGCACTGCAGCTAAGTCCCCAGCTTTACTAAGCAATGGACCAGAAGTTGCACGAAAGCTAACCCTTAACTCCTTAGAGACAATTTGTGCTAAAGTTGTTTTACCAAGCCCTGGAGGACCATAGAGCAATACGTGATCCAAAGCTTCAGCTCTCGTCTGTGCAGCATTTATAAACACTTTTAAATTTTGTATTAAATCTTTTTGCCCGACAAAATCATCAAGTTGCTCAGGCCTGATATTTAAATTACGTACATCTTCAGAGTATTCCTTACTACATGATATTGACTTCATATTGTTTTAAGCGCCATACGAATAATATCTTTAGTGTCCAAGTTTGGTGATTCATCTTCTATTTTTTTTATTGTATCATAAGCTTTTGTTCTTTCATATCCAAGATTGATCAAAGCTGAAAGAGCATCTTCACTAATTGAGTGAAAATGATTGTTATTTGTCTCTAATTTACTTACTTTGCCATTCAGCTCAGTAATAATTCGATTTATGAGTTTCAGGCCAAGTCCACTCACCTTAAGTACTAGTTTATCCTCATTTATAATTGCCAAAAACAGTTGCTCTGGAGTTAATTTGCTCAAAATTGACATTGCGGTTTTATAGCTGACACCGCTCACTTTAACTAATAAACGCAGACACTGCTGTTCTTCTTTACTTATAAAGCCATATAGCTGAGTAACGTTTTCTCTGCTATTTGCATAAGTGTCGATAAGTAATTTTACTCTACTTCCAATCGAACAAGCACTTAAAGTTTTGGCTGAAAGATATACTATGTAGCCAACATCATTCACATTCAGGATTATGTGATCGCTACACACCTCATCAACTATTCCTCTTAGATTTCCTATCATTTCTAGTACTTTATAAAATTCAGTTTAAATGCTCCTGAATCTTAGGTCAAGCAAACGAACATTATAGAAGTGGTTCCAGTTTCAATCATTGTAGACAGGTTTGCAGGAAATCTATTTGAATATATTATTCTGGACCAGTATGTGACTGGACCACGGAGTTACTTCAGCAGCAGAATTGCGGTCTATTAACTAAGTAATAGAAATTTCTATCTTTGGTAGAATAAAGGTAATTGTTTGCTGTTTGCGAAAATATTTGCATAATTTAAGTAACATTACTTGATAAGAATTAACTATGGAGCTTAATAAGATTGCAGCATCGATTTTACTTTCTGGATTAATAATTATGATAGTTAGTAATGTAGTTGATATGCTCTATAACCCAGAGGATTATAAAATTGAACACCAAACAATAGTAGCAGCCAGCAATGAGCCTCAACAAAAGATTGAACAAGTGGCACTTGATATTGGAGAGCTCATGCAGAATGCTAGCTTTGAAAAAGGCAAGTCAGCAGCAAAAAAATGTATAGCTTGTCATAGTTTTGAGAAAGGTGGAATGAATAAAGTGGGGCCAAACTTATGGAACGTGGTTGGAAATAAAAAGGCCCATCTTGGCAGCTCATTCAATTACTCAAAAGCACTACTTGAAAAAGGTGGGAAATGGGAGTATGAGGAGTTATTTGCTTTTTTAAAAAATCCAAAAGCCTACATAAAAGGTACACGTATGGCATTTGCAGGCATTTCCAATCCACAAGAGATTGCAGATCTAGTCAGCTATTTGCGTTCGATGAGCGATAGTCCGGTTGCCTTGCCAAAGTAGTATGAATTATTGTAAATTACTCGATGGAAATATAGCATATCGAAAGCTACAAGGGAAGAAAGCTTCTGTAGTTTTTTTCGGTGGATTTGCATCTAATATGGATGGAACTAAAGCAACTGCCATTTACAAATTTTGCCAGGAAAATAATATAGCACTCGTGCTCTTTGATTATCTTGGCCACGGTAATTCAAGCGGTGATTTTGCTGATTATACAATAAGTGACTGGCAAAAAAATTGTGCTAAAGTGATAAGTGAATTAACTAGCAATAAACAAATAATTATAGGTTCAAGTATGGGAGGATGGCTGATGCTGCTCACTGCTCTTCAATTTCCAGAAAAAATTGCAGCATTAATCGGCATATCGTCTGCTCCTGATTTTACTGAAGATTTGATATTCAAGCAATTGTCAGGCAAGCAAAAAGAAGAACTAGGTTCTAAAGGTGTAATAGATTTTACTTCGGAGCATTGTGCATACAAAATAACTAAAAATCTGATCGAAGACGGTAGAAAGAACCTTCTTTTAAACAGAGAAGCAATAGATATAAACTGTCCTGTGCGCTTATTGCATAGCATTAATGATAAAGATGTTCCTTATCAAACTTCATTGAATTTAGCTGAAAAAATTAAGTCAACAGACGTTGAGGTACACTTAATAAAATCAGCAAAACACAACATGTCTGATAATTATTCACTGAAAATTTTATTTAAGACCATCAGAGAATTTTTGCCAGGAGAAATATATAATTGAAGTAATTCAGATGTGTTTGTCGTAAGAGCTGCAGTTATAGCTTCAACAGTAGGCACTATTCTTGATCACCTCAACATTTTCTCTTGGCAATTCTTTAATAAATCGAGAAGTGCACATTGGTTGCCACTGATTATTAATTTCCCTCCTATCTGCACATGAAATGATCAACCTTTCTTTTGCTCTAGTTATGCCAACATATGCAAGTCTTCTCTCTTCTTCTAAAGCTTTACCACTTTTATCTTCAAAAGATCTTTGATGAGGAAATAATCCTTCTTCCCAACCAGGTAAAAACACACACGGAAATTCAAGTCCTTTAGCTGCATGAAGAGTCATAACATATACAGTGTCATCGCTATTCATATTATCCACTTCCATCACCAGGCTAATGTGCTCCAAGAAGGTTATAGCGTTGTCAAAATTCTTCAAAGATGAAATGAGCTCTTTAACATTTTCTATTCGCGCTAAACCCGTCACTCCTTCATTCTCAAGCATTTCCATATATCCTGATTGATTTGCTACGATTTTAACGAATTCATGCAGTGGTTTTACGCTTACTATTTCTTCCCAAGCTTTAATTTTATTTAAAAAATCATTTAGTGAGAGTTTAATTCTTTCGGTTACTTGATCACTATTAACCAATATTTTTGCTGCCTCAAAAAAAGAAATTTTGTTATCCTGAGCAGTCGTGTATATTTTCTTTAGAGTTGTAGCTCCTATGCTTCTTTTGGGACGATTTACGATCCTTTCAAAAGCGAGATCATCATTATTATTTGTAACAAGCCTCAAATATGCAATTATATCCCTTATTTCTTGACGTTCGTAGAATTTTACGCCACTTATAATCCTATAGGGAATTGAATATTTTATAAAATACTCTTCGAGCACTCTAGTTTGAAAAGTCGCTCTTACGAGCACTGCAATGTCACTAAATCTGTATTTATTGAGCTTTAATATCTGTTCGCTTATGAACCTTGCTTCAGCTTTCCCGTCCCATAATTTTATTAGATTTACCTTTTCCCCTTCAATGTTTGTTGTCCACAACTTTTTTTCTAAGCGAGTCTTATTGTGATTGATAACATATGATGCAGTTGCAAGTATGTGGGATGTTGACCTGTAGTTACACTCCAGTTTAACGGTTTTTGCATTTTTAAAATCATCGGAAAATTTCAAAATATTTTCAACTTCTGCACCACGCCAACTGTATATCGATTGATCGTCATCTCCTACACAACAAATATTTGAGTGCTCTTTTGCAAGGTATTTTAGCCAAAGATATTGTATTGCATTTGTATCTTGATATTCATCTACCATGATATATTTAAACTTGTTTTGGTAGTAGGATAGAACCTCGGTCTTTTGATTAAAGAGTTGTATGTTATATAGCAATAAGTCACCAAAATCGACAGAGTTAAGGAATTTTAACCTTTCCTGATACTGGTGATAGACTTTGAGTGCAGTTACGTACACTGGCCTAAATGATTGAACGTTTTCCACTTCGAATGGCAGTAAACACTTCTCTTTCCATTGCTGAATAATATTCATAATGGTCTTACATTTTTCTGATAGGTAATCAGGGCTGATTTCATTCATGATGTTTTTTATTACCTGTAATTGGTCATCCACACCAATAATTGTAAAATTGGAATTTAGCCCCACGACTTCAGCATGATGACGTAGAATTTTTGCTGCAATTGCATGGAAAGTGCCAAGCCATGGTATGTTTGTGCCCGTGAGTTCAAGCACTCTTGATATCATTTCATTTGCTGCTTTGTTCGTGAATGTAACTGCTAATATTTCATCAGAATAAGCGTGACCGTTTCTAATTATGTGCGCTATCCTTGAAGTAATCGTTCTTGTTTTTCCCGTTCCCGCCCCTGCCAGTATCAAAATTGGCCCATTTAAGTTAGTTACAGCTAATTGTTGCTCTGGATTTAACAGTGAGAGATAATCGTTCATTGAAGCCCTATAGACTATAACTTCGTAAAGTTAAACCTATGATCCAAATATTGTAAAGATTTTATTGAATAGAACAGTTTAAAGAATGCTTCACTCAAGTACTACATATTTAAACGTAGGTTTTTTATCTATCTTGTTTTAGTAGCTTCAGGTGTATGTCGAGTAACAACAACTTGATTGAGGTATTGGCTACTAGAGCTTCTGCTTGTTGGGTGGATAGGTGGAGTTTTGAATGGCTTACGATTCAGTTCCTTCATCTCTATTTCCTCAGCTTTAACAGGAAGTTTTTCTGGAACATAGAAGTTATGCATTTCAGGTCGTTCAGTGAGATTTTCATATGTTTCTTTCAACCAAGCTCCGATATCATATATAAACTCATATGCTTCTTCTTTAAATTCTCTCCATGATCTACCTAAACTGGCTAGTGTGTTATTGAAGTAAATTGTCACATGATCTCTTGTGGTGTATTGATAACTTTTGCCATCTAACTTGCCACTTTGCTTATCATAAGTTTTGAAGTAACCAAATATGTTATACATTTTAGCTATTACTGATTATTAATATACATATATTATACGTTAATAAATTAAAATGTCAAGAGTGTTTATTGCATTACTGAGAAAATGCTCTATTTAAAATGGAGCTGAAGCTTGTAGTACAATGTTTTCAAACGTTTAATATAATATTGACTTTACAGCAATAATTACTTTAAGTTAGTAACTATTGTTGCAGTTAAAGTATTAATGCCTTTTTTCTTTTATTCTTTTGCAATTCTTAGCATTTTATCTGCTGTTTGTGTAATTAGCGTAAGGAATCCTGTGCATGCAGTGTTATTTTTAATTTTCACTTTCGTTAACTCTGCAGTGCTTTTTATTCTCCTTGGAGCTGAATTCATTGCTATGATGGTGCTGATAGTATACATCGGTGCAGTTGCAGTGTTATTCCTCTTTGTAGTTATGATGCTCGATATTGACTACATAAGATTGCATCAGGGTTTTGCAAAGCATTTCACTCTTGGTGCTATATTATGTGTTGTGTTTTTTCTAATCATCAGCTTTGTAATTCGCAGTTCAGAACCGAATATAAGCAATGTTATAAACTATAATAACAATAACGTGAAAGCTATCGGTAATTTGCTCTACACTGACTACATGTACGCTTTTCATCTTTCTGGTATTCTGCTGCTTGTTGCAATTGTTGGTGCAATTGCTCTTACTTTGCAGGAAAAGAAAAAAGGAGTTAGAAAACAGAACGTGTTAAAGCAATTGACACAATCTTCATCTGTAAAATTGATTAAGGCTAAATTTGGAAAAGGAGTGGAATGGAAATAGGATTAAATCACTTTTTGATAATTGCTGCTGTTTTGTTCACTATTGGCGTGTGTGGTATTTTCATCAACCGTAAGAGCATAATCAACATACTGTTATCAATAGAAATATTATTGCTGGCGATTAACATCAATCTAGTTGCTTTTTCTGCCTTTATGAATGATATAGTTGGGCAAATTTTTGTGATGTTTGTGTTGACTGTTGCGGCAGCAGAGTCAGGAGTTGGGCTTGCAATATTGGTTGTATATTATAGAAGTCGTGGCAATATAGACGTTGAACAAGCAAATTTAATGAAAGAATGAAAGTATGATGGATATACTGAAATTAATAGTATTTCTGCCACTTTTTGGTTCATTGTTTGGAGCATTTTTTAGAAAAAGTCAGTTAGTTACAACGGCAGGGATTGGAATATCTGCAGTTTTATCTTGGTATGTTTTTCTCACCTTCTCTGAAAATTATCACTTGAGTTTATTTCCTCTATTTTCATTAAGTGTATTAAAAGTAAATTGGGCAATTAGTGTGGATGCTCTCTCATCCTTAATGCTTATTGTTATTACCACCGTTTCACTGGTAGTACATCTCTACTCTATCGGTTATATGGAGCATGATAAGGGGAAGTCGAGGTTTTTTTCTTACCTATCGCTATTTACGTTTTGCATGATTGTGCTGGTTGTAAGCGATAATTTCGTGCAGCTTTTTTTTGGCTGGGAAGGGGTTGGCCTGTGTTCTTATTTACTCATAGGATTTTGGTTCCAAAAATATTCTGCAAATAATGCAGCAATTAAAGCATTTGTTGTGAATAGGGTAGGAGACTTTGCACTATTGATTGGAATCTTTCTTATTTATTATACATTTCACTCTTTGAATTTTACTGAAGTTTTTGACACAACTGATCTTCTTGGCACGCAGAACATTAGGGCATTCTGCTGTGAATTTAAAATAATTCATATAATATGCATATTACTTTTTATTGGCTGTATGGGTAAATCTGCACAGCTTGGTTTACATGTTTGGTTGCCAGATGCAATGGAAGGACCAACCCCTGTTTCTGCACTCATTCATGCAGCAACGATGGTAACAGCAGGTATATTTTTAATAGCAAAATGTTCACCACTTTTTGAATTATCAAGTATTGCAAGGGAATTAATAGTTATTGTTGGTGCGCTCACTGCTTTTTTTGCAGCTACTGTTGCGATTACTCAGAACGATATAAAAAAAATAATTGCTTATTCAACCTGCAGTCAACTTGGTTATATGTTCATGGCATGTGGGCTTTCTGCTTACAATGTTGCTATTTTTCACTTAATGACACACGCTTTTTTTAAAGCTCTACTATTTCTCGGTGCTGGCAATGTAATTCATGCAATGCATCATGAGCAAAACATTCAGAAAATGGGAAATTGCTGGAAGAAAATCCCTTGCACTTACGCTCTCATGTGGATTGGATCTCTTGCGCTTTCTGGAATATTTCCATTTGCAGGTTTTTACTCAAAGGATTTGATAATTGAACATGCTTATAGCACGGATAGCTTTGCTTTTGTAATAAGCTTAGTTGTTGCATTCTTCACAGCGTTTTACTCTTGGAGGTTATTGCTTCTTGTGTTCCATAGCCAAAAACAAAGTAAAATTAATATACATGAGGCACCAAAGATTATGCTTATACCATTACTGATACTTGCTTTTGGATCGGTATTTTCTGGAGTGTGGGGAGCAAATATTTTGAACATAACTAGTAATGCGTTTTGGAAATCAAGTTTAATGGTGATTGATGAGCATGGAGCTCATAATTTCTTTATAAAACTGCTGCCAACCTTAGCGAGCCTAAGTGGAATAGCTCTTGCGTACCTAATTTACCAATATCAACTAATTAGGCAAATTAAGAGTAAATTTTTACTTAAGTTTTTGCAGAATAAATGGTACTTTGATGAGGTGTATGAGTTTGTTATAATTGCACCGATAAGGTTTATATCTAGGCTTCTATGGAAGTTTGATGTTAAGGCTATTGATTCATTTGGACCAAATGGTGTTGTAAGGTTGGTTAATGAATGTTCAAAAAGTTCTATAAAGTTACAAACTGGTTATATATTTGATTATGCATTTGTTATGTTTGTTACTTTAATAATTGGTGCTTTGTATATTATTGGAATTAAATAGAAGGTGTTGTTACTTAGTATATTCTTGCTTCCACTGATAGGAGCGTTAATTTTATCCTCGATCAGGATTAACCATCAATCTATACACCTAAGATTCCTTGCCCTATTTTTTGCTATACTTCCATTTTTGCTTAGCATTGTAGCTTGTATAGGATTTGATTATAACAATGCGGACTTTCAGTTTGTCAGCTATCCAATCAAGAATGTAGGAATAGGGATAGATGGTATATCGTTGCTTTTCCTTCTGCTTACAACTTTCTTGTTTGTAATTTGTATACTCTATAACTGCAAAATGAGTTATACAACCCTTAGGTCATATATGGCATTATTTCTACTGCTTGAGAGTTTTGTAGTCGGGTTTTTCATTTCACTGAATGCTATAAGCTTCTATGTGTTTTTTGAAGCTGTTTTAATACCAATGTTCTTTATTATTGGCATTTGGGGAGGAAAACACAGGGTATATGCAACGTTTAAGTTGTTTCTTTATACATTAACTGGCTCATTATTATTTCTACTTGGATTGGTGTACATCTATAGCACTTTTGGGACGTTTAATATACAAAAATTAGCTACATTAGTGCCAAGCCTTGATCTTGAAGTGCAGTCATTGCTGTGGATTGCATTTTTTATTTCCTTTGCAATAAAAGTTCCAATGTTTCCATTTCACACTTGGCTTCCTGATGCGCATGTGCAATCACCCACTTCTGGATCTGTGATTTTAGCTGGCTTGCTTATTAAAATGGGGGGATATGGATTTTTAAGATTTTCTATTCCAATGCTTCCTCAGGCAAGTTTGTATTTTTCAAATTTCGTTGTTGTGCTGAGCATTATTGCGGTGATATATGCTTCTCTAGTTGCGTTTGCTCAAGATGATATAAAGAAGTTAATAGCTTATTCTTCAATAGCACATATGGGGATCGTTACTGCTGGCCTCTTTTCATTTTGTGAGGAAGGAGTACTGGGTAGCATATTTCAAATGATTAGTCATGGCCTTATTTCTGCTGCTTTATTTTTATGTGTTGGAATGCTATATACTCGAACTGGAACTTTGGAGATTGCAAAATATTTTGGCATAGTAAACACAATGCCAAAATTTGGTTTTATGTTCATTTTATTTTCAATGGCTTCAATAGGGCTACCTGGAACATCTGGGTTCGCAGGTGAGTTTTTGGCTATGGTTGGGATGTTTAAGAGCATAGGGTTTTTTACAGGATTTATCGCACTTGGCACTATTTTAAGCGCAGTTTATATGCTGAATTTATGTAAGCAAATAATATGGGGGGTTAGCTATTCTAAATTATTAAATAACCGCTTGGATAGCATAGAATTTTCTATCTTAATTCTGCTTGCAGTGTTTGTTATTTTGCTTGGATTCTACCCAACCCTTGCACTGAATTATTTGAAGCCATGTATGGCAAATTTGTTAGTCAAATATGATGCGCTATGAATTATATACAGATATTGCCGGAAACGTTCTCTATTATCTCCTCGTTAGTGTTGCTGCTGCTTGGGATTATATTTAACCGCCGAACTATCAACTTATTAGCACTTGGCTGCACAGCGGTAACTTTGATTATTTTAATTATCTCGGCAGAAAACAATGAAATTTTTCTCTTTAATTCGTTGTTAAAACTCAATTTATACATCAGGTCAGCCCAAGGGTTAATTCTCAGCACAGGAATTTTAATACTTTTGATGCTGAATTTATCAAAATATGACTATAAATATGAATTTTCAATACTGATTCTTTTTGCGCTATTTGGCATGATAACTTTGGTTTCAGCAAATAGTCTGATTTCTTTTTATTTAGCTTTTGAGTTGATGAGTATATCTTTGTATGTTCTTGCGAGCTTTAATAAAGATTCAGCTTATTCATGTGAAGCAGGAGTGAAATATTTTACACTTAGTGCACTATCTTCCTGCATTATGCTATATGGAATGTCGCTGCTTTATGGATATACAGGACAAGTCAATTTCTCTGAGCTCGGTTCATTCTTGCAAAACCATCAGATAACTTATGGAATAGTTTTTGGGTTAGTTTTTATCCTTATTGGTTTGTGTTTCAAGCTTGCTATTGCTCCTTTTCATATGTGGGCTCCAGATGTCTATCAAGGTGCACCTACCATAGTAACTGCGTTTTTTTCTACGGCCCCAAAAGCTGCACTTGTAACATTTTTAATTCGATTGATGAATGAAGAGTTAGTAAATGTAAAAAGTTATGTTCAGCCTATTTTCTTATACGTTTCAGCATTGTCTGTGCTTATCTCAGCTTTTGGGGCCTTGCGTCAGCAAAACTTAAAAAGGCTGTTTGCTTACAGTTCAATTGGTCACATTGGTTTTATATTTGCTTCACTTTCTATTTTTACACAAGCAGGAACAGATAGTGCCTTAATGTATTTGGTGATATATATCATCACAAGCATAGGGCTATTCTCATATCTCGTACAAATTGACGATGATGATTGTGATATTGCAAATTTATCTGGTATAGGAAAAAAGCAACCAATTTTAGCATTCCATCTTTCTATACTATTACTCTCGATGTCGGGAATACCTCCACTTGCAGGTTTTATCGCTAAATTTTTTATATTCAAAAGTTTAATAAATTCTGGCTTTATCAGCCTGTCTTTGATCCTTGTAATAGCGAGTGTGATATCATGC
Source organism: Wolbachia endosymbiont (group B) of Chesias legatella (assembly GCF_964026945.1). Classification (NCBI taxonomy): domain Bacteria; kingdom Pseudomonadati; phylum Pseudomonadota; class Alphaproteobacteria; order Rickettsiales; family Anaplasmataceae; genus Wolbachia; species Wolbachia endosymbiont (group B) of Chesias legatella. The sequence continues at coordinate 1,388,984 of NZ_OZ034711.1, read as the reverse complement.
TACTATTATTTAAATATCATGAAAGTTATGTATTTTGATAAAGCTAGTGGTAATAAGGTTGCTTATTCTAGGGGTCTATTCATTATCACTTCAGTGGTTTCACTGATCAATCTCATTCTTTTCTTGTATGTAGAAGATCTTGACTCACTCATTAAACTAAAGGGCTGACAAGGTGATCCTTGAAGGTTTTCGTATTTATCATTACAAAGAAGTTCCAAGTACTAATAAAGAAGCATTGGGTTTAATTGAGAAAGGGATATCAAATGAAACTGTCATTATTGCTGATAAACAAACAGAAGGTAGGGGACGCACTGGAAAAAGCTGGATTTCTCCAGAGGGTAATCTCTATGCGAGTTTGATAATTAACCAAGAAACGGATGTCAGCAAATTGACAGAATTGACTTTTGTGACTGCTCTTGCTGTTGGAAATACTTTATTATCGTTAAATTTCTTGAATAATCAAACCCACTGCGGTGTCATTCCAGTGCGTGACACTGGTTTTTCTTCTGGATCCCAGTGTCAAAGCACTGGGATGACAAGAGATCAATTCATAAACGATCTCAATCTTCAACATAAATGGCCAAATGACATTCTAATCGATGGCAAGAAAATAAGCGGAATATTGCTTGAAAAAAAATCCAATTTAAATTGGCTCATTATAGGAATTGGAATTAATGTCAATCATGCACCACTTCCAGGAACAACGTGCATTAGCAATTACGGTGAATCTGTGTCTAACATGGATCTGTTAAAGGAATTAATAATAAATTTTAATAAGCTAAGAAAGCAATGGCTATTTGATGAGTTTTATGCTATACGAGAAATGTGGTTAAAAAAAGCATTCAAAATGAATGAGCAAATCAGTGTAAAGTTAGCTGACAAATTGTATGAAGGAATTTTTGCTGATATAGACAAAAGTGGTAAATTAGTGTTGCAGCAAAAGGATGGAAGCTTAATTTATTTTGATGCAGGTGAGTTATTTATTGGCAGTGCATTATGAATACATATGTAATTTTTGCTTACCTTATTAGTTTCATACTGATTGGTGGAAATTTGATTTTTACCGTTTCTTGCTATACTAAAAGTAAAAAAATTCTAGAAAGCCTGAAAGATAATAATGAAGAAGAAACATAAGCGATTACTTATAACTTCAGGAATTTTCTGCTTTTTAAGTTGTGCAGTTTTTTTTATTTTAACAACGCTCAAAGAAAATATCTCATTTTTCTATACAGTAAGTGAAGCCATAGTCTTGCCAAATAATCAAAAGCCAATCCGTGTTGGTGGAATGGTTGTTGAAAATAGCGTGATACGGAGCGAAAGCGAAGTAGTTTTTCAAATGACAGATTTTAATAAGAGCGTTATGGTGAAATATCAGGGAATACTTCCACCAATGTTTTCAGAAAAAAGTGGTATTGTTGTGCAAGGTAAAATGTTTGATAATAGTACCTTTCTTGCAGATACGGTGTTTGCAAAACATGATGAGAACTATATGCCGAAAGTTTTAAAATAGATTCCCTAATGCAGCTGTATTGAAACGATATGTAGAGAGAGTAACAGCCTGCTAGCAAGCTTTTACTTTCCTAACTACTATAATATATCAGAGTGAGTTGGTGCTTCCCATTCTACGTTATTATGGTCAATTATTGCTCCTTTTAATCTTTCAACTTCGCCCCTTAGGTGATCAAGTTTTTCTGCCCATGTTCTATATTCTTTATTATTATCAATAAATCCATCCTGCTGAATTAACTTATTCAAATGAGATAAACCATTAGCCAATGCTTTACTCATATCAAGAGACTCTTCTCGAAGTTGTTTTATGTTGTTCATAAGTGAGACATTTAAGTCAACAACAAACTTCTCATTTAAATCGTAGATTAACTTATCCATAACTTGATAGACGTAATGAATTGTTGCAATTTTATCTGAAATGTCCTCAAAGTTTGTGGGCTTAACTTCAACTTCTATATTGTCTATTTTTTTAAAGTTGAAATCGCTCATTTGGTTTATTACTTCAAAGTTATTTTCGCTTTCTTGTTTACTGTTGTTACTCATGTTAGCTCCATAAAATTTTAAAATCAACTCAGTTACACTGAAATAGCATGTAAAAAGAGTAACAGCCTGCTGGCAAGCTGTTACTTTTTTTCTTAAATGAACTCAGGGGCATCCATTGGCGGTGGTTCTAATTCGGACTTTAAATCGTTAATTGTCTTTATTAGTCCTTTATTTTCATCACCAACTTTATCTATCAATGTTATAACTTTAGTTTGCTCAGTTTTTAATGTTGTATTTAATATATCAATCATATTATTCATATTGTCAGTTACTTTCCCAATAATATTTTGAACATGGGAGAATGGTGCAGGCTGCTTTAATTGATTTGCTGTGTAAGGTGTTCCACTAGCTGTGAATTTGATGGGATCAATTCTATTCATAATTGGCTTACTTCCTTCACTGTTAATCCCTGCAAGATTCTGTGTGCTATTTTGTACACTGTTGTCGATTGTCATATCTTACCTCCATAGTCATGTAAAAAAATTTAACTAATCCTTAACTATAATAAACAACGTATAAGTTGCTTATCATTGGAATACTTTGCTATAGCTCCAAATCTAGAGCTATTTATCTATATTAACTCATAATATCCTTCTTCCATAACATCATATGGAGAATCCATTGGTGGCGGTGTGATAAATTCTTCAAGCTTTTTGTGTAACTCATTTATCGATTCGCTTTGTTTATCAAACTTCTCTTTTAATGCATCAATGATAGCATTGGACTGATCTTTACTGCTAAGATCACCAATCACAGATATAACTTTCTCGTGAGGCAATTTGTGAATAATATCTTTAAGCTCTTCTGCACCTAAATTATCCAAAAGTTCTTTAAACTGCTCATTAGACATACTATGAGCAAAAGCTTTAAGTTTTTCTGGGTTGTTAGCTAAAGACTTAACAACCATCTGAATCTTATCAGAATCATCAGTTAACTCTCGAGCTACTATTTCAAGTTTCTTGTGGTCTAACTTATTAATTAAATTATGTAATCTATCTCCTTCTAACATTTTTACTAAGATTGGAAGTCGATCTTTTAACGCCTCATTAAAAAGAGTGCTTAAAATTTGCTCAGGTGCATCTTTTATTAGTTCTACAAACTGGTCATTACTCATTGTCTTGATCGCCATCTGGAACTGATCCATTTTAAGGTGAGGGAAAATTTGTTTTACTTGATCTGGGTTAAAGTCTTTTACTAAGTTCGTAACCTGATCCTTATTTAATAAGGGGACTATTATTCCTAACTTTTTTGAATCCAATGTGTGAGTAAGGGCTTGTAATTGATGACAGGTTAAATGATCCACTAAAGCTAGAAATTGTCCATCTGTTAAGTTCTCTGCTAAAACCTTTAGTTGTTCATTTGTTAAGCTCTTTGCTAAAATCTGTAATTTCTCATTATTAAGAATATCGGCAAGAGTCTCTAACTGATTTCCTGTTAAGTTCTTAAAAAAAGTTTTGGCGAACTCACTTGATATTAGTACACTCTTTGGTATCTTAGACGATGTTATATCTTCTATCACCTTTGCTGTATCATGGTGTGGCATACTGTATTGTAATATCTTGTTGTCAGGTGAATCGATTATGTTTCCTTCCTTATCTGAAAAATAATATTTATCGTCACCAAGACCTGATTCCTCCCATGTTAAATATTTGTACTTCAATTCTTCACCTACAAAATCATGATAACCAGTTTTATCTCTTATGCCCCAATTTAATGATAGTTTAACTAATCTATCATTGTCATATGCAAATGAATTACTGTTCTTATAATAACCAGGTTTATCATCTCGAATATATCTGTTTTGTTTTTCTTCTACGCAATACATTCCGAATCTATCAAGAAAATCGCTACAGAATTTTATAGATAATTCTAGCGTATCGTCTTCTTTGCTTAGCGATATAAGCTTGACTTTTTTCATAGATTGAGGATCTTCAATGTTAGAATACGTTTCATATCCACTAGATCCGCATGAAAATTGCTGTCCAGGTACCATCTTAAAGACATGTTTTTTTCCACTCATAAGTATTATCTAATTAATTTAATTATAGCTATTCTAGCATTTACTGATTAATTTATAATTAAATTAGCATGTATTGGAGTCATAATAACAAATATCACTAGAGAATTAGTATAAAACCGCGATAGAATAGATAGGCTGGCTTTATGGTATGTTGAAACCTATATTGGTGGAGGCAAGCGGGATCGAACCGCTGACCTTCTGCGTGCAAAACAGATGCTCTACCAGCTGAGCTATGCCCCCAACTTTTGCTTAAAGCATAAATCACTCAGGCTGAAATGCAAGAAATATTTATTTGTGAGGCTATTGCTAAATAGTGCACAAATTCTGCATTTATGTATAATTCTCTATCTTTTTAGAGTTGTACGTCAGCTTTACCAAATGAATCTTTGAATTAACAAGAAGTTTTCCTTCAAAAATTTTTAATTAAATTATCACTAATACAGTACATTATATAATTTATTTAACCACACATGAAAATTTTAGTTTGATTAAAATGGATAAAAACTATATTACTGTTTAGTATAGCTGAAAAATAAAATGATCCCGTAGCTCAGCCGGTAGAGCAACTGACTTTTAATCAGTGGGTCACGCGTTCGAATCGCGTCGGGATCACTTAGAATCTTAAAAGCATGCTAAAAGAACAGGACAAAATATTCACAAACTTAAATGGTAAAGAAACACCACTACTTGAGGGTGCAAAAAAACGTGGTAGTTGGCAAAAAACAAAGGAATTACTGGATTTAGGATCAGAAAAAATCATTGATGAAGTAAAGAAATCTGGCTTGAGAGGTCGAGGGGGTGCAGGATTTTCTACTGGCCTTAAGTGGAGCTTTATGCCTAAAAATCCTCCAAAAGCATATTTAGTAGTCAATGCAGATGAGTCAGAACCTGGTACATGTAAAGACAGAAACATATTACGATATGAGCCACACAAGCTACTTGAGGGAATTCTTCTGGCTGGCAGAGCGATCAGCGCATCAGCTGCGTATATTTATATCAGGGGTGAATTTTATAATGAACATTTAGTTCTAAAAAAAGCACTTGAGGAAGCCTATAAAGAAAACTTAATTGGAAAAAATGCCTGCAAGTCAGGTTATGATCTTGATGTGTTTATCCATAGGGGTGCAGGAGCTTACATATGTGGGGAAGAAACAGCTCAACTCGAATCCATTGAAGGAAAAAAGGGCTTTCCTCGCATGAAACCTCCATTTCCCGCAGGTGTTGGACTTTTTGGCTGCCCCACTACAATAAACAACGTTGAAACTATATCTATGGTTCCAGATATCCTAAATCGCGGAGGAGAGTGGTTTGCATCTCTTGGTAAACCAAATAATACTGGCACTAAGGTCTTTTGTATTTCAGGGCATGTAAATAATCCATGTAATGTTGAAGAAGAGCTAGGAATTTCACTACGTGAATTAATTGAAAAATATGCAGGTGGAGTGCGAGGAGGTTGGGATAACTTACTTGCTGTAATACCTGGTGGGTCTTCAGTACCATTAATTCCAAAATCTATATGCGATACTATTGAAATGGATTTTGATTCATTGAGAGCTGTACAATCAGGGCTTGGTACTGCTGCTGTAATAGTGATGGATAAATCAACTGACATAATAGCTGCAATAGAAAGATTATCACATTTCTATATGCATGAGTCCTGTGGGCAATGTACACCATGTCGTGAAGGTACTGGATGGATGTGGAGAATTATGAGAAGAATGGTAGCAGGAAATATTAAACCTGGTGAAGTAGATAAGCTACTTGACCTTACAACTCAAATAGAAGGACATACAATTTGTGCGCTTGGCGATGCTGCAGCTTGGCCAGTGCAAGGGCTAATCAGACATTTTCGTCATGTAATTGAAGATAGGGCAGTAACTTAACTTACACTTTTAAGTCGTTTTACTACTTAGCAACCAGAGTTAGAAAATATTGATTTCCTTCCCTTTTAGGTGCTAATTCTACTTTTGCAATATCTTCAGCGTCTCTAATTAGCCGTTCTAATTTTTCCAGTCCAACCTCAGTATTTATAAGCTCTCTACCTCTAAATCTCATTGTGACTTTAATTCTATGTCCATGCACAAGAAAATCCCTTGCTTGACGCAATTTTGTTTCGTAGTCGTGATCACCAATATTAGGACCCAGTTTAATTTCTTTTATAGTTAATGTTTTTTGTTTCTTTTTTGCTTCACTTGCCTTCTTTTTTATATCATACTTTTGTTTGCTATAGTCCAGTATCTTACATACTGGAGGAGTTGAATCAGGTGCGATTTCTACCAAGTCTAAATTAACACTTTGTGCAACTTCCAAAGCTTGTTCTATTGGAACAATTCCGACCATTTCACCACTATGATCAACTAAGCGTACCTCCTTAGCTGTGATGAGTTCATTAATTCTGTTTTTATTGTTCTTTTTGACTTGCAAATTTTAGCTCCATTAATTCAAATTAATAATTTTTAACAGCAATTCAGTAGCATTCTCCAAAGAAAAAGACTCCTGTTTTTCCGATCCTAAATTTCTCACTGACACAGTTTTATTTGTAACTTCATTTTTGCCCATGATCCATAATATAGGTACCTTACTTGAACTATGCAAACGTATCTTATAGCTAATTTTTTCATTGGTCAAATCAGTTTTGATTCTCACACCTTGTTCTTTTAAAACGTTGCTGATTTCTTTAGCATAACCATCAGCCTCATTTGTAATGGTCAGAATAGCAAGCTGTGTTGGAGCAAGCCAAACTGGAAATTTTCCTGCATAATTTTCTATTAAAATTCCAATAAAACGCTCAAAAGTTCCAAGAATTGCCCTATGTAACATGACAGGGTGATGCTTGTGCCCGTCTGCTCCTATATAAAAAGCTCCAAGCCGCTCCGGTAAAATAAAATCAACTTGCAACGTTCCACATTGCCAATTTCTACCTATTGCATCTTTCAAAACAAACTCTAACTTTGGACCATAAAATGCACCTTCACCAGGATTAAGTTCATAACTAAGCCCTGCTTCTTTAACTGCTTCAAGCAGTGCTCTTTCAGCTCTATCCCACACTTCATCATTACCTGATCTAGTATCTGGACGGTCTGAAAATTTCACAGAAATTTCATTGAACCCAAGTTCTGAATATACTTCTTTTAAAAGGTCACAAAACTTTACAGTTTCAGAATTCACTTGTTTTTCCATACAAAAAATATGTGCATCGTCTTGCGTAAAACCACGCACTCGCATCATTCCATGCAATGAGCCTGAGCTTTCATTTCTATGGCATGTGCCAAACTCTGCCATACGTATCGGTAAATCACGATAGCTTCTGGTGTGAGAATTAAAAATCTGCACATGACAAGGGCAATTCATGGGTTTTATTGCTAGCTTTTTACTTTCAGATCCATCAATAATGAACATATTTTCACGAAACTTATCCCAATGTCCCGATTTTTCCCACAGCTCTTTGCTTACTAAAATAGGTGTTTTTACCTCAAAGTAGCCATTGTTCATTAACTTTTTTCTGATGTAAGACTCAAGAACATTATATAAAGTATATCCCTGTTCATGCCAAAAAATCTGCCCAACAGCTTCCTCTTGAATGTGAAATAAGTCCATATCCTTAGCAATTTTGCGGTGGTCACGTTTTTCTGCTTCCTCCAGACGTTTAAGATAAGTATTTAATTCATCCTTATTTCTCCACGCGGTGCCATATATTCTTTGCAACATTGGGCCCTTAGAATCGCCACGCCAGTATGCACCTGCTACTTTCATAAGTTTAAACGCTTTAACTCTGCCAGTTGATGGTGAGTGCGGACCACGACATAGGTCTACAAAGTTGCCTTGTTTATAAACAGTTAGGTTTTCGTTTTCTGGTATTGATGAGACAATATCAACCTTGTATCTTTCACCTATATCACTAAAGAAATCAATTGCCTGCTTACGAGTCCAAACTTCTCGGACGAATCTGTGGTTACTTTTTATAATTTCCTTCATTTTTTTTTCTATTGCAGTAAGATCGTCCGTGGTAAAGGCACGATCTGTAGCAAAATCATAGTAGAAACCATCTTGAATTGTTGGCCCGATAGTAATCTGAGTATTAGGAAAGAGCTCTTTTACTGCCTGCGCCATTATATGAGCAGCATCATGCCTTATTATATCTAAACCCGCTTCGTCACTCAGTTGTATTACCTCTATCTCTGTATCAGATTCAATTTCACGTGAGAGATCATACAACTCACCATTTACCTTAAAGGCAATTGCTTCTCTCAAAGCATCCGGTTGTAATATATCAAAGCCAGTGACTCTACCACTGTATTCTTTTACTTTTTGTTCGGCTAAAAAGGTAACTTTTATCATTCATTAGACCTTTTATCATCCCAGTGCTTGACACTGGGATCCATGTTTCTTTCTTTTCTAGATTCCAGCGTCACGCGCTGGAATGACACCAAAAGGTGAGCTGCTGATCTTTTAGTTAAATAACAGTTGTACAAGAGATCTATTACATACTTGCTGTAAGAAATTTTAATTGTTGACATACCTAGTTAATAATACGGCCTATTCTTTTTTAACCTGAGTGCAATTGCTTCTTCCCAAACTTCACCATTACGCAATAGCTTTTCTTTATTGTACATTAGCTCCTCTCTTGTTTCAGTAGCAAATTCAAAGTTAGGACCCTCCACAATTGCATCAACTGGACATGCCTCTTGGCAAAGTCCGCAATATATGCATTTTGTCATATCAATATCATAGCGTGTGGTGCGGCGACTACCGTCTTCTCTTTCCTCTGCTTCAATAACTATTGCTTGAGCAGGGCAGATAACTTCGCATAACTTACAAGCTATGCATCGTTCTTCACCATTTGGATACCTACGCAGCGCATGCTCACCACGAAACCTTGGACTTAAAGGGCCCTTCTCCATAGGATACCTCAAAGTAACCTTTGGTTTGAACATATATTTTAATGTAATAACAAACCCTTTAATTAACTCTACAGAAGACCAATACCAAGCTAATTTCTTGAGCATAATATTTAAAACTTGTGTCAGTCATTATAAATCATATTATCAGTTTTCAAAATAAATATTTTCATCTGGATGACTTTTGTAGTTTTTCTATACAATATATTTACTAATACTGCATTAATATGAATAAGTAATATAAGCAAAAATTTTTTAGATTAAGTATTTTAAATTGCTAAGTAGTTTATATAAATAATGACAAACACAAATGAAACTATTTTTGCTTTGTCGACCGTATTTGGTAAGTCAGGAGTTGCAGTAATCAGAATTTCAGGCAACTACGCCCTTAAAGCTTTAAATCATTTTCATATTAAGAAAAAAATTAAACCAAGATTTGCTACTTTAGTTGATCTATATGATGATTCCAATCAATTGATAGATAATGGAATAATCATCTATTTCCCTGCTCCAAACAGTTTCACTGGCGAGGATGTTATAGAGTTACAAGTGCATGGAAGCAAGGCCGTCATAAAAATCATCTTGGAGGAATTATCAAGAATTTTCGTTATGGCCAGGCCTGGAGAATTCTCACTTAGGGCTTTTCTAAATGGTAAATTTGACTTAACGCAAATAGAAGGAATTGCAGACTTAATTGATGCTGAAACGAAAATGCAAGCTAAACAAGCGATTAAGCAGATATCAGGAGAATTGGAGAGACTATACAGCAATTGGAGGCAAAGATTGATAACGATACAATCCAAAATCGAAGCATATATAGACTTTCCAGAAGATATTTGGGCAAAAAAAAATGAATTGGAAAAAATTAGTAATGAAGTGCAATCTCTTGTGCAGTTGATACAAGAGCATTTAAATGATAATAGACGGGGCGAAAGGTTGCGTGAGGGTTCACATATTGTAATAACTGGTGAACCAAATGTCGGTAAATCAACTCTGTTTAATTTCTTAGCCAAGCGTGATATTGCTATTGTTTCTGAATATGCAGGCACAACAAGAGATATACTTGAAGCTCATATTGACATTGGCGGATACCCAATCATTCTCTCTGATACTGCTGGAATTCGTGAGAGTTCAGATCCAATAGAATCAGAAGGTATAAGTCGAGCGAAAAAAAGGTCTTTTGAAGCTGATTTAAGAATAGAACTATTTCCTTTTGAACAGCGTCATAATATCAATTGCACCGTTGTAAATAGCGATACTATTTATGTATTGAGCAAAGCTGACGATGTTATCAATAATCACAATATAAAAATTAATGGCATAGATCTTTTACCCATTTCTATTCTAAAGGGAATAGGTACAAACAAATTGATCTCTCTCATAAAAGAGAAGGCAAAGGAAAAATTTGGGCATGATAGAGACACTCCTGTGATTACTCGGCAAAGACATAGGAATCACATGCAGAAAGCACTGGAACATTTACAGCGTTTTAATATCGATAATCCAATTGAGTTGATATCTGAAGACTTGAGGCTTGCTGCATTTGAACTTGGTGCAGTAATTGGAATTATTAATGTTGAGGAAATATTGGATAGTGTGTTTAGTAGCTTTTGTGTAGGCAAGTAAGATTTTTATAGATTGCTTGAAATTAAATATTGTGGTAAAAAAGAGGTGGACGGATGGCCGAGCGGTTTAAGGCACCAGTCTTGAAAACTGACGTACGGAAACGTACCATGGGTTCGAATCCCATTCCGTCCGCACTTACTTCTCAGATTTAAAATGTTAGTTAATTTTTAGAGCTTATTTAGATGGTTCGTAACGCTGTAAATCTTATCCAATTTAGCTACATCTTTTAAAACTTTGTAAATTGACCTTGTTAGCAAAGAAAGCTAATATCTATAAATAGATCACCATCTGAATATGGAAACCGATATCGTAATAATAGGTGCAGGGCCTGTTGGAATATTCACTGCTTTTCAAGCGGGAATGCTTAATATGAGATGTCATGTAATAGATGTTTTGGATCAAGCAGGAGGACAATGCACAGCTCTTTACTCAGAAAAGCCAATATATGATATACCTGGTTATCCTGTAATTACTGCCCAAAAATTAATTGAGCGACTAATGGAGCAAGCTTCACCGTTTGAGCCTGTTTACCATTTAAGTCAAAAAGTGGAAAAGATTTCAAATAACGAAGGTGAAAACTTTACTATCATAACGAACATAGGTACAGAGGTAAAATGCAAAGCCGTTATCATTGCTGCAGGTAACGGAATGTTTGAACCTAACCGTCCACCCTTAAGTGGTATATTAGAATATGAAAATAAATCTGTATTTTATAATGTAAATAAAATTTCTGATTTTCAGGACAAAACTATAGTCATTGCAGGGGGGGGGGATTCTGCAGCTGATTGGACTGTAGAACTTTCTAAAGTTGCAAAGAAAATTTATGTGATACATAGAAGAAAGGAATTTCGCTGCACTCCTGAAACTAGAAATAAATTAGAATCACTTGAAAATAATGGAAAGATAGAACTGGTAGTGCCATATCAATTACACAAACTAGCAGGAGGTGATGGGCAATTGAGCGCAGTGATAGTAAAAAACATTGCCTCTAAGGAAGAAAAAGAAATATCCGCTGATTTTTTGCTGCCATTTTTTGGATTGTCAATGAATCTTGGGCCAATAAACAGTTGGGGTATAGAGTTAGAACATGGCCGCATAACTGTCGACCCAGCTACACTTAGAACCAGTAGAGATAGAATATATGCAATCGGAGATATAGCTACTTATCCAGGCAAACTAAAATTGATACTAAATGGCTTTGCTGAGAGCGCCATGGCTTGTTATCACATATACAAAGTAATTCACAATTCTCCAGTTAATTTTCAATATTCAACTTCAAAGGGAATTCATCGAAATTAAAGAGTAAAGAGATCCATGAACCTGCATGCAGTTATCTCAAGCATAAGGGAATACAAACGAAAAAGATTACTTTACAAATTCCCCCAACTCCCTTGCCATGATAATAAGAGTATTTATCCTTATTTTTGACCTGCAGGCTCAATCAAAAAATCAGTAAAAAACTCAAATATTTATTGGCAAATTACATAAAAATTATAGCGGCTTTTTAAATTTTTTCTACATTCAGCCAAATCACGCTTGTTAGCACATTATCAATTTAAATTATTAAAACTCGTTACACGGGGACTTTTTTGCTTTTTTTTGCTTGGTAAATTTTTTAATATTTGTAGCTAAAGTAATTTTCGAGAGGTGTTATGTAAGTAGCTGACACACAGCTGTACTAGCATTCATTTTTGAAAGTAAATTGCGTAGCAAATGGTGTCATCCGAGTAGCTGACGCTGGGATCCATCTCTTAATACAGCCTCATCAAAAATGTTGTGTTTTAACATACAATTAACTGCTTCTATGCTCATAAACTTAATATCCAATCAAATTTCCTGGATCCCAGTGGGCTTTGTTGCATAGCTCTTCGGATAGTAGGTAACATACAATAAATTCATGAAGCTATCTCAAATTTAGCCATGCCGATTTCAGTAAATTTGTTAAGTAAATAACACTTGAGTAGCAGTTCTCTCTCACGATTAACCTCAGATTTGTTCCTAAAACTAAACCCAAATGTTTGCTTCAGTCGCGAGAAAAAACTTTCTATATAAGATCTCTTCCCATAATTTATCTCTTTTTTCCATTTCTTTATATCATCTTCATCATATGACTTTATGAGCTTGATTGCAGAATTTCTCTCAGCCATATAGTCTAACTTTGGATGCTCTACTGCATTATTTTTCGGAGGGATTTTCGTTTTTATGCCATATTGATTACACAGCTTATAGAGCTTTTTTCTATCATATGCACTATCTGCATATAGTGCTTTTATAGCATATTTAACATCAAATTTTTCCAGCAAATCGCAAGTGGTCGGAATAAACTCCACTACTGTATTTTGCAGCTATAACTTTTTTGCTACCTATCTCCAGCATTACATGTAGCTTTCTTGTTTGCTCATAGCGGCGATACTTTCTGTCTGTACCATTTGCTTTACTATGGCCCGGAATATTATTGTAGATGCTGATAACTGTACTATCTATGGCAATTTCAATATCCTTCATATCGTTTTTGTTAACTCTGCAGTCATTAATCTTAATATTGAGTTTTTTTTGATGCTTGTGAATAGCTGATAACTTGCAAAATTTTTCCTATTTGCTCCAGATATCCTTTTATAAACCCCACAGTTTGTCTCAAGCCAATTCTAAATATATAAGTTATTATATGAACCAAAATCACAACTTTATCGCTGTAAATATTGTTCCCACCTGCTACTTTTGGTCTATTTTCGTGCCAATTTTCAATGGCGTAGTTGATATAATGAAAAATATTTCCCCTCTCTTGGAGAAATTTGTTATATTCATGGCAGTTACTGACTCTCATTTTTTGTGACATATTTTTCTTTCGTAGGTTAAATGCTTGTCTTATAGTGAATTTTGTCAGTAACTGCTAGCTCTTTTTACTTGAGTGATGCAACAAAGCCATCCCAGTGTCACGCACTGGGATGACAAGGGAGGGACTACTCGAATAACACCTTTATGGTGGCTTAAGTCACAAGTTCGTACAGTCATGGTGCTTCTTTAAGAAGCACCATTTGCTAATGTTTTGAAGCTTTAATGCTTATTATACGCATGTATTTTTTGTTGCATCCCATCTTTTACCATCAGGGCAAGCAGTTGCACCATCTTTACAGATCACACCACCTGGTACTATTTTTGAAACAACTACAGGTGCACCAAAAAACACAGCAGTAAATGCACCGAGTGCAAAGAGCGCCGGCCACGGCATTCTGCCAAATATCGCAAGCAAAGCTGCACCTATTATCACTATTGTAATCATAGGCCCGCCTATACCGTGAGTATAGCCTACTATTTTGCATATTGTATTGGTTGTTGCATCATCAGTAACAGCAGCAGCAAAAGCATTATCAAATGCAAAGGAAAGAATTAAAGCTACAAGTAGAAGAAAATTTTTCATTATGCCTCCGTATTTAACGCTGGATTATCTATCATTTTGATTAAATTTAAGTAAACGGTGAGGATTTTTTGCTTAAAAGTATGCTTTATTTCATTTAGAATACTTTTCTTAGTTTATTTATATTACAAGTGCTACAGAAATTTTATAGTATCGTTTATTGCCTTTATCGTGCTTTAATTGACACAATTTATAATGATGGAGTGGAGCATGCAGGGTATCTATCATTTTTAATCCTGTTATCAATATTTCCTTTTCTTATTGTTTTAATAGCCATGGCATCAACGTTCGCAAATTTCTTAGATCAATACAATGTCGGCTGGGCATTTATTATTGATAACATGCCACAGGATATTTTATCATCTTTGATGCCACGTATTAGGGAGATAATATCAGGCCCTCCGCAAAGCTTATTAACCTTGGCAATTGTAGGAGCTGTTTGGACTGCCTCATCGACAATTGAAGGATTTAGAACGATATTGAATAAGGCCTATAAAGTTCCGGTTTCATCGCCTTATATATGGAGAAGGGTGCTCAGTATATTACAATTTTTAGTAATTACGCTTGTTACAACTCTGACTATAGTATTTTTTACATTAGTGCCAATGTTAATTGATTTTTCTTACCAAGGGCTAAGTTATACTAGATATTTACTTATTGAGTTTGTGCTTTTTACTATAGTATCTTGGCTATATTTCACATTGCCAAACATAAAACAAAACTTATCAGACGTATTTCCCGGATCTTGTGTGGCTGTTATTCTTTGGACGATCTCTGCTTCAGCTTTCAAGCAATATTTAAAAGCTTCCTTTGACCAACTGAATTTGATATATGGAAGCTTAGGTGGTGTGGTAGTATCGTTACTATTTTTTTATGTGCTAAGTTTAATTTTTATATATGGAGCAAAATTTAATTTTCAGCTAAAATATTTCAATAGATCTTGCTAAGGAGAAAGAAATGGGTGACTTAGAAGGTAAAATAGCTTTAATTACCGGAGCTTCAGGTGAAATAGGTTCTTCTGTTGCAAAAAGATTTGTAAAAGAAGGTGCATGTGTAATTCTGATTTCCAGATCTCTTGATAATCTCAAGCCATTGTATAACGAAATTGAAGAGCTTAAAGAAGGCTCTGTGAAACTAATTCAGCTTGATCTTTTAGACTTTGAAAACGTAGAAAAACTGGCAAATATGATAGAAAGCCCAAAATTATCAGAATCTGGAACACTTGATATACTGATTACATGCACTGAAATTTTAGGTAAGTTGAGCTCTGTTCATGATTGTGAGCTTGAAGATCTACAGAACGTAATGAATACAAATTTTACTGCCAGTTGGTACTTGCTAAAAAATTTGGGTCCAATACTAAAAAAGTCTAATGCTGGAAGAGCGATATTCATGACCTCAGAGATAACACTTTCTCCTTCCTCTTATCCATATTGGGTACCATATGCTGCAAGTAAGGCTGCACTAGAAGTAATGGTGAAGATATATGCATCTGAGACAAAGCATACGAACTTATGCATAAATGCCGTGTATTCGGAAGAGCCTATCGATAGTGAGATGTATAAGCAAGCATTTTCGGGAAAAGATATATCTGAATTAGTATCGCCTGAGAAGTTAACAAATAAATTCGTAGAGTTGGCTTCTGATGACTGCAGTATATCAGGACAAATCTTGCCACTTAGCAAATCTACCGAGTAAATTACCATAGTATCTGCAAAGATACCGTTAAGCCCACAACTGTATGAACATTGTGATTTGAGTCCACTAGGAAGGATGTCATCCCAGTGCCTCTATGGTGTCATTCCAGTCTGGAATCTAGTCTTTATTGTGCGGCCACTTATTTAAAGTTAAGTTTTCTGGATCCCAGACTGGGATGACACCTCTGGGCACTGCCGTCATAAAGGAACCAGTGTCAGCTACTTGAATGACATCATTTGCTGTGCAATTTACCTTCAAAAATGAATGTTTGTACAGCTGTGTGTCAAGCACTGGAATCTGCCACGCAAATTGCAATGTTCGTACAGTTATGCGTCAAGCCTAACAGCAGTTAGGTTTAATAAAAATTCACATATGCAGGAAAGATTGGTAACATTATTTGAGTCGAGACTGTTATTATAATTATGCCAAAACGCACAGATATAGAATCTATATTAGTAATAGGAGCAGGCCCAATAGTCATAGGTCAGGCATGCGAGTTTGATTATTCTGGAACGCAAAGCTGTAAAGTATTAAAAAGTGAAGGTTATAAAGTCATTTTGGTTAACTCCAACCCCGCAACTATAATGACAGATCCTGAATTCTCTGATGCAACTTATATTGAGCCGGTACTGCCTGAAATCATAGAAAAAATTATAATTAAGGAGAGGCCAGATGCAATATTACCAACAATGGGCGGGCAAACAGCACTGAACTGTGCAATAAAACTTGCAGATGATGGAGTGTTAGACAAATACAACGTAGAATTAATAGGGGTAAATAGAGAAGCAATAAAAAAAGCGGAAGATAGAGAATTATTTCGCCAATCCATGGATAAAATAGGGCTAAAATACCCAAAAAGTATCATTATAAAAAATCAAGAACAAATAAAAAAGGCTTTGGATTACATTGGATTACCAGCAATCATCCGTTCATCATTCACTCTTGGTGGCGCAGGTAGTGGCATAGCATACAATAAAGAGGAATTTTTCAATATCGCAGAAAGTGCTCTGAAAATTTCACCAATAAACGAAGTTCAGATAGATGAATCAATTATCGGCTGGAAAGAATATGAAATGGAAGTTATCCGTGACTGTAAGGATAACTGTATAATAGTGTGTTCAATAGAAAATATTGATCCAATGGGAGTGCATACCGGAGATAGTATCACAGTTGCTCCTGCTCTGACTCTGCGTGACGTAGAATACCAACAGATGAGAAATGCATCTATAGCAGTGCTAAGAGAAATTGATGTTAGTGCCGGTGGTGCAAATGTTCAGTTTGCAGTGAATCCTAAAGAAGATGGAAGCCTCGTTGTGATTGAAATGAATCCAAGGGTTTCTCGCTCTTCTGCACTTGCTTCAAAAGCAACAGGTTATCCTATTGCAAAAGTTGTAACTAAACTTGCTATCGGCTATTCACTCGATGAGATACGTAATGATTGCGCTCCAGTTATACCTGCTGCATTCGAACCAGTGATTGATTATATCGTCACTAAAATTCCTCGATTTGAGTTTGAAAAATTTAAAGGGACGAATTGTGAATTATCAACTTCCATGAAATCGGTGGGAGAAGTGATGTCAATCGGCCGCACTTTTAATGAGTCACTACAGAAAGCTTTTCGCTCACTTGAAACAGGGCTAACGGGACTTGATGAAGTATTTCCTGAAAATACTGATATTGATCACATTAGATCTCAATTAGCAAAATTGCTGCAAAACAGATTACTGATTGCTGCTGACGCAATGCGCCACGGAATTAGCATAGAAGAAATAAATTCGATTACAGGTTATGATTTATGGTTTTTGCAAAATATACAGCAAATTATATTAGCTGAACAAAAAATCAAGGAAAACGGCCTTCCTGAAACTGCATATGAAATATTAGAGCTGAAAAAAATGGGCTTCTCAGATGCAAGGCTCGCAAAGTTAAGTAATAGACCTACCTCTGTCATCCCAGCTGGGATCCAAGAAAAAAATAGGTGGATTCCAGTGTCACGCACTGGAATGACATCAGAGCAAATTGAAGCAATGAGGAAAAAATTTGGTGTTAATCCAGTTTATAAACGTGTAGATACCTGTGCAGCTGAATTTGAATCGAGTACTGCTTATATGTATGGATGTTATGAGGGAGACATTACAAAGAGGACAGAATGCGAAGCGGACATTTCTGACCGAGAAAAGGTTGTCATTTTAGGAAGTGGTCCAAATCGCATTGGTCAAGGTATTGAGTTTGATTATGCATGCGTTCATGCAGTTTCTGCCACCAAAGAAATGGGATACGAAACAATAATGATTAACTGCAATCCCGAAACCGTTTCAACTGATTATGATACCGCTGATCGTTTATATTTTGCACCACTCATTGCAGAGGATGTGCTTGAAATACTAAGTAAAGAGCAAGAAAATGGCACACTAGTTGGTGTAATAGTTCAAATAGGTGGTCAAACGCCTTTAAAATTAGCCAAAGTGCTGAACGAAAGAGGTTTTAATATCTTGGGTACATCTTTTGATTCTATTGACCTTGCAGAAGATCGCATGAGATTTAAAAATCTTGCTTTGCAACTTAATTTAAAACAACCTGAAAATTCTATCTGTCATTCAGTGGAAGAAGCGTTAATCAACGCAAAAAAGGTGGGGTTTCCATTATTAGTGAGGCCATCCTATGTCCTTGGTGGTCAGTCTATGTCAATTTTGCATGATATTGATAGCTTCAAAGAGTACGTCCTGAATCACACTAAAATTTTTGAGCATGGTTCGCTGCTTCTTGATAAATTTTTAGTCAATGCAGTTGAGGTTGACGTTGATGCTGTATGTGATGGGGAAAGAGTTTTCATTGCAGCGGTTATGGAGCATATTGAAGAAGCTGGTATCCACTCTGGCGATTCAACATGTTCAATACCGACAAATACATTGAGTGACGAAGTAATAAAAGAGATCGAGCTCCAAACTGAGAGAATAGCATTAGCATTAAAAGTGAAAGGTCTGATAAACATTCAGTTTGCTGTTCAAGAGAGTGATGTATACATACTTGAAGTAAATTTACGAGCTAGTCGAACCGTTCCTTTTATTTCCAAGGTGATCAACATTCCTATTGCAAAGCTTGCCACTCAGGTTATTTTGGGTAAAAAATTGAATCAGGAAAACAAGCCTTTCAATCATTTTGCAGTTAAAGCTGCTGTTTTTCCATTTACCCGCTTTGCAGGAGTTGATACTTTACTTGGTCCTGAAATGAAATCAACAGGAGAAGTAATGGGAATTGACTCATCTTTCGAAGCTGCACTTGCAAAAGTGCACATGGCTGCAGGATACAAGTTACCAACAGAAGGAACAGCTCTGGTTTCAGTAAAAGATGATGATAAAGAGTATATATTGCCTGTTGCACGAATGTTGAAAGAACTGGGCTTTGAAATATATGCAACTAAAGGTACAGCTTCGTATCTGAACAATAACGGCATTGCTGCAAAAGCTGTAAATAAAGTGAGAGAAGGCAGACCCCACATAGTTGATATGCTCAAAGATGGAAAAATAAACCTAGTGATCAATACCTCAAAAGGTGTAAAGTCAGTTTCAGATAGCAAAGATATTCGCAGAACTGCTATTTTGCAAAATATAGCTTACAGCACCACAGCTTCTGGAAGTAAAGCGTTAGTGCTTGCAATTCAGTATGTAAAGAATAGCACTTTGGAAGTGAAATCATTACAGCAAGTACAAAACGTTTAAATATTAAAACTAATATTACTCTACTTCAATGAGAATTTTGTAACGTAGCAAGTTCAAGTGAGTTAGAAATTCAATTAAAGAGATTTTATTATGGTTGTCGATATATAATTGCCTTGAGAATTTGGTTGCTCGTTGAAATGCTTTGTACTAATTCTCTTGATTCAAACAATATGCTAGATTTTGACTATAAAAATCTTTGTACTTATAGACTGCTTTGCAAGTAATCATTACTGAAAGGTGCTTTCATGCATTTTTTACCTGAGTGCAATAAGTATAATTCATTGAGTTTCCAAAATTGATAATGAAGAAAAGTATTATTCGTCTAGTAAAGGCAATTCAATATTCTTGTGAAGGAATAAAATCAGCTTTTGTATCAGAAGTTGCGTTCAGACAGGAGTTACTGCTTTTTATAATATGTGTTTCAACTTTGTTTGTTTTAGATGTAAGTAATTTAGAACGTGCAGTAATGGTAAGTAGCCTATTTTTGGTGTTAATTGTAGAAATTATTAACACTGCTTTTGAAACAATAATTGAGCGTATTTCCAGTGAACAACATATACTTTCAAAAAAAGTGAAAGATCTAGGTAGTGCAGCAGTTTTTCTCTCATTAATTAACTTCTTGATAACATGGATGATAATATTGATATGAATGTTGTTAAGATATATTTTCAAATTCACCGATTAAGACTTGCATGTCTTGTGGTAAATCAGAAACAAATTCTATATATTCTTTACTTTTTGGATGATATAAGCCTAGCGTGTGAGCATGTAGTGCCTGTCTATTGAAATTACGGATAAAGTCAGAGTTTTTAGCATGTTTTTCACTTTTACTACTATTTTTTCCGTAAACTTGATCACCAACTACAGAATGTCCTATGTGGCTCATGTGTACTCGAATTTGGTGTGTTCTGCCTGTCTCTAAAGTACATTTAACCAGGCTTGCTTGCCCTATAATTTTCTTCACTGAATAATGAGTGATTGCTAATTTACCTGCTGTTTTTGTGACACACATCATTTCTTTATTACTGCGTTTTGGAGCAATATGGGTTTTTACTGTTCCTTGCAGATTAGGTAATGCTCCCCAAATTACTGCTAAGTATTCCCGTTTTATTTTACGATTTGATAGCAGTTCAGACAAGAAGCTGTGGGATTGTTCATTTTTTGCAATTACCATGAGTCCACTAGTATCTTTATCAAGCCTGTGAACAATTCCTGGTCTTGTATTTATATATGGAATTTTGCCAAGGTGAGCGATCACTGCATTCAGGAGTGTATCATTGTTTGTTCCAGCACCTGGGTGTACTGTTAATCTACTTTGTTTACTCAGAACTATAATGTCCCCATCTTCGTAGATGATATCAAGCTTTATATTATAGTTAGGTTCAATTGATGTGGATATGTCAGGTTGAACGAGATGTACTATATACTCTTCACCTGGTTTTACTATGTGGTCATTATTAATTATCGGCGTGCCAAGTAATGTTACCCGCTCATCTTGTATCAATCTTTGTGCTTTACTGCGTGATATGTTACACTTTTTAGCTATGTAAGTATCTAGCCTTAATTTTTTTTCGTCACTATTAACATTTAAGGTTATATCTATGGTCACTACCCTGCGCAAGCTACTTTGAATGCTGCATGAACATCTGGATTCACAAAATCAACTTTTGTACTAGGTTGAATTTGAAGGCCGTCTTGTTTTTTAATATGGCAAATTGTTTGAGAGCCATCTTTCCAGTAAATTATTATTTTATTATCAAAATCCCGTAGCGTTAACTCCCTCTTTTCTTCTTTTTTATCTTTTTCTTCTAGCTTAATAGACTCTAATAAATAATATAGAAAGTCACTTGCTTTACCGTTAACTTTTTTTCTCCATTCATCCATTTTTTCTTGTTCAGATAATTCTTTTTCCAATTTTGCATTTTCTTGCTCCAGCTCTTTCATCCTTTTTTTTGATTTTAATAATCTATGTTTTTCTATTGCTTTTTTCTCTTCATCTCGCTGTTTTTCAAGAGAAGTAGCAGTAATACTGCCTTCACTGCTATTAGGTTCATTTGATTGAGTCTGTTTATTCTTTAATTCTGCTAGCTCATCTTTTACTTTTTTTAGTTCTTCTTCTAATTCGTTCTTTATCTTTTCCGCTTCTTCTTTTTGTTTTTCCAATGTATCTATGAACTCACGATCATCGCTAATTGTTCTTTCTCCAGATTGAAAAAAGCCAACTAATCTGCTTGGTTCAAATCGCTCAACCTTATCTTCAGCGATTTTAATAGTATTCTCTAAACTAGAAAAAATGCTTTCAATTTTTAGTGAATTTGTTCTTTTTGCCAGCTCTTTAGCTTCGCTTAAAATGACCATCATTTCCTTACGCAACTTATCTAAATCTTTTTTGATGTCTCCTCTAATTCCTTGTAGATGAACAAGTGTTTCTTGAATTTCATCATTTGCAGGTTTTAGAAGTTTGCTATCAAGTAGATCTTTAGCTTCATCTAAGCGCTTATCAAATGAGTCAACAATTTTATCTGTAAAATTAGTCAAGTGCTTATCTAGTAATTTTATTAATCGAGATATTGGATCATTTTCTTCCTCATCTTTTGTCTTTTTTTCCATTACCGATACAAAACCACCTCTTCTGCATGGAAAGAGAATATCTAAATTATTAAATTTTTTAACAATATTATGATTATTGTTTATCTCATTGGTTTTTAGCTTGCTGAATGTTATACATATTCCAACGATAGCAATGATACTAGCCAGTACAACTGGAACCCATTCCAAAGCCTGAATATTGGCAAAGCTCAATCTATTTTGTATTAACGCACCAACTATAATTACAGCACTAATTACATATGGTATGGTAAGAAAAATGGCCTTATTTTTATTCTCTTGTATTTGATTATCTAATATTTTTTTCTGATTTTCAGAAATTGGCAAAACTATTGAAAAGTTTGCTTTTTTGGAATCTATAAGACTTAAATTTGGTTTTATCTCTATTTTCAGAGCATTTTCAGCGATTTCACTCATCTCGTTGTCTTTGCCACCTCTAATTTTATTATTTATTAATTCCTCTATCAACTTTTCTCCTTCTTTTATCTCCTGCTTATGCATATATCTCATAGCAGAAGAGGCTACAAAAGTTGTTAAAAGAATAATAGAAACCAAAGTGTAAATTGGCATGAATGTTGGGTTAAAAATATCTGTAATAAACCTTAGATCATTATGGGTTATTATTATTGCAGCTACATAAGCCAAAGAAAATTGAAGCCAAATATTTACAATCGCTATGGGTAGAGTGTTACTTACAGAATATTTCTTTGTTGCACGCCATAACCTAGGAAAAAAACCAATAGCATCATCTATTTTGGCAAAATTATGATCTACTTTAACATTGAAAGGATTTGTTGTATCTAAAGGCATAAATTTCCTTACATCCTAATTAAGTAATTATATATAAATGATACTTTAAAAACAAGTTTTTGGCTTATGCCAAGGACGATTAGAACGCACTTTACTAACGTTTACGCCACTATTTGTTAGCCAAATAGAATGTGTACCATATACTTCTAAATCAGAATACTTGATGATTTTAGTATTGCAAGCTGGGTGATTGAATTTGCTTAGCTGAATTACTAGATCGACATTGTTACAATTTTCTAAAATATCTTCTCTTTTGTGAGCTAGCAACACTGACTTATTATTTCCTTTATTATATATACAGCCATAATCATTACATTTTAGCCTTTTGTTTGAATTACTGAATTTAGTATGATTCACAATTTGATTCTGCCCGTTTTGCTTTGCCCACGTTTTGACAACAAAATTTCTGTTTTTTCTAGTAAGAGAATATAGTAAATTGTCACCTTCTTTTACAGCAAGATTATCAGCACTGACTAGAATATCAGGAGTTCTATACATAGCGCTAGAGAAAATACCTAGCAGAATAAAGAAAATTCCAAAGAAACGCCAATTCCTTTCCCACAGGCACAGCCACAATAACCCAAGCGTTATTATAATGATCGATGATGCAGGAAAAGTGCGAATAGGAATAACCAGATACTGAAGATTAGCTATTGCATTTGTTATATATAAAACGCTGTCAATTGGGCGTTCCATGAGAGGCGTTATAATCCACTGAGTACCTAAAGGAATCAATAAAACATAGATTATTCCAAGTGGAATAATAATGAGTGTAACTATTGGTATAGCAACTAAATTTGTGATAATGCCGCTGATTGAAAAATAATTAAAGTTGTATATTGTGTACGGAACCGTTGCTAAACTTGCTATTATTGAGCTGATCATTATCGACACAAAATATTTTATTATTTTTAAAAATTTGTTGGCATTGATCTGATAGCTGGCAACCAGTGCTAAGACAGCAGAAAATGACATTTGAAAACCTGGCTTTAAGATTGCTTCTGGCTCCACTATGAGTATCACCGAAGCAGCAAACGCAATTGCTATTAATCCTCGATATTTTCTCTCTATCATTATTGCAACAAGTACTAAAATTACCATAATATACGCGCGCTGAGCGGAAATTTGCATACCAGTGATCAATAGATAAAACGTGGTTGGCAAGATAGTAAAGAATGCAGATATTTTTTTAGTGTTATATTTAAGAGTCAAAGTTTCAGATATTGCAAATAAATTACGGAATATTATAAAAAATAGACCAGCAACAAACGATAAATGTAAACCAGATATAGCGAATAAATGTGCTATACCTGAGTCTCGTATTGCATTCATAGTTTTTTGATCTATCCCGTCTTTTTTGCCAATTAATAATGCAGAGATTATGTCCGCGTGTGGCTTTTTGGTATTTTGCTGTAGGTTTTCATAGATATATTGACGGAAAGATTCTATATACTCTTGAAATTTTCTTGCTTCAGCCTTTTTGTACAGGACTATTTTGCTTGTTGCAAAGCCTGTGGCATTTATTTTCTGATAATATGCTATTCTTGCAAAATCATATGCATATTCCGAAGGCGCAATTTTTGGAGGAAAGAGTTTTGCTGATAATTTTACTTGATCCCCTATTTTAATGCCTTCTTCCGCTTTGGTTCTAACTGATATTCTGATGCTATCTAACTTAAACTTCGTGTTTTTTATTTCATAAAGCAAAAATTGCTCATACGAGCCCTTGTTATTAATATCCTTCACTGTAGCAACAATATCTTTCACATACCTTTCCTTATCAAGAATGTGAGTATTAACTGAATCTGTTCTGAATTTGCTGGCTGTAAATCCTATGAGCACTGCAATTAAAGAAATGCATAATATTGCGTATTTCCTGTATAATATTGCAATCAGAATTAGTATAGGTGAAAGCAAGAGAAAAATAGATATAGTGAAAGCACAGCTTGGTTCAAAATTTAATGAGAAATAGGTTAAAATTCCTGCACACTGAAAAACAGGGAACCACAATATCAAGTTATATTTTTCATTGCACAGATTGTTATGTATATAATTTACTATCATGTTAAGAAAGGTTAATAGATATATAAATATATGTAATAGTGTGATTTTATTCTTTTATTTATTATTATTACGCATATAATAATAAATAAGCAACGACGCGGGATGGAGCAGCTCGGTAGCTCGTCAGGCTCATAACCTGAAGGTCGTAGGTTCAAATCCTACTCCCGCAACCATCTTTCAACTGTACAAACATTGTGATTTCGGATAGAAGAATCACTTGACAAACTTTACCAGTCTCTTATCATATCAATAAGAGTATTTATCCTTGTTTTTGGGCTCAACAACAAAATTCAGTAAAAAACTCAGACATTTATTGGCAAATTACATTAAATTATAGTGGCTGCATGTCTTTTTTATTTTTTCTACATTTAGCCAAATCACGCTTGTTAGTACATTATCAATTTAAATTATTAAAACTCGCTATTCGGGACTTCTTTTGCCTTTTTTCTATTTGGTTGGATGATTTTATAAATTAATTAAAATATTCATAATATTGATTTCTTATCACAACAATGCTATTATTAAGCTAATATTACTTTTAGTGAGGTATGAGCAATGGTTGATGTGGCTTTTATTGGCGTAAATACGGTTATTGATAACGGATACAGAAGAAAAATAAACTCGTTATGTCAGGGTTATTTTTAGCTGTATCAGCAGCAACTGCTATCTGGTTTATCTTTCCTGGATCGCAAAATGTACTTGCTCCATTCTTGCTTCCAGCTATATTCCTTCTCTTGACTCTGTCTATGGGATATTATACGTTTCTTTTTGATTGTGAGAAAAAGTCTGTAGTAGAAAATGTTCTAGGTATCTGCTGAGTCAGTTAAGAGAATGCGTTGCCAAGACGAGATCGAATCTTTGCTAGCAAAAACAAGAGATACCACAAAAAATAAGTTTTGTAACATACTTTTGTTTTGAGGATCGTATCAAAGCGCACAAACTTGCTTTATATGTAAGAGAAATTGATAGCGTTGCATCCTCGATAAAAGACGAGGATCTGTTAAATCACTTTGATCAATTTTTTACCATAACTGAAGTAAGCAATAAGAATAGTAGAAATGAGCTAATTAATTGCGCAAGAACATATAGAACAATAAGTGAAAAACCTAAAGATGAAATACAAAGTTTTTTAGCTAATCAAAAAGAGAATCTTTCATATGAAATAACGTCACCTAAAATTGATAATTTTTTACCACAAGTTAATATAGTGAATGTTTAAATTAGCAAAAGTTCAATAAGTATACCTAAGCCCTTGCAATAGTAATTTTATCAATAATTTCATTGTGTATGTGATTGTCACTTTTTGTTTCAATTTCAGTAATAACACTGCACCTGTTGGGTTCTTTTTCAGCTATTTCTTGAAATCCTTTTCGAACTTTATTATAAAAATCAACGTCCATCTCTTCATATTTATTTTTATCCTTTGCTCTGCTGAGCCCAACTTGAACATCAATATTTAGAATAAATGTGACATCTGGATATTTAATGCCCACTAATTTGTGTAAGTCTTTTATTAGCCTTAAGTCAACACCGAGCCCATATCCTTGATACGCAATAGTTGAATCGATAAATCGATCACAAATAACTGTCTTTCCCTCTTTAAGAGCTGGTAGTATTAATTCTTTCATATGTTCATATCTCATTGAGGTAAGTAATAAAAGTTCAGAGATGGGATCAATATTATCCTTAAGTAGTGATCCTCTTATTTTTTCTGCAAAATCAGTACCACCTGGTTCTCTAGTCAATACGACATTATTTTCACCGTGAATTTGCTTGAAATAATTTGCAAGTAACTCAGACTGTGTTGTTTTACCAGAACCATCTATTCCTTCGAAGGTTATGAACATAAATTTTATAATTACAATGCTAAATGCAAACAGTGTACATAGAAACCATTTGACATTTAAGCAATAAGATCATAAATTATATACGGTATACAATTCTCTATGAGCTATGGTTACGCTAGACACTCCTAAGATAGATTTAGACTTTACTGCAAAGAATTTCAATCTCTTGGGAGTGGATAACAAATATTATACATTAAGTGACTGCTATGGGGAAAATGGTCTTATTGTAATGTTTATATGCAATCACTGTCCTTACGTTCAATCAATTATTAGCAATCTAGTAAGCGATGTTAATTTGTTGAAAAAAGATTATCAGGTAAACACTGTTGCAATCATGCCAAATGATGTGAATAAGTACCCAGAAGACTCCTTTGAAAACATGATTAATTTTGCCGAGAAAAATAAGTTTACATTTCCATATTTAATTGACAGTAACCAAGAAGTAGCTAAAGAGTATGGTGCTGTTTGTACCCCTGATTTCTTTGGGTTTAACGCTGATTTAAAACTTCGTTATCGTGGACGTTTTAACAATGCAAAAAAAGAGAAAGTTCAAAATTATGAAATAGGAAGTAGTGATTTATTTCAAGCGATGAAATTTATTGCAAAAACTAGCAATCCTCCAATTGACCAAAAATCAAGTATTGGTTGCTCAATCAAGTGGTCTAATTCTACAGGGTAAATATCATGCACAGCAGCTCTCAGCATTTGTTTGATATTATAATCTTACTTTCAGCTGCTGTGTTCATAGTCATAGCGTTTTGGAAAATGAATATTAGCCCAGTGCTTGGTTACTTCGTTGCAGGCGCATTGATTGGTTCTCATGGATTTAATCTGATACATTCAGTTGAAGTAATGGATAACTTTGCAGAGTTTGGCGTAGTTTTCCTATTGTTCATTATAGGTCTTGAATTGACATTTGAACGCCTTATCGCTATGCGTAGGCATGTGTTTGGATTTGGTTCCCTTCAAGTTATAGTTACCATGATAGCAATATGGTGTATTGCTCTTGCCTTTGGAGTGAGTACAAACATGGCAGCAGTTATTGGGGGTGGACTTGCACTATCCTCAACAGCAATAGTGTTGCAGGTTCTGCAAGAAAAGGGTTCTCAAGCAAGCCAAGTTGGCAGATTGTCAATAGCAGTGCTACTAATGCAGGACTTTGCAGTGGTACCTCTAATAGTACTAGTGCCCCTGCTTACTGGCAATTCTGAACACAGCTTAATAAGCTCGTTGGCAGGCTCATTAGTGCAAGCAGCTATTGCATTGGTGTTGATATTTGTAACTGGTAGGTTATTACTGAGGCCATTGTTTTCGGTTATTGCCAAAATGGAGAGTAATGAAATCTTTATATCAACAACACTTCTGATAATATTAGGATCAGCATTTATTACTGAACAATTTCATTTATCAATGGCATTAGGCGCATTTGTTGCTGGGTTACTAGTTGCAGAAACAGAACACAGGAATTCGGTAGAACATGCAGTATTGCCATTTAAAGACTTATTTCTTGGTTTATTCTTTATGACTGTTGGCATGTCTATTGATATTGACCTTTTACTCAATAAGTTACCACTCGTTACTTTATTATCAATTATCCTTATCGTTTTAAAGACGTCCATTATATATACATTGTGTAGATTTTTTGGATTTAGAAGTGCACCTGCAATACAAGCTGGATTACTGCTTGCACAAGGCGGTGAATTTGCATTTATTTTATTCCGTTTAGCAGATGAATTAGATGTACTATCAAGTGAAATCGCTCAAGTGCTTATGATGGTAACTACAGTAACTATGGCTTTTACTCCTCTTTTATCGGGAATTGGAGACTGGATAGCAAATTCATTTAGCACTGAAAAAATAATACTAGACGATGAAGCAATCGAAACAGACACACAAGATCTTTATAACCACGTAATAGTTGCCGGGTTTGGTAGAGTGGGATATATGGTAACGAAAATGCTTACTGCGGAGCATTTAAGTTATGTTGTTGTAGATATTCAATCAAAAATAGTAAAAGAAGGAAAAAATGACAGTTTTCCTATATATCTTGGAGATGCTACAAGATATGAAATTTTAAAATCAGTAGGAATAGAAAGAGCTCAAGCTCTTGTGGTTTCGATAAAGAACGAAGTTACTATAAAGAAAATAGTTTCTCTAGTTGCAGCAAATTTTCCGCATGTAAATATTATAATACGTTTGCCAGATTTGAATAATGTGGAGGTTTATAAAGATCTAGGGGCTAGTAAAATTATTCCCGAAACATCTGAAATTGGATTGCAGCTAGGTGGAGCAGCATTAAGTTTAAGTGGAATTAGCGAAAGTGGAGTTACATCTTTAAAAGGTAAATTTAGAAAAGGCAACTACAGTATGTTAAAAGAACTTGGTAATGATAAAGATGAATAGCCCTATATCACTTTAATTAGTGACCAGAAAAAACACATTTAATTAAGCAACTGTACTCTCTAGAAAGGTGAAAAATTGACCTTATTGTAACTATGAACAAAATAATCATAAAAAAATTTGGTGGGACTTCACTAACTGACTTAAATCGAGTTGCAAACCTGATAAAAAATGATATTGAGAAAGGTTGTAATGTAATCGCTGTTGTATCTGCTGCTGCAGGATTCACTGACCAAATGGCTTTTCAAGCTAGGCAAATTTCAAATTTAAATTGTAGACAAGAGTTATCAGAGTATGATGTTCTCCTTTCAGCAGGAGAACAGATCTCTTGCGCATTATTAGCTATCACTCTTCAATCTATCGGAGTTAATGCTAAATCATGGCTCGCCTGGCAGTTACCAATTGTAACGGATAATTTTTATTCTGAGTCTAAAATAAAAAAGATAAAAATTGACCATGTAAAAAGATCTTTTGCTGAGGGTTATACTGCTGCAATCATTGCTGGTTTTCAGGGTATACACGATGATAGAATCACTACTTTTGGTAGAGGAGGATCTGATATCTCAGCAATTGCCTTTGCTGTAGTCTTTGGTATTAGGACTTGTGAAATTTTTACTGATATTGACGGAATATATACAGCAGACCCAAAAATTGTTCCAAGGGCACGCAAGCTTAAATCTATCTCTTACAATGAAATATTGGAGATGTCGTCATCTGGTGCTAAAATATTGCATAATCGTTCAGTACAACTTGCAATGAAGCATAATATTAAGGTGCAGGTGTTATCCACTTTTGAGGAAGTAGAAGGCACTACAGTACTACACGAAAAAGATGTACTGGAAAGATACTTAATTACTGGAATAACTTATAGCACTCACGAAGCTCTTGTAACTTTTACTAACTTTGCAAATACTCTGGATACTTTAAGAGATATAGCAGGAGCAAACGTTAAAATTGACATGATACATGGGTCAAGCTTTTTGATTTCTAAATTTGATGTTGATTTAATGACAAAGTTATTTAACAAAAATGAAAATTATGTCGTAAACAATAATATAGCTAAAATTTCAATAATTGGTATTGGTGTTATGTCTAACACTGAAGTGATGTACCGCACACTCAAGGTTTTAAGCGAAAAAAAGATAGAAATACTTGCTGTCACAATGTCCGAAATCAAGATCAGTATAGTTGTTCAAAAAAAACACGCTGAGGCTTTAATTAGAGATTTACATACCGAATATGAGCTTGATGTATGACAGCACGCTTGAAATTTATTTACTTGATAATTCAAAAAACTTGAAAGAGCAAAGATAGTTATTGAAATTATCTTGATTTACATCGGTTATCCAAGTTTGACATTGAATACTTAACACCTCCTCCATTAACACCTTTCTGTAATCTTTATCCAGATGCGACATTATATCGTCAAGCAGAAGAAGAGGTGCTTTATTGTAATGAATACACCTTGCTTTTACACTAGATAAGATGATAGAAAGCAGTAATAGCTTTTGCTCTCCAGTAGAACAAAGATTTATTGGCATGTCCCCTTTTTGGCAAAAAACCCAAAAATTATCATTATGTACAGAAAAGGTTACTCTACCAGTTAATGAGTCTTTTTCTCTGTTTTCCTTTAGACGATTCTGAAAATATTCTGCAGTATCGTTCAAAGTTAGCTGACTGCTAAATTTCAAACTTGCCTTTGGAAAAAACTCACAAGAATGGTTATCAATTGTGCCCTGTAGTATTTTTAAAACAGACAAACGCATACGTAAAATATCAACTGCATTGGTAGCCATGACGTTTTCAAGGCTAGAAAGCCAATTTTCATCCAAGATATTCTCTCTCAATAGTTCACTTCGTTCACGTTTAGCTTTTCTATATTTCATGTAGCAATAGGTGTAATTTTCTTCAAATAGTGAAACTATACGGTCTAAAAATTTTAACCTGTCGCTTGGAGAATTAAGAAGAATATAGTCCATTTGTGGAATTAGCCATATTACATTAGATATTCTATACAAAGATGAGTAGCTTGACTGCGTTTTCCCATCAATTTGTATTAATTTCTTATTAAGATTCTTTCCTATACCAATTGAGTTAAGCTCTGCTCCATTGAAAAAGTCATAGTGTACTGCCCAATCTTTATTACTGAATCTATTTTGCATCTCATTTGCTTTTGCTTTTTTCATTCCGTTGCTTTTAGCAAGCAATGAGATTGCTTCAAGTATATTAGTTTTCCCAATACCATTTTTGCCAGTTACTACAACTGGTCTATCATCTAAATCCAGTTCAAAGTTTGAATGACTACGAAAGTTATATAATTTCAGTTTTTTTATATAGCAATGGGTAGTCATTCTTTAATTTATATTCTCCTTACTTCCTCTAGAACCTCATCAACATGTCCACTAACTTTTACGTTTTTCCAAATCTTCACTACTTTACCTTTTTTATCTATTAAAAAAGTAGTCCGCTCTATTCCCATATACTTCTTAAAAAACATGCTCTTCTCTACCCAAACACCATATTTTCCCAACATTTCAGCATTTTCATCAGAAATCAAAGAAAATGGCAGAGAATATTTTGCTTTGAAGTTAGCGTGGCACTTAACGCTATCTTTTGATACACCAATTATCACTGTGTCAAGAGAAGAGAAATTTTCTATTTTGTCTCTAAAGCCTTTTGCCTCCATTGTACAGCCTGGAGTATCGTCTTTAGGATAAAAATAAAGGACTACATTTTTTTTATCAAAAAATTCACTCAGCGATAAAATCTCGCCAGAATCTGTTGGCAAACTAAAATCAGGTGCATTATTTCCTACTGTTAATTCCATACTTTGCTCCATTAATAACACTTTTATGGTACTATAGTATATTGTAATAAGAAGGAAGAATAAATGAAAGTAGCTTTTCAAATGGATAAAAGTATAAACTTCGAAAGTGATACTACATTTGCATTAATAAAAGAAGCTCAGAGGAGAAAGCACGAAATTTTTGTCTATGTCCCTAATAATCTAGCACTCAAGTTAAATCAGCCAATCGCTCTTGCTCAGAAAGTCAGCGTTGATGATTGTAGCTTCATTTCAAAAGAGGATGTAGTAATCAACCTAAATGAAATTGATATCATATTTATCAGGCAGGACCCACCTTTTGATATGCGTTACATCACAACTACCTATATTTTAGAAAAAACCAGTGCATTGATAATTAATAATCCAACAGAGATAAGAAATTGTCCTGAAAAATTAATTACTTCACTATTTCCAGAGTTAATTCCTCCAACTTTGATCACTGAAAATATATCGATGATGAGAGATTTTTACCACAACTATCAAGATATCATCTTAAAACCATTATATAGCTATGGAGGAAACGACGTAATAAGGATACAGGACAAAAATAGTATTCAAGTAGTAGCAGAGCTCATGGTTGCAAAATATGAATGTCCTGTAATTGCACAAGCATTTTGCAAGAATATAGACAGAGACAAGAGGATACTATTGCTAGATGGTAAACCAATAGGAGCAATGAAGCGAGTTCCAAAAGCTAGCGGAGAAATTAGAACAAATATGCGGCTTGGAGCAAGTTTTGAATCTATTGAAATGAATGATAGAGACACTGAAATATGTAATAAAATTGGTCCTGAGCTAAAGAAAAGAGGGCTAATATTTGTTGGTATTGATATTATAGATGACTTCCTGCTCGAAATTAATACTACCTCACCTACGGGAGTAGTTTATATCAATAAGTTGTATAGTAAATCACTAGAAAAAGAACTATGGGATGCATTTGAAAAAAAAGCAATTCGTCAACTAAGTTCTTGAGCTATTGCCTTAATAAATTCAGTAACTCCATTCCTTATTCTTGTTTTCTTAGTATTATTAGCCATATCACGCAATTTTTGACAATTTTGCAATAAATCAACTAGCAACTCTCCTAGATTCTTTTTCGCGTTACTATTTTGCTCAACTATTACAGCTGCTCCCGAATCTTCAATATGTTTTGCATTATAAAATTGATGGTTATCTTTTGAGTGAGGATAAGGAATATATACAGCAGGACGCTCAGCAAGAGTAATCTCTGCTATTGAAGTTGCCCCTGCTCTGCTAATTACCAAATGAGCATTGGCCAGTTTATTTTCCATATCATCGAAAAACTCACTTAACTCACAATCAATTCCTTCATTTTTGTATAGACTCTTGACCTTGTTTATATTTTTCTTCGTACATTGCTGCGTTACTCTAATCCTCTCTTTTACTTCAACAGGTAGATCACAAATTACGCTGCTCACTACATCATCAAAAAAATTTGCACCCTGACTGCCTGCTATTATTAACACGTTTAAAACTGTTTCAGCTCTAGAATAGCCTTGTACTTCTATATCGACAAAATTTCCTGTAAAAACGCATTTACTACCTTCTGCATACTTAGTCTCTGGAAAGCTAGTTGCAATTAATTTTGCACTCTTGAAAAAGAATCTATTTACTCTCCCTAAAACTATATTTTGTTCATGTAAAATTATAGGTATAGAAAAAATCTTTGCTGCAAAAAGAGTTGGAAAAGAGGCGTAGCTACCAAAACCAATGATTAGCTTTGGTTTTAATTTTCTTGTTTGATACAGTGCTAATACACAACTATACATTAACAAAAAGAGAAACTTCAATTTGTTGCCGCTTGGCTTGCACAATGGTAAAATATAACTTTCTACATTGATTGTTTTTTGATCCGTAAATAATATACAATTGTATCCTTGTACCTTTAGTGCCCTTGCTAAGGTTATAGCTGGAAAAATGTGTCCACCTGTACCGCCTGTTGCTAGAATAATAGTCATCTGTAAGTAGTAATTTGATAATAGATTGTTAATTATTTTTTAATACTTTGCATGTAAAATTTTATCAAGCTTTATGATAGTTGAGTTAAAAATGCCTAAAAGTAGTGACAGTAAAAAAGAATCTAACGTAAAAAACAAGCCTCAAGAACAAAGCAGAAGAGGAGGTTTATTAAAAAACATAATAAAAGCTCTCTTCAATTCGGTTGTTGATCTACCTCAACAAGAACAACTCAATAAAAATATTGATAGACAACAAGGTTTAGATAGTAAAAGAAAAAGCCCAGAGGATCTTAATCGGGAAAAAAAGCTTGAAGTGAAAGAAGCAGCTGAAGGGTTAAAAGAAAAGTTAGAAAAATCTGATATTGGTAATCAATCTATTAGAATTGAATCGCCTAATCAGGATACTTGTAGCTCCAAAACGATAGAACGTTAGTTCAACTATTCAGCGATTCACCATCTGCAGCAAGTACTGACTCATGTATCATCTCTGAAATGGTTGGATGAGGAAAAATCGTAGATTTTATGTCGAAGTCTGTTCCTTCTAGTTGCTTTGCAAGAGCAAAATTGCTAATTAACTCTGTTACTTCCGCACCTATCATGTGGCTACCCAGAAGTTCGCCTGTTTTTTTGTCTATAATTGTTTTCACTAAACCTTCAGTTTCACTTAGTGCAATAGATTTACCATTAAAGTTGGAGTGAAATTTTCCTACTTTTATATCGTATCCACTTTTTATTGCCTGTTCCTCAGTAAGGCCAACGCTTGCTACTTGCGGATGAGAGTAAGTGCAATTTGGTATGCACTCTTTTTTTAACTTATGAGCATTTTTACCGGCAATTTTCTCAACACAGATTACAGCTTCATGACTTGCTTTATGCGCTAAACATGGGGGACCAGCTACATCACCTATTGCATACACACTTGATTCACTTGTTTCATACCACTCATTCGTTTCAATGAAACCAGAAGGACTCAACTTAATTTTTGTATTTTCTAAACCTATATTTTCAGTGTTTGCTTGCACGCCAACTGCAACAATCACCCTATCAAATTCTTTGCTCTCACCACTACTTAGTAACACTTGAGCAAAGTCTTTATTTTTAGTCAAAGCTTTTACGCTACTGTTTGTATATATTTTTATCCTTTGTTTTGTGAATATTTCTTGTGCTAAATTTGAAATATCTTTATCTTCCAGCGGCAAAATAGTGTCTTTTACTTCTATAATTGTTACATCAACTCCCAAAGTACTATAAAAACTTGCAAATTCTATTCCTATTGCACCAGAACCTATGATTAGTAGAGATTTTGGTAACTTCTTTGGAGTCATAGCGTGCTGCGCATTCCATATTAAATCTCCATCTACTTCGATTCCAGGAAGATTTCTTGCCCTTACACCTGTTGCTAAAATGATATGCTTAGAAGAAATTTCCTCCTCCTTCTTATCATTAAGAATTTTTACAACATAGTTACCTGCAAGTTTACCAAAGCCTTGATGAACTTTGATGTTATTTTTTTTCATCAAATACTCAACACCACTTGATAGCTTATCAACAACGTTCCTTGAATATTTCACTATTGATTGTATATCAAAACTTGTATCCTTTACTTTTATGCCAAATTCTTCTGATCTTCTTATTAATCTATAAACTTCAGACGCTCTAAGTAGCGATTTTGTTGGTATACATCCCCAATTTAAGCATATACCACCCAAATTTTCCTCCTTTTCAACAATTGCAGTTTTAAGTCCAAGCTGCGCCGCTCTAATTGCTGCTATATAACCACCAGGACCGCTGCCTATAACTGTAATATCATACTCATTCATCAGTTTTCTTCGTATGCAAAAGACTATATATAACAGATGGAACCCGTATGATCAATGCTCAGGTGCATAGAAGCGGCTTGACAAACCTTCCCACTTTTCTTCTTATATCAATAAGAGTATTTATCCTTATTTTTAATCTCCGCGGGTTTAACAACAAAACTCAGATATTTATTGGCAGATTACATAAAAATTATAGCGGCTACATGTTTTTTAAATTTTTTCTACTTCAGCCAAAACACGCTTGTTAGCACATTATCAATTTACATTATTAAAACTCGCTATATAGGGATTCTTTTGCCTTTTTTTACTTAGTAAATTTATTAATATTTATAGCTAAAGCTTCAGGCCAGCACTTGATGCTGAAATCTTTACTACAAATAAGCATATTGAGCACAAAATTATGCTAAAATACAACGTTTTTGGTGAGACTATGGACAAACTGAATCCCAGTATCTGGGCACTGGGATGACAAGAAATAGGCTGCTTTCATAACAATGAAAGGTTATTTGGATGATAGCTGCACTTCCAGTTTCAGCTACTCGGATGACAAGAAAGAGGGCACTGGCATGCTGAACCATAATGTTCGTACAGCTGTGCAAGAATCAGTGGGTGTGACTTGCCAAATTTTTAAATTACGGACAGCACCAAGTAACGAACAAGTACAGCGTCTATACCAGTTACTGTTGTACCTTATTTCTTTCTCCACAATACATTTTACCTGATAAGAATAGAGCTACTATAAGATAAACAAGATTCCATGTTGCTAACGAAACACCAAAAATATAATGAGGCCTGTCACAAGATGGAGAGTAATTAGGGTTTAATAGATTATTTCTTAGCTCTTCTATGCTAACGTTGCCACTTGCTTGCTCTGTACAGCCTAAAACATCATGAAATAAGTGAAGTTCAAGACCTATATGATAAAAAGATATTATTGCACCAATGAGATAGCTGCAAAACATTGCATAGATTAGAATTTTGTTGTCTTTGAACATGTACGCAACTGCAAGTAACCCTGCAACATAGTAAACTACTCGCTCGTATATACATAACTTACACGGTATCATATTGAAAAAATACTCTAGCACATATGCAAAAATCAGAGCAGCGGCACTTGACAGCAAAAAGATTGTAGAACTGTTATTTATATCTGACATAATTAACGAATTACCACAACAACCGAAAAAGTCAACTTTTGTTTAATAATGTTCTATATAATTATAAAGCGACACATATCACTCTATAACTTTTTTATCTAGCCTCTATGCATGTATTCACAGCTAGATACTGATTTAGTTTGCATACTAGTTACAACCCTAGTATCACTATCTATTCTTGCAATCTCTTCTTTAGTATACAATTCATCCTTGTTTTTCGTCCAGCTATTGTCATATTGAATATCAACTTCTCCTCCATTGGTTTTAAACCCAAATGTTTCTTTTATAAGCAATCTTTTCTCTTCTTGTAATCTATTAAGATGTTCGCTAAGACTTGTATAATCAGAAGTAGGAAGAACCTCATTAATAGGACTGTTATATACAATATTTTCCATTAGTGTATAAATGTGATGCGGTGATGATCGGAGAGTAGGATAATACTTTTGAAATCTATGCTTTATCTCATTATAAAATTCCGTAACCTTTACTTTACCAGCATCACTTACAGCAACTATAGCATTCTCAATATTTGTTATACCGTCATAGTCGTGACCTGTCTTGTCATTTTCAGCAACCAAAAAGCCCTGCCTAGCATGAATCTTACCAACTTTCTTGTCTTCTTTAGGTGAGATATCAAAATCAAAATAGATCATAGGAGATTTCAATACCAACAACATAAATATACGCATACTGTCTATCTCAACACCAAAAGATAATCTTTTACTTTCTGGAATAGAGTATAGATCTTTGAAATATTGAGATACAGTGTATAAAGGACATTTAGATAGTTCTGTTTTCTTATCTGTTTGTAAGTGAAAGCTAAATTCATACTCTCCTAAATCCAGCTCATTAAAGTCTATAAGCTCTATGTTTTTGTTTGGGTTAAACTCTCTGTTTGATATTTTATTCTCCAACTCTTTACGTTGCGTAGGAGTAAAACCAGATCCATTTATTACTAACTTCACTACACGCGTATCTTCTCTTTTTGCCCATTCGCTCAATCTCTCCAAATATTTTTCTGGAATCAGGTATCCATATCGCCTTGGAAGCCACTGAAATACTAAAGGTGTATCAACCGTGAAAGTATGTGGAGATCCAGGCCTTAAATCTTGTCCTTTATAATTCATAGCAAAAGTACTAAACAAGTTAATACTTTACTATATAATATTAATTTATCAACTACTTATTTAAGTAATATTATTTACTTATTAAGAATATTAATAAGATAAAAAACTATATTATTAATAAAACAAGATTACCTACTTTACATAGGGATTCTTATTCTTTTTCAAAAGCAATCTGACTGGTACGCCTTCAACAAAGAAGTTTTTTCTAAGACCATTAGTCAAATAACGTTTATAACTCTCATCAACACTTTCCGGGACGTTGCATACCAAAGAAAAAGCTGGAGGTTTGGTGC
Organism: Wolbachia endosymbiont (group B) of Chesias legatella; assembly: GCF_964026945.1. NCBI lineage: Bacteria > Pseudomonadati > Pseudomonadota > Alphaproteobacteria > Rickettsiales > Anaplasmataceae > Wolbachia > Wolbachia endosymbiont (group B) of Chesias legatella. The sequence goes on along the minus strand of NZ_OZ034711.1, from coordinate 1,350,607 downwards.
CAATTTGAGCAATATACTTCATTTTAATTGCTCTACCTTTTATAAGTGGGTGAGAATGTTTTTCCACAGCATCTATTAGCCAATTATTCAGTTTTGCAGTGCTGATCTTCTTGTTTAAGGATTCACTCACTTCAAGACACTTATCTATCACATCACCACAGCGCATACCTTTCAATGCAGAAATTGTTACAGTTGGCACTTCCAAAAATAACCGAGTCACTTCCTGTTGTTTGACAAATTTTATTAACTTACTTCTGTCATCCTTACCTATTAAATCCCACTTATTTAAAACAATGATAATTCCCTTCCCCCCTTTAATTGCAGCTTCAGCAATTGATAAATCCTGCTGCTCAACGCCAAGCAAGGAATCTAGCATTAAGATCACTACATGAGAGCGCTTTATTGACTCTATACTTTTTTCAACAAATCTTGATTCTAAGTTATCAACAACATTTGCCTTTCTGCGGATTCCCGCAGTATCGATGAGAGTGATTAATTTTCCATTATGGTCGTATGAAATATCCACAGAGTCACGCGTGGTACCAGGTTTTGAGCTTACTATTAGTCTATTTTCTGCAAGTAAACTGTTTAAAAAAGTTGATTTTCCAACGTTTGGGCGACCGATGATTGCAATCCTCAGTCTAATGGACTCACTTTCAGGCAGCTCAGTTTTTTTGTTAAAATCTTCAATAACACCAGCTAATACATCATAAAGATCAATCATACCAAGATTATGTTCGGCTGAGATATACACCGGACCTATGAAGTTGAAGAACTGCAAATAATCAACATTTTCCGATTTATGACTTTCGCATTTGTTTGCTATTAGTATTACAGGTTTGTTCGTTTTTCTCTTCAGCCACTTTGCAAACTCTTTGTTCTGCTCGTTTTGCACTTTTGCATCAACAAGAAAAAAAATTACATCTGCGCTTAATAAAGAAAACTCTATTTGTTCAATAACTTGTAGTGAAAAACTGGTTTGGTCATTCCATCCTCCTGTATCTATAACTTTAAACTCTAAATCACTAATTCTTCCAATTCCTTCACGCCTATCTCTCGTTACTCCTGGAATGTCACTAACTACCGCTGCTTTTCTTCTTACTAGCCTATTAAATAGAGTTGACTTGCCTGCATTTGGAAGGCCTATTATTACTATTTTCAGCATAGTTTAAGAGCGTATTTTATACATAGTAAATTATAATCAAAATTTTTTAGTTTAACTATTGACTTGATAGATTATATACCCATCCTAAAATTAGGATATTTTATCTTAAGTTTATTATGTAGAATTGGAGGCGCTATGCATAATGCAAATGAAACTTTAATAATGAATTTCGATCAAGTTGCTCAATTAACTCCTCAAATTTATAAATTAGGGACACCTTATAACAACAGGACACGTATATATAACTATATAACTTTAGCTAAAGCATTGGAGAATCTCAATGATCCATCCCGGTCACATGAAAATAAGGAGCTTTTTTTGAGTGACAATGATGAAGAAACTAAGAAATTTCTGAGTGTAATTCGAAAAGGAATTGCTGAATATACAGGTAATGATTCTGTAGATGTGAGGTTGAGAGGAAAAGAAGATAAATCATTTACTGCATGGGTATCGTTAAAAGAAGGCAGAGGTGAGTTAAAATTTGATAACTCATTTCCTGGTAAAGCCTTAAAGGATAGTAATCCAAAAATTGGAGCTTTTACATTGGTATCTCCAGAAGATAAAAGGTTGGTGCGTGTTTCACAAAGTGATGATGGTGTAAGGCTTTATCAAATACTAAATGAGTCTTGTATAATTAAATTTAACTGGAAAGTGGGTGATAGAGATTGCAGTATTGCTTTAAATATTAGTGAAAATGGTAACGTATTTTGTACTGATTTAAGTGATAATATAAGTCCTAAGGACTTCGAGGAAAACAAAGCTGTAAAAATAAAAATTGGCTATTATGAGAATAAGAAGATGGATAAATATAATGACATGACTCTAGCAAAATTGGTCTCATTGGCTTCAAACTTACAAGGAATTGAAAGAGAAGTTATAACAATTAATCCATCAACAGGTGTAACAAGTGCAAGTGCACAGAATGTTAGTGAGTCTCAGCATTCTCAAAATATTAAATAGAAATTGCTAGCGCATTAATTATCGTACACATACACCGTTGCATGCAGCAACGGTGTATGTGTATAATCAATAGGATTTGTAAGCTCAATAAAGTTTACAACCAATTTGAAAGTTATTTTACTACATGCAAGACTCTGAAATACTAGAAACTCTAAAGATCAAAATATTAGAAGCCGAAAAAGGAGGAGGTCCTGATAGAGTTAACAAGCAACATGAAAAAGGAAAGCTAACCGCTAGAGAAAGGCTGAGTATATTGCTCGATGAAAATTCATTTCAAGAGTATGATAAGTTTGTGAAGCATCACGCAACTGATTTTGGCATGCAAAATGCTGATTTTTTAGGTGATGGAGTTGTAATTGGCCATGGTACTATTTATGGCAGAAAAGTTTTTGTTTATTCTCAGGATTTCACTGTCTTTGGTGGATCACTTGGTGCATCACATGCAAAAAAAATATGCAAAATTATGGATATGGCAATTAATGCCAGAATTCCAATTATCGGACTAAACGATTCTGGTGGAGCCAGAATCCAAGAAGGAGTAAATTCCCTTGCTGGTTACGGAGAAATTTTTCAAAGGAATGTAAATGCATCAGGCGTTATACCACAAATATCTCTAATCATGGGCCCATGTGCTGGCGGTGCAGTTTACTCTCCAGCGCTAACCGATTTTATTTTCATGGTAAAAAACAGTTCATACATGTTTATAACCGGACCAGATGTAGTAAAAAAAGTTACATACGAGAACGTAAGCCACGAAGATCTCGGTGGAGCAAAAATTCATACGAGCAAAACAGGAGTAGCAGATTTTGCATTCAATAATGAAGTTGAAATGCTACTAGAAATGCGAAAATTCTTCACCTTTTTGCCAGCAAATAATCAAGAGTTGCCAAAAACTGTACCAATCTGCGACTTAATTGATGATGTTGATGAATCTTTGAACACTCTAGTTCCTAATAATCCTAATACTCCTTATGATATGTATGAACTCATTGAAAAGGTGTGTGATGAAAGGAAATTTTTTGAACTAAAACCCGATTTTGCTCGTAACATCATAATTGGCTTTGGCAGAATTGGAGGAAATACTATTGGTGTTGTTGCAAATCAACCTATGCACCTTGCAGGATGCTTGGATATTGACTCTTCAAGAAAAGCTGCAAGGTTTGTAAGATTTTGTGACGCATTTAACATTCCCATCATCACACTTATTGATGTTCCAGGGTTTTTACCTGGCACGAATCAAGAATACAATAATATAATACAACACGGAGCGAAACTGCTTTACGCTTACGCTGAAGCGACCGTGCCGAAAATTAGCCTTATCACTAGAAAAGCGTATGGTGGTGCATATATTGTTATGAACTCAAAGCATTTAAAAGGTGATATAAATTATGCTTGGCCAACCGCTGAGATAGCTGTAATGGGCCCTGAAAGTGCAGTTGAAATTATATTTAGGCATGAAAAAGACCAGCAAACGTTAATCAAAGAATATAAAGAGAAATTTGCTAATCCATTTTTTGCTGCATCGTATGGATATATTGATGATATAATAGTGCCAAGCAAAACAAGGCATCACTTTCACAAAGCATTAGAGCTACTTAAAAACAAGAAAGTAGAAAGAATATGGAAGAAGCATGATAATCTTCCTTTGTAACTTTCCTCTCAGTCTTTATTGTAAGGTCTACAGTGCCGTTACACCAAGTTGGATTACCAATAACGCTAACTTTTGGATTCTTTTTTCTACAATATATTCTTACTTTAGCTAAAAATTACTTCCGCACATTTTAAATCTGATTATAACTACAATTAGAGATACTTTTAGAGCTCAAAAATTTATCTTTGTCTGCAGACTTTTTTTATTAAACTCATAAAAAAATGTAGCGTATCCTCTTCAGCGTATGTGGGTGCATACACACATACTTAATTTCTGTCGTATGTGCATTGCATTTTTTTCTAATCTTTTTTTCAAAGGAGGATTTTATGTCCAGAATTCCAGATATTTGACGTTTACTTTAGCTAATAAAAACCAACTGGTACCTGCGGTTTTTATAGCCTCAAAATTTCAATCAAGCTTCAACTATCATTCAAAGAAACTTATAGTTATTCTTAGTGTTATTACTGTAGTAACAGCGCTATGATGATAAGAATATGGAATCCTTTATAACTTTCTTCTCAGTCTTTATTATAAGGTGTTCAATAATATGGAAAGAGTAAAGTTTTAAAGAGATAATTAAAATTATCCTTATCACCTACTTAGCAATAAATTATATTTGCTTAATCGTAATTACTTAGTCAGGTAAGGAAGCAGTATTACTACTACCCCCTCCCTTAGAAACGCAGCATGCAGGTTTCCCCACACTACGCTTGAGCCCCTTATCTAAGTTCTTCTTTTCTAGAACCGGCTTGTCCTTCATGATTCCTCAGGAAACATCATTCTTAATGGTGACACCAACAGTAGAGAACCTTCTCTTGAAAAGGAGCTTGCTAACATTCTTGTTCGTTTCACTCTCTCATCAAAATACTTTTTCCATTTTAAGTCAAGGGGATTTGCATCCGCTCTGATTTTAACATGTCGTCTGATAGGTATATCAATCAGCTTAAGCAGTCTTAAATACCGTATCTCTTTTGGTTTGTTCTTGCATATGGGTGCAGCAAAAACCCATTGGCGTTGACCCATTACTTTGAAGTAACGATTCTTTATCCAACGTAATCCTTTACGAGGATGTCTTTTCTTTGCCCATTTCCATAAACTATGCCAAATTTCATTGTCGATCTTTCTAAACGCTTTTTTAGCACACACATGGTGATAGTAATTTCCCCATCCTCTCAGTAGAGAGTTGAGTGACTTAATTACTATAGCCTGAGTGTTCGCTATATTTGCTTTTATCAATGTACGTGCTTTATTAAGAAGTCTTTTAATACTTTCTTTCGAAGGTTTAATAATTAACTTCTTATTATATCTACGTACATTACAACCAAGAAAGTCAAACCCTGTTGTAATAGATGTAATCTTTGTCTTCTCTTCTGACAGAATTAAACCTCGCTCATGAAGAAAAGATGATACTAAAGGCTTAACTTCCTTTTCCAGTACTTCATGTGTGAAACCTGAAATAATAAAGTCGTCTGCGTACCTGATTACATTCACTCCACTTCTGATTTTTCCTCTTCTTTTGCTACCTAATTTACCAAAGCGACTTTCTAATAACTGTTCAAGACCATCTAAGGTAAAGTTAGCTAGTATTGGAGAAATTATACTTCCTTGCGGAGTGCCAGCAGTTGTGGGATACAGAGTTTTCGATTCTAGGAAACCAGCTTTTAACCATCTATGAAGAATTTTCTTTTCCATAGGAATATGCTTCATAAGCCATTCATGGTTAATGTTGTCAAAGCACCCTTTGATATCACCTTCTAGTATCCATTGTGGTCGATTGCGTCTTGCCAGTAATAAGTGACAAGCAGCAATAGCATCCGCGCAGGATCTTTTAGGTCTAAAGCCATAGGAGTGACGATCACTGATCGTTTCAGCTATCGGTTCCAGAGCAAACAGATATAATGCTTGCATCGCTCTATCTTTTATCGTGGGTATACCGAGAGGCCTTCTTTTGCCATTAGATTTACTGATATAAATTCGTTTGAGCGGAGAAGGTTTATATCCTCTTTGTTTTAACAGCTTTATTCCTTGAAATTTAGCATTGCAAGTTGACCATAGTTGACGATCTACACCTGCTGTGGTTTTTCCTTGGTTTTCAGTTACTCTCTTAACAGCCAAAGCTTTTCCGCTAAAAGAGCGTGTGAGAAGATGTTGTAAAGCTTTTACCTTACCCCATCTTCCTTCTTGGACAGCCTTAACAATACGTCTTTGTAGCCTCACAATAACTTTCTGGCATTTCTTCCATGGCAATTGCTTCCATGCTTCAAAGCTTTCGGTAGATGCACTTACAGGTTTACTTGTAATCATCTGCTTTCCTACCTTAAGTGGTTAACAAAGTTTCTTGTCACGAGGGACCAAATGGAAGTCTGCTCGTTTTCACGCGAATTAATGTTACAAATTCTATCCATTTCGTTACAAAATGGCATTCGCTTTCTCCATTCTCCTTTACCTGCACTTCCATCAGCATTCCTTGCGGTTTGCTTGCCATGTAGGCGAAAATACAGGCTTACCCTGTTTCTCCAGTCATACAACAGTGGGTTAGGTGGCTTCTCTATACCGGTGGAGTTATTATTTGCGTACATCTAGAAATGAAAAATGTAACTTATCCACATTACCTTTTGGTCAGAGCTTATCAGCATCTTTAGCTCTTTCATCGTATCGGTACTTATAAAGCTTCACTTACGTTCACCATACCACTAGCCTAGCCCTCCAACCACATGATGCTTGCAGTTTATGCCCCTCTCACGATTGAGCATCTTCTTTTTCAAGAGGAGGTTCATTGTCCGCATCGCTTGGCACCAACCGGTTGCCCGATTCGCACTGATGCGTAGACTCAGACGGCAAAACATCTGGTTTAATAAGTTTTAGAATCCTTTCAGTTTCTTTCTGAATGAATTCCTCTCCTTTTAAACAATATGACCGAAGACTTTCAGGTCGCACCACTTCTTCAATGTCCTGTTTTATTTATGGCAAACATTAAGCTTAAAAATGTACACAGTCTATTAAATTATATTGTTTGTTTTTTCCTTATATACATTCAGTATATGCATTCTGCTATTGCTTTAGATAACTCTTCATCACATTTAAAAAACTTACCTGATTTTTTACCTTTTAGAAAACCTTTTGATAATATAGAAAAAATTATTAGAACTGACGATTTTAGAAGTTTTGATCTTGATAAAAGAAATAAGCTTTATACCAATGCTCATAATAGTATCAGTCTTGTAAATATTATTAATAAAATTATCTTAGCTCAAGATAACTTATTCATACTAGAAAGTAAGCCGTATAATATAGTACTTGTTGATAATCCCAATCTTAGTAGAACTACAGGTGCTGCAGGAAAGGACTATGTAATTATTGAGGGAAGCTTAAAAAAAAATATCAAAGATTATACTAGAGTGATATCACATGAATTAATTCACAGATATATAGGACATATAATAGAGCAAGACAGCGATAAGAAAAATGAAATAAAATATAAGTGGTTTTTTGAAGGATTTACGGAATTTTATGGAGTGAAAACCTTACTTGACACGAAACTTATTAATAAAGATGAATATTTAGAAATAATTAATGCTATTTTAAAAGAATATTTTAACTCCTTAGTACTTGATATTAATTTTGAAAAGGTAGGCAAAAAACATTTACTTGATCAAAACATAAGCATGTTGAGTTATAACAAAGGTTTTATCCTTGCAACAATAATTGATGAGAAATTAAATGAGGTTAGTAATGGAAGGTATAACTTATTGACTACTATAAATAGTATAATAAGTGAAATAACTTCAAAGAAAGTTAATTTTAATGTTGACTTATTTGCAAGTCATTTAAAACATTACTTACCAGAGTACCTTATAAAAGACATCATAGCCTCTATAAGAGATTCTAGCATACTTCTCAGTCTATTACCCAGTAGATTACTAAATAAAAATTTAACTTTCCAAGATACTGATAAGTATAGTGATATATGCTTTAACTTAACCAGAAGTCTAGAGCTACAAAAGATACGTGGGGTTAAATTAGGTAGTGATTGCCATAATATGGGACTCAAGGATGGTCAAGAACTAAAGTGTTATAGTATTGACTTTAATAGTGGTAATATTAAGTTAAAAGTCCTTGAAAACAAGATACCGAAAGTTATACATTTGAAAGCCAACAAAATAACGAGTAGCACTCCAATATATAAATAGCTCAGATAAATGCTTGACAAAAGCTATAGTAAACCTAGACTTTGCTATTTTAAAGCAAAGTAATTATGGTAAACAATAAAGAAAAACAAGTGGATTTATTATTAGAGCGTCTTAGCGCTAATATCGGTCAAGTTAGTAGTAGTGTCATACTTAAAAGAATAGAAAAGCTTTCAAGTAATTTTCATGGTAGAAATAATCACAGTAGCCATTGTCAGTTTGATAGAGATGGTGGAGGGCATGGTAATATATGCTGGGCAGATAAGATAAAAGAAGACCTGACTGAGAACTATCATAAAAAGGATAGAGAAATTTCTATATAACTTTTCATTAGAGCTATTTTACGGTAATTATTCAAGAGTTGAAGGATTTGGCAAAAGAAGTCCTTTTGTATTACCGTTAATATGTGTTTCCAATAATGGTGATCTCGGTCCACTAGATGATTTGAGAACATGTGTCCCTCATAAGTTTGTCGAATATAACATCAGCAATACTAGTTGGGCTAAGTTCTTATCAGATAAATTTTTTAATAACTTTTTAAGTGATATGGAAAATAGGCCTGACGATTGTAAGCAGTGTTGTTATGAAAATATTTGTGGTGGGGGAAGTTATGGTAACAGGTTTAACCCTGCCAACGTAAGTTTTAATAATCCTTCAGTATATTGTGAGGGATTTTTGGCAAAGGATTATACAATTTCTTTTAATGCATGGATTTTCTAAAGAAAAATTACGGCAGGTATTATTGAATAGTAATACTGAAAAAGCAGCTTAATGGTAGTGTATAAAAGGTATTTACTAGACGTTTTTCTATAATCTAATTAGCATCTAGAGGGTTGACTTTATGAATATCGTCCTCTAAACTGCCGTTACCAAGATTCGAACTTGGGACCTCGTCATTACCAATGACGTACTCTACCACCTGAGCTACAACGGCAAGTTCACGTATTATGATAATGAATAACATAAAAAAAAATAAGGAAAAAGAAGAAGAGAGAAAAAGATTGGCAAAAGCTTTAAAGCAAAATATTCTAAAAAGAAAAAAACAGCAACAGAGTAGACAAAGCAGACCCCTTTCAAAATTTGTTTGTGGTGAGGAATTTTTAGGAGAAAGCGCCGCAGAATACCCAAACGTATTTGAGGAAGCTTTAACGACAAAATTACTATCAGAAACTTAAGTTTTGAAGGAGGTATCATGCCAGAACTCCCAGAAGTGGAAGTCATCTCTAACTTCTTATTTGATAAAATCAAAAATAAGAAAATAAGCAATGTGACAGTCAATAATTGTAATTTGCGTGTACCAATAACGAAGAATATGGATGATTTGCTAAAGGGCAAAGTTATAAATGATATCAAGCGTAGAGGTAAATATATAATCTCGAATATAGATGCTAGTATGGCTGTCATCATACACCTTGGCATGAGCGGAAAGCTTATATATGCTGAAGACAATCAAGCACAGAACAAACATGATCATGTGATATTCTTATTTTCTGACAACACTTCACTAATCTTTAATGACCCAAGAAGGTTTGGATTAGTGATTGTTTTAAACAGAGAGCAAGAACTAAATTTTTTTAATAACCTAGGAATAGAACCCCTCACGAATGAATTTGACGGACATTATTTACAGAAGTTGCTAAAGAACAGAAAAGCAAATATCAAATCAGTATTAATGAATAATAAGCTAATAGTTGGCGTAGGTAACATATATGCTTCTGAGAGCTTATTTAGAGCTCGCATATCACCACTTAGGCTAGCACAAGATTTAACATATATAGAGTGCGAAAAACTTGCTATCGAAATAAAAAATACTCTGAGTGATGCAATTGCTGCTGGTGGTTCAACACTGAAAGATTATGCACAACCATCTGGATCTGCTGGATACTTTCAAAATAACTTTTACGTATATGGTAAAGTGCAAAAACCTTGCAGAATCTGCAACAATATCATAACACTTATACGACAAAATGGTCGTAGCACTTATTTTTGCAATGCATGTCAGAATTAAATTTTATTTTTGCATATGACACTCTTACCTGAAAAAGATCCTTTTGATTTGTTCTCAAAGTGGTATCAAGAAGTACTTAATTTTCCGTCAACTGCAATGACGCTAGCAACGTGTAGCAAAGACTGCATTCCATCTGCAAGAGTGGTATTACTAAAGGAATATAGTAAAGAAGGTTTTGTGTTCTTTACTAACGTAAACAGTAGAAAAGGAAAAGAATTGACTGAGAACCCCAAAGCTGCACTCGTATTTCATTGGACAGAATTTTCTAGACAAGTACGAATTGAAGGAGAAGTTAGGCTTCTAAGCGGCAAAAAGGCTGACGAATATTTCTCTTCTCGAGCACGTGATAGTCAAATTAGCGCGTGGTGCTCAAAACAATCAAGAGTTCTGAAAAATTGGCAAGATTTTGAGCAGGCTATAGAATTGAAAGAGAAAGAATTTCACAATACACAAGTTTCTCGTCCTGACTTTTGGGTGGGATTTTGCGTAATCCCAAAGGTAATTGAATTTTGGCAAGAAGGTGAATATAGGAGACACACTAGATTTAGATATACTCTTGTTGAGAAAAGCAATTGGAAAGTGGAACAATTATATCCCTAACGTTAGAGAAAGCTACTCTGCAGATCAAAGATAAGGATTTATTGTCATAACAAGGAAAGTAACTTTTTATGGCTTGTTGTATGTAACGTTACGCAAAATATTTTAGTGCATTCTCAAATATGAGCATTCCATCACCATATTTTGGCATAGCCACTCCTGAACGTTTACATTTTTCTTTTTCAAGAGGCCAGTTGTCCTGCTGAGTAAAAAATATTCCTCTCTCTGGGTGAGGCATTAAAGCTAAAACTCTACCACTTTTGTCTGACAAAGCTGCCAGGTCGTATATAGATCCGTTTGGATTGTAAGGAAATTGTAAATTTGCATAGTCACCATTTTCATCAACGTAACGCAGTGCAACGGAATTATTTTCAATCAATTGATTTAAAATATCTTGATCCATAAAAAACCTGCCTTCTCCATGAGCAACAGGAAGATATAGCTCACTCAGGCCCCGTAGCCAAACAGAACTACTCTGCGGATTAACTCTCACTCTAATCCAACGACATTGGTAATTACCTATATCATTAGAGGTTAAAGCTAGATTAGAGAATTCTGGAACTAATTTTACTAATATCTGGCAACCATTACATATCCCTATAATAAGCTTATCCTGAGATAAGAAATTTTGAAATTCGTCTAACAAGTTGTTTTTTATACGCAAAGCAAATGCATTACCAGCACCAGTATCATCACCATAGGAAAAACCTCCTGGAATTGCAAGTATATTGCTTAATTTCAGTTCACTTGGATTATCTATAATATCATTAATGTGAACGATTTTTACTTCAATATTATTAATACCAAGCTTTCTGCTGCATTCCATAAATGCAAATGCAGTTTCTTTTTCGCAATTCAAGCCATAACCAGATAGGATTGTAATTTTCATGAATCAAAAAACTCGAACTTTCTTTTTACAAAATTTGCTATTAAATTCAAAGCAAATAGCATTAACAATAAAGCTATAATTGCAATGGCAGCAAGCTCAATAAATGCAATTTCAGGACTACTTGACCATATGTATATTTGTACAGGTAAAACAGTTGCCGGATCGAAGAAGGATGTAGGTGTATCAGCAATAAATGCTACCATGCCTATCATAAGTAAAGGGGAAGATTCGCCTAAAATCCTTGCAATTGCAAGCACTGCACCATGTATTATCCGTGGCAACGCAATCGGTAAAGAGTGATCCAATATCACCTTGATGTGAGGTGCACCTAGCGCAAACGCTGCATCTTTTATTGCAATAGGAACGTTTGTAAAGGCATTTTTTGTTGCAATAATAATATTAGGCAGCATCATAAATGAAAGAGTCATCCCGCCAACAAGCGGTGAAGAACGGGGTAAACCAAATATGCCCAAGTAGAGAGTCAGTCCTACCACACCAAATATTATCGAAGGCACTGCAGCAAGGTTATTCATGCTAATTTCTACAATACTGGTTATTAGCCTATTTCTAGGCATAAATTCATAAAGACAGATACCTGACATAATTCCTATTGGCAATGCCAACGCTAAGCATACTATAATTGTCATTAATGAACCGATAAATGCCCCTAAAATCCCTGCATTCTCAGGCTCACAAGAATCAGACTTAAGAAACAGAGACTTATTAAAAAATTTTCTTACTCTTCCCTTCTCTTTTAACCAATCAAGTAATTTAGCATAATGATCATTCAAACATTTATTTTTATATAGTGAATTGATCACACTCGATGCGGTAAACCAAATCTCATATTCACCACTATTTTTTACTCTCTTAAGAAAAAACCTCTCTAGCTCCTTGTAAGAGTTACGACTTAAAATTTCGTCACTGTCTTTAAAGTCAATTCCTTCAAACACTTTATGTAAAGAGTTATTGAGTAGTCTAATGGACTTATATCGTAAATCACCAGGATTATTAGTTAAAATAAGATCAGCATTTATTTCAACTGGCAATAAAATTTTCGTTACTGTTAAAGCACTGTAAGAGTTAACTAATATACTTAGTAATATACATATAGGACACCCAATTGAGACAATCAGTGCTGTAAAAGAGCAAAAGCATAAAATGCTGTTCTTTTTATTTTTTCTTTTTACACGAGCATGTACGCGCTTAGATTGAAGTAACTTAAGGAAGTTTTTCTTTATTATACCCATTTACTTTTCTTTACATGAGGATTTGAAAAGACTTTCCCCTTTTTCCAGTGCTTGACACTGAGATCTAACAGGCTTTGCCTGCAAATAATTTTTATATTTTCCATGAAAGCACAAACCAAAAGGAGAATCTGGATCCCAGTGTCAAACATTGGGATGACACCACAGCAGGAGGCAAAGTACAGTTGTGCGCCACACACTGGGATAATAAGAGAGAGTTTTGAGATGATACAATTGACATCACTCCCTATTGTATCTACTTAGATTTTTTTTTAACATAAGTAGTACGTTCTTTGATCCTTGCAGCTTTCCCAAATAGCTTGCACAGATAATATAATTTTGCTCTACGGACCTTTCCCTTTCTCATCACTTGTACTGAAATTAATGCAGGAGAGTAAACAAAAAATTGTGATACTATACTTTCTCCATGACTTACCTTTCTAACTGAAAAAGAAGAGTGTAATCCACGATTTCTTTTTGATATACACACGCCCTCAAATATCTGTATACGCTCACCCATACTATCAACTACCTTAAAAGTGACCTTCAAATCATCGCCAGGACAAAAAGCTGGCATCTCTTTGGCTAATCTTTGTACTTGTTGTTCGTTAAATTTTTCAAGCAAGTTTGTCATTTATCATCTCCATTCAACAATTCAGGTCGACGTTCCTTTGTTCTAACATATGACTGTTCCCTTCTCCAATCACTTATTTTTCTGTGATTGCCAGACAAGAGAACCTCAGGAACTTTGTACCTACTCCACTGCTCAGGCCTAGTATATTGAGGATATTCAAGCATACCACCACTATAACTAAAACTTTCTTCAGCAACGCTATCGAAATTATTTACTACACCTGGAAGAAGCCTAATACATGCATCAAGAACCACCATTGCAGCTGGCTCACCTCCCGAAAGTATATAATCTCCAATACTTAACTCATAAGGAGTATACACATCAATTACTCTTTGGTCAACACCTTCAAATCGACCACACAATATTGTTACATGAGGAATTTCTGTTAACTCCTTTGCAATGCTCTGATTAAATTTTGTACCAGATGGAGTCATATAAATAAATCTAGTATTTTTATGAGCAGAAAGAACATTATCAACTGCATTACCAATCACATCTGGGCGCATAACCATCCCTGCTCCACCTCCGTATGGAACATCATCCACAGTTGAATGTTTATCTTTTGCAAAAGAACGAATATTTATTACTTCAAGGTTCCATATTTTTTTTTCTAACGCTTTTCCGGCAAGAGAATAGTTCAAAAACCCGGGGAACATTTCTGGAAATATGGTTAACACTGTAACACTAAACGTCATTAGCAAATTTGTAGTAAACTAAGCAGCAATTTGATATTATCTTATAGTATACAGCTAAATCAATCATGTCACTGAATAAAACGATATACGAAGGTAAAGCCAAAGTCATTATTGAAACTGAAGACTCATCAACTGTTATACAGTACTTTAAAGATGATGTTACAGCGTTCAACAAGGAAAAATATGAAATTATTGAGGGCAAAGGAATAATTAATAATCATGTTAGTGCTTTTATCATGGAAAAGCTTGAAGAAGCAGGAATTAGCACGCACTTTATAAACACTCTAAACGAAAGAGAACAGCTAGTCAAAAAACTCAAGATAATACCTCTTGAGATAGTGGTTAGAAACATTGCAGCTGGCAGCTTTTGCAAACGTTTTAATATCAAAGAAGGTGAGACACTTACATCTCCTATAATCGAGTTTTTTTACAAAAATGATGACCTAGCCGACCCAATGGTGAATGAAAATCACATATTATATTTTGGTTGGTTATCCCATAAAGAAATGGAAGAAGTTAAAACTACAACTTTAAAGATCAACAAAATCTTAGTCGACCTATTTTCAAATGCAAATATATATTTAGTTGATCTCAAGTTAGAATTTGGCAAATTGATAAACAACAGCACTAAAATCATTTTAGCCGATGAAATCAGCCCTGATAATTGTAGGCTATGGGATAAAAATACGCATAAAAAGCTAGACAAAGATGTTTTCCGTTTAAATCTAGGAAACTTAAAGGAAGCATACTCAGAAGTTGCAAAAAGACTGTCAGTAAAGTTAGACTAACTAAATACTACTCTATCAAGTGGAGGGTTACATGCCTCATCAAGTTTTCCAATAATCTCAATTTTTTCTCCACGCTTTTGGAAATGGCTTTCCACATCCTTGATATTATCGGGATCTACAATCAGTACTATACCTATGCCGCAATTAAATGTTTTTAACATTTCTCTCTTTTCTATTTTGCCTTCTTCTTTCAGCCATAAAAATATATCTGGCCATTTCCAAGAATTAATATTTATGTCTACAAATAAATTTCCTGAGAGAATTCTTGGAATATTGTCTATTAACCCGCCACCTGTTATATGCGCAATGCCTTTTACCTTTGGCATAATAGGCAACAAAGAATCAACATATATCTTTGTTGGCTTAAGTAATATTTCACCCCAAGATTTATTATTCCATGGAGATATATCATTATAATTTATACCTAAGCTTTTAAAAATATGGCGCACCAAAGAAAATCCATTTGAGTGAATTCCATTTGATTCTAAACCAACTACACAGTCACCTGCTTTCATTATACTACAATTTGGAAGAATTTGCTTTCGATCAACAACACCAACCACAAACCCTGCAAGGTCATAGTGATTGTTACCATACATTCCAGGCATTTCTGCAGTTTCTCCACCAACTAATGCTATTTTAGATTCCTTGCACCCTTCTGCAATGCCCTGGATTACAGACAATAAAACGTTTTTGTTTAAAACGCCTGTTGCAAAGTAATCAAGGAAAAATAAAGGTGTTGCTCCTTGTGCAAGTAAATCATTTACACACATTGCAACTAAGTCTATACCTATAGTATCATGCTTATTCACCTCTTGAGCTATTAATAGTTTTGTGCCCACTCCATCAGTTGAGGAAACAAGTACTGGATGGTCGTATTTCTTACTCAGCGAAGAAAAGTCAAACAATGCAGAAAATGATCCTACTTCACTAATTACTTCTTCTCCTTTAGTCTTTTCAATAATAGGTTTAACTTTTTTTATTAGTTCATTATATAGTTTAAGGTCTATTCCAGATTTAGCATAAGTACTCATAGCGCCTTCATAAATCTTATAATTATTAATACTACATTAATGCTTTGACACAAAAAGCGCAACGAAACTTTCTCTTAAATTGACTACTACATGCCTACCAATATAGGGTTAACTTAAATCATTTATACTTTTATCCAATGAATAAAAACATAATGTTAATAACAGAGTGCCTATCAGGACGAATTCTTCATGATTTTGCTAGTTCTATGCAAGGAATAGTGGGTGGATTGGAAGAGCTTGAAGAAAACAACCCTAATATGCAAAACGAAGCATTGTCATTGCTTAAAGAAAGCTCCGATGATTTAATATATAAATATAAAGTTATGAAGCAAGCGTATTCTCATTCATCAGATAATTGCAGCTTTGTTAAGACTAAATCCAATATAGAAAATTATTTATTAAAAAAAAAGTAAAGCTTCAGTGGAGAGTAAGTGAATGTCCTACAGAAAACTTAATTGAAAAAATAAATAAGATAATTTCCAATATGGTGATAACTATAATCAGTGCAGTGGCACAAATTGAATTAGTGTCTATTTTACTGACTAAAACAGAAGATAAAACACTACTCACTATAAAAGTAGTAAATGAACATAAATCAATAAGTACATTATTAGTGAGCAAATTAACAAAAAAAAATGATATTCGTTTGGATACAAAAGACATTATTATCTATATGACTTCTTTACTGTTAGAACAGTATAACACTCAAATCAATTGCACTTGTGAAAGTAATTCACTGAATATAGGCTTAACTATAACTTGAGGTGGCTTCATATTTCATAAAAAGGAATCGATACTATAAATTTGAATCTTGGATAAGGAAAGGAAAAATTTTGTGGAGTAACTTAGACATAAAATCTGTAGTTTATTTAACACTCCCCTTTTTCCTGCAGTAATGAATTATTATGAAGCTTGCATTTTCTGTCGCTTACTACTGGGATAGCTTAACAGTTGCAGTGCATGTCTATCAATGATAAAATGAAGATCAGTTTATTTTGATACTATGATTAGGGTACTCTTTGTTGCACTATTATTTTTTTGTGGTGGTTATGCACTTGCAAAACAGGAACCAAGACCAATAGCTGGTGATAACCACATAAAGGTAATGAATTATAATCCACAGGCTATACATAAGTACACGGGCTTTTATGGTTATCAATCCAGCATATTGTTTGAGCCAGGGGAGGTAATAGAGAGTCTTTCAATGGGTGATGCAACCGGTTGGCAGCTCCTTCCTCAAGGTAATAGATTATTTATTAAGCCTATAGATGATATTGCCGATACTAATGCAACTATAATTACCAATAAAAGAGTTTATTATTTCGAGTTTCATGCTGAAGAAGCAAACGGGCTAGATGATCCAAGGTTAGCATATGAAGTAAGGTTTCTTTATCCACTGTTCAACAGTGATGAAATTTATTCAACGAGTAACGGTGATATTCTAGAGCAAGCTAGTCATACCACTATCCCTGATATAAGTGATATTGAGGTTATAAAGAAAGGCTTGAATTTTAACTATTCCATCTCGCACGTTAAAGGCAGTCAATCAATAATACCAATTAAGGTTTTTGATGACGGAAAATTTACATATCTACAATTTAATAAAATAAACTCTGATTTCCCGGCAGTTTTTATGGTTGATTCTGCAGGATATGAATCCTTGATAAATTTTCGTACAGTTGATGACTACCTGATAATTGAAAGAGTAAGCTCGGTATTTACCTTAAGAAACGGATCAAGTACAGTCTGCCTGTTTAATGAAAACATACCTTTCAAAAAAGGTAAGTGATTAAAGGCTATAGTATTCTTATAGGTGCAAAATTCTTTCTATGGTGCTTCGTAATTCCATGAAGGCCAATAGCGCTGAGGTGTTCTTTTGTTCCATATCCTTTATTTTTATACCAATTATATTGAGGATGTTTATTATGCAATTCTTCCATAAGCCGATCTCTTGTAACTTTTGCAACGATTGAAGCGGCTGCAATTGATATACTTAAACTATCACCATTCACTACAGACTTTGTTTGCCATTTCACTTCAAGTGGTTGGTTACCATCAACTAACACATAATCTAGTTCTAAATCTAAATTTACCAGCGCACGTTTCATTGAAAGCTTTGTTGCTTGCAAGATATTGTATGAGTTTATTTCTTCTACGCTTGCCATTCCTATACCAAATTTTGCAACAGACGTTATTTTTTCGTATAGAACTTGCCTACACTTAGGGGTTAGCTTTTTTGAGTCGTTTATTCCATCAATAACCGTATCTCTATCAGTAAATATTACAGCTGCAGATATCACTGGACCGGCAAGCGGACCTCTTCCAACTTCATCTACTCCTGCTATAATTCCTGATAATGTATTTTCTAATGTGAAATCTGGATATTTCATAGTTCCTATAATAAGAAAGTTAAAGCAAAAATCGAACAAACGATAGAAATTATCCAAAATTTTATAACTATTGTATTTTCTGACCACCCTTTCTTTTCAAAGTGATGATGTATTGGTGTCATAAGGAAAATTCTTCTTCCTGCTCCATATCTAAATTTTGTATATTTAAAATATGATACCTGAATAATCACAGATAAAGTCTCTATTACAAAGATTATTCCAATAACGGCAAAAAGCATTTCTTTTTTAATTAGAACACTAGTGAGTCCTAAAGCTGCACCGATTGATAGGCTTCCAACATCACCCATAAATATTTTTGCTGGATGTGTGTTAAACCACAAGAAACTTAAAATAGCTCCTATAAATGCAATGCAGAATAAAGTAATGTTTACATCTGCCTGAGTTATGTATGCAATTAGCCCCAAAAAAGCAAAGGAAGTAATGGCTTGAGTTGCAGCAAGGCCATCTAGGCCATCTGTAAGATTCACAGCATTAGAAGAGCCAACAATAACAAATGCAGCAAACGGAAGATATAGATAGCCAAGGTCGATTGCTACTTCTCTAAATAGAGAAATTTTTGTAAAACCTTCAGCAGATTGTAGCTTAAGTATAAACATACAGACCAGAGTAACGACAAACTGAATAAGTATTTTGGTTTTTGCACTTAAACCTCGGTGGTGATTTGTCTTCAATTTTAAATAGTCATCAATAAATCCAAGTAGAGCAAAAAATAGGGTTATAAATACTAAAAATAAAATTTCTTGTGTTAATTGAGTCCAAAGCAGGATTGGTAATAAAGCAGAAGTGAGTATTATTATTCCACCCATAGGTGGTATATTCTTTTTTGTTATTAAATGACTTTCTGGTCCATATGATCTGATTGGTTGTCCATCTTTACTTATCTTTTTTAGAAGTTTTATAAAATAGGGAAAGAGAATAAACCCAAAAATAAATGAGATAAAAAACGTCTTTGTAGCTAAGATCACTTGCCTATTCAAAATTAACTAGGTATTATACCAAAAGCTTTACCTAACCTCAATTTATACCTTTTTAGCAGCTCATTTTATTTATGATAAATTAGTTGTTGATTAATTATGACAAAGTTTGCATACTAATATTTTGTTAATGGTAAGAGGTGGCATATGTTAGATTATATTAAAAAGCTTTTGTGGGCTACTACAGTACCTGATAATGAGAGTAGAGTTAAGAATTCTTACACGCATGTAGTAGAGAAACCTTCTTTTGGTGATGCAGCTTCAAAGTTGAGTAAGGAAGAAAGGTCAGAAGAGCATCTTGTTCTTCTAAAAGGTAAAAGCAATAGCTCTGGTACAACTGTAACAGAAGGATCGTCTAGTATTCAGAATGCAGTATCAGGCAAGGACAAGCGTGGATATATCAAATTAGACAGTGATGAAGAATGGGATAAATTCTTTAAGTTACAGAATGATCCAGACACTAATACTACAAACAAAGAACCTTTTTCTCCGAAGAAAGGAGAATCTCACTATCATGGTAAAGAGATTGTAGGCAAGATTGCTGACCAAATTAAGGCAGAGATATAGAAGGTATATACCATAGAGTCCATAATGATAAAAGAAGGCAAAAGGGAAGATAATATTGTTTACCCCACCGTGAGAGTTGTGCTACATGCCAATAAAGAAGGAGTAGATATAGCTAAACTTCTAGGCGGTAGTATATGTAAAGAGTATGATGTAAGAACAATTACATTTTGTCATCCTAATCAAGAAAAAAAGAGAGGGGCATGTTGCTATATTAATAATGATAGTGATAATGAGGAAAGAGTTTATGAAATAATTAGTGGGTTATATGAAATGACTTTAAAGTGGTATGTTGATGGAAAAGAATGCAAAACTAAAGTTAACATTGACGGTAAGAACGGTGTAACTCTCCTTGAAGACAATGGTGTTACTGAGGAGCAGTTGCGTGCAAATAAAGAAGTCAAAATAGGTAAGAGACGTGAACCAAAATCTTTATATGAAGCGTTAGCACCGCAGCTGCAACAAAGAAGCTCTGAATCAGTCAAAGTTTTACAACAGCCTACAACAGATATGGAAGATGTAACAACAACTTCTACTTCTCAGAGATGTAGGTATCCTCTTATCTAAATAAGGAAAAGCGAAAATAGTATGAGTTGCTTGCAAATGTAAGTAACTTGTACTTCTATGATGAATAACACAATATTACCAAGAAATTTCTATGAACGGCCAACTTTAACCGTAGCTGGGGAGCTGCTAGGGAAGATGCTGAAATTTTCTAATTTTAGTGGAATAATAACTGAAGTTGAAGCGTATATAGGAATGGATGACCCAGCTTGTCATGCAGCAAGAGGCTATACTAATCGAACCTCAGTAATGTTTGGTACGCCAGGGTTTTCGTACGTATATTTTATATATGGAATGTACTATTGTCTAAATATTGTAACAGAAGCAGAAGGATTCCCAGCAGCAGTGTTAATACGAGGATTAAAGCTCACTGAACCGCTTGAAGCAAATTTAGGCGGGCCAGGCATACTGTGCAAAAAATTAAACATTACAAAAGAACATAATAAACAAGACCTTACTATAAGTCATGAATTTTGTCTCTATGAATATCACCTCAAACCAGATTATGTGTGCACTCCAAGAATCGGAATTAGTAAAGGCAAGGAGAAATTTTGGCGATTTAAAAGTTGCGTTTTAGCAGACATGCCTAAAATCACACTCAACAATAAATATAGACCTCCTGCATAAACTAGATAAAAAGGCAAATAGCCTTTTATGTTTACCAACAATAGACTTCTTGGATAACCTAAGGATATTTTTTGATCTTCTATGGGGGAGTTGAACATTCCCTTTTTATAAAACTTTTGCATACTCCTATTTAACTTTAATAGCTCTTTATCTTCCTGAAATCTGGATAATGCATCTTCTATTCAGCCGTTAGCAAGAACTTTCACTTATTCCATAGCTTTGCGCTATATGGAAATATGTACGGTATTTACACAAATATTCGAGTGCTATTAATAAATATATTTGGTTTTCCTCCTCTTGCCTTTTTCTTGGCCTCTTCCTCTATTAAAATTTCTATTATTTTTCCAATGTTTTTCTTTTTACTCCTCTTAGTCTTCGAAGCTTCTCTTCATCAAGTTTACTTATCTGCTCAAAATTTATACCTTCCCTAATATTGCTTCTACTACTTGTTTCTTAAGTTATCCAAGAAGTCTATTGTCTGTTCAGATACGAGGTAGCTGCTGCCATTTGAAATATTTTATTCACCTAAAATTACATTCTACCTATTTTAAAAGTATAGTATTTTCTAAAATGAATGATAAATTTCCATTATGGTATTACCAACCAAAAGTTGTAAGTCTGTACATTTATACATTAGAGGTCTGAGGCGGCTTTTGATGGTATGCCAACAGTGTTCTATGGGATTCAAATCTGGTGAATATGTTGGAAGATACAGCACATGACAGCCAAAAGACTCTATTAATGATTTTGTTTTAGTGGTCTTATGAAATGTAGCATTATCCATAACTATGGTTGTGCCAAGTGGCAATTTAGGTAATAACATCTTCTCCAACCATATATTGAATACCTCTTTGTCACACCCACCTTTGAAAGTCATTGGTGCAATAAATCTCATTCCAATCCACCCGGCTACTATACTGATTCTCTCTCGAGTTCTCCCTGGAATATCTGCATAAATTTTCTTTCCTCTTGGAGCACGTCCATATTCTCGGTATAACTTATTATCAACTCCTGCTTCATCTATATATAAGATGCTGGAATGGTCTATTTTTGAGATTTTATCAATAAATTGCTGCCTATCTTCTTGATTGCGCTCTTGATATAGTGTGACTTTTTTTTAAAGTAATTTTTAGCTGTTTTAGTCTATACCAAATTGAATTTATTCCAAATCCAAGATTTTGTTTCATCTCTGCCAGAGTATGATCTGGATTCTTTGTAACATATTCTTCGAGTATTTTTGGGTCTATTTTTCGAATAAAGCTACCGTTTTTAGATGGCTTTAGGCTTTCACCAGCAGCTTTCTTTTTTAACCAGCGGTACAGAGTTGCTATTCCTATCTCCATGAGCTCTGCTATCTCAACCTTTGTCTTCCCTTTTTCTATCATCAATACTGCCTTTTCCCTTAAATCCACACTATATGCCATTATAACTCAAATACTTCATTATACCTTTATCATTTACTTTAGGAAATACTATAGTTTAAAAAAACTTTATAGACTGCATACAAAAGACCTAACATCTTTAGCAATGCCTTCATAAATCCTTACTAAATCCTCACTTAGTATTGAAGGATTTCCACAATCAGAAGCACTACATATTTGCGGATCTAGAGGAACTCTGCTCAAGAGTTTGACTCCCAGCTCTTCAGACATTTTTTTTGCACCACCTTTTCCAAATATGTGTATTTTTGAATTATCTTGAACAAAATAGCTCATATTTTCCACAATGCCGATAATTGGCACGCTGAGCTTTGTGAACATATCATAAATTTTTTGTGCATCGACTAAAGCAAGCTCCTGTGGAGTTGAAACTATTATTGCTCCAGTTAAACTAAAATTCTCCATCAGACTTAAATGTACATCGCCAGTGCCAGGCGGTGTATCAATGATTAAATATTCTATATCAGACCACCTTGTTCCCATTAGCAAATTGTAAAGTGCTTTTGTGATCATAGGTCCACGCCATATTACTGCGCGGTCCTTATCAATAAAATAGCCAATTGAAATAGTATAGAGACCATGTTTCTCTATAGGCATTGCTTTACCACTCTGTATTTCTGGTTTTAATTTCTCAGTGCCCAACATTTTAGGAATCGAAGGACCATATATATCTGCATCAACTAGCGCAACTTTATGTTTTAATTCTGCTAACGAAAGAGCTAGATTTAGTGCAACTGTCGACTTACCCACACCTCCTTTACCAGAAGCAACGACAATTATATTTTTCACTCCTTCGATATGAAGTTTAGCTTTTTGTTGCCTAGCTTGTTTTTGACCAGTAGCAACTACAGTAACCTTTCCTACTCCCGGTATCGCCTTAACAGCTTGCTCACAATTTTTTCTTAATTCTTCATTTGGCTCAGTAACTTCAAGAGCAAAAGCAACATCTTTACCCTTAATAACAATTGAGGATACTACACCAACATTCTTACCACTTTTCTTCTCTATAACCTTTTTTAGGCTCTCTCTTACGATTTCCTCATTAACCTGTGTAAATTTTTTCCAGAACATATGATGAAATTTTTTCTATTGGTGTATACTAACATAGAATAATTAAACTGCACTGACTTTAAAGCGAGGTTACAAGAATATGCTAAATGATAACAACTTAACACAAGCACAACGAAATTTGCATTTAAAGTTGAAAAAGGTAATATCAAATGGTGAGGAAATTGGTAATATCTTGAAAAGAGCCTCAGAGAATGATTTACTAAAAGTTCTTACAATAGGATATACTAAACGATTTCCAAGAGGTGGGGAACGCACTTTAACACTACTTAGCCTCGCCATATTCAAATGTAATAACGAATGCGTTAATTCTATTTTAATACATTCTCAAAATAACGGTACACTGCAAGAGATTATTAATACTGAAAATATTATAAACTATCAAGATGGTCTGATGTACACCTTAACATCGCTTGGCTTTGCTATACATTACAATAAGCCAAGATATATTAATGATATTTTAACAAAAGCCCAGGACAGTGGAATACTACAAGATATTCTTGCTGCTAGAAATATTGTACAGTATTTCAATACTAAGGAGTATGCTTTAACACCACTCAGTTTCTCTATATATAAAGGTAATAAAGAATGTATCAGTTCTATTTTAGAAAAAGCTCAAAATAATGATATGCTGCAAGGCGTTTTTATTGCTGAAAATATTTTACAGTTTTCAGATGGTCTGACGCATATTTTAACACCAATTAGCTTTGCCATATATGAAAATAATAAGGAATGTTGTAACTACATTTCAACAATGATTCAAAATAATGTTGTATCGCAAGATATTCTGAATAATTGGACATACATTTTAACATTGCTTGGCCTTGCTATATATAGAAATAACAATGAATATGTTAATTCTATTTTAAGACAAGCTCAAAATAATGGTAAGCTGCAAGAAGTTCTTACTGCTAAAAATACTTTGTATTCTTAAGATGGTTGGAAGTACAACTTAACACCACTTGGCTTTGCTATATATGAAGGTAATCATGCACATATTAATTCGATTTTAACTCATGCTCAAAATAGTGGTATATTGCAAGAAGTTCTTACTGCTAAAAATACTTTGTATTCTTCAGATGGTTGGAAGTACAACTTAACACCACTTGGCTTTGCTATATATGAAGGTAATCATGCACATATTAATTCGATTTTAACTCATGCTCAAAATAGTGGTATATTGCAAGATATTCTTGCTAATCACAATGCTGTAATATCTCCAACTGGTCAGACGTACAGCTTAACGCCACTTGGCATCGCTATACATAAAGGTAATATTGAATGTATTAATTCTATTATAGTACGAATTAATGACATACCACAATATATCTATGCCACTTTTCAACCAACTGCAGCGATTAATGAAAGGAATACTAGGATTAGTAGTGCATTAGATAATGTATCTATTTCTTCTAGGTATGTTAGAGAAAATAGCAAAGTTAATTAATTTCTTAAGTAACTCTTTCTTGCAAGTACTACTTTTTTATGTATCTGTTCAGGCAATGGCGTTAACTTAAGAGAATAAATTAGCAAGCTCTCCTAAAGACATTATGGCGTTTAGGCTTATCTACTTTATTGCGGCTATACAATCTTCACGTTAACTTTAGTGAGTATTTTAAAAAGGGCTTGAAAATTTTTTGGTTCCAACAAGCACCTGATAAAGTTTTTGTTTCATTATAGCAAATAAAACTGAAAAATTTAAACGATACTTAGCAATTTGATCTGGGTTCCAAGGCTCTTGTGCATCACACATATGAAGTATTGCACATGACCAAATTTGCACAAAATTCTTATCTCTAAATTTATCTCAGAAAAATTCTCTAATTCTCCTTCTACTTTGAGTCTTTTATAGCACTCCTCTATGTGACACCTTAATAGATAAGCTTTACTGATATCTTCTTTATTGAAATAAAATAGAAACCAAAGGTCCTATTTTTCACAGTATTTTACTCCTTAACATCTTTCCTTAAGTTGACGCTATTGGGCTTTGTTGAATCGCTATCTACGATGAATAAAAGATAAAATGTAGAATATCAATAGCTTATTATTCTAGCATTTATAGTAAGGACAGTCAGTAAATATCTAAATTTAAGTAAAAGAAGTTTTACTATCATTCACTAATCTAGCTAGAATTAAAGAATTTCAATGCTTTAGCTATTTTAAGTAGAATTAAATTTACTAGTACAAACAATAAATTACTATTCTTAAATTTAATCAGATTGATTGCAAAAAATAAGATTTTCAATAAGCTGCTTGTATAGTTAGCCTTTCATAGATAGTGATGCAACAAAGCCCCGGTGGAGTAACTGCATTATTAGGTACTGCTATATCTATAGCACTTTTTACAGCCGGAGCAATTACAGCTGAGTTAATACCTATAGTTATAGCAGTAGTTGCAATTACAGCAACAGCACTAATAGTTGGCAATGCTATATATAAATTGTCAAAGCCTGATACTCAAGTTGATAAACCAATCTTAGCAAATCGACAGCAAGAAACTGCTAGCGATAGTAGGGTTGCCTAGCGATTCTGCCACAGTGTCAGCTGCTTCAATGATATCCATTTGTTCCTATAATTATCTTTTCTTGGCTACCTTATTTTGCTATTCTGCTGAACAGATACAAATTCACTTTCTTACTTCACTCACTAAAATTTTAATATGGCGTTTCTTTCCTGCAGACAATTTTATGAATGACTGATCTTTGAAGCTCTCAGAATTTATTATATAGTTAACATCGTTTATAGTATTATCATTAACTTTACATCCATTTCCCTGTATTAAACGCTTTGCCGCACCTTTTGAAGGTTCAAAACCGGTGTCATGAAGCAAGTCTATCAGGAGTATGCCATTTGCAACTTGTTCTCTTGTGATAGTGTAACCAGAAAGCAATGAACTGTCTTCATTTTCAAAAGCAGAGATTGCAGCAGATCGTGCAAGTTCAGCTTCTTTGCAACCATGACATATTTTTGTCACTTCTGTTGCCAAGACCTTTTTTGCTTCATTTATTTCTTGATCCTTCAAGGACTCTAGTTTTTTAATTTCATCAGTTGGTAAATCAGTGAAAAGTCTCAAGAAACGACCAACATCTTGATCATCAACATTGCGAAAATATTGCCAATAGTCATAAGAATTTAGCATGCTGCCATCAAGCCATACTGCTCCACTTTCAGTTTTGCCCATCTTTTTTCCTTGTGCGTTTAATAAAAGAGGTGTGGTAAGACCAAACAGCTCAGGTAAATTTAACTTTTTGCCAAGTTCAATTCCGTTTACTATATTTCCCCATTGGTCTGACCCTCCAATCTGGAGACGACAGCCATACTTTTTATTCAACTCGACAAAATCATAGGCTTGTAACAACATGTAATTAAACTCGAGAAAGCTTAGATTTTGCTCCCTATCTAGCCTAATTTTCACACTATCAAAGCCTAACATGCGATTTACAGAAAAATGTGTCCCTATATCACGCAAAAAGTCTATATATTTTATGTTATCTAACCAATCTGCGTTGTTTACTATGATTGCACCAGTTTTTCCATAATCGAAAGATATCATCTTCTCGAGGGTTTTCTTTATACCAAGTATATTTTGATTGATATCTTCTATCGGCAAGACGCTTCTTGCTTTGTCTTTACCAGATGGGTCACCAATTTTTGTTGTGCCACCTCCAAGTAGAACTATTGGCTTATAACCGAATTTTTGTAGGTGACGGAGCATCATGATTTGAATGAGACTGCCAATATGCAAACTTGGTGCCGTACAATCAAACCCAATGTATGCAATTATATAATTATCTTGTGATAATAGCTGGTCTAACCTATCAATGTTTGTACATTGATATAGGTATCCTCTTTCTTGAATGAAGTTTAAAAACTCGGATTTATGTTTCATAATATGTTATTTTGTGTGTAAACGGTGTTGTTAACGATGGTGTCATTCCAGTGCTTGACGCTGGAATCCAGTTTATTATGAAATTTCATCAAAAATGTTGTATAGTGTGCTCGTTTATGATTAAGTTTTCTAGATTCCAGCGTCAAGCACTGGAATGACACCACCAACTTCATAAGGGTTGCCTTCAAAATTACAACATTTGAGCAAGTGTATACCAGCTACCTGGATAATCAATTCCATAACTCTTCTATCTTATAATATTCTCTTACTTCTGGCCTGAATAGGTGAACCATTATACCTTGAAAATTCACAATCACCCAGTTACCTTCATCCATACCTTCTACATCTATTTTATCATATTGCTTGAGATTTTTCATCACGTGCTCAGCTAATGCTTTTACATGGCGGCTCGAATCACCGGATGCAATGATCATATATTTTGCAATGACAGTTTTATTCTGTACATCAAAAGTAACTATATCTTGACCTTTGTTTTGATCTATTACATCTACAATTGTATTTTTTATTGATTCTGTATCACCATTCATTATTCTAAATTATATAATTTATCTGTAATGATACACTCAAAATTTCTGAATATGAACTATTTTTGATATGTTTCTAGTGTAACGTTTATAATACATATATTTGTAATATATGATAGTTTTCTGATGGTATGATCATTTACTTAATCGGATTTCCGGGTAGTGGCAAACTTACGATTGCAAAAGAGCTGTGTAATATTATTGATGGGGTGATAGTAGACAATAACCTGTTTAATAATATTATATTTGATATGATTGATTTCAGAAACGCTGAGGTTACAAGTGAAATATGGGAAGAAATTTTTGTGATTAGAGAGAATATGTTAGCAATATTGGAAAAATACCATATAGAATCAAAGCATTATATATTTACAAACGAATTGATAAAAGGTGATTCCTATGATCAAAAAGTATATAACTCAGTGGTGAATTTAAGTAAAAAAATGAACGTGGAGATTCTCCCTGTGGTGTTATATTGTAATAGTGGAGAACTAGTAAAGCGCGTTCAATTAAAGGAAAGAGAGCAGGAGAGAAAAATTACTGATTCAGATTTTGCTATGAGAAGAATTAAAGGAAAGAAACTATTTGTGCCTCAAGGTTCACTTGAAATTGATAACTCAAACTTAAGCGCAAAAGAAGTTGCAAAAAAAATTGTTGAAAAAATGAATAGTAAAAAAGTAGTTGGAACTTCTATGATAGATAATTTAGCAACAGAGAGTATTTGTGATTAGTGAGGAGAAAGAGTATCGCCCTTGTGTTGGCATAATGCTATTTAACAAACAGGGGAATATTTTTATTGGAAAACGCTTTGATAGTGACTCTTATTGGCAGATGCCGCAAGGGGGAGTTGACGATGGTGAAGAGCTAGAGCAGGCAGCGCTACGTGAGCTATTGGAAGAAGTTGGTACTGATAAAGCAGAAATTGTGGCTAAAAATAAAGAGTGGATACACTATAACTTACCTGAGGAAGTTATACCAACATGCTGGAATGGGAGATATTCTGGCCAAAAGCAAAGATGGTTCTTAATGAAATTTTGTGGGAAGGATAAGGATATTAATATTAACTATACTGATCATCCAGAGTTCAAAGAGTGGCGTTGGCAAAATGTGGATGATTTGGTAGCCAGTGCCATACCGTTCAAAAAAGAAGTTTATAAAAAAGTGATAGAAGAGTTTTCTTCTATCATAAAAGGATCTATTTATGATAGTTGATTCTCATTGTCATCTAATTTATTTTTCTGATGATGAAATACCAAAGGTAATTTCAAGAGCAGAGCAAAATGGTGTGAGAATTTTGCATAACATATGTATAAGCATTAATGATATCCCTAAATTATTAAAAATCTCTTCATCCTATGATCAAGTCTACTGCTCCGTTGGTATACATCCGCTTGATACTAATGTGGAAAAAGGTGAGTGTATAAATGCTGATGAATTGATTGAATTTACTAAGGGCAAAAAGGTAATTAGTATCGGTGAAACCGGATTAGATTTTTATAAATCTGATAACAAAAGCAATCAAAAAAAAAGTTTTGCATCACATATAGAAGCGGCAAAAGTAACAGGATTACCTTTAGTTATTCACACTAGAAATGCTGATAGTGAGATGATTGATATGTTAAATTCAGAAATGAAGAAGGACGCTTTTAGTGGAGTAATGCATTGCTTTGCTTCTTCTAAAGAGCTTGCTTATAAGGCTATGGACTTGGGATTATACATTTCATTTTCTGGAATTATTACTTTTAAAAATGCGAACTTACTAAGAGAAATTGCACAAAATGTGCCACGTGAGCGTGTTTTAGTTGAAACTGATGCACCTTATCTATCTCCTGAGCCTTACAGAGGAAGAAAAAATGAACCGGCAATGGTGAAATATGTTGTGAATTGTTTAGCAGAATTATGGAATGAATCGCCGGAACAAGTAGCAAAAATAACTACAAATAATTTTTTTAGGCTGTTTACAAAACTTGAGCTCAAAGAAATTCTATAGGGCAATTAATTTAGCCGACAAAGCTCTTCCACTGCATTTACAGATTTATTGAACATCTCTTGTTCACTATTATCCATCTTAACTTCTAGAATTTTCTCAACTCCATTTTTGCCAATAATAGTAGGAACACCAATGAATAAGTCTTTCACACCATATTCACCATTAAGATAAGCAGCGCATGGTAATATACGCCTTTTATCTTTTAAGTATGATTCTAGCATGCTTATGGCTGAAGATGCAGGAGCATAGTATGCAGATCCAGATTTAAGTAGATCAACTATTTCTTTTCCACCATTACGAGTGCGCTCAACTATTTCATCAACTTTTCCTCGCGTAATCAAACCCATCTCAATGATTTGGGTAAGTGGAATGCCAGCAATTGAAGCATAATTGATTAGTGGTACCATAGTGTCACCATGTCCTCCAAGCACAAAAGCAGATACATCTTCGACAGAAATATTTAACTCACTTGCAAGAAAATAACGAAAACGAGCAGAGTCAAGCACTCCTGCCATACCAATAATCATATTAGTTGGCAGGCTTGAAGATTTGTATACTACTGAAACCATAGCATCTAAAGGATTGGTAACCACTATTACAAATGCGTTTGGAGAATGTTTTTTAATATTTTCCCCAACCTCTTTCATTACTGCAGCATTAGTTTGCAGAAGGTCATCTCTGCTCATTCCAGGTTTTCTGGCAATGCCAGCAGTTATTATAATTGCGTCAGAGTTTTTTATATCTTCATACCTATTTGTACCAGTAATATTGACATTAGATCGATCAATAGGAGATGATTCTGTAATGTCAAGCGCTTTACCTTGTGGTATTCCATCGCTGACATCAAGCAAAATAACATCTCCTAGCTCTCTTAGTGCAATCATATGGGCAAGAGTCCCACCGATATTTCCTGCACCAATCAAAGATATTTTTTTTCTTTGTGCTGTCATTTTCTACTCCTTTATATTTACTTTTGTGGCTTTACTACCTTCCCAAGGGGATAAGCTGTCAAACATACGAAAATCTTGTGGTAAGTCTATAGGATTATATACAACCTTTTTTGCCTCTATATCGTATCTTACTTCCTCGTAGCCAGTGAGAGGAAAATCTTTTAACATTGGATGACCTTTGAATCCATAATCCGTTAAAATCCTACGTAAATCTGGGTGATCAGAAAACTCTATTCCATACATATCAAATACTTCACGCTCAAACCACGAAGCTGCGTTAAATATCTTTGCTACACTTAGAGGTATATCACCTTCACATAACTGAAGCTTTATGTGCACTCTGATATTGTGTACAACGCTGAGCAAATTGTATATTAGCTCGAAACGTTTTTCTCTATCTGGGTAATCAACTCCAAAAACGTCAACTAATAATTCAAGCCTACACTTTTCATCATCACGTAGAAAGAGTAAGTGATTTTCAATGTCATTCAAAGCTGAATATATTACAATAGTGCCATCATTTTTCTGAATACATTCACATTTAGTCTTTTTTTGTATGTATTTTGCAGTTTTATCCATGCTATATATTTTTAGTTCGTTTTATTTTATTTTGTAGACATAGCATTCCATATAGCAACGCCTCAGCAGTTGGAGGGCATCCAGGAACATACACATCAACTGGCACAATTCTATCGCAACCACGGACTACTGAGTAAGAATAATGATAATAGCCACCGCCATTTGCACAACTTCCCATAGAAACGACGTATTTGGGATCTGCCATTTGATCATAAACTTTACGCAATGCTGCTGCCATTTTATTAGTTAACGTGCCAGCAACAATCATAACATCTGCTTGCCTTGGGCTTGCACGAAAGATTATGCCATATCTATCAAGATCATAACGACTGGATGCAGTGTGCATCATCTCTACTGCGCAACATGCAAGACCAAATGTCATTGGCCACAATGAACCAGACCTTGCCCAGTTCATTATATAATCTATTAAATCGCCAAATTTAGTGATAAGAAAACCTTCTTTTTTGTAACGATTCCAGTCGCCATTAGATAAATTTACTTCCATTCCAACGCACCTTTACACCACTCATAAATAAAGCCTATAGTAAGTATTGCAAGGAATATCATCATAGACCAAAATCCGCAATAGCTTATTTTAGATAAAGAAACGGCCCAAGGGAAAAGAAAAGCAATTTCTAAATCGAATATTATGAACAATATTGCAACTAAGTAAAATTTTATGTCGAAACTTTTTCTGGCTCTTGATAAAGGATTAAAGCCACACTCATATGTAGAAAGCTTTTCACCATCTGGGTTACTGACTGCAAGAAACATAGGTAATACACCTAAAGTAAAGGATACTACAATTGATACACAGATAAAAATTAATATGGTTAAATATTCACTCATTTAAAAAACATATAACACTATGAATTTACATGCTTTCCTAATCTTTTACCACCTAAAATATGTATGTGAAAGTGCGGTATAACTTGCTCTCCATCTTTACCGTGATTAGTAACTAATCTATATCCTGTTTTTTCTAAGTTATATTTATGTGCTATTTCTCTAACAGTTTTAAAAAAACTTACTATTTCCTCTTCGGAAGCTTTCAGAACAAAATCATCGTATGAAACGTATTGAGCTTTTGGTATAACTAGAATATGAACTGGTGCATCAGGATACTTATCACGAAAAGCTAGCACATTTTCATTTTTATGTATTTCCTCATAAGACAACTCACCTCTTAATATCTTAGCAAAAATATTAGTGTCATCATAAGCTGTACTACCCATACTTTATTAAATTCCTGGTCCTCTTCTATTTTGCTTATGATTTGGTGTAGAAGGTGGGCTTATTGCTGCTTCGCTAGAAGCATCTTCAAGACTTGAAACGTCTTTTAGCTGTATATCTTGTCCACGCAAAACTGACCCATAGTCCATTTGGTGTCTTTTTGAAAACGTTTCTATTCTTTTTGCCCTTCTTGCAGCAATAACTTCTGGTTGTAAATGATACATATCTCCAGGAACAGTTAGGCTATGATACCTTTCCTCTATTTTAACTTCTTTCATAACACTCTCCATAATTTATTTCCCCCTACCTCTTATGCTTTCGCAACTTTCAAAATCTTGTTTAATAGCTTTTTGCCAATTATTTAAAATTTTCTCTGATGACTTTTCTTTACCTATAGACCTTATAACTTCTTGTGACTGTTGCTTTTTACTATCGTATCCACTATACAACTTTTCTGCAATATCATACAGCAACTTTCGGTCTGTGTGAACTTTAAACTCTCCACCAGTAATTTTTGCCAAATTTTTGAGATCATAATCAATTTTATTATAAATTCCTTCAAGAGCGTACTTTTTCATTACTTTTTCGTCTATACCTGGATTTTTATCTTTTATTTCTTGGATAATCTTCTCAACATCAACTTCAATTACAATTTTGTTTTCTTCTCTAAAAATAGTTATATTTGGCAGATCTTTCCTTATTTTATCTAATTTCTCTGGACTCAAGTAAGGTATATCCCCCGTTAAAGTTCTTGACGCTAAAAAACTTACCTTACCTTTTTCTTGTTTTGTTATTTGTATGCCAAGGTACTTACTAGCTTCTGTGGTTTTTATAGGTGGGTCATATTTCTCTTCTTCTTTAGGTACATCACTCACAGCCTTTTTTAATGAAACTTTAGCATCATGCTTCATTTCATCAATTGAAGCAAACGGTTTCTTTATAGGATAAATAAGTGCTTTAGGCACAAGAAAAAACACGCCTTTTATCTTAGCCAAAATAGACTTTTTATTTGACTCATCTTTTGCCATACATACCTCCAAGTCACTTTCTACAATCAGATAGTAAAATACACCCAATTATAGACGAAAATATTTAAGCTTGTATAT
This sequence comes from Wolbachia endosymbiont (group B) of Chesias legatella, assembly GCF_964026945.1. NCBI lineage: Bacteria > Pseudomonadati > Pseudomonadota > Alphaproteobacteria > Rickettsiales > Anaplasmataceae > Wolbachia > Wolbachia endosymbiont (group B) of Chesias legatella. Next base: position 1,316,813 of record NZ_OZ034711.1, on the reverse strand, counting down.
CTATTATAAGATGAAATTATAGAGATAGCAATCATTATTTGTACATTACCAAAGTATGTAGTATTTTTGCTGCTTTTCTTGTTCAAATTACCTTTAAAGATAAATTATGTTAAAATGGAACGCAAATAATATTATCGATGCTACTGGCGGAAGAGGGGAGGGTGTTTGTAATTCGGTATATAGCTCAAATATTTCAACGGATACAAGAAGCATAAAAAAAGGCGATTTATTTATTGCTCTCAAGGGAAAGAAATTTGATGGGCATGATTTTCTACATGAAGCATTTTTAAAAGGAGCTGTTGCTGCGGTAGTAAGCGAAGATAAATATAGAAATTTTCCTCTAATTATTGTGCAAGATACTCTAAAAGCTTTGCATAATATGGCATCATATTACATTAGAAATGTTCTTGTTAATGCTAAAGTTATTACAATTACAGGTAGTGTCGGGAAAACGACTACAAAGGACATGCTGCACACTGTTCTATCGCAATATGGAGCGTCTTATGCAAACAAAGATAACTTGAATAATAATATAGGATTACCTTTTACTATTCTAAAAGTCCCAAAAAACTGCCAGTACTTAATCCTTGAAATGGGAATGAATAGAGCTGGTGAGATAAAAGAGCTATCGAAGATTAGCAATCCGGATATTGCAGTTATTACCAACATCGAACCTGCGCATGTTGAAAATTTTTCATCTCTACTTGATATTGCGCAAGCGAAGTTAGAAGTCCTATGTGGTATGAAAAATAATGGTACTTTGATTTTGAACAAGGATAATAAACATTATGATTATCTTTTATCAAATGCTGACAGAAATGTAGTGAGCTTTGGTAAGAATGAAAGTGCTACTGTTCGTTTGTTAGACCTAATAAGAAACGATAGCGGTATAAATTTAAAAATTAAACCGCACAACGGTCAAATTATAAACTGTAATTTACGTTTGCGGGGTGAGCATTTTACATACTCTGCATTAGTTGTGACAGCAGTTGTGCAAAGTCTAGGACTTGATTTATCGAAATTACCACTAGCACTTGAGAATTTTACTGTAACAGAAGGTAGAGGTAATGTTCATCAAGCTAAATACAATGGAAAATTAGTACATTTGATTAACGACTCCTATAATGCTAACCCTACTTCAATGAAGGCTGCAATAAGAACTTTAGGTACATATTCTAATTTAAGAAAAGTGGCACTACTCGGCGATATGTTAGAACTTGGTAATGAAAGCATAGTATTTCATACAGAATTGCTTGACTCTATAGTAGAACAAAATGTGAATAAAGTTCATACAGTTGGTAAATTTATGTTAGAATTGAATAAACTTTTACCGGAGAATATAAAAGGCATGCATTTCGATGATTCTAACCAATTGAAAAGTAATTTAGCTAATATTGTTCAAGGTAATGATGTAATTTTAGTTAAAGGTTCTCATGGAATGAGAATGGACCTTATAGTGCAGGAATTCACAATAGAATATTAAATAAAACTATTGTATTAATTTAAAGTTAAGTTATTGGAAGTTTTAACTGTGATAAAACGTATAGTTATTTTTGGTGGAACGGGATTTATAGGAAAACACATCGTAAGACGCTTGGCAGCGGCGGGGTATTTAATAAGAATATTTACTCGTGATCAGGAAAAAGCTGCTTGTCTAAAGTTATGTGGCAACTTAGGGCAAATATCAATACTTGAAGGAGATTTTTTTAATGAAAAATCAATTTTAGAAAGTATGGAGGGGTGTGATGTTGTTATAAACTTAGTAGGAATATTATATGAAAAAAGAAAATACGATTTCTATACAGTTCATGTTGGAATAGCTGAAAGAATAGCAAAAGCTGCGCAAATAAAAAATGTATCCATGATGATACATTTTTCTGCCATGGGAATAGAAAATGATAAGTTATCAAAATATGCCCAAAGTAAATTGAAAGGTGAGAAAGCTGTAGCTTCGGCGTTTCAAGGAGCAATGATAATTAAGCCCAGTCTTGTATTTGGTAAAGAAGATAATTTCTTTAATAAATTTGCAAGATTAGCAACAATTCTTCCTTTTTTGCCGTTGATCGGTAGTGGAATAACGAAGTTTCAGCCGATATGTGTAACAAACTTAGCTGAAGTGGTATACCGTATTATCAGCTTTAATAAGCAAGATAAAAAAATTTATAATATAGGTGGATCAAAAGTTTACTCTTTTAAAAGCTTATTAAAGTTTATTCTGAATGTGACTAACAGAAAGTGTCTACTGATCAATGTACCTTTTCCAATGGCAAGATTGATAGCCTTTTTCTTAGAAAGTAAAGTTGTTTCTGTGCTGTTAAAACCTATAACTGGAGATGCAAGCCCTATACTTACTCGAGATCAGGTGAAAGTTATGATGAGTAGTTCAATCGAAAAGTCAGATGATCTCGAAACAATGAAAATTAGACCACTAGCAATTGAAAATGTGGTACCAGAATACTTGAAAATTTATAGAAAGCATTGATAGAAGAATGTGCCCGGTAGGATTCGAACCTACGACCCACAGCTTAGAAGGCTGTTGCTCTATCCAACTGAGCTACGGGCACACATCATATATAAAATGCTTCTTAGTACACGTGAAGTCAAGTATTTCTTGTGAATATAATGTTTGTGATAATATCTCAAAACTTTGTCAGTACAGCATGTAACGATAAAATTGAGAAAAAAGAAGCGTGGGTAATAGGAAGTCTAATAGCGCAGTAACACAGAACCCCAGGCTAAACCTGCACCTATTGAAATCAGCAATATCAGATTTCCTGACTTTATTTTTGATTCTTGTACTGCATAGTCTAAGGCTAGTGGAATTGACGCTGCTGAGGTGTTTGCATGCTTATCAACTGTATTAATTACTTTTTCTATAGGAAAATCTAATTTCTTTACTACTGCTTCAATAATGCGAATGTTTGCTTGATGGGGAATTAACCAGTCAATATCAGTAATCTTCAAACTATTGCATTTTAGAGTTTCCTCTACTGAGGCTGTTAATTTCTCTACTGCATGTTTAAACACTTCTCTTCCATTCATAAGTATCTTTCCAGAATCACGAGTAGAGGATATTCCTCCGTTTGTACATAATAAGTCCACATTGCCATCAGAGTGTAAGTTTGTTGATATAATGCTACTGCTACTCATTTCTGATTTCATTATCACTGCACCAGCACCATCACCAAAGAGTACACAAGTTGACCTATCTTCCCAATCAACAATCCTAGACATTATTTCAGCACCAATAACAAGCGCGTATTTAATTCTATCGTTAGACTTTATAAGTGAATCAGCAACTGTAACTGCATATATAAAACCAGAGCATGCTGCCTGTACATCAAAAGCAAATGCGTTTTTACACTTTAATTTACTTTGTATAATCGTTGCACAGCTAGGAAAAGTTTTGTCAGGTGTTGTTGTTGCAACTATGATCAAACCAATTTCATCTATTGAAATTTTCGCTTTTTCTATAGCATTTTTCGCTGCATTAACAGCTAAATCTGACGTTAGTTCTCCTTCATCTGCTATATGTCTTTGAACTATTCCTGTTCTTTGCCTTATCCATTCATCGTTTGTTTCAACTATCGATGCAATTTCGTTATTACTCAAAATTTTTTTTGGTAGGTAAGAACCAGTGCTCAATATGAAACTTTTATTCAATATGACTTACCCCGTTAATTATCTTCTGGTTTAAATTTTCACTGATTGCATTTACTGCAAATTTTATAGCGTGAGCAAAAGAAATAGCATCAGAATTTCCGTGGCTCTTTATAATGATACCATTTAGCCCTAGAAACATAGCTCCACTTCTAATTTTAGGATTAAAACGCTCTAATGCTTTATTTAGCTTGGATTTCAACAATATGCCGACAAGCATTTTTGTCATCCATGAATTAAATACTTCCTGTTTTATTAGACTGATAAAAGTACCAGCAGTTGCCTCAGCTGTCTTGAGCATTACATTACCAACAAAACCATCAGCAACAATTACGTCTATATTACCATCTAAAAATTCACTTGCCTCTATATATCCTTTGAAGTTAATACTTGGAGCATTTTTGAGTAACTCAAAAGCTCCTCTTACTGAGTCAGTACCTTTCACTTCTTCTGTACCAATGTTTAGCAAAGCTACTTCAGGATTTTCAACTTTTAATGCTATTTTTGCAAATATACTCCCCATTAATGCAAATTGAAATAATGAGTCAGTATTACAGTCAACATTTGCACCAAGATCAAGCAATGCAAAGCTTTTTGTCTTAGTTGGACAGACAGATGCAATAGCAGGACGATAGATATTGGGTAATGTTCCTAAAATAAATCTGGAGATAGCCATCAATGCTCCAGTGTTGCCTGAAGACACCATTCCAAAAGCTTTACCTTTTTTCACTGCTTCAACAGCTGCCTTCATACTTGAATCTTTGCGATGTTTCAGTGCAAAAGAGGGTTTATCATTTGGAAGAACATTATCAGAGCAATGGGTAAATTCGGAGTTATCGATTACTTTTTTGTATTTTGAAAGCAAAGGAGATATTTCTTTCTGATCTCCATAAATATGAAAAAAAACTTCAACACCTGGATCAACAAGATTATCCAAGAAAAAACTAGCACCCTGAATTACGGAAAGAGGTGCAAAATCCCCTCCCATAGCATCAAGTGCGATAACTATGTTGTTGTTGACCGTGGGTAACATATCATGAGTTACTCCGCCTTTTGTTTAATGAAAACACGTTTTCCTTTGTAACTATTGTCAACTGCTATGTTGTGAGGCAACATGAATTCTCCAGTTGTTGCACATACCACAATATTCTTAGGCTTAATAGCATGATGAGAACGATGCATATTACGCCTTGACTTTGACTTTTTTCTCTTCGGAACTGCCAAAACTTACTCCAATTCAATTATATAACACAATTTATTAGTAGCATGTTTTTTACAAGAAGTAAATAGCGAAATAAGTAAGGTTTTCTTATACAATTCAGTCTTATAAACTTAAACTCAAGCATTTTGATCAAAGTATATTGAACTTAAGATATATCTTGACTATACTCTGCGATAGAGTTAATAAAAATTTTAATAAAATCAGTAAAACTAATTTTTAGCTAAGATAAATGCAAAGTGAGTTCCTTTGATGTAAACAGTGTTAGAATAATCGGTAGGTGCTTTATCAACTTTCTGTTGAGGCTTGGTAACGCATTTGTGTTTTTTATTCAATCTCTATACCACTGCTTTGTGCCACCGTATTATTTTAGCAATGTAGCAAAACAAATTATAGAGATAGGCTTTTTCTCTTTACCAATTGTTGGGCTCACTGGAGTTTTTATAGGAGCGGTGATAGTTTTACAAAGTAGCTTAAGTGGTCTATTGATTAATCAAGAACAAGTAGTACCTAAGCTTGTTACGATCACTATCATTAAAGAGTTAGGGCCAGTTTTGATTAGCTTAATAATGGTAGGAAAGGTTGGGTCCTCAATTGCAGCAGAAATTGGCACGATGCGCATCACTGAACAAATAGATGCACTTACAACTTTGGACATCAATCCTTTCAAATATTTAATTGCACCAAGAATTCTAGCGTCAGTTATAGTATTTCCAATACTTACAGTATGTGCAGATCTAATAGGAATATTTGGAGGGTATGTCACCGCAGTCTTTGAATTTAACCACAATTTAAATATATACATAAAATATACAGCTCAATTCTTTAATATAAACGATTTTGTTGTTGGGCTAATGAAAGCGACTGCTTTTGGTGCTATAATTTCTGTTTCAAGTTGTTATTACGGTTACCATTGTAGAGAAGGTGCACGAGGAGTAGGTGTTGCTACAACATCAACTGTTGTTTTTTCGTCCATATTGATCATTTTAGCAAACTACTTGATTACTTTGATACATGTATAGCCCCATAATATCAATATTGAACCTAAGCTTGTCTTTTGATGATAGAACGATATTAAACAACATAAGTTTTAATATATCGAAGGGGGAATCATTAGTCATACTTGGCGGCTCAGGAAGTGGTAAATCTGTATTAACAAAAATAATCATTGGATTGCTAAAACCAGACTCAGGGTCTATTAAAATAAATAGTGAAAGCAAAAATAAGTTTGGAGTCTTATTTCAAAATTCTGCTTTATTTGACTACGTTACAGTGTGGGAAAATATATCTTTTAATTATAAAAAGCGCTTTAATATCAGCGAAAAGGAGGCAAAACAGCTAGCAATCGAGAAGTTAAATGATGTTGGACTGGAGGAAAGCATAGCAGATATGTTTCCAATCGAGCTATCAGGCGGAATGAAAAAAAGAGTAGCACTTGCAAGGGCGATTGCGCACAATCCAGAAATTATTGTATTGGATGAGCCAACTTCAGGATTGGACCCAATTATGTCAGATATGGTAAATGAGATAATAATAAAATTATCTAAAGACTTTAACCCTACAATTATCACGATTACACATGATATTCATAGTGCATTTAAAATAGCTGATAAAATAGCAGTATTATACGAAGGGAATATTATCTACCACGGAACTGTCCAAGAAATACAAAATACTAATAACGAATATATAAAAAAATTCATTCATTATATATAGCTATAGGTTTACAAACGATATTGTGAATGCCATATCTAGCCTAACTTGAGCTACTGACAATTGTCGTTCTGTTACTAGTGTAGTGCCACGGTGGTATGGTGTGTTAGCTATAAAACAACGCATTAAATATAGCTAAAGTAACTTATATCAATTTTTATTATTATGCCAATTCCAACTGCGGAAATTTATTGAATTTGTTACTTCACTACTCAACAGCAATTACAACTGATGATTTTATTTCATTCTACTACCTGCTGATTTATTTTCTGCTCAGCATATCCATTAAATCAGATTCTTTGAGTTTATTATGATCAATTTTACTGAATTTATTCACCATAGAGCTCATTTGATTATACTGCTTAATTAGAAGATTAACGTCAGTTACACTTGTTCCGGACCCCTTAGAAATTCTAAGTCTTCTTTTGCCATTTAAAATATCTGGATTTTGCCTTTCTTTTTCGGTCATTGAGTTTATGATGGCTATATATTTTTTCACTTTATTGTCGTCTGGCACACTGCTACTTAGCTTTTTTGTGAATGAACTAGGGATGAATTTCATTATGTTGCTAATGCCATCCATTTTACTCAGAGTTTTTAACATTCCCACTAGGTCGTTTAGGTCGAATTTACCCTTTTTTACTTTCTTTTGTAACTTATCAATTTCTTCCTGACCAACAATCTCAGCAGCTTTTTCAACCAATGATACAACATCACCCATGCTAAGTATCCTTTTTGCAATTCTATCGGGATAAAAATCATCGAGGTCACTTAATTTTTCACCACAAGCAATAAATTTAATTGGACAATCGGTGATCATTTTCATAGAAAGAGCAGCACCACCACGTGCATCACCATCAACACGGGTGAGAATAATGCCGGTTACACCTATTACCTCATTGAATGATTTGGCAATGTTGACCGCATCCTGGCCTATCATTGCGTCGGCTACTAAAATAACTTCTGCAGGTGAAGCTATTTCCTTTACGGCTTTCAACTCATTCATCATATTATTGTCAATATGAAGCCTGCCTGCGGTGTCTAGTATTAATACATCATAATTATCGTTCTTTGCTGCTGCCAGTGCCCTTTTTGTAATTGCAATAGGCTCCTCATTTATTACTATAGATAAAGTTTGTACGTCTATCTGTTTACCTAGCACCTCAAGTTGTTTCTGGGCAGCCGGCCTATAAATGTCTAAAGAGGCAAGCATCACTTTTTTCTTTTGCTTTTTTAGCTTGAAAGCAAGCTTTCCTGAGGTAGTTGTTTTACCTGCACCTTGTAAGCCCACCATCATAATCACAGCAGGGGGTTTAACTGCTAGATTTAAGTCACTTTTCTCTGATCCGAGAACTGCAACTAAATTATCCTGCACAATTTTAATTATCATTTGTGCTGGAGAAACACTTTTTATGACTTTTTCCCCAATCACTTTATCTTTAATGTCGTTGATGAATTTTTTTGCAACTTCAAGTGAAACGTCAGCTTCAATTAAAGCTATACGTATTTCACGCATGGCAAGATTAAAATCATCTTCAGAAATGATCGACTTTCCTCTCAGTTTACTAAATACAGAATTTAAACTTTCAGTTAACGATTTAAACATAATAGCATTAGTAGAATACTCATTAAAAAGAGAGAAGAAGCTGAAACAAAACTCACTGAGTTATAACTTAGCACTTCTTTAAGTTTAGTAATATTATTAAAGTATAAATTAGTAAGTGAATTAGTCAAGTTTTGCAGTACGTTGGCAGACATTTCTCTCACTTTAAAGACCAATTGATTGAACAGCAAGACAATATAGGGTACGAAAGCTCTAAAAATCCAATCAATATCCATTTTAAAATTTATTCTTGGGTAAAATAACTTGCGTAAAGGAATAAACAATAAAGTGGTACATAATAACAAATTAAATTGCGACAAAATATTTTTTGTGTTGTACACAAAATCGAAAATCGAAGGGTTATTGTAAATAGGCAAGTAAGGGTTGCCAGCAATTATACATATGAATGCTAAAATAATCATTGTTATTCTACCTTCTTTCCCTTCTGAAGGTTTGGACTTGCTTTTAGCGATAAATATGTAATAGAAAAACTTGAGTCCCACGCTTAAATAAAGCAGTAAATTTAGAATCTTGTATAAATTTTTATACACTTCTAAATTAGCACCACTTGCTTCAATCTCGCCTGTAATGTATGATTTGCTAATAAATCCAACGGTTCCAGGAAATGCAGCCACTGTGAATATCGCAATTATAGCACACATGCCTTCGACTGACATCAATTTACCCACTCCATTAAAACTAATTGTTTTTGTCCGCGAAATAATCGCATTGCTAACCACAAACAATAATGATTGATAAACAAGAGAGAAAATTATGTGTAGCATCAAAATTGGTATTGCCTTTTCCGAAGGGCTGAGTAAACCTCCTGCAATAATCAGCAAGCCCATTTGTCCTACAACATTATAGCATAGAAATCTACGAATATTTTGCTCAAGAGAAGCAAATATAATGCTGTAAATTACAGTGATGGCGCCTACAAGTGCTAATATTTCAGTACAATCTTGCCATAGGGTGTAAGTGTGTAAAAGCATCACTAAAAAAGAGACTTTAGTGGTAAATAAAGAGAGATATGTAGTGCCATGTAGTGATGCAGCAGGATATGCATCAACAACCCAAAACGAAAAAGGAAAACAAGCGCAGTTTATCAATAAACCCAAAATTATCAGGTTAGTGCTTTGAAGTGCCAATCCTGCTGTCAATATAACTCCAACCAAAAAGTGTACACAAGCGTACCTTATTGCAGATCCACTATCTCTACAGCTAGCTGCGATAATAAAAAATGCACTGATGGTCATTAATTCAAAGAATATTATAACCAACATTATCTGCTTGGATAAAATTGCACAGAGTGAGCAGGTAGTATAAGCAAAAAAAGATAGCATCTCTGAAAAAGTCAAATTTTGTGTTGGTAGAACAGCTAAAAATGCAACTGATAAAAAAGATATTAGTACGATACGAAAAGATAAATCAAAATTTAGAACTGGATGAGAGCAATTCAGTGTAGTACCTAAATTTTCAGGTAATATTAGGACTATCACTATTAATGTAGTCAACAGAAATAGCAATAAAAATTTATAAAGTTGCACAATGATGTAAAACAGTATGGTTTATGCTACCTCAACATACAAATAAAATCAATTTGCATATTAACCACTAGTTAAGCTAATTACCATATAATTATATCAGAGTTTAGAAGGTTATAGAGAAACCGGTCAGATTAGGTTTTTAATCTAATCTGACCGATAGCTTTAATAGTGAGGTAAGCTTTAATATAGCATTCCTAATTCACAGTGCTACACTCGTGCATAATTTATTTTTAATTTGTGCACGAGCGTTAGTAAATTATTTACTTTTTGAAATAAAATTTGGCATCAATTCAATATCCAGAACTTCAGTAAGTCTGATAGTTGAGAGTGATTTACTTTCTTTGTTTTAAGTATCTGCATAAATCTAATGGAGCTGCCAGTTTTCAATGCACTCATTCGACTTTTATGCTCTTCGCAATATTTGATTCTATTAAAGAATTCTTTGCTAATCTAGTCTTTAACGCTTTTTTTAGATACCGCCGCGGTGTCTCAGCATAGATTCCACTAACACGTAGCGGAATCTTAAATTGTTTTAGCTATAGATCCCTGTATCAAGTACTGTAATGACGGCATTCGAGTAGCGGACACTGGAATCAACAAAGCTCTTTAGTAGCTGTATAATGAAAATTAGATCATAAAATCCTCTGACAGCATATTCTGTGTTTTACCGTCATCCATAACTGTGTAATCAATATCATATTTATCGAATTCATTGCGCATCCTAGTGAAATGTCCTTTATCATGATCCAAAAGAACACTTACGTATTTAAAGCTATCATTAAAAAGATCATTATAAATTACTGGAGATTGAACTGTGTAGGATTTTGTACACTCATCTTGACCGTTATTATCTTTACAAAGGTACATTTTTCCTGTTTTGCCAGTATCATCTTTAGTAGAAATAAGAAATTTCATACCTACGTCTTCGTTTTTTGCTATAAACTCCTTACACTTTCTACTTTTTGCAGAACATGGTCCTATATCTATAGAGTAGCTTTCTTTTGGAAGTGTGAATCTTAACTTATGTGTCATAATACTACCTTAATAAAAATCATTATTATAGTATAGATTTATTAATAAATAATATACATTATGGTATAATTAGTACAAAATAGGTTTAACCAATCTCAGTAGGACTGCCAGTTGGACCCATAAGAATTATTTGTTCACCTTTTTTAAAACATTTACATAAATTAGTGGAACCGCCAGTTTCAAGCACAATAGTGGAAATAATTCCTTTTTTTTTGTCTACTTCAGTGCCGGTTACTGCTATACCTTCCATAGTGAGGTGAGTTTTTCTGCTATTGGTTTCAAAATTTTGCAACCTAAAGAATTGTCCAGGTTTAAAATTCTTTGCCGCAAGTGGTGCTTTGATCACTATTTCCACAACTTTGTCTGTTAAATATTGAACTTTTATAACCTTTGCAGTGAATTGCTCTTTGATTCTATTGAAGAATTCTTTGTTAGCTTGACGGAACAGCGTCACTCCAGCTCGTGACGCTGGCTGATTAGCTGTTTGGATCACTCCACTCAAAAGCTGAGAAATAATAGGGTAGCCGTTCTTAGCACTTGCCATAGCTTTCACGACGCTGCCACTATACGAAGGATGAAGATCACCAAAAAAGCTAATTGTTTTATTGCCTTGCTTATACACTAATATTCTATCTTTATTTTGCATTTTAGGAGAAAATATTGGGTCTATTTCTTTTCCTGATGAATTCAAATGAGTAAAATACCCATTACTTAATTTAAAATGCTTTTTATCTTCTGTTGCAATAACTGTATTTGGCTCAGTACCTGCTGCTATAAAAATAGAACGTGCTTTCATGCATTTAATTTCGCCGGATTTTTTGTCTATTAGTTTTATTGATTCAGCATGGTTATATTTATCCGTCACAACTTCAACTGGCTCTAAATTTTCAATAAAGTAAATCCCTTCTGACAGTGCATTTTGCACCTCTTCACTATTTAATCGATAACTTGGTGAGTCTTTTAGCTCTTTTCTATATACAACTTTCACTCCCCCAAGGCTCTGCATTAACTCCAGTATTTTTGCTCCTCTATTCTCTTTTTTTGCTAATTCTTGCTCTTTTTGGATCAATTGTGCATGCGATATCAGCTCATTTGCAATTTTGTGTTCTTCCTCTGTCCAATCTTTTTCAACACAGTCTTTTCCGTACTTATCAACCAATATTTCATAACGAAGAAGAAATTTTTCTACTTGAATTGGATAATACGCTAAAGCTTCAGTGGCAGTGTCAATCGCAGTAAGCCCCGCACCTATAACAACTATCGGCATACGAACTTGCAGATTTGCTATAGAATCAAATTTAAGAGCGCCAGTCAGTTGTAATGACATAAGAAAGTCAGATGCCATGCGCACTCCACGAGCTAGCATGTTTTTTATTTTGATCATTCGTGGCTTACCAGAGCCAAGTGCCAAGGCAATGTGATCAAAACCCAAGTTAAATGCGTCATCAACAGTTATCGTGCTGCCAAAACGAATGCCTCCATAAAGTGCGAAATTCTCACGTCTTTCCAGCAAAAATCTAATGATTTTTAGATAATTTTTGTTCCATCTAGAGGTTATGCCATACTCTGCTACTCCACCAAATCCACCAGCTGTGCGTTCACTTAGTTTTTCATGCTCGAAATCTTTAATTAGCTGAAAATTATCGATCAAAGGTTCAATCTTTAGTCCATCAATGGCGATAACGTTATGCCCATCGTTTAATAAATGATGAGCTAAATTAAAACCCGCAGGACCAAGCCCTACAACTAGGACGTTTTTTCCTGTGTTTCCTTTTGGCAATGGACGCTGAAAATTTAAAGGATTCCAACGGCTAAGCAGAGAATATATTTCAAATCCATACGGTAAACTGAGCACATCATCTAGAATCCTTGTTTCAATCATTGGCACATTTACAGGTTCTTGTTTCTGATATATGCATGAGTTCATGCAATCATTGCATATTCTGTTCCCAGTAGCTGCACATAATGGGTTATCTATTACCACAATTGCAAGGCTTGCTATGCTGTACCCTTCGCTTTTCACCAGATTCATTTCTGATATTTTCTGTTCTAGTGGACAGCCGTGCAATTCAACTTTGAGTGGGGACTGTTTAAAGGTATTGTCGTTATTACTTAGCCCCTTTGAACAACTGTCCTTATTTTGCTTATGACAAAATATGCAGTAATGAGCATTATCCAATGCTTTATTCAAACTCACCTTTTCACTTGTCAGATCAAAACCATGTCGTCTTTTTGTTTTGCTTGAATACAATACCTCAACTTCGTCTACTTCTTTTTTGAAGAACGATACGAGATTTTCGTGATCAATTTTTCTGTGAATACTAAAAAGTATACTCTGTTTATTTTTCACTCTCCACGCTGCATATTGCGCTGCAAGTTCTATTTCTTCTTTGTGATCCTCTTTATTTTCCAACCAACGCATCACCTGCTCAGCAAAATTTTTTTCTGTTGTTGGTAGGGCAAGAAAGCGATTTAATTTGCTGGTAACATAATCAATATCTATATCTGCTATATCAGTGTACTTCTTTAATGCATAGCGTTGAACAAATAACCTTTTACACTTATATATTGCAGCAAAGTCGTTGTGCTTTTTCTTTAGCTCCTCTGCTTCTTTTCCAATATTAAAAAGTTTTGCAATAAATTCATCAAGTAAATATGAGAGGTCTATTATTAACTGACTATCTGTCATTTGAGTGGCCAACATTGGTTGTTCTATGGATCCCAGTGTCAAGCACTGGGATGACATCAAAGAAGAAGCTGCTTTTTCTCTTGCTTCAATTAATGAACAAAACAAGCTTTCATCGCACGATTTTATATAATCTAAAAACGTCTCATCTAATTTTATTAATCCACTACAAGTGTATAAGTTTGAAAATGAGATTTTGAAATTCAGTTGCATTGTTATACTATACAGTGTACATACTGTTTCTTACAGATGAAGATTTTATTTGTCTTGCAGTCTTGCTAAGATTGTTGCTTCTGCAGCTTTTTCTTCCCCAACATATGCAACACACTCAAATTTGCGTGCACCCAAACGCGCATTTTTTATATTGGATTGAAGAACCAACGTGTCCCCTGGAATAACTGGTCTTCTGAATTTTGCGTTTTCAATAGACATAAAGTAAACAACTTTATTTTCTATTGTTTCTTTACCGAGAACACATATAGCAGATGCCTGAGCTAAAGACTCAATTATCAAAACTCCTGGCATTATCGGATGGCCAGGAAAATGACCAATAAAAAATTGCTCGTTGAAAGTCACATTTTTGATTGCTTTTATACTTTTACCAGGTTCGCATTCTATAACCCTATCTACTAAGAGAAAAGGATAAGAATGTGGTAGTATTTTTATAATATCATTGATATTACATTGCATAAGCCTACTCAATGCTTTGCAAAGCAAATTCAGGTATTTCCTTGTTTACATTTTTTAATACCACATCCGATAAATCGACTTCATCCATGGAGTATAAAACTTGATTCTTTTTTGAAATAAATAGTACTAAATCTATATTGTTTTTTTCTGCCGTTCTTTTAGCAACTTCTTTTATCTTGTTAAAGACACTTTCTACTGCTTCTCTATAATTTTCTTCTAAATGTGACATTTTCTTAGCGTAATTATCCCTAACGCTTACAGTATGCTTACTAAATTGTTCTGTCTTTTCTTTTTTTGCTTCCTCTGACAAAAGGTCAAATTCTTCTTTCGATGGCTTAAATTTTTCTAACTCATTTTCAAATTCTTGCTGTAATCTAGAATTCTGCTCCTTTATTTGTTGTTGTATATTTTGCAGAGCCAGAGATTCGTTGATAACTTTGTCACTATCAATAATGGCAGCCTTTGTATTAAGCGTGCTCTGAGGTTGATACCCTACAAACTTATACCCCACAAACAAGGAAATAATTAAGGCAATAACTGATGTAAATAACTGTATATATTTCATTTAAATCCCCGCTTCAATAGAAATTTTAACGTTTGGTGATGGTATTATATCATAAGTTTCCTTTACTAAGGGAAACCCAAAATCTAATCTAAGTCTACCAAAAGGAGAGGGCATTGAAAAGCCAAAACCTGGTGATACTCTTATAAGCTTACTGTCGTAATATTTTCCTTTATACCCTACTTTTTCATCTAAGCCAAAAAGCATTGCATAATCAACAAATAATGAGCCTTTGATACCAGTGTAGTCGTATAATTTAGGTAATGGAAAATCTACTTGCTGTGTTAAATTAAAATAAGTTTTGCCTCCTAATGAGCTTCTATCTTCTTTACCTTCTTTACCTTTCTTATCTTTTACTCTTGGTCCAATACCAGAAAGATCAAACCCTCTAATTTCATTACCACCTTTAAAAAAGTGCTGGCCAATATTTAGCTCTTTATCGGTATAAGAGAAAATATGACCTGCTGCTATTTTAAAGCGCAATGTTATATCATCATCAATTTTGCTTAGTATAGGGCGTGTATAAAAAGACAAAAACTCAGATTTTAGGAAATTTACATTTCCTCCCAATCCTGAAATATCCTGATTTAAGCGCAACAAGTACCCCTCCTTTGGAGTATATAGATTATCCAATTTATTGTACGCTAACGTGTATCCAACTGATGAGATCTGATACTCACCTTTTTGATCTCTTATTATCTCAGAGATATCCTCATCTTTTCCACTCTTATTGTCCATATGTATATGGTTATATTTATAAGAATAGCGAATAGAGTTGGTTAGATTTTCTAAAATTTTATAAGATAATTTTACTGTTCCTCCCCAGTCACAAGTATCAAAAGTGGTGTTTGGCTTATCTTGTTTTTCATAAAATATACCTACGCCTAATGACGTATCAGAATCGTTAAAATTATTTTCAACAGCGTCTATACTAGTAGAAAGAACATATTGACTTTTTTCAAGAGCAAAAGATACCTCTTTACCACTACCAAATAAATTACGATCTGTGAAATCGGTTTTAACAAATACTCCACCAGGAAGAGACATGCCACCTGTTAAAGATAACGAGGCAGTTCTTTTTTCTTTGACATTTAAATCAAGATTTACTGCATTTTCATCCACTATATAACTATTTATTTTTACTGTTTCAAAAAAATCGCTATATATAAGTTTTCTACGTGATTTTTGAATCTCAGATGTGTTATATGCGTCGCCTTCTGCCATGCTAAGTTTTCTTCTAATTACTTTATCTAAAGTGCGGTCATTGCCATCAATAGTAATTTGGTTTATATAAATCTTTTTACCTGGTAGCACTTTGTAAGTTACATCCACAATATTGTTACGTTGTGTATATTCTGGATTAACTTTTGCAAATATATATCCTTTTTCGTTTAAATGTTTACTTATTTTTTCTGCTGTATTGTTAATTTTAACCCTATTAAATATTTGATTATTTTCCTCTTTGATAAATTCTAATATTTCTTCCCTTAAACTTAAATCCTGAATCTCAGTTTCAATATCAACTTCATTATTTCCAAATAAGTATTGCTGCTTTTCATCAATCAAAAAAGTTAACTCTATTTGGTTGTTATTATCAACCTCAACAATTGGTTGGATATTATTTTGAATATATCCCTTAGATGAATAGAAGCGATCAAGCAGTTCTGTGTTAATCAGTAGATATTGAGGTGAATAATGAGTTCCGCTTTTAAAAATGGCTCTAAATAACTTACTAAATATATCGTTGCTATGCCTTTTGATAACTTGCTCTAGCTCATTTGCTGAAAAGTTTTTATTACCTATGAATCGTAAACCCTTAATTTTAGACGTTCTTCCTTCTTTTATCTTAAAAATTAGGTTTATCCTATTGCTACCAAGCTTATCTAGCTCATATGCAATTTTAACACCAATTTTACCACTGTTCCTATAAAGAGTAGCTAGATTTATTAAATCGTTTTGTAATTTTGTTTCAGTGAAAATAGTTAGTGATTTTGACTGGATAACGTTATTTAGCAACTCTTTACTGTTAAATAACTTATTGCCTTTCAATATTACTTTGTTAATCAATGGATTCTCATGAATTTTTACTACTAAGTTTTTTTCATCATCGATATAGGCGTTAATACTAGCAAATAACTTTGTTTTATATAAATCTTTTATAATTGAATCTACATCATCATCATTTATATGACTACCTGGTTCTAATTTTGTATAAAACCTTATTGTTTGATCACTTACTCGCTCATTGCCAATATACTTAATATTTTTTATCTGTACTTTTTCTTTATTTTCTAGAGCAACAAGTAGAGTGGGAAAAGAAATAAATATTATTATTAGTATGTGAAATAACTTTTTCATATGTATCTTAAAAAAGATGCCTAATATCATTTGTGATTGCAACTGCCATCAACAAAAACAGTATGGTAGCACCAAAAGTGACTGCATATTTTTGATATTTCAAACTCAAATCTCTACGTATAACTGCTTCTATAATATAATGAAATAAATGCCCACCATCTAGTAGTGGTATTGGCAGCAAGTTAATTGCAGCTAAATTAGCTGAAATAATTGCCATAAAATATAGAACCATCATAAGTCCCTTTTTAGCTGATTGCCCTGAATATTTTGCAATTTTTATTGGCCCACCTATTTCATTTATACTCCTTTTACCAACAACAATTTGAAAGAGTGCTTTGATTGTTAAACACATAGTGTGGTAGGTTTCATTCACTGATAGGCTAGCAGCTCCAAGAAAAGATGACTGTTTTAACCCTATCATATTAATTGAGGTAATTCCTATAGTTTTTCTTTCTATTATGTTACCAAAGACATCTCTATCCTCAACTGTAAACGGAGTTAGAATAGTTCTGTACTCTTCGTTATTTCTTCTATACTTAATTTCTATTCTTGTTTCAGGGTTGGACATTATCACGCGTGAAATATCTTCAAAGTATTTTATTTTGTACTCATTGATCTGTGTAATAGTGTCACCTGGTAATAGGCCAGCTTGTTTTGCTGCACTTTCTTCAATTACATTACCAATTACTGGTGGAGTACGATAATAACCTGCCACGCTGAAAAATATTGTGAAAGCTATAACGGTAAATATCATGTTTGCAAAAGGCCCTGCAAAAACTATTGCTGCTTTTTGATATCGAGGTTTTGTATGGAATGAGTATAATTTTTCTTCTTCAGTTAATTTTTGTTGATCAACAGGAACGCTTGCTGCATTAGTATCCCCTAACATTTTAACGTAGCCACCCAATGGAAAGGCACTTAATTTCCATCTAGTTCCAGACTTGTCGTTAAAACCAAAAATTTCAGGACCAAAGCCTATAGAAAAAGATTCAACTTTAACCTTGCATGCTTTAGCGACAATATAATGCCCACATTCATGCACGAATACTATGATAGAAATTATTAAAGAAAACGATAAAAAATAATATATTCCAGCGCTAAGTTGATGAGAAATTAATTCCACCTATGTTTTAAATCTTAATCAAACGTTGAGTATATTAAAATGTGCCTTGCTTGACAAGTATTTAGTTTAGTCTTTAAATTAAAAAAAAGTTTAATGACAATGATAGATATCTCCTTATTAAGAAGAAAACTGATGTATAGGAGTTGGCATAGGGGTTGTAAAGAAACTGATATACTTTTAGGGCATTTTGCATTGAAATATCTTGATAAATTTTCCTTAAGTGAACTAATTGAATACGAAAAAATAGTTGATCTTGATGATTGCGAATTATATTGTTACATCACTCGTAAGAAACTTCTCCCCCCTGATTTGAGTAGTGAGGTAGTCGATTTGATTGCTTGCTTTAATCACTTATGCACCCAATAATCTTGTTTACCCTATCTAATACTTCAGCATATTCTACTCTTTTTTCCTCCCTATACTTTTTGCATTCTTGATTTATTTCGTCTAATCGCTTTGTTAATTCTAAAATTTTGTCTTCGAGAGTCAATGCTGCAAGTAAGAAATTTAATGCATCTGAGCCCTTACCTCCAGTTCTTTGAGATATGGAGCTAACTAGCTTGTTGAAGCTATTAGCAAGTTGTAATAAATGGTCCTTCTTTTTACTTTCGCAAGATATTTTATATGTGTTATTATGTATAACTATTTCTACTACTTGCATATGATGCTATATTGTACAACTTTCAAATTTACAATATAGATTTTTATTCATTTATCAAGAGGGATAACTTTTTACTGCTACGAAAATAAGTTTTAAAGTATTGATGTTTTGCAACCTTCTGTGACGTCAAATTACTTGCTTCTTTCAAGTTATAGCTTCTAATTGAAAAAGAACCAAACCCCCTGATTTCAACTCTATTATGATATTTCAACGTGTTTGAAAACACTCGAAAGAAACTATCAACTATGTCTGCTATAATGACCTTATCTAACAAAAGGTGTTTTTTTGCCACTTTTGCTATTATATCAGATTTCGTTGCCATTTATATGAAGCACAAGAAGTTATTTGGCAGATAATATTATATTATATTTTTCAACACCTACTACTTCAACTTGTATTTTTTCTGATATAGAAAACTTTTTATTTTCTGGTAAATGCTCTTGATCTACTAAAAGGGTTACATTGTTCTCAACCTCAACGATTAGACCATTTTCCTCTCTCTTACTTACAGTAACCTGAATTTTATCTCCTACTTTAACTTTCTCTATCAGTTCTTCAAGAGGATCATACTCTATTTGCTTTACTCCAAGATAAATTCTTGTCCGATCTACGTTAGCCCTTATCACTTTTGCTTCTATTTCATCACCTACATTATACTTTTTTATCTCATCTGAATTGTTTTTCGACCAACTTAGATTTTGCATATAAATTGTTCCTTCTACATCCTCAGATATCTCAGAATCATCAAAAGTCACAGATATTTGTGAACCATTGTTGCTTTTAACTTTACCAGAAACAATAGAACCAAGAGGATATTTATCAATAAATACTTGCCAAGGATTCTCTACGCACCTTTTTGTGCTTAAACTCATCTTATTTTTAATAATGTCAATACCGAGAATTTTTACATCCACTTCTTGTCCTATTGTTACAAAACTACTGATTGGTAAATTACTCTTACTCCAAGTTATTTCTGATGAGTGTACCAAACCCGCAATCCCAGGTTTAATCTCAACAATGAATCCACAATCTTTTATACCCGTTACACATCCTTTGTGTACGCTGTTAATTGGACATTTTGACTCTAGATCTTGCCAAGGATTGTCTCCTAATTGTTTTACACCCAGGGAGATTTTTCCATTTTCTCTATCTATTTTTATAATTTTAGTTTTTATATGCTGACCATAAGAAAAAATTGCAGATGGATGACTTACATTACTCCAAGAGATATCTGTAATATGTAGCAGCCCATCTATAACTCCCACTGTATCTGATTCATGAATGCCAACAAATGCACCGTAGTGAGTGATGCTTTTTATTTTGCCTTCTACTACATCACCTTCATTTAAAGATTCTAAAAACTTAATTTTTTCACCAGCATGCAATTTCTCTAATACCAGCTTTCTTGATACTACAATATTCCCCTGCTTCTTATCCATTTTAAGCACGATGAATTTTTGTTCAGTTTCAATAAGGTGATTAGCATCTTTTATTTGCTTCAAATCCACATGACTCAGCGGTAAAAACGCACTTATTCCATCACCAAGATCAACAATAAAACCGCATTTAATTGAGCGTTTAATGATTCCTGTTACTTCATCTTTTGTAACTGCGCTTTCTTCCAATTTATTCCATTTTTCGTCTCTGATTGCTTTCTCACGACTAAGAACAACATTACCATGGTAATCTTCAATTCTTTCAACATAAACTCTAATTTTCGAGCCAACAGTGATATCATCATTACAACCGAGCTCCTTAATCAGAATTCTTCCGTCTGACTTTAAACCAACATCAACCACAATATCATTAGAATTTCTTCTTGTGATTATACCTTCTACCACATCTCCTTCTTTGATTTTGTTAGCAAAAGAATCTTCACAAAAGTCATTGTCTTGATTATCAAATTGATCTTGAAATATCTCTTCTATGAACCTATTTGATGATAGCCTCTTGATAGCAACTGTACTTTCCATACCTTTTAATTTTAACTTCATTAGAACTCATATATTATATAATATTAATAATTAGTGACAAGTAAATTCTCATTAATTCATTTCGAGAATTGTTTAAGCTATAAAAGATTAAGTTATGTAAGATATGTTATCTAGGAATAATAATTGGATTAGGTCATTTTCCAGAAGATCTAGGTTGAAGTTGAATGTTCTGGAGAAGTATTCTATTAAAAACAGCAAGGAATCTATAAAAAAGATCGTAGACTTACAAAAAAGAATACGAGTAGAAATAGGTTTCGGTAATGGTGAAAATATGCTCCATCAGGCATTCAATGAATCTGATCTATTATTTATAGGATGTGAGCCTTATTTAAAGGGGGTCTCTTCCTTGCTAAAAAGCATAGAAGCACACAGCATAAAAAATATTTTAATATGGACAGAAGATGCAAGAGAATTAATTGTCAATTTTCCTGACCACAGTGTTGAAAAATTCTTTATTCTCTTTCCAGATCCATGGCCAAAAAGAAGTCACAACAAAAGACGGTTAATTAACACGGAATTTTTAAATTTATTAGCAAAAAAAATACTTGTCACAGGTGAAATATTTATTGCAACTGATCATCAGGATTATGCAGAGTGGATAGAGTTACATATAAAGCAGTGTAATTTTTTAACCTATAAGGAAGATAGTTTTGCAAATTATACCCCAACAAAATACCACAGAAGAGCGCTAGAATATCAGCGTAAAATAAAGTTTTTTAAAGTAAATGTTATATCTAAACTGACTTAGATTTACCTCTGCTTGTTAGTACAGATGTGTACATGACACTCTATAGTGCAAGTAGCCTACCATATACTGGGAATAACAGTTTACTGAATTCTTTAATCTCACAAATAGAAAGATCAATAAACTTGATAAACATCAACATTATCAGCCAGCATTGCTTTTGCAACTTCAATTCTACCTTTTTTATGATCGGTTTGGATAATTTTATAACCTATAGCATTTTGTCTAGCAACCAATCTGGTGCTTCTCTACCTTTTTCCCACTTAGCAAATCTCATCTTTTCTTTTAGGTAATATTCTCTATATGCTTCTATTGGGTTACTACATTTATATCGATCAGGTAACGCTTGTGTAAAAGCTTGTATATCAGCTGATCGAAATATTAGCAAATCCTTGTTATTATCGCACCAATCTATAACTTCTTCGGATTTATGCGTTCTTTTGTATCGCAAGCTATATTCTATACACAATTCTTTTCCATGTTTTATTAACCAATCAAAGTTTCCTTTTGATTGTCTAGCCCATAAAGAACAAGGATGGTTTTTGTGAGTAAGTTTATATGGAACTTCTATATTCTGGTTTGTAATGCTGACTAAAGGATTTGGCTCTTTTAATGCTATTGAAAAAACACTGCTAAGCAATTGAGCAGTTTCTAGCGGCATTTTTACTATGTGCTTATCGCATAACATTTGTGCTGCAGTTACAGGATTTTCGTCTAATATAAAGATATTCATCTAAGCACCCAGAGATAGAATTTTTGCGTAGTATTTATTTCAATAAACCCTAAAATATCATTCAGAAAATGGATAAGTTAAATAAGCTCAGTTAAAAAAATTATACACAATTCCGAGGAACCTTTTCAAGCTACAATGAACGTATAGCTACCACTCTAGCAATATTATTTCTCACCCACTGAAGATATTGCACGGTACTGTCTACTTGATCGTCGTGACGGATTTCTGGAAACATTAAAATCTCATACTCAAAGTCGCTAAGCCATACTGCTTGGTTAGGGAGAAAAACCCGCTCAGATTCTATAATTGGGACAATTCGGTGAAATCGAGTTAATTTGTCATCATGTGGTACTATTTGAATAATAGGTAAATCACTGTTTTTCCTGAGCTCCTGAACCAATTGCTGACCGCTTGCTTTTGCTTCGATTAAAATTGCGTGTGGCTTCCACCTTGCAGCCAGCGACAGAACTTTCTCTTTAAGTTTTGGATATTCAAGTTTTGCGCGATATACATCGAGTAAATAGAATGTATTATCTACTTTTGTCCAGGTAGTGCAGACACTAAAGTCACTTGTATTGTTTGTTGAAATTGCAGTATCCCAACTTTGTGTTACATGCAAGAGGCTATCAGGAAAATTTTTATAGCGCTTCAACCACTCTCGTTTAATTATAGCACTTGAAAGTGGTAGAGGGTTTTGTTGGTATTGAGCAGCAAAACCATAACTCCCAAGTTCAGCTTTTATCATCTCAATTTCTTCTTTTCCTTCAGTTAGGGAATACAACAATTGACCTTCTTTTCTTGAGTATATTTCCTGTTCATGCTCTGGAATATGATTATTAACTGAATAAATAATCTCCTTATCTTCAGCTATTATTGGTAAACAGACATGATGCCATATGTTTCTTGGTTTACAGAGGAGGTGACCAGTTAAATCTTCTAAATGGAGTCTGTGCATCACAAGAACGATAACTCCTTTTTTTCTGTCGTTGAGCCTGGTTACTAAAGCCTGATCAAACCAGTTTGCAGCACGCTTTCTAAATGTTTCGCTCAAAGCTTGTGCGGGACTTAGTGGATCATCCACGATAATGAAATCTCCACCTTCATCGGTTAATGTTCCCCCAACTGATGTTGCAATCCTACATCCTCTTTGCACTGTTTGAAATTTATATTTAGTGTTTTGATCTTTGCATAATTCTACTTTCGGAAATAGCTCTCTATACCAATCAGATTGCATTATGCACCTTGTATCGAGTGAGTGCTTTTCGCTAAGCAACCGAGAATAACTTGCAACTATTATTCTTGCAGTTGGCTGATTTCCAAGTATCCATGCGGGCCATGCAACACTTACACAAATGGACTTCATTGAACGCGGCGGCATATTGAATATTATTCTTCTTGCTTCACCAGCGCTTGCTGCTTCAAGCCTGTCTGCTATGACTTTTATATATTGATAATCATTATACTCACATCCCGGCACTACCGTTTGAAAGCATAATTCAATGAATTTGAGAAGGTTTATATTGTTCATAAATTAAGGTTTGTTGATTTTTTTAAGATTTTGTTGTGTAATTAAACCAGCATAGTGAGAGTTAAAATATGAAAGAAATAAGAGAGCAAACTGAGAGAGAATTTATAAGAACTCAAAACGGGATGAAAATAGAGACAATGACGCTCCTTGGTAAAAATCAAAACAATAATCGAGGTGAAAAACATCTGATATACTTTATTGGCGGAAATAGAGCATTAAGTCCTAGTAAAGATTATTCCCAAAACTGGAATTGGGCTATAGATCAAGGAATTACTGTACATCTTTTTAATTATCCTGGACTTGGTTTAAGTAAAAACAGTTCATTGATACGTAGCAATAGAGTTAAATCTGGTATAGCAGTTGTAACTAACTTGTTGGAAAAAGGTATAAAACCAGATGATATTATATTGTTTGGAGACTGCCTAGGTGGACATGTGGCTGCAGAGGTTCATAAAAATTTTAAGTATAAGGATATACATTTAAGATGCATCGTTAGCAATGCTGCAAGTTCACTTAAACAAGCTTCTCTTTATTATTTTGGATTCATAGCAAAATTAAAAATTTTTCTTGCTCCGATAATCAAATTAGTACTAAAGATTTTTGGCTGCCACTGGAAGACATATAAAATCGTAAATTCAATTACTCCTTATACAATGTACTTTAATCGAGAGGGAGATAAAACGATAAAACAGCCAGCGCAACTTGCAACAGAAATAGAAAAAATAGATCAAAGCGGTAGAAGAAAAGATTACCAAAAAAAAGAAGTATTTGAAGATTTTGAGGAATATGAAGGCTTTTTTAAGCAGCATACAACATTAAGAAAGAATGATAAATGTATTGATTCTAAAAAAGCTGATAAAGATATACATAAATTGCCAATTACGTGTTTAAAGTCTTCCAACAAAACTGATTATACTTTTCCTGAGCTGATTAGTTTATATATTCAAATGACAGATGAGTATTTTTCTAAACATGGCTCATTAAATAATGAAGAGAAGATTAAAGCATTTAAAGAAAGTAAATTTTATAAAGATTTTTCAAGCTGCAAAAATTCAAAGGACTTTTTGCATAATTACATGAAGAAGCAAGAGATGTCATTTCAGCATGTGACAATAGAATCTGGGGAAAAAAGACCTTTCTTGACAAGTCAAAGAAGGCTAGTTGCTCTTAACTTGACGCGTATGCTTTCTTCAATATTTTAGCCATCTGTATCTGTTCAGATGCATGCAAATATTGAAACCAGTGTTTCTTTTCTTATCATCCGAGTACTGGGATTCAGAAGAATTAATTGTGAACAAATAGCTATACGATATTTTCAATGAAGTTACAAAAAAGCTGGATTCCACACTGGAATGACACCGTCATAAACTGCTAGAGGTCTTCATAATGTCATTCCAGTCCTCATAGTGTTTATCCCGGCCTTCATAATTTTATCCCAGTGTCCTCTTTCTCTTGTCATCCCAGTACTTGATACTGGGATCCAGATGCACGGCTAATGCTGAAACCAATACTCCCTTTTCTTGTCATCCGAGTACTGGGACCCAGAAGACTCAGGTAATAAGAACTAGATTCCAGCGCCACGCGCTGGAATGACACCGTCATAAACTGCTAGGCCTTCATAATGTCATCCCAGCCCTCATGATGTCATCCCAGCACTGGGATCCAACTAAATTGGTAAACACTTTACAGCATTTTTGATAGAAAGAACTAGATGCCAGTGTCAAGCACTGACCATTTTTTCCTTAAGTTTTTGCAGCTTGCGTTCTATTACAAAACCACTGTGGTACTAACGAGTGGCAAAATGATAGCAAATCCAAGTTTTAAATTTTATTTTCAATAACGAAATTTGGCACATCTTGCTACACTTCCAGTTTTTATTGTACAAAAGGGGCTTCTGTCTGTGTCTGACATGAAGCTAATGTTATTCTCCCTCTTCCTTGTCCTGGATTTAGCTTGTGAAACGCGTGGTTGAAATCTTCCTTACTCACTACCTTGGACTTTCTTTCAAGAGCAGCGTATATTTTTGCTTCATTAACTAATTGTTCTAACTCAGCTCCAGAATAGCCTTCTGTTTTTTCTGCAATATCTTGAATATTTAGCCTTCCATCAGTTTTTGTATTTTTGGTATAAAGCTCCAATATCTTTTGTCTCGTTTCCACATTTGGATTAGGTATATGAACCCTTTGACCTAAGCGTCCAGGCCTAATAAGTGCTGGATCTATCTCATTGACCAGGTTAGTTGCACCAATTACTATTATATCTTTTCTGCTCTTAAATCCATCTATTTCAGTTAGTAACTGTGTTAAGCTCTCTCGACAGTGGTAAGCTGAGTTATTAGCGGTACTTCTTTTTTGGGCAACTGCATCTATTTCATCTATGAATACTATACAAGGAGAATATTTTCTCGCTACTTTAAAAAGCTCGCGTACAGCATGTGCACCATGACCAATATATACTCCAATAAGTTCTGGACCTGAGATACTTATAAAATTCATATTTGATTCACCTGCAATTGCGCGGGCGATAAGTGTTTTACCATTTCCAGGAGGGCCGTGCAGTATATAACCTTTTAGTGAGTTAATACTTTCACTTCCAAACATCTCACGCATTTCTTCTGTCATTTGGTTACAGCAAATAATCTGCAATCGTTGTTTTAAGGAATCGTCAATTATAACATTAGCAAATGTTGTTTTATTATCTGAATTAGCTAATTCTATTTCTATAGGCAGCTCTACTTCCTTCATTTTACTAAATATTTGATCATATATAAACCAAGCGATAAAAAAGAAAACAGTGAGTAACACAGAAGGCATAGCTTCGCTAATATAATGTGCAGCCAGCTCATATCCTTTACTGAGAAACATTGTATGCATATAGGCAAACAAAAGAGCAATAGAGACCATAATTGCTATGCATAGTAAACAGATAGCAATTCTTTTGAGTAATTCTGAGATTTCAATTTTTTTCATCTTACTGTCTTATATCGATTTTAAACTGAGAACAATTTTATTTAGATTAAATACTAAAAAAATATACCTTACACTTCTTTGAATTCTACTAAATTCACTTTTAAAAAGCAATTATAATATACTTTGTGCGTGGTTAAGATAGCTCTGGAATAGTATAAAGAACTATGTTCTCATTGAAGAGAAATTCATCTGTTGTTTTGTACTCTTTATTAATTTTATAAGAATCATAAACATCGTAATCTGCTTTTGTATGGTAATCACAATATTGAAACTTACCCTCTTTATTGAAAGAGCCAAATTGATCAATTAATGTAGCCATTTTCTTACCTTTTCCACTTTTTGTTAATTCAAATACATCAGCTGGGCAGTGGCCTGAAGAATCTTGATTAGTAGTTCCTTTTGCAATAAAAAAAGATGGTTTATCGTTAAGCAACTTGCAGAAATTTGGCTTATATCCCTTTTTCATATAGTTTAAACTTGTATACTGGTATTCATCTGGAACATTTGAGTATTGAGAATCATACTTTTTATGTTCAAAAAACTCATTACCTAAGAAATTACAAAATGTTAATTTATAATCATCATTACTACTGGACTTGACTACTTTAAGATAATGAAAGTCTCTAGGAATTTTTATCTCTTCTTCTGTAACGTGATTATGTATGACCAATTGGTCATCAAGCATGCAGTAACCTATTTTCGGTAAAGTAGCTACAAGCTCACCATTCAACATGATATTTGCTTGATAGATATCATCCGATAATTCTTTTCCCTTCTGCAAAGTAAAATCCTGCCCTGCCTTAGCTGGTGCACTGCATTGCTCAGTTTTAGTTAAGTTTTTTATTATTGTTGATATCTCACTAATTTCTAATATATCATGTTCATTTTTTGTGTATTGATACTTATAGCAACTACCATCTTCACATACTGGAAGACATTTTCCTTCTTCATCTGATATATAGATATAATCACCTTCTATTGTAAAATAAAGTCCACCTTTTTCTTCTTGAATTTTTTGTAGTACTGGGTCATTTTCATCGTTAAAATTGATAAAATTGAGCATTCCAATAAAATTATTTCCATCATCATTACTCATTATGAGTTCAATAACAAAATTATTACTGTCTTTTATGTACTTACGTGAAATTAACGCTTCTTCTCCTAATTTAAGCTGTTTTATAATATTCTCTTGATTCTCGCCTATGATAGCTTTTTGTTCTATAATAAAGTCCGTGCCATTTAATTTCAGAGGTGAGTTGTTTGTAAATAAAACTATCTCATCACCCTGCTCCTTTAACTTTAAATCATTAATATTCCCTACTTCAACTGTACCAATATGTGAAGAAACAGTATTAACATTACCATTTTCCTTTACTATGTAATATGCAGTGGGAAGTTTAATCAATTTTTTATAAAGCGGATTTTTATCGTCTATTTTAAATATATGTTTTTCCATGATATTACCTTAAATAACCAACAACTTGCTGATTAATGGCACTGAGGCTACTAGGAGGAGCAACATAACTCATAAAACTCCTTGGCTGCTCATTATCTGCCACTATTTTTTCAGTATTAACGAAAGCTCTTTGCTGCTCATTTAATCTTTTTTCCATATGATCTTTAAAAATAGCCAAACATTTACCGGTTTGTTTGTAATTAGGGAATGATTTTTTCGCAGTTACACACAAGAACTTCAACAACTCGTTATGATTTTCATCATTAAGTAATGACTTATTGATAATGGTTGACTGCAGTTCCATTGGATCAAAATTTAGACTTCTCTTTGAAATGCCACATTTCACAGCTGTTGCTCCTAATACTTCTTCAAATTGTATTACAATATCTGCTGCATTTATTATTTTTGCTACTTCCTGTATTTCATTTTTTACTTTATATTCATCCTGTCCTACCGCAGGGTAAAAGAAATTTATTACTTGAGATATAAATGAAGTTGGTCTGCTTGCTCCGCTTGTCACTGATGATTTTTTAATTTCCCTCCTTCTTCTACGTGCACCACAAATTTGATCTGCTGGACTTGTTCTACAAAATATATCTTTTGTTTTACTATAGAGCGCCTCTGTGTCTCTTTGCGATCGCAAAGCTTGAGTGTTAAAACTTTTAGCATTTTTTGTAAAAATAGCTGTTTTATTGTGCAGTTTTTCGACTTTGTTTGCAAAACCTTCTGAAGCATTTTTAGCTGCCTCTGCTGCTTTTTTAGCATCCAGAGTTTCATTTTTTGCTTTTCTTATCTCACGTAAAAACTGATCAGCTAATGTAGCACCTATTCCATCTATACCTGGCTCACCTTTTATGCCTTGAGGACCAATATCTCCTTTTAATCCGTCTATACCGGGCTCACC
Source organism: Wolbachia endosymbiont (group B) of Chesias legatella (assembly GCF_964026945.1). Taxonomy (NCBI): domain Bacteria; kingdom Pseudomonadati; phylum Pseudomonadota; class Alphaproteobacteria; order Rickettsiales; family Anaplasmataceae; genus Wolbachia; species Wolbachia endosymbiont (group B) of Chesias legatella. The sequence goes on along the minus strand of NZ_OZ034711.1, from coordinate 1,287,630 downwards.
CTTGTTACCTGTAAGACCTTGTGTACCATTGAAGCCCCTCAGACCTGGCTCTCCCTTAGGACCTTCTGGACCTTGCAATCCATTTGCACCTGGAGCTCCGATCTCTCCTTTCTCACCCATATCACCTTTTATTCCCATGGCTCCGTCTAATCCTTTAGGACCAATATCTCCCTTTGTTCCATCTATACCTGGCTCACCTTTTATGCCTTGAGGACCAATATCTCCTTTTAATCCGTCTATACCGGGCTCACCCTTGTTGCCTGTAAGACCTTGTGTACCATTGAAGCCCCTCAGACCTGGCTCTCCCTTAGGACCTTCTGGACCTTGCAATCCATTTGCACCTGGAGCTCCGATCTCTCCTTTCTCACCCATATCACCTTTTATTCCCATGGCTCCGTCTAATCCTTTAGGACCAATATCTCCCTTTGTTCCATCTATACCTGGCTCACCTTTTATGCCTTTAGGACCAATATCTCCTTTTAATCCGTCTATACCGGGCTCACCCTTGTTACCTGTAAGACCTTGTGTACCATTGAAGCCCCTCAGACCTGGCTCTCCCTTAGGACCTTCTGGACCTTGCAATCCATTTGCACCTGGAGCTCCGATCTCTCCTTTCTCACCCATATCACCTTTTATTCCCATGGCTCCATCTAATCCTTTAGGACCAATATCTCCTTTTTCTCCCTTTGGACCTTGGACTTCTCCTGGATTTTTCCTTAGTTCTTTTGCAATGCTTTGTGTTAGCTCGGTATTATTTGCAAGGTTTTCTACTAATGTATGATTAGCATCACTTAGTAACACATCTGCTAGCTCTTCCATTCTGTTATCAGCTAATGCAATGGCTATTCCTGTTTGAATATCTTGATTACTAATAATTCTTCCTGCAACTTGCTTCTCTAATACTAAATCTCCGCCTTGGTCACGATATTCAAGCACCTGATTAGCAATAGTGCCATTATTAATTAATTTTTGTGCAACTTCTTCAGGACTTGCATCTCTACCTTTATCACCTTTAGACCCAGTATCTCCTTTGTCACCTTTAGAACCTATCTTTCCTTTCTCACCCATATCACCTTTTATTCCCATGGCTCCGTCTAATCCTTTAGGACCAATATCTCCCTTTGTTCCATTTATACCTGGCTCACCTTTTATGCCTGGCTCTCCCTTAGGACCTTGTGCACCTGGCAATCCATCTGTTCCAGTATCTCCTTTATCACCTTTAGAACCAGTATCTCCTTTGGGACCTTTTATCTTTCCTGGATTTTGTCTCAACTCTTCTGCTATTCCTTCACGTAAGACTGGATCATTTACCAGCACTTTTTTATCTTGATCATCTTTTGCTTCTAGTACTGCTCTTCCTAATTCACCTACTTTTTGAGTGTCAAAGAACTGATGAACAATATTTTCAACTATTGTTTTTGCTGCATTCACATCGCCTTTTAATTTGGCATACTCAAGCAAATACTCAACTAATTTTTCCTTGTCTATTTCTTGCTTCACGATTTCTAGAGCCTTTGGCTGATTATTTAAATCACTATGAAGCAGAAGATACTTAGCAAGTGCCCAATCGCTCACCTTACCTTGTATAAGATTGTGAGCTTCTATCTCGCTCATACTGCTTCTATTAACAAGTAGTTCAGCAAGCTTTTCTGCAAATTTTTCATATTTTTGGAAGGCTATAGGATCGGGATTATTTTTCTTTGTGGCATCGCTTGTTATCTTACTCATAGTATCTTTTGTAATGTTTTTTGCTTCCTCTAAAGAAAGTTTACTTACTACTCCTTCAGTAAGTTTTGCTACATCAATTTTATTCACAAGTTCCTGCGAATTAAGATTAATTTTACCGGCAATCTGAGTTGCAAGATTTTCACCTTTGATACCATTTGCGTTAAGAACTGCTTCTCCTAGCTCAGCTTTTTTACTGGTAACTAATTCAGTTGCAATTTCTATAGCACTTGAGGCATCTCCCTTCTCACCTTTTGAGCCAGTATTTCCTTTAGAACCTTCTGGACCAGGAAAACCTCGGTCACCCTTATTACCTCTGGAACCTTGTTCGCCCTTTAACCCCCGTTCACCGTTACGACCTGGTTCGCCCTTTTGGCCTGGAGGACCTTGTACGCCTTTAACTAACGCTTTTAAAGAATCTTCTCGCTTTACACGCTCACCAAAAAAATGTGCTATTCTTTCTGAAAATCCCATGGAATTACGCTTATCTTCTTCCATTATAGCTGCTGCTAAAGGATATAGATGGGCTCTGTTAGAAGAAAATTCGGTAACAACTTGATTAATACTTGGAGTTATTCCATTAGTGCCTTGATTTCCTTTTTCTCCTTTAGGTCCTTTATCGCCTTTTGATCCATGCGCACCTGACGATCCAGTATCCCCCTTGTTACCTTGAGGACCAGGAAAACCTCGGTCACCCTTATCACCTCTGGAACCTTGTTTACCGTGGAACCCCGGTTCACCGGGTGCACCGGTATAACCTAGTTCGCCCTTTTGTCCTGGAGGACCTTGTATACCTTGAGGACCAGGCTCTCCATAGAAGCCTCTATCACCTTTTTGTCCCCTTTCACCTGGCTCACCTTTAGGACCTTGTACACCAGTACGTTCTAATCTGTCTATTCTGCGTTTTAAAAGTTCAATTTCTGTTTCTAAATTTATATGTTCTTGAATATTCACATCAACCTCCAAAAAGTTATCAAAATTTTCTAAGTTATAATAATAAGGATATGGACCTGGTCTATTGTCGTTCTCATACCCAAAAGAATTAGGGTTAAAATTATAAAAATTTTTGCATGTGCTATTTTCATACGATATGCAACCAACATAACTATTGCCTAACTTTTTTACTGCGAAATAGGTATCTTGTGCTTTCAAGCTCTCCATTTCATGAAAAGGGAATAACTGGAATGTATTGCTTATACGAGTAAATACTGAAAGGATATTATTCAATATGCCAACTTTTCCACCAGTTAAATTATATACCTGAGCGCTCCTATATCCTTTGTACATATTTCTTGATTCTTTAAACAAATAGTCTCCTATTTTTATTTTGAGTCTTTTATCAGGTGAACTTTTAAGATCTTCCAAAATAAGACTGACATTTTCGCTACTAATTATGTCTTTTGGATCTATTAAAACCTTCCTGTTTTCTAGCAGTTCATAATAAATACTACAGTTTTCACGATTATATGCGTTAACATAGAAACCATTTGTGTAACCATGAGGTATACGATCAATAGTATCTATCATAGTATCGTTGCCATCATAGTAATAATAATAAGGTTGATCAGAGGTAGTAACTAAAGCGAATTTGTAATCATTTCTTACGCTTTCTAGCTTTAGTTGTAGCTCTTGAGATAAGTCGTTTAGTATACTTGCCACGTCATGCTTGCAATCCCAAATTTCAAAACGCTGACCAGTAGCGTCATCCTGAATAATGTAAGATACACTAGGCAGGCTAAATGTTGTTTTGTTATTTAATCTTATTTGTGCAGGTACCCTACGACCAGTTCTATTATTACAATCGTTTTGTGGAATATCTTCTTTTTCTAGTTTAAAACGCATCTCCACCTCCCTTTGCGATTAGATGTAATTAATTTATGGGTATTAATTATTGATTAATAATGATGATAAGTAAATATGATTATGCTTTATACTAATTTAGTTATAAATTAATTTGTGAAAGAAAGTTATCCTTTTTAAACTGATTATAAAAAGGCTTTATATCATCCAGTTTCTTACCACTACAGCTCTTTCATCTTATAGATGATGATGTTCCAGTGCTTGATACTGAAATCTAGTTCTTCCATAATCTCGTTGGAAACGTTTTCAGTATAGGGATAAATTTTATTAATCTACAGAAAAGCCCTCACCCTTAGGGTAAAGAAGCTAGTTAAATTTGTCAAGCAATTTTTTCATGACCAGCTAGATAAATAGCTACTTCTTCAATTTGATTGAGGTGAAAAATTGATTGCCGTTGCGGTAAATAAGCAGCATTACTGAATCTTTGCCGTCTTTTTTTACTGCTGAATCAATTTGTTTTTGAAAATCATTAGTATTTTCAATATCGATTCCATCTAGTTGGATAATTATATCACCTTTCTTAATAACACGTAGTGTAGAATTACTACTACTATCTACACTAGTAACTACTACACCCTTTGTGGGTGCATTTTTTTTTAGTTCTTTTGGCAAATTTGAAACGGTTAAACCACTTATATAACTAGATGTTGATTTATTTTCTTCTTGATTATTACCTGAATCATCGTTTGCAGATTCCTCGATTGCAACCTTGATATTGACTTCTTTACCTTTTCTAAGTAACTTAACCTGTACTTTCTTTCCGGGCTCAGTTCGTGAAACCATATGAGGTAATTGCGTCATTCTATCAATTTTTTTGCCGTCAAACTCTAATAGTATATCACCTACTTTGATTCCTCCTTTCTCTGCAGGACTGCCCTTTACTACGCTTGCAACTAATGCACCTTTGATATCTTTTAAACTCAAGGATTCAGCAAATTCTTTTGTTATAGGCTGAACTTGCACGCCAAGCCAACCATGTTTTATTTTTTTACCACTTTTTAATGTGTCAATAATTGAAATAGCTAGATTAGATGGTATAGCAAAGCCTATACCCACGTTACCGCCAGACTCAGATGGGGAATAAATAGCAGTATTAATACCTATAACTTTTCCATTTAGATGAAATAGTGGTCCCCCTGAGTTACCTCTATTAATTGCAGCATCAGTTTGAATAAATTCATTCATAGTACCAATACTAATGTCTCTAGATCTTGCAGACACAATTCCTGTACTTACAGAGCCACCCAAACCAAAAGGGTTGCCTATTGCAATAACTGTATCACCAACTCTTGCTTTATCAGAATTACCAAATTCAACAAAAGGAAGATCTTTATCAGAATTAATCTTAAGCACAGCAAGATCAGTTTTTGCATCATAGCCTAAAACTTCTGCTTTGAAATAAGTATTATCGTTCATAGTAACTGTAATATCTTGGGCATTTTTAATAACGTGATAGTTGGTTACTATGGTTCCACTTTTATCTATAATAAATCCAGACCCAAGTAACGTCACTTCTCTATTAATGCTAGGAGCTCTATCGAAAAATTGATCAAAATGCTCGAAAAATTCTCTAAAGTCATCAAAGAAATTATTTCTTGGCGTAAAGGGAATTTTAGTTCTACTGTTATTTTCTTGCTTAACTATTTGCTCACTTGAAATATTTACAACTGCGGGAATAAGTTCTTCCACTATATCAGCAAGCCCTTTATTACAACTACATACAGGATCTGCAACTGTTTTTGCAAACAGATTAGCATATGAAGAAAATGAAATTAAAAAATATGCAAATATAGATAAAATAAATGCTTTACTTTTCATAAACTATTTCCATCCCTTGTTCAAAATATCTAAGAAATTATTATTTGGTGAAAGCACAAATTTAGTATTATCCTTAGCAAATGATTTACTATAAGCTTTCATAGAGCGATAAAAGTTAAAAAACTCTTCATCAACCTTGAATGCCTCATTATAGATTCTAGTTGCTTCAGCATAACCACGGCCTCTTATTTCATGTGATTCTTTTACTGCACTAGAGACAATTCCCCTTTTTAATTTATCAGCTTTTGATCTAATTTCTTGTCCAGCTTGTTCTCCTTCTGCTCTAATTTCTTTTGCTTCCTTTTCTCTTTCAGTTTGCATGCGGCGGAATATTGCAGAACTATTTTCTTCTGGTAGATCTGCTCTCTTAATTCTTACATCTATTATCTCTATGCCAAATTTTCCAGCTTCAGAATAAACTCCACGTTGAATTAATTGCATAACTTCTGATCTCTTTTCATTCAACAAACTAATTAATGAAAATCTTCCTATATTCTCCCTTATGTGAGCTTCTATGACAGGATATAATCTTCTAACTAGCCCTGATTCATTTTTCACAGTTTGATAAAAAGTGATAGGATCTATTATTTTATATTTTGCATAAGCATCTACTATAATACGCTTTTGATCTGCAGTTATCACTTCCCTTGGAGTTTTATCAGGACTTAAATCTAAAATTCTCTTATCAAGAAATTCTACGTTATTTATAAATGGCAATTTAAAATATAAACCACTGTCCCTAACATCTTTTACGACTTTACCGAGTTGTATAACTATTGCTTGTTTTGTTTCTTGAACAACGAAGATTGAATTAGATAAGGCAATCAATAATACAACAAATATAAAAGCAAAAACAATTTTTATATTACTACTCATGGCTATTTTCCTAAATTTGTAAGAGGTAAATAAGAGAACATACCTTTCAGATCGTCTGTTATAACAAACTTATCTACCTTGCTGAAAATATTTTCCATAGTTTCAAGATAAATACGATTCTTAACAAGAGAAGGATTTTGTCTATATTCTTCGTAAAGAGATAAAAAGCGATTTGCATTACCTTTTGCTTCATTTATTATTTCATTCTCGTATGCTTCTGCATCTAATTTTATCTTTATTGCTTCACCTTTTGCACGAGGTATAATATCATTACTGTAAGCGTATGCTTCGTTTATGGTACGCTCCTTATCTGCGCGAGCACTTTGTACATCCCTAAATGAGCTAATCACCTTTTCTGGTGGATCAATTTTTTTCATTTGAACGGATAAAATCTCTATACCCATTTGATATCCATCAAGAATCTGTTGCAATAAAATTATAGTATCTCTGGAAATTTCAGCTCTGCCTTGACCTTCGAGTGCAAAAGAGATCGTATTCTTACCTATTATTTCTCTCATAGCACTTTCAGCAGCATTTTTAACGCTAAAACCAGGTTTATAATCCCGCACTTTGAATAAATAATCTTTGGCATCTCTAACTCGCCACTGGACCTCAAAGTTAACGTTGACTATATTCTCATCTCCGGTAAGCATCACTCCTTCACCACGATCTGTATCTCGCCCATAAGAGCTGCTTATCCCAATTTCTTCACGATTTACTTCTTTAACATTCACTTTAAAAACCTTACCAATAGGGTAGGGAAAGTGATAACGCAAACCAGATGTTTCTGTATTGGAATATTTGCCAAAAGTAAGTTCTATACCTTCCTCACTCGGATGGACAATATAGAAACCAGTACAAAAATAAAACAACAAAACAATGAAAATGATGAAATAAGGTTTTTTCCCTCTATTTCTGGTTAAGCCATTAAAAAAGCATCTTATATCAGACACAGCTTTACTTAAAATATCTTCATTACTTGGACCTGACGGTTTCTTTCCAAGATTCCAAGGATTACGCTCATCCATAAAAATTATTAATTGTATAACTAATACGCTGATATTACTTAATCTTATCGAAAAATGCAAAACTATTTTGTTTGCAAATTGAAACGAAGAATATTATCATACACTTTCTTTTCTCTATATAGTACGGTTGATTCTATAGAATTTTCTGGCTTTTTTTAAACTCTTTATTGTCGTTTTTGATAAGTATTTTTAGTTGTATATTAATTATTAACATAAAAGACAATGCCTGGGATTTAGGAAACTTAATTTTAATCAAGTAGCTGCGTAATAAATCATTGTCAAGTGATGGAATGACATTATCTACTATGCAAATTACCTGCAAATTGCAATGTTCAAACAATTGTGTATCTGAGTTTTGAGATGACGAAACTAGGGTTGTATAATCTATACATATTTGTGATAACTTCTCACCTTCGCTCAAATAACTTTTCAATATCGCTTAATTTCATTTCTATATAGGTTGGCCTTCCGTGATTACATTGTCCAGAGTATGGTGTTTTTTCTATTTGCCTCAACAACTCATTCATCTCCTCTAATTTCATCTTTCTACCTGCTCTAATTGATCCATGACAAGCAATTGTAGCTAGTATTTTATTTATTTTATCCTCTATAGGTAGAGTATCTTCTATTTCTATTAATCTATCCACTATATCAATTAGCATTTTCTTCACATCTATTGACCCTAAGATTGCAGGTATTTCTTTTACTATGATCGCATTTTCTGATTTAATTTCGATATCAAAGCCCATTTCGAAAAGCTTATCCTTATAAACTTCTATCATTTCCATACCGGCTTGACTTTTGATTTCAACCATTTCAGGCAAAAGAAGTTTTTGTCTTTTTATACTTGATTTCTCCTTTAAGCACTCGTATACTAGTCTTTCATGGGCTGCATGCTGATCTACTATAATTAGTTTGTCTCTTACCTCGGCAATAATATAAGTATTGTAGATTTGACAGTGTGCAAACCCAAGTGGATAGTCCCTTATTAGATCGGTTTGTTTCCTTTCCAAAATTGTAGTTTCTGCTCGTGGAGGAGATTTTTGCATACCAGTATAATCAAACGATTTTGAATGTTCTGATAAGCTTTTTGTCTCTATATTTGGAGAAGTAAATTTTCTCATTAACTGGTTTTCAAAAGGATCCGACCTTCTTCCATAAAATTCATTTTTAAGACTAGACCTACTAAAAGGATCTGATGATAGATGATTCGTTGTTGTTCCATTCTGGGCCAATACAGTTTCTGCAAGATCTATTCTCTTTGATAGCACTTTTATTAGCCCTCTTCTCACTATTTCATATATTAGCCTCTTGTTCTGAAACCTTACCTCTGATTTATTTGGATGCACATTTACATCAACTTGATCATACGGTATCTCTAAGTGCAGCGCTGCAAAAGGATATCTATTGCTTGGAATAAGGTCGTGATACGCATAACGAATTGCACCAATAAGTAGATTATCTTTAATTGGTCTACCATTAACAAATGTATAGATCTGAGTTGAATTGCTACGATTGACAGTGGGTTTACAGATGTATCCTGTAAGTCTAATGCCATCTTCTTCTTCACTAATTTGCAAAGAGTTTTCATGAAATTCTTCTTCTACTTCGCATAGCCTGCTAAATAATGAGTTCTGCTTAGCATACTTAAGAAGCTTCTTATTATCGGAGATAAGAGTAAACTCAATTCCATAATTGATCATTGCTAAGTTGTTTACAATATCAACAATGCTTTGTGTTTCTGCCCTTTCGGTTTTGAGAAATTTTAGTCTATTTGGTGTGGCAAAAAATAAATCTCGTACTTCAATATATGTTCCTATCGATAAAGGATAAGGAACAAGCTCTCCTATTTGTTCTCCCCCCTCATACCTTATAGACCATGCTTGATCTGCTTTGCTTGCCTTAGATGATAATTTTATTCTGCTTACTGCTGCAATTGAAGGCAAAGCTTCTCCTCTAAAGCCAAGATGCTTGATCTCTATCAATTCACTGTCACTCAATTTTGAAGTAGCATGGCGCATAAACGCAAGTTCTAAATCATCCTTTTTTACTCCGCTACCATCATCGATTACAGTAATGAGGTTACGCCCACCACTTTCTATCTTAATTTCTATCTCTGAGCTTCTGGCATCTATTGCATTTTCCACTAATTCCTTTACCACACTTGCAGGCCTTTCTATTACCTCTCCTGCTGCTATACGATTTATGGTTTTTGTATCTAAAAGAACTATTGCCATTATAATGTTGGTTTTTCTTTTACTGCTTTAGTTTGCCTCTCTCTCCATTTTTTTAATCTATCTGCAATTTCACTATTAGAAATCGACAATATAGATGCAGCAGTAATAGCGGCATTGCATGCTCCACTCTCTCCTATAGACATTGTTGCAACTGGAACACCTTTTGGCATCTGCACTATAGATAATAGACTATCTAGCCCATTTAATTGCTTGCTATGCACAGGAATACCGATAACAGGTAAATAAGTAAGCGATGCAGTCATACCAGGTAAATGAGCCGCTCCTCCTGCACCAGCTATAATAACCTTAAAGCCTTTTTCTTGAGCAGACTTAGTAAAATTAAAGAGTCTCTCTGGTGTTCTGTGTGCGGATATTATAAATACATCATGTGAAATTCCCAATTCTTTTAATAGGTTAATAGCATGCACCATAGTGCCATAATCCGACTCGCTTCCCATAATTACAGCAACATCCTTTTTCATTTTTTCTGTATTAGACATGATTTTATTTACTAACCAAATAGTATTTCAGAAGCAACAGATATTTAAATTAAATTACGAATATGATATAGCATTCTTATTAAATAGAAACTTTAAAAATTGAAATGAATCCCTATATTAAAATATAGAGGTATAAATTTCGGATATAAGGGTCTATTCATAATCTTTTTAGAAGCAAAGCGGTGGAAGCAAGAAGACGATTTGTAAGCTAGTATTGAATTTTGCTTATCACAATTGTCTACACTTTTCTATAAGAGTATTAGAGACTTACCTTTTGACAATACGGCAAAGATTTCTACAGTTACATCCTTTTATTTGTTTCTTTGCAATTACTTTTTTATATATATTTCAAAACACTTTCTTTACTTCCGCTATGTTTTTTACTTAATTTATTAAAATAATCTTGCCATTTTGAAAACATTGTTGATTCACTGAAGCCACTTTTTAGGACCTGTAACACTATGTAAAATATATCCTAAATCTTCTTGATTTTGTTTCTTTCTACAGAACTCTACTCAGTTTTTCTCCTACTCATCTTGCTCTGTTTTCATAATTTACATACTCTATCTCCTGCTTTATTCCTTTCTTGAGATCATGTACAGTCTCTAAAACGAGTTTGTAAAATGATTATTTCTGTATTTTAAACTTTGCAATTTCAACTTATTCTCTTTAATAGTAAGTTTTTTACAAAATAATAGTTTGAAATTACTAGTATTTTGATAAAAATTATAGTCAATTTAAAATTTTGAGTATCAGTATATCATTATAGTTATTGACAAATTATATAATATTAATATATTGGTATATTAAATATTATGATATAATATTTAATAAAGCTAGTTGGTATGTGAGAGTAAAAATTATGGAAACAATATCATTAAACAATCTGGATAGTGAAGCAATAAAAAAAAAATTGCTGAGCATAATAAGTAAAATTATAGGAAAAAATACTTGGACTCAAGCTTGTGCGGCTGAGAAACTTGGTATTGATCAACCAAAGGTGTCACAAATTAAAAGTGGTAAGACAAGTGGTTTTTCTTTAGAGAGACTGTTAGGTTTTTTGAAAAAGCTTGATCATGAAATAACAATTACAATAACAGAAAATCAATCAGTAAAAGCTAAAGAAGAAAAAGTAGAATGTAGAATTGGATCTCAATAGATCCGAAGTTGACATCTTATTTTTTGTGATATAGTATAAAGTTTATCAAGGTAGTATTTTATGATTGAGTCTATTGTAGAAAAGTGTGTAGAACAGGTACACAACCGTTTTAAATTGGTTCTGCTAGCAAGTCAAAGAACGCATGATTTGAGTACAGGGGCAAGCGATCCCGTTGAAATGGTTAAGTTTAAAGATCATAAGGATACGATAGTTTCTTTATATGAAATAGCAGAAAAGAAGGTGAATACTCATGAGTTGTTTAACCTTTTGGTGAAAAGGTGCAAGGAGCACATGAAAGGAAACACAGATAATACTTATATTAATAGTCCAAGTAAGCTAGCAAATTTGTTAAATTTTTCTGATCATCAACTTAACACAAGTCTGGATGTAAGTCAAGAAAGCCACGATGATGAAATAGATGATCAAGATAGTGGTGAAGAAGTACCGATTTAGAAATCTGCAGAGGTTATAATAGCTTATAAATGATTAGTATTGCTATCTATGTGCTTTTGTTTTGTATGAGTGTAATGTTATGTTGTATAGTATTTAGGTCAAGTGATGTGTACAATAAGATTTTAGCATTCAATAGTTTATCAACACAAGTAGTTTTACTCATAACAGCAATATCGATTACTCTGAATGATTTTTTTTTAATTGATATAGCATTACTATATGCTAGCATCAGCTTTATATCAACTATAGCGCTAATGAGATTAATGTTGTTTTGATAATTTATGATAGCATCCATTCTCATATTTTTAGGTGTTTGTTTAATAGTCATTTCAAGCGTAGGAGTAGTAGTATTTCCTGATTTCTATACTAGACTACATGCTGCAGGTATTGCAGATTCTAGTGGCGCAATGTTGTTGTTGATTGGTTTTGCTTGGCAAAATGAATTTTCAATCAATACTATTAAAGTTATATTATTGATTTTTATAATATGGATAGCCAATTCAACTAACAGTTATATTTTAGCGCGTACTTATTATAAAAGTAAAGACTATTAAAGAAGGTTAAGATGCTAGAAATACTGAATCTAATATTACTTTTGCTGTTACTCACGGTTACAGTTTTTATAGTTCTTTCGAAACATTTGGTTGTAAGTGCTGTTCTAATGTGTGTATTTAGTGCACTTATTGCACTTATGTACTTGATTATGAATGCGCCAGATGTTGCAATTACTGAAGCTTCTGTTGGTGCAGGATTGAGCACAGTCTTTACGTTTGCAGCACTCTCTTTGGTAAAGAATTACAAAGCAAATTTATCTCATAGCCCCACAACACTTTTTTTTATGTTATTTTTGACTGCATGTTTATCATACTTTATGATTCAATTACCAGATTTTGGCAGTCATAATGCTCCAGTTCACTTGCACGTTGCTCCTTATTATGTAGAAAATACTGAAAAAGCTATTGGTATTCCTAATATAGTGACAGCTGTTTTAGCAAGCTTTCGTGGCTATGACACATTTGGAGAAACTATAGTAGTTTTTACTGCTGCACTTTGTATAATGTTAATATTAGAAGAGAAAGAAAGTGATTAAAGATCCGGTATTAAGTGCAGTAACATTTTTGATGATACCTTTTATCATTTTGTTTGGTTTATACATACAGTTTCATGGTGACTATACTCCAGGTGGAGGTTTTCAGGCGGGAATAATTATTGCTTCTGGGATAATATTATATTCTATGTTATTTGATGTACCTACAACTTTAAAAGCAATACCTTACTCTATTATCAAATTTACTAACGTACTAGGTATTTTAACCTATGGAGGAGCTGGTATTATAACAGTTTTATTTGGCCAAAATTTTTTATCCTATAGTATATTGTCAGCTGATGGTAGAACAGGTCAAAAATTGGGTATTTTCTTAGTGGAGCTGGGTGTATTGCTTACCGTCTCTTCTTCCATGTTAATCATATATATAAATTTTGCTCGCAAGAAAAAACAATGACTCTATATAATTATGTAGGCATTACTATATTGATGGTGCTAGGTTTCTATATCATTGTAAATGATAAAAACTTAATCAAAAAAATGATGGGATTAAGTGTCTTACAAGCATCTGTTTTGTTGTTTTACATATCTTTAGGGTATGTAAAAAGTTCTTTACCTCCTATATTGACTTCAAATTTTCACTTATATACCAATCCTATACCTCACGTCTTAATGCTTACTGCTATAGTGGTTGGAATTGCAACATTTTCAGTTGGATTGTCCATAGTAGTAAGAATGGAGAGATTAGTTGATTAAGAAGAGTGTGAATAAATTGACAGTATCTTAAACTATATGAAGTAGCAAGTAACTATAAATTAAGAATAAAACTATAAGCTTGCTAATTGTAAGTTTATTTGATAAATAAGAAATAAAATTATAAACTGTAAAGGTAATGATGTCAACTATTAATGGTACGGAAGATAGGAAAAAGATCATCAAAGATCTTGTAACCAAAAGTATAAGAAAGGGCGGTTTTATCACTTTTGATGATATAAATGATAAGTTGTCAGATGAAAGTTTTCCACCTGATTTTATAGATGATACTATAGCTTTATTGCAAGACTCTGGAATTAACATACTCGAAAGTAGTGAAGATGAGGAAGAAGCTCCTTCTAATGATGATGGTAATAAGCTTGATGATGATGAGACATCGTTGAATACTACTACAACTTTAGTGCAAAATGATGATCCAGTAAGGATTTATTTACAAGATATGAGCTCTGTAAAGCTTTTGTCACGAGCAGATGAAATTAAGATAGCAAAAAAAATTGAATCTGAAAAGCATAACATGTTACGTGCAATAATTGAAACATCAGTGGCATTCAACATGATCAAAACATGGCGTGATGATTTAAGTGGGGGAACTTTTTTGCTGAGAGAAATGATAAATCTAGATGCAATTTATAACTCTGATTTCAATATGGTAGCCAAAGAAGAAAGTGAAGCTGAAGATGTTAAAGATTATGTTGATGATGAGGAAAAAGGCAACGATGAAAAGGGAAATGAGAGTGAAGATATAAGTTCAGCGAATTTAAACATTTCTGTTCTTGAAATGGAAAGTGATTTATTGCCAAAGGTTATCACAGCATTGGATGAGATCATTACTTTAACAAATGAAGCATTGGTATTGAAAAAAAATTCTAAAGATTTCTCTAATGAGCTAGAAAATTTATATAATCAAATATGGTCTGTAGCATTACAAATTCAGTTTAGTGATGCTGCTATTGCCAGAATTACACAAAAACTTTACGAAATAAATAGACTAATCACGTTTGAAGAAGCTAATCTTATTACTGAGGCTAGAAAGTACGATATTGATAGAGAAAGTTTCTATAATATTTATTGTGCTGTGCTTTTAGAGCACGAATTGAGCGAAATCAGTCTTTTAAAGAAGAATGAAAATCAGTCCCTTTTTACAGGTGAATTAAAAAATAAATTCTTAAGGTTTATAAACGATAACTATGAATATATAGCTAGTGCCTTAAGAAATATTAAGAGTTATGTACAAGGAGATAAAGTACAAGAGTTTAAGGAGCTAATCAAGAGAATACAAAAACACGAACGAGAAGTCTCTGAAGCAAAGCAAGAGATGATAAAGGCTAATTTAAGGCTAGTGGTTTCAATTGCTAAAAAGTATTCAAAAAGAGGACTTGATCTACTTGACTTGATACAAGAAGGCAATATTGGTCTTATGAAGGCTGTAGATAAGTTTGATTACAAACGTGGATATAAATTTTCGACTTATGGTACTTGGTGGGTAAAACAATCAATAACTAGGGCAATACCTGAACAGTCTAAAGTAGTTAGAATACCAGTTCATATGGTGGAAATTATCAGTAAAATCAATAAAGCATTAAGAAAGATGACTCATGGAATGGGTAGAGAGCCAACATTAGAGGAATTAAGTATAGAATTGGCAATGCCGATAGAAAGAATACGTAAAGTTATGAAAATAGCAAGAGATCCAGTAAGTCTTGAAGCTCCAACAGGAAAGGATGATAGTAGTACCTTCGGTGATTGTATAGAAGATAAGCGAGTTTCTAAACCAGAGGATGCTGCAATACTTGCCGACTTGCGTGGCATTACGACCAATGTTCTTGCAACTTTAACACCAAAAGAAGAAAGAATTCTAAGGATGCGCTTTGGCCTTGGTAAAGATGGAAAGGAGCATACCTTAGAAGAAGTAGGAAAAATTTTTAATGTTACACGTGAAAGAATTAGGCAAATAGAGGCAAAAGCACTACGTAAGTTGAAACATCCAAGCCGTGCTAAAAAACTTAGAGGTTTCTTTTAAGGCAGAAGGGCTGCTCAAAAAATAGGTAAAATTCAGCCAAAGTTCTATAATTTTACCCTATTTTTCTTTTTTTATAGGCTTCATAGAGCAGTATGATTAGATATTGAATGTTATGGCAAATGAAAGGAATAACTCTAATTCAAAGTGTAAAAATTTTTGTGTTCTGGGTGATAGTTTATCTGATAATGGTGTAATTATTGAAATTTTAATAACTTATCCTTTGTAAGAAACGTGAAACTTAATGCCCCTTTTTATTAAGGAGGATTTTTAGCAATGGCCTTACTGTTGTTGAATATGTAGCAAGGTATTTAGGTTTAGAAGAATTTAAGTCATCATGGAGATGCTCATTTTTTGATCGATACTATGAACAGTAAGGTCATAACTATGCGATTTTATATGCAACAGCATCTGAAATTCTTAACCCTATTTTTTCTTATTTCCTCAATAAATTTCGTTTAGTTAATCAGCTAAACGCAGTAATTAAACATCATCCAGACGTAGGTAAAGGAGATTTTATTTTTCATTATAATCGAGGAAATAATATTATGGGTACCACTGCTTATAACAATGTTAAAGCAGAAAAAGTATTGAAATAAAGGGGTTAGTGAAATATGTAATGCATTTGGTTCTAAATGAATATGGTGTAAAGCATGTGATTGTTGCAAATGTGACTGAGGTTGGTTTGATACTAGATTTAATAAAGACGAAAAGCAAGAGAGCTGGCTGCAAAGCTTACACAGAGTTTCAATACAAAATTAGCTAATGATTTAGATTATATGAAGAAAGGTGCAGATCTTGAAATAAAAGCATTCGATCTTAATTCTAAAATGAAAAGTATGCTTGGTAAATATAAGAGCAAAGGGTTAAATGATCGAGATGCATACCTATCAAACATCGTAGACCAGTTTGGGGGAGGGTGATTTGGAAAAAGTATAAAGATACTCTTGTTGATATTTAAAGGAAGGCTTGATACTTACTATAATTCTGGATGCAGCACAGAAATACTAAAGGATTATTTCTTTTTTGATTATTTTTATCCAACTGCAGAACCTTATTGTGAAGTTGGTAATGAAATGTATGAGTTGATAAAAAATTAGATTTCTTTTAAACATCTTTACGGTTTGTAGTAACTATCTGCGTAGCTGAATGGTAAAGGGAGGGGGGTAAACAAAGTAATCTAAAATATAGAGAAAATACAACGGTGCTTGATACATAGCTATTGCGATTTTATCCTCTTTTTGTCATTTTAGTGCTAGAATGACATTCTGCGAGTGAAGTTTATTCTTTGATATATTAACTATAAATATAGAGAAGTCTTACTAAATAAAAAAGGTAAAAGAACCTCTGAGTAGTAAAGTTTTGACTCTATATTACTGTAAGTGGTGCTGTAATGATGTTCTAACAAGCGTGACTTGGCTGAGTATAGAAAAAATTAAAAAACCGCTATAATTTTACGTAATCTACCAATAAACACCTAAGTTTTTACTGGATTTTGTGATTGATTCTGCAGGTCAAAAACAAATTTTGAGTCATAAATACTTTTAGTGCCATAATAAAATAGGGAGGTTTGTCAAGTAAAGTTCTTTATTTCATCAGATGCGCTGCCAAATTGTTATGCAAGCAAGTTTTTTAGTTTTCGTATATCCGAAGTAATTCTTGTGCATTGGCCTTGATTAGAGTCGGACATTCTCTATCATTTAATAATGAATGCAATATTTCAATTGCACCTTTAATGTCGTTACTGTGTATCTTTACTATAGCGATAGCTTCTTGGCTTGAATAAGGGTACACTGCATTTGATTCTAAATTACTAATTTTATCTCTATTTGTTTTTTCACCGCTGGAGTGAAGTAAGCTCATTACTTCTAAGTATTGTGCTAACTCACGCAAAACATCAGGAGCATCTTTATCGTCTGCCAAATCATTATAAATAATAGATGCTGTGTCTGTTGGCATTGAATCTGAGATATGATTGAATGCGCGTTCAAAATTTGCTAAATACTCCCAATTTGAATCTATTTCTTCTAGCAGTGACTTATTATCTTTTTTTAAGAATAATACTTCGTAAAACTTGTCACCTGCAGTTATAGATTGTTTTGTGTTATCAATGTTGCGCAATAAGTATAATGTGATGCCAACTAACATTGGCGCGAGTGCAAGCAGAAAGATGTATTTTTTCATGGTAATATTCCAAATAGTTATATATTTATACATTAATGCTTTTGATTTGCAAAAACATATTGACATAGTGATTATATCACATAATAATATTCTTAGAGTTGTTTGAATAGTTGGAGATTAAAATATTTCTAAAGTAGAAATAAAGACAGCAGTATTAAGCTAAATTATTTTTTGTCGGATTTATCCGATGTACCCTCAACCTTTTATAGGTTGAAGTCTAAATTTGAGAGTTTGATCCTGGCTCAGAATGAACGCTGGCGGCAGGCCTAACACATGCAAGTCGAACGGAGTTATACTGTAGCTTGCTATGGTATAACTTAGTGGCAGACGGGTGAGTAATGTATAGGAATCTACCTAGTAGTACGGAATAATTGTTGGAAACGGCAACTAATACCGTATACGCCCTACGGGGGAAAAATTTATTGCTATTAGATGAGCCTATATTAGATTAGCTAGTTGGTGGAGTAATAGCCTACCAAGGCAATGATCTATAGCTGATCTGAGAGGATGATCAGCCACACTGGAACTGAGATACGGTCCAGACTCCTACGGGAGGCAGCAGTGGGGAATATTGGACAATGGGCGAAAGCCTGATCCAGCCATGCCGCATGAGTGAAGAAGGCCTTTGGGTTGTAAAGCTCTTTTAGTGAGGAAGATAATGACGGTACTCACAGAAGAAGTCCTGGCTAACTCCGTGCCAGCAGCCGCGGTAATACGGAGAGGGCTAGCGTTATTCGGAATTATTGGGCGTAAAGGGCGCGTAGGCTGGTTAATAAGTTAAAAGTGAAATCCCGAGGCTTAACCTTGGAATTGCTTTTAAAACTATTAATCTAGAGATTGAAAGAGGATAGAGGAATTCCTGATGTAGAGGTAAAATTCGTAAATATTAGGAGGAACACCAGTGGCGAAGGCGTCTATCTGGTTCAAATCTGACGCTGAAGCGCGAAGGCGTGGGGAGCAAACAGGATTAGATACCCTGGTAGTCCACGCTGTAAACGATGAATGTTAAATATGGGAAGTTTACTTTCTGTATTACAGCTAACGCGTTAAACATTCCGCCTGGGGACTACGGTCGCAAGATTAAAACTCAAAGGAATTGACGGGGACCCGCACAAGCGGTGGAGCATGTGGTTTAATTCGATGCAACGCGAAAAACCTTACCACTTCTTGACATGGAAATCATACCTATTCGAAGGGATAGGGTCGGTTCGGCCGGATTTTACACAAGTGTTGCATGGCTGTCGTCAGCTCGTGTCGTGAGATGTTGGGTTAAGTCCCGCAACGAGCGCAACCCTCATCCTTAGTTGCTATCAGGTAATGCTGAGTACTTTAAGGAAACTGCCAGTGATAAGCTGGAGGAAGGTGGGGATGATGTCAAGTCATCATGGCCTTTATGGAGTGGGCTACACACGTGCTACAATGGTGTCTACAATGGGCTGCAAGGTGCGCAAGCCTAAGCTAATCCCTAAAAGACATCTCAGTTCGGATTGTACTCTGCAACTCGAGTACATGAAGTTGGAATCGCTAGTAATCGTGGATCAGCATGCCACGGTGAATACGTTCTCGGGTCTTGTACACACTGCCCGTCACGCCATGGGAATTGGTTTCACTCGAAGCTAATGGCCTAACCGCAAGGAAGGAGTTATTTAAAGTGGGATCAGTGACTGGGGTGAAGTCGTAACAAGGTAGCAGTAGGGGAATCTGCAGCTGGATTACCTCCTTAGGCTTCGTACGTAATTCACCATTTCAAATAATAGTGTCATTATGTACTATACTGCTGTCTTTACTTCTACTTTATTTTTTAATTTCTCGATAACGAAATTTTATGAGTAACAGGCCTCTTTCCCCACATTTACAAATATATAAAATACAAGTTACTAGTTTTTTTTCTATTATGCATAGATTGACTGGTATCTTGCTATTTCTTTTATTAATCATACTTTCTTGGTATTTTATATTATATGTTTACTCCCCTAAGTTAATTATAGTAAGGTGCTTAAATGCATTATTGTTCACTCCTGTTGCTAAATTAGCTTATATCTTATGCTTTGTAAGCTTTATGTATCATTTTCTTAATGGTATTCGTCATTTATTGTGGGATGCTGGGCTTAATTTAGAAATTGCTAGTGTTTTAAAAAGTGCTATATTACTAACAATAATGCTATTTCTTTCTACTATGGCTTTTTTATTTATATTTATATGAGTCAATCTGTAAATTCAGTACATCATTGGTGGATCCAGCGTGTTTCTGCGGTGATTTTGTTATTTTTATTTCCTTGGTTTATTTACTCATTTTCTTGCACATTTTATGTTGATAGCCCTTTATCTTTTAATGAAAAATTATTTCAGGCTATTAATCATCCACTAGAGCTTTTGTTTTTTGTTATACTGGTGTTTTGCATTTTTTGGCATGCAGTTCTTGGAATGCAGGTAGTGTGTGAAGATTATATAGACAGCGTACCTCTAAGGATTTTTACAATTACATGCATAAAATACTTATCAAGCATTACTTATATAGTCCTTGCTTTTACGACTTTTTTCTTTTATAGGCATATTTTCTTGTAAAGTTACCAGTTTTATGTTAATATATTATTAGTGTACTAGTTTTATTATTGAACTATAGCGATTTTGGTTTGACAACATGTTCGGAGTGTTAAAAAAAGCAGTAACAGATTTTACACTTAAAGCAAAAGGTTTATTTGCTTCATCTGAATCTCAAATTTATGTCAAGGATCTTAGAAAGGTAATGACCTATACAGATGGAAGAAAATGCAAATATCCAAAGAATTACGATCAGATTGTAGAATCTTGGAAAGTTATAGAAAGTAAGAATAGTGATGGTGAGACTATATATAAACTTTTGTATGACAAGAAAACTTTTGAATTAGCTCTTGTCGAGAAAACGGATGATAGGTCTTATTTTACCATTGACTTTTTAGTTAATCGGGAAAAAAACAAGGATGTTAAGCATTATGATTGCTACTATAAACCATTTGGGTTTTCAAAAATTGATCTTGAAAAACATATTCCAATTTTTGAAGCTCGGGAAAAAGATGATAAGTTTGAGCTAACTAATTCCTCTTTTCTTGCTAAAAAAGGCTGCTTCATCAATGATGACACGGGAGAAGTTGATGAGAAAGATAGAGATGAAAAAGGAAGAAATGGAAAATTACTATACGCTAGTGATTACAAGAAGCTAAGCACCCATTTTTCAGAAATTAGAGATCAGGATGGTAATCTAGAGCTAGATAAAAGTCTGATATCTGTTCCTATTGTTTTTGTTGCGGGTTTAGCTAAGATTTGTGCTAGAATGCTGACTTTTATTCCTATGAAATTAGGAGAGAATTTGATAGCTAGAAAAAATCGAGTTGCAAAATCTTTTGGTTATCTTTTTTTCACTCCTGCAGTGGTAGTAAAAAATTTAGTAAATATGGGAGCTACAATACTTAAGGTTCCAATTTTATTATTTGTAGAAAATGAGAAAAAGTATGGTAATGCTTATCTTACTATGTCGAAACACCAATTGAAAGAATGTTGGAAAGAGGCAAAAAGTGACTTTAATATTATTAAAGGTGAAGAAGGGCTAAAGCCGGAGCAGAAGGATCATAAGCCACTCAGTATAGTGGGCACATGGGATGAGCTTGACGCTAGAAGTCTAGGTATTGAAAAAAACTTAGAGAAGGGGTTGAGCAAAAATAGTGAAAGTATAGATAAATCTAGAGAACTAGGTGTTGGAGAAAGCTTAAAGGAAAAGTTGCAAAACAAAACTGATGAAAAAATAGCTGCAGCCGTTAATCAAAAAAGCAACACTCCTCATATTGATAGAGAGATAGAAAGAAGACAAGACTCATCACGAAATGTAGGGACTCCATCACGCTCGTAGTCAACCATCACTTTAAATTACTTTTTACTTTAATCATCTCACAATAAAAACTTGCATGCATTTTGCCGTTAGTATAAGATATTAATCAAATAGTTAATATCTTAATTAAATGCGCCCTGTAATACTGTGTGGTGGTAGTGGCAGCAGACTTTGGCCTCTATCTAAGCCAAAGCAATTTCAGAAAATATTTAGTCAGAATACTATGTTTCACAACACTTTGTTGAGGCTAAAAGGCGATTATATGCCACCCATCATTACCACAAATATACAATATGAGTCATTATTGATGCAGGAATTACATGCATTACAGGAATGTAAAGTAGTTTTTGAACCAGTTAAAATTGGGACAGCGGCAGCAATACTAATTGCTGTGCTTCTCTGCGATAGGAACGAGACAATCTTAGTTCTGCCTTCAGACCATTTTATAGGTGATTTGAATAGTTTTTATGTTTCTATTGAGAAAGCGTCTAAGCTAGCCTCTGAAACTGACTCTATAGTCACTTTTGGGGTAAAGCCTCATGAATTCAATTCTGAATACGGCTATATAAATGCAGTATATGGTCAGAAAGAAAAATGTCATATAGTAAAAGATTTTACAGAAAAACCCGAGCGTAAGGTAAGTAACGATCATTATTGGAACTCTGGAATATTTGTGTTTAGAGCAAAACGCTATATAGATGAGATAAAAAAAATTGCTCCGACTCTCTATAATTTATGTTGTGAAAGTATGAAGCATTTTGTACCACGAGAGAGATTTCTGTATTTAGAACAGCAAAATTGTGCAGGAATGGGTGATACATCTATTGATCACCTAGTGATAGAAAAAGCAGAAAATATTGTAATGATAGAAGCCAATTTCGATTGGATGGATGTTGGCACTTGGGGTTCAGTTTTAGAGTTAAGTAAGAGATTTAATAAGAATTTTGAGTCGTTTCAAGCTGTAACCAAAGGAAAAGAGCCAGTTTTAATGACAGAAAATGATGCAAAAAATTTACTAGGTAGAGTTTATAAACGGCCAAGTAAGAGCCTAATGTTGTTCATTAATAAAGTTAAGGAAGTAAAGCCAATAAGGAAAGAGATTAAGCCATGGGGATTTTATAGTGTAGTTTTAATGGGCAAGGATTTTCTTATAAAATATCTTTTTATAAATCCACTAAGCTGCACTTCTAAGCAATTTCACCACTATAGAGATGAGTACCATATAATACTATCAGGAGTTGGATATGTTAGTTTAGATGACAAAACATATGCTATAACGAAAAATCATGTAATAGAGATTCCAAGGAAGGTGTTTCATAAAATTGAGAATAAAAGTACAAGATTTCCTCTTGAGATAGTTGAGTTTCAGGTAGGAAAGTTTTTATCTGATAATGATATAGTAAGATTGGACGATATATATGGAAGGTCTTAATATAGAATATTGAATATATTCTATAAGCTTGCTAAATTTAGACAACTTAATTTGAGGTAAAGGAAAAATTACAGTTATATGAAGCATAAAAAGTATGATATTTAAATCTTAGTATAATGTCTATTGCCTTTGAATTTACTATGGCTATTCGTTATTTGCGAGCAAAGAATTCTAGATTTTGCTCTATAATGGCCTTGTTTTCTATTATTGGTATTGCTCTTGGAGTTGCAACGCTAATAGTAGTAATGTCTGTAATGAATGGGTTCAGAGCAAAGCTGCTCGACTCTGTACTTGGCATTAATGGCCATATTAATGTTTACTTTGATAGAAGCATAAATTCAGATTACCACGCAGTGTTAAAATCTATTGAGAAAATCCCAGGTGTATTAAAAGCTACTTCTATGACCAATGATCAAGTGATCGTTGCATCAAATGGTGGAATTGTGGGTAGCGTAGTCCGTGGTGTGTCAACTAAAGACTTACTTAATAATACTACCGTTAAGAATAATGTAATTATGGGTAACGTGGAAAAATTCGATGAAGGTATCATAATAGGGGCAAGATTAGCAGAAGCTTTGAATATTGATTATGGTGATAACATTATGCTTATATCACCTGAAGGATTTGACGCACTGTCTGGTGAAATACCAAAAATGAAAGAATATAAAGTTGTAGCAATATTTGATATGGGTATGTTTGAGTACGACAATACCTTGATGTATATGCCCATGAAATCAGCTCAGGCTTTTTTTAATTATAAAGATAGTGTGAGAAATATAGAAGTGTTCATAGACGATATTGCTGCGGCTAATAAGCTAGCAAATGCTATAGTAGAAGAAACAGGAATGAAAGCTGAAAGTTGGCAATCTCAGCAAAGCCATTATGTTAATGCTTTAAAAACTGAAAGAAATGTGATGTTTTTAATTCTTACTTTGATTATAGTTGTGGCAGCATTCAATATTGTTTCAAGTTTGATGATGATAGTGCAAGAAAAGAAATCCGTAATTGCAATTATGCGTACGTTTGGTGCAACAAGTGGAAGCATTATGCGCATATTTTGTGCTTGTGGGCTGTTAATTGGTTTTACAGGAACTTGTCTTGGCTCTGTTATAGGAGTTATTTTTTCTCTCAACATTGAAAATATTAGAGTGTTTTTAGAAAACATTACCAACATCAAGCTATTTGATCCTATGATATACTTTTTTTCAAGTTTGCCAGTGATATTAGTTTCTCAAGATGTAGTGAACATTTCTGCACTTGCATTGTTCTTGTCATTTTTAGCAACAATTCCTCCTGCATTGCAGGCAGCTGCACAAGACCCAGCGGAGATATTACGTTATGAATGATACTCGAAAAAAATGCATAGGTTGGTTCTTAATTATATTGTTATTTGTTAGCCATATTGCAATAAATAACATAATATTTTTCAAAATAAATCAGCAAGAAAGTGAAAATAGTATAAATGGTTTAACGGAAAAGATGGATGAACTTAGAGTATTGCTTGAAGTGAATCAATCTAGGGTAGAGAAAAGGATATTTGACTTAAAGAGAAATCTGCACACTCAATGTGAGCAAGGTGATGGTAGTTTAAGGCATAAGAACCTCGCAAAGTTGCTGCTACTTGTGATTAAGATGAAGAATTCGTTATTGCGAGAAGCCAAGTTTGATAATCATATAAATTCAATAAAGCCTTTGATATCAGAGCTTGACGATCCAGAGATAGAAAATGCAGTAAATAAATTGGAAAATTTGAAAGAGTTAGATACTTTACGCGGGTTGAAATTGTCTTTTGAGAAGAACATGACTGTTATTAACTACAATAAAAGTAACTTGTTTAAAAAAATCATTTCAAATTGGATAAAGATAGATGATCGTAGTGATCCACTCAGGTTAAAGCTTGCGGAAATTGAAGAATTAATAAGCGATAATGATTGGCAGAGCATAGCCACCGCAATAAGTGACTTAACATACCCAGAATTCAAGCCATGGCTTAATAAATTGAATGATTTTATTGTAGCTTTCAAGAATACTTCAATAATATATCATCACTTATTACAATACATCTCATGATTTATTTTATAATTTTTGCTTTTTCGTTTTTATTTGGTATATGGATCAAGGTAAGTGGTGAAGTAATAAAACTGGAATTAGGCAATTACACTATAAGTGTTGATCTATATTTCGTTATTCTTTCTTGCGTAGTCTTATTATTTTTATTGATTGCAGTTGCACGTTTTTGTTCTTCTATTTCATCAACATTTGCTAACATAAAAAATAGAAGAAGAAGTAGGGAAGAATTGCTTCTCTTTGAAGCTTTCTTTAGCTTAGACTTAGGTAATATAGAGAACACCAATAAGCTAATTAAAAATCTAAATGAAGAAAGTGATAAATTATCTTTAGTAAAGCTCTTTAATTCAGGTAAAACGGGAAATTACAGCTTTTTCAGCCATAATTTAACGAGTATTGCAAGTAAAAATCGCAACTTAGCTCTACTTCTGATCAATAAACTGATTATTCACCTAAAGCAAGAAAGGTTAGTCTTTCAAAAATTTATAGAATATTGCTCTAGTTCAATTAATGATAAAATTTTGTCTATTCCATTTCAAATAGAGCATTGTATATTGCAAGAAGATTGGATAAATGCAATTTCAAAGTTAAAGGAAGCTATCAAATTCAATATTTTTCTTCCCTTTGATCGTAAAAAGATGTTAGCGGTTTTTTATTGCGCTTTAGCAAAGCAATACGAAAGTAAAGGAAGTTTTTACAAAGCTATAGATTATTTAGCTAAAGCACAAAGTTATTATGCAACTTTTCAGCCCATCAATTATTTAAAGGCAGAATTATATATCAAGCTTGAAAAAATCAGAAAAGCTTCCACAGTATTAGAGGAAGAGTATAGAGTAAATCCTACTCCTCAATCAGCTAGAATGTATATCAAGTTAAATAATAAAGGCGCTGAAAGACTATATAACTTACGCCCTGATTATTATTTTAGTTATTGCTTGCTTGCTTTGTCTTCAATTAGCTTAGGGAAATATGATCTTGCAAGTCAGCATTTAGATATTGCTATGAAAAAAGCTAATTACATATCAATCTACCTTGTTATGGTACAGCTCAAGATTATGTTGCAAGAGTATGATCAAGCAATTTATTGGTTAAACAGGATGGACTCAGAAGCTGTGCCTGATCCAGGTTGGAAATGTGCTGATTGTAATAAAGAGCTAAAGCAATGGGATTATAAGTGCTCAAGTTGCAATAGTCTTAATTGTATTTACCTTATATTATAAGACTCCATAAGGTTTGATACTTTTACATCGAGATTGCTTTAATATAATCTTTATCTCAAAACAGTAAATCTGTGAGTTTCTTAGTTAGGTTTGACTCCAATGTCAAAAAAACTTGTCTTTAGACATTACCAGTTATATATTTTAATAAATTAGAATTATATACAAAATGAAGAGCTTAAAGGAATTATCCTTAAGAATTAAAAATATTAAGTCTGTGCAGAAAACCACGAAAATAATGCAAATGGTTTCTGCAGCAAAATTATTACAAAGCCAAAAGAAATTATCAAATTCAAAATTGCATATATCTAAGCTGCATAGCATTATTTCTTCACTAGCGCTATCAGCGGATCAAGAGTTACTAGCAAGAATTCTAAATATCAATAATGAAGATTCTTTCCTAGTATTTATTATTGCATCTGATCGTGGTTTATGTGGCAGCTTTAACTCCTCTGTTGTTAAATTCAGTCAGGAGCATATAAACAAATTAATTGCAAATGATAAGAAAGTAGACATTGTTTTTTTTGGTAAGAAAGCTTTTGAGACAGGCAAAAATAGATTTAATTCTAAAAATATCTTGAAGGTTGAAAATAGTAAGGGAATCACACTAAAGCGTGTGGAAGCCTTGGTTAGTGATATAGATCTAAGTAAATACAATAAAGTTAAGGTTTTTTACAGTAAATTCTATAATACCTTCATGCAAAAGCCAATATTAGAAACAATAAAACCATGGAGTAAAGACTCATTATTAATTGATAATTCTGTAGTTAGTCCTCTAACAGATTACAGCTATGAGTATGAACCACAAAATATTGAGTTTATTTTAAAATCTTTGACTCAAGATTATGTTACAGCTGCTCTTTATTCTGCTTTACTTGAAAGTGCAGCAAGTGAAAATAGTGCTAGGATGGTTGCTATGGAATCAGCAAACAGAAATACAAAAGAAATGCTAAATAAACTAGCATTACTTTATAATCGTTCTCGTCAAGCAGCAATTACAACTGATTTGATTGAAGTTATAGGTGGTGCAGAATCTTTATAGAAACTCAAGGAATGAAAAATGAATATATTAAATATTGCAGCAGATATCACTAAACTAATAAAAAAGCAGAATCAAGACGCAGAAGTTACAATATATGAAACTAATAAGACCTCGGTTTCTCAGCGTCTATCAAAAATTGAACAAATATCACAATCTAGAAACTGTACTGTCGGAATTAGAGCTATAGCAGGTAAGAACAAAGCTGCGTATATTTCCACAAACGATTTGAATAATCTTAGTAGTGCAGTGAGCCAAGTGGTGGAAATGGCAAAGAATGCCCAGGAAGATCCTTATATTAGTTTTGCTGTAGATGGCAGTAATTATATCTCTTCTGCAGATTTAAATATCTCAGATAATAATGTTGTAACAATTGATAAATTAAAAGAAATTACTGAAGCTACAGAAAATTCAGCTCTTGCACATAAAAATATTATTAATTCCGAAGGAGCTTCATCTTCACATACTTCAGTAAATACAGTATTATCAACCGTTTCTGGTTTTGTTGGTTCATTTAGTAAGTCAACTTTTGTTAATCAGGTTTCTGTTGTTGCTGGAGAAAAGAGTGAAATGAAAATAGGCTACGATTACGATGTAGCATGCAACTTCAGTGATTTAAAAACACCGGAGTCAATAGGGAAAGAAGCAGCAAAAAGAGCAATAGATCAATTGGGTTCATGTACAATCAGGACAGGCAAATTTCCGGTTGTTTTTGAAAAAAGAGCAGCAAAAGAGCTAGTAAAGAGCTTTGCTTCTGCCATAAATGGTAGCAATATTGTAAATAATAGCTCTTTTTTGAGAAATAGTTTAAATAATCAAATTTTTAATACTGAGATTAGCATTATTGATGACCCATTGTTACCAAGGGGTATAACATCAAGACCGTTTGACGGGGAAGGAATAATGAGCAGAAGAAATGAATTTGTAAAAAATGGAGTACTGCAAAACTGGATTTTAGATCTATATTCGGCTAGGAAATTAAACTTGGAAACGACCGCAAATGCAACTCGTGCAAGTAATGCTGCAATTATTCCTTCAGCTAGTAATTTCTATTTCAAAAATGGTAATAGATCGTTTAAGGAATTAATTGAGGAAGTAAAAGAAGGAATATATGTAACTGATTTATTTGGTTTTGGTGTTAATTTAATCAATGGCGATTATAGTCAAGGTGCATGCGGATTTTTTATAGAAAATGGTAAAATAACGTATCCAATACACGAGATTACTGTTGCCGACAATTTGAAAAATATGTTTAGCAATTTAGTTGTTGCAAATGACCTAACTTTCTGTGGGCAGTTTAATTCACCAACGATTAAAGTTAGCGAAATGACAGTAGCAGGTTCACTTAGTGATTAAAAATTTTAGTTGCATTAAGTACAATAATTGTGTACTATTACTATGTAATGTTAAGAATAGACTATGGAGTATAGAAGTTTAGTTGCAGTAACTAAGCTTAAAGCATTCTAAATCGTAATTTCAAAGTTTTTCATCACATTAATAATGTTAGTTAATAGTTTAGGAGTTATCCATATGGAATTTGGTAATATAAAATGGTTTAATGTTGAAAAAGGCTATGGTTTCATCAAGCCAGAAGGTAAAGGTGAGGACGTTTTTGTACATGTTAGTACATTAGAACGTTCAGGAATAAGACCTGATGAACTTCGAGGAGAGGATAAAAAGAGAGGAATGAAAGGGGAAAGAGTAAGTTATGAGCTTAAAGAAGAGCGTGGTAGGAACGGAGAAGATAAAAAGTCTGCAATAAATTTAAGATTGGAAGATTAGTCTATCGTGAAGCTTTTTAATAGGGTAATGTATTGTGAGTAATTTTCATGAAATGGGGCTTCCAACTTTGCTTAGGCAAGCTCTAAGTAAAAATAATCTTTGTGTTCCAACCCCGATTCAGGTGCAAGCGATTCCTCTAGCTCTTCAGGGCAAAGATATTCTTGGGTCTGCTCAAACGGGAACTGGAAAAACCTTAGCGTTTGCTATTCCACTGGTTGCTAAATTGATGAATGAGCCAAGCATTGGTTCAGCTTTAGTCATCGTGCCAACCAGAGAGCTTGCTCATCAGGTAACAAGTGAGATAAGAAAACTCTTATCTCAAAGTTCTTTACTAAGAGTTGCTTTGTTGATCGGAGGCGAGCCTATTTTTAGGCAGCTAAATCAGCTTCAGAAAAAACCACAAATTATAATAGGTACTCCTGGTCGTATTATAGACCATATTGAGCGTAAAACTTTAGTTACTCGGAATGTTAGTATTCTTGTGCTTGATGAGACGGATCGTATGTTTGATATGGGCTTTGGAATTCAGATTGAAGAAATTATGAAGCATTTGCCTAAAATAAGGCAAACTCTTATGTTTTCTGCAACTCTTCCTGGAGAAATAGTAAAACTTACTGAAAAATATCTTAATCAACCAGAGCGTGTTTCTGTCGATTGCCAGGCTACAACTTCTGTAAAAATTAAACAAGAAGTTGTTTATGCATCAGAATCAGAAAAATATGGCAAGCTTGTTACACAATTATGTCAGCGCAAAGGATCGATCATTATTTTTGTCAAAACAAAGCGAGGAGCGGATCAGCTAGCTGACAAATTGCACAAAGATGACTATAGCGCTTTGGCAATTCATGGTGATTTAAGGCAGCACAAGCGTGAAAGAGTCATTGATTCTTTTCGTCGTGGCCGCAATCAAATCATGGTTGCAACAGATGTTGCTTCTCGCGGCCTTGATATTCCGCACATTCAACATGTTATCAATTATGATGTACCACAATCGCAAGCTGATTATGTTCATCGTATAGGTAGAACTGCACGTGCGGGAGCTGAAGGATTTGCATTATCTTTTGTTACACCTCAAGATAAGAGAAGACTGCCTTCACTAGCAGATAAAGAAGGAGAGCCAAATTTTGATTGTAGTATGCAATCTCAAAAACGTAACAGCAAAAAGATCTTTAAAAGGCCAAGTACGTTAAAGGCTAAATACGGTAGAAAAAAGATCAATGTATTTAAGAAGAAAAGCAGAGTACTAGAAAAAGCGTATTAATGTACTTAACTATTCTTCTATTCTTTAAAAGCTCCAGTAAGCTTGCTGCAAAGTGAAGTGATTGCAGGATGGTAGAAAGAATATATAGCTAGCCCAAATTAGATTTACCTACAATTTGATAATCTTAATTCTGCTGCTTATAACGTTTTGAGATTATCACAACGGTATAATGTTAGGCTGTGTGGACTATAATCTGTAGCTTAATTCAATTTGGCTACAACGAGCTGCTAGATTTCAGTTTTTTTAATAATTGTGTGCTACTAATTATATATAAATTTACACTTTTAAAGAGAATAGATGATTTCTAAAAATTTAGAGGCAAGTTTAAATAGAGCGTTACAGATTGCTTCTGATTGTAAGCTTAAATATGCAAAAGTGGAACATTTGTTGCTAGCATTAACCAAAGATGTGGATGTAAATTATGTTTTATCAAGATGTAACATCAGAGCTGGTGAAATCATAAATATAGATAATATTATATTAAGGAATGATCGTGGTAATAATACAAAAGGTTTTTTACAAGACAACTCCGAATTAACTGTCAATAAAGTTGAGCCTGATGTGCTATTTCAACGCATAATACATAAAGCCATGATACGAGCTCATCGTCTGGGAAGAAAAGAAATAAATGGAGCAAGTATTCTATTAGAGATTCTGTCTGAGCAAGATTTATACATTGAAGAGCTATTATGCAAACAGAATGCAAAGGATTCTAATTTGATTTATAACATATCCAATATAAAATATTCAGGTGATATAGAAGAATATGTAACTAATCGCAAGATAAAACTTGATAAGAATAACGATATCTCTACTGTAGCAAATAAAGGTGAATTATTAAAAGATGAAGAAGTTCTACAAAATTATTGTAGAAATTTAAATGATTATGCAAGAAGCAAAAAAATAGATTATGTCATTGGTCGTGATTATGAATTAAATCGCACTATAGAAATCTTGCTAAGACGCAGAAAAAATAACCCTTTATATGTCGGAGAACCAGGTGTTGGTAAAACAACAATAGTTGAAGGCTTGGTATTGAAAATTATTGAAGGTAGTGTTCCGAGTGCACTGAGATCCAGCATAATTTATGCTTTGGATTTAGGATCACTTCTTGCAGGAACGCGCTATAGAGGTGACTTCGAAGAGAGAATAAAATCTATAATAAAAGTAATTGAGGCAAAACCTGGCGCTATTCTTTTCATTGATGAAATACACACTATTATTGGAGCAGGTTCAACAAGTGGCAGCTTTCTTGATGCTGGCAATCTGCTCAAACCTGCACTTGCAAGAGGTGCGTTGCGTTGTATAGGTGCAACTACATATAGAGAATATAGCAATAGCTTTGAAAAGGATAAAGCATTAGCAAGGAGGTTTCAAAAAATTAATGTAAAAGAGTCTTCTATTAATGATACAGTAAAGATACTAGATGGTATAAAGCATTACTATGAAAGGTATCATGGAGTATATTACACGAAACATGCCATTAAATCTGCAGCTGAACTTTCACACAAGTATATTACTGGGCGAATATTACCTGATAAAGCAGTTGATGTTATAGATGAAGCAGGGGCATATTGTAAGTTACAAAAAAGCAGGCGAAAAATTATAAACAGTAGAGACATTAAGAGTACTATCGCTAGGATTACAAACGTACCTTGCGGGTTTGATGATATGCAAAGAGTAAAATCTTTGAAAGAAAATCTCAATAGGGCCATTTTTGGTCAAGAGCAAGCGATAGAGTTTCTCGTTAATTCTATTAAAATTGCTAAATCTGGTCTGAGAAGTTACAATAAACCCTTGGCAAAGTATCTTTTTGCAGGGCCAACTGGTGTAGGTAAGACTGAGCTTGCGAAGCAACTAGCACAAAATATGGGTATGAACCTTATTCGGTTTGATATGTCTGAGTATATGGAACCTCACACAATATCTAGAATGATTGGTTCCCCTCCTGGATATGTGGGTTACGACCAAGGTGGATTGCTTACAGAATCTGTATCTAATAATCAATATAGCGTAGTACTTCTTGATGAAATTGAGAAAGCTCATAGTGATATTTATAATATATTACTACAAATCATGGATTATGGTTGTGTTACAGACACTTACGGACGTAAGGTTAATTTTTCCAATACGATTTTAATTATGACAACCAATGCAGGGGCATTTGAACGTAACAAAAGTTCTATTGGCTTTGGGTATAAAAACTTTAACATCAGTGACAGCGAAAAAGCAATGGAACGGGTTTTTAGCCCTGAATTTCGTAATCGTCTTGATGCAGTCATTTCCTTTTCTGATTTGGATGCGGATGTCATTTTGCACATTGTGGATAAATTTATTCAGGAATTAAAAAAACAACTTGTGCAAAAGGGTATAAGCTGCTCAGTGGAAGAAGAAGTAAAGTCTTATCTTGCGCAAACAGGTTATAGCAAAGAAATGGGAGCACGCCCAATAGAGAGGCTGATTGAAAAAGAGATAAAAAGTCATTTGGCTGAAGAAATACTGAATCGTCGACTAATTAAAGGAAAGAAATTAAGGATTTATATTGGTAAACACGGAATTGCTTTTGATATAGTTTAAATTCTTGCTTGAGTATTAAATTTGTAGTATAGTCACTATTTTTTAATGAGGCTATAGTGGCAAGTTTAACCAGAAATCAATATTACAGTAATCAAGGTTTACAGAACTTATTTTCAAGGCTGGGAATAAAAGCAGAAGAAGTAATAAGCCAGGAGTTTGATGATGTACTTAAGTTAGTTGAACGGCGCTTTAGAAAAGCTTCATTAAAATGTCACCCTGATAAAGTAGTAGGAGAGAAAGAGAAAAAAATAGCTGAAGAAAAGTTTAAAAAACTTAGTGTAGGTAAAGATAAGCTAGAGAAATATCTTAACGACTTAAAAGCAGCTGGCATATCTAAACCATTACAGCAAGAAGTGCGAGAAAAACAAAAGAGAATCAATGAGATTCTATCACGTAGAGAGAAAGCTGTGAATAGAGCATGTTTATTTTTTATATTAGCAAATGTGGTACTTAATCCGTCGCCTAAAGTAGAATATTGCTTATCGCAGCTTGCTAATGGTGGCAAGGTGCAAAACGTTGCTTATAAATTTTATGCATTCAGCATCGGGATTTGGCCATGGTTATTTATTATATCCTTTTGTAGTATTATTTATGCAGCAAGTAAACAAAGAGGCTCACAAGAAAAAGATCTGGATAGGTTAAATAAGAGATACAATCTACTTATTGCTGCTGATAATTATGTGATATGTATGGCAGCAGCGTTTGCTGTGTGCAGTTTAGCATCGGAAATTGCACAAAATGGCTGGCCTGTTCAATATGGAATGGTGCTTATGGCTAATCTACCATTACATTTATTACTTATTGCTTTACTTAGGACTTTTGTAAAAGCTTCGGAAATGTATAGTGAACACTGCATTCAGCGTTTATACAAAGAAGAGGCAGAATTTAGTTATAAAGAAAAATTTGCATGGTATGACTATAAGTTAGTACTTATGCCGCTCGTTCTTCCTATTGTTAAAATGTATTTTGAAGATTTAATTCAAGAAAAACCACGACAGAATACTACTGATCCTAAAGTTACACCTTTAAATATAGGCGTAGGAACAAGAGCATAAAAAGGTCTTTGCTTCAACTATAGTTTTTTGCTACACTTTAAATAAATTTGAAGATATTAATGAGTGAAGAAGTAAAACAAATCCTAAGTTACTACGAAAGTGAAAACCCTGGAGTAAAAGCGAATCTTACTCGCATTCTTATGCATGGGAAACTTGGTGGAACTGGCAAGTTAGTAATTCTCCCTGTAGACCAGGGATTTGAGCACGGACCAATAAAAAGTTTTGAAGTTAACCCTGATGCTTACGATCCACATTATCATTTTCAGCTTGCAGTTGATTCAGGAGTAAGTGCATATGCTGCTCCGCTTGGTATGATCGAAGCTGGTGCTTCAACTTATGCTGGAATGCTACCACTTATTTTGAAGCTTAATAGCGCTAACTCTTTGCACTCAAAAAGCTTAACTTCAGATCAAGCAATAACTGCTTCTGTAAAAGATGCCCTGCGTTTGGGTTGCGTAGCTGTTGGGTTTACTATATATCCTGGTTCTGCTAAGTGCTTCGATATGATGGAAGAAGCTCGCGAAATTATAGCTGAGGCTAAGTCTTGCGGCCTTGCCGTAGTGCTATGGTCTTATCCACGCGGTGAAGGAATTTCCAAAGAAGGCGAAACAGCAGTTGATGTTATTGCCTATGCTGCGCACATAGCAGCTTTACTTGGCGCTAATATAATCAAAGTAAAACTTCCAATTAACTATTTGGAAAGGGAGAAAATAGAAACAGAAAATATTGAGTCATTATCTAAAAGAATTGAATATGTTAAAAGATCTTGTTTTGCAGGGAAAAGAGTAGTAGTTTTTTCTGGTGGCGAGTCGAAATCAGTGAATGACATATGCAATGAAGCGAAAGAAATTAAGCAAGGCGGTGGTAATGGTTCAATTATCGGGCGTAACACTTTTCAAAGAAAAAGAGAGGATGCTTTATCTATGCTAAAAGATATAATGGATATCTACGCATAAAAAACGGCTGGGTGGCAGAATGGCTTATGCGGAGGACTGCAAATCCTTTTATACCGGTTCAATTCCGGTCCCGGCCTCTTACTCCAATTAGATCGTTTTTTCTTCTGAAATTTTAACAAGAAGTGTGGCTTTTAATGAAATATTTAAAAAAATAAGATACTATATTCAAAATATAAGCAGTAAAATGCCAAAGAGATTAACAGAAGTTTTATTATTGATTGGTTTGCCCTTCTTGCTTACCAGTTGCACTTTTCACTATTTATTAAAGAGCTCGTATACTCATCTTGCACCAGAAAAGTACCCTTCATCCAACAAACAGCCGGTTTACGTCGGTACAGCTTACAGTGCACAGACTATATATAATGCGTTATTTAATGACTTTCTGTTAATAGGTAAGTCATCATTCACAGCCAAACATGGGCGTGCTAGTCAATATGTTAACTATGGAAGAGAAGTTGGAGCAGATGTGATAATCGTATCATTTCAAAATATGCAAAAGGATAAAGAGCATTTTAGCATCACAGAAAAACTATTATGGGACACAAGCTTAACAACATTTCATACAAGGACCATTATAAACTTTGATCAGGACGTACTCTTTCTAAAAAAGGTAGGTGATGCAAAAGCTCCATGGGAGTATGTCAAAGGAGAGTTCAAGCTTCACGAAAAAGACGATACTGATCCATATCTAGGGAATTGGGTAGGGTATAGAATATGCAAGATTGCAATATCTTCTTCAGAAGATGAATACTTAGGATTTGTAAATGAAGATAATTGTAAAGAAAAATCTGGAATAAATAAGATGCTTGCTTGGAAAAATGGGGATGTAAGGTTGCGGATTAATAAACAATCAAAACAGGGATTTTATTTAAATCGAAATAAGATTCCTATACTAATAAAATCTCAAATTAACAAATTTGGCTACCTCGAATTAGTAGATAAAAATACTGATCAAGTTCTGGTTTCCCTTCAGAAAAATTAGTTTTTACTACTCATAGAAACTATAGTATTTTCTAAAATGAATGATAAATTTCCATTATGGTATTACCAACCAAAAGTTGTAAGTCTGTACATTTATACATTAGAGGTCTGAGGCGGCTTTTGATGGTATGCCAACAGTGTTCTATGGGATTCAAATCTGGTGAATATGTTGGAAGATACAGCACATGACAGCCAAAAGACTCTATTAATGATTTTGTTTTAGTGGTCTTATGAAATGTAGCATTATCCATAACTATGGTTGTGCCAAGTGGCAATTTAGGTAATAACATCTTCTCCAACCATATATTGAATACCTCTTTGTCACACCCACCTTTGAAAGTCATTGGTGCAATAAATCTCATTCCAATCCACCCGGCTACTATACTGATTCTCTCTCGAGTTCTCCCTGGAATATCTGCATAAATTTTCTTTCCTCTTGGAGCACGTCCATATTCTCGGTATAACTTATTATCAACTCCTGCTTCATCTATATATAAGATGCTGGAATGGTCTATTTTTGAGATTTTATCAATAAATTGCTGCCTATCTTCTTGATTGCGCTCTTGATATAGTGTGACTTTTTTTTAAAGTAATTTTTAGCTGTTTTAGTCTATACCAAATTGAATTTATTCCAAATCCAAGATTTTGTTTCATCTCTGCCAGAGTATGATCTGGATTCTTTGTAACATATTCTTCGAGTATTTTTGGGTCTATTTTTCGAATAAAGCTACCGTTTTTAGATGGCTTTAGGCTTTCACCAGCAGCTTTCTTTTTTAACCAGCGGTACAGAGTTGCTATTCCTATCTCCATGAGCTCTGCTATCTCAACCTTTGTCTTCCCTTTTTCTATCATCAATACTGCCTTTTCCCTTAAATCCACACTATATGCCATTATAACTCAAATACTTCATTATACCTTTATCATTTACTTTAGGAAATACTATATATACTTACTATTTTGATAAACCTCAAGCTTTCTAAGTTATTCTTGTTGCATGGTAAAAAATAAACTAAAAATAAGCAAAGTGTTTTACAAAATGATATTACGTAATTTATTGTTTTTACTGCCGCCTGAAATTGCTCACTCCTTGGTAATAACGGCGTTAAAAAAGATGCCCTGTAGGAAACCTATAGAACTACCTAAGTCTTTAAATGTAAACTTTTTTGGTAATAAAATTAGGAGTCCTGTAGGTCTTGCTGCAGGTTTTGATAAAAATGCGGAAGTTGTAAAGCCGATGCTCTCATTTGGTTTTGGATTTATTGAGGCTGGTACTGTAACTAAACATCCCCAATATGGAAACAAAAAACCGAGAATTTTTCGATTAATTAAAGATGAAGGAATAATTAATAGATTGGGATTTAATAATAAAGGAGTAGACTATTTTCTTAAACAGATAAGTGAAACTAAACTTGGTGATTGTATTTTTGGTATAAATATAGGAAGAAACAGTACATCAAAGGACCAAATCAGCGATTATGTTGACTTAATAAAGATAGT
This sequence comes from Wolbachia endosymbiont (group B) of Chesias legatella, assembly GCF_964026945.1. Taxonomy (NCBI): domain Bacteria; kingdom Pseudomonadati; phylum Pseudomonadota; class Alphaproteobacteria; order Rickettsiales; family Anaplasmataceae; genus Wolbachia; species Wolbachia endosymbiont (group B) of Chesias legatella. Next base: position 1,250,228 of record NZ_OZ034711.1, on the reverse strand, counting down.
ATATGGAAAGAGCAATTATATAGTACTGAACATCTCATCCCCAAACACACCTAACTTGCGCGATTTGCACAATAAACAAGAATTATCCAAATTGTTGAAATCTATCACTCTAACCCGGAAATCAATCGATAGCTCTGAATCCATACCGATAATATTAAAAATTTCTCCAGATATAGATCAGCAAACAAAAGAAAATATCGCTGAGCTTACACTAGAATATAAAATTGACGGCTTAATAGTAAGCAACACTACGATAAGTCGAGATTCTTACTATAATGAGAGTGGTGGGTTGAGCGGCAGGCCATTATTTCAACTTTCAACCGAGTTATTGAGTGACATGTACAAGCTTACTAAAAGCAGAATTCTATTGATAGGATGCGGAGGAATTTCAAGTGGTGTTGATGCATATGAAAAAATAAAGGCAGGAGCCTCTTTAGTACAACTGTACACTGCTCTTGTATACCAGGGGCATCAAGTTGTGAACAAAATCAATCTGGAGCTTGCAGAATTGGTAAAAAGAGATGGATTTAGTAACATTACTGAAGCAGTGGGTTGTATACATTAATTTTGGAAGTTATTGATATTGTTTTAGTAAAGTAGAGCTAACTTTTTAGTGTAGAGGTATGATAGAGAGTGCTTTTCTATTGAATGATTAATATGAGAGTTTTGAACGATACAATATCTAAAGTTATTAATTATAAATTTACAGATTATGCAATATTAGAAGAGGCATTAACCCACCCAAGCGTAAATAAGAGAAATAGCGAAGACCAGGTTGTAAGCTACGAAAGGCTAGAGTTTTTGGGCGATAGTGTTTTGAATATGGTTGTGTCTGTTATGCTGTTTAAAATGTTTCCTGAAGAAAAAGAAGGAGCATTGGCAAAAAGAAAAACGGATTTAGTTTGTGGCAGTACCATTGCTAATGTTGCTAAAGAAATAGAGTTAGGTAACTTTATTATCATGAATAATAGTGAACGTTGTAACGGAGGAAAATGTAACTTAAAAAATTTAGAAAATTCGCTTGAAGCACTAATAGGTGCAATTTATATTGACGGCGGACTTGAGAGTGTTGAGAAATTTATTATCCGACATTGGGAAAAGCTAGCTAAGGACATCCTCGATCCTCCTCAAGATCCTAAAACTTCACTGCAAGAATGGACTCAGAGAAATAAATTACCTTTACCAAAGTATGAGCTTGTAAAACAAACTGGACCAGCACACAATCCTGAATTTACTATATCAGTTTGCATAGAGAGTTATGACAAAGTTTCTGCATGCGCTCCTAGTAAGAAAATTGCTGAACAAAAAGCTGCTGAGTTGATCCTAGAAAAAATTAAAAAAACGACTTAGTTTAATCAAAATAGCTGTTAGCATAAATTTAAAGTAAGCTAAGCTCTTTAGTTCAGCTTACATATTTTTTTATCTCAGCCAGAATCTTATCAGATTGACTTTCATCTGAATTTAAATCAGCTACAAAGTGTGTGACATATTTTCCTTCAGGGCTAATAAGGTATATCATTGAAGAATGGTTAATTTCCTCTTCTCCATCTACTTTACTTGCATATACTTTATACTTTGCAACTACTTCATCTATTTTTTGTCTTTCACCAGTGAGCATTTGTATTCTATGGTCAAATTGCTGCTGAAATTCTTTAAGCCTTTCTGTATTATCGCGCTCAGGATCAACTGTGATAAAAAATGTTTGTAGCTTGTTGTCAGTTTTCTCGTCTAACTTTGCAAGTGTTTCTGAAATTATTCCAAGGTTCATAGGGCAAATTCTTTTACATGAGGAAAATCCAAAAAAAATCATCATATACTTATCTTTGAAATCACTACTGCGTACTATTTGCCCGTTTTGGTTAATCAAAGAAAAATCCCCACCTATTTTAATTTCTGTATTGTATGGGACAAAGATGCCTTTCTTAGTAAAATAACAATAACCTAAGAAGACAGCTGCTAATGCTATTAGTAGACTAGACAATAACCTTATAGACTTTACCATTAAAGCGTTCCTAATAAAATTAAATCATATATTAACTAGTTGACTGATTCAACATATTCCTTCCAAAGTGGATTGTTAATTTTGTCTAACAGTTTCTTATGCTCATCAAATTCTTCACTACTTGGTGAGTGTTCTCTGCGAGCTAAATTTCGCACTTTGTGCTGGATAAACGTGGAGTTATTGTCCTGATCACATTCATTATTAAACAGAAAGGTTTGCAATCCTCCTGTAAGCTCAACATAGACCTTTGCAAGCAATTGAGCATCAACTAATGCTCCGTGTAACTCTCTACCTTCCAGCGATATATCAAAACGTTTACATAATGCATTTAAAGAAGCAGGTGACCCTATGAATTTTTTTCTTGCAAGTGGCAATGTATCTAGCACTCTATCTGAGGAAATTAACCTAGCATTTAACTTGCCTAATTCCATATTAAGGAACTTAACATCGAACTCAGCATTATGAATTACCAAAATGTCATTAGATATGAAGTCAAGAAATTCAAGTGTAACATCTGAAAATAGTGGTTTATCTTCCAAAAACTCCTCACTAATACCATGAATCTTAAATGAGTGGTAAGGTATATCTCTTTCTGGATTAAGATATCGATGAAATGTTTTACCTGTTGGAATACGATTAATTAATTCCACACATCCTATCTCAATAATTCGATGACCAGACTCAGTGTCAAGACCTGTAGTTTCAGTATCAAGTACTATTTCTCGTAGCCTACTTTCCATCAGTTGTCATTTGTTGTTAAATTTTTATCATTACTTGCCTTCTTATAGTTAATAGAAACAAGTAACCAAGTTGGGTCTGATGAATTAATATTTTTTTTGAATTGCCATACATCCTCAACTTTGTTAATGGTAGACATACTACCTGATATGATGTCTCCTTCATTATTCTTAACAAAGTTAATTTGCTCTGAAAGGAAATATACTGCAACAAATATTACGTTTTTTACTAGTTTTATTTCTAAGATCTTTTGTGAAACGATAGAAACAATTATAGACTCGTGTACCTCTTTACGATGTTTAATTTTGTCCACAAAGCTGTTATACAAATCTTTGTCCAGAAGGGATTTTAATTGAGGTAAATTTCCTTGGTTAAAATATTTAATTATTAATTCAAAAGCTATGTTTGAACCTTCGATAAAATTGGAAATAGAGAACTCTCTGTTTTTTTGTAATATTTGTTCATAAGTAGCTTCTATTGAACTTTTGTCATTGCTATAAATATAATCTTCGATATTTTCTACTACATCCTCTTTACTTTGACTTACATCCAATACACCTGTTAGCTTTTTTAGGTTGAGACTGGCTGATTTTCCTAAAGAATTATATAAGCGTGAAAAAATAAACGCCGCTAGTAAAGCATATATTACAAGCTCTATCATGGTAACTTAACCCCTTGGTATATAAAGTATCTAAATATTATTAATTTTTGATAAAAATATGTTTTGCATATTAGCCTATAGTTAGGTTTGCTATTCGTTTATAAATGAATATATTATATAAGAAAGTATTAAATATCTCAACTTAATTAAAGGAGAAGTAAGAAATGTTACAACACAAAATGAAAATTCATGGTCAGTATGTCAAAGATTTTTCGTTTGAGAATCCAAATTCGCCATTCCTTCCTTCTAGTAAAGCTCCTGATATTAATGTAATGGTTAATATTAATTCAGCAAAATTAGAAGGAACAGAAAATAAAAAAGGAATAAGTGAAGAAAAGCCTTTTCATGAAATTACTTTGCATATAGAAGCCAAAGCAACGGTAAAAGATGAAGATGTAAAAGATGATATAGCTTTCATTTGCGAGGTAAAGTATTGCGGTATTTTTTCAATAGAAAACTTTACAGAGCTAAGTGAAGAAGAGGTGAGACAAGCTTTATTTATTGGTGGACCTACTTTTCTTTTCCCTTTTGCAAGAGAAATAATTGCAAGAACTACAAGTAGTGGTGGGTTTCCTCCACTTATGCTAGATCCTATAGATTTTGAAACTATGTATCAGCAGCAAAGTCAACAACAAAAAAGTAGCGCTAGTAATTCCAATTTTAACTAATACAGGATGAACAATTCTTTAAATGCAAAGATGACTTTAAATATTGATGGAAGGTTATATAACTACTTTAACCTAAGTAACGCTGGTAAATTCTTAGGAGTAAATTTAACCAAATTGCCTTGTTCACTCAAGGTATTGCTTGAAAATTTATTGCGCAACGAAGATGGAGTAAGCGTTAAATTAGATGACATAAAGATATTAGCAAATTGCGTCAAGAAACACATTAATCACGAAATTAGCTACAAGCCAGCAAGGGTTTTGATGCAGGATTTCACAGGAGTTCCTGCTGTCGTTGACTTAGCTTCAATGCGTAATTATGTGAAGAAAAACGGAGGTAATCCAAGCAAAATAAATCCATCTGTAACTGTTGATCTTGTGATCGATCACTCTGTTCAAGTAGATAGTTACGGAAACACTTCTGCATTTGGTAAAAACGTTGCACTGGAAGTAAAAAGAAATTTGGAGAGATATCAATTCTTAAAATGGGGAGAGTCATCCTTCACAAATTTTAGAGTAGTGCCACCAGGTACTGGAATTTGCCATCAAGTAAACCTTGAGTATTTAGCGCAAGTTGTGTGTAATAATGATGGGGTCATATATCCTGACACTTTAGTTGGTACTGACAGTCACACTACAATGATTAACGGGTTATCAGTCCTTGGTTGGGGTGTTGGAGGCATAGAAGCTGAGTCTGTGATGCTTGGTCAACCAATTAGTATGGTAATTCCAGAAGTAGTAGGGTTTAAATTAATAGGAAGACTTTCAGAGGGAGTAACAGCAACTGATCTAGTGCTAACGATTACTAATATCCTGAGAACAAAAGGCGTTGTTGGCAGATTTGTGGAATTTTATGGTGATGGCTTAGATTGTTTATCTTTGGCAGATAGAGCAACCATAGCTAATATGGCTCCAGAGTATGGTGCAACTTGTGGATTCTTTCCAATTGATCAGAAGACACTAGATTATTTAAACTTAACCGGAAGGCCAAAAGAGTTGGTTAAATTGGTTGAAGTCTATGCAAAAGAACAAGGGCTGTGGCGTAGTAATGACGAATTGGCGTTCTTTGACACACTGGAGCTTGATTTATCGAGCGTAGAGCCAGTAATGGCCGGTCCAAAAAGACCGCAAGATAAGGTTTTTCTTTCGCAAGTGGCAGAATCTTTTTCTAAATCATTTCCAGTTAATGAGTCAGAGGAAAGCGATAAACTCCAAGATGGAAGTGTAGTTATTGCAGCAATAACAAGCTGCACTAATACTTCAAACCCAAGTGTAATGATTGCTGCTGGACTTGTAGCGCGTAATGCAGTCAACCTTGGATTAAAATCAAAGCCTTGGGTTAAAACTTCTCTTGCTCCAGGGTCACAAGTTGTAACAGAATATTTAGAAAAGTCAGGGTTACAGGAAGATCTAAATGCTTTGGGTTTTAATTTGGTTGGGTATGGCTGTACAACTTGTATTGGAAACTCCGGTCCGCTTAATGAAGATATAGAAAGTGATATTAAGGATAAAAACTTGACTGTTGCAGCAGTTTTATCCGGTAATCGTAACTTTGAAGGAAGAATCCATCCTTTAGTCAAAGCTAATTACTTGGCATCTCCGCCACTTATTGTTGCATATGCACTTGCAGGTACTGTACAAATTGACCTGACAAAAGATCCTATATGCAAAGATAAGAATGGAAGTGATGTTTATCTCAAAGATATATGGCCAACAAATAGTGAAGTTGAGAGCTGTGTTAAAAGTGTTGTGACGCGTGAAATGTTCATACAAAAGTATAAGGATGTTTTTTCTGGTGATGAGCATTGGCAAAAGATAAAGTGTGAGAAAAGTGAAATCTATGATTGGGACGCGAAAAGCACTTATATACAAAACCCTCCCTATTTTGATAATTTATCGACTAAGAACAATAAAAGCAACATAGTTGATATAAAGAATGCGCAAATACTAGCGATGTTTGGCGATAGCGTCACTACCGACCACATTTCCCCTGCTGGAAATATTGCCTCAAATAGTCCTGCAGGCATATATTTAAAAGGTCTTGGAGTTGAACCGCAAGATTTCAATTCATATGGATCTCGCCGCGGTAACCACAACGTAATGATGCGTGGAACCTTTGCTAATATCAGAATAAGAAATAAAATGGTGAGCGCTGAGGGTGGCTATACAAAACATATTCCTTCTCAAGAAACTATGTCAATTTTTGATGCAGCAATGCAATATAAAAGAGAAGCTGTTCCATTAGTTGTCATTGCAGGAAAAGAATATGGTACGGGTTCAAGTAGGGATTGGGCAGCAAAGGGTACTGCATTGCTGGGAATTAAAGCTGTGATTGCAGAAAGTTTTGAACGCATACATAGGTCCAATTTGGTCGGTATGGGTGTTCTTCCACTTGCATTTCAGGATGGAGTAACGAGAAAGATATTTGATGGTAGTGAGATAGTGAGCATAAAAGGTGAAGTAGTACCAAATGGAAATCTAGAATGTATCATTAAAAGAAAGGATGATTCAGAGCAATCCATTCAACTCAAGTGCTGTGTACAAACTGCAACTGAGGTTAAGTACTTGATTAGTGGTGGAGTGTTGAGCTATATACTTGCGCAGTCCTTTTGAGCTATCACAGTCATCAACTAGGTTTTTTGAATCGATTCTGGCTCTTTATTTAAATAGTAATTTATTCGATGTAAAGTTATGATATAATCTTATCTTATATATGGTAAAGGGTGTTTTGTAGATAATTATGATCAGTTCTATACAAGAACCTAACACATTACGAAAACGATTGCAGGCATTTTATCGTGCTGATGAAAAAAGTCACGTACGCTATCTTGTAGAAAAATCAGAACTTTCGGCTGATTCAAAAAACATAATTTACAATATTGCAAAACAAATTGTCGAAAAGATTAGAGGTAGTAAATTAGGCATTATAGATTCTTTTATACAACAGTACTCACTTTCTAACGAAGAAGGAGTAGCGCTAATGTGTCTTGCTGAATCATTACTTAGAATACCAGACGATTACACAATAGATGAATTGATCAAAGATAAAATTGCCAACCAAGAATGGAATAAACACCTGGGGCGTTCCTCTTCATTGTTTGTTAATGCTTCTACATGGAGTTTAATTATAGGAAGCAGTATATTGAGAAACAATGAAGAGGATTCAAAATTCTATCACATAATTTCCAGGTTATTGAAAAATTTAGGAGAGCCAATAATCCGCAAAGCGGTGAAACAAGCAATATCCATTCTTGGCAAGCATTTTATTGTTGGAGAAACTATAGAAAAAGCATTGGAAAGTGTGAAATCAGATGACTACAGTAAGTATTTATGCTCTTTTGATATGCTTGGTGAATCTGCTTGCACAGTTGAGGATGCGGAAGAGTATTTTAATTTATACATGCATGCAATAAAAGCCATAGGTGAATCTGCTGACATAAATGATTGCTTTAAATCTCAAGGGGTTTCAATCAAATTGTCTTCACTGCACTCACGTTATGAATTTAGCCAATTTGGTAATATAGCTGAAGAGCTGAGAGCTAAGTTGCTGGAACTGTGTCATGAAGCGAAGAAATATAACATTTCACTTTGTATAGATGCAGAAGAATCAGAAAGACTTGAGATGTCATTAGTTTTATTTGAGCAATTGCGTCTTGATGATTCACTTTCTAAGTGGGAGGGGCTTGGCTTGGCTGTGCAAGCGTATCAAAAACGTGCTTTATCTGTTCTTGATTTTGTTGAAGATGTTGCCATTCGATCAAAGCATAAAATTATGGTGAGGCTTGTAAAAGGAGCATATTGGGACTCAGAAATCAAGCGCACACAAGAATTAGGGTTAATTGGTTATCCGGTGTTTACTAGAAAAAGCCACACAGATGTATGCTATCTTGCCTGTGCGCAGAAACTTTTAAGCAAAGAGAATCACTTTTATCCATGTTTTGGAACTCATAATGCTTATACTTTTGCTACTATAATAGAGCTTGCCGATAAAAATCATCCTGGGTTTGAGTTTCAGCGCTTACATGGAATGGGTAAAAGTTTGTATGATTATGCAATTTCAGAACTTGCAACAAGCATCAATTGTCGTATATATGCACCGGTTGGTAAACATAGTGATTTATTACCATATCTTATTAGGCGCCTTCTTGAAAATGGAGCTAATAGCTCGTTTGTCAATCAAGTAAATGATTCTGACGTTAAAATTGAAGAATTAGTCTCAGATCCATTAGAAAAAGCTAAAAGCTTAGAATATGAGCCTCATCCAAGCATCCCGTTGCCAAGAGATATTTTTGGAGAGGAAAGAAAAAACTCCTTGGGGATGGATATTAGCGATTCAATTGCAGTTTCACAATTTGCAAATGATATAAGGGAATTTAGTGAAAAGAAATGGCAAGTTGGCCCAATAATTGATGGAGAGTCGTTTCTTGACAGTGCGGAATTTACCGAAGTAGTGAATCCTGCACATTTGGAAAATGTAATTGGAGAAGTGTCAAGTGCAACAAGTGCTCAGGCTTTAAATGCTCTTGAAATAGCACATAGTGCTTTTACTAAGTGGCAGAATGTTTCAGCAGAAGAGCGCGCTAAATGCCTTGAAAAAGCTGCAGATTTGCTTGAGGAAAGGATGAAAGAGTTAATTTATATTCTGATTGTAGAAGCAGGAAAAATTTTATCCGATGCAATAGCAGAAGTAAGAGAGGCAATCGACTTTTTGCGCTATTATGCAATGATAGCAAAAAATGAACTGAATGACTGGAAAAAATTGCCAGGTCCAACAGGTGAAGATAACTTCATCTTTTTTGAAGGCAGAGGAGTTTTCTTATGCATATCACCGTGGAATTTTCCACTCGCTATCTTCATTGGACAGGTTTCAGCTGCACTTGCAGCAGGTAATGCAGTGCTGGCAAAACCGGCAGAGCAAACGCCGATTATTGCCTGTGAAGCCGTTAAGATACTACACGAAGCTGGAATACCAAAAAATGTGCTACACCTTATTCCAGGGGATGGTTGGTATTTAGGTAAAACATTAGTGCCAGATAATAGAATTTCCGGTGTAGCTTTTACTGGTTCAACACAAACTGCTCAAATAATTAATCGAATGCTTGCTAGTAGAGATGGTCCTATTGTGCCACTTATCGCTGAGACTGGTGGATTAAATGCTATGATTGTTGATAGTTCTGCTCTTTTAGAGCAGGTAACTAAGGATGTTTTAATTTCTGCATTTCGCAGTGGCGGTCAACGTTGTTCTGCTCTCAGAGTGCTATTTATTCAAGAAGATATAGCAGAAAAACAAATAAAAATGATATGCAATGCAGCTCAAGAACTAAAGATAGGTGACCCAATACAACTGAGCACAGATATTGGTCCAATAATTGACAAAGCATCTATTGATATGCTCACTAAACATACGGAAAAGATATCAAGGGATGAAGATTCAAACCTTTTGTCCAAGGTACCCATGGATACAAATTCTTATAATGGTTATTTCTTTCCTCCGTACATTTATGAGATACAAAAAATTTCGCAATTAAAGCAAGAAGTGTTTGGGCCTATTTTACATATCATACGTTTTAATAAGTCGCAGTTAAATGAAGTTATAAGTGATATAAACAATACAGGATATGGACTTACGTTTTCTTTGCAAAGCCGTGTACAAAGTCAGATCGATTTAATAAGCAAGAAAATATCAGTTGGAAATGTATACATCAATCGCAATCAAATAGGTGCAGCAGTTGGAATACAACCATTTGGCGGTAGAGGACTGTCAGGTACCGGACCAAAAGCTGGTGGTCCTAATTATCTGCAACGTTTTTCTATAGAAAAGGTTGTAAGTGTCAACACTACAGCATGTGGCGGTAACATTACACTTGCGTGTTTGGATTGATTTGCAATTTCTAAATTGGAAGTCCGTGCAGTTGTGTATGCAGTACTAAAACCTAAAACTCATACACTGAAAGGATAGTTGTGATTCTAAGGAGGCTTCAAAGAAAGTCTTGTCTTTAATAAAAGAAAAAGGTTGCTATAATTCTGATAAAAGCACTATAAACAAAATGAATGTAAAAAATATCTTATTAGCGTTTTTAGTACAGTTTATATTCGATTTGTCATTATTTGCAGCTGATCCTATTTTGCTTAATTGTATTGAAACTCCAGGGATTTATGATCTTGAAACAAGGCCAAAAAGCTTTAACTCTTCAAATAATTTAAGAAGAAAACCTGGCTCTCCAAATAATGCAGCAGGAGAATTAATAAATGTAGTGGGTAGAGTTACTGATGTAAATTGCTTACCGATACAAAATGCTGTGGTTTCTATATGGCACGCAGACTCACTTGGCATGAGCTATTATGATGAAAATGTGGAGCTTGATCCAAATTTTGCTGGATCAGGAAGATTTGTAGTAAATAACCTTGGCTATTATAATTTTATTACAATAGTACCAGGTAAAATTGGTGATAGGGCTCCACACATCAACTTTTTGGTCCAACATCCAGATTTTCCAGAATTCACAACACAAATGTTTTTTGCTGATCATAATTGCGATAACTGTGATGATCTTCTTCTTGGTAATCTTATTGAGAGTGGACTTGCAAGCCTTCTGATAGCACCATTTACTTATAACAATCAGGCCATGAAGACCTACACATTTAATATAACCCTAGGTGGGCATAACAAATTTTCTGATAAAAGATAAAGCCCTTGCATATCAGGGGAGTTCATAGTAGTCTTAAGCGCTATTGTACTTAAAATGTATATGAAAAATATCTTACTAATGTTTTTACTATGTTTTATGTGCAGCTTACAATTATTTGCAACGGAGATGTCAACGATGAAGATAACAATTTCTAAAGCTTTACCCGATTTTGAGACGCTAGTGGTAGGTTTGTTTGAGGGTGATAAGTTTATAACTAATGTTCTACAAGATAAGCAAGCTATAGATAACATCAAGAAATTTAGTGGTTTTAATGGAGGTTTTGGTGAATTTTTCTCCATTACTTCATCAGAGGGAAAAAATATTATAGTTGCTGGTCTTGGAATGAGAGATGAATGGGATGAAAGCAAAGGATTAAATATTGGTGGTAAAATATATTGTGAGCTAAGCAGATTAAGAATCAAGCGAGCGGCAATCTCAATCGAAGGCAATGCAGCAAATGTTGCATACGGTGCATTTTTGCGCAGTTTTAAATTTGATAAGTATAAAACCAAAAAGGATGAAAAAGTTACAGAAGTAGAGGAGATCACAGTGCTAACGAAAGATGAGCAATTCAGTAGTGCTGAAAAATCATTTGAGCGTTTAAGACAAGAAGGTGAAGGCATATTTCTTGCACGTACTCTTACCATTGAACCACCTAATGTTTTATATCCAGAATCCTATGCTGATTATATAAAAACCGAGCTTACTAAGCTTGGCCTTGAAATCGAAGTGCTTGGTAAGAAACAGATGGAAGAGAAAAAAATGGGAGCATTGCTTGGGGTAGCACAGGGAAGTAGTAAAGAGCCAAAATTAGTAGTGATCAAATGGAATGGAGCTTCCAAGGAACAAAAGCCTGTAGCTTTTATGGGTAAAGGCATAACGTTTGATACTGGTGGAGTGTCACTCAAGCCTTCGCGTGGCATGGAGTCAATGAAATATGACATGGCGGGTTCTGCTACTGTGGTTGGGGTGATGCGTACTCTAGCTGGACGAAAAGCAAAGGTAAATGCAGTTGGTGTAGTTGCACTTGCAGAAAATGCAGTGGACGGTAATGCTCAAAGACCAAGTGATGTAGTAACTTCGATGTCTGGACAGACGATAGAAGTGTTGAACACTGATGCAGAAGGAAGGCTCATACTTGCAGATGCTTTGTGGTATACGCAAGACAGATTCTCACCTAAATTTATGGTTGATCTTGCAACTTTAACTGGTGCTATAGTGGTTGCGCTTGGAAATAATGAATATGCTGGTCTTTTTTCAAATAACGATGAATTAGCAAATCATCTGATTGATGCAGGAAATGAAGTAAATGAAAAATTATGGCGCTTTCCTATGAATGAAACTTATAACAAAATTATTGATTCGCCGATTGCTGATGTGCAAAATATAGCTCCTGCAGGTTCTGGTGGAGATAGTATAATGGCTGCACAGTTTCTACAGCGTTTTGTAAACGACACTTGTTGGGCACATTTAGACATTGCAGGCACTGCTTGGCACGAAAAAGGCACTGATATTTCTCCAAGAGGGGCAGTAGGTTTCGGTGTAAGGTTGCTAAATAAGTTGGTTGAGAAGTACTATGAGATTAATAATTAAGGATCTTTGTATTGAGTTTATAGCTTAATTTACGGCTACATGAATGTCTATTTATAAGACGTAGAAAATGATATCATCAAAGTAACTTACATTTTCTTTTTTGGGGATTCTAAAGTTACACACTTGAGCAGCATCAAGAGAAAGTATTTTGTTCAAATGATGATTGTAATGATGGACTATTAAAACTTTAAAGCTATTTAGCATTGACGGTGTATACTTAAGTGTTAAAATAAAATAAGAAGTTTTTAGGAGTTTATATGGCAGCAGGTGGGAAAGCAAAGACAGCTAGTAAAAATAACCCTACTCAGCGTAAGAAAGCCGAGCAAAAAATGTATAAAGATAAACCGGTAAAACCTGTTAGATATATAGATCGTGATTCGCGCATGAATTATATGTCTGCTCAATATGACAACGGCAATCTGGTTGAAGATGAGGTGAGCGGCAATCCTATAAAGTGGGAAGCTGTATAATAGTTGTGGTTAAAGTTACTATTAATTCTAAGGAATGTGAAGTAGAGCATGGGCTCACTATAATTCAAGCTTGTGAAGTTGTGGGCGTTGAAATTCCACGTTTTTGTTATCATGAGCGTTTAGCAATTGCTGGTAACTGTAGAATGTGTTTGGTTGAAGTGGAGGGTGGACCTCCAAAACCAGTAGCCTCTTGTGCAATGCCAGTTGCAGAAGGGATGGTTATTCACACTGATACCCCTAAGGTTAAAAAAGCACGTGAAGGTGTGCTTGAGTTTTTGCTAATTAACCACCCGCTTGATTGCCCAATTTGCGATCAAGGTGGTGAATGCGATTTGCAAGATATCACGATGGCTTATGGGAAAGGAACCAGCAGACTTGATGAGCATAAAAGAGCTGTGCCAAAAAAACATTTTGGTCCACTGATTGGAACTGCAATGAATAGATGCATTCATTGTACTCGATGTGTTAGATTTTTGTCTGATGTTGCAGGTACAAATGAACTTGGAGGAATCGGAAGGGGAGAAAATGTAGAGATTAGCACTTACATAAAAAGGCATATTAGTTCTGAATTATCTGGAAATATCATAGATCTCTGCCCGGTAGGGGCTTTAACTTCAAAGCCTTACTCCTTTACAGCGCGTCCATGGGAGCTATCACATTGTGAGACTATAGATGTGCTAGATGCTGTGGGAAGTAATATTAGAGTTGATTGTCGTGGTCCTGAAGTTATGCGAATATTGCCAAGACTCAATGAAGAAGTGAACGAAGAATGGATATCAGATAAAACCCGTTTTGCCTATGATGGACTAAAAGTTCAGCGTCTTGATCAACCTTATGTAAAAAAAGATGGTAAATTAGCCCCAGTTGATTGGAATGAAGCACTAACTGTTGCTGCAAAGAAATTAAAGAGTACGAAATCAAACAAAATAGCTGCAATTGCAGGTGATTTAGCAGATTGTGAGTCTATGCTTCTACTCAAAGAAGTGATGCAGAAGCTTGGTTCGGGGAATATAGACTGCAGGCAAGATGGTGCAAATCTTATATCAAGTAATCGTGGATCTTATGTGTTCAATACCACTATTCAGGGTATAGAAAGTGCAGATTTATGCTTGCTAATCAATACGAATCCAAGGATAGAAGCACCAATCATTAATGCAAGATTGAGAAAGAGATATTTACAAGGCAATTTTCCTATTGCAAGCATTGGCCCTAACGTTGAGTATTTATACCATGTTGAGAGGTTAGGCAATAACCCAAATATCTTAGACGAAATAGCAAAAGGAAATCATAAATTTTGCAAGCTGCTGAGTGTTGCCTCAAATCCGATGCTCATCATCGGTCAAGATGCATTAGTAAGAGATGATTCTGAATCAATTTTAGCGCTAACTGGCAAAATTGCAGAAAAATTTAACATGATCAGAGATAACTGGAATGGCTTTAACGTACTGCATAAGGCTGCAGCAAGGGTTGGTGGACTCGATATTGGATTTGTTCCTAGCAAAGGTGGAAAAGACATTAATCAGATGCTAAAACAGGCAGAAAGTGGCGAGGTGGAAGTTGTTTATCTTCTTGGTGCAGATGAAATTGATACATCAAAATTAGAAAATACATTTGTAATTTATCAAGGCCACCATGGTGATAGGGGAGCGCATATAGCAGATGTCATTCTACCTGGAGCTGCATACACAGAAAAATATGCAACTTATGTAAATACTGAAGGGCGAGTACAGAGAACAAATTTAGCTGTTTTTCCTCCTGGTGAAGCAAAGGAAGATTGGTTGATTATAAAAAATTTATCCCAATATTTGGGCCTTTCCTTACTATACGATAATTTATTTGATGTGAGGAAGAAATTATACACTATTGGTCCACAGTTTAGAGATGCTGACCAAGTGGTGAAAAACAAATGGGTACCAATTACCTGTGATGAAATAAAATTAAGTAATATCTCTTTCACTCTAAAAAAGTGTAATTTTTATATGACAGACTCAATAAGTCGCGCTTCAAAAATAATGGCAGATTGTACTAAGGATTTTTATGAACACTCTACTTAATATTTTATTTATTCTAACACCATTATTACTAATAACTCTGGTATATTTTCAACGAAAATTAAACTCTATATTTTTGTGTAAAGAACAAAATACATTAGAAAAACAGTTCGTTTATAAGCTAGTTGATTTTATCAATGATATTATTGCACTATTTACGGAAGGATATGTATGGATGGCAATAACATTTATTATAGTTACCGAGGGAAGAGGGAATTATTTGCCTCTTACAATGATCTTAATTATGATGTCACTAGTGTCATTCATATGCATATCATTTTACTATTCTATTAAGCTAAATGCTGTACAGAAAAGTGTTGTCCTATTGATTTCAATATGGACATTGTCTTTTGTGTCTAGAGCATTTGCTGTATTTTTTATTGCCACAATTATGAACTATTTTTTTGATTTAGGGTTGCATGTACTTGATATTTGATATTCTTTTTCTTCTTATTCCACTTTTGCTTTCAGTAGCATATTTAGTGTACTTTGAGCGTAAAGTTATTGGTGCAATTCAACTAAGGCATGGTCCAAGTGTAGTAGGGCCATTTGGTCTACTACAGCCATTTGCAGATGCTATCAAATTGATAATTAAAGAGCCGATAATACCATTTAGAGCAAACACCATACTGTTTATTATGGCTCCAATGCTCACCTTTATTTTAGCATTAATTTCCTGGGCAGTTATACCATTTGGAGCTGAAATAATTACAGAAAATGGACAGCAGGTAATAATCCCTAAGGTAATAGCAAATATTAATGTTGGAGTGCTTTATGTGCTAGCTATATCCTCTTTGGGAATATATGGCATTATTATTGCAGGCTGGTCTAGTAATTCTAATTATGCATTTCTTGGCGCTATAAGGTCAGCTGCTCAAATGATTTCATATGAAGTTTCAATAGGTCTAATAGTTGCTACAGTTGTTATTACAACTGGCACATTAAATCTTGGAGAGATGGTGGTAGCGAAACATAATATGCCATTTTGGATTGATTTATTACTAATTCCTATAGGAATAATATTTTTTATTTCTTTGCTTGCCGAAACTAATCGTCACCCATTTGACTTACCAGAAGCTGAAGCAGAGCTCGTCTCTGGGTATAACGTCGAGTATTCATCAATGCCTTTTGCTCTCTTTTTCTTGGGAGAATATGCAAATATGATTTTAGCAAGCGCTATGATGACAATATTCTTTCTAGGAGGGTGGTATCCTCCATTAGAGCTTAGTTTGCTGTATAAAATTCCTAGTTTAATCTGGTTTGTTTTGAAGATAGTTGTACTTTTGTTTATATTTGTTTGGATTAGAGCTACAATACCTCGTTATCGTTATGATCAATTAATGCGTCTTGGTTGGAAAGTATTTTTGCCAATATCGGTACTTTGGGTAATACTCATTTCAGGAGTGTTGCTTTTTACTGGGAATTTGCCTGGATCCAATGTTTAATTTCCCAAATACAAGGTTAAGGCGTAGGCGCTCAGGCAAGTGGATTCGCAATTTAACAAGTGAAAGCACTTTATCAGTAAATGATTTGATTTTTCCCTTATTTGTTCATGACGGAGAAGAAACAATTGAGCCAATTTCTGGCTTACCTGATATCAAATGTTATTCAATAGATGGATTAATTTCTATAATTCAGAAAGCTAAGGACTCGGGGATTAATGCTGTTGCAATTTTTCCTGTAGTTGATAGTAAACTAAAATCTGAAAACGCCGAGGAAGCGTACAATCCTGACAATTTAATCTGTAAAGCAATTTGTGCTGTAAAATCAAATGTACCGGATATTGGCATTATTGCAGACATTGCACTAGACCCATACACTACTCACGGTCATGATGGCATTTTAAAAAGCAGTAGGATAGATGTAGAAAATGACGAGACTGTGTCAGCATTATGTAAGCAAGCACTTGTTTTAGCAAAAGCAGGATGCGATATAGTTGCTCCTTCTGATATGATGGATGGCAGGATAGGAAAAATAAGAAAAACATTGGATGATAATAACTTTCAGAATGTGTCAATATTGTCCTATGCAGTAAAGTACTGTTCTAGCTTCTATGCGCCGTTCAGGCAAGTTGTCGGTTCGTGCGCATCATCAAATTTCATCGACAAAAGTGGTTATCAAATGGATTATAGAAATGCACGTGAAGCAATCTGCGAAATCGAAATGGATATAGATGAAGGTGCAGATTTTATTATGATAAAGCCGGGTATGCCATACTTAGATGTAATAAAAACAGCAAGTGAAAAGTTTAATTTTCCGATTTTTGCTTACCAAGTAAGCGGTGAATACGCAATGATAAAAGCTGCAGCAAATAATGGCTGGCTGGATTATAACAGAGTGATTTATGAGTCCTTAATTGGTTTTAAACGTGCAGGTGCAAGTGCAATATTTACCTATGCTGCACTTGATGTTGCAAAAAATTTGGTATCTACTTAGCAGTGTGGAACATCTAAGTAGGTAGCTGGCCGAAGTGACTTGACAAACCTTCCCACTTTCCTTATCATATCAATAAGAGTATTTATCCTTGTTTTTAATCTCTGCAGATTTAACAACAAAAATTCAGTAAAAAACTCAGGTATTTATTGGCAAATTACATAAAATTATAGCGGCTTTTTTTATTTTTTCTACATTCAGCCAAATCGCGCTTGTTAGCACATTATTACAATGCCAATTTAAATTATTATAGGGTCAAAACTCGTTACACGGGGATTTTTTGCCTTTTTTTTATTTGGTAAATTTTTTAATATTTATAGCTAAAATTTCAGGATATCATTCCACTGCTTGACACTGGAATCTAGAAAAAAAGAACCAGTGTCTGGGCACTGGAATGACACCACAGAGGGCTACTTGAATGACAGGAAAAGGAGCACTGGGATAGAGGCACTAATATGAAGAAAGAAGGGATAACGGTTATTGGTAAATTTAGATCGTTTTTAACTATTTGCCTTTTTTCTATGCAAGAAGTGTATTGATAAGTCCATTACAATTCAGTATTGTGAAAAATATAAGTCAAGTGTTAGTTAGGACATGGGGATTTTTTTTCAATTTTTGGGTAAGGTGCTAGGCAAGGTTTTTCCTGCCAAAATAGTAAGCTCTTTTTTAGGAGTAGGATATTTACCGGGTTGGCAGCATTATTGGTCTTCTTTTCTAATATTATTTATTACCGACATTATATTAATGCTTACATACGGAGGTGATTTTATACTATATAAAATGCCGAATTCAGGCATAGTTGTAGCTGCTATTTTTACCAAGCTAGCAATAGTTATGTTAGTGCTGCAATTAGTTGGCATATCTATTTTTCATACTCAAGATCCTTCAGCCAGCAGTGATGAGAATATAGTAATACAAATAGCATCAGGACAGGTGATGACTGTTGCGCTTTCGATGCCGGCAATAATGTCAATTTATTATATTGTAAGTAAATTCTATCTAAGTATATGTAAAGCAATACTTCAATGTCCATTTTGGTTTAATGATCTTATGCATTTGTTCTTTTTCTTTATAATACCTTATTTATTTTTTAATATTGTAGAAGTAATAAAACCATGGCCGATAAGTACGATACAGCTTAGTTATAACAATGCAATATCAATCACATTTGAAGGGATTTTTCATGTGTTTTATGCAGTGATTTTATTGTACTTGACTGCATTTATATTCTGCGATCTGACTATGCATGATGCGATTGTTTTAAATAAAAGCATATTTGAGTATGTAAAAGAAAGTTCAATAGCCTTGAGTGACTATTTTCATGGCACTATTAAAAAAATAAGTATAGAATAGTACTTATTTGCTTATGTATTCAGTTTAAAAGATATACAGTTTGCGTGAATCTACAGGATATAATAAAGGGATTACAAGATTTTTGGGCAGATGAAGGGTGTACTATACTTCATCCATATACGTCTGAAGTTGGGGCTGGAACACTACATCCCGCAACAATCATGTCAGCGATTGACGAAAAATCAACAAAAATTGCGTATCTACAACCAGTAATCAGACCTGCAGACGGACGCTATGGCGACAACCCTAATCGTTTATATCAGCATCATCAATACCAAGTTATAATAAAACCATCTGGCAGCAATTTGCAAGATATTTACTTAAATAGCTTAAAAGCTCTTGGTGTATCGACAAAAGAATATGATATTAAGTTTATTGAAGATGATTGGGAAAACCCAAGTGTTGGTGCATCCGGTCTTGGTTGGGAGGTTACATGCAACGGAATGGAAGTAACACAACTTACTTATATACAGCAAGTGGGAGGTATTGACTGCAGAATAATTCCTGGTGAAGTAGCATATGGGTTAGAGCGTTTAGCAATGTGCATACAGGGTGTAGATAATGTTTACGACATAATGTGGAACGGTAGCGGTGCAACTTATGGAGATATTTTTAAACAAAGAGAGCGAGAGTTTTCTTACCTGGCACTTGATTATTATGATACTAAAGTAGTACAACAGCAGTTTGAGGATACAGAAAAACTGTGTAAATTCCTTGTTGAAAAAGAATTGCCGATAGCAGCTTATGACCAATGTATTAAAACGAGCCATCTACTTAATCTACTTGATGCAAGAGGTGTGCTTGGTGTGAATGAACGTACAGCCTATATTGGTAGAGTGAGAGAGTTAACAAAAAAATGCTGTGAATTATATAGAGCAAAGTAGAATATGTTGTCACAATTATTGTTTGAATGTCTTTCAGAAGAAATTCCATCAAGAATGCAGAATTCATCTGCAGCTCAGGTTAAGAGCTATATCACTAATGCTTTTAGTAAAAATAATGTGAAATTTGCATCTATAGAAGTTTATGTGACTGCACGTCGCATTGCTCTTTTTATTGATGGCATAAGTGCTTTGGAGCTAAAAGATTCTAACAATGAGATTAAAGGACCAAGAGTTAATGCACCGAAAAGTGCTATCGAAGGTTTTTTGAGAAAAAATCGGAAAGGTGAAGAAGATTTACTCATTCACAAAGTAAATGATGAAGATTTTTACTTCATTAAGAGAGAAAGCTGCTTATTTAACATCAACGGGTTTCTCAAAAATCAACTGGAGGAAATGCTAAAAAACTTTTCTTGGCCAAAGAGTATGAGATGGAGTGAAAGAAAAGAGAGATGGGTTAGGCCAATTAAAAATATTCTATGTATTTTAAATGACGAAATAATACCTATATCTTTTGCAGGGGTTACAGCATGCAACGTGACGTATGGTCATAGGTTTCTTTCAGGTGATGCAGTACTTACTGTTAAAACACCCAAAGACTATTTTGAATTGTTAGAAAAAAATAATGTCATTCTCCAGTTGGACAAAAGAAAGCAATTTATACTAGATCAGATTAATAAGTTTACAAAAGAGGAGAACTTACAACTTGAAAAAAATGATTATTTACTTAATGAATTGGCAGGGCTTATAGAGTGGCCAATAGTATTATTTGGTAAAGTAAAATCATCAGAATTACCGAAGGAAGTAATACTTAGTATAATTAATACGCAGCAAAAGTATCTTGCTTTAAGTGATGGACAGAAAATATCACATTTTGTTACTGTTGTAAATGTTAACAACAATGAAGTTGTCAAAGGCCATGAAAGAATATTAGAAGCACGTCTTGCTGATGCCCAGTTTTTGATATCTCAAGACAAGAAGGAAAACCTAGATTACTATGTCAAAAAATTGAGCTCTATTTCATTTCATGCTTCGCTCGGTAGCGTAGAAGAAAAAGTGAAGCGTATTATCGCTCTTTCAAAGTATATAGCGATATTTATTCCACATGCTTCATTAATTAAAGTTGAACGTGCTGCATATTTAGCAAAGGCAGATCTTGCAACGTTGATAGTGAAAGAATTTCCGGGATTGCAAGGAGTAATGAGTGGATACTACGCTTCTTATTTTCAAGAGGATAAAGAAGTAGTGGAAGCTATAACTGAGCACTATAAGCCAATTGGATCGGACCAAGAATGCCCTAAATCTCCTACTGCGATTGCTGTAGCTATTGCAGACAAAATGGATAGTTTGGTTGGCTTAATTGCAGCAGGTGAGAAAATCTCTGGTTCGTATGATCAGTTTGGTTTGCGGAGAATGACAATTGGTATAATTAGAACAATACTTGAAAATAATTTGCATATTCCAATTAGATTGCTGATAGATAAGTCAGTATCTTTATGTTCAAGGCTTCTATTGAATAAAAATATAACTCCAGTTGATAAGCCAAGTGAAAAACAAATTTTAGAACTAGTATTTAAATTCTGCTTAGAAAGGTTCAAGATTATTTTAAAAAATAGAAATATAAGGCAAGATGTTGTAGATTCAATACTATATAAAGTCGATATTAATGATCTGCTGAAAGCGGAAAAGCAAACTGTGATATTGGATCGTTATCTTAGTACAAAAGAAGGTGAACAGGTTCTAAGCACTTATAAAAGAGCCAGTAACATGATGAGCAAAGTGAGAAAAAGTGATGGCACTACTTATAATGCATCTTACAGTAAGAAGTTTTTGATTGAAGATGAGGAGATTGCGCTATCAAATTGTGCTATAGCTGCTTGTAAAAACATCAAACAAGCGATAGAAAATAACGACTTTAATACAGCGCTTGATGAACTTGCTCGTTTTGCTCCGTTTATCAATCAATTTATGGACAGTGTAAAGATTAACTGTGATTCTAATGAGCTTAGAATAAACAGGTTATCTTTGCTTGCAAATGTTGTTTCTACCTTTCATTTAGTAGCAGAGTTTAACCTTATACAGGTTAAACAATTGATAAATGCTCAGGCAATATAAGGAACAAATCAAATCATCTCCACAATCCTGTGGCGTTTATAAGATGATTGGAGATAAGAGTAAGGTTTTATACATTGGTAAAGCAAAAAACTTGAAGTCGAGATTATCCGACTACCTTCAATTCGAAAACCTTTCTGAACGAATCAGAGTAATGATCTCACAGGTTATTAAGGTTGAAATATTCATCACTGAGAATGAAATCGAAGCATTGCTTCTTGAAGCACAGTTAATAAAATCGTTAAAACCATCTTATAATATTTTGCTTAGGGATGGAAAATCTTATCCTTATATAACAATTTCTAAGCATGATTATCCAAGAATAGCGAAATATAGAGGTAAGTTTAAGAAGAATGAGTTTCATTACTACGGCCCTTTTCCATCTGCTGCTGCTGTTAAGAACACTATATTATCATTGCAAAAAGCTTTTCTCTTAAGAGTATGTTCAGATCAATATTTCTCTTCAACAAAAAGACCATGTCTTGAGTATCAAGTTAAGCGCTGTTCAGCACCATGCGTAGATAAAATTACAAAAGATGATTACTGCAAATCAGTAAAACAAGCACAAGATACTCTGCTAGGAAGGAATAAAGAAGTGCAAAGACAGCTATTTTCTACAATGGAAAAGTGCAGTAGGGAGATGAACTACGAGCTTGCTGCTGTCTATAGAGATCGATTGAAATTTCTTCAGCAAATTCAAATGCAGCCAATGGATTTTTCTTTTGAAGAAGATGCAGATTTCTTCAGCATTGTACGTGAGGCAGACTTAGCATGCATTGGTGTACTATCTTTCAGAGATAAAGGTAACTATGGAAGCATTCCTTACTTCATTGAGAATTGTAGTGATCATCCAAATAATGAAATTTTATCCACCTTTTTGGTCAATTTGTATAATCCAGTTAGCACACCACCAGCACAAATTTACGTTCCCGATTTTATTAAGGATAAGGAAATTATAGAACAAGCACTTTATGCTCTTACTCAAAAATCAATAAAAGTTTTGTATGCGAAAAATAGTAAAGAGCGTGATTTGTTGAATTTTATTTACAATAATTCTAAGCATAGCCTAGAGCAGAAGCTTACTGATTATAGAAATAACCTAGAAAAGCTCGAAGAGCTTAGGAAGATTTTCTTGTTACCAAATATTCCAAAGCGTATCGAGGTTTATGATAATAGCCATATATCTGGAAATCAACAAGTTGGTGTGATGATTGTTGCAGGGCAGGAAGGTTTTTTAAAAAGTGAATACAAAAAATTTACTATAAAAGAAGAAATTTCAGGTGATGACTATAAAATGATGAGAGAAGTGCTGACTAGACGTTTCTCTGGCAATATAAAAGATATAATCCCTGATTTTTTACTGATTGATGGCGGTCCAGGACATGTTTCCATAGTGCAGAATGTATTGGAAATATTGAATATAAAAGTTCCTTTTGCTTGTATGGCGAAAGGTCATGATCGTAATGCAGGAAATGAAAGATTTTATGTGCCGGACAGAGAAGAATTTACTCTAGCAAGTGACAGTAAGGTCATGCTTTATTTACAATTGCTGCGTAATGAAGCTCACCGTTTTGCGATAACTTCGCATAGAAAAAAACGCGATAAACAGTTTTTTGCTTCACAATTAAGTGAAATATCCGGTGTTGGCAGTAAAAGAAAGAAGGCACTCATGTCTCATTTTGGTTCTGTAGAAAATATAAGCAAAGCTTCTCTAGCTGAAATTCAAAACGTACCTGGAATTAGTAAAGGTTTAGCAGAAATCATTCTTCAACACGTGAATTCTAAGAAAGGTACTCCTAAATAGGTACTCTAAAATTAACCTTTATTTCTTCTTAATAAGACATAAAAAGCTCCTTTGCCACCATGTTTTTTTATGGCTTGCTGATAGTATAAGATCATATTTCGAACTTTTGTATCATTCAACCACTTATTTAAGCTATTCTTTATAGTGTCTATTTTATCTGTACTATTACCATGCCCCGTAATTACCAATAAGCACCTATTCCTTGCTTGATAATTTTTGATAATAAAATCTATCAATTTACAATAAGCATCATCTATACTATAGCCATGCAAATCGAGTTTATCGCTTATAAAATATTTGCCCCTATCGATCTTTAATTTTGTATTGTAGTCAAGACAAAATGATGAATCACCATTATCAGTATTAAGAAAATTTTCTTGTAAGCCAGAGATACCTTTATCAATCATAGATTTTATATTTACTTTGTGATCAACTTTCAAAGTAACTTTTCCACATTCTATTGGCTTAACATTTTTTTGCCAATCTAACTCATCATCTGACATAAATTCATTAATTGAACTGCATAATTTTACAACAATATATAAACACAGTAAAATATTGCTTACTCTATAAAAATCTGATTTTTAATAATGAGATGAAATCATCAAAAGCTAATGAAAACTGTTGGATATATGGAAAGCACACTTGTATTTCAGCATTAAGAAACAAAAATAGGCGGTGTATAGAACTGTTAGTAACAGAAAATTTCTACAGAGAATTTGAGAAAGAAATTAAACAATGTGCAGATAGTAAGGGCATTAAAGCTCGACTGGTAGAGAACAAAATGTTCAATGATGTTTTACCCAAAGGTGTAAATCACCAAGGAATTGCTTTAAAAGTTACTCCTATTTTTCACAGCTTAAATATTGAAGAAATAGCTGAAAGATCAGGTGAAAACTCTACTATAGTCATTTTAGATCAAATTACTGATACACACAATATAGGTTCGATTTTAAGAACCTCAGCTTGTTTCAACATTGATGCATTGGTTTTACCACATCACCATTCGCCGGGCGAAAATGCATCTATCGCAAAAGCAGCAAGTGGAGCACTGGATATTGTCCCTCTAATATACGTTACAAACATAGTAAAGACGATGGAGTCTTTAAAAAAGATAGGCTACTGGTGTTATGGGTTTGATTGCAATGCAAAGGAAAATATAGATGAAATAAAGAATTTTGGGCAAAAAAGAGTAATTGTTTTTGGTTCTGAAGAGAAAGGAATGCGGAGACTAGTTAAAGAAAATTGTGATTATCTTTTAAAAATCCCAATGTCAAACGTAATTAACAGTCTAAATGTTTCAAACGCAGCAGCAATAGGACTATATTCCATTTACATTAAAACAAAAATCGCTGGAAATTAGTTGCAATGAAAAATATACTTCTTGCCTGTTATCAAGACCGTTGGAATCTAGAAAAAAGAATGCCATTTTAGCTTCACATGCACAGCTGGAAGATGTTATCCCAGTGCGTGACACTGGGATCCAGTTAAATTTGCGAGTATAAAAGTAATGTTAAAATATAACGTTTCTTATGATGATGGGAAAATGGATGCCAGTGTCTGGGCACTGGCATGACATCTTCCTACAGAATAATGTTCGTACAGCTGTGTATCACATGCTGTAATGACAACAGTAAATGACATAGCGAGATATCATCTACTGGCACTTACATTACCAATCCCAAGAAAGAGGTGAACTTGAATCTGTTGGAATCTCGAAGGATGGCTGTGACACTATCTCTTTTATCTCATTTCTAAGCCATTCACTACCTTCTTGCCCAGCATCCGTGATAGCTTGCTTGAAACTGCTCTCTAGTACAGCTTTAGCAGCTTCAGTGACGTGACCATTACCATTTATAGCATTTCCTATTGTAGTTAACTTAATTAACTCAGCGTTTAAGTCAGCAGGCATCTTATCAGTCTTAGTTTGTATTGCAGTAACCTTATTTCCTAAATTAGCAGCACTTGTAGCATCTTTTATAGCAGCAACATCAGCAGTAAAGGTATCTGTGATCTTATCAGTCTTAGTTTGTATTGCAGTAACCTTGTCTCCTAAATTAGCAGCATTTGTAGCAGTTTCTATAGAAGTTACTTTAGCTGTTAAGTCAGCTGGAATAGTATCAGTTTTAGCCTTTATAGCAATGACATCAGCTCCTAAGGTATCTGTGATCTTATCAGTCTTAGCCTTTATAGCAGCAACATCAGCAGTTTTAGCCAAAGGATCTAATTCAGCAGTTTTAACTAAAGGAGCTAGTTCAGCAGATTTTGCTAACTTACCTAATTCAGCTCCTAAATCGTCAGGAATCTTATCAGTCTTAGCCCTTATTGCAGTAACATCAGCAGTTTTAGCTAAAGGAGCTAGTTCAGCGGTTTTAGCCAAAGGATCTAATTCAGCAGTTTTAACTAAAGGAGCTAGTTCAGCAGATTTTGCTAACTTACCTAACTCAGTTCCTAAATCGTCAGGAATCTTATCAGTCTTAGCCCTTATTGCAGTAACATCAGCAGTTTTAGCTAAAGGAGCTAGTTCAGCGGTTTTAGCCAAAGGATCTAATTCAGCAGTTTTAACTAAAGGAGCTAGTTCAGCAGATTTTGCTAACTTACCTAACTCAGTTCCTAGATCGTCAGGCATCTTATCAGTTTTAGCCTTTATAGCAATGACATCAGCTCCTAAGGTATCTGTAATCTTATCAGTCTTAGTTTGTATTGCAGTAACCTTGTCTCCTAAATTAGCAGCATTTGTAGCAGTTTCTATAGCAGTGACTTTAGCTGTTAAGTCAGCTGGAATAGTATCAGTTTTAGCCTTTATAGCAGTGACATCAGCTCCTAAGGTATCTGTAATCTTATCAGTCTTAGTTTGTATTGCAGTAACCTTGTCTCCTAAATTAGCAGCATTTGTAGCAGTTTCTATAGAAGTTACTTTAGCTGTTAAGTCAGCTGGAATAGTATCAGTTTTAGCCTTTATAGCAATGACATCAGCTCCTAAGGTATCTGTAATCTTATCAGTCTTAGTTTGTATTGCAGTAACCTTGTCTCCTAAATTAGCAGCATTTGTAGCAGTTTCTATAGAAGTTACTTTAGCTGTTAAGTCAGCTGGAATAGTATCAGTCTTAGTTTGTATTGCAGTAACCTTGTCTCCTAAATTAGCAGCATTTGTAGCATCTTTTATAGCAGCAACATCAGCAGTAAAGGTATCTGGAATAAATACAGTCTTAGCCTTTATAGCAGTGACATCAGCTCCTAAGGTATCTGTAATCTTATCAGTTTTAGTTTGTATTGCAGTAACCTTATTTCCTAAATTAGCTGCATTTGTAGCAGTTTCTATAGCAGTTACTTTAGCTGTTAAGTCAGCTGGAATAGTATCAGTCTTAGTTTTTATTTCATCTACGTTAGTTCCAATACCTAATAATGTAGCAATTGCACCTCCAGTCATGAAGTTTGTTGCTGTAGCACTGTAATCTATTTCAGCAGCACCATTAGGTTCATACTTAAAAGTGTTGAAAACATTAGTAGCATTGTCTACACCAAAGGTATACTTATTCTGTGCAGCATCTTCATAAATTATGCTTTTAATGTTAGGGGATGGTACATTTGCTCCAGAGTTGTCTTTAAAAGTTAAACTAGCCATATCACTTTCCGTTAATTATAAAAACCATAATGTGCATGAAAATAATATAAATTCCGTAAATACTAGATTTTGCATAAGATTTCCTTGAAGCTTTTCGCTTCAGAATTCTTCTCTTGTGATCTAAGTATGTAGCAGACGATGTCATCCTAGTAGCCCCTTTGGTGTTATTCCAGTGCTTGACACTGGAATCCATTTTTCCATCATAAGAAACGTTGATTACTTTTATACTAGCAAATTTAACTGGATGCCAGTGTCTGGGCATTGGAATAACAAAAAGAGGGCAGGGCCCTCCTTGTATATTAGATATAGGCTGAGTTATGATCGTGATAAACGTGATCGCTTGCGCAGTCGAACATTTTCACAAAACCATTCTCTAGATAGAGATTATATTCATGATGTTGATCTAATAACTCAATGTTATCTTGCGTTTCTAAGCTGAAGTGACTTGAATCTGATAGCAATTCGTAATTTGGATTATCTATTTTACTAATGCTGCTTATTACTTTGCCATTACCATTTGATATAGCCAAACTATAACTATCACCATCCTTCATTATTTTGATGGATACCTTATCTTCAGGTAACACTATAAGCTTTTTCGTGTCACTATCGTGAATTAGAAATTTGCCATCTTTAAAGTAATACTTGTCTTCCGGCAAAGCACCAATCTTATAATCCGATGTATGCAGTTTGTTCCAAAAATCTAACACAGATTGCTTATCTGCTCCTTCTGCTCTATTATACAAGGCTTTCACATCATTATAATCTATGATTACATTTGCCTTATGCTTTCCTTCTACATCTCTATCATAGCTCTTTTCTATTTTCAAGATTGTGTCTTTCAACACTACCTGCTCTTTCTCCTCCACTGAAGCTGACCTTTTTGCCCTTGTTGGAATTTGTGGTTGATCAGACTGTATTTCACTATTGTCGTTTGATACAGTTCTCTCTTCAGCAACAACATTAGTAGTACTATGAACTTCTGTTTTAGTTTCACTTACTTGCCCTTTTGGACTTTCGGTTTGTTTCTCTTTTGTGAATATTCTCTGATAGTCCGTGTAGCCTCTGTTAGTATCGCCGATATCGCCACTGCCTTGATCAAAAGTTATTTTTTTGCTTCCATTTCCCATATTCTCAATTTCAACTTGAGGAGAAACAGATGCGAGGAAATCATTATAGCTGTAGTTATAATCAGCAGAAAAGAATATTTGCCCTTTGAAGTTATGGAAGTTATTAGATAACATTCCTATTTCTTCATCAGTATCACCATCAAATAGTTTTACTTTAGTGAAATATCTTTGATTGTTGATTCTCACTATTTCACCACTCGAGTTTCTTTGTATCTGATAATCATTTGGATCATGTTTAATGGTAAAAAGTTTACCAGGGGCATATTTTTCTAAGTTTATAAGGCCCACATTTATATGTTTATGAGAATAATCTCTCTTTTCATATTCATGTGCAAATACTGGGTCAATATATTTGTATTCGTCTGGTATGCTACTGTATTCTCTTCCTTCAGAATCAGATGGTGCTAATTTATATTGTCCATCTTTTTCCACCAATTTTAGGTGAGTAACATTGCCTGGCAATTGAAACCTTACGTTTTTTCCATGATCATGAATGAACAAGTTACTTTCATTTATAACTTCACCTCTTTCATTTTTCATCTCTTCAGTGATATAGAAGCCCATATTTTTGAATGCATGTAGATTTTCGCCTTCTTGCTTTACAATCGCTTCGTATACATCGTCGTCTGTTCTATCAGTCCCTTTATCATCCAATAATGTTCCTTTTTCTACGATTACGCCGCTTTCTCTTTGCTCATCAGAATATTGAGCATGCTTTGAATCCTGATGATTTAGAATTTTGGTCCCTCTAAGAAGTAGAGAATCTAAATCTTTTTGAATGTGTCCAGTGCTAGGATGCAACAATTCATTTTCATGTAAATGTGCTTCATCAAAGTATTCATCACGTTCAACTGTTCTGCCATCTATTAGAGAAGCTTTATAATGACCATTTTCTTTTGTAATAGCCATATAAGCACCACCGTCATATTGAGTATTCAAGTTGTGCAATATGTCCTCAAAAACAAAAGTTTCTTTAGTTTGACCTTCAACTTGCTTAAAAAAGCCCGATTCGCTCGACAACTCTCCAAGCTTTGTATTCCCATCATATATAGATAGTGCACCCATATCTCCGTGACCAAGAGCTTTGATAGAGAAAACTTTACCTTCTTGTAGATTAATATGAGCACCTCTGATTAGGTTTGGATCGATATTAACCATCTCTTCTAACATCTTTTCTACGTCAATGTTCTGAGTTTCTTTTACTTGTTTCAAGCCAGCGTTTATGGTTTTATCAAGCAAATCATCTTTCAGTTGTGTATATTTGTCCTGTGTAGCATTATATAATCTCTTATCTTCATTATGATAATTAGTGCTGGCTGAATTGCATTTTTCTACAAATTTCTCATAAGAGATCTCTCCTCTTTTGTATTGCTCGTATGCATCATGACGCTGTGTTTCTTCCTGTTCACGAAGGCTTTTCAACACATCATTATATTTTATATCCTTCTGCTTATCTAAGTCTTCTTTCCCATCATAGTAAGATTTTCTAAGATCTTCACCATATTTTGATAATATCCTCAAAGCTTGCATTTTATACTCTTGACTGTTTTGATATTCATTACCTTGTTGATCAGAGTAAGTCAGCTTAACCTGCCCATCAGTAGTTTTTACTGCCTTTAAGAAATGATATTCCTTTGATATATCGAGGGTATCATTTGTTGCCCTATTAACAGCACGAGCATAATCGTAAAATGACACATGCTCTACAGCAGAGAAACTTCCAACGTTTTCTCCATCTATTTTTTCTATATTTGCTTTATAATACGATACATCTTTAATTTCTCCACCCACTATTTCTTGACCAGTTGCTATAAAATCTCCTTTTGTAACTTGCAAAGCGTTGAGATGTTCCATTGCAGTTTCTGTATCATTCTCAGCAAGCCAACTTTTGAAGTCAGCATCATGTCCTTTTATGTCTTTCAAGAAACTTTTTGATTCATCTGAGTTACCTTGACGTAAAGCATCTAGGTAGTCTCTTAATAAACTAGGATCTTTTTCCTGTAAGTACATTATCAACGCATGACCAGTTTTATACACTAAACTGTTTTCTTCACCATTGGCTGAGTATTGTAAATTTAAAATTCCACCTAGATCCAAATTTGCGGCTTCAGTTTTATCAATGCTTGACCCTTGAGCATTGAACTTGTGATCTGAATGATGTTCAAAGTAATCTGCAATTCCCTCCATTAATACTGTAGGTAGAGATTTTCCTCCTGTAGCCAAGTAAGTTAAACCATGTGCAAATTCATGCTGAAGGTTATGAACGCCACCTTGCTGATAGACATACATCTCAGCAAAAATATCAGCTTCTCCTTTGTAGTAACATTTACCACCTTCATCTCCAAGGTAAGAACCAAAACGTTCGCTTCCACCAAGGTGAGTGTAATCAGCCTTATCATCAAACACATAAATTTTGAATGTTTGTTCTGAGCTACCAGGCTCCAGCTTAAATGCATCTTTAAAATTAGTAGCTGTTTCTCTTATCTCACTTTCAATGTGAGCAACTTTACTTGTTCTTAAATCATGAGAATGAACCTCTACTTTGATATTTAAATCTTTAACTTCTATGATATGCTTATTGTTAAAATATTCTTCTTTAGTTATATTTTTATTTACTTGTTGACTGATTGTCATAACTTTAACCTCTAATTTATTAGTCTCCACAATATCAAGCATAAAGCTACTTCCGCTAAGAAAGTGTAAATTCTCATATTGATATAATTTATATCTTAATAAAAAAGTATAGATAGTTAACTCAATATGAAAAATCGAGAATATAGCTAAAATTCCATGGCTGTTAATAAGTAGCGGAATTATAATTAAGAAATTTACTGAGTAGAAAAAAAGGTAAAAAAATCCTTTAGTAGCGAGTTTTATAATGTAAATTGGCGTTGTAGTAATGTCCTAACAAGCGCGATTTGGCTGAATGTAGAAAAAATAAAAAAGACATGCAGCCGCTATAATTTTTATGTAATTTGCCAATAAATATCTGAGTTTTTTACTGAATTTTTGTTGTTGAACCCGCGAGGATCAAAAACAAGGATAAGTACTCTTATTGGTATGATAAGGAAAGTGGGAAGGTTTGTCAAGGAGTTTCATTCAGCAAGAAGTCTAAAAGCAAATTGACTTTCATTTCACTGAAGCACTATACTAAGGTTAAGATGGGTAATTAGCTCAGTTGGTAGAGCACTTGCTTGACGTGCAAGGGGTCGCTGGTTCGAGCCCAGTGTTACCCACGTTTTTTTGCTCATAAAAAGATTTTGTATGACAGCAGTGCACAATGGCAAACACTCAATAGAAGAGTCCAAGCGCTTAATTTATTCCATAATAATAGTCGCAATAACAATGCTTATGGAGATAGTAGGTGGAGTAATTTCACACTCGCTTGCTCTGTTATCAGATGCAGGGCATATGCTCACTGATCTTTTTGCCTTGATTTTAAGCTGGGTAGCGCACAAATTTTCAGCTAAGAAATCTGATTTACAGAGGTCATATGGGTATCACAGATTGCAGATAATTGCAGCATTTGTTAATGGTTTAACTCTATTTTTCATTGCAGCGGTCATTATAATTGAATCAATAAAGAGATTCATTTGTCCGGTCAATGTGGAATGGAAAGTAATGCTAATAATTGCCACACTTGGCCTAATCTCTAACATTATAGTCTTTTTTATATTACATAGTAAATGCGAAAGTAATATAAACATAAAAAGTGCTGTATTGCATGTTATCGGAGATATTTTAGGTTCTGTAGCTGCTATACTTGCATCCATAATTATCATGTTTACCGGATGGCAAATAGTGGACCCTATTTTGTCAGTATTTGTCAGTGTAATAATCTTAAACAGTGGCTATAAAATTCTCAAGAATTCTTGCCATATACTCCTTGAAGGTACACCTGAGAGTGTATCTGCTGAGGAGATAAAAAGTGAGATTGTATCTAAGTTACCTGAAGTGATAGATGTGCATCATATACATGCATGGTCACTATCTGATAATTATTTTATACTTACTATGCATGCCAAGATAAAGCAAAATGGACAACACACTAATATTTTGTATGAGATAAAAAAAATACTATTAAATAGGTTCGAAATTGCGCACTCTACAGTTGAAATTGAATACGATGAGTGCGTAGACAGTAAAATACTTAAGCATTGACATCTATAGGCTATTTGTTATTACTACAATATCATAATATTATAGAGAGTAGGCTATGATAGGTATTTCCCAAATACAATTTCCTGGAAAGGATTCTTACAGATTAAAGACAGCAAGTTACTTCGCAGCTTTTGTTTCTTTAAGCATTTTAGTTAATCCTGCCAATGTCTTTTTATCTTTTGCCACATTGTTTTTTAGATCTGAAATAAAAACTTTTTACGTTTATAAAGACATAAAAGCTGCAAAGCAGGAAAAAATAAGTAAAAAGGAATATTGGGAAATATTTTTTGAGAAAAATAAAATCAAAATAGCATCTTTCCTTTTATTTTTTGCTTCTGTAACATATCTAACCTTTACAACTACTTTTCTGCTCGTTTCGTTACTTGCAACAATACCACTTGCAATGGTTTTAATTCTATTACAAAGTGAATTAAGGCCAAAGGATTTTAATCCATTTACGTTACTCAAAGCTGCTATTAGTTTCTTTTTAGAAGGCATAAAAGAAAATACTCGCAGTATGACAAATAAGTTTGATGGTACTTATGAGCATTTACTGCCCCATCAATTGAATGACGATATTAGTAATAATATTGGTAAGTTAATACGCAAATATGATCCAGTACCAGAAGACACTATTAATAATGAGGGATTTAAAGAGTTTATTGAATATATAAATTATTTACATATGCTTGATGGTCAACCATTTAGTAATGAGAATAAGGGAAAATTAGTAATGTTTTTGCAAGATTTTTGCAAAGGTAATGAGAAACATAGCTCTGGCTTCACTGGTGGACAAATTCTTCTGTTAGTTCTTAGAGCCTGCAATGATGGAGATAGAGAAGCTGTAAAAAATAAAAAAGACGCGTTAATTGCAAATTTACTGGATAGTCAAACTTTCTCTAGAAAAGAACGAATTCCTAACACATGTTTTACTGGTGTTATCTACAGAATGTTAAGTACATTAGAGGGTATTCATTCCGATCCAGAGATTAAATTTACACCACCTAGACAAATGCTCCTTACAGAAGCAGAAAATGAAGCACGTAAGTTTATGTTAGACAGGCTAAAAAATAAGAAGAACAGTAAAGAAATTCTTAGGGCTTGGCATAACGCCCAAAATAATTATGAAGATGATAAAAGTCAAAAAATAGTTGATGATTTTATTGCAGAAGTAAGCGTTCCTTTAATGAGAAATTTACTGAGTTTTACTTCTCAATATAGTGAACAAATTGTGCTGACGTTAATGAAAAATATTAACTCTGTAAAGTTAAATAAATTAGAGCACTTTGCGCTGTCTCAGCACATAACAAATAAACTACAGGGGGATGGTTTAGACGATCAACTCGAAAATATCAAAGAAAAAGTCTTTTTGAAGCTTTTAAACCAAAATTTACTTAGAACAGATTTTTTTCTCAAGGACTCATCTTTAACTGAAGCTAAGGGAATAGCTGACGAAATAATAAAAGAAGAAGTAGAGAAATTTAGGTCAGAAACTGCTGAAAAGGCTAGGAAAGTTAACCCTATAGAAGCTCAAATAGATGCTACATTGCAAAATCTGTCAGCCTTGCCACGAGAAAGGAAGTGTTGCATTGCATATAACAGACTAAATGGACAATATAAAGGTGGTGAAAGAGAAATAATGGAGAACATCTTACTAAAAAAATTAGAGATAACGAAAGAAGAAATGAATAAGATGCTAGAAGAGTATGATATACGTAAGCTAAAATTAGCACTTGATGATGCATGTAAAAAAAGTGGAAAAAACATGGAAGAAATAATAAAAGAAGTAGAAGAAGTGGTCTCAAGTCGTCTCTCACATGGAGTATCCGCTAGTAATGTAGCAGAAGGAATGAGACATAGCTCATAAAAACTTACGTTCTCTGCCTTGCAGAAGATTTGCAATATTTTTGTAATGCTTCAAGAAAATTAATA
This sequence comes from Wolbachia endosymbiont (group B) of Chesias legatella, assembly GCF_964026945.1. Lineage (NCBI taxonomy): Bacteria > Pseudomonadati > Pseudomonadota > Alphaproteobacteria > Rickettsiales > Anaplasmataceae > Wolbachia > Wolbachia endosymbiont (group B) of Chesias legatella. Next base: position 1,215,928 of record NZ_OZ034711.1, on the reverse strand, counting down.
TCGCTACAGTGAGTAGTATAAGGAATAACTCCTTTTGAAAAAAGAAAGATGCTATAACAGCTGCTGCAGTAGCAGCCAAGGAAGCAAGAGAGGAGTACCGAAAGATAAAAAATACTATTAGCCAGACAAATACAAATGCTAATGCTATAGAAATGTTAAGTGCTATCAAAACTCCCAAAGTTGTTGCAACCCCTTTTCCTCCATTGAACCTTAGCCAAATAGGAAACATATGCCCTAGAACTGCTAAAATTGCAGATACATATATATAAAAATCGTTATTATCACAAAATTGTTGTGCTGTATAAACCGCGACAAATCCTTTCAAAGAGTCTAAAAATAATGCGAGGACAGCAAGTCTCTTATTTCCTGTTCTTGCAACATTTGTAGCACCAATGTTTCCTGAACCTACTTCTCTTAAATTTATACCATTTATTTTTGCAATAATTAAGCTAAACGGTATTGAACCGATTACGTAAGATAATATAAGAATTATATATTTCTCCATTATACTAAAAATCTAGTTGATCTTGTTATTCCTCAGTCTTTTTAGATAGCATTGAACTTCATCATTAATCTGATTACTGAACAGTATGAGCGCTGTCATGTTGATGAGAGCTAAACAAGAGAATAAAGTTCCACCAATATTGGCAATAGCCATTATATCTTTAGAAAGACCAGAGAAAAATGCCACAATTATTACCGATATTCGGTATATCACTATACTCTTTGGACCAAATAAATATAACCATCCCATTTCACAGCAATAGACAAATGAAATTACTGAAGAAAATGCAAACAAAGGCGCAGCTATTGTTAAAAGGATAGGAAACCAAGAAGAAACTGTCTCAAATGCTTTTTGGGTGATCAGTATTCCCTCGCCAGTGCTGGTCTGGTATGCACCTGTTATTACTATTGTTATTCCTGTCAAACAACAAATTAACATTGTATCGAAGCATGGTTCTATCATAGCAACTAGACCAGTCCTAACCGGCTCCTCATCTTTAGCTACAGCGTGAGTAATTGCAGCAGAACCAACACCTGCTTCACTGGCAAAAATTGCCCTTTGAATCCCAGCGACAAATGCTCCTACTACTCCACCACCAACAGCATTGAAGTCTATCATACTGGAAAACAATATTTTTAATGTATTGCTAAAATTGTGAATATTGAATGCAATAATCGTGAAACAACTCAAAATATATATGAGTGACATAATAGGCACCAGCGCAGAAGAGACTTTAGCTATTCTCCTGATTCCACCGATAATCACCAGAGCAAGTAACGTAGAAATTATGGAAGAGAGAAACCAAGGATGACCATCTATCCAATTTGAATAACCAGATAATATTGAAACCATTTGGTTAGTTTGAAACGCTACACTTCCACCAAGACCTGATAATACAAAAACCGCTGCATATATTGCAGCCAGTACGATACCAAGTTTTTTAAATCCAAATTCCTCTAGCCCATTTCTTATATATTGAAAAGGACCACTAAATAACTGCTCTTGACCTTCTGTTCTGTGCCTGAATGCTAAAGTCACTTCAGCGAATTTTGCTGACATACCAAAAAAGCCTGTAATCATCATCCAAGGTACCGCTCCTGGTCCTCCCATTGAAACTGCAATTGCAACACCGGCAACAGTTCCAAGACCTACTGTGCTTGATAGCGCGGTTACAAATGCCTGAAAATGAGTAATGTGACCATCGTGATGATCTGTGTCATATTTTCCACATAAAATAGCGAATGCATGCTTAAACATCCTTATGTTGAGAAATTTAAAACGTAGTGTTAGAAATATATAACCAAAAGCCAATAGAAGAATTATAAATGGTACGTGAAAGATCTTGAAAAACAACACTTCATTCATGAAGTTGCTTACTCCATTTAATGCAGTGTCATAACTTTTATGAAAAACTGAAGCAGCGTATACATCGTTAAACGATAGGCAAAATAACATCATGCAAAGCAATCTATAAATCATGTTTAATACCTTTTGTAATAAGAATCTATTGTATTTAAGACTTCCCTTCTCAGTAGATATATTGCAACAGCATTTGGAATCATAAGGCACATAAACAGGCTATCGCCTAAATAAGATATAAATTCTATATTTTTTGACATACAACTGATATACACTGAACCCACTATAAGAATTTGGAACAATATCAGTACTTTTTTGTTACCAAATAAGTACAACAGGGCAACTTCACAGTAGTAATAGTAAGCTATTATTGTGGAAAATGCAAAGGAAAACATTATCAGCGGAAGAGCTAGCTTGCTCAATAAAGGCAAGGCTGTTGAAAATGCTGAGCTAACTAACGTAATATCACCTACGGTATTAGTGCTATGCATATCGGTGATAATTATCACAATACCAGTCAAAAATGAGACTAATATTGTGTCTACAAATGGTGCAATCATTGCAACACTTCCAACTTTAACTGGGTCTTTCTCTTTTACAATCGAATGTGCTATAGCTGCTGTTCCAGTACCTGCTTCATTAGCAAACACTGACCTTCTTACCCCTGCTATTAATCCACTCAATACTCCACCTCCTATAGCTGATTTGTTAAAGATATCTTGAAATATTATAGATAGAGCATTCAGTAGATTATTTCCGTTTACACAGATTAAATATATACACATGCCTATATATAACATTATCATGATCGGCCCTAAACCTGTTGCAACTAAAGCAATTCGCTTTATTCCTCCCAGTATTACAATTAATACAAATAGCGAGATAATAACAGATGTGTTGTATTCAAATAAGTTACTTGACAACGCTGCAATTTGATTTGCCTGAAATGGTATGCCGCCTAGAATCATTGCAACAAGCAGCATAACTGCGTAGATAAATGCAAGGAATTTGCCAGTCTTCATAAATCCAATCTTTGCAAGTCCATGTTCCATATAATAAAAAGCCCCACCAGTTGTGTTTTCAGAGCGATGAGTAAATGCAAGCACTACTTCAGCAAATTTTATTGACATGCCAAGTACTCCGGTAATTATCATCCAAAAAACTGCACTTGGCCCCCCTATTGTAATAGCTATTGCAACTCCTGATATTGTTCCAAGACCAACTGTTCCTGAAATGACTGTTGTAAACGCTTGAATATGAGTGATTATACCATTGTTATTACCATTACATTTTAGGTTGAATAGCGTCTTTATTCCATACTTGAATAATCTAAAGTTAATGAATTTGAATCGAATCGTACAAAAAACCCCAGTTGCAATTACCCAAATAATTATAAATGGTATGTTGAATATCTTTATATATAAAAAAGAGTTTAATAGATCAGTTGCTTTTACAATCATGCTGCTCACTACTTTTATATAGCTAATGAGTTTTATATGTGTAGTATATATAAAGTCCAGTGCTTATTGGAATAGTAAGTATATACAATGCACCTAAAATTGGTAGTGTTATCCAGGGCTTGCTTATAAACAGTATGATCAATATTCCAAAAAACGACACAAATATATAGGATAGGCTTCTAGGAACATAAATGTACTTTGCAGAGAAAGTTGGAATATGACTTATCGAAAAAAATGAAATGGCCAAAAAGTAACAAGCTGTATTCTGTACGTTAAAAAATTGCTCTATAAGAAGTAAGTATTCACTCTCATGAGATTGAAAGGTAATAATTATTGGTAACAGAGCAAGTAAAGCGCATACAGGAGCTGGAACGCCGGAAAAGAAAAATTTTTTCCAGTATAATTGTTCTGAATGTAGTAAAACATTGAATCTTGCAAGTCTTATTGATATGCAGATTACATATATCATTACTAAGATCCAACCTACAACTTTAATTTCCTTTAATTTCCAAAAATATAAAAGAAAAGCAGGTGCTGAACCAAAATTTAGAAAATCTGCAAAAGAATCAAGCTGTGCTCCAAAATCGCTAGTTGATTTTAGAATTCTTGCTATTCTGCCATCCATTCCATCTATTATTGCTGCAATGATAATAAAAATTGCTGAAAATTCCCATTGTTCATTAAATGTGAATTTAAGTGAAGTAAGGCCAGCACATAAACCCAGTAAAGTTATAAAATTTGGAAATAACTTGGTAATAGGTAAGGATTTACCGTTACTTTCATCGTTATTCATACAATGTCAAAGGTAAGCTTCTCTTGTTTATTTAAATCTGCTATAACTGTCTCACCACCAATAACAGTTTGGCCTTCTGAGACTCTTACCTCTATTCCAGCAGGGATATAAATATTTACTCTACTGCCAAATCTTATAATTCCAAACCTTTCACCTGCTTTTACATTCTGAGACGCTCTTAAATTACAAACAATGCGGCGTGCGATAAATCCAGCTATTTGTTCCACAATGATTTCTTTTTCCTTTTCATACTCAATCACAATAACCTGCTTTTCATTTTCATTACTGGACCTATTACTCATTGCAGAAACAAACTTGCCTTTCTTGTAGCTCATTTCCTTTATCGTACCAGATATTGGTATACGATTCACATGAACATTTAAAACACTTAGAAATATGCTGACAAGCGTAAACTTTTTCTCTTCTCTATTCTCTTCTGATAAAGGGTAACTAACTTCTTCAATTTTTGAAACCACACCATCAGCGGGACTTAATATAAAATCCTTATTGTTTGGTACAGCTCTTGCTGGATCACGAAAGAAATAAGTACATAGTAGTGTTGGTAATAAGCAAGTAATGCCAGTCCCCCAAGATATAGAAAATGCTATACACGTTACTATAAAGGAAACAATTATAAATAAATAACCTTCTCTGTTTATGTTAGGCAAACCAAAGCACATAACTTATTCTCAATAATTCATTATTAACAATTTATCATTTATAATTTCTCATGAAAAGCTTTTTTTTACTGTTTCACTTTTCGAATTATTATATAAACATTTGCTTATAAAATCGCTGATAGATGTAAATTTTTTAATAAAAATTGAAGTTTTTTAACTATTATTAATATAATTTTAATAAAAACTTAATAATAATCCTTAATAATCTATGAATTAATATGTTCGCAATTTCGTATGACAGGGGAAATAGAAAAAGATGAATCTCCTTCTTTATACGTTGCAATTAAGGCAGGTGATATTGAAGCTACAGAGCTACTAATAAAGTCTGGTGCAAATGTCAATGATAATTATGAACGTAATCGTACGCCACTGCATGTTGCTATCGGGTATAAGCAGTTTGAAATAGCGAAATTGCTGATAAATAACGGAGCAAACGTTAACGCAAAAACTGGAAATCATGGTAAAGACGACTTAACACCAATGCACCTTGCAATTTTTGCAAACACGCCAGAGTTTATAGAATTGCTAGCTAGCAATGGTGCGTCAATTAATGAAAGGGAAAGCACTGAAGGACGTACACCTTTTCACCTTGCTGCTTTATATGGAAATAAAAGTGTAATGCAAGCCTTGGTTGATAAGGGACAGAATATTGAAGATATTGATAATAATGGGCGTACAGCTTTATTTTTAGCTATTAGGCAATGCACTGAAGCAGAGGATGATAGCAGAATAGAAGTTATCGAGTATGTGATAAATAAACTCAAAGCAGACATAACGAAAAAAGATAATAATAACAACACAATACTTTTTCCTGCTGCTAATAATTGTCCTGGAAAAGTAGTGGAACTCATCATTAAACAATATATAGAAAGCTTTGGTAGAGATCAGTTGAAGGATTTTATCAACCACAAAAATAAAGATGGAATAGATGCTTTGGATATTGCACTCAATAGTGGAAATGAAAAGGCCATTGAAGTACTTAGCTCATATGGAGCAGATATCGAGAATAAAGTAACTCACAAGATTACTGCAAAAAAACCAAATAGTACCTTAGATGGAGCAGAAAGTGTAGAAGTGATATCCCCAATCAAGCAAAAATAAAAGCAGCTCTAAATTTCTTGCTTTCTTTACATTCTTTCTATAGTATGACATATTAATGTTAGAATAGGGTATGTTTGCAGGTCAAAATAATAATCAACAGCAGAATAGAAATAGAGTACGGGCTTTAATAGAAAGAGTGCAAAATGCTTACAACAACACTAATAAAATTAAAAGATTCATTAATATAGTTTTATTAGTAAGTATGATTCCTTCATTTTTTCTTCTTGTACAGCTCTCTTTGTATTTATCATTAGTAAATTATTTTTTCAAATCAAGGGAAAATGAAAAAAGATTATCAGCGTGGCCAAAAAATGTTATTAGAATAACATTAAGCATTTTTTTAATTATACACATTATTAATTCCTGTGTGCTTTTGGTACTGCCTATATTGTGCTTATGGTTGCTAAACAAATCACTCATTGAAGAAATACAGCAGTTTAACGATTTAATACAACAAATTCCAGAGGAAGAAAGGCCTATTTTCTTTCAAGATTTAGCAGCCATTCCTTTTATGGCACAAACTACTCATCACTCAAGTGCAGTTGCTAGTATAAACTTGAGTGTTGATAAACTCATAGAAAAGTATAAAGAGAATCTAAATAAAGATGAATTCTATGTACAGCTAAATAGGAGTGATACAACCGACATTGAAGAGTACATCAAACAATCAAATGAATTTACAGAAGGCGATAAATCTCATGCACTTGAATGCTTAAGATTTATCAATAGAACAGGAGATAATTTTAAAGACAATCATAGTAAGTTAACACTAAAGCAAGCAGCTATTTTGTGTTGGAAAGCCTGCAATGATAGAAATACAGGGACAGAAAATCAAAGCACTCCTTTGAATGATGAAGACATAAAAAACAGAAAAGATATGTTTGTAAAAGGTCTTGTAGACGCTGCAACAACTTACGGTAATCAAGGTCAAAGTTGTGCAGGTGGAACATACAATAAATTATTTGAGTCTTTATCTGGCTTACATCCATCAGTGGTTATTACACTCGATGAAGAAGAGGCTAGAGAAATGATAAAACAAGCGATCACACAAAAATTCCCTGAAATGGCCAGAGCCAATTTCACCAATTTCTCTGGAACAGAACAAGAAAGGATCCGTAGCGAGTTACCAGAGTTATCATCTGAAACAGTAAGGTATATTATGACTACGCATTCAGCTCTTGAGAGAAGGTGTCAAGAGTTCAGCAATAGATTAAACAATGATAAAAAGAATGAAATATTAGAAGAGTGTATGAGCAACTTATCCTGTGTTGAGCTAGAAAGTACAATTGAAAGGAGAAGGTAAATTGTATTTGATTGTCGCCATTTATTTTAAAATATGAAGCAGAGTTTTGTATGATTATTTGAACTTAAGTTTATGTATTGAAATAACATGTAAAACCACTTCGTGTAGGTGATATGTTATGTTTTATCTACATGTCAAGGATCCTTCTCTCAACTTAAAGATGTTGCTAATCAGCACATACAAATGTAATATTAATTAATATTTATAAATAAAGCAATTTCATGGAAAGTAACTACAACGCTGACGCAATAAAAATCCTAAGAGGTCTTGATGCTGTAAGAAAGCGTCCAGGTATGTACATTGGTGATACTGATGATGGATCTGGTCTGCACCATATGGTGTACGAGGTTGTTGACAATGCGATAGATGAGTCTTTAGCTGGTTATTGTAGTAAGATTGAAGTTAGCATAAATGAAGATGGCTCAGTATCTGTAACCGATAATGGTCGTGGCATTCCAACTGATATTCATGCAGAGGAAGGAATATCAGCAGCAGAAGTAATAATGACCCAATTGCATGCAGGAGGTAAATTTGACAGCAATACCTATAAGGTTTCTGGAGGATTACATGGTGTTGGAATTTCAGTTGTTAATGCGTTATCGAGTTGGCTGGAATTAACCATCTGGCGCAATAAGAAGGAATATTTCATACGCTTTGAAGATGGTGAGTCTGTTGAATCTTTAAAGGTAATTAATGAAAACACAAATAAAAGAGGAACTAGAGTAACGTTTATGCCATCAACGGGGACTTTTAGTAGTATTGATTTTAGTTACTCCACTCTTGAGAGTCGCATCAGAGAATTGGCATTTTTAAACTCAAATATTGAGATCATTTTGTGTGATCTCCGTAATAAACCACATGTAAAGTCTCATTTTAACGATAGTAAAGAGTCTGAAGATAATTTTGGTACAGCTAATTTTGTACGGTACTTAGACAAGAATAAGACACATGTTACTAAAATTGCCAGCATTAGAGATGATGTAAAAGATCTAGGTACCAGTGTAGAAATATCAATGGAGTGGAATGATTCCTACTATGAGAATATGCTATGCTTCACAAATAATATAAGACAACGGGATGGTGGTACGCATTTGGCAGGGTTTAGATCTGCACTAACCAGATGTATCAATAACTATGCAAACAATGAAGGTTTTTTGAAGAAGGCAAAAGTGAATTTGACTGGAGAAGATGTTAGAGAAGGCTTAACTTGTGTTTTATCTCTCAAGATGCCTGATCCTAAATTTTCTTCACAGACAAAAGATAAATTGGTCAGTTCTGAAGCGCGGGCAGTTGTAGAGAGCATAGTTTTTGACAAGTTGAGTACAATACTTGAAACTGACCCCAAGTTAGCAGCAAGTATAGTAGAAAGAGCGATTAGGTCAGCAAAAGGAAGAGAAGCCGCAAGAAAAGCACGAGAGTTAGTTAAAAATAAAAACAATATTAATATTGCAACTCTACCTGGAAAGCTTGCCGATTGTCAGGAAAAAGTTCCTGAGTTATCGGAATTGTTTATAGTAGAGGGTAATTCCGCAGGTGGTACTGCAAAGCAGGGACGTAATCGTAAAACACAGGCGGTACTTGCTTTAAGAGGGAAAATTCTAAACGTAGAACGTGCAGGGCTGGATCGTATTTTTTCATCTGCAGAAATTGGCTCTCTGATCACGGCAATTGGGGCTGGAATAGGGAGTGAGCACTTCGATATTGAAAAAACTAGGTATCATAAAATTATCATTATGACAGACGCAGATGTTGATGGCTCGCATATAAGAACTTTGATTCTAACTTTCTTTTTTAGACATATGCGTGAAGTAATTGAAAAAGGATATTTATACATAGCGCAGCCACCGCTCTATAAAGTTACAAAAAATGCTAAAGATACTTATATCAAAGATGATGAAAATTTTGAAGAGTATATAGTAAATTCAGCGATTAAAAAATTAACATTAAATGGTGTAGGCAAAGATTTGCGTTTCGTTTTGAATAAGTGCCTCAGTATTTCAAACATTAGCAAAAATTATGATAGGGAAATACCAAAAGATCTCTTAGAATCATTGCTAATTTTAAGCAAAAAGAATGCTCTATTGTCTGCTGATGAGATATTAAAATATTTAAAATTGATGTATAGTGAATATAATTGGGAAGTAGAAGTAAAAGATGAGGAAATTCACATTGCTAAATTGTTTCAAGGGTTAGCAGACAAATATGTATTCTCGCTTAGTATGCTTGAAAGTAAAGAAATACGGAATATATTGAGTTCTCTTGATAACATAATTGACTTATTTAATGGTGATTCATTTTTACAGTCGCAAGAAACTGAAATAAAAATAAAGTCTCCAAGTGCACTCGCAAAAATAGTGATGGATTATGGTAAAAAAGGTTTAACCCTGCAGAGATTTAAAGGCCTTGGTGAAATGAATGCTGATCAGCTTTGGGAAACTACACTCAATCCAGAAACTAGAACTCTGCTAAAAGTTGAAATAAAAGATTGTGAGGAAGCAGATAGCATATTCTCGGTGTTAATGGGTGATATAGTTGAACCACGTCGTGATTTTATAAATAATAATGCACTTAACGTACATGATGTTGATATTTGATTTTAGAAACGCTAAACCCTTATGGCTCAGCATTGTGTGCCAAACCGGCTATTTAAAATGTACTACTAACCAATCCATTTCAGAAATCTAAATTGATCTCGGTTGTATTCCTGTTTGCGATCATAAATATATAGATTTTCTGCCCTATTGTTGTTATAATTAATACCTCGCTAAAGTTGAATATTAATGAATGAATTGAGAAGGCTAAGTATTACAGAGATGCATGATGGACTTAGGCGGGGAGATTTTTCTGCTGTTGAGCTTGTAGAGACGCATGTTAATGCAGTTGAAAATGAGCAACTAAATGCATTTGTAACAAAAACCCCAGAAATCGCGATAAAAGCTGCTAAAATAGCAGATGAATACTTTTTGAAACAAAAAGATAATATTTCACCACTTATGGGCATACCAGTTGGTGTTAAAGATTTATTCTGTACAAAAGGAATAAAAACAACAGCATGCTCAAAAATGCTGGAAAATTTCATCCCGACTTATGAATCTACGGTATCTAACTTGCTTTTAAAAAATGGAGCAGCCATGCTTGGTAAACTTAACATGGATGAGTTTGCTATGGGTTCTGCGAACACAAACAGCTATTTTGGTCCTGTTGAAAATGTGTGGATTAGAAAAAGTGACGGAGAAAAAGTTGTTCCTGGTGGGTCCTCTGGTGGATCTGCAGCATCAGTTGCTGGGTTTTTATGCGCTGGAGCATTAGGAAGCGATACTGGTGGGTCTGTACGCCAACCAGCAGCTTATTGCGGAGTAGTGGGAATAAAGCCAACTTATGGAAGGTGTTCGCGTTTTGGTATGATTGCATTTGCGAGCTCTCTTGATCAAGCAGGAGTAATTACTCGTTCCGTTTCTGATTCAGCGTTAATGCTGGAAACAATTTGTGGCTATGATGAAAAAGATTCAACATCGAGCAAAAGGACAGTGCCTAAATTCTCTAATCTTATAAATGGTGATATCAATGGTAAGCGCATTGGTATACCAAAAGAATATAGAATGGATGGAATTTCAGATGAAATAGTTCATAATTGGGAAAAAATTGCTTCCTATTTAAAAGAAAACGGTGCTGAAGTTGTTGACATTACTCTGCCTCATACTAAATATGCGATACCGGTTTACTATCTAATTTGTTCTGCTGAAACTTCATCTAACCTTGCTCGCTATGATGGTGTACGTTACGGATTCAGGGTTGATGCTGATACCCTTGAAGAAATGTATTCGCTAACAAGAGCAGAAGGTTTTGGTAAAGAAGTGAAAAGGAGAATTTTAATTGGTGCTTATGCGCTTTCTTCAGGTCATTACAATGAGTATTATGAAAAAGCACAGTGCATTAGGGCATTAATTAGAAATGATTTTATAAAAGCGTTTGAAAAAATAGATTACATACTTGTGCCATCTGCTCCAACAGAAGCTTTTGGCTTAAATGAAAAGCCAGACCCGCTAATTATGTGCATCAATGATGTGTTTACCGTGCCGGCAAGCTTAGCGGGGTTACCTGCTATTTCTGTTCCTGTTGGACTTTCCAATGAAGGCTTACCACTTGCTTTGCAAGTAATTGGAAATTATTACGATGAAGCTGGAATATTAAATATGGCAAGTGTGATAGAGCAAAATTGTGGCAGAATAGTTAATTCCCTTACGTAATATGTTTTCTTATAGTAACTATAGCATTATGATTATTTTGGCTATAGGAAACAAGAGCTTGATTTTTATAGCTAAATAACAGACCATCAAAGGCACACATAAATATCTACAATGAAAGAAAAAACTTTCACAATCATTGATGGTTATGGTTTTCTTTTCAGAGCTTATTACGTTTTGCATCATTTGACTACCACAGCTGGTATTCCAGTAGGTGCTGTGTACGGTTTTCTTAATATGGTTCTGAAGTATATTTCCCATTCGGACTACTTAACTATAGCACTTGATTCTGGCAAAAAAAATTTCAGGCACAGTTTATATTCTGAGTACAAAGCAAACAGAGTAACACCTCCTGAGGATCTAATTCCACAATTTACAATACTGAGAGAAGCGGTAGAAGCTTTTAACTTCAGCTATGAAGAGATTGAAGGCTATGAAGCAGATGACATAATTGCAACACTAGCTGCAAAATATGCCAACCACGAAGACTTTAAAGTAGTAGTAGTCTCATCAGATAAAGACTTATTTCAACTTTTGAATTACAACATTCTAATATTTGATCCTATTAAAAATATATACGTAGATGAAAAACAAGTGATAGAAAAATTTGGTGTAAATTCAAATAAGCTTCTTGATTTATTTTCTCTAACTGGAGATGCATCTGATAACATTCCAGGTGTTCCAGGAATAGGCCCAAAAACTGCAGCTAAATTGCTGGATAAATTTGATTCGTTGGATAACATTATAGAAAACATCAATAACATTGAGCAAACAAGAGTTCGTAATATTCTTACTGAGCATAAGGAAAAAGCACTAATTTCAAGAGAACTTTTGTCACTATGCAAAAAAGTAGATCTTCAACATGATATTGTAAAATATGAAGTCCATCCTCCAAATATGGAAAAATTGTTATCCTTTTTGAAGAAATATGAATTTAATTCATTGATAGGAAAAGTAGAAAAGCTCTTTTCTTATAGTGGATCTAGCACAAAAGAGAAAATAGAATATAGTAGTGAAGAATTAGAAAAATTTTTGGAGCATTGCAGATATGAAGGTAAAATTGCAATTCATTGCCACTTTGAAAACAATAGATTGAACAAAATCTCCTTATCTTGTAGTGAGGATAATATTTTCTACATAGATCAAAGCTGCCTACAAGATGCACTTACTATAATAAATTCAACTTTATTTTCAAATGGGGTGCTTAAAATAGTACATGATATTAGAAAGATCAGAGAAATATTTCCTACAATAGAGAGAGTGCTAGACTCAATTGATGACCTGATGATCATGTCATACAGCCTTGACACAGGTAAGCATGATCACAGCATTCCAAACATAATTGCACACAATTTAAGTAAAAATGTAGAAACTTTCTCGGCAAAAATTTTAATAGCGATCCATGAGAAACTGACACAAAGATTATTTCAGGAAAAACTTTTTACGATTTACGAGCGCTTTGATAGACCTCTCATGAAAGTAATATTTGATATGGAGAAAAATGGAATACTGCTCAATATTCAAAAACTACAGGAATTGTCTGATAAGTTTGAGCAGCTAATTGCTGTACTTGAAAACGATATACATAATTTAGCAGGAGAAAAATTCAACATTGCATCGCCAAAACAATTAAGTGATGTTTTGTTTAATAAAATGGAGCTAAGTAAAAAGAAAAAGTCAAAATCTGGGTCTTATAGCACAAACTCTGAAGTTCTAGAGGCACTTGAAGAGGAGGGGACAGAAATCGCAGGTAAAATTTTAAGTTGGCGACATTCAAGTAAATTAAAGGGTACCTATACTGACGCGTTAATAAAACAGGTTGATCCGCTTGATGGTAGGATACATACAAGCTTTTCAATCACTGTGACTGCAACTGGAAGGCTGAGCTCTAGCAATCCTAATTTACAAAATATTCCTATCAGAAGCGAAGAAGGTAGTCTTATCAGGCAAGCGTTTATTGTGCCAAAAGGGTGCAAGATAATTTCTGCTGACTATTCACAAATAGAATTAAAACTCCTGGCACACGTTGCAAATGTTACCGCATTTAAAGAAGCTTTTGCAAACAGGCAAGATATTCATGATATCACTGCAAGACAAGTTTTTGGAGTGCAAGAAATAGATGAGCAATTAAGACGCAAAGCAAAAACCATTAATTTTGGCATTATATATGGCATTAGTCCATTTGGCCTTGCAAAGCGACTTGGCATTACCTTTCAAGAGGCTGCTGAATACATTAATTACTATTTTTCTTGTTACCCAGAAATAAAGGTCTATATGGAAAAAGCAGTATCTATCGCGAGAAATCATGGTTATGTAGAGACTTTGTTTGGTAGAAGATGTTTTGTAAGAGACATCAACAATAAAATTCCTTATCTAAGACAATTTGCAGAAAGGGCAGCAATAAATGCACCACTGCAGGGAACTGCCGCTGATATAATAAAACGCGCGATGATTCGGCTTTTTGATCAGTTAAAGTCAGGTAAAATAATCCTCCAGGTTCATGATGAATTACTTGTAGAAGTGGAAGAGAGCAGAGTGCAAGAAACAGCAAAACTTATGAAAGATATAATGGAAAATGCAGTAGAAATTTCTATACCACTTGAAGTAGAAATAAAAATTAGCGACAACTGGGGCTTTTCTTAATTATACCGTAGACCCTAAGAACCTGTCTTGAAAGGACTTAATTAACAAGCATAGTCATATTAAATATTTCTTGAAGTAAGGAGAGCACGCTCATACGTCACGCAAACAACATTTACCTAAAATTCTGTGACATTAGCAGCTTTCTTGCACCGTTTTCAGTAAACAGTGATTTTTCTATATATTAGAAAAATTTTTATTTTAATTAGCGTTAAACAATAGGCGCCTATTGGTTTTTAGCTAAAATAAAGGTCAAGTATCTGGAATTCTGCACATAAAATCCCCCTGTGTAAAAAAGATTAGAAAAAAGTGCAGCGCACATACGACAGAGATTAAGTATACGTGTATACACTGAAGAAGATACACTACATTTTTTAATTAATTTGATTGTTTAGTAGAAAAAGTCTGCAGACAAAGATAAGTTTTTGAGCTCTCAAAATATCTCTAATTGTCATTATAATCAGATTTAAAATATATGGAAGCAATTTTTTACGTTCCCTTATCACTTATATCATTTGTTACTCTTCTTTTTTGCTTTATTCTTTTCTTTTTCCCCTTTCGATACAGGTTTTAGGAAATTTGAACTAATGCGAAAAATATGCTATAATTAAAGCATAGGTTAGTACGGATAGATCAGTTATGACAGGAATACCAATTTCACAATCAAAGAATCAGGAACCTTCGAAGCCACCTGTTCAGGCGGTGGAGAAAAATGAGATGGTCCTCAAGGAGGAACATAGGGTAATTTATGATGACTTTGTGAAAGTATTAGAAGTTAAAGCCAAATTAAAGAAGGACAAAGGAATAAATGATTATTTTATATCAGCTTATAAGGACATACTACTTAATAATGTCAATCCAAAAGATATAAAATCACTCAGTGAGGAGAATTTTTCTCAGTTTTTACTTTCTGTATTTAAAGAAGTTAGAGAGAAAAAATTAGCGAACAAAGAGAATGTCAAGAATGTTGAAATAAAGAAATTAGTAGATGATTGTGTAGCTGATATACGTGGTACAGAAGCTTGGGATTGGGTTGTTGATTTTTTTAAGCGTCAAATACCTGGAAGAGGATTATTAAAAGAAATACCAGGTCTTGGAAAAGTTTTAGATGTTAAGGAAGGAGAGGATAAACCACTACTTAGTGATGAAGAGATGGTAACAAAGTTCTTACGTAAAGTTTTTCTTCCTATTCTTTTTTCCATTGCTTCAATATTAATTTTTGGTCCTACTACACTTGCGATAATTGCTGCTGTTATTGGTACAATATTTGCTGTAAAGGGAGGAATTGAAGTTCTTTTTTCAAATAATAGGCCAGGTACTTTATATGACCCTAGCTCACCAGATAAAGATGATATAGAAAAGAGAGAAAAATTGAATGAAAAAATTCGCAATGGCATTGATGATATTTTAAAAACCCCAATTGAAAGACCTCTTGAAACAATTGCTGACGGGAGTAAAAAACAACCTACTCCGAAACAAGCTTCTCAGGTGGGAAATAAAGGGGGTAAGCAGCTTACTATGCTTGATGGAAAAATTACTATAGATCAGCCAGCCAAAAGCACAGAAAAGACAGCAGTCAAGTAAGACCTATTTGCCAAAGGTGAATTGTGTAATAGGTCTTTTATTGTTTTATAACACATACAACGGGAGTATGATCAGATGGGTTTTCTAGTTTACGCAACCTATCATCTATGTAACATATTTCCAATTTATCTGCAGCTTGTGGCGATAATAGCATATAATCTATTCGCATTCCTTGATTGTTTCTGAGTGAATTGCCTTGATAATTCCACCAAGTGAATTGTTGCAAATTTGGGTGGGATATTCTAAATGCATCTTTAAAACCAAGATTCAAGATCGCTCTTAATTTCTCACGCTCTTTTATATGAAAGCACACTTGGCCATTTAATAAATTTGAATCAAAAACATCAATTTCATCCAGTGCAACATTATAATCGCCAGCTATAATAGTTAACTCTTCATTTTTCAACAAAGTGCCCATCCTTTCATATAGGTTATCAAAAAACTTGAGTTTATACTCAAAAGTATGAGAGTCTGGGCTTTGACCGTTTGGAACGTATACACTTCCTACCCTTACCTTATTATTGGTGTGTTTTATCACACACTCTATATAACGTGCTTCTTGATGACTCTCTACAACATCAATTTTTAATTTTTCCAGTATTGGATATTTAGATAAAACACAAACACCATTTCTTGCAACCTGTCCATAGATAGCATATTCATATTCTAATTCTTCTATTTCTGCATAAGGAAATTGCTCTTCTGTACATTTTATCTCTTGCAGCAAAACTATATCTATCTGACTATCAACTATAAAACTACAAAGTTGGTTAATTCTTTTACGTATGGAGTTTACATTCCAAGTTGCAATCTTTAGCATCAACAATCCTTATTAATTATATCAATTAAACTCTCCCCTGTGGGCAACCTCGATGTTATAATTTTTTTCCACTTGATTAACTTTAAACTATCAGCAATGTTTTTACTCATGGTATATGCAACTGTATTATTCATCACAGGAGATAGCCCACTTTTTAGAACTAATGAACAAAATACCCTTGCAGTTTGTGAGGAAAAAAAAGCAACGCTATCAATTTTACCGTCCAATAGTAAATTTTTACACCTATTAGTTAGACTCCTTTTAGTAATTGTTTTATAGAGTACAACTTCTCTTACGTTAAAACCTTCTTCAGATAATCTTTTTTTTAGGTCACATGATACTTCTTGTCCCCTTATATATAAGAACTTTATTGCATTTGAATAATGAGATTTTATGAATGATATCAGACCATCAACGTTGCTGTCTGCTGAGATTATATCGGAAAATCCCAAATTTTTTGCAGCCTGCATAGTTGAATTACCAACTGTAATAATCGAAAAGGTATCCTCTTTGCATATTTGACTGAAAGCCTTTACACTGTTTTTACTTGTAGATATCACAACATCAAATTCGTGCGCGGATATATCAGGATTTAAGTACTTTATTGTGAATACTGGCTCTATAAAAACTTTGTATCCATATTTTTTTAGCGTGCTTCTTGTGCTCAACGAATCTAATAAAGGCCTTGTCAATAAAATAGACTTCATTCTGGTTTATTTCACTAGCAGTAAAATAATATCCTTTATACACAAATTATTGAATAAAAACTTTCATTTTTTAAGTTTCTTGCATAATCTAGAAAAAAGGCAAAAGAAACTCCATAATTGGCCCAGTGCTAGAAAACTGATCTTAAATAAGTGAACATTTTGACTAAATGGAAAAAAGGATGTTACTCATTGAGTAACATCCTTTTAGAATGATAAGCGGTTTTGTTTATCCTTTACTAGGCTCAGCTTTTTGTTGAACAGATTCTACGTTTGGTTGATCTACAATCGCACGTCGTTTTGCCAACTTCTGAGTGAGCTCTTCCGTAACTACTAGACCAAATCTTGTTTCTTGAGAAGGACTGTGTCTTTGTGGAGTAGAAGAACTTGGTGAATTGAACCCACTATCAGAATTACTACGGTAACTGGCAAAGCTAGAAGTTGTAGCAGTACTGCCAGCACTTAAAGAACCCGTTGAATTGCTTCTTGGCGGTTTCTTCGGAGCAACACGAGAGCGGCTATTTCCTATCTCCGCAGATGGCATCTCATCCTCAGAAATCCTTTTATATCCTGTGCAAGTAACTTCCTCTGGCTTTTTGCCACCTTTTAGTGATGATGACAACTTGCTCCAAAGTGAAGTAGGTGCTTTTACTTCCTTATGCTCATTAGGATTTAATAATTCCGCTTCGCTGCTAACAGTACTTATAGAACTCGTTGAACTGCTTCCTGACAAGTTGTGAGATTGTTCAGAGTTACTTCTCTTTAGTGAAAAAGATCTAGGTTTGTTATTATCCCCTTCTTTAAACATGTTATTACGCATTTTGAGCGATCCTTTTAGGATGTGGTCTTCTTTGCATTTTGCAATAACTTCCTTAATCTCATCATGATGTTCAGAAAAAATTTCATATAGGCTGCTATTATCTTTAGCTAACAAATGTTGCAACTTCTTAGCATCTAATTTATTGCAAAAATCTATTTGCTGTTTCAATCGGTTGGTCAACTGGTAGTTTTTGGCACTGTGTTGAACATTAACAAAATAAGCTTTCTCTGATATTTTTTCCCCCAGCTTAGAAAATATTTTCCTAGTGAAAGCAGGGCCGTTTACGGTCTTGTCTCCAAAAACTTTCTTGGTAAGCATTTCCTTTACACTGTTGAAATTTCTTGTTTTTTCTTCTGTTTTCAAAATAACAGTTTGATCTTCATTACCTATTGAATATGGGATGACATCTAAACTAGACATGCTTGCACCACTATCACTCATCTTCCTTCCAAGGTTTTGAATGTTATCCCCCATTTTTCTTAATGTAGAGCTAGCTCTCTCTTGTGTTGCCTGTTTTACAGAACTTGCAGTTTCTTTTACCGAATTCTTGGCATATACAGCACCATCTTTGATTTTTCCGCCAATATGCTTCGCTCCTTCAACTGTTTTTTCTGCTGACCATTTGAGTCCTTTATATCCAGATTGAACTGCTTTTACAGCAACTTTCACAGCGAAAAATAGAGTAAGACCAACTATAGCACCTGGTATAGCAAGTGTTGCACCAACTGCCAAAAGTGGTAGCACTGCTGTAAATAATCCACTTGCTGTACCTACTACAAGGGCCTTATCTCCTTGCTTCATTTTAGAGAATTCTGTATCTCCTTTTACCAGATCCATAATTCTGTCTTTTAGCTTCTTGGGATCGTGAATGATATCTGAATTTAATGAAGAATCTTGAATCATTTTAAGATCATCTTGCTTAGTTTCAACAAAATTTGAAGAGTTTTTTTCACTAGGTGACATTTTTAACCTCACTATTAATTAAACATACTAATATTGTATATATCTGATTCTTAAGTTAGGGTTAATTCACCTAACAATGTCCACTTGCTTTCAAATGATTTTGCTTGATGTGTTTTTTTGAAAGGACAGAAAATTAGTGATTGTTGCGGTATGATGTTTCGTTTGGATTAGCTATAGTTGAAGTAAAAACTCATCCTTTTGAAGGAGTAGATTTTTCTGAAGCCTGAGCAGAGACTGCGCTTGGATCTGATAGTTCTGTTCTGACATATTTGCGTTCTTTATCATATAAATCATGAAAATCATTCATTTGCACGTCAGTTTGAATTTCTATTTCTTTAGTCTTTTTTTGATCTGTTGAAGATGATGCATTAACTCCTTTATCTTTAGTAGCTTTTTGTCTTAGTTGTGTATTTTCTTCTTGTAATTGTTTTAAATTTTTCTTTAACTCATCAATCTCTTTTGTTTTTTGTTTTAATTGTTCAGATATCATTAGTTTGTCCCTAGCCAAACTTTTATTTTCCTTTCCTAATTTACTAATTCTTTTGCTTGAAGATTTATCCGCAGCTTGTGTACCTTGGTCTTGTGTTTTAGGAACTGTAGTTTCGTGATTACTTGCCTGGATTCCTCTACTTTCATATTTAGCTTCAGTTTGAGTTGAAGTAGCTACTTTCGCATTTACTTCACTGAACTCATCCGCAAGTGATCTTCCGGGTTCAAGTTGTCGAATTTTTTCCTCCAAAACTTCTTTTTGCAGTTGATTTAATTCTTCAGCTAATTGATTTGCTGTATCAGTCAATTTTTCGTTTTCATTTTTTGCTTCCATCAACTGTTCTGCCAACTGCTTTTCATGATTATCTTGTGAACCTTCTTCCAATGTTTTCTTTAGATTATTTTCCAAATTTGCATTCTTTTTTTCTAGTGCACTTAACTTAGCTTCACTTTGCTCTAATTTTTCCTGCTGCTCTTCATTTATTCTATTTGTTGACTGAATCTCACTTTCTTTATTTTTCAATTGATTAATTAAATCTGTTATTCTAGCATTTTTATCTTTTTGACTTTGTTCTAGTACGGTTACTTTTTGTGCTAATCGATCTATGTCTTTATCCTTTTCAGCTAACTCTTTTTCCTTTCTTTTCAATTCATCTTTAAGTCTTGTGACTTCTTTTTCCAAATCTTGCTTTTCCTTGGTTAATTTATTTAGTTCCTCATCACCTTCTTCTGTTATCCTTGTATTATGTTTTTTTAACTTTGCGCTTTGCTCCTTGAGATATGTGTTTTCTTCCTCTAATTCCCCTATTCTATCCTCTAACTCATTTCCTTCTTGTTTGTTCTCTTCTTCATCAAACGTGTTGCTCTCAAATGTTTCATCTTCACCATTAAATTCACTACTAATAGACAAAGAACTTCTGCGTGAAGAAGGTGTATTAAGAGAAGAATATCCACTGCTACTTGGTGTAGCTGACTGTGGTGAATCTTTTGTAAATGTTTCCTCTGCTGGTGTTTGCTGCTCGTTCACACTTTTGACCATGTCAGTGAAAGTTTGATATAGAGTTTTGCCATTGATAAAAACTTCTTTATTCTGCTCAACTAATTTTAATACCTCTTCTGGGTCAGTTATTTCTCCAAATTTTGGTTCATCAATCACTCTTTTTATGCCCTTAGAACTTACTTCTACAGTCATGCTACAATCTACGCTATTGTCTTTAGAATCCTTAGCTTGCCAGTTAATGGTCATCTCACATGAGCTTGAACCAGTAAAATCATAGTGCCTTTCGCTGCCTTTTTTGGTTGCAGTTATTTGACTATCTTTCCCTAAAGATAGGTTATAAACCTTACCTTCGTCGCTGGCTCTTAAAAGGGCGCTAATCTCTATTGGTTTTTCTTTATTTTCAAATCTAATTTTAAATTCATTATCTTGTGTTGTATATACTAAGAAATTTTCACCTGGTAGAGATTCTTCAAATTTTTTATGTGTTGCAGTTATTGATTGCTCAAACTTTTGAAACTCATTTTCCCACTTTAAATTTATCTGTTCTTTAATGTCTTTATCTTTGCGTAAAGGGCCAATAAAATACCAAATTAAGTTTTCTTCCTCTAATTTTTTTATAAAATCCTGAAAATTGTTGCAAGGTTCAATGAAACTTAAAATATCATTTTTCTTTTGCTCATCTACATCTAAACCTTGATTTTCAGCTATAAATAAGTTTTCTTTTAGCATAATTTCTATTTTTAGAGAACTATATTATAATATTAGCATATTTTCTTAAAAAATCAACTAATCTTATAGTTAAATAAACTTGAGTATTTGGCGGGAATGTTATATATTAACCACTCCAAGAAGTGCAGTATGGACAATACTATTATAAGAAAATACGATATTAGAGGTGTGGTAGGCAGAGACCTGCAAATCAGTGATGGGTATGAAATAGGTAGAAAATTCGGTCAAACTGCAGCTAACGTTTGTGTAGGCTATGACAGCAGGATAGATTCACCAAGTATAGAAAAAGAATTAATCAGAGGCTTAATTTTATCCGGTGCAAATGTTATACGCGTTGGGCTCTGTTCTTCACCTATGCTCTACGCTGCAACAATGCAGGTAGATCTTGGGATTATGATCACTGCTTCTCATAACCCCAGAGAATATAACGGCTTTAAATTTTTCAGTAGTAAAAAAGTTTACTCAGATCAAGAAATGAAGGAAATTATAGGCAGTACAATTAAAAACAGCACGAAAATTGGAAGCTTAATTAACACGAATATATATAGTGAGTACGTTAACATATTAAAAAATGCACTAAAAAATAATACTACACGCAAGCTAAAGATAGCCTGGGATTTTGGCAATAGTCCAACAATTGTAAGGTATATTGAAAAAGTTTTACCAAGTCATATACACATCATAACCAATAACTCTATAGATGGGACGTTTCCACTGCATGACCCAGATCCCATAGAAGAAAAAAATCTTGCTCAGTTAATCAGTATTGTCAAGAAAGATAAATGTGATCTTGGTATTGCACTTGATGGTGATGGTGATAGGGTACGCTTGATTGATAATAAAGGTAATGTTGTTTCCAATGATCACTTGTTTATGATTTTTTCACGTGAAGTATTGGCGGAACACCCAAAAAGCAAGGTTATTGCCAACGTAAAAATGAGTATGAAAGTGCATGATTTCGTTAGCAAATTAGGAGGGCAAATAATTACCTGTGCCACTGGACACTCACTAGTTAAGAAAAAGATGGTAGAAGAAGGAGCAAAGTTTGCCGGTGAACTGAGTGGACATTTTTTCTTTTCTGAGCTAGGTTTTGATGATGGACTATATTCTGCTATTAAAGCCATTGACATTTTACTTAAGAAAAACCAAAGCCTATCTGAGGCGATTGAAGATTTACCAAAGTTATATATCACTCATGAAGTGAAAATTGTGGTGAAGGATGAGAAAAAATTTCAAATAATTGAATCAATCAAGGAGACACTAAAGCAGCAAAACATTGTATTTTCAGAGCTTGATGGAATTAAGGTAACTGATGATAAAGGTTGGTGGCTTCTTAGAGTATCAAATACGCAAAACTGCATAACAGCAAGATGTGAAGGAAATACCTTAGAAGATTTTGAACTCACTAAAAAAGTTTTGTTTTATTACATTGATGAACTAAAATTATACATTTAAATTTTTTTGATGATTTACTTATTCGTCAATGTTTGCAGTTTTGTTTGATTAGTAATAGGAATTGGTAACCTATGGCGCACTGCTGTGGATAACAGCTGTCTAAGCTAATTTAGCTATAGAAAATGAACACTCACTTTTCTTTATTGTTTTGAGATTTTTCTTGATCAACCATTTCCTCACCAATCTCTTTTATTTTTAGTATCAATGACTCTGGTACATACATGTTAATTACTTCTTCTGTTGTCACAAATAAAGCCTGATAAGAGTGTGAATTTATTATCCAATTGGGCAATATGTCTTCTGCGTCTATTTTAGACTCTCCCTCTTTTTTATCGTATACTGTGTGGCAATATAAGTGCACAGCAAAAAATAGTACATAAGAAAGCAATATTCCTCTGAGTGCTCCGACAAAGATTCCAGTAACTCTATCCATTAATCCCAATCTTATGGGTGATAATATGTACATTAGCCAGTTATTCATTGTCATGAATGTAAGATTAAGTATAATAAATACAGAGATTGTAGAAAGTATGTTTTGTGTAACTTTAGAGTCAAAATACTTACTATAATTTATAATAAAAAAATCATAGTAACTAGCTGTCAAAAAGACTGATAAGAGCAAGAACATTAATGCACATAGCTCTTTTATAAAACCTCTAGTTATCGATATTATTACACACAAGACAATAATAAAGATAATTAGGCTATCGAAAAACATATTTTTTATCTATATGATTTTCAAGATATAATAGTTGTAAATAACAAAGTTGTAAAATTAATTGTGTTGATATTTTATCAGCTGGTCTAAGTACCGAGCAATCATATCAACTTCTAAATTTAGGTAATTACCTATTTTATTATGCTGAAAAGTTGTGTTTTTCCATGTATAGGGAATGATATTCACAGTGAATTCTTGATCGGCAACTGAATTTACTGTAAGGGAAACTCCATCTAGCGTTACAGAACCTTTTTTTGCAACAAATTTAATTAATTCTTGTGGGCATGATAGTCTGATTTCATGAGATTCTAAATTTTGATTGATTGTTAAAATTTCTGCTATGTCATCTACATGACCCTGAACCAAGTGGCCGTCAATTCTGTCACTCAGTTTCATTGCTTGTTCTAGGTTTATTTTTTTCCCTGTTTTCCACGTATTTAAGTTAGAAACCTTCATGGTTTCTTGAGATACTTGAACTGTGAATACATTGCTCATTATGTTGACAACAGTTAAACACACTCCGGAGCAGGATATTGAATCTCCTTTGTTTATAGAGGATAAATTTTGTGTCTCAATATGGAAGATTTGATCAGAGTTAGGGTGGATAGTGATATCAGTTATAGTACCAATATCTTTAATAATTCCTTTAAACATGCAATAAAATAAATAATTATATCACAAAAGATCTTATTTGTTAGGTGCGCAAAGGAAGATCTTTTTTACTTATCTGCTCAATAGATTCTACAGAATATTCAGAATATAGAAAGTAAGCCAGGTTCAAAACGCACAGTGTAATTAATATTGGTAACCCTATGTTTAATGTTAGACCGATACTTTCCCTTTTTTCTGTTGGCACCAATTCCTTTAAAATTGACACTTTTCCCAGCGGCAAGTGCCATAGGCAGAGTGCTGATATAGAAGCTGCTACTAAAAATAGGCAAAAATAGGTTTCTTTTGAGGAAAATACAGTTTTTAATGGTGATTTTAAAGTAATATGAGAAACATTTTTAGGCTGTGGAGAAGGTTGGCCTGAAACTAATTCAATCAACTGCTCTTTTTTTCTATATACTTGCTTGTGTAAATACTCTTTTGGAAAATGAGATTTGCCGCCTGGTTGTGGTATCTTCAGCATTTCTAATGCTTCTGATATCTCATTCGGTTCTAATATTTCATGTAGTTGTTTATCTTGGAAATAAATAATATTAAACACTGAGTTGGAAATATTGTGAAATATTTCTGGATCTTGATTTTTGTATCTATTCATCACTTCAATAAATATTTCATCGAGTTTTTTTTCCTTGTGCTCAGCCAAATGATCTGTCATGGCTACTCTAGCATAAAATTGAGCTTGTTTTATGATTGATTGTTTTTCTTCTCTCAGTGATTCTTTAGCCTGCTTTTCGGATTCCTTTTTTCTATTATCCTTAAAATAATCTGTGTGTGACCTAATTTGACCTATATCCCGCTCTGTTTCTTGAGGGACTAAATTTCCTATACTACCCTCTGTTATCCGAGTGTCTAACACTGGTTCTTTTTCTTTTTGGTCAAGTGCTGGAATAACACCAGGTGGCATATTGTTACTCTGTATAGAAAATTTGGGCAGTTGTGGGAAAAAGAATTGTGCCGTATTAAAAAAATTGAATGGCTGAAAAAGAGACCTAAACCAGGAAATATTTTCATGCATTGCAGCAACAATTACTGGTGCGCGTGTAATTTGCTTTCTGTTACTTACTATATTGTAGCCAAACGAACCTTGCACAATTTGTTTATCTTGCTTGTTCCTTTTTTCAACCACATTTTCGTTTTTATTTTCAGTTTCTTCTGCTTGTAACGTATCTTGACTTTGCTCCTCATTTTTAGTTTTTTCCACACGTTTTAGCTCCTTATTCAAGAATATCTCGATTTGTTGCAAGCTACCGAGGTTGATGTTTTTAACGTCTGTTTGTAGCGTTATTGTTATGCCCTGCAGAAGGATTTGAATTGGAGCATTACTTATGAATTCTTCTACAGTTTTATTAGCTTTATGGTAGTTATTGTGTAGTTCTTCGCTTTCTTTTGGTACTTTTATATTGGCTGTGAAGTTTTTCTCCTGAGAAAGGCAGATTTTAAAAAAGTCAATTAAATGTTTTATTTGAAGTAATATTGTATTAGGGTTTACCTCTGTTAGCAGCTTGAGCTTAAATGAAAACTCTTGTGTATCACTTACAACACTTCTTGAGCGAATAGTGCTGATTTCTATTACTTCATTGGAAAATACTTTGCCTATCTCTTTAGATTTATCTTTGAAAAATTTAGGTAAATCTTCTACCTCATATTTTTTCTCAGCTCCAACTTTGGTGAGATTTTTTTCTATGTATTGAGCTTTATTTTTAAATAAATTCTTTGCTTGTTTCTGTAGTGTGGTATTAAGGTTAGTAACATCTTCCTTTATGTTTTCACAATCTTTTTTAAAGGACTTAGAGAAATCTTCTATCTCATGTGTTACCTTATTTTGAATTTCGGAAGCTGCTGTATGTATGGTTTTTTTAGACTTATCTATAAAAGACTTAAATGAATTTTTTGTTTGCTCCCACGGAGTTGTGGTATTATTACTGTGCATATTTCTAACTTTTTAATTTATTAATATAATATTAACAAAAAAACATAATTAATCAATAAATTAATAATTATAGCGCCCTTGCATAACAGCGGCGCGTTGGACTCAATAAGAGCAGAAGAAGTTACTTTACAAACCTCATCAGTTTCCTTATCATGACAATAAGAGTATTTATCCTTGTTTTTAATCTCCGCGGATTTAATAACAAAATTCAGTAAAAAACTCAGATATTTATTGGCAAATTACATAAAATTATAGCGGCTTTTTTATTTTTTCTACATTCAGCCAAAATCCGCTTGTTAGCACATTATCAATTTACATTATTAAACTCACTACTGGGGGATTCTTTTGCCTTTTTTTTTCGCCTGGTAAATTTTTTAATATCTTGAATTAGTTAGGAGTCCTATAGAGATGTCATTCCAGCACTTCTTACTACCTGTTATGGATCCCAGTGTCAAGCACTGGGATGACACCGAAGGGGCTACTTGCATCTTTTTAGCCCAAATCACAATGTTCATACAGCTATGTGTCAGCTACTTGAATGACAAGAAGGAAAGTACTCTGATGACACCTTTTTATCCAAATAGTTTTATTGATGATATTAAAGATTGCACTATAATGAAAGTTTAAGCTAGCGTTTTTAAGGTGAATAAAGAGCTAATAAGTGAAATACCTTTACTTGAAGATAAGGCAGTTTCTGAGATTGAAAATGCTGCTTCTTTGCAGGATTTAGAAAAAGTTAGGTTGTCATACTTGGGGAGAAAGGGTGTAGTAAAAGCTTATTTCGATGACTTAAAGAATATAGATGATGCAGGAGAAAAACGCGACCTAGGTGCAGTGATTAATGTTTTACGCAATAAGATAGACCAGCTTATAACAAGCAAAGAAAATGAACTAAAAGATAAAGAAGTTAAGTTAAAACTGCAAAATGAAGCAGTTGATATCACACTGCCTGTCAGACCAGAAAGAATTGGCAAGATTCATCCACTGAGCAAAGTTATAAGTGAAGTAAAGCTCATTTTTGCACATATGGGCTTCAAAGCAGTTGATGGTCCTGATATTGAAGATGAATTTCACGTGTTTGATGCGCTAAATACTCCAAGTCATCATCCTGCGCGAGAGGAGCAAGATACCTTCTACTTAAAGAATAAAATAAACGATAAAAGAATGGTGCTGCGCACTCATACCTCATCTGTGCAGATTAGAACTATGGAAAAGACAAAAGCTTTTCCAATTAAAATAGTAGCTGCAGGCAGGGTATACAGAAATGACTTTGATGCAACTCACACTCCTATGTTTCATCAGATAGAAGGGCTTTATGTTAATGAAAATGTCAATATGGGCCAATTAAAATTTACTATTCATCGCTTCCTTAGTAAATTTTTCGGAGATAAAGGTCTAAAAATACGCTTTCGTAATAGTTTTTTTCCTTTTACTGAGCCTTCTGCAGAAGTGGACATAAGTTATAAAGGTAGTAAATGGATTGAAGTACTTGGATGTGGTATGGTGCATCCAAATGTCTTTAAAAATGTTGGAATAGACCATACTAAATACAGTGGCTTTGCATTTGGGATTGGTATAGAAAGGCTAGCAATGCTGAAATATCAAATTAGTGATCTAAGGAGCTTTTACGACAATAGAGTTAGTTGGCTCAACCATTATGGTTTTCATTTTTTGTCTTTAAGATAAGTGACAAATAAATCTTATACATTTGTTGTACTTGCTGCTGGGCATGGTAAACGAATGAATTCAAGCTTGCCTAAGGTTTTGCACAAAATAGGTAATTTTTCCATGCTTGAGCACGTCATTTACAATGCAAAGCAGCTAAATCCTGAAAAAATAGCTATTGTAGTCGATTTGCCTTTAACTCAAAGGCTGGAATGCTTTAAGGATATAAAATTAATTACACAAGAGTCAACGCTCGGTACAGGGGATGCAGTCAAAATTGCAATGAGAAACCTGAAAGAATTGTCAGATATAGTTGTTGTGCAGTATGGGGATACTCCACTAATAAAAAGCAGCACAATAACTAAAATGATAAGCTGCTTAGGAGAGAGCAATGCTTTAGTTTGTCTTGGGTTTAAAACTAATAATAAAGGATACGGTAGACTAATTATTGAGAACGGTTCCCTAAGAGAAATCGTAGAAGCACAAAATGGTAGAAATAATGATGAGGAATTTCTTGCTAATGCTGGAATAATGGTTGCGCGTGCAAAAGATTTATGTGAATTGGTGGAGAAAATAGAGTGTAATAACCAAACTCATGAATATTACTTGACCGATATCGTTTCCATTGCAGTAAAGAGTAATTTAAATGTCGGCTATGTTATTGCTGATGAGGAGGAGGCAACTGGCATAAATAATAGGAATGACCTTGCAACGGCCGAGTTTTACTTTCAAGAAGAAAAAAGAAAGTTTTTCACTAACTCTGGAGTAACGCTTGTTGCTCCAGAAACTGTTTTCTTCTCTCTTGATACGCAAATTGGTATGGATTCGATTGTTTACCCATACGTTTTTTTTGGTCCTGGAGTAAAAATAGGATCTGGTGTTAGGGTTGGTCCATTTGCCAAATGTGAAAATACAACAATAGGTGATGGTGCAATCATAGGTAATTTTGTTGAAACAAAAGCAAGTGATATAGGTATAAATACTAAGATAAAGCATTTAAGTTATATAGGAAATACTCAGGTAGGGCAGGGGAGTAACATAGGTGCAGGTACCGTTATTTGTAATTATGATGGAAAAAAAAAACATAAAACAAATATTGGAAGCAATTGTTTTATTGGTGCCAATAGTTCATTAATTGCACCGCTTAATGTTCATGATGACTCTCTAGTTGCAGCAGGTAGCGTTATAGTAGAGGATGTGCCAGAGAAAAGTCTTGCAATTGCAAGAGAAAGGCAAATAACTAAGAAAATAAAATAACTCTAATTTTTATTACACGAATTATGTTATTTTTAACATATATATTAGTATACATGTATATCAATATACATGTTAAAAATGAAAAAGTTGCTTATTTTGGTGGTCTGTTGTTTCCTGTCAGTACCGTCTTTTGGAGTTGATTGGATTAAAGATAGAATTTATACTTCTTTGTCATATAGCCGACTTGGTGTTAATTATGACGTTGGTTTTCACTATACAGATAGCGTTAAAATTTCAGTTGGCTATGTAATCAAACCTATTATTAATTCTCTAATCAAACCTACTCTTGATGAAGAATTTGGAGCAGTGGTGGGGCTTATGGCAAAGCTTCATTATCATCATAAATTTGAAAATACGGGTATTACTCCTTATATTACTGCTGGTGTTGGTGCTGTTATAGTGCGTACAATGAAGGCTAAACCTAATGTAGGTAGAGCTGATAGTATAGGTGAAAACATAAGTGCTCTACTTGGAGAGGCTTTCAAAGCTGTAGTCAATGATGAATTTTTTTCTTATCAAATAGGTTCTGGTATTAATCTTCCACTTTCTGAAAGAACAAGTGTTTTTGCTGGCTACAAATTGCAAAGGTTTCATAAAATTTTCCATGGAATTGAGCTAGGAGTGAGTTTTAATTTATAAACTCTGATTGAATATTTTTAGTAAAGGCTAGTGGGAAATTATATTGAAGTGAAAGTAAGTGATGTAGACTCAAATGATGATTGCAGCAGATAGTGAAAGATATGCCAATTTGCAATTGCAAGAGAAAGACAAATAACAAAAAAAATAAAATAATTCCAATTTTTTACTTGCAATTTATACTATTTTTAATATTTATATGCTTGTATATGCATATATTAATCTTTGGAGGATAAAAATGAAAAAGTTACTTACTTTCTTGGCTTGCTGTTCTTTGTCAGCACCGTCTTTTGGAGTTGATTGGGTTAAAGATAGAACCTACACCTCTTCGTCGTATGGTATGCTTGGTATTAATTATGATCTTGGCTATCATTGTACAGATAGCATTAAAATTTCATTTGGTCCTGCAGTTAAACTTGTTATGAGTGAAGGGATTTTAGACGCGGGACTTATGACAAAGCTTCATTATCATTATAAATTTGAAAATACAGATATTACTCCTTATGTTACTTTTGGTGTAGGAGGAGTTGCTAAAATTCCTCTTTCAGAAAATCAAGGGCCAGACGTAGAAGAATTTTTTTCTTATCAAATAGGTTCTGGTATTAATCTTCCACTTTCTGAGAGAACAAGTGTTTTTGCTGGCTACAAGCTGCAGAAGTTTCATGAACTTTCGCATGGGGTTGAATTTGGAATGAGTTTTAATTTGTAAGCTCCGATTGAATGTTTTTAGTGAAGTCTGGTTTGAATTTTTGTTGAAAAAAAGCAAGTGATATAGGCTAAAATGATGATTGCGGTAGGTAACAAAATGTGACAAAGAGAAGTTTGGCAATTGCAAGAGAAAGGCAAGTAGCTAAGAAAGTGATTCCGATTTTATTATGTAAGTTATGTAATTTTTAACTTTTCTGTGAGTATATATGCGTATATTCATGGTTAGAGGGTAAAAATGAAAAAATTACTTACTTTAGTAGTCTGCTGTTCTCTGTCAGCACCGTCTTTTGGAGTTGATTGGATTAGAGATAGAATCTATACTTCGTCGTCATATGGCAATCTTGGTGTTAATTATGATCTTGGTTATCACTATACAGATAGTGTTAAAATTTCGGTTGGTTCTGTAGTTAAACCTACTCTCAATAGTCAGTATAACCTTGCTGGACTAGAGTTGGGGCTTATGGCAAAGCTTCATTATCATCATCAATTTGAAAGTACGGATATTACTCCTTATATTACTTTTGGCACAGGAGGCATTATTGCAATGTCTCAAAAACAAGAAGGGTTTTTTTCCTACCAGATAGGTGCTGGTATTAATCTTCCACTTTCTGAGAGAACGAATGTTTTCGCTGGCTATAAACTTCACAAGTTCAGTGATTTTTTTCATGGGTTTGAACTTGGAATGAGTTTTAATTTATAAGCTCTGATTGAATGTTTTTAGTGAAAGCTTGAGTTTTTATTAACGTCGTAAAGTTTTCATGAGACTAAGAGAATTTGAGAGTAGTCAAGTTTTAAAACTTGACTACTCTCCACGAGGAAAAGCAGATAAAGGTAGAAGTATTTCATGTTTTTATTTATATTGACAGTATGTGTGACATCATTTACGATTAGTGTTAATAACAATAATTGATATTTGTCATGTTTGCAGTAATCGAAACTGGTGGAAAGCAGTATTTAGTAAAAAAAGGCAGCATAATTAAAGTAGAAAGATTACAAGCTGAAGAAAAAGAGGAAGTGGAAATCAATAAAGTGATTTGTGTTTCAAACAATGGCTTATCTTGTTCATCTAATGCTGTTGTTAAAGCTGAAGTACTGGAGCAGTGTAGAGATAAAAAAATTATAATCTTTAAGAAAAAGAGAAGAAAAAATTACCGTAGGAAAAATGGTCATAGGCAGTATATTACTGTTCTTCGTATCAATGAAATTAGTCTTCAAAAGTAAGAGGTAAGATATGGCAACTAAAAAATCAGGTGGTAGTTCCTGTAATGGTAGAGATTCGGCAGGGCGTCGGCTCGGGATAAAGAAGAATGGTGAGGTTATTCCAGGTAACATAATTGTACGTCAAAGAGGTACAAAATTTCATCCTGGAAAGAATGTTGGTATGGGTAAAGATCATACGATTTTTGCTAAAACGAAAGGCTGGGTGAGTTTTAGAAAATCAGCAAATAAAAAGACGTTTATTGATGTTGTGCCTACAGATGATATGCAAGCCTTGGCTTGAATAGATACGGGTCTGTAGCTCAGGTGGTTAGAGCGCACGCCTGATAAGCGTGAGGTCGGAGGTTCAACTCTTCCCAGACCCACCATTTAAATTTGCAATAGTTTTGATATCGTGTAACTAAACGATGGTTTTACATAAGAATTCAGTAACCAGTGAATCAGTAGCAGCCGGTCATCCAGACAAAGTAGCAGACCAGATTTCAGATGCAATACTTGACGAATACCTTTTTAATGACTCTTCCTCTCGTACTGCAATAGAGACTTTAGTTACTAAAGATAATGTTATTATAGCTGGGGAAGTATTTGGGCCGAACATTGAAAATAGCAAGATTGAAAGTATTGTACGGAATACAATAAAAGATATTGGTTATGAGCATGATGGTTTCCACTGGGAAACAGTGAAAGTAAATATATTACTACATGAACAATCAAATGACATTGCAATAGGTGTGGATCAAGGTGCTGGGGATCAGGGCATAATGTATGGCTATGCAACAATAGAGACAGAAAGCCTCATGCCAGCACCCATTTTTTATGCACACTCGATTCTGAGAAATATCATGAGTATGGTCAAAGAGGTAAAGCTTGGTCCGGATGCAAAATCGCAAATCACTTTGGCGTATGAGAATAACCTTCCAGTGCGTGCTGAAAGTATTGTTGTTTCAATACAGCATCTTGAGGATCTGAGTCAATCGAAAGTGAAGGAAATAATTTATCCTTACATAGCTTCATCTTTACCTAAAGGGTGGATGTGCCCTAAAGAAAATCTCTTAGTCAATCCAACAGGTAGATTTGTTATTGGTGGACCAGTTGGTGATTGTGGATTAACCGGACGAAAAATTATGGTTGATACTTATGGAGGCTATATTCCACACGGTGGAGGAGCCTTTTCTGGAAAAGATGCAACAAAAGTTGATAGATCCGCAGCTTATATGGCGAGATACCTTGCTAAAAATATTGTCTTTGCAGGTTTAGCTGAACGTTGTCTTGTGCAGCTTTCTTATGCAATTGGTGTCTCAAAACCTACTTCATTTTACATTGATACATTTGGCACGAATACAATAGATGAAGAGAGGATTAAAGGGTTTATTGAAGGTAACATAGATTTATCAACTAAAGGCATAATAAGACATTTATCACTTAATCGTCCTATATATAAACGTACAGCCTGCTATGGGCATTTTGGTAAAAAGTTAGAAAGTGATGGTGGATTTTCTTGGGAAGGTGTGGACTTATCTACTGATTTTTGTAAAGAATTTAATATAGAAGAAGAAAAGAGAGAATTTCTTTAAACTATTAAACTCTTTTATTTCTAGCTTGATACTGATATAATAACTTATTATAAATTGTAAGTAACTTTTTAGTAACTATACTAGTTTTAATATTTATGAGGCTTACAAGATGTCCAACAAACCAAAAGAAGAATTTTATGATATTGCTATAAAAGAATCATCTGATCTTATTGAAGAAATAAAAGAACATCCTTTCAATGTTGAATTGATAAACAATACGCTAGATTATGAAAAGTTCAAAATTTATCTTCAGCAGGATTTTTTATATTTAGTGGACTGTACTCGTGCTTTATTGATTATTGCAGCTAAAGTTGATGACATTGAAATAATGGGCAGTTTGGTTAATGTAGCAAGGGGAACATTTGCGGTTCGAAAGCAGTATACTGAATATTTTGAGACTTGTGATTTATCCGATAATCATAAAAAATCAAAATCTTGTTCTGCTTTTACTGATTTTTTTATGCGTGCTGCATATCATAATTCTGTTGCTGAAGCTTTAGCAGCGTCTTATCCTTGTTTTAATATATACCAAATTATTATAAATCATATGGTAGGAGAGGTTATGCCTAAAAAAGTTGAAGATCACAGATATCAAGGGTGGATTGATATCTATAATAACACAGTAATGAATGCTACGATTAATCAAGTTACTGACGTTGCAAATAATCTATATGCAAAGGCTGGTGATTGTGAGAGGAAAAAGATGCGTGAGTTTTTTAAGAGAGGTCTAGAGCTAGAAATAATGTTTTGGGATGAGATGTATTCTCTAGCATAATCTGTAGTATTAACACTAAATTATATTCTAGTTTATGTGATGTTTAGTGGTATAATTAAGAGTTATTATGGGTCAAATCTTTTAAAGGATATTATTGAGCATCCTTTCAATGTTGAATTAGCAAATAATACTTTAAACATAGAAAACTTCAAATTTTATATACAACAAGATGCATTCTTTTTAGCTGATTATGTTCGTACTGTTTTAATGACTGCATCAAAAATGGAGAGTTGTAATAACATTGTTCCATTGATTGGGGTGGCTAAAGGAGGAATAGAGATTATGAGAGTGTTATACGACCACTACTTTACTGTATACTCCATAAATCATGGAGAAAAGTCGCTTGAATGTTTCAATTTTACTAACTTTCTTTTGTCTACTTCGTATAGCGACATTTATGAAGCTGTAACAGTTCTTTACTCTTGCCATTTTATATATAAAATTATTGTTGATAATATGAGAAATAAAATTAAAAAAAATAATAGATATAAGGATTGGTTTGATTTTTTTGGCGGTAGTTTGATGGAATCTGGATGTGTTGCTTTGGAAGATATTGTTGACGAGTATTGTAACAAAGCAAGGGAAAGTGAAAGAACCAGAATGCTTGAATTATTTAAAATAACTGCACAATTTGAGTTAGACTTTTGGAACAGCGCATATAATTTTTCAAGATTTAATCAATTTCCTAAGAAATATTGACAATTTTAAGCTAATTTGTATGCTTAATACGTATTTTTGAAGATGATATGAAAAGTAAAGAACATGATTTTCATTTAGTGGATCCAAGCCCCTGGCCAATTGCTATATCAGCAGCAATTTTTGTTCTTGCACTTGGGTTAGTTGGTGTATTTCATAAACAAACTTCTGGAATATTTGGTTTAGTTTTAGGAATCTCTGCAGTATCAGGTGTACTGTTTTATTGGTGGAGAGATGTAATAAGAGAAGCAATTTATGATAAATGCCATACTGCCATTGTAAAACATGGACTCAAGCTTGCAATGTACTTATTTATCCTCTCGGAAGTTGTGTTTTTTATAGCGTTCTTTTGTTCATTCTTTAAAGCCTGGCTTGATCCGGTTTTTTTATTTGAAGCGTTTTCTCCTACAAAAAAAGTTGAATGGCCCCCTGAAGGGATTTTACCACCGGATCCGTGGTCGTTACCATTTATGAATACACTAATATTATTGCTTTCTGGTACAACAATTACTTCAGCACATCATTTTTTACTTGAAAATGATAAAAAAAGCATGATTAAAATGCTGTCTATAACTATATTGCTTGGGATGTTCTTTATAATAGTGCAAGCAATCGAATATCATGAAGCAAGTTTTTCTTTGCGAGAAACAGGAGAAAAACTTATTTATACATCCAACTTTTACATGATTACTGGTTTTCATTGTGTGCATGTTATAATAGGAATAATATTTTTGTCAGTATGTTTATTTAGAGCTCGAAAAGATCAATTTACACCTCAAGATCACTTATGCTTTGAGTTTGCTTCTTGGTATTGGCACTTTGTCGATCTAGTCTGGATATTTTTATTTCTGTTTATTTATTGGTTAAGCCTTTATTAAGTGATTAAAATAATAGGTCTAGATCCAGGGATGAGTAAGACTGGTTGGGCCATTATTAGACTGGAAGAAAAGAATAATATTAAATTTTTGGGTGGCGGTACCATATCAACTGATGGTAAATTGGGTGTAGGTGAACGTCTACATATAATTTTTGAACAATTAAAGAAAGTAATTTTCCTATACTCTCCAAATGAAGCTGCTGTGGAAAAAATTTTTATTAATAAGAATCCAAAATCTTCGCTAACTTTAGGATATGCAAGAGCAATTGCAATTTTAATATTACGAATGACGGATTTACCCATGAATGAATATGATGCAAACTATATAAAAAAGAGCATTACTGGAAATGGTCATGCTGATAAGGGTCAGATTATATTTATGGTAAAGCAAATAGTTAAAAGCTCAAATATAAAATGTCACCATACTGCTGATGCTCTTGCTACAGCAATTTGTCATGCTTATACGAGAAATTCTTGTTTTATTGAGTAGTTTTACATGAATTCAGTTTAAAAAACTATTTGATGGCATTTATCTTATCCAATGTTCGTTGCAGAATAATACATGCAGCAATTTTATCATCTATTTTTTTTGATTTTGTGATTGATATTCCAATAATTTTTAGTGCGTGAGTTGCAAGAGATGTTGATAGACTTTCGTCTTGTAGGTATATGTGTACTTTGCATTTTTTTATTATTTTATTTGCAAACTGGATTATTACTTTGCACCATTCGGTCTCTTGTTCATCTATTGTGAATGGTAGTCCTATTACCATTGATCCAGCTTCATTTTCTTTAAGCATTCTATTTAGATAGCCTAAATCTTTGCTCATATTTCTTCTATAATATATACTATGAGCTGTAGCTATAAGCTGTGTTTTATCACTAAATGCTATGCCTATTTGTTTTTCTCCCATATCAAGGCACATTATACGTTTATCTCTTGGAATAGACTTTAGAAATTCATCTGGATTTCTATGTAGCATCTATGAAAACATAACTTTTGTACAATTGTATTTTTGTGACAGTAAGGTATGTACAGTCTACTGGCATGATAGACATTCATCATAATTAATATCTGTTTTTTGTTGCAATATTTCACTTTTTTTGAATATGTCATGTGAGACCTTGTCAGCTCTCTGCATTGATTGTGATCTGCAGTAATACAAGCTTTTTAATCCTTTTTTCCAAGCAAGCATATGTATTTTGTGTAAGTAACGTTTATGCACATTGGCAGGTAAGAACAGATTTACTGATTGAGATTGACAAATATAAGGAGTTCTATCACTTGCATGTTCTATGATCCATTGTTGATCAAGTTCGTATGCTGTTTTAAATGTCAGTTTTTCATGCTTGCTAAGAAAATCTAAATGCTGAACAGAACCCTCATTTGTTGAAATTGAGGACCATGTTTCATCATTGTCTTGATTTTTTTCTGCTAGTAGTTTTTGCAAGAATTTATTTCGTACTACAAATGAACCTGTAAGTGTCTTCTGTATAAATACGTTTGCTGCATACGGCTCTATTCCAGGAGAAGTGTTGCCTGCGATAATCGAAATTGAGGCAGTTGGAGCAATAGCGAGCTTATGTGTGAACCTTTCCATTAGATCGATTTCTTTAGCGTCAAGACATGGCCCTTTTTCTTCTGCTAATTTTTTAGAAACTACATCTGCTTGCTCGCGCAAATGCTTAAATATTTTTTTATTCCATTGTTGGGCTGTTACTGATTCAAAAGGAACCATTTTACTTTGTAAAAATGAATGAAAGCCCATCACACCAAGACCGATACTACGCTCTCTTATTGCGGAATATTTTGCTCGCTGTATTTCATTTGGTGCGTGGTTTATGAAATCCTCTAATACATTATCAAGAAAACGCATTATATCTTCTATGAAAAGCTCATTATCTTTCCATTTTTCGTAGTATTCAAGATTTACGGATGATAAACAACATACAGCAGTGCGCGACTTGTTCAGGTGATCGTAACCTGTAGTTAAAGTTATTTCACTGCATAGGTTTGACATTTTGATATCTAAATTGAGCTTTTTGTAAGGTTCTGGTTTATTGTTATTTGTTGCATTAAGAAAGATAATATAAGGTTCTCCAGTTTCAATTCTTGCTGTTAATATTTTAATCCATATATCCCGTGCTTTTACTGTTGAAATAACTTTATTGTTATGAGGGCTTATTAAATTCCATTCTTGATCATTCTCAACAGCTTGCATAAATTTGTCTGTTACTATTACAGCATGATGTATATTTAATGCTTTGCGATTTGGGTCACCACCAGTTGGCTTACGTAAATCTAGAAACTCTTCTATTTCTGGATGCCATACAGGAAGATAAACTGCTGAGCTTCCTCTTCTTAAGGATCCTTGGCTGATTGCAAGCGTCAGAGCGTTTTGTACTACGATAAATGGCACAATTCCTGATGTTTTACCGCTACCTTTGACACTTTCACCAATTGAACGTAAATTTCCCCAATAACTACCTATTCCACCACCACGTGCAGCGAGCCAAACATTTTCATTCCATAGATCAACTATTCCCTTCAAGCTATCTTCAGTTTCATTAAGAAAGCAGGAAATAGGCAATCCTCTTTTGGTACCGCCGTTACTAAGTATTGGTGTTGAAGGCATGAACCACAAGTTGCTCATGTAATCATAAAGACGTTGTGCATGTTTTCTATCATCAGAATAGTAATTAGCAATACGTATAAAGAGATCTTGATAACTTTCATTTTCTATTAAATACCTATCCAATAGAACTGCTTTTCCAAAATCGGTTAATTTACTATCTTTTGCGTAATTAATAGTAATGTAATTCATAAGGCTCCTTTTATGATAATATAGAAATTTATTTGAGCGATTTCTCGATTAAGTTGTTGAATTTGTTTGTGGATGTTGTAATGCAAATAAGATACCATCAACCTGACTGCCATATATTTTACAGTAACTCATTTGACTTATTTGCATATTTGTTTCTTTTGCAACATGCTGAATATAATCTTCTGAATGACGAAAATAATCTCCTTTGTTTACAAAGTCAATACCTTTACCTTCCTTTCTTCTTACTAAACATACAATAACCCCTTTTTTGTTTGTCAATCCTTTTGCTAGTTCCAATTCTGCTAGAAAATCATGTAGATAGTGTAGCACTTCAGCAAAGATAATTACATCATACTGCTGGTTCTTCTCTTGTTTAAGAAACTCTTTCATTTCTGTATGTATTAACTCATTGTAAACAGGTTTACCTTTTATAAGACATCCTCTTGCAATATTGAGCATTCTATTTGAGATGTCAACTCCTGTTATGCGACTTCTAATATTATTTATTTTTAGGAAGTGACCACATATTCCAGTACCGCAACCAAGGTCAAGTATATTCAGTTCAGAAGTGGAGTTGTGAAAGATTTTTTTGATTATCATATGTACTAGTTCATGTCCTCTGTATTGTTTGGCAATTAGCCAATGCTCAACAAAATATTCACCTGTGTAATCAAAATATTGCTTTATGAGATTTTCAGGCAATTCCACGATATCTGATGTGTTTGTTATTTTCTTTATATAGTAAGAAGCTTCTTTATGACTACTATCTAATTTTAGTGTCTTTGTTAAATAATTATAAGCTTTATTAGTATTTCCTACTGCAAAATGACATCTTCCAATATTATACCAGATTATAGGTAAATTGGGGTAGAATATGCTAATTAACCAAAATCTTAACTTTGCATCTGATATATTACCTTTATAGAAGTGATATAACCCGATTTCAATGTTGGTATTTAACAGGTTTTTAGATTTTTCAAGAAACACTACAATTTCTTTATGGAGAGTATTGTATTTATCCATAATGAAATTTTTTACTTTTTTAATATTTAATAAGCCAGTGAGCTTAGATATACAATTTAAAGCAAAGTTTTTTATAAAAGATAGATTACTTTTCATACATTAGAAATACTCCAAATGTTCATTTTCATTTTTAGGTAACTAATTTTAACACATTTTATCTTACAAAATATCTTTTTCATTAATTTTTCTGTACATATCAATTTGTCGAATATTTCTCAGATTGTACTGTTTTAGATTGCTGGTATATTGTTGTTGATAATAATAGGTAAATGTTTTGTGTAAAAAGGCGTTGACATATGATTTATCAGATTGTAACATATAAAAGATTAGTTTTTAGATGTTTGAAAAGTTTTATGGTAGAGATTATTTAATCTCAATTCAATTGTAAGTTAATATTTAACTCTGCATATTCTACATATAGTCAGATAAATAAATTATTAAGAGCACTTGATGGATGCCTTGGCGTTAAGAGGCGATGAAGGACGTGGCAGGCTGCGATAAGCTGTGGGAAATTGTCAACAAATTTTGATCCGCAGATTTCCGAATGGGGAAACCCAACTAGCTTAGCTAGTTATTATATACTAAGTATATAAAGCAAACTTGGTGAACTGAAATATCTAAGTAGCCAAAGGAAAAGAAATCAACCGAGATTCTGTTAGTAGTGACGAGCGAAAGCGGAAAAGGCTAGTGATTTAAAAATAAGAATTAGAATACTCTGGAAATGGTAACCATAGAAGGTGATAGTCCTGTATAAATAGAAAGTTTTTAAATCCTTGAGTAGAGCGGGGCACGTGAAATCCTGTTTGAATATGGGGGGACCATCCTCCAAGCCTAAATACTCCTTAACGACCGATAGTGAACAAGTACCGTGAGGGAAAGGTGAAAAGAACCCCGGGAGGGGAGTGAAATAGAATCTGAAATCAAGTGCTTACAAACAGTTGGAGCTCTATATCAATTTATTGATATTTAGAGTGACAGCGTACCTTTTGCATAATGGGTCAGCGAGTTAATCTATGAAGCAAGCTTAAGCCGGTAGGTGTAGGCGTAGCGAAAGCAAGTCTGAATAGGGCGTTTAGTTTTATGGATTAGACCCGAAACCAAGTGATCTAGTCATGACCAGATTGAAGGTATGGTAAAACATACTGAAGGATCGAACCAGTTAATGTTGCAACATTATTGGATGAGTTGTGATTAGGGGTGAAAGGCCAATCAAACTTGGAAATAGCTGGTTCTCCGCGAAATCTATTTAGGTAGAGCGTTGTATGTATGTTGTTGGGGGTAGAGCACTGGATAGACTAGGGGGATTCATCATCTTACCAAATCTAACCAAACTCCGAATACCAACAATTAATTATACAGCAGACACACTACGGGTGCTAAGTCCGTGGTGGAAAGGGAAACAGCCCAGATCACTATCTAAGGTCCCAAAATTGCAGCTAAGTGGGGAAGGAAGTAGAAAAACCATTACAGCTAGGAGGTTGGCTTGGAAGCAGCCATCCTTTAAAGAAAGCGTAACAGCTCACTTGTCTAAATAAGTTTTTCTGCGCCGAAAATGTACCGGGGCTAAAGCTGTATACCGAAGATGTGGGTGCTTATTGATTTCGATTAATAGGCGCGGTAGCGGAGCGTTCCGTAAGTCTGTGAAGGCGGTTTGTAAAAACTGCTGGAGATATCGGAAGTGAGAATGCTGACATAAGTAGCGTAAAAGAGTGTGAAAAACACTCTCACCAAAAATCTAAGGGTTCCTACGTTAAGTTAATCTGCGTAGGGTTAGTCGGTTCCTAAGGCGAGTCCGTAAAGGAGTAGTCGATGGCAATTAGGTTAATATTCCTAAACCTCTTAAGTGTGACGGGTTTTGTATTTGTATAGGTCTTATTGGATTGATCTATGCTTAAAAGAAGCTCCAGGAAATAGCACTTATATTTATGAGGCCGTACCGTAAACCGACACTGGTGGATGAGTAGAGTATACTAAGGTGTTGAAAGAATGATGTTGAAGGAACTCGGCAAATTATACCTGTAACTTCGGAAGAAGGGTAACCTGCTTTTAGGCAACTATGAGTAGGTGGCACAAAATAGGGAGTAGCGACTGTTTACTAAAAACACAGGACTCTGCAAACACGTAAGTGGAAGTATAGGGTCTGACGCCTGCCCGGTGCTGGAAGGTTAATAGGAGGGGTACAAGCTCCAAATTGAAGCCCCAGTAAACGGCGGCCGTAACACTGACGGTCCTAAGGTAGCGAAATTCCTTGTCGGGTAAGTTCCGACCCGCACGAATGGCGTAACGATTTCTCCACTGTCTCCAACATCATTTCAGCGAAATTGAATTCCCCGTGCAGATGCGGGGTACCCGCGGTTAGACGAAGAGACCCCGTGCACCTTTACTATAGCTTTACATTGCTATTAAAAGTGTGATGTGCAGGATAGGTGGGAGACTTTGAAGTTATGGCGCTAGCTATAATGGAGTCAACCTTGAGATACCACCCTTTACACTTTTGATATCTAACTATGTTTCATTATCTGGGACTAGGACATTGTATGGTGGGTAGTTTGACTGGGGCGGTCGCCTCCTAAAAAGTAACGGAGGCGTGCGAAGGTAAGCTAGAGCTGGTCGGAAATCAGCTTGATAGTACAATGGCATAAGCTTGCCTGACTGCGAGGCTGACAAGCCAAGCAGAGACGAAAGTCGGTCATAGTGATCCGGTGATTCTGTATGGAAGGGTCATCGCTCAACGGATAAAAGGTACGCCGGGGATAACAGGCTGATGGTGTTCGAGAGTTCATATCGACGACACCGTTTGGCACCTCGATGTCGACTCATCACATCCTGGGGCTGGAGAAGGTCCCAAGGGTTCGGCTGTTCGCCGATTAAAGTGTTACGTGAGTTGGGTTTAGAACGTCGTGAGACAGTTCGGTTTCTATCTGCCGTGGGTGAAGGAAATTTGAGAAGATCTGACTCTAGTACGAGAGGACCGAGATGGATATACTTCTGGTG
This sequence comes from Wolbachia endosymbiont (group B) of Chesias legatella, assembly GCF_964026945.1. Taxonomy (NCBI): domain Bacteria; kingdom Pseudomonadati; phylum Pseudomonadota; class Alphaproteobacteria; order Rickettsiales; family Anaplasmataceae; genus Wolbachia; species Wolbachia endosymbiont (group B) of Chesias legatella. Next base: position 1,173,714 of record NZ_OZ034711.1, on the reverse strand, counting down.
TACCAGCTGTTATGCCAATAGCATCGCTGGGTAGCTATGTATAGATGGGATAATTGCTGAAAGCATATAAGCAAGAAACCCTCTTCAAAAAAATTTCCCAATTAAGGCCGTGGGAGACTACCACGTTGATAGGCTAGGTGTAGAAGCATGGTAACATGTGAAGCTAACTGGTACTAATAGCCTGATTGATTTATTTGCTTTCTATATGTGCATATGCAGTGTTAAATATTAAATTGAAATTTGTTAAGTCAGAAATTTTTATTGACTTGGTGACTATAGCAAAAATGAACCACCCGATCTCATCTCGAACTCGGAAGTGAAACTTTTTAGCGCCGATGATACTTAAAAAGGGAAAGTAGGTCGTTGCCAAGTTTATAAAAATTTCTTTTTATTTATATCTGTTCAGTAGAGCGATGAAACAAGGTAAACATAGAGTAGCTATGAGGTAATATAACTGATCTTTTAGAATTTTGCGAAAACTTTAAAATAAAAGTAGAAAATTTAAAAGTAGAATTTGTCACCTATTTGCAAATGAGGAGGAGAGATAGCAATATTTAACAAATCATCAAACAATTGATCTTCCGAAAATCAAACTTTATATAATTCAATATTAATTAAGTTGTTGGAGATGAGGAGAAAGAAGAAGTAGCAAACTACCAAAAAGCAGATACATTTGGTCCAATAGTTAGGTGATAATTGTAGCACTCAGTGGATTTTATAAAAATTCAAAACGTGAAAATTATAAGTGATGTTTTTAATGTGAATTGAAAGCGTATCAAATAGTGAATATAGAATTCCCTCAAAATGCAAAAAGGTGTATGAGCAAATCGAATAAGAAAAGTGAGGTTTTGCGCATCAACGTGTTATAATAAAGGTAAACTTGGTTAGTGCTGAAGCAATACTGCAAGTTTTAAAGGAAAAGAAGATTTAAAAGACAGTGTATGTTGCAATCGTAATAGTCGCTGACAGGTACTTTGAAACATAGCTGGACTATTGAAGTTAAAATTCTGGGCTGTTACTTAAAAAACGCATCCACTGAATTATTTATGCTAAAAAAAGCTTTATTAAAAAATGAAACAGAAGTGTAAGAAAGTTGCAAAACGTATAAGGTATTACTTGAAGCTACCTATCTGAAGCAACTGGAGCTTTTCAAGTTGCGAAAAATATTTTAAAATCTGAAAGAATAATGTGAAATTTTTTAAGTAAACCAGAAAGTATTCCACTATCACGCTGAACAGCAAATTAGGCATTATATCGTTTACTGTAAAAGCTCATATTTTACGTAATCAGAGCTAGGAACTTGAAAGGATAATTTCATTATACTTAACATGGAAATAAAGAGAACTATACAATCCCCTGCCTATCGTTTCTTGAACCACTCCCTTGAACGGGTACTTTTACTTTTATCAAACCATTCTCTTATTGTAATAAGTTGCTTCTATATTCAAATTTAGCAACTTCCCTGTAGGATCATACTTATTTTGTTCTAAGTATTGGCTTTGTTCAAATGCCATTCCCCATTGTGTACGATAGCTAGACTTTCTATATTCAGAAAAACTCTCTTCAGCATTATTTGTATCGAGCTTTTTATCTTGTTTTCTTATACTCTCTACCATCAAGCACCCACATCTATTAATTTATTTTAAAAAGTTTACTCATCTTATCATAAAAAATATATCTGTAAATACTTTAGTGAAAATTTCTTCTTATTTTATCTTTCTTTAAGCAAATATTGAGGTCTTTTTGTAAATTTTTATAGCCTGCTTGCATAATGTTTTTATGGGTTAGTATTATGTAATAGTATCCTACATTACTTATATTAGAAATGCTAACTTTAGCTAGCATTCGTAATTGCCTTTTTATTTTATTTCTTTTTGCTGCTTTTCCGACTTTTTTACTGATAGCCAGACCTACTCTAATAACATGAATATACTTTTCAGGTTCTCTTTCTTTTATAGCATATAGTGATATATATACCCCTCGATAAAAAAGACTGTCAGGTGCTAATCTGTTTTTAAAAGCAAAGGAAAACTCTTTTTTTTTATGCTTACTATGCGCATAATTTATTACACCCTAATGAGCGACGCTTATTAAGAATTTTTCTTCCAGCTTTTGTTGACATACGTGAACGAAATCCATGTTTGTGCTTTTTTTTTAAATTTTTTGGTTGAAATGTTCTTTTCATTGTTTTTATATTAATATAACTATTTATTTTAAATTATTTTGCTCTATTGTCAAATAATGGTCAACTTCTATGGCATTCTTGTTGAATAAAATTTGATATATGGAAAAATGAATTTAATTATAGGCGTACCTGTTTTACTAATCCTTTTATTTTGTTTGAGTAAGTTTCAAGCAGTAAGTAAAGTTAAGTCTTATATATATTTGAGTTGTATGTGGATGCTACCTTGTTTGTTAGCATTCTATGATGGTTATTTTATAACTTCTATTTCTATAGCGTTACTTTTTTTTATGCTGATTTTTATCTTTAAAGGTAAAAGAAATAAGATGGTAAAATTTTTGTTATTTATGGCTTTAGCAATATCACTTTTTATCACTTTATTTATAATGCTATCTATTTTTGTTCAGTCCATTTCTTTTTTTAATAAAGTAGCTATTTCAGAATTCTTATTTTGCTTAAAATGGAAGCATAATGTAGCTATTATTGGCGAAGGAGAGGTGGGGTGTTTTGGTATAGCGCCACTTTTAGTGGGGACATTACTTATAACTATTGTAGCAATGTTAGTTGCGGTGCCGCTTGGTTTATTTTCTGCAATATATATTAGTGAGTATGCGAGTGAAAAAGTGCGTTATGTTACTAATACAGCCTTACAGGTTTTGTCTGCTATTCCTACTGTTGTATATGGATACTTCTCAGTTGTATTTTTGTCTTTTTTTATAAAGCAGGTAGCAAATTTTTTTAATTTAAGTATACACTCAGAAAGTGCTTTGATTGCTGGTTTATCGATCGGGGTAATGATTCTTCCTTTTATTATTTCTTTGCTTGAAGATGCTATAAGATCTGTTCCAAAAAGTTTGCGTTATGGTTTTATGGCGCTTGGTGCAACTCCAGCGGAAACTATATGGCATATAACAATACCTTATGCAATGCCTACAATTTTAAGTGCAATTTTATTATCAATTTCAAGAGTGATAGGTGAAACAATGATTGTACTAATGGCTGTGGGAATCAATGCAAATTTGACCTTTAATCCTCTCAATTCAGTTACTACTATCACTGTACAAATTGCTACATTACTTACCGGAGATCAGGATTTCAATAGTGTGCAAACTCTTGCTGCTTATGCGCTTAGTTTAGTGTTATTTGTTATTACTTGGCTATTAAATGCATTTGCACTATTTATAATGAAACGTAACTAGTAAGTGTTTTAATATTGCAAAATTTCTGTTAATAATATAAGATTTATTTTTTAGAAGTTCTTTTATAGAATTATAGTGTTAGGTGATGAAAGAGATGAATATAGGTAGAACGGTTAAGATAACTCAAGCAGTTGTTGATCTAAAATTTGAAGGCGAGTTACCTAAGATATTTAATGCTTTAAAAAGCAAACTAAAATGTAAGGGCAAGGAACTAGTTTTAGAGGTTTCACAACATATAGGTGACAATATAGTTCGTTGCATTGCTATGGATAGCACAGATGGTATGTCAAGAGGTGATGAGTTTGTTGATACAGGTGCACCAATATCAGTTCCGGTTGGACGCTCAACTTTAGGAAGGATTTTTAATGTTGTAGGGGAGCTTATAGATGAGTGTGGTCCGCTAAAAGGAAAGTATGATTTAGAACCTATACATAGATCACCTCCAAGTTTTACTGAGCAGAAGATACAGGAAGAAGTTTTAGTTACAGGAATAAAGGTTATAGATCTTCTTGCTCCTTATCTTAAAGGAGGAAAAATTGGCTTATTTGGTGGAGCTGGTGTTGGTAAAACAGTTCTGATAATGGAGCTGATTAACAACATAGCAAAAGCTCATAAAGGATTTTCTGTGTTTGCTGGAGTAGGAGAGAGAACGCGTGAAGGTAATGATCTTTATAACGAGATGATTACTTCGAATGTAATAGATATAAATGAGCACGAAAAATCTCAAGCCGTTTTGGTTTATGGTCAAATGAATGAACCTCCTGGAGCAAGGGCTAGGGTTGCTTTAACAGCACTAACTATGGCGGAGTATTTTCGTGATCATGAAAATCAAGATGTTCTATTTTTTGTAGATAATATCTTCCGTTTTACTCAAGCTGGCTCTGAAATTTCTGCTTTGCTTGGAAGAATACCGTCGGCTGTTGGTTATCAGCCAACTCTTGCGACTGATATGGGCGCTATGCAAGAGAGAATAGCCTCAACTACTGCTGGTTCTATTACTTCTGTACAGGCTATATATGTTCCTGCAGACGATTTGACCGATCCAGCTCCAGCAACGACATTCTCTCATCTTGATGCCACTACAGTATTGTCAAGGCAGATAGCTGAAATGGGTATATATCCTGCTGTTGATCCACTTGACTCAACTTCTCAGTCTTTATCTGCTGAAATCATTGGTGAAGAGCATTATAATGTGGCTTCTGAAGTGAAACGTATATTGCAAACTTATAAGTCGCTGCAAGATATTATCGCAATACTTGGTATGGATGAACTATCTGATGAAGATAAAATTATTGTTGATAGAGCTCGTAAAATTCAGAAGTTTCTTTCTCAACCTTTTCATGTTGCGGAGGTATTTACTGGCATGTCTGGCAAATTTGTTTCACTTTCTGATACTATTTCTAGTTTTAAAGGAATTATTGAAGGTAAATATGATCATCTGCCAGAAGCTGCTTTTTATATGGTGGGAAGTATAAGTGAAGCAATAGAAAAGGCTGAATCAATAAAAGCTGAAGTTGGAGCCGGACATTAAAGATTATGAACACTTTTAAGGTGCAATTTTTTTCTCCTGATAATCGAATTTCATTCGATGAAGTGGTTTCGCTTTCAGTGAATGGGCTTGAAGGAGAGCTAGTGATTTTAGCTTACCATTCTCCTTACTTAATTTATTTATTGCCTGGTATAATTACTGTTCAAATGAGTAACCAGACAAAGGAAAAAGTTGTAATTGATAATGGTATATTAGAGGTTGCAAATAATAATTGTAGCATTATAACGAATCAAATTCAGGTTTTTGATCATTTGACTCATGATGAGGAATCATTAAAAGATAAGAGAGTTGGTATATATTTAAGTTATCTTGATGTCAAATCTCTTTAGGGGCTCTTTTTGTGTTCAAGAAATGAGTTTACTCTTGTCATTCCCACTTCAAGTAGCTGACACACAACTGTACGAACATTATGGTTCAGGGAAGATGTCATTCCAGTATCTTCCTTCTTGTCATCCCAGTGCGTGACACTGGGATCTATCTTATTTTCATCATGGATATGATTTTAACATATGTTCCTAGAATCTGTTGTCCATTGCATAATTTGCAAATGTTTTTATGTCCAGATCCCAGTGTCACGCACTGGGATGACATTGTTTATTATGTGCCGTATTGCAATGTTCGTACAGCTATGTGTCACACTACTCGGATGACAAGAGGGGCTACTTGAATAAAGAAGCCGCTGGTTTCATATGCATCTTTAAGAATTTCCACGCTGACTTTGGCTACACACCTTTGATGGACTGCTGATTAAGTCTAGAAGTGAATTACAGTGATCGCTATGAAATGCGCTATCAAGGCTTAAAGACCTAGGTTTTTTTTCTGAATCATCAATTTCCTCTGTAAGCTGGTAAAACATTTTTGAATTGTTATCAAAAACTTCCTTTTTATTAACAAGTACTTGATCAATTACTGGACTTAACAGTTCTACTTGGCTATTTAAGTATTGCACTGTACCTTTTAGCTCTTTTTTTTCTCTTATTAATCTTTCAATCTCATCTTCATATTCTTTAAACTTTAATTCCAGTGATGGACGGTACTTATTAACTATTTCTTCTTCTATCTCCTGCCGTAATTGCCCTCTTATTGTCTCGATCTGCTCATCTTTAAGCTCTAGCTCGTTCTTTAACGTTTCAAAATCCCACGTTAGCTGATCTGCCTCTTGTTCATCAGATTCCAAATGTGCGTTATGCTCATTTTCTAAATTTTGTATTTGAGATTTATAACTCGCTATACACTTATCCCTTGCACTTATCATGTGTTCTGCTTCCTCTATCTCTTCCTCTTTTTTTTCAAACTGGTTCAATTTACCTTGTAGTTTCTCTTGTTCTACATTAGCAGTTTTTAGCTTTTCCTTCAGTTCTTCTACCTTTTCTTCCAGTTCCTTATTTTTTCCATAAATTTCTTGAATTTTCTGCTCTTGCTCCTTATTGAGCTGGATTATTCGCTCATCTGTTTTACTCATTTCTTTCTCAAGTCTTTGTTCCTTTTCTTTACACTCAACTTGTAAATCATTGCACTGTTCCTCCAATTCCTCAATTTTTTGCTTAGCCTCCACGAGTTCTTGTTCTGATTCTACTTGCTTTGCTTTTAACACTTGATTTTCTTCTTTTAGTAATAATAACTCTTCTTTCAAATCTGATATTTGTTGTTCACTGCTTTCTTTTGTACTATTGCTATAGTGTTCTAATTGATCAAGCTTGTCTTCCAAACTATACTTTTCTTCTTTCAGTTGATTTAATTCCTCGTGCAATTTTCTTAACTCACTTATCAACTCTTCTTTTCCTGCATTGGCAACTTCCAGCTTTTTCTTCAGGTCTTTCTTTTCTTCATATGCACCTTCAAGTTCTTGCGCTCTTTCTTGCAGCTCTGTTGACATATTTGCTAGTTTTTCATCTTTTTGTGTCAGTTCAGTTTGTAATTTTGCATTTTTTTGCTTTTCTTCTCCAAGTTTATTCTGTAAATCACTATTATGCTCTTCAAATTCTTGCTTGGCCTCTTCGAGCCTATGCTGTAAATTGTTCCTCTGCTCATTTAATTCTCTAATTTCTTGCTCAGCTTTTGTAAGCTTTTGATCTAGTTGTTGTGAATTAACTTCTGTTTGAGTTGCAATTGCCTGAGTTGCAATCTGCTGTGGATTAACCTCTGATACATTGTTGCTAGTGAAAGAAAGAATAGGATTGCTTTTAGCATCATTTTCAAGATCTTTCATCTTTTCGTCTTGATTGATTACGATATGTTCGTTATTTTGCAGATTACTAACAGCCGGTGCAATGTTAGCATTTTTGTTCTTTTTCAATAATGCTTTGACAGCGTCATGTAGAGAGAGACCTTGAATATATAATTCTTCATTTTGTCTTATTAATTCCAAAAACTCCTCAGGTGGCGATTCAAAATCTTTACCATTAAACTGTAGTACTTTAGTTATACCAGAATTACTTACATTCATAACCATAGTACAGGTAAAAGTTTTCCCATCCTTGTCCTGCACAGGCCAAGTGCTTGTCATTTCATAATATGCACCCTCTTTAAATTCATAATGTCTTTCCTTACCTTTTCGGTAAGCGTATATGTCATGCTTTTTATCGCAATAGATATTCAATGTGCTAATATCCCTTTCTTGCTGTAAGATATCACTAATTCTTATTGGCTCACTTCTATTGTAATTAATAAGATTAATGTTTAACACTTTATCAGAATTGTTAGTTTCTACATAAAAAGCTCGAAGGTCTATGTCTTTGTCTCTAAAATACTTACTTACAGCTTTTTTTGCCTGATTTGCTAATTCTATAAAGTTTTTTTTAAAGCTCTTGTTGAAAGATAGATCTATATATGCTTGCTTAAAATTTTCATCATTTGTTAAATCCATGAGCAAGTCATAAACCTCCCATTTTTCCTGACAATGTTCTTCTAAAACAGTAATGCTATTTTTTCTTTTCAGCTCTGCTAATATGTTTTTCAATGTCGGGAAATTTGTTGACATAGTATACCCCTATTACTATTGTTCTGATAATATATTTACTTTAGGAGTGATTAACTCCTTTTATATTAACCTTTTTAGTTGAATTTAATTGCGAGCGTTAAACTCGAACTTAGTCATTTTGTTTATTGTTCCTCACTACCTATTTGTGTTACTATACTAATAGTAGCACTAAGTTTTAGGCTATGCAAGAATTTCTATTGAACGTAAAGCTAGTAAACTTCAGAAATTGGTTATGCTAATTTTGTTAATAAAATGCAACCAATTAAGGAAAGCGCTATACTGTGTCTCAGTGCAATATTTTCTTTCCTAACGGACTGAAAATTGAGTTGAGTTAAAAATCCGATTTTATTTAATACTTTTCAAAGATGACAATATTTTGTAAAAATAGGTTTTTAATAGGACAATAATATGGAAATTTTTCTTGATAGTGTTGATTTGAATGAAATTAAGGAGCTAAAAGAGTTCATTGATGGCATAACAACTAATCCTTCTTTAATAGCAAAATCTGGACATAAAGATAAGTACGAAGATTTAGTAAGCGAAATATGCTCTATTATAAAAGGGCCTGTTAGTGTTGAAGTTGTTGCAGATAGCCATGAAGATATGGTTAAGGAAGGCCTTAAGTTAGCGAAAATCGCTAGTAATATCGTAGTAAAGTTACCTCTTACACATGAAGGATTAATTTCTTGTAAAAAGTTGTGGACAGAACATAAAATACCTGCTAACATTACATTATGTTTTTCTCCTGGACAAGCACTGTTTGCCGCTAAGGCCGGTGCTTGTTTTATTTCTCCCTTTGTTGGTCGCCTTGATGATATAAGCTATGATGGCTTATCGCTAATAGAAGATATATGCACTATATATTCTAATTATAATTTTAAGACAAAAGTTCTTGTTGCATCAGTAAGAAGTCCAGCACATGTAATAGAAGCTGCACGGCTTGGTGCTCATTCAATTACTGTGCCAGCAAAAATACTTAGACAGTTAATTAATCATCCACTTACTGATCAAGGGCTCGCAATATTTGAAAAAGACTGGGGCGTAAAACAATAAATGACATTGCTAAAAAAGACATAAAAACACAATAATTTATATAAAAAGGACATAGGTACCATCTGTCCTTTAAAGACATGTAGGTCAATGATATGCGTAATTCAGTGTTTTAAACATGATAGTCCTCCACTAATAAAAAAGATTGAGAAAAATGTATACAGCTACGACCGAAGTATAGCTAAAATATATTTTAACTGAAGATTATAGATTAATTGAATTGAAAAGTCTGCAGACGAAGATAGATTCCGAGCTCTAGAACACCTTCACTGTGCATGGTAACAAAACTATTAGAGTTTGTCAAGTAATTTTTTATCGTAATTTTACGAACATGTCATTCCAGTTTTACGTACACAGCTGTACGAATATTGCAATACGGCATATAATAAACAATGTCATTCCAGTGCTTGACACTGGAATCTAGTTAAATTTATGACTATAAAAGTAATGTTAAAATGCAATGCTTCTAGTGATGATGGATCCCAGTGTCAAGCACTGGGATGACAAGAGAAGAAGCACTGGTTAGCCATTCATCTAAAAATTTATAAACAAAAGATTACACTTCACAACTTTGTGATGGAATAAGTTTTTCAATGCTGTTGACGCAAAACTCAGTTGTATTATTAGCTATTTTATCGAATTTATCATTTATATCCTTACCTATTTTTTCATCTTTAATATATTCGTACAGAGCTAAAATAGCTATAGTTGAACATATTGCGATGAAACCAATTTTTGCTGTAATAAGTAATGATATCCCACCCGCAAGTATGGACACTGCTCCAATAGCTAGGTTTATAATTTTATTTTGTGTTGATTGATTCTCTTTATCCTCTAAAACGTTTGATATTGCTTTTGAGGCAATTTTTATTGCTATTGCTGTAGTTGAGATTATAACAAACATCATAGCTATTTTTGCTAAGAGAAAAATTGATGGTAGCATTATTACAAGAAACAGTGAAGCACCTCCTATAAACAACCATTTCTCATTTATTTTTTTAGACTGACCTGTATTATTAGGCATTGCAACCCTCCACTTTCATTAATAGTTTATTCATATAATATGAAACATGCGATAGTCAAGATGTTTTTGTGTGGAGAAGCTTGCGATTGAGTTTTGAAGAGCTTTAGCTTTACAAGATGGTAGATTTGGTGATTATCGTAAGATTCTTGCAGTCATTTTAGTGGGAAGAATTTGTAAAATATGAAAAAATAACCGCCAGAAAATTGGAAACGCTATAACTTTCTTTCCTTTAAATATACTTTTTAAAATATATGCTGCAGCTTTTTCTGGCTCCCATATGAAGGGAAGTGGTTTATTAGACTTAAACATATCTGTTTTTACTGGCCCTGGCATTATGGTGATAAACTTTGTGCTACTGTTAGCATATTGGATTTTTAGTGATTGAAAACAACTTTTTAGTGCTGCTTTGCTGGCACAGTATGCAGAAGCATGTGGTGTTGCATGCATAGCAACAAGAGAAGATATAACCGCAAAAGTTGCCAAGGAATTATGATGAATCCATTCTTCAATCCAGTTGATAACTCCAAAATAATTAGTTTCAAATGTTTTTCTATGAATGTTGGTATGAAACTTATCTTCTATTTCGCCACATCCTGCATTAAGAAAAAAGAGATTTGGTATAATATTTTGCTTTTTTAAAAAATCAGACGAGTTTTTAATATTTTCACTTTTGCTTACATCACATGTTATAGGTAAAAAATTACTACCTAATTCTTCTTTTAATTTTTCCAGTTTTTCAGTGCGCCTTGCAATGCCAACCACAAATCATCCATATTTAATGAGCAACCGTGCTAGACTTTCTCCAATGACAGATGATGCTCCTGTAATGAGACAAGTTTTTCTATCCATGTGAATTTATATAACATGAAGTATGAATGTAATGACTATTGCCTATTCACACAAGTTAAGTTTGCTATAATTTTGCTAAATAATAAAAAAAGAAAGCTACTTATAATTTTGAATTTTATATAAACTTAAAGGGAAGTTTAGTATTTGCTTACTTGTAATTTAAAATTCTTATATAATATTTTAAATGAGTTGAGAGAATTAAATGCAGGATGCAGCTTTAGTTTTACAAGATGGCAAGTGCTTTTTGGGAAAATCGGTAGGTAAAAGAGGCAAATGCATAGGTGAAGTTTGTTTTACCACTGGTATGACAGGTTATCAGCATACTATAACAGATCCTTCTTTTGCTGATCAAATAATAGCGTTCACTTTTCCTCATATTGGTAATGTTGGAATAAATCACAAAGATAATGAAGGAGAAAAAGTTTTTGCAAGTGGTGTGGTTATGCGTGAACTTTCTCCTATGTCTCACTCTTCTTCATATATTAGTTTAAATGATTGGTTGGAGAAAAATAATGTAGTTGGGATATCGGGAATTGATACTAGAGCTTTGACGAGATATTTGAGAAAACATGGATCTCAAAATGGAATGATATGTCCGTCAAGTGAGGCACATATATTAGATGAATTGAAGAAATACAAATCTGTAAATGGAATAGAAATAACTAAGAAAGTCAGTTTAAGTAATAACTTTCAAAGCGCTCTTAATGCAAAATATAGGGTTGTAATTGTTGATTTCGGTGTAAAAAATAGTATAATCTCACGCTTAGTAGAACTTGATTGTACGGTTGAATTAGTCAAACCAGATACAGGTTTTGCTCACAAAATATTAAGCATGAATCCAGATGGTATAGTGCTTTCAAATGGCCCTGGTGATCCACAAGAGATAGGAGAGAGTGTAATTTCAGAAATAGAAATTATTGTGAAATCTAAAATACCAGTTTTTGGCATATGCCTGGGCCATCAATTACTTGCAGTTACTTTGGGAGCAAAGACTGTCAAGATGGATATTGGTCATCGAGGGAGTAATCATCCAGTTTATGATCTGGAGAGTAAAAAAGTTGAGATAACTAGCCAAAATCATGGTTTTGTTGTTGATTCAGCTTCTCTTCCAAGTAACGTTGAAGTTACTCATATTTCTCTATTTGATAATAGTGTAGAGGGGATAATGATGAAGGATTACCCAGTCTTTTCTACTCAATACCATCCAGAAGAAGCGCCAGGTACACATGATTCACATTACTTATTTGGGCGTTTTATTGACAATATTTTGTTATATAAAAGTAAAATCTAACTGAAATCAGTTAGATTAGCTTTTATTACTTGATCTTTTGGATTTGGATGTTTAATATTAGGAATAATAAAACTTAAGTTAAGGTAGTGTTCTCTTAACAGATTTTTGTGGAGGAGTGACCGAGTGGTTAAAGGTAACAGACTGTAAATCTGTCCGCATTGCGTACGTAGGTTCGAATCCTACCTCCTCCATTGTGCGGGTATAGCTCAATGGTAGAGCTCTAGCCTTCCAAGCTAGTGACGTGGGTTCGATTCCCACTATCCGCTCTTTTTTTGTTGTATTTATATAAAATCAACATATTATTTGTTGATGTATTTGTATTTTAGGTAGAAGAGTTAAAATTATGACAGCGATAGTAGAAGCATTTGGAAAGCCGCATGTAAACGTGGGAACGATAGGACATGTGGATCATGGGAAGACAACGTTAACAGCGGCGATAACAAAGCATTATGGTAATTTTGTAGCATATGATCAAATAGATAAAGCGCCAGAAGAAAGAAAGAGAGGTATAACAATAGCAACAGCGCATGTTGAATATCAAACAGAAAAGAGACACTATGCACACGTTGATTGCCCTGGACATGCTGATTATGTAAAGAATATGATAGTAGGTGCAGCACAGATGGATGCAGCGATATTGGTAGTATCAGGGGTTGATGGGCCGATGCCACAAACGAGAGAGCATATATTGCTGGCAAAACAGGTGGGTGTTGGATATATCGTGGTATATATAAATAAAGCTGATGTTGCTGATGCTGATATGATAGATTTGGTAGAAATGGAAGTGAGAGAGTTGCTGAGTAAGTATGGATTTCCAGGTGATGAAGTGCCTATGATAGTTGGGTCTGCGTTAAAAGCATTAGAGGATGATAGTAGTGAGTATGGAAAGAAATCAATAGATAAATTGATGGAGAAGTTAGATGAGTATGTGGCAGTACCTCCAAGGCCTATAGATTTGCCGTTTTTGTTGCCAATAGAAGATGTATTTTCAATATCGGGTCGAGGGACGGTAGTAACAGGAAGAATAGAGAAGGGGGAGATAAAGGCAGGAGATGAGATAGAGATAATAGGTCTGAAAGCGACGCAAAAGACGATATGTACTGGTGTTGAGATGTTTAAGAAGTTGCTAGATAAGGGAAGTGCAGGACTCAATGTAGGAATACTACTAAGAGGAACAAAGAGAGAAGAAGTGGAGAGGGGGCAAGTATTGGCAAAACCAGGGACAATAACCCCGCATAGAAAGTTTAAGGCGGAGGTGTATATATTGAAGAAAGAAGAAGGAGGGAGGCATACACCATTTTTTGGAAATTATCAGCCACAGTTTTATTTAAGGACAACGGATGTAACTGGGAGCATAAAATTGCTAGATGGAAAGGAGATGGTAATGCCAGGGGACAATGTGAGTATAGAAGTGGAGTTGCAAGTACCAATAGCAATGGATAAAGGATTGCGTTTTGCGATAAGAGAAGGTGGTAGAACTGTTGGTTCTGGCGTTGTTTCGGAAATTTTAGAATGAGTGTAATAACTAAGATGAAGCAAGATATATATATTAGAATCAAAGCTTTCGATTGTTCTTTGTTGGAAAAGTGTATTCGCGAGTTTATTGATCAATTAAAGCAGTTTAATGCAGATTTATCTGGTCCGATTGCGTTGCCAAGAAAAGATTCTAAATTTACTGTTAATAGGTCTCCTCATGTTGATAAAAAATCTCGTGAGCAATTTGAAATGAGAATTTCTAAGCGGTTAATTGTTGTACATAATCCTACTTCTACTCTGATGAAGATGCTTGCAGATTTATCTTTTTCTGCTGGTGTAGAAGTGGATTTAAAGGTTAAGGAAGTTAATATTTAGGAAAAGGAAATGAAGAGAATAAATTCGCTTAGGAGAATTGGTTTGTTAATGACGAATGTTGGCCATACTGCTATGTATTTTGATAATAGTCGCATGGCTGTAACCTTATTGCATCTCAGCGAAACTTATATTATTGATATAAAAGGACAAGATAAATGTGGTTATAATTCAGTCATTTTAGGCACAGGAGATTTTAAAAATATAGCAAAACCTCAGTTGGAATATTTAAAGAAAAAGGGTATAAATAATAAATGTAAGTTATACGAAAGTAGATTAAATGACCTGTCGGGAATAGAATGTGGTAAAAAAGTGGGAATCAATCATTTTGTGGTTGGTCAATATCTTGACATTACGGGTTATTCTTTAGGCAAAGGGTTTGCTGGTGTGATGAAGCGGCATAACTTCAGTGGGCTTAGGGCATCTCATGGCGTTTCTATTGCTCATAGATCACAAGGTTCTACTGGTCAATGTCAAGATCCTGGTAGAGTATTCAGGGGGAAGAAAATGGCTGGTCATTTAGGTAATAGCAGAGTAACTGTACAGAATATGAAAATATTATCCATTGATTATGAAGATAGCATAATTGCTGTAAAGGGTAATAATGTTCCTGGGTTTAAAAACTCTTATGTTTTTGTGAGAGATGCAGTTAAAAAGCCTTTACATAAAGATGTTCCTTTTCCAGCAGGTCTGCTGTTGAATATGAGTGATGATGCTAATAATTTGGTGAGTTAGTTATGGAATGTGAATTAGTTGATCTATCTAATAATAATGTAGGTAGTGTTGAGCTTAATCCCTTGATATTTTCTGCCAAGCAAAAATTGAGTATTTTGCATGATATAGTGAGATGGCAATTAGCAAAGAGAAGAGTTGGTGCTCATAAAACAAAGGGTATCAGTGATGTTTCTGGTACAACAGCTAAGCCGTATGGTCAAAAACGTACCGGTAGGGCGAGACAGGGGAGCTTGCGATCTCCTCAGTTTAGAGGTGGTGGAATTATTTTTGGTCCTGTTGTGAGGAGTCATGCTTATTCTCTTAATAAAAAAGTACGTAAGTTTGGTTTGAAAATTGCTTTATCTCTAAAATATTTAAATAATCAAGTTATTGTTCTTGATAGTTTAAATGTTGATGTGAAGAAAACATCTAAAATGTGTGAATATATTAAAAATTTTAAATTTTCTTCTTTTTTAATAGTTGGTGATTATGGAGATGATTTGTTACGTGCTGCTAAAAATTTGCATTATGTAGATTTAATCAAACCTATTGGGTTAAATGTTTTTGATATATTGAATCATGAATGCGTGATGTTAACAAAAGACACTTTAAAGCATCTTGAAGGTAGATTGTTATGATTAAATATAATAATATAATAAAATCTCCTGTAATCACAGAAAAGGCTTCTCTTTTAAGAGAGAAGTTTAATAAATACTCTTTGTATGTTTTTGTAAATGTAAATAAGCGTCAAATAAAATCGGCAATAGAGTCTTTATTTAATGTCAGAATTTCTTCTATAAATGTTATTAGAGTTAAACCTAAATATAGACGGTTTAGGGGTGTGATTGGTTGTAAAAAACAGAGAAAAAAGGTTTATTTTTCTTTGATAGATGGTCAAAAATTAGATATAATGAGCGTTTAATATGGGTATGAAATTTTTTAATCCTGTTACTCCGTCTTCTCGTGGGACTGTATTAATAAGTAAAGTTGGTTTATCAAAAGATAAGCCGGAGAAGTCTCTTGTATTTGGTAAAAAATCCAGTGGTGGAAGAAATAATCATGGTAGAATTACAACTCGTCATAGAGGTGGTGGTCACAAGAAGAAGTATAGAGTTATAGATTTCAAACGTAATAGAAGTGATCAGGGTATAGTTGAGAAAATAGAGTATGATCCAAATAGAAGTGGGTTTTTAGCATTAGTATCATATAAGGAAGATGATGCTAAATCTTATATATTAGCTCCTCAAGGTATGAAGCCTGGTGATGTTGTGATAGCTGGAGATGATGCTGATATTTTGCCAGGGAATTGTTTATTACTCAAGCATATACCTGTTGGTTCTTTCGTTCATAATATTGAGCTGAAGCCAGGTAATGGTGCTGCGATTGCTAGAGCTGCTGGTTGTTATGCACAAATCGTTGGTCGTGATGGCCAATATGTTTTATTACGACTCAGGTCTGGTCAAATTAGGTTGATTTTATCTTCTTGCAAGGCTACTATTGGTGTAGTATCTAACCCTGACCATAAGAATAGAAAGTTGGGTAAAGCTGGGAGAAGTAGGTGGCTTGGGATTAGACCTACTGTACGTGGAGTTGCAATGAATCCGGTTGACCATCCTCATGGAGGTGGAGAGGGAAAAACTTCTGGCGGTCGTCATCCTGTTACTCCTTGGGGTGTTGCAACAAAAGGAAAGAAAACTAGGAAAAAAAATAAATCTAGTGATAAGTATATAAAAAAATTGAAAGGTTAATTTATGAGTAGATCTGTATGGAAACCACCTTTTTTACATCCATCTGTACTAAGATTAGTTCAGAGAGCTTTAAAAGAGGGTTCTATTAATAAGGTGATAAAAATTCATTCCAGGGCTTCTGTAATTCTTCCTAATTGTTTGGGTTTAAAGTTTGCTGTTTATAATGGTAAAGATTACATTCCTGTTAGTGTTGATAATCAGAATATGATAGGTCATAAATTTGGTGAATTTTCACCTACTCGTAAATTTACTGGGCACGGTGGTGATAAAAAGGCAACAAGAAGGTAGGTAATTGATATGAAAAATAGGGATATAATAGTTGAGGCTGGTTCTAAGGTTTTAAGATCAACTCCTCGCAAATTAAATTTGGTTGCTGATTTAGTGCGTAATAAAAAAGTTTCTTTTGCTAATGTACAATTAAGATTTTGTGAAAAAAAGGCTGCCGGTTTTATAATGAAGGTGTTGAATTCTGCAATTGCTAATGCTCAAAATAATTATGGATTGAACGTTGATAATTTATATATAAAGGAAATTTTAATAGGTAAGTCACTTACTTTGCGTAGAGTATATCCAAAAGCTATGGGTAGGGCTAATAGAATGAGCAAATTTTATAGTAATATAACTATAAAATTGAAAGAAATTGTATGATTTATAGAAATGGAAAATTAATAAGGAAAGTGTAAAAATATGGGACAGAAGGTTAATCCTAAAGTATTTAGATTGCAAATAAATAGTAATACCTGGGATTCTGTTTGGTGTGCTACAGACGATTATAAACAGAAATTGCATCAAGATCTATTTATTCGCAGTTATATAAATGAATCCTTTAAGCATGCTGGTATTTCTAAAGTAACTGTAGAGCGTACAATTAATTTAGTGTCTGTGATAATACATTCTTCTAAGCCTGGAGTTATAATAGGTAAGAAAGGTTTGGATGTTGAGAAGATAAAGCAAAAAATAGCTAAAAAAGTAGAAAGTAGTGTCGAAGTGAATGTAGTAGGAGTTAAAAAGTCTGAAATAGATGCAGTTTTAATATCAAGGAGTATTATACATCAGCTAGAAAAAAGGATTTCATGTAGAAGAGCGATGAAAAAAGCTATTCAAAATTGTTTGAAGATGGGTGCTGAGGGTATTAAAGTAAGTTGCTCTGGGCGTCTTGGCGGAGCTGAAATAGCTCGTACTGAATGGTACAAAGAAGGTCGTTTGCCTTTACACACTTTGCGTGCTAATATAGATTATGCTTTTTGTGAAGCGAAGACTATATGTGGTATTATAGGAGTTAAAGTTTGGGTTTATGTTGGTAGTTAAGGTATATTGAAATGTTTGTTCCCAAAAAGAGTAAATATAAAAAGGTATTTAAGGGGAGAATCAAGGGTAATGCTAAGGGTGGTAGCACGCTGTCTTTTGGAGATTATGGATTAAAAGCTATGGAAGTAGGTAAGGTTCAGTCTAAGCATATTGAAACTGCAAGGCGCGTAATATCTAGAACGTTAAAACGCTCTGGTAAAGTGTGGATAAGAATTTTTCCTGATACCCCGGTTAGTAAAAAGCCAGCAGATGTACGTATGGGTAAAGGGAAAGGTAGTGTTGAATTTTGGGTATTTAAAGCTAAGCCCGGTAGGGTTTTGTTTGAAATTAGTAGTGATGTTCCCATGCATTTAGCAAGATTGGCGCTTGAAAAAGCGACTGCTAAGCTTCCTATGAAGTGTAAATTTATATCTAATCATAATTGAATGGAGTTGCAATGGATATAGTTAAATTTGAATCAGAATCTTCACAAGGATTACATGAACTTCTTGTGAATTTGAGGAAAGAATTTGTTAATTTGGCTTTTCAAAAAAAGCTGGGCCAGTGCAACAATTTTTCGCGTTTTAGCTTAATAAGAAAGAGCATAGCTCGTAGTCTAACTGTATTAAATAGA
This sequence comes from Wolbachia endosymbiont (group B) of Chesias legatella, assembly GCF_964026945.1. Classification (NCBI taxonomy): domain Bacteria; kingdom Pseudomonadati; phylum Pseudomonadota; class Alphaproteobacteria; order Rickettsiales; family Anaplasmataceae; genus Wolbachia; species Wolbachia endosymbiont (group B) of Chesias legatella. Next base: position 1,155,359 of record NZ_OZ034711.1, on the reverse strand, counting down.
AGAAAGAGAGAGGGAAAAAATGCCTAAGAAGGTTTTTTGTGGTGTCGTAACTAATGCTGAGTCTGATAAGACTGTAAAGGTTTCGGTGTTACAAGTGTATAAGGATAGGCTGTATAAAAAAGTTATTAAAAAATACAAGAAGTATACAGCACATGATGAGAATAATAGTTGCAAAAAGGGAGATAGGGTTTTAATACAGGAACATAAGCCTATTTCTGTTACTAAAAAATGGGTTGTTATCAATAGCTAAAAAGGAATAGGTATTTATATGATTCAAAAAAATACATTGTTAGAAGTAGCTGATAATTCTGGTGCGCGTGCAGTGCTTTGTATTGGCTTGTTAGGTGGTAGGAAATCTGCATCTGTAGGTGATACGATTATTATATCTACTAAGTCTATTAACCCAAAAGGTAAAGTTGAAAAAGGAAAAGTATATAAAGCAGTTGTTGTTAGAGTAAAAAATAGTGTTAAGAAATCTGATGGTTCTGTAATTCGTTTTTCTAGCAATGCTGTGGTTTTAATTAATGATCAAGGTGAACCACTTGGCACTCGGGTGTTTGGTCCAGTAAAAAAGTTGTTATCTGGTTCTTTTATGAAAATAATGTCATTAGCTGATGAGGTTTTATAATGAGTGCTAAAATAAAAAGTGGTGATGATATTATAGTTTTAACTGGTAAAGATAAGAGAAAAATTGGTAAGGTAATCAAAGTTATAATACGTGATGCTAAAAAGAAAGTAGTTGTTTCTGGCGTAAATGTGTGTAAGAGACATACTAAACCAAGAGCTGGTAGTGGTGGTGGTATATTGAATAAAGAGTTAGCTATTGATGTATCCAATGTTGCAATATTGGATCCTAAGTGTAAAACTCCAACTAAAGTAGGATTTAAGATTATAGATGGTAGAAAAGTGCGTTTTGCAAAAGTTTCTGGAGAAGTGATAGATTAGGTTGATATGTTTAAACAATTGTATAAAGATAATATAGTAAAATCCTTAAAGGATAAGTTTAATTACGGCAATGTAATGCAAGTGCCTAAACTTGTCAAGGTGTGTATCAATATGGGCGTTGGAGATGCTGCTACGGACAATAAAGCGATAAATGAGCCATTTGATAATCTACATTTGATTACTGGGCAAAAGCCTGTGTTAACCTTTGCAAAAAAATCTATTTCTGGTTTCAAAATTAGAAAAGGTGCAACTGTAGGTTGTAAAGTGACTTTGCGTAGAAATAAAATGTATGAATTCTTAGAAAGATTAATATATATTGCTTTGCCAAGGGAAAAAGATTTTAGAGGGTTTAGTGTGAAGCAATTTGATGGTCATGGTAATTTTTCCCTTGGTATCAAGGAGCATATATCATTTTTAGAAATAGACTATGATAAAATAAGTAAAATTAGAGGTATGGATATTAATATTATAACAAGTGCAGTTAGTGATAAGGAAGCAAAGGAATTATTACTGGCTCTTAAATTCCCTTTTTTTGATAATTGAGAGAAAATATATATGGCAAAAAAATCCATGATACAGAAGAATCTTCGTAGAATAAAGTTATGCGATCAGTATAGGGAGAGAAGGGAAGAATTAAAATCTATAATGAATAATAAGGATTTATCTATTGCAAAAAGGTTTGCAGCTCAAAGTAAGCTGATTAAAAAATTGCCTAGAGATTCTTCTAAAATCAGAATTAGGAATAGATGCGCTTTAACTGGTAGGCCGAGAGGAGTATATAGAAAATTTGGTTTATGTAGGATTGTTTTACGTGATTTGTGTTCTTTTGGACAAGTTCCAGGGGTTACAAAATCTAGTTGGTAAATGTGATATAAGGAGTGTAATAGTGTCGTTATCTGATGGTATTGGTGATTTTTTAACAAGAATACGTAATGCTCAATTGGCAATGCATAGGGAAACAAGAGTCCTATTCTCTAAAGTGAATTCTTCTATATTGAAGATCTTAAAAGAGGAAGGGTATATTCTTAATTATGAAAAGCAAGAGAGTGATAGTATCCCTTCGCTTGTTGTGCAGTTGAAGTATTATGATAAATCACCTGTGATTAATGATATAGCTAGGGTATCAAAGCCCGGTTGTCGTTATTATTCTAAGTGTAAGGACATTTCTAAAGCATATAATGGTCTTGGAATTTTTATTATATCTACACCGAAAGGAGTGATGACCGATTATAATGCACGTAGATTAAAAGTTGGTGGAGAAGTTTTGTGTCGTGTATTTTAAATGATAGGAGAAATGTATGTCTCGTATAGGTGCCGCACCTATCAATATTCCTGCTGATCTTTCAGTTGAATATAATGATGGTAGGGTATTAATAAGAAGTGTTAGGGCAGAAAAAGAGCTGAACTTGTGTAGTGGCATTCTGTGTCAGATAGTTGATAATCAATTGTTACTTTCTGTTGATCAAGGCAGGGATGATTATGATAAAATAAAATCTATATGGGGCACTTATAGAAGTAATATTAATAACATGATTAACGGTATGGTTAATGATTTTTCTGTTGATCTTGAGATTAATGGTGTGGGGTATAAAGCAGAATGTGATGATAAGTATTTGACTTTATATCTTGGTTATAGTCATAATATTAAGTATAAAGTGCCTAAAGACGTTGAGATTAAGTGTATAAAGCCAACTCATTTAGTGATTCGCGGTATGGATAAGCAAAAAGTCTATATGGTGGCTTCTGATATATGCAAAATTAGAAAATATGATCCTTATAAAGGTAAGGGTATTGTAATAAAAGGCAAATTTATGCTGCGTAAGGTTGTAAATAAAAAGAAGTAATTAAAATGAAAAGATTGTATAATTTTTTAAGTAGCTATGAAAAAAGGAAACTTCGTAATAGAGCGAAGCTCGATAAGAGCGCTGGACGTTTACGTATATCCGTATTTAAGTCTAATAAACATTTTTACGTTCAGTTGATTAACGATGCAAAAGGAATAACCCTAGCTTCTGCTTCTACTTTGGATGATAAAATTAGGAATGTATGTAAAGGTAGGGTCAATGCTGAAACTATAAAACAGGTTTCTTCTTTATTGATTGAGCGTCTGCCTAGTACAAAATTGCAGCAGCGGTTCGTCTTTGATCGGGGAGCATATAAGTATACAGGATTGATTTCTCAATTTGCTGAGGCTTTAAGAAGCTCTGGATTTAAATTTTAGAAGGTTTTAAATATGGCTGTAAAGAATTTACAAAATAATAATGATTTATCAGAACTTTTGGTTTCAGTGCGAAGGGTAACAACGGTTACTAAAGGTGGTAGAAGATTTTCATTTTCAACTTTGGTTGTTGTTGGTGATGGTAAGGGTAGGGTAGGATGTGGAATAGGTAAACACGCAGAGGTTGCTGAAGCAAGAGTGAAAGCTGTAAATGCTGCAAAGAAGTCGATGATTAGGGTGTACTTACGTGAAGGTAGAACTTTACATCATGATATTAAAGCTAAATTTTGTTCTGGTGAGATAGTTTTAAGAGCTGCAAGAACTGGAACAGGTATTATTGCTGGTGGAGCAATGAGGTCGGTTTTTGAGGTATTAGGTATAAAGGATGTGGTAGCTAAGTCTACTAGATCAAATGATCCCCATAATATTATATGTGCAGTATTTAAGGCTTTTGATGTTATGTTATCTCCTCGCCAAGTGGCAGGTAAGAGGGGTAAAAAGATTAGTGAGATAGTTGGAAATAGGTAAAGTATGAATGATGCTGTAAAATTAAATTCTGTGTTTACCAAATTATCTAAGAAAAAGAAGCCTAAATTATTAGGTAGAGGTATTGGTTGTGGTAAAGGTAAAACATCTGGTAGGGGGCATAAAGGGCAAAAAGCGAGAAGTGGCGTTTCTATAAATGGTTTTGAAGGTGGACAGCAGTCTATATATACTCGTTTACCTAAAAGAGGTTTTAAGCCTATACGCAAAAACTTATACTCTATATTTAATGTTGGTGATGTACAGTGCTTAATGGAAGCTAAAAAAATAGTCAAGGATTCTATCATAGATAAGGAGCTACTGCATAAATTAGGTTTTATCAGATCTGTTAAAAGTAAAATCAAACTTCTTAATAAGGGTAAATTAAGCGAAAAATTTGTGTTTCATGTTGATTTTGCATCAGAAGCTGCAAAAAGATCTGTAGCTTCAGTTGGTGGTAGTGTAGAAATACTATCGTAAATCATGAGCAGTAAATTTGCATTTAATAGTTTGGATTCTACGTTATTATATAAAAGTGATTTACTAAAGCGTATATTTTTTACGCTAATGGCTTTAGTTTGTTATCGTTTAGGCACTTATGTTCCTATTCCTGGAGTTAATCTTGATATAATCAATGATATATTTCCAAAAGAGAGTTCTGGTGTTTTTGGAGTATTTAATTTATTTTCTGGTGGCGCTTTAGCTAGAATGACGATCTTGGCATTAAACGTTATGCCATACATAGTTGCATCCATAGTTATGCAATTATTATCTTCTGCCGTTAAAGGAATCAATGAAATTAAAAATGAAGGAGAGTTAGGACGTCGAAAGATGAACTCTTATATACGCTATATGACTATAGTGTTTTGTATCTTTCAATCAATTACGATCTTAATAGGGTTAGAAAGAATGAATAGGGAAGGGGTATTAGTTGTAGTTGAACCTGGTATTATGTTTCGTACTATAGGTGTCTTTAGCCTTTTAGGTGGAACTATATTTTTAATATGGCTTGGTGAGCGGATCAGTGTGAGCGGTATAGGCAATGGTATCTCATTAATCATTTTTACTGGCATAACATCTGAATTACATAATGCTTTATCATCTCTGCTAACATTAAATAAAAATGGTAGTATGTCGTTTTTCATTACCCTTTTTGTTATAGCATTGTTTTTTTTACTGCTCCTTTTAGTCATTTTTACAGAATCTTCTTATAGAAAGGTAATTGTTCAATATCCCAAAAAACAGTTTAAAAAATTACATAATGATGATTTTACTTACATTCCATTGAAGATCAATTTATCTGGTGTAATACCAACTATTTTTGCTAACGCAATTCTATTAACGCCTATTTCAATTGCAAATTTCTATAAAGGTCATGCCATTGCTGATTTTATTTTAAACTACTTTATGGCAAATAAAGTGATGTACATTATAACTTACTTAATACTTATAGTACTTTTTAATTTTTTCTATACCAATTTTATATTTAATCCAGAGGAAAATGCTGATTTTCTTAGGAAAAATGGTGGTTTTATTCCTGGTAGAGGGCCTGGAAAACATACTTCTGATTATCTTCAAGATATAGTTTTTAAATTAACATTTATTGGGTCTGCGTATTTGGTGGTAATATGTACTATACCTGAAATTATGAGGTATCATTATGATATACCATTTATTTTTGGTGGGACGAGCTTGCTGATTATAGTTAACGTTATTACTGATACTATTATGCAAGTACAATCTTATGTTTTTTCAAATAGGTACGATAGTTGGATAAAGAAATATGAGTCTAAAACAAGGAGACTAAAGTGATTATTACAATTTTTGGTCCTCCTGGCTCTGGTAAGGGTACTCAGTCCAGTTTGTTAATAGCAAAGTATAATTTTAAATTAGTTTCAGTAGGAGATTTATTAAGGAATATTATATCTAGTGGGAGTAAATTAGGTAAAGGAATAAAGGATACTGTTGAATCTGGTAATTTAATTCAAGATGAAGTTATATGTAAATTATTGTGTGACCAGCTTGCATTAATAGATGGTGATTTTTTGTTAGATGGTTTTCCAAGAAATTTAAATCAAGCTCATTTTTTAACTCAAGTTTTGCAAAAAAGATGCAATAGGGATGTTGATCTTGTAATTGAGTTGCAGCTTGACGATAATATTGCAATTGATAGATTAAAAGATCGTCTTACTTGTTTGGATTGTAAAAGTATATATAGTATATCTTCTTTTAAGAATACTACTTGTGCTAAATGTAAAAGTACGAGATTGGAGAAGAGAATTGATGATGCTAATATGTTTGCAATTAATAAGAGGATAAGAGAATATCATTCTCAGATAGAGGGTTTGCGCGAGTATTATAAGGACAAGTTGTTAACAATTAACGCTAATTTGAGTGTTGATAGAGTAATGCAAGAGATTGAAAGTAAAATTTCTTGTAATTTGATTTGACTATAAGTTGTTTTATGGTATAAATTAAGAGTTATTATTAATAAAGTATCGAGGTATAAGTGGCACGTATTGCAGGCATAAATGTTCCGGTGAAGAAGTGTATTCCTTTTGCATTAACTTATATACATGGTATAGGTATTACTACTGCGAATATAATTTGTCGTAGCTGTAAAATTGATGAGCGTAAGCGTGTTTCAGAATTACAAGATGAAGATATAGAGAAAATTAGTAGTTTTATTAGGCAAAAATATGTCATAGAGGGTGAGCTCAGAAAAAAAGTGGCTATGGATATAAAATCTTTAATGGAAATCGGTTGCTATAGAGGATTAAGGCATAGAAAAGGTTTGCCTGTGAGGGGACAAAGAACCCATACTAATGCTAAAACTCGTAAAGGCAGATCTAAATTGCCTATTGCTGGAAAAAAATAAAATTTGTTATTATCGTGAGTTTTTATGAAAAAAGTTAAAACGGTTGGTAAGAATACAAAAAGGTTTATTACTGGTATTGTCCATATTCGTGCAACTTTTAATAATACTTTTGTAAATGTGACTGATGTTTGTGGTAATACGCTTTACCAGACTTCTGTTGGTGCATGTGGTTTTTCTGGTTCGAGAAAATCCACACCTTATGCTGCAGGTAAGGTTGCCGATTCTGCTGCGAAGAAAGTAATAGAGAGATTTGGTATGAAGGTTGTTTCTGTAATAATTCGTGGTCCTGGTTTTGGTGCAGAAGCTGCAGTTAAAGCACTTCGGAATTGTGGATTGACTGTCACTTCAATTGCAGATAAAACGGCGATACCTCATAATGGGTGTAGACTAAGGAAAAAAAGAAGAGTATAGGATATTTGGAAGGTTTTTGTATGTATTATAGTGATAATGTCTCTTTCTGTGGAAATTTAGATAGATTAACTAAGCCTAATGCGATTAAGGTAATATCAGGTGATTCAAGTAAAAAAAGTGATATAGTTCTAGAACCTTTGGAAAGTGGTTTTGCTTTAACGTTGGGTCATGCATTAAGGCGTGTAATGTTGTCTTCTCTTCGCGGTAGTGCTGTTTATGGAATAAAAATTGAAGGCGTGAATCATGAATTTACTTCGATCCAAGGAGTTAGGGAAGACATAACTGATATAGCATTAAATATGGGCATGTTGAGATGTAAGTTAAATAACACGTCTAATAAGTGCTTAAATTTGAGCGCTAAAGGGCCTTGTCAAGTATTAGCTGGAATGATAGAAACTGATGACCAATGCTCTATTGTTAATAAAGATTTGGTGATATGTACACTAGGTCAAGATGTGGAGCTTAACATTACTATATATGTTGCTAGCGGAAAAGGTTATCTTCCTGTAAATAAATATAAAGAAAATGAATTTTTAAAGCTTATGAATGAACAAGATTTAATTGGTTTTATTCCAGTTAATGCTTTATATAGTCCTGTCGAGAGGGTTTCGTATAGAGTAGAGAATAGTCGTGTTGGTCAAGTTACTGATAAAGATAAGCTAATATTGTCAATTGAAACTGATGGTACAATCTCTCCAAGTCAAGCTGTTGACTATGCTGCAAGAATATTACAGGAGCAATTTCAGCCTTTTATTAGTTCTGATATTAGTTATAAAAAATCGCAAGTTTCTTTGTCTAGTGGTGCTAAAGATTTGGGCTATGATCCTGTTCTATTGCGTAAAGTAGATGAAATGGAATTATCTGTTAGATCTCATAACTGTCTGAAAAATGAAAATATCACTTATATAGGTGATCTTGTGCAAAAGACGGAAGTTGAAATGTTAAGAACTGCTAATTTTGGCCGAAAGTCTTTGAATGAAATCAAGGCAATTTTAAATAATTCAGGTTTGTCTTTGGGTATGAATATACCAAATTGGCCGCCTAAGGATATAGATGAACTGGCTAAACAACATACTGATGAGGATTAGGTAGTATATGAAACATGGAATAAAGAAAAATAAACTGTCTCGTTGTACCGAGCATAGGTTATCAATGTTAAAGAATCTATCTATCTCGTTAATTAATCATGAGCAGATTGTAACTACTTTACCAAAGGCTAAAGCACTTCGTCCATATGTGGAAAAGTTTATTACAATTGCTAAGAATAACGATTCTTTACATGGTAGAAGGCTTTTGCTTTCACGTCTTCATAATAGTAAGTTAGTAGTTGATAAATTATTAAGCGTTCTAGCTAATCGTTATCAAGACCGTAAAGGTGGATATTCTAGAATAATAAAATTTGGTACTCGAAAGGGTGATTGCGCTCCAATGGCAGTGATAGAGCTAGTTGATAGAGATATTTCAGCAAAAGGTGAGATTTATAGTAAAAATAAAAAAGGAAGCAAAGTAGTTACACAAAGCTAATTATTCTTTTTATGGTAAGTAGGTTGCGCTATTTTGTAGGTTACTTTGGAGAATTGTTAGTTTCGATATATTTAAAGCTGAAATTCTATAATGTTATAAAACGTCGCTTCCGTTGTAAGTTGGGTGAAATTGACTTAATTGTATCTAAAAAAAGGGAGCTGATTTTTATAGAAGTTAAAACAAGTTTATTTGGAAAAGAAGTACCGATATCTCATTTTCAGTGTCAGTCTATTATAAATTCTTCTAAATATTTCTTAAGTAAAAATCTTGATTTTTTAGATTATTCAGTCAGATATGATTTATGTTTTCTTTCCTTAAGGAGAAGACCTATTTATATAAAAAATGCTTGGATTGAACAATGGTAGCTAAAATAATTTAGATTTACTAGAATAGGTAATTGAATATGAAAAACAATAATTTAGTTTCATCTTATGCTAGAGCACTGTTTCATGTCTCAGGAAGCAGATTAGGTATTATAAGAAAAGAAGTAGAATTTTTGTTAGCTTTTTTTAAAGATCAAGATGTTTTTGTGTATCTATCTCATCCTATGGTTTCTCTTTTGCACAAAAAAGAAGCGATACTTTCTATAAAGGAGAACTTGAGTGAAAACTTAGTCAAATTTATTATGGTTACACTTGCAAACAAGCGCTCCCGTTTATTAATCCTTATATTAGAAAAATTCTTAAATCTTGTAAGGGAAAGTGAAAATGAATTGGAAATTACTATAAAATCAGCAGAGATTTTAAAGAAACCTGATATAAAAATAATTACTGAATCTTTGAACTTTCTTGGTAAAATAATAAAAGTCAGTCATGTGGTTGATCCTTCTATACTAGGTGGCTTTGTAGTTAGGTATGGTTTTAACTTGATTGATGCTTCGCTTAAGAGTTATTTGGATAGATTGGTTGATTTGAGTAAAATGGAAATGTTGAAAATAAGGAATTGTATATGAAGAATAGCATGAATGCCTCTGAAGTAGTAAACATAATAAAAGAGAAGGTTGAGACATTTGATAATCCTATAAAACGAGAAAATATAGGTGAAGTAATTTCAGTAACGGATGGTATCACATTGGTCTATGGGCTGGAAAAAGCAAAGTTTGGTGAAAAGGTATCTTTTGCAAGCGGTGTAGAAGGAATAGTTCTTGATTTAGATCATGATACAGCTGGAATAGTTGTGCTTGGCAATGACCGTGATGTAAAAGAAGGGGACGTTGTAAAATGTAGTGGTGATGTTGTACAGGTGCCTGTAGGTCATGAATTATTAGGGAGAGTTGTAAATGCATTAGGCGATCCTATAGACGATGGTGGAGAAATTAGAGCCAAGAACAAAATGTATATAGAATCTAAAGCGCCAGGTATTATTGACCGTAAATCTGTGCATGAACCTCTGCAGACAGGAATTAAAATTATAGATTTGTTGATTCCTATAGGTAGAGGGCAACGTGAATTAATTATTGGCGATAGACAAATTGGTAAAACCACTATTGCGATTGATACTATTATCAATCAGAAGAAGATTAATGATGAGGTAAACGAAAATCAAAAAATTTACTGTGTTTATGTTGCTATTGGACAAAAAATTTCGACAGTAGCAAAAGTGGTGAATAAGCTAAAAGAAAGTGGAGCATTAGAGTATACAACCGTAGTTGTGGCTAGCGCATCTGACTGCGCGCCTATGCAATTTTTAGCACCTTATACCGGTTGCACTATTGGAGAATTTTTCCGTGATAATGGAATGCATTGCTTGGTGGTATATGATGATTTATCTAAGCATGCTGTGGCATATAGGCAGATGTCCTTATTGCTCAGACGTCCTCCTGGTCGTGAAGCTTATCCTGGAGATATATTCTATGTACACTCTCGCTTGCTTGAAAGAGCTGCCAAAATGTCTGATGAAAAAGGACAGGGATCTTTGACTGCTTTGCCGATTATTGAGACTCAGGCTGGTGATGTATCTGCATATGTTCCAACTAATGTGATTTCAATTACCGATGGACAAATTTTTCTTGAGTCTGAATTATTTCACAAAGGATTTCGCCCTGCAGTGAATATAGGTTTATCGGTTTCTCGGGTTGGCTCTGCTGCACAATTGAAATCTGTGAAAAAAGTTGCTGGTTCTATAAAGCTGAGTTTGGCCCAATATAGAGAACTGGAAGACTTTGCTAAATTTGGTTCTGATCTTGATGCTACTGTTCAATTGTCCTTAAACAAAGGTAAATACCTTATTGAATTATTAAAGCAAAAACAGTATTCACCTATGCAAATAGAAGAGCAAGTATTGCTTATGTATATCTTTTCTAATCTGTATGGTCAATTAAATAAGGTACAGGTGAGCAACATCAATAGGTTCGAGTGTGATCTTATCAATTATTTTCAAACTGTTCACCCTGGAGTTTTAAAAAAGTTGTCAGGTGACATGAATGATGATATAAAAGATGATATTCTTGGTATTGTGAGTGATTTTGTCACTCAATTTAATTGCGTTTAGGCGGTGATTATGACTTCATCCATTGTTAACAAGTTTCCTATTACAAGGGAAGGTTTTGAGAGTATGCAAGTCGAACTTGAGAAATTAAAGGAAGAAAAACCTTCTATCATACAGGCTATTTCTGATGCTCGTGATCAAGGCGATTTATCTGAAAATGCAGAATACCATGCAGCACGGGAAAGATTAAGTTTTATTGAAGGCCGCATAATTGAGGTAGAGAGTAAACTTTCACATGCAGAAGTGATAGAAGTAAAAAATTTGTCTGGTGATACAGTAATGTTTGGTGCAACTGTTACGGTAAGCATGCTCGGTGATGATAACAGTGAAATAGAATATGTTTATAAGATTGTAGGTGGGTATGAAGCTGATGCTTCAAAGCAGTTGATCTCTACGGATTCACCACTCGGTAGTGCTTTAATTGGCAAAAAAGTTGGTGAGTATGTGGAAGTGATAGTGCCAAATGGAGAGAAATTGTATAAAATAGTTAAGATTGAGTTTAAGTAAATCATGGTACAAGTAACTTATCCTTCAATTAGTCTACCCGGTATTTCTTCTGTGGAAGATGTATTGAGGGATGCTAGTTCTGGTAAATTATTCATTTTAGTTGACGATGAAAACAGAGAGAATGAAGGTGATCTGATTGTATTAGCTGAGAAATTAGAGCCAGAACATGTGGCTTTTATGGTTAGATACGGTACAGGGATTGTTTGTTTAGCAATGACTAAAGTTCACATGAAAAGGTTAGGCCTTAGTTTCATGGAAAAAAAAAATGTTGGTGAAAATCATACTGCTTTTACTACATCAATTGATGCACGTTATGGTATTACTACGGGTGTTTCAGCTGAGGATAGAACAAAAACTATACATGTTGCTATTGATAAAAATAGAACTCAGGATGACATTATAACTCCCGGTCATATTTTTCCTGTGATTGCACATGAGGGTGGAGTAGAGCAACGTGCTGGTCATACTGAAGCAAGTGTTGAGATAGCTAAGTTAGTGGGATGTAATCATTCTGCAGTTATTTGTGAATTAGTGAATGATGATGGCTCTATGATGCGCTTACCCCAGTTGCTTGAATTTGCTGAACAACATAATATTAAGTTAACTACCATTGATAAACTTATCAGTTACGTTCAAAATTTAAACTAGCGTTTATAGATTCGTATAGTTTAAGTGTTAAAATACAAAATTCCTCAAAGTTATACAAACAAGGAATTTCCATGTCTAAGCTTTTTGTTTTACTATTTTTTTTCGTATACTGTAATAGCGCTTACTCTGTTAGTATTATTAGAGATAGTGAAGTGGAAGCGGTAGTTAAGGATCTAGCGCAACCTTTATTTTCTGCTGCGGGTATTGATAATGATAAAATAAAAGTTTTTATAGTTGATGATAGATCGATTAATGCTTTTGTAATTAACAATAATAGCATTTTCATTCATTTAGGGCTTTTACAATATTCGACTGAACCTTATGTCTTACTTGGTATATTAGCACATGAAATTGCTCATATATCTGCTGGTCATGTATTACAAATGAGTAGTGCTGTAGGTTATTTTCAATCAATAGCAATGATTAGTTATATGGTAGGATTAGTTTCTAGTATTGTCATTAACCCTCAGGTTGCGAGTGCAATCTTGCTTAGTGGTGTAACGCTTAGTTCAAGGTTGTTTTTTAACTATTCTCAAGAGCAAGAGAGTGTAGCAGATAGCTATGCTTTAAGATACCTAGATGAATCTGGCTATGATAATTTGGGTATGAAAGAGATTTTTGACTATTTTAAGAGTATTGAGCATGAAAACACTGAAGAGTATTTCCGCACTCACCCACTTAGTGATAAGCGTATATTTGCTGTACAGAATTATAAGGTTAAAAACAATATAAAACCAATCCTTGCAGATAAATTGCTGAAGTTTGAGCGTATGGTTGCAAAGCTAGACTCTTTCTTTGCTCCTATTCATGTGTTATCTAATAAATATGAAGGTAGTTCTAAGTATGTAAATGCTGTAATTCACTATAGGCAAGGAAAGATAGAAGAGGCTATTACTAAAGTTAATTCATTGATTCAAGAGTCACGCAATGATCCTTATTTATATGAATTAAAAGCGGAGATGTTATACAAAGCTGGAAATTTAAGTGAAGCAATAAAAATGTATGAAGAATCACTTAGATATTTATCTGAGAAGAATAACTATTTAGTGAAACTTGCGTTATCTCATACTTTATTATTACACGGTGAAATAGAGAAGGCAATTTTTTACCTAGAGCAGGTTGCAAACGTAGAAACAAATAACGCCTTTGTCTGGAAGTATTTAAGTATTGCATATAAACGTAGCGCTGATATAGCAATGTATTATTTTGCTTTGACGAAAAAGGCTTGTATTGAAGGTAATTTAGAGAAATTTATGAAATACGCCGATTTAGCTGTTAAAAGCTTACCAAAAGACAGCTCTTACTTGCTACAAATTGAAGATATGAAACAACAATACACACAAAAACACGCTTACTTTTAGGATTATTTTCCACACTTATCCAACATATCTTTTACTTCAGTACTTATATTGGGTATAATTTTCATTATAATCGTTTTGGCGCCAAAAAATACACCACAAAACATACCTAAGGCAAAGAGAGCTGGCCATGGCATTCTACCAAATATTGCAAGCAAAGCTGCACCTATTATGACTACAGTCATAAGTGGTCCGCCTATTCCCCAAATATAACCAATAATATTACATATTACTTGGGCAGTTGTATCATCTATATCATTAGCAGCACTTGCGTAATCTGAAAAAGAGAGAAACAGCACTATACATAAAGCATTAAAAAATTTTTTTATTATATAGCTCATTCTTTTGCCTCCAAGTAATAAACTAGTGTGAATCTAAATTTATATATATTTATTTTAAGGTAAAACTCATAGTTTGTCCATAAATAAGTGTTGCTACATAAATAGCCCACCATTGATGTTAAGCACATGCCCCGTTATATATCTTGCTTCGTCGCTTGCTAAAAACAATACCCCTGCTGCTATTTCTTCTCCTGTTCCCATTCTTTTCATTGGAATGTTATCTAATATTTTTTCTTTTTGTTTTTCATTTAAAACTTCAGTCATTTTAGTATCTATAAATCCAGGAGCAATGCAATTTACTGTTACACCGCGACTTGCAACTTCTTTTGCTATAGATTTGCTCATAGCTATCATTCCAGCTTTAGAAGCTGCATAATTTGCCTGCCCAGCATTGCCTGTTAAACCTACTATTGAGGAAACATTTATAATTCTTCCCCAGCTATTTTTAATTAATTTCCTGCATGCTTCTCTATTTAGTGTAAATGTAGAGCTCAAATTAATATCAATCACCTTTTGCCATGCTTCATCTGTCATTCTCAGCAATAAACTGTCTTGTGTAATGCCTGCATTGCATATGAGCCCATCAAAGCCTTTCATCGACTCACTTGCTTTATTTATTAGTTGATTTACCTCCTCAGCATTTGATAAGTCACAAGGGAGTACGTGAATGTTTTTTTCATATTTTTTAGCAACTTCTTCGAGTACTTCTTTTTTTGTACTAGAAATACATAAAGTTGCTCTGGCCTTATGCATAATTTCTACAATTGCTTGCCCTATCCCGCCTGATGCACCAGTAATCAGAAATTTCCTGTCTTCTAATCCGAACATGATAATTTTTATATTATTCCAGCTCTTAACAGAATATTAAAAGACTTGCAATAGATTTTTTTCATAACTTTCATTTAATAGAAGCTTCTTGACAACTCTTGTGTTTATTGGCGAAAATTATGGCGGCTGCATGCCTTTTTTTATTTTTTTCTATTCAGCCTAAACTCGCTTCGTTTAAGCGTTAGCACATTATCAATTACAGTAATAAAATCAGCACCATGTGGATTCTTTTGCCTTTTTTTGACTGGTAAATTTCTTAACACTTATAGCTAAAGTAATTTAAGAGAGCCAGCGCGTGACTAGTTCTTATTACTTGATCAGTCTTCTGGATCCCAGTACTGGGATGACAGGAGTGTGAGATAAGGCTACATTCATACTCCAACAGGTATGACATCATAGAGGTCATTGAGATGACAGACTTGAATGACAATAGGGACATTAGAATGAAAGGAAAAGAGGCTATTTAATTGTGCTGAATTTTACAAAATTTATTACTCCTGCCTGACAAATTTATTAGAATAGTATGTATAGTATGTTTATTAGTGAAAATCCGAAAAAAATGCAAGAAAAGTTAATATATTACTTTAGCCAAAGCAACTGTGAAGGTAATGCAGCAATGAGAAATCTACTAGGAGGGAAGGGAGCAAATCTGGCAGAGATGTGTAACATTGGCATTCCTGTTCCACCTGGTTTTACAATTTCCACTGCTGTTTGTCAGGCCTATTGTCAAGATAATGAATTGTCTTGTGATCTACGTAACGAGATAAAAAACTACATGGCGATGCTCGAAAGTGACATCGGTTGTAAATTCGGGGATTCAAATAATCCTTTATTAGTTTCCATACGCTCTGGTAGTGTGAATTCAATGCCGGGCATGCTTGATACTATTTTAAATGTTGGTCTAAATGATGAAACCGTTGTTGGGCTTGCAAAAAAAAGTGGCGAACGTTTTGCTTACGATAGCTACTGCCGTTTCATCATGATGTACTCGAGTGTTGTACTACAGCTTGATCATCACCTATTTCAAGATGTTATTGATAATGAGCAGCAAAAGAGTGGAGCAAAAAGCTTAGCTGATCTTGATGTTAATGTTTTAAAGAAAATTGTTAATGATTTTAAAGAGATAGTATGTGAGAAAATAGGAAAAAATTTCCCGCAGAACGTTGAAGAGCAATTGTTAAACTCAGTTAATGCAGTATTTGCCTCTTGGAAAAATGATAGGGCTGTTTCCTATAGAAGAATACATAATATTCCTGAAAACCTTGGAACAGCGGTCAACGTGCAAGCAATGGTTTTTGGTAATTTAAATGATAATTCTGCAACCGGCGTGATATTTACACGTAATCCTTCAACTGGAGAAAAAAAGCTTTTTGGTGAGTTTTTAGTTAATGCTCAGGGTGAGGATGTGGTTTCTGGTGTTTATACTCCTATGCCAGTTAACGGCGAGCAAGAAAACACCATAGAGAAGTTGCTACCAAACATCTACCGAGAATTATGCGCGGTATGTGAAAAACTTGAAAGTCATAATAAGGACATGCAGGATATCGAATTTACTGTACAGGACGGTAAGTTATGGATTTTGCAGACTAGGTCTGGCAAGCGCACAGCCGAAGCTGCTATTCGCATAATAGTTGATATGGTAAACGAAGGAGTGATTACAAAAGAGGAAGGAATATTGAGAATTGATCCAAAAACTTTTGACAATTTATTACATCCAGTTCTTGATGTTAAAATCGATCAAGAAGTAATAGGCAAAGGACTGCCAGCTTCTCCAGGTGTTGCTTCTGGATATGTAGTATTCAGTGCAAGTGATGCTGAAAAAGCTGCAGAGCAGGGTAAAAAAGTAATTTTGGTAAGATCAGAGACGAGCCCTGAAGATATTAATGGAATGAATGCTGCAAGTGGAATAGTAACAGCGCGAGGAGGTATGACCTCGCATGCCGCTGTTGTAACTCGTGGAATGGGTAAACCATGCATTTGTAGTCTAAATGGACTTTATATTGATAAAGATGAAAAATTTCTTTCTATAGGGGATATAAAAGTAAATAAAGGTGAATCAATCACCATCAATGGAGGAACAGGAGAGGTTATGCTTGGTATTCTCCCTACAATTTTGCCTGAATTATCTCAAGAATTCAAAACGATAATTAACTGGGTAGATGAAATCAAAACAGTGAAGGTGAGAGCGAATGCTGATACTCCAAAAGATGCAAAAATTGCAAAAGAATTCGGTTCAGAAGGTATAGGATTATGTCGCACAGAACATATGTTTTTTGCTAGTGATAGAATCGAATTCATTCAAAAGTTGATAATAGCTGATGATGAAAATGAAAGGACAAATGCATTAAATAAACTCGAAGAAATGCAAAAGTCTGATTTCAAAGAAATATTTTCTATTATGGAGGGCAGGGAGGTTACTATACGTTTACTTGATCCACCTCTACATGAGTTTTTGCCCCACAATCAATCTATTATAGAGAAAATTGCCAAATCACTGAATAAGTCAGTTGAATCAGTAAAAAATAAAATAGCGCAGTTATCAGAAAAAAATCCAATGCTTGGCCATCGAGGGTGTAGGCTTGCTATTTCTCATCCTGAAATATATAAAATGCAGATTAGGGCAATACTCAGTGCTGCAAGTGAATTAAGGAAAGAAAAGAAGATAGAAGTGAAACCTGAAATCATGATTCCTTTTATCATGAGTGAGAAAGAGTTTATTCTGATATGCGAGTTAATAAAGAAAGAAGCCGAAAATTTCGATGTGAACTATTCAATCGGAACGATGATAGAACTTCCACGAGCAGCACTGATTGCTGACAAACTCGCAAAACACGCAGAATTTTTTAGTTTTGGCACTAATGATTTAACACAAACAACTATGGGACTTTCACGAGATGATTCAGTTAATTTCCTCGATTCTTATAAGGAAAGCAACATATTCAAAAACGATCCCTTTGAGGTGCTAGATGTCGAAGGGGTAGGGGAATTAATCAGAATAGCTATCGAAAGGGGCAAAAAAACCAGAAAAGAAATTAAACTTGGTATATGTGGAGAGCATGGAGCGAATCCACAGTCCATAGAGTTTTTCATCAAATCAGGGGTTGATTATGTGTCATGCTCGCCTTATAGAGTACTGGTTGCAAAATTAGTGGCAGCACAGCTTAGCATAAGTTTGTTGGGCAGCACAACTGTACGAACATAGATTTCGCTAACAAGTAGCGGAATGATGATTTTTCAAATTGTCGATAAATCTAAGTCAGTTTAGCTATTTTGCTGCTACTTTTTTTCTTAATATCTTAAGAAAGATTGACTTTTTGTTTAAAATAATATAAGATAAAGTAATAGTGAGTTAGGTAAAAATGTCAATATTAAAAGAACGTAAGGAATATTTACTAGAAAAGTTTAAATATGCTGCCAAAGAATTTGGCAAGTCTGGTACAAAGTCCAATCATCTAGCAGTACCAAAGGAACAGCAACTCTCTATTGATTTAGGTAATAGAAAAGTTTTTGGTATCATAAATAAGATTCTGTATTGGATAGAGAATAATTTTACTTATTTTTTTCCACGATATAATTTGTTTCCAGAAGTTGGAGTTGAAGGAAGAAAAATTCCTGGAACTAATACAAGGGTTAAGTATTTTACTCCAGATGACCAAGCAGAATATACTAAAATTCCTTATAAAGGAAAATTATACGTGGACTTAATTCCAGAAGTGGAAGGTAACAAGTTAAAAGTCTTTAAAAGCAAACTATATGATACAACTGATAAAATTAGTAAGGGTAAAAAAGGTTGTGTAGCTTATGTTATCACGCTTGATGGAAAATTAGTAACTCATGAACATATTAATGTTAACAAAAGCGAATGGGCTTATCGTCATTCAACTCTTGCAGGCGGTAAGCCGATTTTATGTTCTGGTTTAATGAAAGTGGTAAATGGTAAAATAACTTATATAGACAATAATAGTGGGCATTATAAACCAGAATCAGCAAACTTATACAATGCAGTGAAAAAATTAGAAGGTCTATTTTCGGAAGATGCAAAAGTTGTTTGCCTACCATATTGGATTAGCTTGAAAAAACAAATTCCGCTTATACGCAAAATTAGTCTAGCCAAACGAGAACCTGTAGAGAAATTCTTGGAAAGGATGGAGAAAAAAGGGAAAGATGGATTGACTCAATATGAAAGACATTTTCACAGGATAAAAGAATTTAATGAAAAATACTCAGAGAAATTAGAAAGCCAGTCGGTTTATGCTAAAGTAGATGCCTGCAGTAATCCTAAAATAATAAAAATGGCAATAGAACACTCAATAAGGAGAATTATTGGAGCAAATTATGGCCATAAGCCTACAGTTGCGCTTGCTAAGGCACAGGTAATAGATAAAGATGGAAAGCTGCAAGAAACGGACGAAATAGTAGGTATAAATGTTGCTTTTCACCATAAGAATGATCGTGATGGCTTTGCTAAACTTCTAGATTTCAAAGAGTATAGCTATATTTGTCATTTGCAAAATAAAGATAGAGCTGTTATGGAAAAATTAATGCCCAATAAACATGCAGTTTTTATGAGTACAGACCAGGCTAATAAATTTATAAAGGGCACTTTACAAATTAAAATTGATAGTGTTGAGCAATTGGGTGTTGGTTTAGTGATGGGCTAAAGCTCTGTTTAAATATATATTTAGTTTTGTTACAATATTCTTATTTTCATCATATAATATGATGGAAATTTTATGCACAACTTTTTTATTTGATTAAAAATTGCATTTTTGCAATAAAAACTTATTTATTGTAAGAAAACTTGCTCATATAAAACTATTTATAGAGTGACAATAGCTGTGTTATACTTACACTTCTGATTCGAAAATTTATGCAGTTATTTCTAACAAGATTGGTCAATAAACTTTACTGTTTAAGGATGAGAAACAAAGTAATCATCGTTTCCGGTATTGCTCTTATTCTACTGTTTTTTATCAACAATACATTTTTAAAAAAAGATCAGGCGGTTCATAGTGATAATCCAATTAGTAGTTTTTCAGTAAAAACTCAGGATTATACTCCACAAAATCGCACTGTATATTTAAATTTTTCTGGTACAGTAAATCCCTTGCATAGGGCAAGCCTTGTCTCAAGAACAAGTGGTCAAGTTATTGCTATTTATTTGTCTGATGGTGAAAAAGTAAAAAGAGGCGATGTAATTTTAAAGATAGAAGATTATGACAGAGTTGCACAAGTTGAGAAAGCCAAAGCTTTGTTAAATCAGCGTGAAATTGAGTATGATTCCTCTAAAAAATTGAATAAAAAAGGCTATGGAGCACAGATAAGAGTGGAAGCAGCTTTTACTGCATTGCAGAGTGCAAAAGCTGACCTAAAAAGGCTAGAGTTGGATTTAGAAAATACTGCGATTAAATCCCCTATTGATGGTTATGTAGATAAGATCAACGTAAATGAAGGGGATTTTGTTAATCTTGGACATAAGATAACTGACATAGTTAATTTTGATCAGGTTCTTGTAGTGTTGTATGTTTCAGAAAATGAAGTAAATAAAATAAAACTGGGTAGTGCAGCGCAAATTAATTTGCTAGACGGAAGGGAATTAGTAGGTGAAGTGAGTTTTATTAGTAAAATTGCTGAGCCTAAAACTGGATCTTATAGAGTGGAGGTCAAGGTAACTGATAATGAAATTATATCCTTGCAAGGACTGACTGCTAGTGTAAGCCTACCTTCAGGTGAAAAATTTGCATATAAAATTCCCTCTTCAGCTTTGAGCTTAAATGACGATGGTATTCTTGGAATAAAGATTGTTGATGACAATAATTATGTAGTATTTACACCAATAGAAATTGTTGACCATGAAGACGATGGAGTTTGGGTAGTCGCAAATAATGAAAGTAAGCCTATAAAGTTAATAACATTGGGCCATCTATTTGTTAAGCCTGGTGATAAGGTATAACTCGAATGTCAACCATACAACTGTACGAACGTTGCAATATGGCACATAGTAACCCGTGACACATAACTACGAGCATTGTTTCAGCAGGAGGACAGTGCTTGACACTTGAATCTAGGAATTCGATTGGGCACTAAATTGGTAAACACGAAAGCGCTCTACAACATTTTTGTGCAAAACGACTGGGTCCCGCATTCACTAATTTGACTGATGAAAAAGGAAAGTCAATTACGTGAATTGAAGTTTAAGAGACTATACAGAAATTAAGATGAGAAACGTACTTGTCATAGCAAATTTACATTTTTGTGAAAAATTTTTTATCATATGTCAAAAAACATATTGACTTAAGTACTTTTATATTACTAAATACCAATTTAAACATATTAGGAGTGCAAAATGAGTTTAAGTTCTGAATTAATTGAAGAGGTAGATCAAGGAAATATCCAGGCAGTTAAAAATTTTATTGAGCAAGGTGGTAACATAGAAGCTAAAGACAATGATGGGTGGACACTTTTACACTATGCTGCATGGAAAGGCCGTAAAGAGATTGTTGAATTTCTTGTGGATGAAGAAGAAGCTAATATTAATGCTAAAGCTAATGGTGATAGTAAAAAGCCTATACATGCTGCTGCTAAAGCAGGTCATAAAGAAATAGTAGAATTTTTTCTTAGTAAGGGGATAGGGGTTGATGATGCTGATAATGATAAATGGACACCTTTACACTATGCTGCTGGGAGAGACCATATAATGGTTGTTAAATTTCTTGCTGATCAAGGAGCTAACATAGAAGCTAAAGACGAGAAAGGACGGACACCATTGTACCATGCTGCATGGGGAGGCCATAAAGAGATTGTTGAATTTCTTGTGAATGAAAAAAAAGCTAATATTAATGCTAAAGATAATTGTAATAGTAAAAAACCTATACATGCTGCTGCTAAAGAAGGTTATAAAGATATAGTGGAATTTTTTCTTACTAAGGGGATGGGGATTGATGATGCTAATAGTAATGGATGGACGCCTTTACACTATGCTGCATGGAAAGGCCATAAAGAGATTGTTGAATTTCTTGTGAATGAAAAAAAAGCTGATATTAATGCTAAAGTTATTTATGAAGGTAAAAAGTCTATACATATAGCTGCTAAAGAAGGTTATAAAGATATAGTGGAATTTTTTCTTACTAAGGGGATGGGGATTGATGATGCTAATAGTAATGGATGGACACTTTTACACTATGCTGTTGCTTATAGCCATTTCGAGCTTTCTAGATTTCTCCTTGCTCAAGGAGCTACCATAGAAGCTAAAAATAAGGATGATAAAACATCTTTAGACTTAGCTCGCGAAAGAAATAACACGGGAATGGTACATCTTCTAGCGCAAGCAAAATTAGATAAAGACTTGATAGCTGCAGCTGCAAGAGGAAGTCTCCAAACAGTTAAAAATCTTGTTGAGCAAGGTGCTAACATAGAAGCTAAAAATAAGGATAATAAAACACCTTTAGATCTAGCTCGCGAAAGAAATAACATGGAAATGGTAAATTTTCTAGCGCAAGCAAAATTAGATAAAGACTTGAGAGTTGCAGTTATAAGAGGAAATCTCCAAACAGTTAAAAATCTTATTGAGCAAGGTGCTAACATAGAAACTAAAGACAAGGAAGAATGGAAACTTTTACACTATGCTGCTGTGAGAAACCATATAATGGTTGTTAAATTTCTTGTTGAGCAAGGAGCTAACATAGAAACTAAAGACGAGAAAGGACGGACGCCATTGCACCGTGCTGCTGAGAGAGGCCATAAAGAGATTGTTGAATTTCTTGTTGATCAAGGGGCTAGCATAGAAACTAAAAGTAAGGATAATAAAACACCTTTAGACTTAGCTCGCGAAAGAAATCACACAGAGATAGTAAATTTAATGCAAGCAAAATTAGACCAAAAACTGACAGCAGTTCCGAAAGAAAATCTCCAAACAGTTGAAAATCTTGCTAAGCAAAGTGCTAACGTAGAAGTTAAAGATATGGATATTTCCAATGACAATTTAAAAAGTGACAGAAGTGCTTCTTCTAATGATAGCTTAGAAAGTGACGGAGATATTGCTCCAGGTACGACTGTAAAAGAGGCAAAAGTAGAATCTTATACTAAATCAAGAAAAGCACAAAGACAATAAGTTGAAAATGTGATGTAAAGGAGATATGTGCAACTGAGACTGAGGTACATTAGCCAATCTATTTGTTAAGCCTGGTGATAAGGTTTAACAAATTCAGTGTATCTGTTCAGATGTATGTGAAACCAGTGCTTTTTTCTCGTCACTTTAGTGTCAAGTACTGACCATAGAAAATTGATAATGAATCATCTTTGTTTTTTGCTTTAGACACACAGTTTAAATATTGTGCAAATACATATTATATCTATTTTAGTATATAAATATGAACACCATACCTATACAGATATGACCACTTTTTAAGTGTGTATGGCAAATTTACCATGAAACGGTTTTTTGTTAAGCTTTCTTTATAAAAACCATGGTACCAGTTGGTTTTTATTAGCTAAAGTAAAGGTCAAGTATCTGGAATTCTGGACATAAAATCCCCCTGTATAAAAAGAGTTAAAAAAAAATGCAGTGCACATACGACAGAGATTAAGTATACGTGTATACACTGAAGAAGATACACTACATTTTTTAATGAATTTGATTGTTTAATAGAAAAAGTCTGCAGACAAAGATAGATTCTGAGCTCTTAAAATATCTCTAATTATGATTATAATCACATTTTAAATATGCGCAAGCAATTTTTTTCTTGTAAAAAAAAGAATTCAAAAGTTGGTAGATTTTGAGATGAAAAAAAACTACTAAAAAGCTATTCGTTCATCAGGGTAGAAAAGGTAGAAGGTAAGGTTACATTCCAGTATCAAATGACACCATTTGTTTTCTCTTTTACCACTCTGCTGTGTAAACTTACTCTGCAATAACCTTTTTTTCTTTTAGCAAATTTTGTAACTCACCTTTTTCATACATCTCACGAATTATGTCACAACCACCAATAAACTCTCCCTTTATATATAATTGTGGAATTGTTGGCCAATCAGAGAAACTTTTTATGGACTGACGTATTTCATCATTCTCAAGTACGTTGATGCATTTAAACTTTACATTCAATTTTTTGAGAATTGACACGACGAGTCCAGAGAATCCACATTGAGGAAAGTCAGAGGTGCCTTTCATATACAGCACTACATCGTTTTCTGCTATGTCTTTTTTTATTTGTTCAAAGTTGTTCATAAATATCACCTTAATTTTAAGTGCTAGTTTCTAATTGCAATGCATGTATAGACTGACCTTCAAGAGCCTTATATACCATTCTGTGTTGTTCTATTTTTGTCTTTCCAGAAAAACACTTGGAAGTTATTTTTAAATGGTAATGATCATCATCTCCAGCAAGGTCCTTAATCTTTATATCAGCATCAGGAAATGATTGTTTGATAATTTTCTCTAACTCGTGAATTGTAATAGTCATCAGTTTATTTTAATTATAAGTCTAAAATATGCAATTGATTATTGTGAAGACAATAAATTGAGCGTATTGAGAGCACTAGCAAGACGAGATTTTAATTGACTTGCATACTCACTCCAGTCCTTTATTTCCTTTCTTGCCACACCTGAGGTAACTGCAGCTTTTGCAACAGCAGGAGATACTATAGAAATTAATCTTGGATCAAATGGAGTAGGTATTATATATTCACGTCCATAGCTCATTTTTCGACCGCCATAGGCTGCAGATATCTCATTCGGCACTGGCTCACGGGCAAGCTTTGCTATTGCATCTGCAGCGGCAATTTTCATTTCTTCATTTATTGTCGTTGCATGTACATCAAGTGCTCCTCTGAATATATAAGGAAACCCCATTACGTTATTGACTTGGTTGTTATAGTCTGACCTACCAGTTGCAATTATTGCATCTGGCCTTACAGACTTTGCAAATTCAGGCCTTACTTCTGGATCAGGATTAGCAAGAGCAAAAATGATCGGGTCTTTACCCATGCTTTTTAACATCTCTTCGCTGAGCACATCCTTTGCAGAGAGTCCGATGAATACATCAGAGCCTTTTATGGCATCAAGTAGAGAACGTTCTTTAGTGTCAATTGCATATTTTTCCTTCCACTCATTCATGTCCTCTTTTCTGTCTTTGTGTATTACTCCTTGTTTGTCACATAGTACTATGTTCTTAGCGCCCATAGACTTTAGTATTTCCAAACACGCAATACCAGCTGCTCCAGCTCCATTCATGATGATCTTGACGTCTTCTAATTTCTTTTCAGCAATATCGAGGGCATTTTCTATACCAGCTGCAACAACTACTGCAGTTCCATGTTGATCATCGTGAAAAACCGGAATATCCATCAACTCATTTAGACGTTTCTCTATTATAAAACAATCAGGAGATCTTATATCTTCTAGATTTATTCCCCCCCAACTTGGACCAAGATACCTTACTGCATTGATGAAATCTTCTATGTTTTCTGTGTCAACTTCTATATCAATTGCATCAATGTCAGCAAAACGCTTAAATAAAACAGCTTTTCCTTCCATGACGGGTTTTGAAGCAAGAGGACCGATATTGCCAAGTCCCAGCACTGCGGTGCCATTTGAAATGACAGCCACATAATTGCTTTTTGCCGTGTAATCATAAACAGCTTTAGGATTTTTAGCTATTGCAAGGCATGGAGCTGCAACCCCAGGGGAATAAGCAAGTGATAGGTCATACTGTGTGGATAAGGGTTTTGTTGGTATAATCGACACTTTACCAGGTTTACCACCCCTATTATGATACTTCAGTGCTTCTTGTTTTGTGGTGTTATCTAAATCATTATTCATTCTTATGCTTTGAGCTTATTGTTAGTAATTTCCTAAGTATATGGGGTTTTTATGAATGTTCAACTATTAGCTTGTGAACTCTATTGTACTTCTGTATAAATTTATCTACTACGTAGGGTGATGTGACATGCTTAAGAAAAACGTGCCTAACTTGCTAACAATTTCTCGTGCGCTCGCAATACCGGCAATAATATCAAGCTTTTATATAGAAAGTAAGTATGCAAGTCTAATAACAATATTGATCTTTATGTTTGCGTGCATTACAGATTTTTTTGATGGTTATTTAGCGCGTGCATGGAAAGTCCAATCGAATTTTGGCAAGTTATTTGATCCAATTGCCGACAAGTTAGTAGTAGCTTCAACAATAATCATGCTAGTTTATAAGCATAAGATAGATGATATTACAATTATACCGTCAGTTATAATTGTTTGTAGGGAGATATTAGTTTCAGGCTTGCGGGAGTTCTTGATAGCTACAAACGTTAGTTTACCTGTGAGTAAGGCTGGGAAAATTAAAACATTTTTGCAGATGGTTGCTATAGTAGCGTTAATAATGAGTGATTATGAAGCAACTAAATATATAGGTGTGGTTTGCTTATGGGCTGCGGCTGTTATGACTATGTGGTCAGGCTATAATTACGTTCTAGCTGGCATCAAACAGATTGACTAAATTACTTAAGAGCATACAAAGAAAGTTAATAATTTCACAATATTGACTGATTAGTTAAAATCCTGTATAATGTATTAGTTTATAAATTAGTCAAGTTTGTATGACTGGTATTATTATAGATAGCTTTAATACTGAGTCTTCCTTTAAGAGATCAAGTTCTGAGAAAGATATTAAAATAGAGGATTTTTTTCGAGATTTTTGGCCAACAGTTGATGAAGAAGTCAGAAAAGAAAGAGAGGAAGAAAAAAGCAAAAAGCTCGAACAAGAACTATTAATACTTGAAGAAGGAAAAAAAAAGCAGAAGCTGGAACAGGAGTTATTAACGTTAAAAAAAAGAGAGCTACATAGGAAATGTGTATCATTGGTAACAATGGTTCCATTTGCATTATTGATGGCAATTGAGCTCGAAAAAACATATAGCGATCAGGTATTACTTGGCCTTATAAGCAGCTCATTAGGCCACACTATATTACCTTTCACAGTCTTATCCCTTATTTGCACGCTATATTTAATTTATAATAATAGAAAAATAGCAGAAAAAGAACGAGAGTTGGAGAATATTGAAGATGGAGAAAAAGAAAAGAGAGACCTTCCTTGTACCGTTGATGATTACTTTAACTATGCTGATGCTGCTTTAGTTACATTAGTTATTGTGGCTAGCATAGTAGGTGAAGCATTGGAGCAAGGAATAATAGGAGACGTAGCTTTTTCAATTTCTAGTCTATTTTACTTTGTAGCGAGTGCTACTTTTTGCTATCGTGAGTACAAGAAAAATAAAAATTCTGAAGTAGAAAAAGAGCAAGATTTTGATGAGAAATCTGAAAAAAAGACAAGCAATATGTCTGCAGCTAAGTTAATGCTCGCTGGTTCTTCTTTATTACTAATCAGGAAAATAATATTGATTTCTGGAGTAGCATTAGCATCATCTGCTGTTGGGCCTGCTTTAGGTCTGGTAGGTATTGCTCTTTTGATGGTAGGAAGTGGATTGATTACGCATTCTTATAGTAAAAAGCTAGAGAACGTAGAAGTGAGTGGAAAGGGTGTTGCAATAGGTGGTGGTGCGAGCAATATAGGTAATGGTGGCCAAGAGCCGCTTTTCGTTCGATGATAATGCCAAAAATTTGTTTATTTAGGTAATATTTAGTCTATACTTTATTTTGATCAAAAAAAATCTTATGTATAAGACTTTAATCATATGCTTTTTTCTTCTGACTTGCCCCTTCACGCAGTCGTATGCGAATGATCTTGAACACACTGAAACTGAACTATATGAGGAGGCAGTTAAGCTTTATGATCAGAAAAAATATAAGCAAGCTATTAGAGCATTTCAAAAGATAGAGGATTTGTATCCTTTATCTTATTGGGCAATGAAAGCCAAATTATTGTCTGGGGTTTCTCACTATAATATGGGTAAATACAGCGGTGCTGCAAGTGATATGGATGATTATATATACGTTTATCCAAATGGTGAAGATTTGCCATATGTATATTACTTAAGAGTATTATCTTATTACATGCAAATTAACAAAGTGCAGCTTGGGCAACAAATTGCATATAAAACTTTAGAGCTAGCTACTGAATATATTAATCTTTTTCCGAATAGCGAATATATAGAAGAGATCAAAGAAAAAGAAAAATTAATCACAGAACATATATCAAAAAAAGAGTATTCTATTGGTGAATTTTACCTAAAGCGTGGTGAATATTTAGCAGCAATTAAGCGTTTTCAAGATATGATAAGCGATAAATATTCTTCTAGAGTTATTAGTTATTTAATAACAGCTCACTTAGCTCTTGGCCTTGACTTAGAAGCTGAGCAGTATGAAAATATGTTAGCAGAAGGGGTGAATTAGTTTTTTTATGGCTGGTCATTCACAGTTTTCAAATATAAAACATCGAAAAGGTGCTCAAGATGCAAAGCGCTCGCAAAAATTTACGAAGCTCATTAGGGAAATAACAGTTGCTGCAAAACAAGGGCTACCTGATCCCGAGCTTAATCCACGTCTTCGCTCTGCTATCTTTGCTGCGCGAAAGGAAAATCTACCAAAAGATAAAATAGAAACAGCAATAAAAAATGCAACTGGTAACGTTGCTGGAGAAAATTATGAAGAAATACAATATGAAGGCTGCGGACCTTCTGGTACTGCAATTATTGTTCATGCTCTGACGAATAATCGCAACCGAACCGCTTCTGAGATACGTTATATCTTTTCTCGCAAAGGCGGTAATTTGGGAGAAACAGGATGTGTGAGTTACCTTTTCGATCATGTAGGCTTAATTGTCTATAAAGCAGAGGGTATAAATTTTGAAGATTTATTTAACTATGGAATTGAATTAGAAGTATTGAATGTTGAGGAAAATAACAAGGAAGAATTATATGTTATAACTTGTGGAGTGAAAGATTTTGGTAGAGTGCGTGATGCTTTCTATACAAAATTTGGAGAACCAGAACTTGCTCGTCTTTCATGGCAACCAAAGGACCTGATTGAAGTTAGCGACAAAGAATTAATTGATAAATTATCTACATTAGTTGAAGAGCTAGAAGATAATGATGATGTGCAGTATGTTGAAGGTAATTTTATTTTTGCTGATAAACTATGAGGCTGGTAATATTTCTACTGCTTTGTATTTTACCAGCATATGCAACTGAAACATTTGCGCAGAAAGACTATTGTCATTCCAGTGCCCAGACACTGGAAATTGATTGTAAACAGCACGCTATACAACATTTTCGATTAAAAAACTGGTCAAGCACTGGAATGACACTAACCCACTCTCCAGTGTTATTCCAAGACGGGATCAGGAAAAAAAAAGCTACAGAAAGTGATAGAAAGTTGTTATTCATATCCAGTGACATAAAATCCTCTTTTTTTGATGCAGAAGGTTTGGCGCCAGATACAATAATGAGATTAATCGGCATATATAAAGATTATGGTGTAGATTTTAAAAAAGACATTGTGCCAAAAGGTAAGTTGGAGGTTCTTTTTGAGAAATCGCTCGGTAATCAGAAGGCTGAAGAAAAAATTTTATATACTTCACTCACAACAAGCAATAAAGCTATAAGTTTATATTATTATGAGTCACAAAACAGCAAAGAAGAGTATTTTAATAAAGAGGGGGTAAGCTTGAAGAGTAGCGAAATTTTTGTAAGTCCTTTAAACGGAGATTTTCGTATATCCTCGAATTTTGGTAATAGAAAGCATCCCATTCATGGTAAAATTGCTTTTCATAAAGGAGTAGATTATGCAGCTAAACTTGGCACTCCTATACACGCCACTGCAGAAGGTGTAATAGAATATATAGGAAAGAATGGTGGCTATGGGAATTACATCAAAATAAAGCACAACAATAAATATTCAACTTGTTACGCACATATAAGCAAATTTAGTAGCGATGTAAAGTTAGGCTCTAAAGTAAAGCAGGGTCAGGTTATAGCTTATGTTGGTAGCACTGGTGTTGCAACAGGGCCCCATTTACATTATGAAGTTATGTATAATGGTAAACACATTGATCCGCTTACGATAGCTCATGGCAATGAGATAAAGTTGCCTGATTGTGAATTAAGAGAGTTTAAATTATTTGTAAGTAAGGTAGATGAAATAATCAGCAGAGAGGGTGCAAGTGAAAAAGCAATCTGATGAAGACAGTACAGATAAAAATACAATAAATGATAGAAATCTAAGTAAAATTCGGGCTTTTCCTGTACTAATAGCGCTAGGGTTAATTTTATTGGTACTTTTTGTGTATGACAGCACAATTGCACTTGGAGTTGCTGCTGTTTCAATATTGACTTTTTCTCAAGGATTTTTCGTTAATGATCCTAATGAAGCAAGAGTGATAGAGTTTTTTGGTCATTATATTGGAACTTATTTTAAGTCTGGAATATGCGTAACGCTTCCATTTTCGAGTAAATATAGAGTTTCTTTGAAATTTCAGAATATCAATACAGAAAAAATTAAAGTTAATGATGCTAATGGAAGTCCGATAGAGATTTCAGTAGTAATTGTTTGGAGAGTGAGCAGTCCTGCGAAGGCATATTATAATGTTAATAATTATCATGATTTTGTTTTTGTGCAAAGTGACTCGGTAATTAGAGAACTGGCAAGTAATTATCCGTATGATAGCGAAAACGATGAGGAATCTTTGCGTAAAAATTCTGATAAAATTTCAAATGAATTGAGATCAATGCTACAACAAAGATTGAATATTGCTGGAATTGAAATTGCAGAAGCGAGAATATCGCATTTGGCGTATTCATCTGAGATTGCACAAGCAATGCTGAGACGTCAACAAGCACATGCCATCACCTCTGCAAGAAGGCATATAGTGCAAAATGCAATAGGAATTATCGAAGAAGTAATAGCCCATTTTGAAAAAAATAAAAGCTTACAATTGGATGGAAAACAAAAGGTTCAATTGATAAACAATTTGCTAGTTGCTCTGATCTCTGAGCAGGATGCACAGCCGACTATTAGTTTGGATAATAATTAGCATAGAAGCCGATTGGGTTTCATGAATGCAAGTCACTGTTAATTTCTTGATTAATAGACTAAATGATGTTATAAATTACACGCATTAGGGGTGCTCTAAAAAAGCTGAGAGTACATAAAGTACAACCCTTTGAACCTGATCTTGTTAAAACAAACGTAGGAAAATGTATATAAATATTGAAGAATGCTTTGGCTTCATCGCGTTCATTACATCTCTCATTGGGTTATTGCCTCAAGTATATAGAGCATATATCACAAAACTTACTCGTGACGTATCGATGCTAATGTTGGTGAATTATCTTATTTTTTCATCATCTTGGCTTATTTACGGTATTTGTCAGGGTTTAACTTTTGTGATACTCAGTAATATTGCTGGATTAGTGATCAGTATAATATCAATTGTTCAAAAATGTTACTACGATGCAAAAACTGCACGAAGCGTTTTATAACCATATGCTACATTGTAGCGTGGAGCAAGAATATCGTTCTATTGTAGTACTAAATGGAGAAATACCTGATTCATCGTTTTTTAAACAAGATATACCTGTTATTGCTGTAGATGGAGGAGCAAATAAGCTTCTATCAATTGGCGTAAAACCTGATCTTGTAATAGGAGATTTGGATAGTATAAATCCGAATTTACGTGCTAATTTAAATACAGTATATCTACCTGATCAAGATTATTGCGACTTTTCTAAAGCAATGGCTCACTTAAAAACAGTAAAGTTATTGCCATCAATAGTAACGGGTATTACTGGAGGAGCAATTGATCATATACTACAAAATATCAACATTTTTTCAAGTACAGATAGTATCTTTTATATGCCTTCGCCTTCCATGGTGGGGTACGCCTTACAAAAGGGTATTACCTGTTTTTCCTCTTTGCTAAAAAATACTAAAATATCCTTACTTGGTATACCGAAAGCTCAAATATCAACTAAAGGATTAAAATGGGAACTATGCCATAGTAACCTTGCTTTTCCAGGAAAGAATTCTTGCTTTAATCGAAGTCTAGGCAATGAGTTATCTATAGAAATACACAGCGGCGTGTGTTTAGCAATGATATATTTAGAAGCAGTAAATGATGATGGTGTGTATTGAGTTAAAACATTAAGAAAAAAAAAGTAGAAAAACCGTGTTAACACTAATTCTAAAAACTACAGGCGCCTGTTGTTAGCTAAAGTAAAGGTCAAATATCTGGAATTCTGGACATAAAATCCTCCTGTATAAAAAATATTCAGAATGTACACACAACAGATGTAGCTGAATTTTTATTGAAAAATTGGTTAAAAGGTCTGCAGACCAAGATAAATTTTGAGCTCTCTAAATATCTCTACCATCATTATAATGGCATCTTGAGTATGCGGAAGCAATTTTTTCATTAAAATAAAAAATTTTATTCTACAGCTTAAAAAGGAGTTTGCTAATTTTCACACTGAATCGGATTTCACTACTCAAACCTAGAAACTTTAATGTATCAAGGTATCTGTTCAGGGGAATGTTCAAGTCAGTGCTCCCTTTCTTGTCATTCCAGTGCTTGACACTGGAATCCATTATACTCCGTAAATTTAACTGGGTGCCAGTGTCAGCTACTTTCATGACATCAATTGATTTTCCTTTGAATGCCAGTTATGCAAGAAATCTATTATATAATATTATTGTCACCCTCTTGATAGTTTGTTAGCTCCTCTCCTCCTGAGTTACTTGGTGCAATTATTTGATCAGATTCAGTTGATGGTTCATCAGATCCAAACAACCATGAAAAAAAGCCACCAAAAAATGATGCAATTAAAGAAAAGGGCTTCATAATTATATTAAGCAAATTATCGAAAAAAGAGCTCGGTTGCTCTTCATTTGTCGATACTCTATTTTGTGTAGGTTCTGCATAAGGAAGATGTCCATTATCAGCAGCTTCAATTTTTACATCACTTTCTTCTTCTGAACTGATCTCCTGTGATTCTTCCTCTTGTTCTTGTAAACTTAGTTGGGCATTACCTTCTTGCTCAGCATCTTCCTCTTGACCTACTTCATTATCTTTTGATGCTATACTGTCATCAATTTTTTTGGGGGGTTTTAGTAATAGAGTTTTTATTTCTTCTGTGCTAGCTAAATCTAAAGGAGTCTTTCCATATTTATCTTGTGCATTAACATTTGCTTCTGCGTTTATTAGAGCTTCTACTATCTCTTTTCTATCATAGTTTGCAGCCCAATGTAAAGGAGTCCTCTCATCCTTATCTACTGCGTTAACATTTACTTCTGCGTTTATTAGAGCTTTTACTATCTCTTTTCTACCATATCCTGCAGCCCAATGTAAAGGAGTCCTCTCATCCTTATCTACTGCATTAACATTTGCCTTCATTCCTATTAGAATATCGACCATCTTTTCACGGCTCCACGATACATTAGGCAATGTATTCCAGTTGTTTTTTTCAATTACCAGGTGTAAAGGAGTCTTTCCATCTATATTTTGTAAATTAACATTGATACTTTCTACTTTCAGTAGATCGTCCAATTCAGGTATCTCCATCGCTTTCTTTTTTAAAAAAAAATGCAAAGGAGTCTCTTTATTTTTATCTGTTAGATTAACATTGATGCCTTTTTTGTTCAGTAGAGTATAGAATTTATCTGTATCTATATCTAGGTCTATTTTTTGAAGAATTAAATGTAAAGGGGTTTCTCCTGCATTATTTTGTGCATTAACGTCTGCTCCTTTATCAAGTAGAAATTTTACTATCTTTTCTGTATCTTTATATCTACTTTTAGCAGCAAAATGTAAAGGGGTACTTAGATCATCACTTTGTGCATCAACCTTTGCTCCTTTGCTGAGTAGAAATTCTACTACGTCTTTATGTCCATATTTAGCAGCAAAATGTAAAGGGGTGCTTAGATCATCACTTTGTGCATCAACCTTTGCTCCTTTACTGAATAGAAATTCTACTACACCTTTATGTCCATTTTGAGCAGCCAAATGTAGAGGAGTCTCTTCAAATTCATTTTTTGCATCAATTTTTGCTCCTTTGCTGAGTAGAAATTCCACTACGTCTTTATGTCCATTTTGAGCAGATAAGTGTAGAGGGGTCTCTTCAAATTCATTTTCTGCGTTAACCTGTACTTTTTCTTCTCTATTTAACAGATTTTCTACATCATCAATATTACCGCTTTTAGCAGCTTCAAGCAATTTATCATTGGCATCTTTTATGCTTTGTAATAGATTTTTTATTTCTTCTGTCTTAGCTAAATCTAAAGGAGTCTGTCCTTTATCATTTTTTGTATTAACATTTGCTTCTTTCTTTAATAGGTCTTCTACTGCTTTCAAGTCGCCAAGTCTGGCAGCCAGATGTAGAGAAACCTTACAATGCTCAGCTTTTACTTCTTCGTATTTATTTAACACGTGGCGTTCTCGAGAAGAGTCATAAGCAATAAAATCTGCTCCATTATCTAATAGAACTTTTGCTATATAAGAATGATTATTTTTAACAGCCCAATATAGAGAATTACCTTGAGATCCATCATATGCATTAACATCAGCTTCTTCAATTATTAGGCGCTTTGCTTCATTAAGATCACCTCTTTTAGCAGCATCAAGTAAAGCAGCATCTATATTTCTGATTGAATAATTCATTTAACACTTCTCTATAAAATTGCATTACTATAGTAAGGTAATTAATAATTCATGAAATCTGGGTTGTAGAAATAATGATTATCCTTCGTGTTTTTCAGTATATTTAAGTAAACTATATATAAGAATTGCAATTATAGAACATACAACTGTTAATAGTAAATTTGGTAAAATGCCATAAGAAAAGAATTTTCCTACTATGTATATTCCAACAGCCCCAAACATCATATTGCAAAATGAGAGAACTGCACTACCAAGCCCTATACTTTTGACCGTTTCTAAAGCAGAAGTTACGTTATTGCTGATTACGAGTGCAAGTCCTATATTGCTTGGAATCCAAAGAACTTGAAGAATAAGTACGTTCAATTTGTTCATGAAATAAAAATATACCAATAAACCATCAGATATTATTGGTAATACCAAACCTATGATTAGCATCTTGCTCACTCCTATTTTTGGTACGTACCTTCTGTTAATTAAAGTGCCGATTACGTAAAATATGACTATGATTGATATGAGATAGCCAAAATATTGTACTTCAATACCCATTGATTCAAATATGAACGGATAGTTAGCAATGTATGCCCAAAGCCACATGAAAGTTAATCCATGAATGGCTGAAAACCCAAGAAAACGATAATTCCTGAATATTGATATATATTGCTTGAAGATATTGATGGCTATGTTGGTTTGATTTTTATTTACAGTGAGCGTTTCTTGCAGCTTCAAGTAAATAAAAATGAGCATAATAATTGCAGCAAGTGATATGATAAAAAACAAAAATTTCCAACTATAACCATGTGAAATTATATAACTGCCTACCACTGGAGCTATTCCAGGTGAAAGCGCTACTACCATATTTAACTTTGAGATTACTCTTGAGTATTCACTACCTGAGTACATATCTCTGATTGCTGCATATCCGACAACGCCTGCAACACCAGCTCCAGCTCCTTGTATAAACCGGATTAATATTAAAAGTATAATATTATCAGCTATGCAACATACAATACTTGCCAAAGTAAAAATTGTCATACCAATCAGCATTATTAGGCGCCTACCATAATAGTCTGACAGTGGGCCATAAATTAATCCAGATATTGCAACTCCTACTAAATTTAAACTGATCGTAAGCTGCGCTATATTACCTTTCACCTTAAAATAGTTGGCAATACTTGGCAATGCAACTGAGTATAAGTCTGTTGCCATATCAACAACTGCTACAGATAATATCATAATAAGAGAGATGATATTTTGTGAAAAAGCTGTCGACACTAATGATTTACTGGATTAAATATGTTTAATTGTAGTATATTTTTCTCATTAGTATATTAATTTAACTGCTAAAGTTTAAAATAATTATGTAAGCAATCTCTATATAAAATATGGATAAATCACAACTAGTTAAAGAGGTTTTCGATTCTGTAGCAAATTGCTACGACATCATGAATGATATAATGAGTCTTGGAATGCACAGGCTATGGAAAGAGAAGATGGTAAGTAGTGTGCATTTTAAAAAGAACTCCAAGGTTTTGGATATTGCTGGAGGAACCGGAGATATAGCTATAAGAATAGCAAGAGGTGAACCAAGTACTCAAGTTACAGTATGTGATATAAATCAAAACATGCTGGACAAAGGGCGTGATAAAGCTATAAATTCAAATCAGCTAAATTTCAATTGGGTATGTGCAAATGCAGAGAGTTTACCATTTGAAGATTCCGAATTTGATTATTATACAGTAGCTTTTGGTATTCGAAACTTTTCCGACCGTAAGAAGGCTTTAAGTGAAGCATATAGGGTATTGAAGCAAAATGGACAATTTGTCTGCTTGGAATTTGCCCCTATGCATTATCAAAATGAGATATTCACCAAATTTTATGACTTATACTCATTTAAAGTAATTCCTAAAATTGGTAGCATAGTTGCTAAAGATAAGGGTTCTTATGAATATTTAGTGAAAAGCATCAGAGAATTTCCAACTCAAACTAATTTTAAAATGGAAATTGAAGAGATAGGCTTTAAGAATGTTGAGTTCTATAATATGAGTTATGGAATAGTAGCATTACATATTGGAACAAAATGAATATTAAACTCTGGTCTATTCAGTAGTTTTTTTGCTAACTTTCTGTAATTTCGCAGCGTTTTTTCTTCAGTAGAAATCAAGCTAAAGTTTCTTGAACGTATTGCTCTAACGAAGTACACTGTAAACTAATATTGTAACTTTTTCCTGAAGCTAAAATCTATATAATTAACTTAAAAATAAAATGCGATCTAACATTAAGCAGTTATTTTATTATATAAAACCTAATCTACATTATTTTACCGTAGCTTTTATTGCAGTTCTATTTTCAGCTTTAACGATTCTTCTTTTTGGTAGGGGCTTAAGCAACATAATTGATTCTGGCGCAGAGCATAACTTTACTACCAAGCTCGTAGTTTCAATACTGATAGTTTTAGGCATTTCTTTCACTGCATTTATTCGGTTATATTTCATTGGCATTGGCAGCGAGAAAGTTATCGCAAGAATCAGATACGACTTATATAGCAGTATCACTGACTTGCAACCAAGTTTCTTTGAGAACACAGGCGTACAAGATGTTATCTCAGCACTCATTACTGATACCTCTGCATTGCAATCGATAATAAACAGCAGCTTACTGACAATATTGAGGAATTTTGTGGTACTGACTGGTAGTGTTGCAATGCTGTTATACACAAATCTACATTTAACCGCATATGCAGCTGCAATAATACCCATACTGCTCATTATCATGACTTCACTTGGAAAAAAAGTTCGCAATTATGCACGCTTTGCTCAGGATAAATTAAGTGAGCTTGCATCATTTAGTGAGGAAAATTTTAGATCTATAGTAACCATTAAATCATTTGTACTAGAAGAAAATGAAAAAATTCGTTTTCAGAAACATCTAAACTCAGTATCAAAATCATACGTAAAATTAGTACTCTTGCGTGCTATTTTAGTAACTCTAGTTATCACGTGTGTGATAGGTTCGCTAGTTATTTTGCTTTTTTTTGGAATAAAAGAAGTCTTAAGCAATAATATAACTATTGGAGAACTCTCCTCATTTGTGTTTTATTCAGCGCTTGCGGCAGGAGCTGTCAACAATTTGAGCGATAACGTCAGTGACCTACAACGAGGTCTTGGAATTGTAGAGCGTTTGTTTGAGTTTACGAACATGAAAAGCTCTATAGTAAATGGCGAAAATCCTATAAGAATTAATAGTATTCAAAAAGAAATTGCGTTTAACGATGTAACATTTTTTTATGCTGATAAGCCAGCATTAAATAACGTATCATTTTCTATAGAGGCAGGCCAATCAGTATCAATTGTTGGACCATCTGGCAGTGGCAAGAGCACCATTTTAAAGCTTCTGCTCCGTTTTCACGATCCAAGTGAAGGCAGTATTACTATCGATGGACAGAATATTAAGACAATTGCGCTAAATGATCTAAGATCGCTGTTTGGCTTAGTACCACAAGATCACATGATATTTTCTTGCTCAATAATGGAAAATATACTATACGGCAAACCGGGTGCTGAATATGAGGAAGTCAGGCAAGCAGCTATCAGTGCGTATGCGATGGAATTTATTGATAAGCTGCCGGATAAATTTGATACATTTGTAGGAAAAAGAGGACTAAAGCTTTCCGAAGGGCAAAAACAACGCATCATAATAGCAAGAGCAATACTAAAAAATCCTCAGGTTTTAATACTTGATGAAGCAACTTCCGCTCTTGATTATAAAAGTGAAAACCTAGTGCAAAAAGCACTGAGCAAGTTAATGCAAAACAGAACAACAATTATAATTACGCACAGGCTATCAACCGCACTCAAAACTGACAAGATTATAGTGATTAATTGCGGGAAAGTAGAAGAAGTAGGAGCTCATGATTCTCTAATGAGTAAAGATGGGCTGTATGCAAAATTGGCGAAGATATAGTAAAAACTGAAGGAAAATTTGAGTCATACTTGTTGGTTGTTATGCTAGATTGATAATGAAAATTATTAAATCTTTAATCATTTTAACTTATAATAATCTCATAGTATTTTTTTAAGGATCATTATGGTTTATAATTACAGTAATTTACCAAAACTACCATTTACGGGTTATAATTTGCCAGTACCAGCATTACAAGGACCAGTATCGAATTGTGCACAAGCTTGTACACCTGCATTTGTACCTTGTACTACTAATTCCTGCCACAATCATTTTAACTCATATCATAACTATTATGATACATGTTATAATCCTTGTGATACGTTTGATTTTTTCTGCTAAGAGATTAGATTTAAATCACTCACAAACGTACGTTCTTTCACTCTTGCTATACGTACTTCCAATAGCACATGGGAAACCATGTGCTTCACATTTTGCTTTAAAATACAATAAATTTGACTACTGACAGCTTTTTCTTGAAATCTTAGCAGCATTTTGCTGTGGCAAAGCTTTTCAATGCGAATATCTTCTATATTAAAGTCGTATTTTGAAATGTACTGTAAGTTTGTATATTCTAATTTTAGCCTCAAAATTATTAAATCATTAACTTTTTTATCCTATAATAATCTAATAGTTATTTTTTAAAGGATTCTTATGAATTATAATTTTTCCTCATCTCCACGTGTTGGTTCATGTATTCCTACGCGCACAGCTTGCACAACTGACCCACGGTACCATAATAATTTTGGTCCACATTGTCATAACCACTTTAACCCACATTGCCATGACCACTTTGATCCGTGTTGTGATAGACTCGAATTAAATATACAGCTTCCTGATATAAAAATACCTCCTTGTCCTGCTTGTCCAGAACCTAAAAAACCAATTGACTTTTCAAAGCTTTCAATAGTAGTTGATGCAGTTTCTGGAGAGATTAAAGATGCCATTACTAAGAAATCTAGTGGTTTAATGTTTGCAAAATGTAAAGAAATTATTGATAAAAGTGACAACAATCTTGAAATTGGTCCAGACAATCGTATCAAAGGACAATGTGATAGTAATCCTGAATGCAAAGCTTGTGTGGATGCGATAAATGCTTCTATAATAGATACGCGCACAGAATCAGCATTTTCTCCTGAACAAATGTCAGTACCAGAAGGTATTGTTTATATTATATGAAAGTAATGAAGGTGTATACATTGTTAGTATACACTTCTATTTTATGTTAACTTTTTAGTAACCTTTATTTATTAATGGAGCAATTTTATGTTAAAGAACACTTCCCCTTATTCAAATAATAGGCATGTAAGTCATATACGTCAACTGCCACATATATTGAAAATTAATTTACATACAAGGCTAGATGATGGTAAAGACCCTAAATCCAAGATTGATGATAAAACTAAGAATGAACTGAAAGAAGAGATTAAAAATGAACTAGAGAAAGATCTTAAGTGTGAGATTGGTGATAAGACTAAGAATGAACTGAAAGAAGAGATTAAAAATGAACTAAAGAAAGATCTTAAGTGTGAGATTGGTGATAAGACTAAGAATGAGATAAAGGATAAAATAAAAAATGAACTAGAGAAAGATCTTAAGTTTGAGATTGATGATAAGACTAAGAATGAGATAAAGGATAAAATAAAAAATGAACTAGAGAAAGATCTTAAGTTTGAGATTGGTGATAAGACTAAGGATGAACTGAAAGAAAAGATTAAAAATGAACTAGAGAAAGATCTTAATTGTAAGATTGATGACAAGACTAAGGATGAACTGAAAGAAAAGATTAAAAATGAACTAGAGAAAGATCTTAATTGTAAGATTGATGATAAGGCTAAGGATGAATTGATAAAGGAAGTAGAAGAAAAAATAGACAAAGAATTAAGGGTAAAGTTAAATTGTGACATATTAAAAACGTGTAACCTTGAAGAGAAAACTAGAAAAATATTTGACGAAGGTGAGTGTGACCGAAAAGGATGTGACAACAGCAGAAAAGATGGTAACTATATTGAAGTAACTCAGAATGGTAAGCTTTATATAAGAGAGGCATTAAATAAAATTTACCCTGACTTAAGTGCAGACATTATTGACAAAATTAAAACCGATGATTATTATGTAAAACAACTTGGTATAGCAGCAACTAACTGCGATAAGAATGGCATGGAATACCCTTTTATCACTTGGAGAGGAAGTATGAATGCAAATTGCATGACTATTCCTCCGAATAGTCTTTGCAAAGAATCTTATAATGTACGCCAAATTGGTGACAGGAATGATTGGCCTGATTGGTATGCATCTTGTAAAAATCACGTATTTTCTGACGATGCTTATTTAACTAACACAAGAGCATATTACTACCCTGACAGCATTGACAAAAATAAGCCGGTGGTAGTACTTTCTCAAAGTGAATCACTGATTGTTGCTGACAAAAAAACAGATAGACTTATAAAAAAAGATGGGACAATAAGTAATAAAACTTTTGATGAATGCAAAGAATTTTTTGATCAGGAGGGAAACGTAACTGATTGTACAGAAAACGGAAGAGATTGTGAACTTTGCAAAGAAGTAATTTGGTATTCTTCAGAGGTAGTGCCAGTGTTTTTTATATAAATGATATTTTGAACAGGGAATGGTATAAGCTTATACGATTTTGATACATGTGCCATTAAAGAAAAGACTGCAAGATTAGGCTTTTGCATAACCATATGAAAAACCAATAGCCCATTCTTCTTTGTCATTCCAGCGTTACGCGTTGGAATGACAGAGCTATAGGTGTCATCCAAGTAGCTGACACGGAGCAACACGTCATACCACCGCGGCCGCTAACTAGTAGCGGAATGACAGTTCTTCAAATTGTCGGTAAACCTAAGTCACTTTAGCTATAGATTACATCAGATAACCCTTCAACTAGCCCCACTTATTCGCTATACTGCTACAGGTCTTATAGCTTTTTAGTTAATGAACATTTTCAAGCAGGTTTCCTCTCTAATTTCCAGCAAGTTAAATGAGTTGAAGCAAAGGGGTATTATAAGCACGAATGCAACAAACTTTATTGTAGAACCTCCGAGCAATAGAGCGCATGGAGATATTTACACAAATGTTGCTATGGTGCTTGCAAAGCATGAAAAAAAGAATCCAGTTGAGATTGCAGGGATCTTAGCAGAAGAATTTAAATCTTTTGATGAAGTTGCAAAAGTGGAAATAGCAGGTCCTGGGTTCATCAATATGCACTTGAAAATGGAAGTATGGTATGGGATTTTAAAACAAATAAATGAGCTAAAAACGGAGTTTGGCACTCTCAACATTGGAAACAATCAGGCCATCAATGTTGAGTTTGTATCTGCAAATCCAACCGGTCCACTGCATATTGGTCATGCAAGAGGGGCAGTGTTTGGTGATGTTTTGGCAAATTTATTGAAAAAAGTTGGTTATAAAGTTACTAAGGAATACTATATTAATGATGCTGGAGCGCAGATAGATACGCTAATTCGGTCAGTATATTTGCGGTATAAGGAAGCTCTGGGAGAGAAAATTAGCATCGAAAAAGGTTTATACCCAGGTGAATATTTAAAACCAATAGGGGAGGGGCTAGCTAAAAAATATGGCAAGGAGCTTAGAGAAGAGGAGGATAATCAAATAATTAGAGAGTATACTTTAAGTTCCATTTTAGAGATAATAAAGGAAGACATGAACTTACTTGGAGTAAGTCATGATGTCTTTACTTCAGAGTATGAGCTACAAAAAAATGGCAAAATCGAAGAGAGTATAAAGATATTGTCTGACAAGGGTCTAGTGTATGAAGGGTACCTGGAGAAACCAAAAGGCAAAGAAAGTGAAAGTTGGACTTCTAGAAAAGAAATGTTATTTCGCTCTACAACATTTGGTGATGATGTTGACCGCGCACTAAAAAAAGAGGATGGTAGCTGGACTTATTTTGCATCGGATATTGCTTACCATTTTGATAAGATATCACGTGGTTTTAACAATATGATCGTAGAGCTCGGCAGTGACCATGGCGGTTATATTAAAAGGCTTAGAGCAGTTGTCTCTGCGCTCAGTGATGATCAAGCAAAGATAGAGGTAAAACTGCATAATATTGTGAATTTCTTCGAAAATGGCAAACCTGTTAAGATGTCGAAAAGATCAGGAAATTTTCTTACAGCTAGGGATGTAGTGGAAGAGGTTGGCAGGGATATAACTCGTTTTATAATGTTAACACGCAAGAATGATATGGTCTTGGACTTTGATTTTGCTAAAGTTAAAGAACAGTCAAAAGACAACCCTATTTTTTATGTGCAATATGCGCACGCCCGTGCTCATTCGTTAATGCGTAATGCTCCAAAAGAGCTCCCAACAGCAGACCCTTCACTTTTAAAGACAGATGGGGAGCTATTCCTCATAAAAACCTTAGCAAAGTGGCCAGATGTGGTAGAAATATCTGCAAGGCTTTGTGAGCCACATAGAATCACTTTCTACTTACTTGAAGTTGCAGAAGCGTTTCACGTTTTATGGGGATATGGCAAAAGTGATTTAAATATGCGGTTTATACTGGAGAATAACTTAAATTTCACCGCTGCAAGAATGTTTCTCGTCCAAGCCTTAGCACACGTCATTGCTTCTGGACTTTCGATTTTTAATATAGAGCCTTTGAAAGAGATGAGTTAATTTTAATGCGTAATATTAAATGTGATAATAAATTATTGATGTAAGTACAATAAGGCCAAAAATTATACAAGAGGTCTGTTAAAATCACGTATGTCGATTGTCTTGAAGTCACACAATTGTTCTGTAGAGCTATGTCCTGTAATAATTACTGTACCGTTCTGCTCAGAGCGTATTGAGATTAGGTTCAATACTAATTCACATGTTGTGCTATCAAGATTACAGAATGGTTCATCTATCAGCCAAATGTTTGCATTAGAAATTAAAAGGCGAGCAAGCGCAACTCTTCTTTTCCAGCCTGCAGAAAGTTCACCATATCTAATGTTAAATACAGGCTGCAACTCTAAACAATAAGCAGCTGCCATAACTGATTCTCTAGTGTTCCGTATTCTTGCCCAGAATTCTATGTTTTCACCAATTGTTAAACTATCTTTACAGGCGTTTTTATGTCCTACGTAAACCATGGAAGATATAAAGGATTTTGGATCATCATATATGTCTTTTCCGCAGTATCTTATATTGCCTGATACTGGTGGTAAGAGTCCAGATAAACTTCTGATTAAGCTGGTTTTGCCGCTACCATTTGGACCAGTGATTAAGATTTTTGATTTTGGCTCAGCTTTAAAATTGAGGTTTTTAAATAATACTTTGTTATTACGAGCACAGGATAGATTTTTACATTCAAGCATGGATTATCTGCCTTTTCCTTTATATTTACCCTTAGTTGAAGACTGAGCTTTTATAAATAGCTCCCAAAATCCTTTCTTATCACCTTCTCTGTTTATCAATTGTGCAAAATGTTTCATTAAACTATTACCCATCATAACCATCTTTGTCCATTTACCTAACGGTTTTGCTATATCAACTATTTCTAGATCTTCTTTGTAAACTTGCATATTCTTTTGTTTCTCCCTTAGCATTTCCTGTTGTTTCATCAACTCTTTTTGCTTATTTTTTTGATACAATTCATTAAATCTTCTATTTTCTTCCCACTCTTCTTTGAGAACTTTTAGAGGAAATATAATTTTTCTAATATGATTTTTGTATATTTTTCTCAAAAAGAGAAATACTGCAATTATAGTAAGTAATATCGTGCTATATGTAATGATTTGTCCGAACGGCATTTTTATACTCAGCTTATTGGCAAGCGGTATTTACAATTATACCATAACTATAGAAATTTTACAATTTTTTTCTGGATAAAGATAGTAGACTAAAAATTTCTAAAGGACAAAAGCAACGTATTTACGTACAGGCTATCAACTACTACACTCAAAACTGACAAGTGTTAATCATTGGAGAGTAGAGGAATCACGGCTCTCTAATGAATAAAGATGGACTGTGTCAAGCTGGTGAGTAAGGTGGAAATTGAAAGAAAATCTAATTGTTGGTTATCATGCTAGATCTACTTGGCTTATAATAATTTCTGAGTTAACCTTAGATTTCCTGAGCTGTGGTTTCTTTTACCCATGTTGAATTCCTAGCTTTTATACTCTAATTTAATTCCAGTTTTGACTGTATAGGATGTCACAATGTCAAACAATATCTATAGCGATCAAGTTAATAATAGTAATTTATATGCCAACAAACTTTTTTATGGTGAAGAGGGTGAGCAAGTCGAAAATCTAGGAGATCAGGTTGCGGGAAAAGAGGATGATAAATCAGAAGAAGATTTACTTCGTGACTGTAGAGATGAAACTAAGAAGGCAAAAGA
Source organism: Wolbachia endosymbiont (group B) of Chesias legatella (assembly GCF_964026945.1). Classification (NCBI taxonomy): domain Bacteria; kingdom Pseudomonadati; phylum Pseudomonadota; class Alphaproteobacteria; order Rickettsiales; family Anaplasmataceae; genus Wolbachia; species Wolbachia endosymbiont (group B) of Chesias legatella. Next base: position 1,110,761 of record NZ_OZ034711.1, on the reverse strand, counting down.
TAAGTTAATACAGTGTAAAAAAGATGCTGTGGAATCACAAAGAGAAATTACACAATTAGAAGCAGAAACTAGTGAATTAAAGTCACAGGTTCAAGAAGAAAGAGAGAAGGTAGAACAAACTAAGAATGAAGCTAAAGCAGCAAAGGCAGAAGTTGATGAGTTAAAATTACAGGTTCAAGAAGAGAAAGGGAAGGTAGAACAAACTAAGAATGAAGCTGAGGCAGCAAAAGCAGAAGTTGATGAGTTAAAATTACAGATTCAAGAAGAGAAAGGGAAGGTAGAACAAACTAAGAATGAAGCTGAGGCAGCAAAAGCAGAAGTTGATGAGTTAAAATTACAGGTTCAAGAAGAGAAAGGGAAGGTAGAACAAACTAAGAATGAAGCTGAGGCAGCAAAAGCAGAAGTTGATGAGTTAAAATTACAGGTTCAAGAAGAGAAAGGGAAGGTAGAACAAACTAAGAATGAAGCTGAGGCAGCAAAAGATGAGTTAATACAGTGTAAAAAAGATGCTGAGAAGATGAAAGAAGGCTCTGAACAGGCAATTAATCAGGCAAAGTATGATGATGCTCAAGCAGAAGCTAAACAAGCAAAATTAGAAGCTAAGCAAGCAAAATTGGAAGCTAAGCAAGCAAAATTGGAAGCTGAGCAAGCAAAATTGGAAGCTGAGCAAGCAAGAATAGAAGCTTTGAGGTGCGAAATTGGACAAGAGAGAGAAGAAGTTATGCGGTGTAAAATTGACAAGGTAAAAGAAGAACTTATGCAGTATAAAATTGACATGGCAAAAGCAGAGAATAAGTGTTATAAAAAAGCAGCTGAAGAATGTAAAAAAGAGAAAGGAAGTGATAAAGAAGAACTTATACAGTGTAAAATTGACACGGCAAAAGCAGAGACTGAGTGGTATAAAAAAGCAGCTGAAGAATGTAAAAAAGAGAAAGGAAGTGGTACAGATAAACCTTGTCCCAATGGAGGAGGTGGAACTAATGTAGTCAAACCTGTTACTAATGGAGGAGGAGATGAAACTAATGTAGTCAAACCTGTTACTAATGGAGGAGGAGATGAAACTAATGTAGTCAAACCTGTTACTAATGGAGGAAGGGATGAAAATAGAGAAATTACGTCTCAAAAAATAACCCCAGATTGTAGCAAGGAAGAAATTTGTGGATCTTATGCTCGTTTTTATGGAGAAAATGGAAAGATAGGTTATCAAGGTTTTAATACATCTGATTTATTAAAGAATTTGTATTCTGAGATGTACGGTAATCCTAAAATTGCACCATATATAGAAAAGGGAGCAGAGGGTGGTTATGGTGCAGTAAATTTTAAATTTGCCTTTACTGATACTCTTAGTTCAATAGGCTACTTTAGTGATATAAAATGTGATAAATGCATTAATAGTCCACAAGAGTTAGCGTGTCAAGAAGAAGGGATTAAGAGTTTCTGCTACTCTAACGAGTACTATGCTACTAAAGAATGCAACAAGAATTTTTTTTCTAGAGAATCATGTCCTGATCTCGTTAAAGAGTTCGGTGAAATAAGTGTTATGAAAGCAAAACAAGTTGCACCATTGATACTTGTTAATAGCTCAGGACAAATGATAGATAAAGAGGGCAATAACACTCAAATACACTATAATTTATTAAAGCCTTATCTAAAGGCTAATGGTAAAATCAAGGACTGTGGAAATGACCAAAAGTGTAAGGATTATATTCCAATCATGAAGAAAGTTGCATGGGATACTGATAAGGAAGTACTGTTAAAAACTGTTTTTGATGATATGCAAAGAGCGAGTCCTTACTATGAAGATAATCCTGTTTCTGATGATACTAATTTTATATAAGACTAAATTGTACTAAATAACACTTGATCTGACACTTTAAAAAAGTAAGTTATAAAATAATAAACAAACAAAAGGAGTGTTAGAAATGAGTACAATACAAACAAAAATACTAAAACCAAAGTTAGGGTTATTGGAGCTAGCAAAACAATTAGGAAATGTATCACAAGCGTGCAAAGTAATGGAGAGATACGTTTTATCGATTCAAGGAATTATATGAAAATGGAGGAGAAGAAGCATTACATGAAATAAGTAAGAAAAAACCTCTATTAGCAAACAGAGTTTCCGAAGATATAGAAAGGGCAGTAATTGCCATAGCTACAGAATTTCCAGCATATGGACAACAAAGAGCTGCAAATGAGCTTAGAAAAAGGGGCATAATAATCTCTGAAGGTGGAGTGAGATCTGTATGGCTGAGAAATGACCTTGAGACCTTCAAAAAAAGACTGAAGGCTCTTGAGGCAAAAGTTATGCAAGATGGAATAATTCTAACAGAGGAGCAACTTGCGGCTTTAGAAAAAGTTAAAGAACAAGGGGAAGCACATGGTGAAATTGAAACAGAACATCCCGGTTATTTAGGTTCTCAAGATACTTATTATGTAGGCAATATCAAGGGTATAGGAAGAATCTATCAGCAAACTTTTATTGATACCTATTCAAGAGTTGCTATGGCAAAGCTTTATACAGACAAAACTGCAATTACTGCAGCAGATCTTCTTAATATACCTTTCTTTGATGGGCAAAACGTACCATTGTTGCGCATTTTGACTGATAGGGGTACGGAATACTGTGGCAAACCAGAAAATCACGCTTATCAGCTATATTTAGGAATTGAAAATATTCTAAAACCAACTCCGCAAACTAATGGCATATGCGAGAGATTCCATAAAACTATGCAAGATGAGTGTTACAATATTATTTTTCGCAAGAAAATCTACAATTCTTTGGAAGATCTGCAGATAGATGTTGATCATTGGTTGCGTTCTTACAATGAGAGCAGGCCTCACTCAGGTAAATACTGCTATGCCTATGCAAACTTTTCTTGATAGCAAACACATTGCTTTTCAGAAAAATATTAGTAGCATTAAACAAGAGACTGATATTAGTTTTAACTACCTCAATTCTTCTGTCAGTTAATTCGTGTCTGTCAGATTAAGTTGTGTCTAGTACAGAATTTCTTCGGTTGTTTTCTTCGCTTTCAGCCGACAAATGGTTTTCTATCTCGCCTTCCCTCTAGCAGTTTTTTTATAAATGGTGTTAATGCTCCATCTCTTCCTGTCAATGGTCTTCCTTCTCGTATAGATGATAAGATATTTGTTTCTAATTCTTTATAGTCTACCAAACCGGTAGTTCTGTTTGCTTGACTCATTGTCAAACCTCCATTTTTTTATCAATTTATTACTTTACTTCTCGGTTTGACACAGTTTATTTAACCATACGCGTCAAGTTAAGGAAAAATGAACAAATTTAGTGCACTCAAAGTTGATATTCTTGTTTTTCTATATTTATCTTTTAAGGAGAATTTTGACCAGGTTGAGATGAGTTTTTTGAGGAAAATTTGAACTTTACTGACTACACAATTTAATGTTAAGAATAACTCTCTAACCCGCCTTTTTAGCTCAATAAATGCCTTTGTTAAGCTAAGTTCTGTATTCTTTTTCACTTCTGTGCAACCAACTATGCCGTGAAATATAAGAATTGCGCACAATTTAGCATATAGTTCACATAATACTCTGCATGGCTTTCCTTTTAGCTTATCAAGTCTGATATGGCTTTTATACAATTTAAATAATAACTCAATTTGCCACCTTACTCTGTAAATCGTTAATACTTGCTCAGCACTAATTTTATTTTCTGGAACATTAGTTATAAATATTGACCAGTTCAACAATTTTTGATTTCTTTTAGAGGATGTATATCCCTGCGATCTTGCTAATCTATTAGCTTTCCTTCTTCTGGCCATAGACTGTTCTTCAGTTAGTTTCTGACATATAATTCTTACTCTAATTTTTGCTTCTTTTCCTAACAATACCTCGTTTTCTAAAAATAACTTATCCTCTAAACATTCTAATAACTCCATTTTTTGATTTGTTTCTACATCATATATGTTGGTATCGGATTTATAACGACTTATGAAATAAGCTCCTATTTCATTGATTTGTTTAAAAGAACTTGACACAAAATAACCGAGATCAGATATTAGCAAATCATTGCTTAATATATTACTTAAATGTTTCCTATATCCCTGGTCTGATCTTACTCCCTCCGTTAAATTAAGTTGGTCTATTATCTGATTCATGTAGTCGAAAACTAATTGTAACTTTATTCCAGACTTAGTATTGCTTTCATAGCCACTGTAGCTAGTACCATAACCTTTATACATCTCTTCCATACTGTTAGGTAGAGTAATATAGCTACTGTCCAATAATTTAACACTATTAAATTGCTGTAAGATTTTGCAATCAACTTGCAAGATATTTTTGAAGAGAACCACAGATTCATTATACATCCTTTTCATAAATTCCACTGCTTCTTCAGTAAATCTAAAATCCAAACCTTGTTTTGTTATATCTATCGAGTCCTCGTTTAGTAATTGACACATTGTTTCTACGCTACAATTATCAACCCCTATATTACCCAAGACCATGGCTTTTACGAACGATGAACCTTTTAGCTTTCTCTTTCTTTTTATAAACCTTGTTGTAGTTGAGATTTTATCTGCTTTTTCATTAAAAAATTCTTTGAGCTTTTTTGATAAGCTAGTTATTTTATTCATTGGTTCTCTCACTAAAAGTATTTCTGGGAGAACTTATACCTTATTATTCTATCTCTTTCATACCTTTATTTCCTTAACTTGACGCGTATGGTTTATTTAACACTCCCAACTCATGTTCGTATAGTAGCTACTTGCATTTGTTGTAAACTCACTTTTACTCTATAGTTATCTTTTTACTACTTTATCTATTTTCTGAACTGATTTTCGTATTAGAAAACATCCAATAAGAAGAATTATAAAAGGAATAAACCATAAAATGTAGGTACTAGATTTTACAGGTGGTACAATGATAATTGAATCTCCATAAGAATTTTTTAACTCTGAAACTATTTGCTCGTTAGTATATCCATCACTGATCTTCTTGCGAATTGTCTTACGCATACCATATGCAACTTGAGACTCAGATTCGGATAATAATTCACCAGAGCATACTGGACACTTTATTACTGCAAATAAGCTACTTGCTCGCTCTTCCATACTTTCGTCTCTTAGTTTATCATCCAAAGTAAAAGCATTTATGCTTAAATGGAATATCAATGTAAAAAGTAAGCTAATTACTATTCTCATTCTTGGTGAATTGAGTGATAAAATCAGTAGTGGATAATTTTCCAATAAAGCCTGAACCTACATTATTGTCGTACTTTATTGAAAATTGAATGTCGTTATCAGTGATTTTTTCTGATAAGGAAGATATTGATTTTTCCAATTTATCTGCAGTCTTTGAATCATTAGTCACAAACGAAATTAATTCTTTATAATTTGATATGGCTACATTGATTTTATCTTCAAATGAAGATGTAACTAAATTGTAATTACTTACTCCACCATTCGCAGCAATAGAAAAGTTATTACTCTCAATCAAAAATTTTTCTATGTTGAAATTAATCTTAGAAGCTGAAATATGGTTTACAAATTCATAATCTAATTTAGCGTCGACACTAAGGTAATTTTCAGGACTTGCAGTATGTTTATAACGGTAAGTATAAAAATCAAATTCTAGTTTAGTATTTTCATTCAGTTCTTTATCAAAGTGAAATTGAATGTAATTACTTTTATCATTCACTTCAGTTATAACACTTTGCTGATTTTCTAAAACATCACATTTTAATCCATAATCTTCGTAACGAAATGTATCTATATATTCTATTACAGTGCTATTTCTGTTGAATTTTAATGAAGATAGTAAATCATTTAGTTTAACAACAAAGTGGCTACTCACGTGTGTGTGACACTTTATATTCTTTTTCTCATCACTACGGACAGCAATGTTTACTTTATTGCTTGGTATATAGATATATACTGACTTATCAAATAATCTGTTTTTTATCATTAAAGCTTCAGATGAAACAGTTAATTGCTCATTAGAAAATTTTGGATTCGTTACACGAAAAACTAGGTTAAAAGGAAATCCCTTAAAATCATGTGAAATATCAACTTTTTCGTCATTAATGTAATCAGTTAAAAGACTTTTTACCTTAAATGCAGAAAAATACCAAAAACCACTATACGCTAGAGGAATAAACAAAGGTAAGGAGATGAGAATATAGATAAAAATTTTACGCATTATCCTCTTATTTATCTAATGATATATTTCTTGTACCTCTGGGCACGGTTACGCACAAACCGTCAATATCTTTTGTGATTTTTATTTGGCATCCAAGCCTCGATGTCTCTGTTAAACCGAAAGCTAGATCCAGCATGTCATTTTCCTCATCAGATATAGGATTATGTGTTTCTACAACATCATAAAATTTTGGATCAACAATCACATGGCATGTAGAGCAAGCAAGAGAACCTTCACATGCACCTTCAAGCAGATCTGGATCACTTCTATGGGCTAAATTAAGAAGAGTTTCTCCCTCTGCAGCTTCATAACTTTTCTTACTTCCATCAGGTAAAATAAAAGTAACGGATGGCATACTATTAAAATCTCTACTAATTTCTCTATATTCTACAAATAATAACTAATATTTGCAAACTCTTTGTAATTCCATTGCCTATCTCTTGTCATCTATATTCCTATTAGGACCTATATTTACTATCATATCTCATATAGTATATCCTATTGCATTTATAATAAATAACAAGTTCGTAAAGATCATTTGGTAGAGCAAAAAAACTCAAAACCCTTTATGAATTTATATGTTCCCAGTATTCCTGAATTATTAATACCAAATCCCTATAATGATACTCTAAAACCATATGTCTGTTAGTACTATGCAAGAAAGCCATCCATGGTTAGCATAATTTCCACAAAGCTACAGAAGAGTTGTTTATGGTAATTGAGGAGCTACAACCACATGACGTCTGTCATTAATCACTATTTCACCTATCGCAACTGCTGCAAAAACAAAACAATAATATACTTTTGTTAGTACGATGATAGGTGACAGAGAGGCAATGCTGCTTGCTAGTAATACGTGAGAACCATAAGGTAAGATACTTTTTGTGATAGAAGTAAATATCTCTAATAAGTACGCACTACGGTGTGGTGCAATGTTATATCTTTGCGCAAGCCTTTTCGCAATATTACTAGTTAATAAAATAGCAACAACATTGCTGGAAACTAAAATAGTAAACAAAGATGATATTCCTGCAATCATAAGTTCAGCTTGACTTCTTGTGAGATTCACCTCATCGGTGAATTTATCTATCTTTTTCTGACTGTATTCGTACATTAAGTGGCTTAATCCACTACTGAAGAGAATAAATATCATTACTTCATTCATCTTATAAAAACCCCTATATATGTCACGAGAATATTCAATAAGAGAATAATCAAAAAAAGCTATTCCTAATATCCCAGCAATAACCATATTAATAGCTAATGTTACCAGAGTGTTTATTTCAAATAAACCCATAATTATTAAAGATATATAAGGGATAATTTTGACTATGGATAAATAATTCAGACTTGAGATAGAAACAACTTCTGTACTATTTGAAATTATTACTAGATAAATAAGTATTATAAGACCTGTAACAGATCCTGTCTTGAAAGTGAGTTTTATTTTATCCTTTACTGAAGCTCCTTGTGAAGAAGTAGCAGCAATAGTAGTGTCAGATATCATTGAAAGGTTGCTGCCAAACATAGACCCACCTATCACAGCTCCAACACCCACTGCACAATCAAAAGCTCCATTTTGTGCTAAATTAACAGCTATTGGTGTTATAAGTGCAATAACTCCGATTGATGTGCCGATTGCACTTGAAATAAAAGTAGAAAGTAAAAACATTCCAGGAAGTAATAATCTTGCTGGAAGAAATCGAATAGTTAAGTTAGTAACAACATTTATACTACCAAGCGATTCAGTAACAGTAGAAAATGCTCCAGCAAATAGAAAAATCAAACATACGGTAAGAGTAGTTTTATTACCCATACCTTTTATAAGAGTATCAATACTATGTTGAATTTTGTTTTTATTGAATAGAACAGCAAAAAATAATGCTGGTAATAAGCAAACTAACGGTGAAATTTGATGAAGAGGATTACCAAGTCCGATAAAAGAAAAATAAATACCACTTCCAAGGTATAAGGCTAGAAAGATAATAAGAGGAAGAAATGAAAACACTTATCGTAGTTGAACAAACCAGAAATATACTAGAATAAGCTATTTTAAGCAACTACTAATACAGTGTTTTTCTAATAATTTTGAACATCTTAAGCCATCTACTTTTGAATAAATTCCATTTGCATTTCTTGTATACTATCCTCTATTTGCTTTATTTGTTCTATTAGCCTTTCCTCTAAGTCAAAATTACCGCCCAGCCTTGCTTTAATTTTTTCTTCTTGTAATACATTTAATTCTTTCCGTAATACTATGTTATTCCAGACAGTTTCTGCCGATCTCTTCTCACTTAATTGACTATTTAGTACGCTAGTTTTTTCAAATATAAACTTTATAACACTAGACTCCTGTAGCAGAATTTCTTTATTAAAGTTGCTCTCATTAGTTACCATATTAATTACGTACTGTTGTAATTTTTTCATCTCATTAGTAAATTCGAAATGAGAAAATTGCTCAAAAAATATAGGACGGTTCAAGATTTCAGGAAATTCTACGGCTATACGCAAAATTATGGCCTGATTTTGCTCTGCTTCAATTAGCTCTGGAGATTTATTGTAAAGATACTCACCTTTTGTTGCTTTGCTATTAAAAATCAGCTTTTTAAAGTTTCTTCTTAATTCACTGACCTTATTGTAAAAATAATCTCTATAATACCTTCTAATACTGCTGTTACCGATAGCATTGACATATTTCATGAACTTGTGCTCAAGAATTGAATATTTTTCCGGAGCAAATTTTTCATAATTTTGCAAATTGCTACCAATTATGTGATGCCATAAATATTCAGAGTGCAGTTCTGTTGAGCGGTTAAAAGCGGATAGTACATCTTCCGTCTTATATTCTAGTTCATTGCATATATCGCATGGGTCCTTGTTGCTTGGCAAAGTCACGAACTTCAATGTGTATCCAGGCTCCAGTATCGGCAGAACAAGTTCTGCAATTCGAATAGCAGCATGACATCCAGGACTATCGCCATCCATACAGATAGAAATTTCTTTAGCAAGTTTCCAAAGATTTTTTATCTGCTCTGCAGAAATTGCGGTACCAAGCGGAGCAACTGTATTGCTAATTCCCGCTTGATGTAGTGCTATTACATCCATATATCCTTCAACAACAAATAGATGCTGTTTTTTGCGTATTTCACTCAAAGCAAAGTTTAATCCATATAAATTTTCTCTTTTCTTAAAGAGCTGACTCTCTGGGCTGTTTAAATACTTCGGCTGTTGCTCAGAGTTCAGCGCACGTCCGCCAAAACCAATAACTTTGCCCGTGATGTTGTGTATAGGAAATATCAGCCGATCATAGAAATAATCACGAAAATTCTTATTTATTAACCCAACATCGATCAAAATCTCGTCTTTAATACCAGAGGAGTTCAAATATTCCTTCAAGCCAGAACTTGGTGCATAACCTATCTTAAATTTATCTATGATTTTGAGTGAGATCTTGCGCTGCCTTAAATAAGCCATAACACCTCGATTTTTCTGCGCGAACCAACTTGCAGCTAAATTCAGTGCTGAAAACAGTTTGTCATTTTCTTTAGCAAAGCTGAGGTTTTTGGGTAACTCAACACCTGCAACAGATGCCAATTTTTCCAACGCTTCCTTAAAACTTAAGCCCTCAGTTTGTGAAATAAATTCAAACGCATCACCATGAGCTGAGCAACCGAAACAGTAATATAAGCCCTTAACATTGCTGACCGAAAAAGATGGAGTTTTTTCGTTATGAAATGGGCAGAGTCCAACAAAACTATCTCCTCTTTTTATTAACCTAACTTTTTTTCCTACTATGTCGGACAACAATAATTTTGACTTTATAATATCTATATGATCCATTTTACCGAATGAGTAGTGGTAGGATAAAAATTATATAGAATTTATGCATATCTGACTCGAAATTTATTCAGAAAGATCAGGAGAGCTTGACAAAAAGCTCAAAATAAATTACCCATATAAATACCCTTAAGTTGCAATTTCTTATATGTCAGATGTGATATCAGTTGCTTCAGACCACGCAGGTTATGAACTAAAATCAGAAATAAAGGCTTACTTGGAAACTTTAGATTATACAGTGATAGACCGTGGCTGCACTGCTGAACAAAAGAGTGTAGACTACCCTGACTATGCTGCTGAAGTTGTAGAAGATATAACAAACAAAAAAGCAAATTATGGAATATTAATTTGCGGTACAGGTTTGGGCATGAGTACTGTGGCAAATCGTTTTGAAGGAATCTACGCTGCTTTATGTAATAGTGTTGAGATCGCAAAATTAGCTCGCGAGCATGGCAACGCGAATATACTTTGTCTTGGTGCAGGGTTTACTGCGAGTGGATTAGCAAAAGACATAGTCAAACAATTCCTCGAAACAGAATTTTCAAAAGAAAGTAGACATAAAGAACGCCTTGATAAACTTAGCAATATTAGCAAGAAAAAAACCACAAAAACTTATAACGAAGATGAAATATCAAAATTCGCTAAAATAGCAGGTGAATGGTGGAATGAGAATGGCAAATTCAAGCCATTGCACATGATGAATCCTGTGAGAGTATCATACATCGTTGAGAAAATAAAAGAATTAAAAAAATGCGATTTAAAAGAACTATCATTGCTCGATGTTGGTTGTGGTGGTGGCATTTTGTCAGAGTCAATGGCGCGTATTGGTATTAGCGTTGCGGGAATAGATGTATGTGAGGAAAACATAAAAGTGGCACAGTCGCATGCGAAGAAAGTAGGGTTAAATATAGAATACACACACACTAGCATTGAAGAGCTAAGCAATGACAAGAAGTATGACGTGGTTTTGTTGATGGAAGTGGTTGAACATGTCGATAATTTAGAGTTTTTCATGAAAAAAGCAATAGAGCTGTTGAAGCCAGAAGGGCTAATTTTTATATCGACGATAAATAGAACTATTAAATCCTTCTGTCTTGCAATAGTCGGCGCAGAGTACATATTAAACTGGCTGCCAAAAGGCACACATAATTGGAATAAATTTCTCAAGCCATCAGAAATTGCAAATCATCTAAGGGAAAACAATGTAACACTACAAGATATGACTGGTATGGAATATAATGTAATAAAGCGTGAATGGAACTTGACCAAAGGTGTGGATGTTAATTATATACTTTGTGGAAACGTTGTAATTTGAAATCTCATTCAATTACTAGAAGGTAATGCAAATATTTTAGGCAGTTTTACTTTACTTAGCAGCTAATTTATCATATGTATTTCCATAGGATATCGCTATATTAGAATATGTTACAATTACTAACCTTACTTGCTGTTATCACTTCGGTTGTATTTTTTGGTCATCTAGTTCCAATGGAAGTGAAAACCTTCTTGTATTCAATAAGCCTTAGTATAAAAGAGATCTTACTATTTATAATGCCTTTTATTGTTTTTGCATTAATCTTTAGTAGTGTTAACAATCTTAAGCAGTCGGCTATAAAGTTTATATTATTACTTATTATAACGATTTTCTTGTCGAATCTAGCTTCAAGTTTAATAGCTTATTCTGTTGGGCATTTCATCACACAAAACACTTATTCAATACAAGATATAACATATGAAGAAACAATTGTTCCTTTATGGTCATTTAGGATACCTGCATTGCTTTCTAATTTTTATGCCCTTGCTTGTGGATTTGTGTTAAGCATATTAGTGTCCACAATATTACCAAAAAAAAGCAAAGAGCTCTCGAACAAAATGTTAGATTTAACTCTCTTTATTTTGAAGACATTTTTGACGCCAATTATTCCAATGTTTGTACTTGGTCTTGCTTTAAAAATGGAACATGATCAGGTTTTACCCATAATATTTAAGGATTACTCAATAATTTTTATTATTATATCATCTGCAACCTACCTTTATGTTTTTCTCTTATATGGAGCAGCAAATTCGTTCAAGATCACAAGCTGGATAGCTAGTATAGGTAATATGATACCAGCATTTATTACTGCAATGAGCACAATGTCTAGTAATATAGCTATACCGCTTACTCTTGAAGGAAGCAAAAAAAATGTAAAGCAGCATGATATAGCATCGTCTGTTGTGCCAATAACTGCTAGCTTTCATTTAGTAGGTGATTGCTTTTTTATTATAATACTATCAATGATAATGACTTTTGGTGGTGCATTGTCTGCAACAGACTATGTGACTTTCCTTCTCTACTTTCTGTTATTTAAATTTGCTATTGTTGCAGTTCCAGCGGGAGGGGTTATAGTAATGTTGCCTGTTCTTGAGAAGTATCTTAAATTCTCCCCAGAGATGCTTTCATTAATTACAGCATTGTATATAGTGTTTGACCCAATAATAACTTCAGCAAATGTTATGGGTAACGGTGCGTTCACTATGATGTTTACAAAGCTCTATGATAAGCTTAAGTGATGTCCATTCTAGCAATTAATACTGTAGGTGCTGGTAGTTCAATAGCAGTAATTGATTACGATGGTAATTGTTTTGTAGAACGCAATTCTGTAAACAATAGTCATGCAGAATCATTTTTTCAAATACTGAATACTTTGTTTGATAAGCATAATTACAGCTACGATAAAATAGACCATTTAGCAGTGATAGTTGGACCAGGAAGTTTTACTGGAATCAGAGTTGGTATATCAACTGCACAAGGTATAAATCTTGCTACAAATAAGCCGTTATATGGGGTTAGTGAGCTGGAAGCTCAAGCATATGCAATATCGCTACTTTGTGCAAATAGCAAAAAAAATATTAAAGCTATAATCGAAGATGATCAAAAGTTTTATACACAGTTATTTGATTTCAATTTGTTACCGCTATCAAATCCTGCTGTAGTAAGTGAACTCCAGCCTGAAACGGACTGCATTACATATATGGATTGCAGTTTACCAGAGTTAAATGCTAGCCATGCAGGGCTATTAGTCCGTTATAGACTAAAAAATAAACAAAAATTAAATGGTGTTGAGGCTCTATATTTAAATGAGCCTCAGTATATGAAATCGTTGCCTATTGCGTAAACTGTACTAGACACAACTTAATCTGACAGACACGAATTAACTGACAGAAGAATTGAGGTAGTTAAAACTAATATCAGTCTCTTGTTTAATGCTACTAATATTTTTCTGAAAAGCAATGTGTTTGCTATCAAGAAAAGTTTGCATAGGCATAGCAGTATTTACCTGAGTGAGGCCTGCTCTCATTGTAAGAACGCAACCAATGATCAACATCTATCTGCAGATCTTCCAAAGAATTGTAGATTTTCTTGCGAAAAATAATATTGTAACACTCATCTTGCATAGTTTTATGGAATCTCTCGCATATGCCATTAGTTTGCGGAGTTGGTTTTAGAATATTTTCAATTCCTAAATATAGCTGATAAGCGTGATTTTCTGGTTTGCCACAGTATTCCGTACCCCTATCAGTCAAAATGCGCAACAATGGTACGTTTTGCCCATCAAAGAAAGGTATATTAAGAAGATCTGCTGCAGTAATTGCAGTTTTGTCTGTATAAAGCTTTGCCATAGCAACTCTTGAATAGGTATCAATAAAAGTTTGCTGATAGATTCTTCCTATACCCTTGATATTGCCTACATAATAAGTATCTTGAGAACCTAAATAACCGGGATGTTCTGTTTCAATTTCACCATGTGCTTCCCTTTGTTCTTTAACTTTTTCTAAAGCCGCAAGTTGCTCCTCTGTTAGAATTATTCCATCTTGCATAACTTTTGCCTCAAGAGCCTTCAGTCTTTTTTTGAAGGTCTCAAGGTCATTTCTCAGCCATACAGATCTCACTCCACCTTCAGAGATTATTATGCCCCTTTTTCTAAGCTCATTTGCAGCTCTTTGTTGTCCATATGCTGGAAATTCTGTAGCTATGGCAATTACTGCCCTTTCTATATCTTCGGAAACTCTGTTTGCTAATAGAGGTTTTTTCTTACTTATTTCATGTAATGCTTCTTCTCCTCCATTTTCATATAATTCCTTGAATCGATAAAACGTATCTCTCCATTACTTTGCACGCTTGTGATACATTTCCTAATTGTTTTGCTAGCTCCAATAACCCTAACTTTGGTTTTAGTATTTTTGTTTGTATTGTACTCATTTCTAACACTCCTTTTGTTTGTTTATTATTTTATAACTTACTTTTTTAAAGTGTCAGATCAAGTGTTATTTAGTACACATCAGAATCAAAGAGAAGGTTGAAAGAATCAGCACGTTTTTGATCTTCTGCTATTTCTTGGTCAATTTCTTCTACATCATAACCCAATTCTGAAACAACTTCTGAGCGACTCTTAAATCCATTTCTTACTGCCATTTGCTGTGCTTGCTGGTCTTTTAGTGGATCTACCCAATCAAATCCCTGTGGTATCCATTTTACTTCTTCTTTCGCTGCTTTTACTACTTTTTCATCTATACTCAGTTCTCCACAAAGCACTGCTAACTCTAGCCATCTATTCCATACTGGTCTGCAAAACTGAAATACCATAATGTTGTGTTGCAGCATAGCACATCGACGACGAAACTCTATTAATCCCGCTCGAATGGATGAATAATTAACGCCTTCCTGTTAGTTGCTCGTATGTTATCCCTGTGCCAATCGCTATTGCCCTCAGTTGCTGTCTCATGAATGCTTCATAACTTCCTCCAACATCAGACGGCTCTGAAAATTTTATGTCTTCTCCTGGATCAAGTAGCTGCATGGTTCCTGGCTCGAGTCCTGATAAAGCTACACCATGCTCATTGGCTTCACCTTCACCTAAAATACTTGCTTCTGGATCAAGTCTGGTAATAAATCCAGCAAACATCGCAGCAGTCTTTTTTCGTACTAATTCTGCATCATCATACTGGTCAAGTTCGTAAAGCTTCAAAAGCACGTTAGAAAGCCAAGGTTCCCCTCTCAGGTCTTAATGGTCTATAAATATGTAAAACATCATTTGCTGGTACTCTTACTGACTCTCCAAAGGTATTTTCACCAGGGTGTTCTTTAAATAAGTAATAAGCTTCTCTTTGACCAAGCCTGTTAAACTCAATACCATTACGAATTATGTTACCATTTGCTAAAGTTAGATTTGTTTTATTGTCCAAATGCTCTGATTCTAGTACTTGCAGTTGTAATGGTACAGAAGATCCATCTTCGTGTTTACGATTTCGGAGGCGTACAAAACATTCTCCTCCCTCTATCATACTTCTGCATACTAGAGCTTGTAATCCATAAAAATCACTTATTCCACAGCTATCTGCTTCATCTGTCCATTTTAGCCATAACTCTTGCACTTTCTTTCGAAATTCTCCATCTCTTGCTTTTGATTGCGGTTTTATTCCTGTTCCAATAGAGTTACTTACTATCGTATCAATGATATTTGCTGCATATGGATTTTTTCTCACCATATCACGTGATCGACTACGTAAAGTTTCAAGGCTTTGAGACAGCAAATTGTTTATACTTCCTAACTCTGGTTGAAAGTGAAAAAATCTTCTTCCTGAACCTGCTGCATCCCACGCTGAGCTTTTTATCTTTGGTTTGTTGAATAATTGTTTGAATGATTTGAGTAACATTTAGATTGTTAACTACGCAACAGATTGTTGCACTATTTGTAACTACAGTGAACTGCTAGAAAATCCAGTCAATAAGCTATCAACACCTGTTATTTATTCAAGCAGTTCCTATACAAGTACATCTCTATTTAATTTTTACCAGAAGTACACTTAAATTTAAGATAGACTCCTTTCTTCTATATTAGGTTGCACAGTGGCGTTTTCTAAATTCATAAAAGGTTGTCTCTCCTGTTGACCAAGAGTGAGCTCTCTTAAACAACTCATGATCTGTGATACTTGCAACATAGTAAAAACTCCTATTCCAAATATACCTGTTAAATACCTAGACATTGAAAACTCTTCATCATTATAATTTCCAGATGTATAGACTAGGTAGAGCGAACCTGCAAATAGGGCAGAATGAGCCAAATTACGAATTCTTTCTTTTACTATTCGACCATTTGAATCTCTCTGTACCTCTTCAAGAATTTGTAATGCTCGTTCTGAAGCACTTAAAAATTCTTCTCGACTATAGGGGACGTTTCGTACCAGCCCTAGCTCCTCTGATGTTTTTCCTCCAATATTTCTAATAGCATCTTCTAGCTCTTTTAATGCTCTATTACCTATTCTTGGCCTTTCACTTATTTTTGGATTACTACCTTGGCTGTCAGCAATAATCACATAATCTAAAGCTGTAAGCCGCTGATCACCAAAAACAATGATATCGTTAATATGATCTTTTACCTCATTGACAATCTCTAGTGCTCTTTTAACACTAGCTCTATCATTTTCCGTAGGAATCAACGCAATTTTTCCAACTAGTTCTTCTTGTAATTCTTTAATATTCATGTAACTCCTATAGTTATAAAATTTCTACTATATAGTATTACATTTTTAATTAATTTTGTCAATTCCCTTACTCGTTGAAAAAACAATTTTCCTCTTTGGCTTCACACCTGCAACTTTCAGTTCAGCTTTAATACGTTGTCTTAAGCTTAGCAAGTCATTTATCTGAACTTCAGCATACCTTACTACATGGTCACCATATGCAATTGATACTACTCGCTCTCCGTTTTGCAGCTTCTTTATCGCTTCTTCGACTTGAATTAAATAATCTTCGTTATACATTTATTACTTGCTGATCCATTTGCTTTTGACTATTTTCTTTGATTTTTTACTTTCTGGTTTTTCACTTAAACTATTCCATTTACTCTCTGGCCATCTGTCTATTCCCAGTGCTATTGATGCTGCTCTCGCATAAATTCGGCAATCCAGTACTTCATTTCTTTCTCTTACCTTTTGCCACTCTTGTTTAGTGTATCCTTTTACTACCTTGCTGACTAATTGCTCTGCTGTTAGCTGCTTAAAATATTCAGGTGCATACTCTGGAAAATGACAGTATCCTGCTGGAGCTTCTTCACCGTCCTTTAAAACATTAAGTAATTGAAAAAGTTCTGACTTTAAAATCGATACTCCTACTGGCCACAGCTTTATTCCTCTCTTTAGCTTTTGACCACCAACTGTTATATCTACTCTACTTGGGCTGCTAAGTGGTACTAGTGCTTTATTTACACCTTTGACTGCCATTACTCTTCCAGATCCTTGATGACCTCTTACCCAGTTGTAAACTTCCTGTGTTGCATATCCTGCATCAACTGCCATCATACTTATCATATATTCAAGCCCATTTTCACCGATAAAATGATGATTTAACAGCTCTGAAAGCTTTTTCCATACTTCTCCACTTCCTGTGTCTCCTTCAAATACTCGGTAGTCTATTGACCAACTTTCACGGCTTTTTCCCCATGCTACAACTTCTACTTCTAACCGATCTTTTTGTACATCTACTCCTGCAGTAAGTACCACTTCTCTCTTAGGTACTGTGCCTACGGGAAAAAATTCTCTCCTGTTAAATAATTGCTTCCAGTCTGGTACTTCTCCTTTGTCTACCTAAGTTTCTCCTAGCGTGGTATTTATCCAAACCTTCAGTAATTGTTCACTTTCTTTTGCATGAAGAAAATCCTCTACTGCTTGTTGCCAACTATACCAGCCAACTGGACTATAAAGACTTGAAAGATGAAATCCTTTTTTCTCACCTTTTACTCTATTAGTAGGCCTCCATTCTCCACGCTCAAGCATCTCTGTCTTTTGATGATTTTCTATCTTTTCACCACATTCTATACACATATAGTGTGCTGTATTTGGATTTTTATCTTCCCATTTTATTTGTGGCCATTTTAATACTTGATAGTAATTACAATACGGACATGGTACAAAAAAGTATCTCTTATCTGTTGCTTCAAATTCTTTCTCAATTCTGCTTATTCCATGAATCGTTGGTGTTGATACTAAAAAAATCTTTCGCCGTGCAAATGTATTAGTACGGGCTATGCTGAGTAAAACTGGATCTCCTTCACCTCCTGAATCTCCTGGATAGGCATCTATTTCATCAAGAAAGAGGTATTTTACTGGCATAGAGCGAAGTCCTACACTGCTATTTGCTCCAGTTATTACTACTATTCCACCTGGAAACTCCTTGCTTTGCACAGTATTGCCCGAGTCTCTTGATCTTGGGTCTTTTACTTTACTTTTTAAACATGGTGTGCTTTCAATCAGTGGTGCAAATCTTCCCTTCGACCAACGCTTTCCCATTTCAACTGTTGGCTGTACTACTAGCATTGGCCCTGGTGTTTGATCGATGATATAGCCTATCCAATTGTTACCTGCTTCTGTTCCTCCAATTTGTGCTCCTTTCATGAATACCACTTTTTCTACTGGCGAGGACGGAGATAGTGAATCCATGATCTCTTTTAAATAAGGCGTTCTTTCTGTTCTCCATTTTCCTGGCTCTGATGCTGCAGTTGCTGCTAAAACTCGATACTCATTTGCCCACTCTGATACTTTAAGCTCTGGATCTGGTTTTAAACCTTCAGAAAAAGATGTGGCGTATATCATTGTCTGCATCTACTCATAATTGGTTCTATCTGAATATCATTAACAGTAGAACTACACTCCTCCATAAACATCTTTTTCTGAAATTCCTTTTCTATATATCTTTTGCTCATCTCACTTAGCATTATTGCTATAACAAGCGCAAATACTCCTGTTATTGTTGCAAAAATGATCGCACTGCTTATTGTGGCTGCTGTTAAACCTATATATGCTGCCATTGCTACTGCACTTACTGAGGTAAAAACACAGATCACACTATTGTATTTTCTTACTTTTGCATCTCTATGCTCTATACACCTATAATAAATTGGTACAGATCTGCCTATCTCATCTGGTAATTTGATGCTCTTTTCTTTAAATAAAGTTTTTAGCAATTCTAAATTATTTGACTTGATTGCTAAGTGCAGAACAGGTGTATAGTTTGCTCCTTTTTTCAGTAGTAATTTTACTACATGTAAATGTCCTTTTTCTGCAGCAAGGTAAATCGGTGATAGACCTTTATTGTTTGAAATATCAATATCAATTTTTTCTTTTAAAATAGACTCTACAAGCTCAATTTCTCCTCTTTGTGCAGCTAAGTGAAGTAGACTATTCTTTTCAGAACCGTATTTATTACTTATCAAAGCCTTCTTTATCTCAGGTTTAGCGTAATCAAATGGTGTTTTGCCACTATCGTCTTTTACCAGAGGGTCTATATCTTCTCGCGTTAGTAAAACTTCTATTGTTTTCAGTCTTTCAGCATAATGTAGTGGTGTTTTATTTTCGTAGTCTTGCAAATTGACTTGAGCATTAGGCTCCCTTATTAAGCATTTGAGGATATCCAAACACAAATCTCTTTCATCGTAATTAGTATTACTTACAGCTATATGAACAGGTGACAATTTCATTGAGTTTTGTCCCATGCGTGCACTATTCACATCTGCTCCAAGCTTCAGCAGTAACTTTACTATCTCCAACTTTTTATTATTAACTGCATAGTGCATTGGTGTCTGATTTCGCGCATCAAAGACATCTATTTCAGCGTTTCCTTCTCTTATCAAAATCTTTACAACTTCTGCATGTCCTATACCTGCTGCTAGATGTAATGGCGTATGATGCAGAGCATTTCGTACGTTAACGTCAACACCTTTTCCTATCAAATATCTAACTGCATTAACTTCACCTATCATTGCAGCTAAATGAAGTAAGTTATCTTGTTCTGACCCGTATTTATTATTAATTAGCGCTTTTAATATTTCTGCTTTTTTCCCTTCTTTGAAGAGATGTTTTACCATCATTATCTTCCACAAAAGGATTAATGTTCTTCTTCGTAAGTAGCAGATCCACCATGCTTAAACTCTATAGCGTAATGTAGTGGTGTCTTTCCATTTAATCCTCTGAGAGCCTGTTCATAATCTCTTGAGGAGTAAAGCAGTAAAAGCCAGAACAACCATTTGTAGGCTAGTATTGAGCTTTCGCTCACAATTTTTCCACAACCGTCTACACTTTTCCAGCCAAGCAAAAGAACGCTCCACAACCCACCTTTTTGGCAATACAACAAAGGTATGTAATTCACTTCACCTCAACAGTTGCACCAATAGTCGTTTTTATTTGAGTTGCAAAATTTTCTCCTGTATAACCTTCATCAACCAGTATATTTTGAACTTCGGAAAGATTTTTTCTTGCTTTACAAATCATTTCTACAGCAGCATTACGATCTCCGATATTAGCCGTAGTAATATAAATTGCGTGCGGCAAACCTTGCGTATCTACTGCAATGTGACCCTGAAATTTTCTTGCCGGCATCATAACCTTTTTCTTCAGCAGTATCGGTATTTTTTACACTTTGGGCATCAATGATGCAGAAGCTTGTTTTGGTATTCCGACCACTGTTCTCTCCAACCAATTTTTTTTAAGACAATTTCTAGAACACTTTCTCTATCTTCATTCGTTTTTTTACTCCATTTCTTGAAGTAATCGTAACAATTGCGCCATTTTGGAAACTCTTTTGGCAGCATTCGCCATTGGCAGCCACTTTTTAGCACATAAAGCACACCGCAAAATAACTCATATAAATCCAGTCTTCTTGGCTTTGTTTTCTTTCACACGCTTTCTAAAATTAGTCTAATCTTTTCGAATTTTTCATAACTTATGTCACTTGGATATGTATTCCTCATACTTTACCTCATATCAACTGTACCTCATCTTACCATATTCAGAAATCGCGTACAGGCTCTAAAAAAAAGCAAAGATGTTTCGTATCAATCAAAAATTGTTGCCATATTTCAAAGGATTTAGCTTTTCAGCGGATGTTATCTGTATACATGAAATGTCGATTCTCTTTGAGCTATCGAGATTTGGAAGAAATGATGAGTATAAGGGGAGCAAAATGCTACGTTACAAAGGTGGGTTATCACGACTGATAGATGAGGCAGTAAGGAAAAGAAAGAAGCAGGTTGGTAGTAGTTGGAGAGACTTACATTAAATTAAACGGTAAATGGGTTTATTTATATACTGTAGACTTGTGTGTTAGTAGAGACAAGTCTGCAGCACTTGCATTCTTTCGTAAAGCCTTCAGGAGTAACTATCTTCCTGAGAAAATTGTAATTGATAAAAGCGGCAGTAATACTGCTGCTCTTGATGATTTGAATGCAGAAATTTCTGAAGATTACAGTTCTTCAAATAAAATATCTAAATAATATTGTTGATAGATTTATCAAAAAACTAATAAAGCCAATGCTTGGGTTTAAAAGCTTCCATTTCGCAAAGATTACCATCACAGGCATAGAAAATATTCGTATGATTCAAAAAAGACAAATTATTAAAATAATGTTTCTACTTTTGAGAATTTTGCTATGTTAATGGCTTCATAACTCCTATAATCCCACCTTTTTTCCTATGGTTTATAGATGCGACAGAACCGGAAGGGCAGCTGAATGATACAAGGCAAGGTCTAACTGATGAAGTAACTCAACAGAAACAATCTGAAAGCAAGGATGAAGAGCTAAATGAAGAATTCTTGAAAGCAAAAATTTATAGTAAAAGGCAAGGTAATTATGCTTCTGTTTCTTTTGTATTATCTGGAGCATTTGCTGTTGGTACAAGTCTAACAATGGTTCATTTAGCAATGTGTGTTTCGCTTGCTGTAGCTGCATTAACTTTTCTTGCAGTAGGATGTTACTGTTCTTATAACGCAAATACCGCACTTAATAACGTTGAAATCGAAAATGGTAGTTATAGAATAGCTGCTTGAGTATTAATTTAAATATTCTTTATTGCTAGTTTTATATCATCACTTTAATTTGGTTGTATTTTACTAAAAAAACTTTAGATTTATTTTATAATCGATACTCAAATATGATTTGGAATTTATTGCAGACAGGGCAAAAGGAAGGCTATAAAATTGCGTATACCAATGCTCGTATTATTGACCCGGAAACTAAACTTGATATAAAAGGTTCATTATTGACTGAAGGGGATAAAATTGTTGATTTTGGCGAATCATTATTTTCAACAAGTGGAGTTGATGAAACAATAGATTGTGAAGGGCTTGTTCTAATGCCAGGTCTTATTGACATTCACGTGCATTTTCGTGAACCAGGTCAAGAGCATAAAGAAACTATACATACAGGCAGCAAATCTGCAGCTGCAGGGGGCGTTACAACTGTAGTTTGCCAGCCAAACACTGTTCCAGCGATTGATAGTGTTGTCTTGGCTAAGTATTTGAAATATAGAGCATTTGAAACTTCGCATGTGAATGTTCAATTTTACGCTAAAATCACCACTTCGGAAGAAAAATTAACTGAAATGGCACTCTTAAAGGAAGAAGGTGCAGTTGGGTTCACCGATGATGGTATGCCAGTTATGAATCCAATGATTATGAGACAGGCACTGCTTTATTCAAGTATGCTTGGTGTTCCTATTGCTCAACACGCAGAAGATTTGAATCTATCTGCTGGTGGCGTAATTAACGAGGGTAAGATTTCTGAAGAATTGGGAGTAAAGGGAATCTTGAGTGAATCGGAATCGGTTATGGTAACTCGTGATATACTGCTAATGAAGGACATAGAAAATGTACACTACCATATTTTACATGTCTCTTCAAAAGATTCACTTGATGCTATTAAACGTGCAAAAGATTTGGGATTAAATGTTACATGTGAAGTAACTCCTCATCACTTTACTTTAACTGAAGATATAGTAAAACAACACGGAGCAATCGCAAAAATGAACCCGCCGCTTCGCACTGAAGAGGATCGTTTAGCTATGATTGAAGGTTTAAAGACAGGTGTGATTGATTGCATTGCAACCGATCATGCTCCGCATGATCTTAGTTCTAAAGATCTGCCACTTGAAAATGCTGCATTTGGTATTGTTGGCCTTGAAACAATGCTGCCCCTTTCACTTGAACTATATCATAGTGGACAAATGGGTCTACTTGATGTGCTTGCAAAATTGACATATAAGCCTGCAGATATCATACATGTGCCACGTGGCCGCATACAGAAAAACCTTGCAGCGGACTTAATTTTAGTTGATTTGGATCATGAATGGAAAATTAAAGTTGACAACTTTGCTAGTAAATCAAAAAATTCCCCTTTCGATGGACGCAAAGTAAAAGGGCACGTAATACGTACTGTTGTGTCTGGCAAAACTGTATACTTACGGAAGAGTTAGTTATCATACAATTGTGCTATGAATTTGGACCAATTGTAAAGATTTAATATAAGTGGTAAAATATAGCCACTGAATAAAAAATATATGCTAATTAGTACGACATCGGAGCTGGAGAATGCATGTGAAGAATTGATGGCAAAAGATCCAAAATTTATAGCAGTGGACACAGAGTTCATTAGAAATAATTTAACCTACTACCCAAAATTATCGTTAATTCAAATTTCTTACGGAGAGAAGAGTTTTATTGTAGATGCATTAGTGCCAGAAATTGATTTATCATTCATTAAGAAAATGATGCTAAATCAAGGAATAATCAAAGTGTTTCATAGCTGCCGGCAGGATATAGAATCCTTACTCACTGTGTTTAAATGTGTTCCCACTCCTATTTTTGATACCCAAGTTGCTGCTATGTTTTGCCATTATTATCATGACTTTATTGGTTATTCAAAAGTAGTAGAGCAATATCAAGGAATAGCACTGGATAAAATTAAAGCTAAAAATTCAGACTGGTTAAGGCGTCCATTGTCTGAGGATCAACTAGACTATGCAATAAACGACGTGGTATATCTATATGATCTATACCAAATATTGTGCAATAAACTTGAAGAAAGTAATAGGATGAGTTGGTTTCAAGAAGAGATGGAATTATTGGTTGATATAAATAAGTATTTGCATAGTCCAAAAGATGCATGGAGGAGGATTAAATTTAACTATGAAGCAAATCCGAGGCTAATGTTAGTTGTTAAAGCAGTGAGTGAGTGGCAAGAGACTTTAGCACAACGCTATAACATCAATCGTAATAAAGTAATTAATAATGCTGTAATAATTGGTCTTATTGAAAAAAATGTGGAGCGTATTGACGAGGTTTTAGATGATCTTGAGAGGAACACAAAAAATATAAAAGAGGAAGATTTATTAGAATTTATGAATATTTTCAATGAGAATGAGAAGGAATTTGTGCAGCAAAATTATACTCTGTCAGATAATTATGATAAATCTGTATTTGATATACTCTCGATTATTTTGGAGAGCAAATGTAAGGAAAATAACATATCAAGAAAGTTAATTTCATCAAAAGATGAGTTAGCTGGCTCAATATCTGGGCAGATAGATAAACTATTCAAGGGATGGAGATATGATTTTTTCGGCAGATCAGTAGAATCGTTTTTGAATGCAGGCTCAAGGTTTGAAATTTTAATGGTAAAATCTGCTGATAGTATAGCTAAGATTCGGAGTAATCTTGTGGAGAATAACCGTATCACGTGTTAAGGTCTAACGAGTTTATTATATCTTTCACTTGAGAAAGAACATTTGCACTGGTATCGATGATAAAGTCGCTCATTTGCTTTTTTTCTTCAATAGGTAGCTGAATACTAGACATTAGATTCAGCTTTTCTTTATCCATATTACGCTCACTGAGCCTTTGAGCTTGTACAGCGCTATCTGCATGGATAAAAACAATAAAATCGCAATACAAATGGAATCTCGTTTCCAGCAGGAGTGGAATGTCTAGAACTAGAGATTTTCTATCATTTTTTTTCTCCTGAGCAATAAAAATTTCTAATTCATTTCGCACAACGGAATGCACTAAAGATTGGAATTGTTTCCAATTTTCATCATAGGCTAAAAAATATTCAGACAATACTGCTCTGTCTATTTTACCATTTACTACCACCCCAGGAAATTTTTCTTCTGCATAACTTATTATGTTTTTGTCCACTTTATAAAGCTGGTGCACGACAGAGTCGGCATCAAACAAAGCGGCACCAAATTCTTTAAAGCAATTGGCTACAAAGCTCTTTCCAACTGCAATCCCACCTGTTAAACCTATGATCATATAGCAAATTTCTTATAAAACTATATTTATAGCATCTCCTATGCCTATTTAAAACTGAATGCATAGGTATAAAAAGAAAAGCTATGATTTTTTTAGTAATTAAGTAAAATAGAGTGAAAGATTAAGAGGAAATTTTGAAAAATAAGATAAAAAAGATAGTGATTTCAGGGAAAGAAGTGTGGCCAATCATCGAGGGCGGCAAAGGCATTGCAATCAGTGATGGAAGATCAAGTGGGGCGTTTGCTGCAGCAGATGCTGTTGGTACATTTTCTGGTGCAAATGCTAAACTTATTGATGACAATGGAGAGTTGGTGCCACTGATTTATAGGGGTAAAACAAGAAATGAAAAACATGAGGAATTAATTAAGTATAGTATTGAGGCTGGAGTTAGTCAAGCAAAAATAGCGAATGAAATATCAAAAGGCCGTGGAAGAATACATATGAACGTGCTTTGGGAAATGGGAGCAGCAGAACAAGTCCTTCATGGCATATTAGAAAAAGCAAAAGGCTTAGTTCATGGAATCACTTGCGGTGCTGGTATGCCTTACAGACTCGGAGAAATTGCAGCTAAATATCAAGTTTATTATTACCCTATTATCTCATCAGCACGCGCTTTTAAAGCGTTATGGAAACGTGCTTATCAAAAAATATCTTCCTTTTTACTTGGTGGAGTAGTATATGAGGATCCGTGGCTTGCTGGTGGTCACAATGGCTTGAGTAATAGTGAAGACCCAGAATTACCGCAGGCTCCATTTGAAAGAGTTGCAGAGCTTAGATCTTTCATGAACGAGATTGGTCTTACTGAAACGCCAATTGTTATGGCAGGGGGAGTGTGGCATTTGAAGGATTGGGAACATTGGTTTGACAATTTACAAATTGGACCAATAGCTTTTCAGTTTGGCACTCGTCCACTTTTAACAAAAGAAAGTCCGATTTCTACAGAATGGAAAAAGAAGTTACTTACTTTAGAAGAAGGTGATGTATTTTTAAACAAATTTAGTCCAACAGGATTCTATTCATCTGCAGTAAAAAATAACTTCATACATGAGCTACAGGAACGAAATTCACGTCAAATAAAATTTTCAGAAAGTGCGAGTGGAGAGTTTAATAATGAATTTGCAATGGGTAGCAGAGGTAGAAAGATTTACCTTACTGCACAAGACAAAGAACTGGCAGATAAGTGGACTCAGGAAGGTTATACAGAGGCAATGAAAACTCCAGATACAACTGTTATTTTTGTGACACCAAGCAAATTTGCGGAGATAAGACAAGATCAAATTAATTGCATGGGATGTTTGAGTCACTGCTTATTTAGCAATTGGAAAGATCATGGTGACCATTCAACAGGGCGAAAGCCAGATCCACGGAGTTTCTGTATACAAAAGACACTGCAAAACATTGTACATGACGGCAATGTTGAAAATGAACTCATGTTTTCTGGACACAATGTTTACAGATTTAAGCAAGACCCATTTTATGAGAATGGCTACGTACCGACAGTAAAAGAACTGGTGGAAAGGATATTAACTGGGTATTAGGGTATGGTTGAATTGACAAGAAAACGTTACTCTGTTATAATAAGTCTTTATTAATTTAATCCTAATTTAGAGGGAAATTTTATGTATAATAGTGTTTTAAAAAGGTATGCACTTGCCTATATAAAAGAAAATGGCAGTGACAATGGTGTTCAAGAATTTTTACGTTCTCATGATATGCAAAATATTGAGAAGTGGATTGATAAAAGTTTTGAAAATGCGTATAAGGAATTTAAGCTCAATAATCCAACTAATGAGCAGAACAGTACAAAATATGATAGAAGCAATAGGCAACAACCTACAGACCCTCAAGTCATACATATATATAATAGTAGTAGAGGTTTAGATTTTTGGGATTATTTTCTACTTCGTAGCCTGTTTAGTGGTAATACTACAGTGATAAATAACCTTGGTTCCGGTAGTAGTAACCAGCCAAGCAGAGAAGATAAGAAAAAAGACGCAGAAGACAACATGAAATCATTGGCTTTAGGTATAGTAGTTGCAGTTGTGTGTATGGGTTTTCATGGTTTAATGTGTTATTTGTATAACAGCAGCGAAAAAACGGCTAGAGAATCAGAAAAGGTAGATTACCTGGATAATAAACTTAAAATGTTCAGAAATATAGAATTTGCAGTTGGTGCAATTTCTTTAGCAGCTTTGATAGGTTGCGCTATTAACCCAGTCTTACCAATTTGGGGTTTAGTCATTCTTGGTATTAATTCTCTTGTATGTTTTGCTGGTGGTTTGGCTTTTCATATGAAGCATGAGAAAGAGTCAGAAAATATTAAGAAGGCTGAAGAAGCGGTAGATGATTATCACAAACGAGGACCTGAGTGTAGCTTTGGAGATTCTTCTCATCGTGAGGCACCACCTACTTACTTTCCTCAATATCCTAATACTGCTCCAAGTGCTCCTCCTCAAGGTGTATTTAATAATTCTTATTCAGAACAACATTTTGGAGGTTATGGACAGCAAACTGCTTACTCTAAAGCGTAAATTCACTTACAGGATACCGCTGCAAAACGCAGCGGTATAATGGATTTTCAGATTGCTTGTACGATAGGATATATATTGATTTTTATTACTAGTGCAGATACGATAAAGCTTTAAACAGTACAAAATGGAGCAATTTGAGAGCTTTTACATCACTACGCCAATATATTATGTAAACGACAAGCCACATATCGGCCACGCATATACTTCCCTTATCTGTGATGTTGCAGCTAGATTTATGAAATTAGCTGGAAAGAACGTCAAATTTACTACTGGTACAGATGAACATGGACAGAAAATTGAAAAAGCGGCTAAGGTAAAGGGAATAGAGCCAAAAGAATTTACAGATGAAATAAGTGTTACGTTCAGAAAATTGGCTGAGCTAATGAACTTTGATTATGATGATTTTATTCGCACCACAGAAGAACGTCATGAAAAAGCAGTTATAGCTCTGTGGAATAGGCTTGAAGAGAGAGGGCAAATATATCTGAATTCTTACTCAGGTTGGTATTCAGTTCGTGATGAAGCGTTTTATCAGGAATCAGAGTTGATATATGGCAGAGCGCCAACAGGTGCTGAAGTTCAGTGGATAAAAGAAGAGAGCTACTTTTTTCGTTTATCAAGTTGGCAAAATAAATTACTAGAGTTATACGAAAATCAGCCGAATTTCATCTTTCCTGAGAGCAGAAAAAACGAGGTGGTATCGTTTGTAAAATCAGGACTTACTGACCTTTCGATTTCTCGTACTAGTTTTAATTGGGGAATAAAAGTACCAGGGAATGACAAGCACGTAATTTATGTTTGGATAGATGCGCTCACTAACTATCTCACATCAATAGGCTTTCCTAATATAGAAGATGAGGAATATAAGAAATTTTGGACAAACTCCTTCAACGTTCATGTGATCGGTAAAGACATATTGCGTTTTCACTCTGTATACTGGCCAGCGATCCTCCTTGCAGCAGATTTATCACTGCCAAAGCAAATTGCAGTTCATGGTTGGTGGCTGAACGAGGGGGAAAAAATATCCAAATCCCTTGGTAACGTTATAGATCCAATTGGTCTGGCAGAAGAGTTTGGTGTTGATCAACTACGCTATTTTCTCCTTCGGGAAGCAAGTTTCGGTCAAGATGGTAATTTCAGTAAGAAGAACATGATCAGCCGCATAAACTCAGAGCTGGCAAACAATATAGGCAATTTAGTGCAAAGAACAATTTCATTTCTGCACAAGCAATGCTTTGGAGTTGTACCAGTGGTCGATCGCAATTTGCTTAAAGATGATGAGAGTTTACCAAATTGCAAAGCCATAATTGATCAAGTAATGGATCATCTATCAAAGTATGAATTTAACCAGATTATACTCCTGATTATCAATATCTCTTCCAAGGCCAATGCTTACATAGATAAAAGTGCACCCTGGACACTCAGTAAAACCGATAGAGAGCGCATGGATTTAGTAATCTACAAATTACTTGAATACATTAGAATGATTGGCATTTTGCTGCAGCCAATTGCTCCAAAGTCAGCAAAAATGATACTCGATCAGTTGCAAATTCCAAAAGAACAACGTGATTTAAAATCTCTGTGCAACGCATGTGTAAGCTTAGGCATTACACTGCCTAAACCTACGCCGATTTTTTTGAGGATCGATATTTAAAGAATCCTTAGTAAGCCGTTACAAGACTAGACTGAGTTGGCCGTTCTGTAGTTAGCCTTTTTAATTCAACAGAGTCAAAAAAAAGGTTCTGTCGCATCTATAAACCATAGGAAAAAAGGTGGGATTATAGGAGTTATGAAGCCATTAACATAGCAAAATTCTCAAAAGTAGAAACATTATTTTAATAATTTGTCTTTTTTGAATCATACGAATATTTTCTATGCCCGTGATGGTAATCTTTGCGAAATGGAAGCTTTTAAACCCAAGCATTGGCTTTATTAGTTTTTTGATAAATCTATCAACAATATTATTTAGATATTTTATTTGAAGAACTGTAATCTTCAGAAATTTCTGCATTCAAATCATCAAGAGCAGCAGTATTACTGCCGCTTTTATCAATTACAATTTTCTCAGGAAGATAGTTACTCCTGAAGGCTTTACGAAAGAATGCAAGTGCTGCAGACTTGTCTCTACTAACACACAAGTCTACAGTATATAAATAAACCCATTTACCGTTTAATTTAATGTAAGTCTCTCCAACTACTACCAACCTGCTTCTTTCTTTTCCTTACTGCCTCATCTATCAGTCGTGATAACCCACCTTTGTAACGTAGCATTTTGCTCCCCTTATACTCATCATTTCTTCCAAATCTCGATAGCTCAAAGAGAATCGACATTTCATGTATACAGATAACATCCGCTGAAAAGCTAAATCCTTTGAAATATGGCAACAATTTTTGATTGATACGAAACATCTTTGCTTTTTTTTTAGACAATTATATCATTCTTCTTTCTACTTCCCTACAAATGCGACAGAACCCTAAAAAAGAAGTAATACATATAATCGGTATAGGTGGAATTGGAATGAGCGCAATTGCTGAAATTCTTCATAATTCCAGTTATAAAATTCAAGGCAGTGATACGCGATCAAACGACAATATAGATAGGTTACAAAAATTAGGTATAGAGGTCTATATTGGTCACGATGCAAGTAGTATTAGACAAGCTCAAATAGTTGTACATTCTTCCGCAATAAAACCTGATAATGTGGAGCTAGTTGCAGCAAGAAATAACAATAAAACAGTTTTGCATAGGTCAGACATGCTGGCTAAAATTATGAAAGGTAAATATGTGATAGCGGTTTCTGGTTCAAGTGGCAAGACAACAACAACAGCTATGATTGCTTCCATTTTTGATCATTCTGGTACTGATGCTACTGTAATTGTGGGAGGAGTATTAAACTCCTATCAGAGTAATTCAAAACTTGGCAAGAGTGACATTTTTTTAATCGAGGCTGATGAGTCTGATGGAACTATGTTAAAAATTCCTGCAAATATTGCTGTTGTAACAAGTATTAATGACGACCATATAGACCATTACGGTACATTTAACGACATCAAAAATGCATTTTCTCGATTTGTAAACAACGCGGATTTTGCGGTTTTACCTGATTCTGCAAGCGTCAATTATGATGAGAATAATTCTATAACGTTTGGGTTTGGGAATGATAAGATTAGAGCCAGCAACGTCAAACAACACAATAATAGCATAGAATTTGATGTATTGATTAGTATAAACGAAAATAACTGGATTCCATTGTCAACTACTCAAATAGTTGATAGGGATGGGATAAAAGCAGCTCTTGATTCGTCACTTCAATGCTTGAAACGGGACTCTCGTTTCAATGTTGAACAAAATACTATAGAACTCAAGAAGACAATCCCTAGAAAATCTCTACATCCCAAAAAAAGTAAATCGTACTAATGCTATTTGAACGAACTAGCGCAAAAGTAAGCTAAATTTTTTAGGGTATAAAAACAGCAAGAAACAGTATTTTAAAGAAAGTTAGAATTTGATTGGATTGTTGAAAGTTGGCTCTCAAATTTTAGACGCATGAGCAAGCTCATACTTGTTAACTAATATAGACTAGGTGATGTGGAAGAGATACATTTAGAGCAGCCGGCAAAATTGCAATACATATTACCGCAATAACTAGAAATGAGAAGGATCTATATGGTGATTATAGATTTTTCCAGACCTTAAAAACAATAAGTAGACAGTAAATTAGCGCTACTGCAGATAGAACAAGAAGAGATATATTGATTGCCTGACCGTTGTAAACGTAGCTTGTTAAGCCGATAAAAATAGCCATAACAAAAGCTCTAATGAACGAGAGTGCAGAAGAAGCCGTACCTTTAATTTCAGGAAAAACGTTTATTGATGCGTTAAAAACCACTGGCTGGCATATTGCACAACCAATAGAAAAAATAATCATAGATAGTGTTACTAAGTAGAAAGAATGGGGCATAATTACACTGAGTATTACAAACAATAGAGATCCGATAGCACCCACGCTCGTACCAGAAATTACACACCATACGGCTCCAAATTTTTTGAGGATCTTAATGGAAAATAGGCTAATTAGTGAGAAGGACCCAACTATTGCACCTTGATGTAGTGCATAAATAGTACTGGATAAGCCAAAAGTTTCCATATACAAAAAAGGTCCGCAAGTAATGAATGACATATAAGCAGCAGAGAAGAGGCTCTGCTGCAAAGACAGAACCATAAATTTTGAACTCGATAATAATTTTCTGTAATCTTTCATCATTTTTTTCAAACTGAAAATATCGCGGTCCTTTTTTGTTTCTGGTAACAGAAAAAGCAGCAAAACCCAAGAGATTAAACAAAGTATTGCAACAGTTGCATAATTACCACGCCACCCTACAATTTCATTGATGAAACTGCCTAACACTGGCGCAATTGCCATGACAACTGTTAGAACAGAATTCATGATTCCAATAAATTTTATTGCTTTGTCACCCTGATAACTGTCTGCAACGATTGCAAACACAACTACAGATGTGCTTGCACCAATACCTTGAATAAAACGAGAAATTAAAAGAGAAAAAACCGACGGTGCAAAAACACAACCAACAGCGCCGATTAATAACAAAGTGTTACCTATGATCATAATCCTTCTTCTGCCATAACATTCAGACAATGGACCAAAAAATAACCCTCCTATGCAAAAGCCTAGGAAATTATAAGCAATAGTTAATTGAATTGTTCCTTCTGATACGTTAAAATAGCGCACCATATCAGGAAAACTAGGTACGGAAATGTCAATCTCAATGAACTTGGCAATTAGAGACAGGATTAACAGAAATGGTAGTAACATTTGAGATTTTTCATTAATGAATAAAAATATCACATTTAAAGCGTTGAAAGAAGAACATTTTTTACTGTTATTAAAATGGTTAGAAACACCTCACGTAAAGCTATGGTGGGATGCAGATATAAATTGGACACCAGAGTTAATTGAGAAAAAATATAGTACCTACATTAAGGGGTTCAAACGTTTGAAGTTTGAGACGCAAATTATTGAAAAACCGATGTATGCATTCATTATTAATTGTGACGCAGTTGATATTGGTTATATTCAATACTATAATAGGCAAGATTTTCCACCTGAACAAGGCTACGATACTTCAGAGCTTCCAGAAAGTTGTGCTGCTATAGACTGGTATATCGGAGAGCTGAATTATGTAGGTAAAGGAGTTGGTTCACAAGCTTTGAATATATTTTTAAACAAATTTGTCTTTAAAGTTTATGAGAATGCCTTTGTCGACCCAGGTATAGCAAATGTTTGTGCAATCCGTGTTTACGAAAAAGTTGGCTTTAAAAAAATTATGGAAAGTAATAGTGCGATTTTAATGATTAAGGCAAGAATTCCTGAGAACCATTCAAGATGAGTGTTTTTTCAACAATCTACCTAAATTACTACAAGTGGTTTATAAAAATATACAAGGAGCTTTATACAAACTTAACATAATTTAATCATAAAAATATCATTATTAAGTCCTATATAAGAACAAATTTTGGCACTCAGTGAATCTTTTTTAACTAACTATGAACTTGATTAATTGGAAAATAAATTTTACTTACTTTTACAATACCTTAAAATCTAATATCACTTTATCAGCAAAGATATCACAATAGGCTAGTATGTTCTTTACTCTTTTCCTCAAAATATTACCTATTTACATTACAATACTTATTGGTTACTTAGCAGGAAGATATCTTAAAATTGATAGAAATACTATATCTCAAATACTCTTTTATATAGCTAATCCAATAGTGATTTTATACGGAGTATCTCATACAGAAGTTAATTTAAAAGTAATTTCTCTGCCGATTTTGATATGGTTTATAGGTAGTACTATGTCCTTATCAGTGTATTATCTTTCTTCTTTTTTATTTAAGGACAACACGAGAAACATATTAGCGTTTAGCTCGGGCAGCACAAGTATGGGTTATTTTGGTCTACCGATTGCCATGGCTTTATTTGATGAAGATTCAGTGTCTGTGTATGTTGTCTGTTACATAGGAATGGCACTATTTGAAAATAGCTTGGGATTTTATATAGCTGCAAATGGTATCTATACTGCAAAAGAATGCGTATTAAAGTTACTCAAACTTCCCTCATTATATGCAATGATTCTAGGTTTCTTTTTAAGTATATATGATATACAAATACCCACTTTTTTGACAGATGTTATGATAAATATCAGAAGTACATTTATCACATTAGGAATGGTGCTGCTTGGAGTAAGTATTGCACAAATTACAAATTTTAAAGTAGATTGGAAGCTTGCCTTGACCACTATTGTAGCAAAGTACATATTCTGGCCGTCATTTGTTTTGGGAATTGTCTTGCTAGACAAGCATGTTACAGGTATATACGATGAAAGCATCTATAAAGCACTAATGTTACTGGCTATTATTCCGATTTCTGGATCCAGTATAATACTTGCTAATATTTTAAATTACCAACCAGATAAAGCTACTTTATTGCTCCTAATTAGTACTGCAGTGGGGCTATTTTATGTTCCACTTATAATATCATTATTTTTTACTAAACTTGTCCCTTTTTGATCAAAAATTTAAGCGCTAGCCTATTCACAAAACTTGAATTTAGACTAGACTTCTTGGATAATCATAAAAGAAACTAATCCTTTTTTCCTCTCCTTTCTTATTTTTTTACACAGAATAGGAAGTTATCAATTGATGGAATTTTCGCAATAATGTCAATAGCAGTAAGATTTCCTACACCTTTTAGCAGGTCTAGAGTTGAATTTGGATGTTCTATGAGCAGCAACAAATAAATGTAACTTGCCTTTTTCTATATGATGCTATTAACCGAATAGGTATTCGCTTGACATTTCCATATCTTTGTTATCATTAGTAATACTAAAGGGAAAACTAAACTTAATAAGGTTTGGAAGCATATTGTTGTTCTATGATTCACGTAATGCTGCTATGCCTTCGTTGCAGACGTTGTCATAAAGTAAATTAAATTCTTTAATATTTGAAAAACTACCACCCCTTAGCGCACTCATTAATATTATTCCACTTTCAACATTAATATCATTAGAAATTAAATCAAGTTTAATAAGATTTGGAAAGTTACCATTCTTTAACAATTTAGTGATTGCTATTGAGCCTTCTGCGCCAATAATGCTAGAAGTTAATTTACACTCAGTAATATTTGGAAGATTAATATTCTCTAATGCTTCATTTAAAACTTCTCCGCACTGAGCATCAATATAACAATTAGATAAAGTCAAGCTTGTAATATTTTGCTTTTTCTGTAAAAAGTTTACTAGCTTTTCCATATATACATATAGATTATTTAACTCTAAGGTGTTACTATTAACATATTGATTAAAGTCAACTTCCATGGTTTCTGTAAGTTATAGGGCTGCTAATTATAGCATAAATTTAAATAATTGTCAACCTTATGAACAACTAACTTTACTTCTTTTTAACCTGATACCTATGCTTTGTTTCAAATTTCCATCAAAAAGTAACATTACCTCCTCCAGTCAACCTTTCTGCTTCATTTCGTGAAATCAATGCCTCAATAAATTCATCTAGTTCACCTTCTTTTATAATCTGTTCTAGTCGATGTGAAGTGAGATTAATTCTATGATCTGTTATTCTTGATTGTGGAAAGTTATAAGTTCTTATACGTTCAGAGCGATCTCCAGAACCAATTTGGCTTTTCCTCATTGTTGACCTTTCCATTTCTTTTTTTTGTCTTTCAATTTCGTATAGCCTTGCTCTCAACACTTTGAGCGCTTTAGCCTTATTTTTGTGCTGCGATTTTTCATCTTGCTGTATTACAACTATCCCTGTTGGCAAGTGGGTGACCCTTACTGCGCTGTCAGTTGTATTCACTGATTGCCCTCCAGGACCACTGGATCTATAAACATCTATGCGTAAATCTTTTTCTTCTATTTCAAAGTCAACCTCTTCTACTTCAGGTAATATTGCAACAGTAGCTGCGGAAGTGTGCAATCTTCCTGAGGATTCAGTTTCTGGCACTCTTTGTACTCTGTGCACCCCTGACTCAAATTTCAGTCTTGCAAAAACTTCTGTTCCATTAATGAGTGCAGAAGCTTCCTTATGGCCACCTATACCTGTATTAGAAATACTTATTGGCTCAAACTTCCAATTTCTTCTTTCTGCATATTTTTGATACATACGAAATAACATCGCTGCAAATAATGCTGCTTCTTCTCCGCCTGTGCCTGCTCTAATTTCTAATATTGCATTTCTTGAGTCATCTTCAT
Organism: Wolbachia endosymbiont (group B) of Chesias legatella; assembly: GCF_964026945.1. Taxonomy (NCBI): domain Bacteria; kingdom Pseudomonadati; phylum Pseudomonadota; class Alphaproteobacteria; order Rickettsiales; family Anaplasmataceae; genus Wolbachia; species Wolbachia endosymbiont (group B) of Chesias legatella. The sequence goes on along the minus strand of NZ_OZ034711.1, from coordinate 1,074,806 downwards.
CTTTGGGTAATAATGCCAACTTTAGTTTTGCTTTTACTTTCGGTAATAGTATCTTTTGCTTCTCAAGAAGTTCTTCTTTTGCTAACTCTTTTATATCACCATCGCTGTTCTCATCTTTCATGATTTCTTCTAAATCTGAAATTTCCTCTTTTAATATATTATATTCATCGATTATCTCGATAATTGGTCTGAGTTCAGAGTATTCCTTTGAAAAACTAACGAATTCTTTTTGACTCAAATTGGTAGGGTTTTCCAGATTTCTCTCTACATCAGAAAACTTTTTTTTTAAGTCTTGTAAATTATTCTCTATATCCATATAGTACAGGTCTAGTTTTCAACTGTTTAAGTAAGTAATATATACTGAAATAAAAAATTTCTTATATCAAGCAATAACACTATAATTGTCTCGAATATTTCTACCTAAGTATAATGGCAAAACAGATAACATCAATCTGCAGCTTCATATTTGGAGCTTCAGACAAAAAATCATTACCAGATGAGTCGGCTCCAGAGATTGCATTTGCTGGTAGATCAAACGTAGGAAAATCAAGTTTAATCAACTTGCTGATAAACAGCAAAAAAGCTGCAAGAGTTTCTTCTAAACCTGGATGCACTAGACAAATAAATTTTTACTCTATGTACAATGATAAGTTTAGGATTGTCGACCTACCGGGTTATGGCTATTCTTGTGCAAGCAAGGAAGAAGCAGTACAATACTTAAACCTAATTGAGTACTATCTAATTCACAGGAGAAATCTAAAAAGAGTGTTTGTGCTTATAGATAGCAAGGTAGGATTAAAAGAAATAGACAAAGACTTTGTTTATTGGTTAATATGTAATAATATTAACTTTAATATTGTGCTAACAAAAATAGATAAAGTGAATCAGGAAAGTCTAGATGCTATTCTAGAAAATACTCAAAAGTGGGTTAATAATGAACATGTATCAATTCATCAAATAAGCATTCGTGTTAAGCATAAAATCACCAAGGTAAGAGATGAGTTTTTCAAATTTACAAGATAAAAAAATGAAAAGTGATGAATCTTTAAATGGTAAGATGCCATTGAAGGAAAAAACAGAAATATTATTTGAAGTTCTGTCTAACATACCTAAATTTGTAGGCGAAACTTTTATCATCAAATGCAGCAGTGTAATAATCTCAGATGAAACGCTGCTTAGTGCTTTTGCGCATAATGTTGTTCTGTTGAAACAGCTTGGTATAAATCCGGTGGTAGTTCATGACGGAGAATATGAAATTAACTTAGTGTTAAAAATGCTAGGTATGAATGATAAGTTTATAAATGGTGTCAGACTTACAGACAAAAGCACTATGAAAATCATTGAAATGGCACTGTGTGGTTCAATTAATAAAAAAATTGTTCAGCATATAAATTCTGCTGGTGGTTCAGCTATTGGACTATGTGGAAAAGATGGCAACCTCATAAAAGCTGAAAAGATAAGCACTACGCTTAGGGAAAATAGATTAAATAATATTGAAAAAATACTAGACATGGGATTTATCGGTAGACCAACTGAAATCAATCCTGATATATTATTCTTTATTGAAGAATCAGATTCTATACCAGTTATTGCACCTATCGGTTATGGAAAAAATGGAGAAACATATCATATTGATACTGATAGCACTGCAAGTGCAATTGCACTTGCAGTTTACGCATCTAAAATGATAATCTTGAGTGATACAGATGAAGAAATAAACAAAGTTGGCAATGGAAGAGTCTTGATTAAAAATTTAAAAGAATCGATTGATTGTGGAAAAATTAAAGGAGAAAAATTTGTTGAAAGGCTTATGTCATATACTAAAATGGTAGAAGAATGTGCAGGGGTTGTTCACATAGTTGATGGTAGAGTACCTAACATTATACTTGATTTATTTACTGAGAATAATTCAGGTATATCAATAATGGATGATTAATAGCTGTACTGCTTATAACCATATGAACATTGAAAATTTGGGAATAGCTTATGTCAAATTCCTATTCTCTTTTCCAGTTTTTTAGGTTTTTTTTTCTTGCAAGCATAATAGTTTCGTATACATAATGAAACCAAATGGTATTTTTAGCTTGATAACAGAGGAAAATAAAGAGGGCTTGGGTGTAACACTCAAATAATGATTTACCTTATGGATACCGCTAGAAAAGTTGACTAAGGTATACAATTCTCTCTGCGTCAAGTTACTCAAGATATCGAATCTACAAACGCTTTGGATTGAGTGTGTTTGGTCAATTTGAGTGCTTTAAATGAAAGGCGAAAATTGAGCATACTACGCCTCTGTACACAGTATCTTTAATGCAAATGCCCATGTGATTCCATAGATAATCTCTGTTTTTTTATTTTATCTGTCCATTTATCATTCTCTATATCTTGTTTGTTGGTTGCTCTTTTTTCTTGCTCAACAATTGCCTTATCTATCTTCTGATGAATTGCATCAATTGCATTAATTGCATTTTTTTCTTTGTATACTTCGCTTTTTCCTTCAACAATTAAATTGGTAAAAATATTTACAACAAACTGCACTTGATTATGATTAACCTGACCTTTTATCGAAGAAGGTAAAGAGTTTAATTCCATCAATACTTCTGATGCTGTTTTATCTTGAGTGGAAAGCCCTAAATTATCTGCTACTTCACTTATTAATAACTCTCTGTTTTCTTTATTATCTTCCAATTTAGTATAATCACGCAGTAGATCCATAACTGAAGATACTCTGACTTCAATAATATCATCAACATCTTCACCTCCTAGAGCAACTCCTGATCCCAATAACCTCCCTCTGAGATTTTCGCTTAAAAGATAGATAAACTCTTTATTTGCATCCGATCCTGTAGTAGATATTGTACCATCTAAATAGTTGTTTACTTTGATTTGAGTACCTAAGCTATGCTCTATTTGTATTTTTGCCTCAGGTTTAAATCCTAATTTTGCACAGAATTTCTGAAAATATTCTTTAATAGTGTCAAACAAGGTCTTGCCATTGTCTTTATAGTTTTTCAACTCTTCAGGAATAGTAAGTGATAATTTACCATCTCCATATTTTACAAGGTCTTCACCATATTGAGACTCAAGTGTAAATTCTAATGAGCTGGATAGGTCACATATTTTCTCTTCCGGATTGTCAATCGTGGTTATAGGTATTGCCATATCAGACGTCACTTTTATGCGGTTGTGGTCAGTGCAGTAAATGTTTAGCACTTTTTTAGGACTGTGTGGAGTTAAATTACAACTACTGAGTGCGGCATGAGATTCATTAAATATACCAGCCCCATACCCTGCTTGATTACAATTGGTGACTAACTCTTCTAAAATAGCATCACTTGGGATTTCTGCTTCAGCGTATCTAAACATTTCCTTAAAAATTTCCTTTGCTAATGAACGGTAATCTTTTTTGGAGAATAGATGATAAGAGCTTCTCCCTGCGTTATAAAATCTCTCAAATTCCTTTCTATATTCATCAATTTTTTTTTCATCAGCAACTGTAGGGCTATTACAATGATTTTCCCAAACTTCAGATAGTCTATCTTGATCAAGCTCCTTAAGTACTGGTTCCATAAAAGCTTTACCTTCTTCAGAGAGGTTATCAAAATTATCACGGTTAAAAATCTCATTTTTATAATCTTTAGCTCCTTCCTTAAATGCAATAATAAAATTTTTATCTATTTCTTTTTCATTAATAATAAAATTCATTCTTTGAAAATCTAAGAACATTGTTTCACCGGAATTCGCTAATTTATTATCTTGATCTGCTCTTAATTTACTAAAATTGAATTCTTTAGCTGTGGCCTTTAATCTAACTACCGGACTCTTTTTTGCCTCTTTCATAATTAACACCTTACTATAAATATGCTGTAAGTTGTACCATATAATGATGAATAATTTTATAATATATAAAAAAGTCGATAGTCTATTTCTTTATTTTAGGGATATAGGAAAGGCGTAGATTTCTCTTTTCATTTGTAGCATGCTGCATTAATATTTACGTATTAATCTAGAAAATAGTGATGAATAATATTGTAATTGTTGGTCTGCAATGGGGTGACGAAGGCAAGGGTAAAATAGTAGATTATCTTTCTGAGAATGCAGATGTAGTTGTGAGATTTCAGGGAGGAAATAATGCAGGGCACACTATAGTAATAGATGATGAGGTTTATAAATTAAATTTACTGCCCTCTGCTGTTTTGAGAGCGGACAAAATATCTATTATAGGAAACGGTGTTGCTCTTGATTCACATGCTCTAGTCTCAGAAATAGAGTCATTGAAAGTTAAAGGAGTGGACGTAAACTATAACAACTTGATGGTATCCGAGAGCTGTCCATTAATACTTAGCGTACATAAGGACAAGGAAAAGCTATTTGAAGATTTAAACGGAAATCACAAAATTGGTACAACAAACAAAGGGATAGGGCCATGTTATGAAGATAAAGTTGGCAGGAGAGCTATACGCCTTTGTGACTTAGAAAACACAGATGAGCTCAATCAAAGAGTGGATGCTCTCCTGAGTTACCATAATGCTATCAGAACAGGACTTAACTACCAGGTAGTTAAAAAAGAAGAAATATTAAAGGAAATTCAAGAGATTTCAGAAAAAATTCTTTTATATAAAAAACCTGTGTGGAAGATACTAAATGATTTTATGAAAGAAGGTAAGAAAATAATATTTGAAGGCGCTCAAGGCGCATTTTTAGATATCGACCACGGAACTTACCCTTTTGTTACTTCAAGTAATACTGTAGCATCGCAAGCGATAACAGGCTCAGGATTATCCTACAATGCTCACATTATTGGTGTAGCAAAAGCGTATACAACAAGAGTGGGTAATGGTCCATTTCCTACTGAACAAAATAACGAAATTGGAGACAGCTTATTTTCTATAGGTAAGGAACTTGGAACAGTAAGCAATAGAAGAAGGCGCTGCGGATGGTTTGACGCAGTTTTAGTGCGCCAGGCCGTACAACTCTCTGGAGTTTCAAGCATTGTATTAACCAAATTAGATATTCTTGATTCTTTTGATACTATTAAAATAGGCACTGGTTATAAGTATGGCGGAAAAATGTATGATTATTTACCCGCATCACATTCAATACAAAAAGAATTAGAGCCAATATATGAAGAATTTCCTGGTTGGAAAGAGAAAACTCAAGGCAAAAGGTCAGTTAAGGAATTACCTGCAAATTTGATGAAATATGTGAGAAAAATAGAAGAATTAATAGGTGTACCAATTCATCTAATTTCAACCAGTCCAAAAAGAGAGGATGTTATTAAGCTTAAAAATCTATGAAAACGCCTTGTTAACTTTTATCTAATAAAAAACGATACTTGTGTGACTTCAAGCAATCTATTATGCAAAGTAGCAGCGTAAACGTACAGTGAGCAGTGTGATTTTTCTTAAATACATGTTGATTGTTATAATATAAACATAGTTAAAGGAGGCGTATTATGATTGCAGGTTTGACTAAGGGAGACAAAGCAGTAAAAGCGGAAAAAACAAGTGACCAGCTGAGAGAATTGTCAGTTGCAGAATATGTAGTTAAGTCAATACATGACTTGCAAAAATTGCATAATAGATTATGTTCATCACAGGGCAACAATTGTGTTAATGATAGAGAGAAGTTTGTCCAAGATAGTGATGGGCTTGGTATATTTCAATTTCTCAAAAGCTATATTAATGATGCAGAAAAAAATGAGCCTTCCATTAAGAACCTTACTATAATGAAATTTCTTCGCTCAATTATAGAAGATAGGGAACTGTATAAAAAGTTATGCAGTTTCGATGATTTTCTCGATTGTGAGTTAGAAAATTTGAGAGATAAGATAAGCTTATTAGCGCTTTTGAGAGAAAAGATGGACTTTGCTGATATACAAAAAGCTTATGATAATTGGCGTTTTAATGATCTAATAGGTGATAATGATTTTAAGCGAATGTACGTGGATCAAGCAGTAAAAGAAAGAGAAAAGCCTGTTAATGAGGACTTTGAGAAAAATATAGGTAAATACATAGAGTTAGTAAAGGAAGGAAAAGAAGTTGCAAGTAGGTATTTTGGAAAATGGAAAGAGGACTTTCAAGTTTACTGTGAAGAAATTGACAATAATAATAAAGTTTTGAATATTAACCTTACTCATTACGACAATAGTGAGCCAACAAAGATTAGTGACGTTTTACAGCAAGAGAAAGATATTAAAGAACTGAATATCTATTGCAATAAAAAACATGAAATACACGCTCATAAAAAAGATAAGAAAAGATATTATGAATTTAAAGAAGGTGCATATTATGAAATGACAAGCACTTGGCCTGCAAAAGATGGATCAGGAATGTGTACCATGATTATGAATGTGAGTAGAGATGGCATAACTGAAATACTAAAATTTAATGGTGAAGATTTTGTTTCATCGAAGGAGATTCTAGAATTAATAAAGCAAAACGATGAATTATATATTCAAGGTCTCTCCTTATACGATGCTGTAATGGAATCACTAGAAGAGAATAGGGCTACTCCTATTAATCTTTACAATGAATCTATGGTGGCTTATCAAGGTAAGGAACCAGAGGGGAAGTTAGATCATAAAGTTGATGCTGATAATAGCCTTCCTTCTTCTCCTTCTATTAATAGCAATGCATTGGAAGCCAATTTACAGCACACTGAAACTCAACCAGAAATTGCTTCACAACAAATAACTGATTTACAAAACAGTTTTGGAAAAGAAGAGCGAAAAAACACGGAATTGCAAACTGAACTGGCACAAAAAGATGAAAAGTTAGCAAGTGTGTTAGCAGAGTTACAAGAGAAAGCACAAGAACTTAAAAATGTATGTGAAGAAAAAGGAAAGCTAGAGGGTAAGCTAAAAGGTATTAATACAGAAAAGAAGGAGTTAGAAGACAAATTAAAAGAAGCAGCACACATAATGAAGGAAAAGGAGCAGTATGTAAGCAATTTAAAACTTCAAGTGCAAGAGTTGAAAGATGAGCATAAAGCACAACTGGAATCTTATGAACAAGGGATATGCAAACTAGCATGGGAAGTTGAAGAGTTAAGAAGCAAGCTAGAGTGTGAGAATGAATGGGATGATAAAGTTGTAGAAATAGCTGATGGACTGGGAGAAAAAATTCATGCTGATGAACAAAGAAGCCTCAATAATCAATTTTATACTCCAACAAGAAATATTTTTAATGAGACTAATAATGAGTCTTGTGTTCCACTGGAAGAAAAGATGACGTTACTCAGATCTTCAAGCTCTGATGGCGGATATGGTAGTGATAATGGTTTATCTTCTAACATGAGTTCTATTGAACAAAGAAGCTTCAATCATCAATTTTATACTCTAGCAGGAAACGTTTTTAGTGAGCCTGATAGTGCCTCACAAAAGAAGACAGAGTTATCCAGATCTTCAAGTTTTGATAGTGAACTTGATAGCGATGAGGAAAATTGTGATAATGATTTATCTTCTAACATAACTTCTATTGAGAAGGTAGTAGAGAGTAGAAGCGTAGGTAGCTCGCTTTCCTCTTGCATTGTTAAGGAGATGATTGGAGTTAAGTTGCAAGAGCAATACTCAAGTAGAGTATAAAAATCTCCTGTATTGATAATAATTTAAAATCTATAGTAGACTGAAAAAGATTATTAAATTATAATACGACAATGATAAAAGAAGACAAATCAAAAACAATTTTTGAAGTGGAAGGGGCAGTAACTGCTTTACTACCTGCAGCAGAATTTAGAGTGAAGCTGGACAATGAACATGAGATTATCTGTCATGTATCAGGGAAAGTGAGAAGAAGTAAAATACGCATAATTATAGGCGATAGGGTGTTGGTTGAGATGAGTGTTTATGATAGGAATGCAAAAAAGGGTAGGATAATTAGAAGGCTTAAAGGTACAAGTGACAGAACGATCTCTAAATAATCTTATTCTTGCTTCATCATCGAAAAGGCGTATAGCTTTACTAAAACAAATAAATATTGAGCCAGGTTTAATTTTGCCAGCAGACATAGATGAAGTTCCTTTAAAAAAGGAACTTCCAAGAGATTACTCAATCCGTATGGCAAAAAGTAAAGCTGAGAAAACACAAAGTTCAAATCCAAATTACTTTGTGCTTGGTGTTGATACAGTTGTTGCTTGTGGTAGAAGGATACTGCTCAAAGCTGAAAACGTTGAGCAAGCAGAAAAATGCGTTCGCTTGTTATCAGGAAGAAGGCATAGAGTATACACCAGTGTGTGTTTATTAACTCCTGATCAATCTAAACAGCATATTAGGACTGTAGTTACAATAGTGAAATTTAAGCGTCTCAGCGAACAAGAAATTAAATATTATTTAGCATCAGAAGAGTGGAAAAACAGGTCAGGGGGGTGCAACATACAAGGTCTTGCAGGAATGTTTGTATTATTTTTACGTGGCTCATACTCTTCTGTAATAGGGTTACCATTACATGAAACCCATTGCTTGCTAAGTAATTACTTTAACCTATACTAATACCATTGTCCTTTTTTTGTTTTTCTTCAGCAATAAGTTTAGCCCAGATTCTATTTCTATTTGCTAATGCAATTCTATTGCGATCAGGACTATCATTGCGTTCTGTTAAAGTATCTTTTCTTTCCTCTTCTACTATTCCAGCTTTCAGTTGTGCTGCATCTTTTTCTAGCAATTTATATAGTTCGCTATTTTTGTCTATAGTCAGATTAGTATTATCATTTTCTTGTTCTGCCACTTTTCTTTCTAATAACTTACGTACAGGGTCATATTTTTTACCTTCTTTTATTTCTTTCAACATACTTTCTGAGAATAAATCTTTAGTAGCCTGGTGTGAAGGTTCTCTCAATCCTTTATTCAATTTTTCCAATGTATCTTTTGGTTCAATGGTTTCTAATCTCTTCTCTAATTGCTCAGAATTGACCTGAAAATTATAGTGGCTAGCGTAAGTTGGAGATGAGTAACCTGAGTCGTTTGTTTTTATGTCTGTTAAGCTGTATTCTAGCGATTCATTTTCTTGTAATTTATCTTCGGTTTCTTTTTGTTTATCGTTTCCTCTTTCTTCGTTTTCCTTAGTGCTAAGATAATCTTTTTCTTGTTTATAATCTGATTGAGGATTTGAAAGCGTTATATACTCATCTTCGTTATCGCTCCAACCATCTTCGAAGTCAGAAAATTCTTCATCATACTCACTTTCACTACGTAATAACTCATTTTTTGCTTTCCATGCAAGAATCGAAGCTACATCATTTAGTGGTTGCTTATTTCCAGTATTGCGTGATTCTTTAGCGTTTTCATACTTAAATGCATCTTTAACTTTTTTGAATGCAACGTCTTGTACTGGTGCAGCGCTTTCAGTAGTTGTAGGATCAAAAATTGCACCTTTTTGCCGATTATTAGATATTTGCTCACTTTCATCTGATTTTCGGCTTCCAGGTACAGCATGTCCAAATGTAGCAAATGTAGGATTGTCATACCGTTCATCCTCTTGTGTATTATCTTGATTGTAGATTACAGACTTGGTGAAAATAGTACTGCTTGAAGAAGCATCAGAATATGGAGAATTGTAGTTATTTCTACTATTAATCCGTATTGGCTGATACTCATCTTTTTTCTGATTATTAGGTAATGAACTAGCTCTAGGTGGCAGTGACGGTGGAATCTTTTTAGCAGATGCGTTATTAGAATTTGTAGTGCTAGTCGTTACATGCTTAAACTCAACTTCTTGATCTTGAGTAGCTTGAACGCCGATACCTTTACTAATATCACTTTCTATGAAAGTTTCAGATGATTGTTGATTCTCTTGTTCTTGTCCTTTCTCCTTGAATTGTATTTGATATAGGAATAAGCCACCTATTTTTACATCTGTGTTTGCTTTTAATTGTTCCTCAGTAACACCATTACGTTCAGTTAGATCTACACCATCTTTATCAATCTTGATTTTGATAGTACATTTTTTTCCATTTTTGTCATGCCAATTCAAAGTCATTTCATATGAACCATCGGTTACAACATAATGCCTTATTCTTTTCTCTCCTTCTTCGGCAACAAAACCGTGCATTCCGCTCTTTCCATCACTATGCAGCGTTGAAAATCCCGAAATTCCTTTCTTCTGACAAAAGTCACTATTTAAAAACTCGCTGATTTTAAACTCTTTTTTGTCATCTCCCAGTGTAATACTTGCGTGATCGCCATATATTGAAACTCCTGCGATATCATCAACATACTCTTTTAACCTTGCTTTAACTTCACTTTCAAGCTTTTGTTCGGCTTTCTTTATCTTGTTCTGCTCTGGAAGAATAACTTCATAAGCTTTATTTTTGTCTTCATCTGTCTCCAAATTCCAGATGGGGTGCTTTATTAGAAACTTTACTGCATTAAAACCAACTCTGGAATTATAAATTGGGTCGTCTTCCTTTTTTATTTCATCGAATAAAGTAAAAAATCCTCGAATGAATTCATGATATTGTTGTGTGCTTTGAGTATTCATATTTTCCCTCACTAATAACCCTCTGCCTTTTAGCCTTAGCTAGTACAATTATTACGGGAATTGATTTAGTTTTTATTAAAGAAGTTGTATTGCTAACGTGATGACATGAGCTATTTTATGTTCACATCAAGCAATTTAAGTTGTCATTCCAGTCTGGAATCTAGATTTTTCTAGACTTGATCCTATAGTCAAATTCATAACTACAAACGTTATAATATAAGAGTAATTTTCACCAAAAAGTATGTCATTCTAGTAGCTGACACTGGGATCCAGTCGCACTCAGTTAGTGAGCATAAAATTATTATGTTAAAACATAACATTTTTGATGAAGTTCATGAAAGGCTGGATTCCAGACTGGGATGACAACTTAAAATATTGCTTTAGCTCTGTTTTTGCAACTTCAAGTATTTGCTACTCATAGTAAATACTTCTGGATCTTGAGAAGTGAGCTTGAGTATAGCAAGTATGTTAATAAAAAGCAAAGCAGCAATCGAGATATCAGCTATATCCCAGAGTAACTTAACTCCACCAATTGCACCAAATGGAATGATTAAGGTAAAAACTACAGTCCAGATTTTGGTGTATTTATTATCCATAGATACATAGCGTATTGTTTGTTTTGAACAAAAAAACCAAGTAAAAATAGTAGTAAATGCAAAGCAAAACATTATGGTCATAATAAAATAGTCAATATAGGGCCAATTCATAGCTTTTCTAAAAGCAAATATGCACATGTTAGTGCTCTCTAAATCAGTAATCCAAGAATCTGTGACAAGCAGTACCATTGTTGTAATGAATACTATGAGTGCAACTATAAAAGGAGATATTATTGTGATTAGACTCTGTTCAATGATAAATTTATTGTTATTTTTTTTAGGAGTAATCGAGGAGTGTACAATTCCTTCGAGGCCAAGTCCTATATCTGTTGCAAAAATACCTCGCAAAGTTCCAACTTGAATAATAGTCAACATTTCTAAAATTAAACCTAAAGATAAACCAGAGTTAAAGCTACTAGTTGTAAAAAAATTGCTTGTTATTAGTTTTAGAGAAGGAAGAATATTTTCACTAAACTTAAATAATATGATACCGCAAAGTGTGAGGTAACTTACCGTCATTATCGGTATCATAGCCGATATAAAAATTTTAATTTTTTTTAAGCTGAGAGCTGCAACAACAAAAAATATTATGGCCATTACAATGCCGCCAATGACTACAGGTATATCTACCATGCTGAGTGGTATTGATAGAGAATTTACCTGAACAAGGTTACCAACTGTTATTGAAACCATCATCATAATAACTAGAAACACAACTGTAGCTTTTCTAGAGTTAAATGCATCAGCCATGTAGGCTACAGGTCCACCTATAAACCGTCCATTTTTTTCTTTTCTGGTTTTTATACTTAGGTAACAAGTAACATATTTTATCACAGAAGTAACAACAATAATTATTGCCATCCATAAAATGGATCCCGGTCCTCCGGTTTTTAGAGCAACAGCAGTTCCTGAAATGTTTCCTACTCCTAAATTTCCCCCTAAGATTGTAAACAGAGCAGCTATAGAAGAAAATTTATTTTCTCCTCTTTTAGCTCCAATAAGTGAAAGGGCATACGGTAGTCTAAATATCTGCAACCATTTTAGTTTAACCGATAGGTAAACACCAGCAACTAGTATGAGTAGTATTGTTGGCAGTAATAAAACAAACTTTACTGTATCCATCTGTAAAAGAGAGATTTTTACTTGAGTATATAGCAAAAGTTGAAAAATACCTAACCTATTTTCTATGTATGACTTCGGTTCCATTATTCTAGCACCTCTTATCTTGTCATACCAATCACAACTGTATGAACATTGTAATATGGTACAATGTTAAAACAATGTCATTCCAGACTGGAATCCAGAAAATGAACAATGGATCCTAGTTTTAGCTACTCGGATGATAAGAAAAGGATACTTGAATGACAAGAAAGGGGACACTAGAAAGAAATGGGTGTCATTCCAGTGCTTGACACTGGGATGGCTTTGTTGCATCACTCAAGAGAAAAGAACTGGCAGTTACTGACAAAATTCATTATAGAATAGCCATTTAACCATTGAAGAAAAAATATGCCACAGCAAATGAAAGTCAGTAACTGCAATGAATATAACAAATTTCTCCAAGAAAGAGGAAATATTTTTCATTTAGGCAAGGTGTTGATAAGAAGTTTAAGCTACAAGAGCATTAAATACACTGATGAAGTACGAGAATATCTAAATCACATATTGAAGCAACATTCAACAAGTGTAGATGGAGCACAAGCACAATCTTTAGCAGGTGAAAAGAAACAACTATAGTTTTCGTTATTGTTTAGTGTTGACCTAGAAGGTCAACACTGATATATACCTCTATATAGCTAATGTGTGGAGGTAATATGGTGGTAGATAATCCAAAAGCAGTTAATAATCAGAATTATTTTGATAAAAGTAATCGTTTTTATTTGCGCTTAAAAGATAATTTTTTTAAAAATCTGAGCCCAGATAGTAAAGTATCTATAGATTCTGAAGATAAGAACGAAGAAGTTAGTATTGATGATGATGAAGTGTGGTTTAAACACTTTTCTACTGTGGTTCCTAGTGAAGAAGGACAGGAAAAGTATAGATATGAAGTTAATGGCAGGTATGAATACAAGTATGCCAATAAGTACGATAGCAAAAATATTGTAGGCAAAATTGCTAAAAAAATTGCACAAGATGTAATTGAAAGTATAAAAGACAATACTTTAGAATATATAGAAATTAAAGAAAGTAGAAAGAAAGGTAAGATTAAGCCTGCACTCAGAATTATGCTTGGCGATCCTACAAAATCAATAAATGTGGTTGATGTTTTAAATAGTGATCTATGCAGAAAATATGGTGTAGATGGAATTACATTATTACTGCCTAGTAAAAGCAAGTGTGAAACAAGGGGAATACGCTGCAGAGTTGATGAGAATGGAGTAAGAATTTATGAAGTAGCTAATGGCTCATATTATATGAATTTAAATTGGTATGTTGAGGGGAAAGAGTGTAAAATGAAAATTAGCATTAGCGATAATGGTCCTGTAGAGTTTATTGAAAGCAATGGTGTTACTTGGGATCAATTAGCTGCACATAAAGAAGTAAAAGTAGGAAGACAATATGAAGCGAAGCCTTTATATGAAGCATTGTCATGTTTAAAGCGAGAAGGCTCTGAAGTAATAAAAGGATTTTATCCTCCAACAAGTGTGGAAAGCATACAAATTACTACAGGAGTTAATAAGCAAGCAGCTCTTTCAAAGTTATAATTTTCGTTATTGATTGAAATGAAGCCTTTTGGGGACCAAAAGGCTTCATGATCGAAATTTTTGGAAAGATCTTTATTGGAAAATTCAGGGACAGGAATAACATTTTTAAGCTATCGTATAACTATCACTTGCTCGCTGGGAGCTCTATTTTTCATACCACTCATTTATGAGTTTATTGATATCAGAATCTATAAAATCCTTTAGTGGTTGACTGGTTTTTATCTCGGCATTTTTAGGGATACACCTATCTTTACATATTGCGTACTTTATATGAAAGTTAATATCAGCGTATTCCTGATTTGGAATGATATTGGTTTTAAAGGGAAATAACACCATATCTTCATATATGTTACTAATAAATGTAACTTCCCCAACTTTATCTTCATGTTCCTTGGGAGTAGGCCAATGAATATCTATATTTGATATGTTACCCTGACAGTCAAAGGAAGTAGGAAGGCCGAAATCTCCAGGGTCTTTGTAATATATATGCCAACCTGGTTTTATTGTAACCTTTATTGCGCCTTCAATGGTAAGGTTTGCTTTATTTACCTTACCAATGAGCAGATCAAATTTTGCAACTTCTTCTTCAGCGCACAATTCAGTGCAAGAAAAAAGTAAAAGTAGGATTGAGTATATACGTATTTTCATAAATACTCTATTTATGAAGAAAATAATTTAAGTTCTATCTATTATAATAAAAATATTATATAAATCATTTGTTAATATAATATTATGCTAATACAAATATACTAGCAATTATAACTTTAATATATTATTTTTTTATTTTTAAGCAGTTATAATATTAAAGAGACGTAACAAATATAAATAGTAGTGGCTTTGCATAGAAAATCACAAATTTATTTCCTTTATAAATGTAAGACTTTTTAGAACTAGAAAGATACCTTGGAGCAAGTTGCTCCAAGGCTCTTGTTTACTTAGAATCCACCCATTCCGCCCATTGCTCCTGCACCCATAGGTGATGAAGCATTTTCTTCTTTGTTTGGTAGATCAACTATCATAGATTCAGTAGTAATAAGTGCGCTTGCTACAGACACTGCCGTTTCAAAAGCAATACGAACTACTTTTGCCGGATCAATTACACCAGCTGTTGATGCATTAGCGTAGTTCATAGCCTCAACGTTGTATATAAGCTCTTTATCATTCTGCTTAATCAAATAGTCAATTATAACAGCAGATTCAAGACCAGCATTTTTAACCAATCTTTTGATTGGAGCACTGAGAACTTTTTTGACAATGTTGATACCTATTTGCTCTTCATCGCTTGAAGCTTTTAGCTTATCAAGAGCAGATGCAGCGTAAAGAAGTGCAACTCCACCACCGGGAACTATACCTTCTTCAATTGCAGCTCTTGTTGCGTGAAGTGCATCTTCAACTCTATCTCTGCGTTCTTTTACTTCTACTTCGGTTGCTCCACCAACTTTGAGCACAGCAACGCCGCCTGATAATTTCGCTAAACGCTCTCTCAGCTTTTCTTTATCATAATCAGAGGTTGAAGTTTCAATCTGAGATTTAATCTGGTTAACTCTAGCATCTACTCTGTTTTTTTTATCAGAGTCGCTGTCTTCACTAACAATTGTGGTATTGTCTTTAGTGATTTTAACATTTTTAGCAGTACCAAGATCTTCAAGAGTTAAATCTTCCATCTTGATTCCAAGCTCATCTTTTATGACATACTTAGCACCTGTTAAAGCTGCTATGTCTTCGAGCATCTCCTTTCTCCTATCACCAAAACCTGGAGCTTTTACTGCAGCAACTTTTAGACCACGTAATTTGTTGATCACTAAAGTGCTTAATGCTTCACCTTCAACATCTTCTGCAATGATAAACAAAGGTTTACCAGACTTAAAAATAGCCTCAAGAATAGGAAGTAAAGGTTGAATAATATTAAGTTTTTTTTCTGTAATCAGCAAATATGGATCATCAAGTTCCACGCTCATCTTTTCATTATTTGTAACAAAGTATGGAGAGAGATAACCACGGTCAAACTGCATACCAGTTGTAAGTTCAACTTCTAATTCTTTTGAACCCTTACTCTCTTCAACAGTGATGACGCCTTCTTTTCCAACCTTTTTAACAGCATCAGCAATGCTATCACCAATAGCTTTATCACCATTTGCAGAAATTATTGCAACTTGTGCAACTTCATCCATTTTCTCTAAAGAAATTGTGCGAGACATTGATGTAATCTCCTTTAATATCACATCTTTTGCCTTCTGTATTCCATTTTTGATACAAATACGATCATTTCCAGCTGCAATTGACTTTGAAGCTTCCATTATCATATTGCTAGTCAGTATTGAGCATGTTGTGGTACCATCACCAACTTTGTCATTACACTGAGAAGCACTTTGAGCAATGGTGCTTACTATCGCAGAGTGTAATGGTTTTTCAGGCTTTATACCTTTCATTACCTTATAGCCATCCTTTGTGACCTCTGGTCCACCATATGGCTTGCTAATTCCTACTGTATTTCCCCTAGGCCCTGCAGTTGCTCCCACCGTTGAGTCAACCATTGCTGCAACTTCACGAAAGGCTTCTTGCAACTGTTCGCCTGATACTACTATGTTAGCCATTTTTATCACTCCTTAAATTAATAAAAAATTTAGAATATTAAAATACATAATGCACTATATAGCGCATTAGTTTAGTAAAATAGGAATACCTACTTGATAACAGCAAGTAGGTCTGACTCCTTCATCACGACATACTTTTCATTATCATGCTCTACTTCTGTCCCAGCCCACTGCCTGTAGAAAACCTTATCACCAGTTTTTACAGTTAAAGCTATACGCTCTCCGCTTGAGTTGCGTGAACCACTACCAATTGCTATAACTTCACCTTTAGTAGGCTTCTTTTCAGCACTTGATGGTAGTACAATTCCACCTTGTTTTTCTTCAGTAATAGGCTTTATTAGCACGTTATCATCTAATACATTCAAATTTACACTTGACATTTATGTTTCCTCATTAATAGATTAACCTACAATTCTATGTAGTCATCTAAAGGTTACATTTCAAGGGTTGGAGTTAGTAAAAGTGTATAATTAAGGTTTGAACAGAAGTTTTATGGGTTACATACCGCTAGCAAACCGTAGTCTAATATCTTTATACGGACCAGATACGAGAGATTTTCTTCAGGGTGTTATAACAAATGATATTAATAAACTAAGTAGCCAGCAGGCAATTTACTCTTTATTACTCAACCCTCAGGGAAAATATCTGTACGATTTTTTCCTCATTGAGCATGATAAATATATTTATTTGGAGTGTGAAAATGCCCATCTACAGCAAATAATTGAAAAATTAGACTTGCTCAAAACTTACCTTAGAGTGAGGATTAAAGACATTAGTTCACTATATAAGGTTGGAGTTTTGTTTGATGCTAAGTTGGCGAAGTGTAGTAGTAAGTCACAAGTTATTTTTCAAGATCCAAGGCACAAGCTGCTAGGAATGAGGATCATACATGAAGATGAAATAAAAGAACCGGTTGGAGATTTTATTCAGTATGAAAAAGTTAGAATTAAAAACCTTGTCCCAGATGGAGCAAAAGATATGGTGCAAAATTCATCATTTCCGCTGCAATATTTAATCGATAAGATAAATGGTATAAGCTTTAATAAAGGGTGCTATATAGGTCAGGAAGTTGTAAATCGAATGAGCAGACAAGAAAAATTCAGAAGGAAACTTTACCTTGTTGAGGGAAAAAATGCACTTCCAAATATTGGCACTAAAGTAATCAGTGAACATAATGAAGAAGTAGGAGAACTACGCTCTAGTGTCGACAATATTGGACTTGCATTGCTTAATACTGGAAAAAGCCACGCAAATTTATATGTCGGTGGAGTTAGCATTAAGACGTTATAAAATATCTATTCGGGTAAAAGCCCCTTTTTCTTGTTTAAGTGTTTGTGATACTTAGTTAAATTGTTGACTTTTGTACTAGACACAACTTAATCTGACAGACACGAATTAACTGACAGAAGAATTGAGGTATAGTATTTCCTAAAGTAAATGATAAAGGTATAATGAAGTATTTGAGTTATAATGGCATATAGTGTGGATTTAAGGGAAAAGGCAGTATTGATGATAGAAAAAGGGAAGACAAAGGTTGAGATAGCAGAGCTCATGGAGATAGGAATAGCAACTCTGTACCGCTGGTTAAAAAAGAAAGCTGCTGGTGAAAGCCTAAAGCCATCTAAAAACGGTAGCTTTATTCGAAAAATAGACCCAAAAATACTCGAAGAATATGTTACAAAGAATCCAGATCATACTCTGGCAGAGATGAAACAAAATCTTGGATTTGGAATAAATTCAATTTGGTATAGACTAAAACAGCTAAAAATTACTTTAAAAAAAAGTCACACTATATCAAGAGCGCAATCAAGAAGATAGGCAGCAATTTATTGATAAAATCTCAAAAATAGACCATTCCAGCATCTTATATATAGATGAAGCAGGAGTTGATAATAAGTTATACCGAGAATATGGACGTGCTCCAAGAGGAAAGAAAATTTATGCAGATATTCCAGGGAGAACTCGAGAGAGAATCAGTATAGTAGCCGGGTGGATTGGAATGAGATTTATTGCACCAATGACTTTCAAAGGTGGGTGTGACAAAGAGGTATTCAATATATGGTTGGAGAAGATGTTATTACCTAAATTGCCACTTGGCACAACCATAGTTATGGATAATGCTACATTTCATAAGACCACTAAAACAAAATCATTAATAGAGTCTTTTGGCTGTCATGTGCTGTATCTTCCAACATATTCACCAGATTTGAATCCCATAGAACACTGTTGGCATACCATCAAAAGCCGCCTCAGACCTCTAATGTATAAATGTACAGACTTACAACTTTTGGTTGGTAATACCATAATGGAAATTTATCATTCATTTTAGAAAATACTATAGTTAAAACTAATATCAGTCTCTTGTTTAATGCTACTAATATTTTTCTGAAAAGCAATGTGTTTGCTATCAAGAAAAGTTTGCATAGGCATAGCAGTATTTACCTGAGTGAGGCCTGCTCTCATTGTAAGAACGCAACCAATGATCAACATCTATCTGCAGATCTTCCAAAGAATTGTAGATTTTCTTGCGAAAAATAATATTGTAACACTCATCTTGCATAGTTTTATGGAATCTCTCGCATATGCCATTAGTTTGCGGAGTTGGTTTTAGAATATTTTCAATTCCTAAATATAGCTGATAAGCGTGATTTTCTGGTTTGCCACAGTATTCCGTACCCCTATCAGTCAAAATGCGCAACAATGGTACGTTTTGCCCATCAAAGAAAGGTATATTAAGAAGATCTGCTGCAGTAATTGCAGTTTTGTCTGTATAAAGCTTTGCCATAGCAACTCTTGAATAGGTATCAATAAAAGTTTGCTGATAGATTCTTCCTATACCCTTGATATTGCCTACATAATAAGTATCTTGAGAACCTAAATAACCGGGATGTTCTGTTTCAATTTCACCATGTGCTTCCCCTTGTTCTTTAACTTTTTCTAAAGCCGCAAGTTGCTCCTCTGTTAGAATTATTCCATCTTGCATAACTTTTGCCTCAAGAGCCTTCAGTCTTTTTTTGAAGGTCTCAAGGTCATTTCTCAGCCATACAGATCTCACTCCACCTTCAGAGATTATTATGCCCCTTTTTCTAAGCTCATTTGCAGCTCTTTGTTGTCCATATGCTGGAAATTCTGTAGCTATGGCAATTACTGCCCTTTCTATATCTTCGGAAACTCTGTTTGCTAATAGAGGTTTTTTCTTACTTATTTCATGTAATGCTTCTTCTCCTCCATTTTCATATAATTCCTTGAATCGATAAAACGTATCTCTCCATTACTTTGCACGCTTGTGATACATTTCCTAATTGTTTTGCTAGCTCCAATAACCCTAACTTTGGTTTTAGTATTTTTGTTTGTATTGTACTCATTTCTAACACTCCTTTTGTTTGTTTATTATTTTATAACTTACTTTTTTAAAGTGTCAGATCAAGTGTTATTTAGTACAACTAAAAATGCGATTTGACACAGTTTATTTAACACTCCCTTGGAGTTTAGATCAAAGATTGTAAGGTTAAATCTTCCATCCAAATAACCACGCACTCTACCTGCTTATCTGGGTAGACTTCTTGCACTAAGGTTTTATAGATCAACATTTGCTTTTTTATTTCATTTGATGAGGAAATAGAAACGTTATGGTGTGATTTATAGTCAATTATGATTGCTTTGTCTTCTGTTATACACAGTCTGTCTAGCCGCACTAATACTGGTTTTCCGTCAATTGTTCCACTAAGTGGAATTTCTGATTTGCCCTCCAAGTCGAACAGGTAATCATATTTTTCATTAAAGGTTAATATTTTGCTGTAAATTTCATCCTTATCTTCACTAGTGTTTATGCTATCAAGATATTTCCTAACCCAATTTTTTCTCCTGTCTTTCTCTATCTTGGGCATATATTGCAATATACTGTGAATTATTAAGCCTCTTGCATAGCTGTCTGTCGTCCCAATGCTCCTTTTTGTCATTCCAGCATTCTCATCTGTCATCCCAGTGCTTGACACTGGCTTTTTTTCTCCATGTTCCAGCGTTACGTGCTGCAATGACATTGATAGGTTTGATGGAGGTGAAATCACTGGAACATCAAAATAATCACGTTTTTTATAAATAGAAGGGTAGTTTGCATTCATGCATAGCACTTCAACTTTTTCTTTAAATATCGGCTGTAAGTATAGTTTTTTCCTCTCATATAATGCTCCATATTGAATAACTAGATCATACCAAGAGCCCTTTTGCACTGGCTCTTTGCCTAAAATGTATAACTCATCTTCAGCACGCGTAAGTGCCACGTACAGCAAACGCAAATATTCGTTATAATCCTCTAGTTTTTTCTCTCTTTTTACTTGATTACAATAAGCATTACTATTTTTGCCACACCAAAACGGTGCTTCCGTTGCATCAAACAAAATATTTTCGCTGTTTCTTGGTACTGTATTTGTGTCAACTAAAAACACTATTGGAGCTTGTAGACCTTTTGATTTATGAATTGTCATTATTCGTACAGCATTGAGTTCTGATTGCATATCGTTTTTAATCTCAGGATTATTTTCTTTGATCCACTGAACAAATGCTTGAAGAGATGGGTGCTCAAATTGCAATACGAGGTTCATAAATTCGTCTAGAATCTCGAAGCACTCAAGACCTAGCCTTGCAGCAAATTTCTTCTTGCCTGTGCGCAATATATGCGTGAATAGTGTAAGGGGAGATTCTGTCTGAGATAAATTAATTAGATAGTTTAATTCATGAGAGATAATCTCCTGATAATCTTGAAGTTTTTCCCACAACGACTGTTCTTTACGATCGTATGCAATATTGAATAAATCATCCTCAGTGAAGTTAAATAGCGGTGATTTTAAAACATTTGCAAGAGCAAGATCATTTGCCTGGAGGAGCAAAAATTCAGCTAAAGCTATTAAGTCCTGCACAGCTATGTAATCCATAATTCTAAAATAATCTCGGCCTATAACTGGTACATTTACTTTTTTTAGTTCACTTATTATGTAATCAACTAACACATTTCGCTGCCGTACCAAAATCATAATATCCCTTGGTTCTATATGACGATCTTTGGCGACTAAAATCCGCCCTTCGTTTAACCAATTGTGAATTCTTTGGGCTATTGCCTGAGCAAGTAATCGATCTGTTACTACATAATCTTTCCTCTGTGTTAATTGTAAGGCTTGCTGCTCTTCCTCTTTATACTTTGGCAGTAACGGCCAGATTTCAATGTACCCTTGATCGTTTTCTCTATATGGAATATGTTTTATCTTGTTATCATTGAAAGATATTTCTTCACGAAAATTGTTAAATATTCTGTCTACAAGCATCAAAACTTCTGGAGTTGAGCGAAATGACTTTTCAAGTTGACATGATACCCAATCTCTGCCACCGGTTTTCGTGTGAAAATATTGCTGCATGTAATTAAATAGATGGGGATTTGCTCCTTGAAATCTGTAAATTGATTGTTTTACATCGCCAACAACGAATAAAGTTCTCTTTTCGTCACCACCGGTAAAAAATTCATTGCAGAGATTTGTTATAATTTTCCATTGACTGATACTATTGTCTTGTGCCTCGTCAACAAGAATGTGGTCTATTTTTTGATCTAGATTAAACAATATCCAATCTTTATAGCCTGGATTGCTAAGGAGATTTGTTGCTAAATTGATGATATCATCATAATCAAGCAGTGCATTCTTTGATTTTTCACTATTATATAGATCAACATATACTTTAAATATACTAAGTAAACTACTGGTTCTTGCGAATATTTGATAAGAATTTATATCCTTTACATGGGTAAACAATGCATTTTGAATGCTTTCTATCATTTGCTCTACGTCTTCAAATTTTTCCAAAGCACCCTTTGTTATAATGGATGATATGCTCTTTTTTTCGTACGATTCTGATTTGAGAAATACTTTAGCTAAGTTCTCTATCTTGTTATCATCCCAGTGCTTGACACTGGGATCCATATTTCTTTTTTTCTGGATCCCAGTGTCAAGCACTGGGATGATAACATTTGGTACGGACGATTTTGTGCTATTACACCAATCATAAAGTATCGCACTGTAACTCTGATCTCTTTTGCTTCCCTTACTTAATATTTTAGCTAATCTT
The DNA here is from genome assembly GCF_964026945.1 of Wolbachia endosymbiont (group B) of Chesias legatella. Lineage (NCBI taxonomy): Bacteria > Pseudomonadati > Pseudomonadota > Alphaproteobacteria > Rickettsiales > Anaplasmataceae > Wolbachia > Wolbachia endosymbiont (group B) of Chesias legatella. The sequence goes on along the minus strand of NZ_OZ034711.1, from coordinate 1,052,325 downwards.
TTTATCTGCTCAATCGTTTCATTCTGTAAATTGTCAATCTTGTCTGGGACGCTTAGTTTATCTTTGATATATCCTAAATTATTTTCTAGAGCTGATCTCTTTATACATAAGGTATAGAGCAAATCACGCAGCTTATTTTCATCAATTTCAGCTGCAACGATATTGATATCGTCCTGCACAGTTTCGTTATGAAGCGTTTTTTCAAATACGATGGAATGCAATTCTTTACATTCGCTCAACGTACAATTTGGAGCGATACCAGCTTCTGTAGGAAAGCTGGAGATTAATTTGTAACAAAAGGCGTGTATAGTTTGAATATTAAGACCAAGATTTTCCAGTTCAGAAAAAAGCCTTCTTGCTCTTGTTAAATAATCTTTATTTTCTCTGGTCACACACTGGGCTAATTGTTCTAAATCTGTGACCAATATACCCTCTGGACATATTGCCCACTTACTAAGTGTACTGTAAATGCGATCCTCCATTTCATTTGCTGCAGCATTGGTAAATGTTAAGCAGAGAATATTTCTCTTATTCTCTAATAGAAGTCTTAATACTCTGTCTATTAAGATCTTTGTTTTACCTGTACCAGCTGATGCACTTACCCATACAGAGAAGTTAGGATTTATGGCATTTGATCTCATTAGGAGTGTATAAAGTTTGACTGAAGTGGCATTTCAAGTATAGTAAATAAGATAGTGTTAGTGAAGATATACAGATGGAAAGTTTTTGTGTAAAGGCTCCTGCAAAGATCAATCTTTTTTTACATATTATAAATAGAGAAGAAAGAGGGTATCATTTAATTGAAAGTTTGGTTGTCTTTGCTAAACTTTCTAATTTTTTAGAGATAAAAGTAGGAGAAAAAAACTTTAGATATGATAACTCTACAGTTCAATTTGTAAACTCTGAGTTTAAAATAAATTATCGATATAATACTATAACGAAAGCATTGAGTCTACTGCTTAGGTACGCTCCTATACGAACTAAAGTCACTGTAAAGGTTATAAAAAATGTACCAATTGCTGCAGGATTTGGTAGTGGTTCCTCAGATGCTGGAGCTGTGATACGCACGCTAGGAGAGCTGTGGGATATTGATAGGCAAATTTTAAGTGATATAGCTTTAAGCGTTGGTGCTGATGTGCCTGCAAGTGTAGATAGTAAGCCAGTTTTTGTTAGAGGTGTTGGTGAGGAATTATGTTCCATTAAACAATGCTCTTTACCCATAAGTCTGGTACTTGTGAAACCAAAAAAAAAGTTTTTGAATACATCAGAAGTATTTTCCAAGTATAAAGAGGATTTCTCTAATCCAATTAAGTGGAGTGATAACACTGAGGAGAATTTGTTAGAGCTTCTTAAAGAGACAAAAAATGACCTTCAAGAAGCAGCAATAGGTCTTGTACCTGAAATTCAGAATGTAATATCAACACTAGAGTCACAAGAAGGCTCTATACTTTCTCGTATGTCAGGTAGTGGTGTAGCGTGTTTTGGAATGTTTGATAGTGAAGAAAATGCAAAAGCTGCAGCGGCAAATATCAAAAAGGAATATCCAGAATGGTGGGTGTGCGACACGGAATTAATAGTTTGATTTATGCCCTTAATTTCCAAGAAGAAAAATCTTATAGATGGTTACAGGGAAGAAAGATTTTGGGTAAATAATCAAGAATATCATGGCTCAATTATAATTTTTCCTGAAAAGGTGATTGAATTGAAAGAAAGTGATATAAATAACAAGGAGTATTTTAAATCTTTTTTAACAGAGGAAATAGAGATTTTGATAATAGGTACTGGTAAGATACGCGATTGTTCAATGAAGTCTTATCTTATGGAGCAAAAGAATTTAAATTTTGAATTTATGACGACGGGTTCTGCATGCAGAACCCATAACGTTTTAATATCTGAAGATAGATTTGTTGTCAGTTATCTGATAGCATGTTAGAGATATTTACACAGAGTTTTTTTATAAACAGTCTAATTGCGGTAATTATGATTAGCCTAGTCACAGGAGCTCTAGGGTCATTTATGATATGGCAAAGGTTATCGTATTTGGGTGATAGTTTGTCCCATTCTTCATTGCTTGGTATTGCACTTGCTTTGATCTTTAATATCAGCCCATCGGTAAGTATAATGCTCATTGCAATTATGTTTGCTATACTACTTTCTCTTAATTTTAATAAATTATACTCTGCTGATACGATATTGAACATAGTTACCAATGTAGTTTTATCATCGAGTTTAATACTTATGTCTTTTCTTCCATCAGGTAATAATAGTATTATTAGCTCACTTTTTGGTGACATATTAATGATTGACCAAAGTAATATAATATCAATTTTTCTAACCTCCGTAATAGTTACTTTGATATTAATATTTAGATGGCGCTATTGGCTGATGATTTCGATTAATCAAGATTTGGCAACAGTTGAGAAAGTAAATGTTAATTTTGTTAGGCTAGAATTTTTGATTATACTCGCTATCTTTATTGCAATTTCTGCTCAATTAATAGGAATATTACTCATTGCTGCATTTTTGTTAATACCTGCTGCATCAGCAAGACTCATTTCAAAAACTCCAATGCAAATGATTATTGTTGCAACAGTTTTTTCTGTGATTTCTGGAGTATCAGGTTTGATATTATCTGCAAGTTTTGACTTATTAACTGGACCTGCAATTATACTTATCGCAGCTGTGTATTTAATCATTGCTTATTTTATAAGATTGGTGTTAAGTAGATCGACTTAATTTTGGTCTCGGAAGTTCATAATTCATTAACAAATGAGTGTAACTATCTGAGCGTAAAGTAGTTTTTGCTACATTGTTTTTATGTGCTAATTGTTAATTTGTGGAGTGAAAGATATGGCCGAAGGATTTTTTTCTAGATATATAGGACAGCCTATAAAAAATTTTTATAATTATGTTACGGGAAAGAAAGAAGTGTCTGATGATATGCAGAATACAGCAAATCAAGAAAGCTCAGAATTGTTGGAAACTGATGTGCAATCAAATGATGTACCACCAAATAGTGATCATATAATATAGATGGCATGAGAATCACGCCATCTAAAGTTAAAAAATTCCTTGAGAAACCCGATACTTTAAGTGGTGTATTAGTTCATGGGAGTGACAATAGTAAGGTCGATATTTTTGTACAGAAAATAATTGCCAACTTGAATGAGTATTCAGTTCAGGTGATGGATTTTGCAGTAGTGAATAAGTCGCCTGGCTTGTTATTTTCCGAGTTGGCAAACATTTCGATGTTTACTAAAAAAAGGTTAGTTAAGCTGATAAATGTCAGTGGAAGTATATCTAAAGAGTTAAGAAACATATTGGATCATAATATAGGCGATCATTATATAGTAATGATCGCAAATGATCTTCCATATAGTTCTACAACTAAAAGTTATATGGAAAGCTCAAAAATTTTCGGTGTCATTACCTGCTATAAGGACAGCGGTAGTAATCTTTGTGATATTATATCAAGTTACTTGAAACAAAATGATATAGAGTGCACAAGTGAGATAATCTACCACTTGCAGTCTTATTTTAATCATAGCAAACTGCCTATATATTCAGAGCTTGAAAAATTAGTTTTATATCTAGGAAAAAGAAAAGATCTTAAACTTGCTGATATAGATCTATGCTTTTCAACCTCCGGCAATGATTATGTTACACTTGATAATCTGTGCTCTGCAATAGTGAGTAAAGACATGGGACAATTCATCAAAATTTCCGATGTATTGATATTACAAGAGAATTTTTCACCGATAGCATTAATCCGTATTATATCAAATTATTTTCTACGGCTAGAAAGCGTTTTGCTGTTAATACAAAATGGAATGAATGAACAAGCTGCAATTGACCAGCTGAGTCCTCCATTGTTCTTCAAACAATTACAGAGTTTTAAATCTCATTTGAAAAGTTTGCAACTTTCAGAACTTAAGAAGATCTTAGAAAATTTGATGAGCTTGGAAGTGACCTGTAAAAGAACTGATCTGAATCATAAAATGATCTTTCAGCATGAGATTAACTATTGGTGTCATTCAAATACATTCGGTGCATTTAAACCTTTTGTATGATTTTCTTCTAACCTTGCAACAATGCTCTCTCTACCGATAAAAATTAATAATTTAGCGAGTTCTGGACCTGTTTCTGTTCCTGTTAAAGCGAGGCGCAACTGCATAAATAGATCTTTTGCCTTTATATCAACTGTCTGTCGAATATTTTTAACCCATTCTGATAACGTATTTTCATTACAATCACCTTGAGGTAATGTGCTTAGCGCTATTTTTATAAATTCTTTATTAATAACCACAGGCTCTATATTGGATTTACATACTTGCCACCATTTGGCCACCTCAGAAAACCTGTTTATGTTGTTTCTTATAAAATACCAAAACTCTGAACCAATTTGACTTAAACGATCTTGCACCATTTCAAATGGCATTTGTTGCAGCACTTTGCTATTTAGCTTATACATTTCACTCAAGCTGAATTGTAAAGATGCTGAGCTAAATTTTTTGATATCAAATGAGTCAATTAAAGGCTGCATATCAACATGAGCTTCTATTGGATCAGATGTGCCAAGTTTTGCTAAATAGCTAGTTAGCGCCATTGGCTCAATCTCATCTTCTCTTATGGACTTAATATCTAACCCACCTTTCCGTTTCGATATTTTGCTATCATCAAAGTGTAGTAGGGGAAGGTGGGCAAAGATAGGAATTTTCGCTTTTAATGCTTGAATCATTTGAATCTGAACTGCGGTATTAGTTACATGATCTTCCCCGCGTACAACATGGGTTACATTAAAGTCAATGTCATCAATAACAGAAGGTAGCATGTACGTATAAATTCCATCTTCTCTTTTTACTACAGGATCGCTGATATGAATTGTTGCAATATTTATTTCGCCTTTAACTTCATCATTCCATTTTACAGTTTTATTTCTATCCAATTTAAATCTGAAATGTGGTTTTCGTCCTTCTTGCTCATAACGAATTTTCTCTTGCTCAGTTAGAAGCAACGCACCTTTATTGTAAATAGGGGGAAGACCTTGTTTTAATTGCAATTTTCGTTTAGTGTCTAATTCTTCTCTTGTTTCATAACATGCATAAATATGACCTTCTTTCATTAACTGTAAGAACACCTCGTTATAGCGCTCAAAACGCTCTGATTGCTTAAAACTTGAATTCCAATTTATGCCAATCCATTTTAGGTCTTCTATGATATTATCTACATATTTGATATCTGAACGCTCAAGATCAGTATCATCAAAACGTAGTAAAAATTTTCCATTTTGATTACGTGTGTACATCCAACAAATGAGTGCAGTGCGTATGTTTCCTACATGTAGGTAGCCAGTTGGGCTTGGAGCGAATCTTGTTAGCATTTAAATGATTACTTTAGTTTATTTTAATTTTATATAAATGTACTGCTAAAGCAAGATTCTTCTTCTTTGTCTTGGTGTTAGTTGCTACAAAGTACAGCGAACATGAAACCTTTTTGTTAGAGTTCCATGATCTGCCTAAAATACTCTGAAAGCACGGCTTTAGTTATTTACTCTAAATATATTATACGTATACTTGTTATTAAATTAAATTTGAAATGATAAGAAATGAGTGAATTTAAATCAATCCGCAATATTGCAATAATTGCACACGTTGACCACGGAAAAACTACTTTACTTGATAACATGTTAAAACAAAGTGGCACGTTTCGTGAGAATCAAGAAGTTCAAGAACGAGTGATGGATAGTGGTGATCAAGAACGTGAACGTGGGATTACAATACTTGCAAAATGTACGTCAATAATGTGGGGTGATGAGAAAATCAATATCATTGATACACCAGGACATGCGGATTTTGGTGGAGAAGTGGAAAGGGTGCTCTGCATGGCAGATGGTGTATTACTACTGGTTGATGCTGCAGAAGGTCCAATGCCACAGACTAAGTTTGTGTTGTCAAAAGCACTAAAGGCAAATTTAAAACCGATTGTGATAATCAATAAGGTTGATCGACCAGATAGCAGAATTGATGAAGTACTAAATGAAATATATGAGTTATTTTTTAACCTTGATGCAACCAACGAGCAACTAGATTTTCCAGTACTCTATGCTTCAGGTAGAAATGGTTGGTGTGCTAAGGAGCTATCTGATGAGAGAAAAGATTTAAGCCCATTATTTTCAACGGTGATAGATTACATAAAACCTTCCGTTTATGATCAAAATGCACCTTTTGCTATGCTAGTTACTTTACTTGAATCTGATAAATTTCTTGGCAGAATATTGACAGGAAAGATTTACCAAGGAATCGCGCAAGTTAACTCAGATCTTAAGGTAATTGATCTTGATGGTCAAGTGGTTGAGCGAGGGAGATTAACTAAGTTACTCTCATTTTCTGGCTTAAAACGCGTTCCAGTAGAGCAAGCTGTAGCTGGTGATATCATTGCCATTGCAGGACTTGAGAAAGCTTCAGTTTCAGACACTATAGCAGCACCAGAAGTTACAACTGCGATCAGCTCAACTCCAGTTGACCCGCCAACAATGGCGATTACTATAAGCGTGAATGACTCACCTTTTGCTGGGCAAGAGGGAACAAAACTTACCTCAACTGTTATAAAAGATCGTTTATATGCAGAAGCAGAAACAAACGTTGCAATTACTGTAACTTTGGCTCCAAGTGGTGAAGCATTTGAAGTAGGTGGACGTGGTGAGTTGCAGCTTGGGGTACTGATTGAAAATATGAGAAGGGAAGGTTTTGAACTTTCAGTTTCACGGCCTCGAGTGCTGTTTAAAGAAGAAGATGGCAAAAAACTTGAACCTATAGAGGAAGTAGTAATTGATGTAGATGATGAGTATAGTGGAATCATCATGGAAAAACTTAGCTTTCGAAAAGGTGAAGTAACTGACATGAGACCTTCTGGTAGTGGCAGAACTAGGTTGACATTTTTAGTGCCATCAAGGGGATTAATTGGCTATCAAGGAGAATTTTTAACTGATTCTCGCGGCACTGGTATAATCAACCGTTTATTTCACAGTTATGCTCCACATAAAGGTTCAATTTCCGGAAGGCGTAATGGGGTTTTAATTTCAACAGACAAAGGCGAAGCAGTAGCGTATGCAATTTTCAATCTGCAAGATAGGGGAATTATGTTTGTTAAGCCACAAGATAAGGTATATTGTGGTATGATTGTCGGTCAGCATAGTCGTGACAATGATTTAGAAATAAATGTACTTAAAGGTAAGCAATTAACAAACGTAAGAGCTTCAGGTAGCGATGAAGCTATAAAACTCACTCCTCCAAAGATAATGACACTGGAAGATATGATAGCATATATAGACGATGATGAATTGGTAGAAGTAACTCCAAAGTCTATACGTCTGCGCAAGAGATTCCTCGATCCAAATGAACGTAAACGTGCAGGAAGGGCGAAGAATAAAGAGTAATCAACGTTCCTGATAAAAATCTGAATCCCAGTGTAACTACTTGCATGATAGGAGAAGAAGTACTGTCACGACATTATTGATACTGGGCTTTTTTGCCACTCTGTTGAACGGACACTGATTAAGTTCTTCTATTTTCTTGTAGTCTATGAGAAATAGATACATTATCTAATGCAGTTCTAACATTATTACCGTTCTGATGAATAACTACAGATAGCTCAAAAGCATTTAAAGTATATTCAACATATGGAGACAGTACAGTACTTACTGCAATAAAGACTTCTTGTAGTATACCACTATTTCGAGCTTGTATCAAAATAGAATTGATACATTCGTTATTACCTTTATATATAGCAAAGGCAAGTGGTTTGATGACATACGTCAGGCTTGGAAACTGCATAATATCTTTAGAAGTAAGGATATTGTATAGTACACCACTATTTTGAGCTCTTATTAAAATAGAATTGATACATTCGTTATTGCCTTTATATATAGCAAAGTTAAGTGGTGTGATGATATACGTCAGACCTGGAAACTGTACAATATCTTTAGAAGCAAGGATATTGTGCAGTATACCACTATATTGAGCCTGCATTAAAATAGAATTGATACATTCGTTATTACTTCTATGTATAGCAAACGCAAGTGGTGTCAAAGTGTAAGTATAACCTCTTATTGTATAGTTCATAGTACTTGAAGTCTTAAGAATTTCTTGCAGTATACCTTTGTTGTTAGAGTGTGTTAAAATAAGATCAACAGATTCATTATTATCTTTATATATAGCAAGGTTCAGCAGTGTTAGAGTGCGTCCCCCACCTCTTGGAAATCGTGTAGTATATCCAACTGTAAGAACTTTTAGTAAATCATTCTCTGAGGCTGCTTCTAAAATATTATTAATGCTCTTTCTATTACATATGGCCCTTTTTAACTGAAAATACAAATCTTTTTGTTTTCGTGTTAAATTTTGATGATTTAGCATATTTTTGTAACCTCGCTTTAAAGTCAATGTAGTTTAATTATTAAAATTAATGTGTCAATATACGCTAGAATAATATTAAAGGGTTTTTTAGAGAGCGTATATAGACAATGAAAGTACACTTGATCCAAATGAACGTAAACGTGCAGGAAGGGCGAAGAATAAAGAGTAATCAACGTTCCTGATAAAAAGCTGGATGAGCTACTCGGATAACACCATCATAAAGGGAACCAGTGTCAGTTACTTGAGCAGGTACTGGGATGACAAGAGAAGGCTACAAAGGTGTCATGCAAGTAGCTCATCCAGCTTTTTTATAATCATCGAAAACATTGTATTTTAACATTACTTTTATACTTATAAGTTTCTAGGCACTGGATTTGTTGTAGACTTACTCTATCACTTTACCCTCTTATTTTACCACTCTCCTGCCTATATATTTTTATATGAGGATTTTTGCAAAAGTTTCGCATTTTTTGTAACATGATTTTCAGTATGTGTAACCTAAATGCAAATTGATCACGAAACTAGTGTAATTATTGAGGCCATAGAGAAATTTGGTGGTGAGGCAAGGCTTGTTGGTGGATGTGTTAGAGATTCAATTTTACAGCGTGACATTCACGACATCGATCTTGCTACTAATCTGCTGCCTAATCAAGCAGTTAAAGCGTTTAAACTCCGTAATATAAAAACTATTCCAACTGGCTTAAAACATGGAACTATTACTGCGATTTTAAATAAAAGATCCTTTGAGATTACAACGCTAAGGCATGATGTAAAGTGTGACGGTAGACATGCGAAGGTAGAATTTACTAATGATTGGCAAGCTGATGCTTCAAGGCGCGACTTTACGTTTAATGCTCTTTATGCAGACAAGCATAGCCATATATACGACTACTTTGGTGGCATTCAGGACTTAAAAGCACGAAAGTTAAACTTTATAGGTAACGCTGAAGATAGGATTAAGGAAGACTATCTACGTATTTTAAGAGCGTTTCGTTTTCACGCTAAAATATGCATAGGAGATTTAAGTGATGAAATATTGGATGTGTGCAAAAAGCATTCGCACATGATTCAAAACCTCTCTGGAGAGAGAATAAGAGAAGAAATATTTAAACTCTTGGAATGCAATGATCCTGCTCCAACACTTAAGAGCATGCAAAAATCTGATGTTTTACAAAAAATTATTCCAAAAGAAGTAAAATGCGAAATTTTATCTTCACCACTTCTTATCAACACTAAACCTCCTACAAAACCCTCAGCGTATGTCCATACGCCTTTCCTAGATCCCACAATCGATGCACTAACAAAATTAGCGTTGCTTATTAGGACTACCGAAGATAGGATTAGTCTTGGGGAAGAAGTGAGCAAGTTTTTACGTCTTTCAAACAAGCAAAAGAAAAAGCTGTTATTTTTATTATCAAGCAATATCAAAACAGAGCTTTCAGAAAAAGAGCAAAAGAAATACATATCTTTATTTGGTAAGGAATTATATTGTGACTTAATGAAGATTTGTGGTATTGAGTCTGGAACAAATGTTGATGAGTATATTTCATTTGCTCATATATTCAATATTCCAAAATTTCCTTTATCTGGGGATGATCTAATAATTATAGGTCACCAGCCAGGAAAAAGTTTAGGTAGAAACTTGGAATTGCTACGACAACATTGGGAAGACAGCTCCTACACTTTAACAAAGGAGGAGCTGATACTTTATGCTAAGAGCCTACTCTAGTTATCTAGCTAATCTCTTCATGTTTGATATAGTAGTGTGACTCATGGAAGAGTTAGGTGTGTATTCTTTTTTAGCTTTCTCTGTTAATTGATACTCATTTACTCTTCCTTGAGTCTGATTACACATTCTCTGATCTGGGGATAAAAATTTATCTCTTATACTTGATGCCAGTTGTTGAATCTTATCTGAAAAACATTTCATTTCAGCTTCCGTTAACTTCTGCACAACAAATTTTTTGGCTGAATCATTATCTCTACAATTCATTTCACTCCAAGAATTCACGATAGAAGTTAGTTCTGCTTGAGTTGTTTTCAACTTTTTTGCGCACTTTTGAACAAATTTAACCTGGGTGAGATCATATTTTGTAACAAAAGTTTTAGCAACTTCTTCAACAACTTCTTCAACAACTTTGTCAACCTTAGTTTTTATGATCGTCCTTGCAGATTCTTCAAAATTACTTTCCAACAGTGCGAGTAACTTATTGCTTTCAAATTTACCATCACTTTGATTTGATAGAGATTGTATAGTTTTCTTAAGCACGTTATGGCAAAAGTGTTCTCCTTTAAATTCAGGAAAACTTCTTTTCAACTCCTTGTTTTCCTTAGATAAAAAGTTATTGAGATCCTCATTACCAAGAAGCTTGTTATTGACTGTTGAAAAAATTGATTTAGTAATTGACTTTGTAGTAGATAACATACTCTTTGCATCTAGTGCTTTAGTTTCTTTATTAATATCTTCTGGCTTTTTATTAGCGTCTTTTAGCTCATTTTTTAACTTTTGTTGTCCACTTTCAGGTCTTGAAACTTCAGTTTGTTTATCTTTTGATGTCAAACTTTGATTAGGTATTTCTTTATTATTTCTAGTAGAAAATGTTGTAATATTTTCTGTTTTTTTTGCACTCAGATGTTCAACTTGTTCTTGCAACTTTTTATTCTCCCCTTGTGAAAACTCTAATTTTTTCTCTAAATCGGCCTTTTGTTTTTCTATTTCAGTACTATTTTTTTCTAATATCTGTAATTTTTCTTTCAATTCTTTAACTTCACCTTCTAATTCTTTTTTCTCTTTTTCAATGGTATTTAGATTAGTCTTTTCTTTCTCTAATTGTTGTTTAAGATTCTCTACTTCAGCATCTTTTCCCTTAGCTTGTTCTTTCAATTCATTAATTTCACTTTCTAAATCTTGTTTCTTTTTTTCAATGGTATTTAGATTAGTCTTTTCTTGCTCTAATTGTTGCTGAGTACTTTCCAATTCTCTTGTAAGGTGCTCTACTTCAGTATTTTTTTTCTTAGCTTGTTCTAATTCTGCCTGTTTCTCCTCAAGTTGACTTTCTAATTGCTTTATTTGAGTATCAGATTCTTTTTTTAACTTACTAACTTCACTCTCAAGTTCTGTGTTTTGCGCTCGTAGGCTTTTATTCTCTTTCTTCACAGTTTCATTTATTTTTTCCTCTTCTAATGATTTTACTTGTTCTGTAAGTTCCTTTTCTCTGTTAGAATTTAAAAGATCATCAATCTGAACCCCATTATCTGCAATAATTTTATTGTAATATAGGATATTCTCTGCCCATTGATTCCATCTCCCTGGCAATATTCGTCCGATTGTTTTTAGATATAGCCAAGCAAGCACAGTGGATAAGCTATATTTTTTTTCCTTTCGTTTAATACTAGGTTCGTAATTAACCTTATTGTTAGCATTTAGCATAAAATTACCTAATTTTTAAAGTATTGAAGTTATATATATTAATATAATTATTAAATAAATAATAATATAAATGTTAAATTGTGTGAAAATTTTTATAGATTTTAAGTAGAAATACACATGTTCGTAAGCACAGAATTTGCTTTTTCTATTGCTCTTGCTAACATTTTTTGTTCATTGTGCTGATTTTTCACGTTGATTACCTGAGCTGACAAATTTGCAGGGAAAGTGACTAAACTAACTTCCCATAGCTCCACTTGTTTTAACACTCGAGCTCCGCTTTCATGATCAACATCATACTCTATCGGTATATAGCCAATCGAAAGCCCGTTAATAGTTCCAGTTTTTAGCATTAAATATGCTTCCTCTGCTTTTTGAATACCAAAAAGCAAATGTGCAGTTATATATAGGCCAACATCATTTTCGCAAATATCTGTAATATTACCTATAGGCTCACTTGGGTTGTGCTGCCAAAGAAGTTTTATCTGACTTTTATTTAAGTTGTTCTTAAATGCTCCGGGTAATATCAGATCATTTTGCTTATCAACTATATTAAAAACGCTCGCATAGCCAGAAAATACTCCGTTTTCTTCTATGCTTTTTATTGATAATGGTGAATAGAGAAATTTCTTATTCATAAGTCCTCCTTGTAAATTATGGTATTGGGTTTGCCAGCGCTCTGAGCCAGCTTAAAATGTTGTATAGATTGTTTTCCTATATCTCAGGATGAGTATAAGGCACTACAATATAATTCTATTGTATGCAGTGCTTTGAAAATGGGGAAGTACTTTTTTAGTTATAAAATTTGTCATTTTATATATATAAGGGTAGGGTTTGTTGCACATTGGGTTGTTCAACAGCAGCGTTTTCTAGATTTGTAGAAACAGCTTCGTTTGTAGGAGTAATTATTTTTCCTAGAAGGAAGCCAAATCCCAAAGAAACAGCTGCTATAAAACCATTCATTAATGACTCTGTCCATGTTTCTCCCTCGTATTCTTGATAGATTTTAGAATATATCATTATTGGCTTCATTCGGGTTTAAATTTCTTTCCAACTCTTCTGATGTTTTCTCCTCAGCATCTTGGGATTTTGTTGATGAACTTTTCTGTAAGTTTTCTAATTCTTGTGTGTCCATCAACACCTCACTATTAAAGCTTAAGTGTGAATAATACAGCACTATAATTGTTTAGTCAAGGTAAATATTAGTATATTAAGTAAATATTTACTATATTAATATGATTGATTAAATTCACAACTAATTGTTTGGGGAAATAAAAAGATTGTGTTTTGTAGGTGATTTGCGTAGCGGAAGGTGTTACCCCAGTTCTACAACACCCGGGGTAACGATAAAGAAGGAAGTAGGGAAAGTTATATGTAATAGTTTGAAACTATTACAAGTTTATATGCTCTGTCCTTGAATATTTGGTTGTTCAGTAGTAGTACTTTCCAAATTTTGTAAAGATTTAAATTCTTCTTGCATATCCAGTATGTCTTCTATTACTTGCTGATCCTCATCTCTTTCTTCTAATTGAAATGCTGCTGCCTCTTGAGGTGCTTCTAGCAGTTTTTTTAATATTTCTGTGCGCAGTTTCTCTGTTATTGATTTCCACTGTAGCATTACTAGCATTTCATTTTGCAGCACTGACATTTTCTGTAATGTTTTCACTTCTTCTGACAGTCCTTTATTTTCTTTTTGCAATGCTTCTATTTTTCTTTGCTGATACTGATTATCTGAATTTGTCATTGGTAATCCATGCATAACCTACTCCGAGTTAAAATTTAGATATTATTAATTAAGTGATACAGTTTCTTTAGTCAATCAATATATTATAACATTAGGATTAACAACTAAAAGAATAGAATGAAATATTAGGCAATATTTCCTATAATTAAACTTTTAAGATGGAAAAATGACAATTCGTGTAGGAATTAATGGTCTTGGTAGAATAGGCAGAAGTGTATTGCGTGCTATTTTTGAAGTAGAAAACTATAGCGAGCAAATAGAAGTTGTGGCGGTAAATGGGTCGCTCAGTGCTGAGCAGCATGCACATTTGATTAAATATGACTCTGTTCATGGCAAATTTAACGGCGATATTGATTTTAACGAGTCTGAAAATTGGCTATCTATAAATGGCAGGAAATTTTCTTTATATAGAGAACGTAGCCCTGAAAATATTCCTTGGAATGTTGATGTAGTGCTTGAATGCACTGGTGCATTCAACAAGCGTGCGGAAGCAGCAAAGCATAATGCAGAGAGAGTAATTGTCTCTGCTCCAGTTTCAGATGCTGATGTAACTGTAGTTTACGGCGTAAATAACGATATGCTAAAAAAGGAGCATAAAGTGATCTCAGCAGGTTCTTGTACTACAAACTGCCTGGCTCCGATTGTACACGTTTTACACTCCAATTTAGGTATAAAAAGCGGTTTTATGACCACTATACATGCCTATACGAATGATCAAAATATTCTTGATGGCAACCATAGAGACTTACGTAGGGCAAGAGCTTGTGGCCTTTCTATGGTGCCAACTACAACTGGAGCAGCAAAAACAATTGGTTCTGTCATTCCTCAGTTAAAGGGTAAGCTAGATGGTACTGCTATTAGAGTTCCGGTTAGCAACGTTTCTATGGTTGATTTTAAATTTACGACTGATAAGAAGGTAACAGCTGGAGAAATAAATGAAATGTTTAAGAATTCAGCAAATCATGTGCTTTCCGTATGTAACGAGCCTTTAGTTTCAATAGACTTTGTCCATAACCCTTATAGTGCAATTGTGGATTTAGCTGGTACATATGTCACAGGTGATATCTGTAGAGTTGCAGCGTGGTACGATAATGAATGGGCTTTTTCACTGAGAATGTTAGATATAGCTTTATTGTAAAGTATGAACGAAAACTCACAAAAATATGCTTCATTTTATGAGCACTTTGCGGAACTTAGAAAAAGGGTTATTTTTTGCTTTCTATTTTTTTGTGTTACCTTCGGGTTTTGTTACTACTTTAAAGAAAATATATACCGCTTTTTACTTGCACCTTTAATAGAAGTTACAAAAGATAGCAATGATTTTTCTCTAATCTATACAGACTTAACAGAAGCGTTTTTTGTATATCTCAGGGTTGCAATAATGAGTGCACTGTTGTTTTCTTTTCCTGTGTTTGCATGGCAATTCTATATGTTTCTAGCACCTGGCTTATATAAAAGAGAAAGGGCAGTGTTATTGCCATACTTAATTGCAACACCGGTTTTGTTTGTAACGGGAGCCGCTGTAGTTTACTACTACATATTTCCCCTAGCCTGGAAATTTTTTATTGCTTTTGAACATAGCGGTAAATCTTTCGGTATACCAATAGAGTTTATGCCATCAGTTAGTGAATATTTAGACCTTGTTCTTCAATTCATGTTTGCGTTTGGTACTGCATTTCAAATTCCAGTCATACTAACCTTAATGGTGAGAGTAGGGCTAATCACTGCACAAAGTTTGTCAAATAAACGCAGAATTGCGATAGTGGTAATTTTCATTATTGCTGCAATCTTAACTCCACCTGATGTACTAAGCCAAGTAGGGCTTGCAATTCCAATGCTAGTATTATATGAGCTGTCTATTCTGATATGTAGATACATTGAAAAGAAAGCAAAGTAGATGAATACTTGAGCTTCTCTTCTTTCTTGTTTAAGTGTTTGTGATACTTAGTTAAATTCTTGGTTTTATTATTTAAATATATCATAATTAAAGTAATTTTTAATAGGAGAGTTTGATATGCCAAGCTATGAAGAGTTAAACGAAACACAACAAGGATCATATGATAAGTTACAGACTTCGATAAAAGAAGGTGAGAATATTATCGAGAAGCTACTTGTATGAGACTGTGTTATATAGCGAAACTAGATTTCACTTTTACACACCTAGATAAGGGGTACCAGCGGCACTGCCATTAAGTTAAGGGAAAGAGAAGTTAAGATTGGACAAAAAATTTGAAGTGATTGATAATTATGGTAAATACTAGGGTGAATTTTTAAGAAAAGGGAGTCTGAAAAGTGCAAGTTATTTAAAAAAGTAATAATTGCAGGTTATTTTGCAAAGAATGTACTAATGCAATGATACTGAAAAGATATCTTGAATTTAAAACACATGTTTTCTAGCTCTTTTCTGGTAGTTGAGTGAACGAATATCAGATATCTTATGACGATCAACTCTTCTCCCTTTTCTCACCACTAAAGTGTTCATCAAAAATAACTGTGATAGTCGATACATAATGCAGTCTATGTCTGACTCTGTAGAAAAAATATCAAAGGCTAAGTTTTTAATCGCATTAAATGAGACAGATTTATTGATGCTTTTTTTTAGTTTACTATTCTGTGAGCTCAATGTCTCTTCATCATCTTCTATCATGATACTTTCTAGATTACTGATGAAGATAGTTGACCAAAAATCCTGCTTGATAGTTTCAATACTTTTTCCTGTGAAATTCTCTAAATTTAATCTTCCCTTCAGCCTAGAAAAAAATGTTTCTACTCCCCAGCGCAAGTAATATAATCTCTCAAACTCTTCAACTGTAAAACGTTTCTCATCTAACAGAGATGTTACTAACACTTCAACTTCGCCAGAAGAAAGTATTATTTTGACTAACCTGAATTTCATCTCATCAGGTAATCCTAGCTTTCGTAGCTGTCTTGCTACTTTAATAGGTGCGGTAGACACTACCACCGTACTAGATGGGCTTTCCGGCTTAAACATAGCGTTTATTTCATTGAAAGACGAACTTGAACAGCGAATTATATAATTGATTTTCCTTCCTGTAAGCTCAGCAAGAAATCGATAAGATACGTATCCTCTATCACAGATTAACAAATCGTCTGATTTTATGGATTCAAGCATACCGATTGCTAAATCAACCTCATAGCTGTCACCTCTACTTAGCACAGATTTTATTGCAATATTATTTAGCACATCGTAGCAAACTTCAAAGGTTGCACTTGTATAGTCTTCAAATCTCTGGATTCCATTCCATACTGCTCTTGAGCTAAACTCACCTATTATTTTGTCGCTCTTTGGCAGAATCAGTATTGAAGCATCAAATGCAAGTACTCTGAAGCCATGGTGGGTTTTAAATTCCTGATCTTGGTAGTATAGGGAAACTATATCATCATTTAACTCTGAAAACGCAGTATGTTTTAGCTTCTTTCTTGCTTGAGTAAATGCACTTGCCGTAATTGTATAATCTTTTCTTGTATGCAGAACAAACTCATTAAGCATCACTTGTAATGACTTTACACTCTTTCTAAAAATCAGGAGAAATACATTAACGAAGGGCAGCTTTCTTTTTCGTGAGAAGTCTTTTGAGGATGCTCTGTGTGCGTTTATAAAGTTTAAACTCATCAATTTATTTTTTATAAACATGATTATTCTTTTTTTTACTCATGTCATTACTTCTTTTAATTTGTGAATCTTACCTGATTTTATAATACAGTTCATCACTTTTCCTTAACTTAATGGCAGTGGGGACAGAACGACTCTACCGGTATGCGCTTTCTTAGCATGTAAAGGTTAGTATATCAAAAAGAAATATGCAAGAGAATATTAAGCGATTATTAGAAGATTGTTTTGCCCATTTAGGAGAAGTAGCTTTGTATGAGTCGAAAAATAAGGCGTACATGGTACAAGTATTAAAGCAAGAGCCAGATAAATTATACGAGATTGGTGAAGGACAATTTGTGGAAGAAACTTTAGCGTTAGAAGTAAGTGCGTTTGATGGTGCGTCCAGAGAAGGTAAGTATGTTCAGTAGGAGTCAAACCTACCAGGATAAGAGTCGGAGTCCTGTAGCTTGGGTAGCAGTATGGAGGGAAACCAAGATACTGAAGCCTACCGACAACGTTATCGTAAGGATAAAGGCGAGTTATCGGGCCATAACGGAAGTGAACACATAGGTGGCCTCGAAAACACAGTACTGAAGGCCGAACCAGCCGTCAAATGGTGAAGGCAGTACAGAAGGTTGAAAAACGACTGATACAACTGTTCTACTTCAGCGGGGTGATAGTGATGGCACGATAACAAGGACATACAAAACAACTGGAGAAGCCCTCCTCATCCCAAGGAGAAATATCTTGGAGAGGTAGGTTCTATAACTGGAAACAGGAAATGAACCGAAGATGAAAGGGTGGCGGATGGGTGCGTAGTAGCGAAGAAGTGAGGTAATGCTCATGGAGCAAAGGTACCCTACTAGTAGAAATCTTTTAACAAAAGGGAGGTAAAGGTAAAATGATAAAAATGCCAATAAAATTACAAGACCTGAGAAGAAAGATATATACCAAAGCGAAGGCAGAACCGGAATGGCGATTCTGGGGAATCTATGTTCATGTTTGCAAAATGGAAACACTGAAAGAAGCCTACAAGCTAACAAAGAGGAGTAATGGGGCACCAGGAATTGACAGAGTGACATTCGAATTGATAGAAGCAGAAGGCTTAGAAAAGTATCTCCAACAAATAAGATATGAACTAATAACCAAGACCTATAGCCCAAATAGGAACCGGAGAAAGGAAATACCAAAAGCTGGGGGAAAACTCAGAGCATTGAACATACCCTGCATCCGTGATAGAATAGTGCAAAGTGCACTAAAGCTAATAATTGAACCAATATTCGAATCTGACTTTCAGGACGGATCATATGGATATAGACCTAAGAGAAAAGCGCATGAAGCAATAAAAAGGGTAGAGAAAGCAGCAATCAAAGACAATACAAAAGCTATTGACATAGATCTGAAATCCTACTTTGATAATGTGCGACATCATATTCTTATGGAAAAGATTGCCAAGAGAATAAATGATAAAGAAATCATGCACTTGATCAAGCTAATCCTCAAGATGGGAGGAAAACGAGGAATAGCGCAAGGATCAACGATTTCGCCGTTATTGAGCAATATATACCTCAATGAGGTAGATAAAATGCTAGAGAAAGCAAAAGAGGTGACCAAAGAAGGAAAATATCAACATATAGAATACGCAAGATGGGCAGACGATTTAGTAATACTGATAGATAGACACCCAAAATGGGAATGGCTGGAAAAGTCAGTATACAAAAGGTTACAAGAGGAATTAGCAAAAATAGAAGTAGAAGTAAATGAAGAAAAGACAAAAGTTGTTAACCTAAAAGAAGGGGAAAAGTTCAGCTTTCTAGGATTCAATTTTCGAGAGAAAATTACAAAACAAGGAAAATGGACGGTAGAAACAACACCACAGATGAAAGCACGAACAAACCTACTTCACAAGTTGAAGGAAGTATTTCGTTGGCATAAATCGCAACCAATAGAGAGAGTGATTCATATCATTAATCCGATATTGAGAGGGTGGATAAACTATTTTAGGATTGGAAACTCAAGTCGAAGCTTTCACTACGTGAAGCATTGGGTAGAGAAGAAAATAAGACGCAATTTAATGAAAGCCAGAAAAGCAAGAAAAGGATTTGGCTGGAAGAGGTGGAGTAGAGAATGGATATATAAAACCCTGGGTCTATATTCGGACTACAGAATAAGATATTACATTCCGAAAGCATCACCAGCACAATATGTTATAAATTTTGGTAAAGAATCTACTAGGAAAGCGTAGTGCGGGAAAACTGCATGCTGCGTTTGATGAGGCGGGAGCTGGAAACGTGAATATGGGAATTTTGGATTGAGGCCCAACATGAAAATAATGGATCAGCCACCAAACCCTAAAGAGGCGCGCCAGTTCTCGACCCTACTACTGTTAAAGCCAATAGTGGGAGATGTTTTTGTTATAGGTGATCGAAGATATAAAGTACACTCACCGCCACTTAGAGACAAGTCTGGAATAACGTGGAAAATAAAAGCGTCTGGGGTGTAAAATGTCTGTTCATATAGAAGTTGAGGTAATAGAAAATGTAAATGCTAAAAGAAGAAAAGTAGAATTAGCAACGGTAAAGGCATTAAACAAAACGGCACTATGGTTAAAAGCGCAAGCAGCTAAGGAAATCAGTGAGGAAAAGCAGATAAAATTAAGTTTGATAAGAAAGAGATTAAGAATTTTTAAGGCGAAAACTAGCAGTGTTAATTAGAGCAAATCTCTATGACATTAGAGCATCGGCAATTGGCAAAATACAAAAAACAAGAAGAGGATCGAAAGTAGGAAAGCATGAGTTTATAGGAGGATTTGCAGCAGTTATGCCAAAAGGAAATAGCGGTATTTTTAAGCGTGAAGGAAGAACAGCCCTGCCAATACAAGAAGTAAAGCTACCACTGGAACCTGAAGGCTCAAGAATAATAAAAGACCTTGTTAATTATGAAGTTGAGAAAGTCTTTACAAAATTTTTTGAACGTGAATTGAGCTATAAAGGATGAATTTGAAAGATTTACATGATAAAATTTGTACCACGCTGAAGAAAGAAATTTCTGCGATACAAACATGCGAAGTATATCCAGTAATAAGAAAAGAATTAGTAGCACCAGAGGTTTTTGTGGAGCTTAGCGGATTTGAAAAGGGACATGATCCTGGAACAGAAGAGTTAGCACTAAAAGTAAGATTTGAGGCAAGGATTGTAGTTGATGGAACAGTCGAGTATTCCTCGTTAGTTGTAAGGTCATTAGCAGCAGAAGTAGCAAGAGTAGTAAATAAAAATACTTGGAATGTGGAAAATGTTTCACCTGCTGAATTTATCTCTGCGGAAGTTGACGGATTTAGGCCAGAGCTAGATGCTTATCTTGTGTGGCTAGTTGAATGGGTTCATGAGGTACACTCGGGTAAATCAGTATGGTCAACTGGCATAATGCCACATGTTATTGAGATAGGTGAAGTGCATGTTAGACCATAGTTTTGCAATTTCAGAGCTGAATAGGAAGCTAGCAAACGTTATTCGTATAGGAATTGTAAAAGAAATAGATTATGAAAAAGCAAAAGTAAGAGTTAAAATAGGAGAATTTTTAACAGATTGGTTGCCATGGATAACAAGCAAAGCAGGAAAAGATAGAAATTGGTCTCCGCCAGATATTGATGAGCAAGTAGTTATACTTTCCCCGCTGGGAGAATTATCTTTAGGAGTAGTACTTTCTGGAATATATCAACAAAAGTACGCTGCACTAGAAAATAAAAAAGAAATAAATAGTGTAAAATTTCAAGATGGAACAAGATTGTTATATGATAAAGAGAAGCATCATTTAGAGATTGAAGTAGTAGATAAAATAACACTGAAAGCTGGGGAATCGAGAATAGAAATGACAAAAAGTGGAATAAAATTGAAGGCAGATAAAATAAACCTTAATTGATGAATAAATCGGTTGTGCGAGTAGGAGATTATTGTGCAGAAGCAACACCACATTTTTGCATTAGTGGCAGTAACAATGTTTTTGTAAATGGTAAGCAAATTTGCAGGCAAGGAGATAGTTTTAGTGAAGGAAAAATATTAATAGAAGGATCTAAAACAGTATTTGCTAATGGGTTTGGTATAGGAAGAGTTGGTGATCTTGTCTCTTGTGGATTTAAAGTAATGAGCGGAAGTAATAGTGTATTTACACAATAGATGAAGAATTTGTTTTATATAGAACATGTTCTATAATAAATTATATTTAGTTAAGTATTGATGGCTATAGCAGAACAAGAAATCGATAGTATATTTAAAAAAATAGAGTCGGAATTATTGGAAGAAGATGATGTAATTGAAAAAATAAAACAAAAGTTATTTACGCATGAAGAAACTTACAAAAAATGGGAAGAATGTAATTTCTATCGAAGCTATTTATTTGAAATAAAGAATACTGTTGTTCGTTATTATAGCACGGCATTAAATATAGCTGCCCATAATGGTTGTCAAAAGATAGTAGAGCATCTTGTACTGAAACAAGGTACAGCGATTAACAGAAGAGATGCAGGTGGATATACCTCTCTGCATTGTGCTGCTAGTAATGGACATATCAGGATAGTAAAATTACTACTAGAAATGGGAGCATCCATTAACTGCAAAGCTAATATGGGAGGAACACCATTACATTTTGCTACTGCCAATGATCATCTAGGTGTAGTAAAAGCTCTGCTAAATAGGGGAGCATGTACTTTAATAAAAGATAAAAATAATCACATTCCAAGGTTTTATGCTAAAAGCATAGAGGTATTTGATACTTTGAAAAAAGTAGAAACCAAAACATATGAAGAGTTTGCAAAACGTGAAAAAGATAGAAAAGAAGCATATGCAAGGAAGATTATTATAGTTTGTGTTGCATCTTCATTGTTAATAGCGGCTATAGGATACACTTTTGTTCTATCTGCATTAGCTGTTGCTGTTATATGTGCATCTATTGTACTGATATCTTCTTATACTGCATATAAAGTATCACATGCTAACACTAAAATGGAAGATTGTATCTTAGAAATTAATAGAAGTAAGACAGTATATGAGTTATGAAGGGAATGAGCAAAGAAACAGGTAAAGAACTAGAGGGTTTAGAACACTTAAAGCAATCAATAATTGATATACTGACCACTCCTATTAAGAGTAGAATAATGAGAAGAGATTATGGATCAAGATTATTTGAGTTAGTAGATAAGCCAATAAATAGGGATTTAACTTTGGAAATTTACGCAGCAACTGCAGAAGCTTTGGAAAAATGGGAAAAAAGATTTAAGTTAGAAAAAGTAAAAATAACAGAAGTGAAAGAAGGAAAAGTAACGCTTGACCTAGAAGGATTGTACTTACCAAGTGGAAAAAATATTCGCTTTGATGGAGTTGTGGTATAAAGATGGAGCAGCCTAACATTATTGAGCCACTGAACTTCGAAGAAATTCTGTCTCGGATGAGGGAAGAGTTGGTGAAGCGTGACGCAAGTTTTACAGCATTAGTTGAAAGTGATCCAGCGATAAAGATTCTGGAGGTAGCAGCATGGCGAGAACTTTTACTCAGACAAAGGATAAACGAAGCTGTAAAGGGTAATTTACTTAAATTTGCAACGGGAGAAGATCTTGATAATTTGGCTGAGTTTTATGAAGTGGAAAGACAAAAAGGAGAAGATGATGAAAGATTTAGAAAGAGGGTAAAAGCAAAAATAGCAGGTTGGTCAACAGGAGGAAGTAAGGAATATTATAAATATCATGCACTGTCAGCAGATAGTAGAGTAAAAGATGCACTAGTGGAATCAACTATACCAGGGAAAGTACAAATTTCAATTTTATCAACACAAACTGGCATAGCGTTAGAAGAGCTACTTGAAATTGTAAAAAAGCAAGTTACTAGAGATGATATAAGGGTTTTAACCGATACGATAACAGTAATTGGTTGCAATATTACGGAAATAGATATCCACAGCAGAATGAGCATAAGTCCTTTAATATCAGAGGAAGAAATCAGGAAGCAGTTTATTGAGAAGTTTGAATTAGCAAAAAGATTAGGGTGGAATGTTACAAGATCATGGATAATAGCAAATTTATTTGTAGAGGGTGTAGAAAACGTAGAATTAATCGAGCCAAGAGAGGATGTTGTGGTGCTAGGTAATGAGTGTGCAGTTCTTAGTCATGTTAAATTAGAGGAAATATAGGATTTGAAACGTATTCTTTTACTAGCAAGCACTTTTAAGAAGTTCATAATATTTTTGAATATATTACATTAGCAGTAAATCAATTGACACGATATTACCTCAGATTATATTGTATGTGTGGAGAATACAAAACTTAAATAGGTAACATTAGGGGGTATTTTAATGGCACAGGAACAACAATCAAATGCAAACTTTTGCGGGGCTGTAGGCAGAGCACTACTTTTGCCATTACATGCAATAGTTTATGTGTTTAATCCATGTAATTGGTGTAATTCATCAGATAAGGTTAAAAGAGATGCAAGAGTTGCATTAAAAGAAGTGGTGGATGGCCATCCAAGGGTTTGTTTACACGCAGAAATGTTAAGAAGCAGTGCAGAGTTGGGCATGAAGATCTTGAAAGTTGGATCTGGATTTGTTGCGTTTTCAATACCCAGGTGCTTTTCAAGTAAACTGAAGCAGAAAGAAATTGACGATCTGCAAAGAGAACATCCCAACATCAAGCTTAGTAAGGAAGACAGAACAGCTATTATTGAGATTGATATTGTGGAAATTCAAAGAGGGTTGCATGGCAGAAAAGCTATTATTAACCAAGTTGCAAGCAGGATATGTTCAGACCTAAAAGCATTGACACGAGCTGGCATTGAAAAAGTATCATATGGTGATATGAAGCTCATTTACAGTATTGCAAAAGCGTTGCATGATAGCCATAACTATACTAGAAGCGAGGAGAAAGAGATATTCACAAAATCTGATGGTGCTATGATAATTTGCATTGCCAACAAAGGTATTGTATCTCTCGGTGGTAGAAATCATAGAATAGAAGATAATAAAAAAAACAGAGTATCTCTCAATGAGCCTGGAAGTAGTATGTCTAATGTAACGGCAAGCAGTTTTTACGTTAAGCAAATTTAGTAACAGATACACTTTTAATGAGGAAATTTCCGTACCAAGGTCAGAACTATCTCTTGTTTACTTATGTATCATATAAGCAAAAGAGTTAGAGCAAGAAAAAGCAAATGAAAAGTTTATTACCGCCAAACGCAACAAAGCAAGAAAAAGTGCTAGTAGAAGCAATCGACTACAAAGTTAATCCAAGTTGCATCAGGGAATTTAAATTTAGTCTCAAAGATGAAATACTGCCGTGGATAATAGAAGAATATGGTTTAGAAGAGATACTGCGTTGGGTAAAAGATAGAAGAAAAGCCGTAATAGAAGGAGTAAAATTTCAAAGACTGAGAGGAACTCCAGCATCACTCAAAATAGCACTAAAGTGGGCAAATATAGAAGATATTACAATTATCGAAGAGCCACCTGGTAAGCACTTCTTTGAGCTGCAAATTGGAATAAAAGATGTTCCAAATGACTTCTTCGTAGATGCAGTAGTAGAGCTGGCAAAACTATCACTGCCTGTAAGATCGCGGCTAATGAGGATTTTCAATGACCACTACAACGTTGACAGGTTTATTTTAGATGAGAGTGTATTTGGCAGCTTATTATCAGACTATTCAGGTAGAAAAGTTGAAAAAGATGGACCAGTATTATCGTTTGGAAGAGTAAATTTTTTTAAGTTTAGTGGTACATCAATTAAGGTTATAGAGAGTTATCTACGTAACCATTATGAGCAAGCATTTAGTAATGACATATATCGATTAGATGTAGCAGTACTTGGAGAAACAGAGCCTCACACAAAGGATTACAAAGGCATCTATGAAAGAAATCATCAGTGGTACAATTTAAAAGCACTATATCCATTACCACAGAGTTTATTACCAGAAATTAAGTTTGCGAAGGCGCAAGTTATATTATCGGACAGTTGGAACTTAGAAGAAATAAATGCGTGCTTTCCGGTTGGTAGCATAGAAGAAGAAGGAAATAAATTTTTATTAGGGAGTAGCAAACTATCTGAACAATTTTGGAATTTAAAACACAAGCCAATTCTGGAAAGATTCAGCATTATCCATAATTACAAAGTAGAAAATTATACTGATCAGAAGATCACAAAATATGTTTTAGCAGAACACAACGTTTACTATAAAAATGATTTGGATTCAGAGCAAAAAGACTCAATACACGAATTAGAAAAGCACATTTTAGTATTTTACCCGGGAGTACTGAAGTGGCATGAACATCGACATTTGCACAGAAGTTGGAAAAGTAGTCAAGTAATATCTCTAATGAGTTAAGCGCTTATATTTAGATCCTCATATATTATATTAATAATAGGTAAAAGTGTATGAAATAAAAAGAAAAAGACTTGCTTTCTCATGCTAAAAAGGACATGACTTGAATAGCAGCAGGTAAATATAAGAAATTTGTCTGGCGCTAGAAAAGCTAATTTTGTGAGGTAAGTATGAAGTTTAGCAAAGAATCTTTTAGTAAGTTTTTTAAAGAAGTATCAAGTAACGGATTTAAAAATATTAACAAAAAAAATGAAGAAGGAGAGACGATCTTGCATCAAGCATCCGATTACAAAACAGTGAGATTATTAATAAAAAAAGGAGCTGAGGTTAATGCAAGAGATAAGAATGGTTATACACCACTACACTGTGCAGTATTTGCGAAAAGCTTAGAAAATGTAAAAGTGCTGCTAATGTCGGGAGCAGAAGTAAATGCCACTCAATATGTCACTGGATGTACGCCACTGCACTCTGCGTGCAAAATAGGAGGAGCAGGAGTTGAAATAATAAAAGAGCTAGTAAAAGCAGGGGCTGAGGTTAATCAACTGAATAAATATGGTGCAACACCAATGTATTACATCTGGGAAAGTGAAAAGTATCGTCTATGTGATAGCAAAGAGAGTGAAAAGGCAAGTAAATTTTTGAGAGAAAAAGGAGGAATAACAAAAAGTAGAGAACTGACCTGCTATGGAATAGAGGGGCTAGTGGGAGAAATAGCAGACATGTTGAATGTAAGCTACATGCCGGAGCTAAAAATAATAGAGATAGGAGAAATAAGGAAGAGAGACAAATCACTGATAAAGGAAGAATGTCAAAATTTAGCAAGCAAGATAATGAGCCAAGTAAATGAGATGATAGATGAGGTGGTGAAAAGGAGGGCTTAAAATTCAAAGAAAAGGTGAGGTAGGTCATGAGTAAAAAAGGAAAAGAGGAGTCACTATTAGAGAACTCATTTAAAAGTATTTATGCAAGAGACGAAAAAGGAAGAACAGCTCTACATTATGCAGTAGAGGTAAAAACAGTGGAGTTATTAGTCGAAAAAGGAGTGAATGTGAATGCAGCAGATGTAGAAGGATACACAGCACTGCACCTAGCGGTAACGGAAAAACGCCTAGAAACCGTGAGAGAGTTGATAAAGTCAGGAGCAAATGTAAATGCTGAAGAGTATGGCAATAAATGCACTCCATTGCACCTTGCATGTATGGTGGGGAAAGTAGAGATAGTAAAAGAGTTAGTGGAAGCAGGAGCAGAAATAGAGCAAGCAGATAAATTTGGAATGACAGCGATGGATTATGTGAAAAATAGTAAAGAGGTAGCTGAAGTATTGAAGAAAGAAACAGACAGAATTGAAAAGCTATTTATGAAGGGCTAAAAATATGGAGAAAGAAATAGAAAAGAAAGTAATGAATTTAGAGAGAAAACCTTTAGATGAGCTGAGAAAAATATGGAAGAAGGTATATGGGGAAGAGGCACCTAAACATTCAAAGAAATATCTGATACCAAGACTATCATATAGAATGCAGGAGGAAGCATATGGAAAAATGTCAAGAAAAGGGTCAAAAAGACTAGAGTATCTGGCAGATCGACTAGAGAAGGGAAAAAGAATAAGTAGTGACAAATTGCCAGTAGCAGGAACAGAGCTAATATTAGAGAGAGGGGAAGAAACGCATGCGGTAATGGTAACAGACAAGGGTTTAATCTACAAAGAAGAGTTTTTTACATCATTGTCAGCAGTAGCCGGAAAAATAATGGGAATGAGTTACAATGGGCCGCTCCTATTTGGTTTGCGTGATCAAAAGGGAAGGGAAAATGTGTAAAGGGATAAGATGTGGAATATATACGAGAAAGTCAAATGAAGACGTTCTAGAGCAGAAGTTTAACAGTTTAGATGCGCAACGAGTAGCATGTGAGAAGTACATAAAGAGCAAAGAAGGCTGGGTAGCATTGGCCAAAAGGTATGATGATGGCGGATATTCAGGAAAGAATTTAGAAAGACCAGCAATAAAGGAATTATTTGAAGATGTTAAAGGAGGAGAAGTAGATTGTGTGGTAGTGTATACTCTGGATAGGCTATCAAGGGAAACAAAAGATAGTATAGAAGTGACATCATTTTTTAGAAGGCATAGAGTAAATTTTATAGCAGTAACGCAGATATTTGATAATAATACGCCAATGGGAAAGTTCGTACAAACGGTATTATCAGGTGCAGCACAACTAGAAAGAGAGATGATAGTAGAGAGAGTAAAAAACAAAATAGCAACATCAAAAGAACAAGGTTTATGGATGGGTGGAACTTTACCGCTGGGATATGATGTAAAAGATAAAGAATTAATAATAAATGAGAAAGAAGCAAAAGTGGTAAGTTATATATTTGAAAGATATGTGGAGCTAAAGTCAATGGCAGAACTGGCAAGAGAGTTAAATAGTCAAGGGTACCGGATAAAATCAGATATCTTTAAAAAAGCGACGGTGAGAAGAATAATAACAAACCCAATATATATGGGAAAAATACGGCATTATGAGAAAGAGTATGAAGGAAAACATGAAGCAATAATAGAAGAGGAAAAGTGGAAAAAAGCACAAGAATTAATAAAGAATCAGCCATATAGAAAAGCAAAATATAAGGAAGCGCTGCTAAAGGGAATAATTAAGTGCAAGAGCTGTAATGTAAATATGACACTGACATATGCAAAAAAAGAGAATAAGAGATATCGATACTACGTATGTAATAACCACTTAAGGGGAAAGAATTGTGAATCAGTGAATCGAACAATAGTAGCAGGAGAAGTAGAAAAAGAAGTGATGAAGAGAGCTGAACAGCTATATGAAAAATGGGGAGAAAAAGCGGAAGAGTGGAAAAATTTAAGTTTTGGAAAGCAGAAAGAAGTAGTGAGGAAATTAATAAAGGGAGTAATGGTAAAAGAAGATGGAATAGAAGTATGTTCTGAATCAGAGGAAAAATTTATACCAATAAAGAAGAAGGGAAAGAAATGCACAGTAATCGAGCCAGAAGGTAAGACAAATAATGCGCTACTTAGAGCAGTGGTAAGAGCCCATTCCTGGAAACGTCAGCTAGAAGAGGGAAAATATAGAAGTGTGAAAGAGCTGAGTGCCAAAATTAATATAGGTACAAGACGTATACAGCAAATTTTGAGGCTGAATTATTTAGCACCAAAGATTAAAGAAGATATAGTAAATGGGAGACAGCCAAGGAGTTTGAGGTTAATGGATTTAAAAGAAATACCGATGTTGTGGAGCGAGCAACTAGAGAAATTTTACGGGTTTAAACAAGCTGTCTGCCAATAAAAAATAAGATAATTTCTTTAGAAGAATCTTTGGATTATTAAACTTTCTGCAACTCTTTAACCCCAATTATGGAAAGATCAGTAAATTTAACACTCACACTGAATTGGATAAATTGATTGTAAAAAAATAAGATTTTCAATAAGTTGCTTGTATAGTCGGCCTTTCATAGGTAACAAAGCCAACTCTCCTGCTATATCTCCTTACCCCCTTAAGTTATAATTTTGCACTGTTATTTGATTTACTACAGCTTCAGCATTGCTATTCTCAAGTGACTTTGAAGGCTTTATGATTGCAGCAATAACTAAGCAACAAGCCCCAACTGCTATTCCCACTGCTGGCATTTCTAAGTAAACTGCAATGGCTATTCCTAAAGTAACTCCAGCTATTGCCAATACAGAGACAGTTACAGCAGACAGTTTATTTTTCTTTTCACTTTGTGGATTTGTATTATTCTCGATGCTATTACTTATATCATTTGGTTTCTTACTTTTCAACTCTTCACTTTATACATGAGTAGTTTCACTATATGTACTTCTTACTGCCTCGTTTAAATTCTTTATATCTATATTGCTTAGCAATTCAACTACTCTCTTAGAAAGTTCTTTAGGTAACTCCTTATCAGATTCTGTTCTACTACTTGGAAATACTTTACATAAATTATTAGAACCTTCACCTATTAATTCTAGCCTTTCCCATAATTTTTGACGTTGATTTTCTATTTCATTAGCATATATAGGAAATTTCTTATGTTTATCTTCGTTCAATGCTGCCCCTGCTACTCGTATATGACATGCTAATTGATCGTTATTGCCTGCTAAAACATCATAAAATGTGATACCATTACCAATCTTTTCTTCTTTTATTCTTTTTATTTCCTCTGAGCATTTATTCCAATATTCTAACATAGTATTATTGTGTCTTAAAAGATCTGGTATACTATCATCAGGATTTTTTATTAATATCTCTTTTATCAAAAATTTTACCACGTCTGTACGATTAGTTAAGATACAGCAACGTAAATCATCTAGCGCATTGTGTATTTCTGCCCCTGCTCTTATTAAAGCCTTTGCTATATTGTAAAAATGGGTCATACGTGGAAGAAGTTTGGGGATAAAATTTCCATCATAGCAATTATAGAGAGCTATATCAATCAAACTAAATTCTTGTTCTTTACGTCCAGACCCTGACAGTAACAAAAATTTATGATTAATGTCAAAGTTTCCTTCTTTCCAAGAAGAGTAAAGATTTCCTGCTTTCTCTTGTAAACATCTTTTTATTTTTTCTATTACATTAGTTGCATCTAAATTCTCACATTGATCTAAGTCGTGAAATATTCTTACTACATCGAAATATCCGCCTTTCATTGTAACCCACCTAACTTGTAAATTATATCAATATATATTTTAATAAGGGCTTTAACCACATACTACTATTATATGATAGTATTTTTGTAATGAAAAGTCAAGCTTATATATATCTTAACTTTTTATATCAAACTACTAATAAATACTTTGCTATCTCTGAATCAACGATGTAAAAGCATATTTGTATGGCTCAGAGATTGTCTGCAGATTAGCAAATTTAGACAAGATTTCTCTTAGAGCCTGTACATGATCTCAAAAAAGAAATAAAATGAGAGGATAATATAGATAGTGAAGAATATGAGAAGATCATACCCAAGCGACATAAGTCGGAAAAAATTTGAGATTATTGTAAAAGATCTAGAGTCTTGCAGAAAAAAAACAAAACCAAGAAAACTTGATTTGTATGAGGTGTTTTGTGAAGTATTGTACGTCTTGAAAAGCGGTTGCCAGTGGAGAATGTTACCAACAGAATTTCCAAAATGGCACAATTGTTACGATTATTTCAAAAAATGGAGTGAAAAGCCAGATACAGCTAAAGAAAGCATTCTAGGGCGTGTGTTAAAAAAAATAGTTGGCGTGGTCCGACAAAATAATGGTCGGAAAGAAAAAACCAGCTTTTGCATAATTGATGCACAGAGTGTAAAGAATGCAGATACTGCCAAAGAGAAGGGCTATGATGCTGGTAAAAAAATCTCAGGATTCAACCACTATGGATTGAAATCCAAAGATTGAGAGAGAGCATAGAATGCTAACTTTCGACTTACCAAATTTATCTTCTTTTTTAGAGTGATTTTCAATATAATTTTTTATCATTTCGTCAGTTACGTTTCCGCTAGTCCTGACAAATGCCCATAACCCAGTATCTTTTTCTCAGCTCTGGAAAGTTTTGCTGGATTTTTCTGGAACTTTTTCCTTTTATTAACTGCACTAACTTACTAATACTTAAGTATGGGGGTACAGAAACGTATACATGTTGACGCAACTCTACCTCTGATAATTTCTACTTTCACATACTTCTTGTACAACTTCTTTAGTTTTCTGCCCAATATCTCCAACTAATACTGGATATCGATATTTTGTTATCCACACTATGTGATATATATACAGAGTGACTGCTTTTTCTATAATATTCCACATTCTTTCAAATTTTTCACCTTAAAATTATATTCTTGAAAGGATGGTCCAGGGTTTTTCTCCCAAATTTGGAACAACAAAAGTGTAAAATTGTTGCAACAAAACTAAGCAAATTACTTTATATAGAGAAAACGAGCCAATATGGCTGATTTTACAGCATAATAAAATTGCCATGTGGAAAAATTCGAACGGATCACTTGGTAGAACAGCAAGAACATAATCAGAAGATTCATTATGTCTCAAATTACGAATAACCTTGTCTAGCTCAGATATTTTAGCACCAAAATCATCTTCAGATAAAAGACCCAATACACACTTTAGTTCATTAGACAATTTATTATTTGGACCATATATCATCACACACAATAATATAAATTATACTATATTACATTTATTTTCAAAACAATTATTATACCTATTTATATTTTGTATATGGTTAATATAGCCCTGGAATAGTATAGAGAATTATATCATCATTAAAATAAAACTCATCTGCTGCTGTGTACTCTTTATTAATTTTGTAAGAATCATAAACATCGTAATCTGCTGTACTAGACACAACTTAATCTGACAGACACGAATTAACTGACAGAAGAATTGAGGTAGTTAAAACTAATATCAGTCTCTTGTTTAATGCTACTAATATTTTTCTGAAAAGCAATGTGTTTGCTATCAAGAAAAGTTTGCATAGGCATAGCAGTATTTACCTGAGTGAGGCCTGCTCTCATTGTAAGAACGCAACCAATGATCAACATCTATCTGCAGATCTTCCAAAGAATTGTAGATTTTC
The DNA here is from genome assembly GCF_964026945.1 of Wolbachia endosymbiont (group B) of Chesias legatella. NCBI lineage: Bacteria > Pseudomonadati > Pseudomonadota > Alphaproteobacteria > Rickettsiales > Anaplasmataceae > Wolbachia > Wolbachia endosymbiont (group B) of Chesias legatella. The sequence goes on along the minus strand of NZ_OZ034711.1, from coordinate 1,020,182 downwards.
TTGCGAAAAATAATATTGTAACACTCATCTTGCATAGTTTTATGGAATCTCTCGCATATGCCATTAGTTTGCGGAGTTGGTTTTAGAATATTTTCAATTCCTAAATATAGCTGATAAGCGTGATTTTCTGGTTTGCCACAGTATTCCGTACCCCTATCAGTCAAAATGCGCAACAATGGTACGTTTTGCCCATCAAAGAAAGGTATATTAAGAAGATCTGCTGCAGTAATTGCAGTTTTGTCTGTATAAAGCTTTGCCATAGCAACTCTTGAATAGGTATCAATAAAAGTTTGCTGATAGATTCTTCCTATACCCTTGATATTGCCTACATAATAAGTATCTTGAGAACCTAAATAACCGGGATGTTCTGTTTCAATTTCACCATGTGCTTCCCTTTGTTCTTTAACTTTTTCTAAAGCCGCAAGTTGCTCCTCTGTTAGAATTATTCCATCTTGCATAACTTTTGCCTCAAGAGCCTTCAGTCTTTTTTTGAAGGTCTCAAGGTCATTTCTCAGCCATACAGATCTCACTCCACCTTCAGAGATTATTATGCCCCTTTTTCTAAGCTCATTTGCAGCTCTTTGTTGTCCATATGCTGGAAATTCTGTAGCTATGGCAATTACTGCCCTTTCTATATCTTCGGAAACTCTGTTTGCTAATAGAGGTTTTTTCTTACTTATTTCATGTAATGCTTCTTCTCCTCCATTTTCATATAATTCCTTGAATCGATAAAACGTATCTCTCCATTACTTTGCACGCTTGTGATACATTTCCTAATTGTTTTGCTAGCTCCAATAACCCTAACTTTGGTTTTAGTATTTTTGTTTGTATTGTACTCATTTCTAACACTCCTTTTGTTTGTTTATTATTTTATAACTTACTTTTTTAAAGTGTCAGATCAAGTGTTATTTAGTACACCTAAAAAATAGATTAGAAATTGAGCACACTCGCCACCGATCTCCTTTTAACTTTCTGGTTCATATTTTTTCTACACTCATTTCATACTCTTTACAACGTAAAAAACCTTCCATTTCCAATTCTTTCTTTGTCGGCTAATCCATAGTTAGCGTTGTAGAAGAGAAATCATCAACAAAAACAACGCAGCAAAGACAAGCAATCCTGGAAGGTTTTATTGGTACAGCGTTATTGATAAGTGGTGTGTATGGCTCTTTTCACAATAGCCCAAATAAACCATAGTGCCACTAACTCGACAGACCACAAATGCGTATTTCACCTAATTTGGACTATTATGAGAAGGGCTATGAATTCAAAGGGGGAGGTAAGACCATTGAGAGTTTTGAGACTTACTAAACTTTCCCTGTATCGGTTATAGGGTAGCATAAAAGATCTGTTCTGCACTTAACATTAAAAAAAATTACTTAGCAACAATCTTTGATTATTCATTATTAATGATAGTCCAAGTAACACTAATAATAAGCCAACTAATAAAAACATTATATCAATTGTAATAAAACTGATTAGCAATGCACCAACCAAAGGAGAAATAATCATGAAAAAGTTTTGAATAGATTCGCTAAAGGCAGAAACTGAGCCTATTATACTTTGGTCAACTTCTGTCTGTAATAGACTAGCATATGGTACATTAATCAGCGCCCCCGTTATTCCAAATAAAAACCATATTAATACATAAAAATACACAGACAAATTTATATGATAAAAAGCTAATGAACCTAAAAGGAATAATAATAATCCACCAAGAGTTTGCCCTGCAGAAATCAACAGTATGTACCTAAAGTGCGTAATGTAAGTAGTAACTACTACTGCACCAACAACACTGCCCATTCCTATAGCACTTATTGCTATTGCATATATTGATGCACTAAAATTCATAAATTTGTTGAAAACTATTATATAAAGATCGAATATAAATATTATGGCAAACCTTAATGCACTATTAATAATAACAATTCTTAAAAGCTTATTGTTTTTAATTGTACTGGCAACATTTATTAGTTTCTTATATATAAAAGTCAATTTACTAATCTTATTGTTAGACAATTTTGTTTCTGTAATTTTCATAGGTAGACTAATAGCTTTGATAAAGCATGCAGATGCTAGAAAAGTTAAGGCATTGATAATAAACAAAAATTTTATATTGCAATACAAGATCAACAAACCACCAAATGCTGGACCAATAATTTTTGCAAGTTGACTTGAAGTATGCAAAAAACCTGATGCTTTTGGTAATAGATCATTAAGAACTAGTACTTTTAAGGCTATTTGCCTAGAAGGTAAGAAAAAACAACGGCATATTCCCTCCAAAAAGAGTAATAACAAAACTATTTCGTAATGATAAGCTAAAAAATATAAAATAATTGATAAAACTGCTCGAGAAATATCAGAATAAATCAAAATAGGTATTGGATTTTTATTATCTACAGATACTCCTATAATTGATCCAAAAAAAACGCTTGGAGCTGCAATAATAATTTCAACAATAGCAAGCATTTGTGATGATAAACCAATATCATAAAAGAATAATGAGCCAATAATAGGTATTACCATCCAGTCACCTAAACTGGAAATAAAGTCAGCAATAACTAAGTTAATATAGTTAGTATTACTAATCAAGCGATTTGTTTTTACCATAATTTAATACTATTAAACTTTACATGACAGGTGATATGCTTTAGCTTGAAAGCCATTATTTAAATAAAATTTCGAACCCAAATGATTACTCATACTTACATCGAGGTGAATTTGATGGTAACCAATTCTTTTACTTTCTTCTTTGAGCCATTCAATTAGCTGGTGCCCGTAGCCTCTTGATCGATACTCAGGTAGAGTTACTAAATCATCGACATAAACATATTTTCCAAACGCAAACTTATAGAGTAATCTATACGCTAAAATAGCAATAAGATCATTATCTACGTATTTGCCAATAACTTTATATCCATTATTGCATAAAGACGTAAAATTAGCTATAAAGGTATCTTCGTTATCAATATGTACATATAATTCATTAATTAAATTATATAACTGTTTAGGGTTAATAGTTTGAGATATCATGTTAAATAAGTTGTTGTTTTAGCCATTCAAATTCTTTTATTTTTAACTCAGCTATTTGCCGTATATCACCTTTATTTTCATCATTTAGCTGCCTTAAAGTAGGATATACGTTTTCTTCATACCAAGTTTTAAGTAAGTTATATAAAACTTTTGTGTTATTGTCTTGAAATTCAAAACTTCTGTGAAATAATGACTTTTTTAAAAGATTATCTCGTTTAATTTTTAGCTCGATAGGGGTTCCTGGCATTACCTTCAATATGCTATTAGTTAAAAATTGGGGAATTCGATACCTACCAAATTTCTCAATTTTATCAAGCTCGAACTTTATACTTTCAATAGTTTGCCATGGATGCCACAGTATATAACTTGTTACAGTTTTTATATTATTTTTATCACATTCTTTAATAACTTTATGTAAATGAGCCTGATCAACTAACTTTCCAAAAATTTTTTTTAATGTTCTTTCATTGAAGGATTCTATTCCAATCAAAAAAGTTTTTACACCAGCATTTGAGAAATTTAAAATGGAATCTGCATCTAATACTTCGGATCTAATATTGAGTGCTATTGATATTTTGTCGCAAATATCATTTAGATGATCTGCTAGAATTTTAGCTCTATAGCTACACTCATATAAATTGCCACCAAATTCATTATCACTGAAAGCAAATCTTGTAATATTATGTACTTCATACAAGTAATGAATATCCTTTGCAGCTTCAGTTACATTACGCCCATACCAACCATGACCTACATCTTCATTATATGCACAAAAAGTGCACCGAGCATTACATCCACTACTACCTTCTATAGAAATAATACTATTTTCATAAAATTTGATGCTATTTTGTAGACCTCTAATCTGATAAAACTTATCAATATTGGCTTGAACATTTTCTGCAAGTGTTTGTACATAACTATCATACTGTATAAAAGAAAGTATTGATATCTTAGTCACAACAAGGTCAACAGCTTCATACTCCATCAGTTCCTCAGAAGCACTTGCTGCTAGATAACCGAAACCTATTATTACAACTTTATAACTTAATTTTATTAATCTTAACTCATCAGCTATTTTTTTTAAAACTATACCATAAGCATCAGTTTTGTTAAGAAATACAAGTATAAAGTAAAACTTTAGTGAGTTATTTGATAAATAAGCTAAGAGATCCACTTGTTTGCTAATTTTATAATTGGAATCTAATAAAGTAGTATTATAGCCTAAAGACTTAAGATATGTACTTAATGATAAACACCTACCTGTTACTACACGTTGCTTAAAATGTGCATCAAATAACTGTGGAGAATAAATTATTACTTCCCTGTCCATTAATATTAACCAAATAGACTCATTGGAGTTTCACACCTATGGCATAACCTACCTTCGTCAAGTTTTCTAAATTTATCTAATTTTACAGAATTAAACCATACATCATCTAAAGAATCACTTAGTATATTACCCATACATTGAGTTTTATCACTGACTCCAAATATACACGGATAAATGTCTCCTTTTTGTTCAATTGCGAATCCTGATATACCAGGGCCACAATTTCCACTACCAATAGTTTCTATTTTTGTGGAGTATTGTTTTGCAAGTCTTTCACATTCTGGTATTAATACATCAATTATTTCTCTATCACTTAAAATTATGTCAGAATATCCCTTAGACCTACCACAATTTTTCTGAGGAAAAAATTTAAATTTTTTTACCCCAAAACTTTGACCTATTGTAATAATATCTTTTAGTTCTGGAAAGTTTAGCTTGTTAACTACAGTATTTATCACAACTTCAGCAATTTCTGTCAGCTTTCTTATTCCCTTTAATACACTCCTATTGAATGATCCAAGACTTGCTCCTCTAATAAACTCATAAGTTTGAGATGTAGCACCATCTAAGGAAACTTGTATTTTTTTTATATTAAGTTCCCGTAATTTTGATACTACTGTTGAAGTAATAATACTTGCATTTGTACTTAACCCAAAGCCTAAATTCTTTGATAGAATAATTGAAGCTAGCTCAAAAAATTGTGGGAACATTAAATTTTCCCCACCTGTTATATAAATATCAAAAATCCCATAACCTCCTAACCTTTCTATAATACATTTCCATTGTTCAATGCTCAGAAGGAATGGATCTGCCTTAGTACCACCCTTACAATAGCAATGAATACATTTTTGATTGCATCTAGTAAAAGGTTGAAGGTGTGACCAGAAAGGCTTAATTATATTTTTTTTGGAGAATTTTCTTAAAAATGCTTTTTTATTTTAGGTACATCCTCCAGTAGGCTTATAGGGCGGTTATTAGTAGGCACAATGATGCCTTGTGATACAAGATCCTCAACAGCTTCGTTAAATTGAGTACAACTAATACCGAAATCTTTACTGAAACTTTTATAACCACTTTGTATTATATCCTGATACCTTGAAACTTGATAGATTAGTAAAACTAATGTATTTATTTTACCTAATTTATAAACTTGACCTGTTTTCTTATTTCTAAGTAAAGAACCAAAATACTCTAGCCTATATTGAAAATTAGGATTAATAATTAAAAATACCATAATACTAATACTGTACCTCACTTAAAAAGTAAAATTTCCACATGAGTAAGATTTGCATAAATGAAACCTTACTCATGTACCATATTTTTAGCTAGCGCTTTGCTCAACTGTGCCCTTGTAACTAGTTGATCCAAGAGACAACGAAGCTTCTGTTATATCCTCATACTTTTTTATTTCTTCCTTAGTTGACTCTTGTGGCTGCATATTTGCTTCCATATAACCTCCATACTGTAAAATTAATTTACATAATGTAGTGATAAATTTAAAAGTCAAGCTACTATTTTTTATTCAGTACAATTATTTAGTAGATGACTAATCGCAGTGCTAAAGTTTTGTATACTTTTATTAGCAGGAAAAAATGCTATACAAGCATAGACTCTAAGCTTTCTTGTTAATGAATTGGTCTGTTACGGTAAAGCATTTTTGCTGTGATTAAATAATGTGAAAAGTTAAGGATACTACGTAATGATCTCTAAGTTGGCTTACTTTTAAGTGCAAAATTTCTTTTGTGCTCTGAGTAAACTATAAATAGAGTTGATGGTATTAGTATCAATGCACCACATAAAGTATTTGTATCAGGAAATTCATCAAATATGAAATATGCTGCTAATGTAGAAATAAGTAATTCAAAGTTCCAAAAATCATAAGCATCGGTTTTTAGAAACTATCTTAAGCTATTCACTTAATAGGGTTGTGAGCGTTCCCAACAAAAGATACAAAAGAAAGGTAAAAGATGGTCTTCCCTTCTGCTTGAATGTAGGGCTTTTGTTAGTAAGCTTTCTCAGGTATAGCTGTTCTCATAATAGTGGAAACAAATGAAGAAAAGCAGAATCGACAGCTTGACGAAAAGATTTAAAAAGAGTTCCTGGCTCTGTTTTTTATAGCAAACCAATGATGCTCAATTTTATTGAAATCTGGAGAATATGGAGGCAGATACAGAATGTCTGCACCAACCCTTTTGGCAAATTCGACAATCTTTTTAGACTTATGAAAAGTTGCATTATCTAAAATCACTGTTTGTCCAGGCTGTAAAATTGGTGCAAGAAATTGCTCGAACCAGCCATTAAAAACCACAATGGGAATGTTCAAAAAAGTGTGTCAAAGCGAAAAAAAGTAATAAATTGATATAAAAAAATGGAGGTTTGACAATGAGTCAAAAAGTAGTAAACAGAACTAACGTATTGGTAGATTATAAAGAGTTGGAAACAAATATCCTGTCGTCTATACGAGAAGGAAGACCGTTGACAGGAAAGGAGGAAGCATTAACACCATTTATAAAAAAGCTGCTGGAGGCGAGTCTAGAAGGTGAAATAGAAAACCATTTATTAGCTGAAAGTGAAGAAAATAATCGCAGAAATGGGAGGAATGGAAAGACTTTACGTACAAGTATTTGAGCTGTTAACGCCAAGAGATAGAGAAGGAAGTTTTGAGCCGCAAATAGTCAAAAAAAGGCAAACAAGCTTACATCCAGAGCTTGAAACGAAGATTTTGAGCACATTTGCCAGTGGTATGAGCTATAGAGATATAGCGTCACACGTTGAGGAAATTTATGATCACAAAATATCGGCAGCAGAGATATCAAGTATTACCGACAAATTACTGCCTATAATCAATGAATGGCGTAGTCGTCCACTGCAATCAGTATACCCGATAGTATTTATGGATGGGATGTTCTTTAAGGTCAAGGAGGATGGGCATTGCGTAAGTAAATGTATGTACAATATATTGGGCATAGACCAAAATGGCAGAAAAGAAGTCCTGGGCTTTTATTTGGCTGAAAGTGAAGGAGCTAACTTTTGGTTGGGAGTGCTAAATAACCTCAAAGAAAGAGGAGTAGAAGATATTCTGATTGCATGTGTAGATGGGCTAAAAAGCTTTCCTGCAGCCATCAACAGTGTATTTCCCAGTGCAGAAGTGCAGCTATGTATAGTACACCAAATAAGAAATTCTCTGAAATATGTATCCAGTAAAGATGTAAAAGTTTTCATGAATGATCTGAAAAAAATATATCGTGCTTCAAGTAAAGAAATTGCTGAGAATTATCTGCTTGAGCTGATGGGGTGAGAAATATCCTTTAGTTATAAAATCCTGGCAGAACAATTGGAAAAACTTATCCAGTTATTTTAAGTATTCTGGGCCATTTAGGAAGCTGATTTACACCACTAATCCAATTGAGGGGTTGCATAGACAAATCAGGAAATTTACTAAAACTAAGGGTTCATTTACTAGTACAAATGCCTTGTACAAACAGGTATATTGTGCTATAAAAAAGGTAGAGCAAAAGTGGATTATGGCTCTCCCTAATTGGGCTTTAACTATGTCTCAACTTGATATTTTCTTTCCAGATAGATTGAAAATTGAGTTGAACTAAAAATGCGATTTGACACAGTTTATTTAACCATACGCGTCAAGTTAAGGAAATAAAGGTATGAAAGAGATAGAATAATAAGGTATAAGTTCTCCCAGAAATACTTTTAGTGAGAGAACCAATGAATAAAATAACTAGCTTATCAAAAAAGCTCAAAGAATTTTTTAATGAAAAAGCAGATAAAATCTCAACTACAACAAGGTTTATAAAAAGAAAGAGAAAGCTAAAAGGTTCATCGTTCGTAAAAGCCATGGTCTTGGGTAATATAGGGGTTGATAATTGTAGCGTAGAAACAATGTGTCAATTACTAAACGAGGACTCGATAGATATAACAAAACAAGGTTTGGATTTTAGATTTACTGAAGAAGCAGTGGAATTTATGAAAAGGATGTATAATGAATCTGTGGTTCTCTTCAAAAATATCTTGCAAGTTGATTGCAAAATCTTACAGCAATTTAATAGTGTTAAATTATTGGACAGTAGCTATATTACTCTACCTAACAGTATGGAAGAGATGTATAAAGGTTATGGTACTAGCTACAGTGGCTATGAAAGCAATACTAAGTCTGGAATAAAGTTACAATTAGTTTTCGACTACATGAATCAGATAATAGACCAACTTAATTTAACGGAGGGAGTAAGATCAGACCAGGGATATAGGAAACATTTAAGTAATATATTAAGCAATGATTTGCTAATATCTGATCTCGGTTATTTTGTGTCAAGTTCTTTTAAACAAATCAATGAAATAGGAGCTTATTTCATAAGTCGTTATAAATCCGATACCAACATATATGATGTAGAAACAAATCAAAAAATGGAGTTATTAGAATGTTTAGAGGATAAGTTATTTTTAGAAAACGAGGTATTGTTAGGAAAAGAAGCAAAAATTAGAGTAAGAATTATATGTCAGAAACTAACTGAAGAACAGTCTATGGCCAGAAGAAGGAAAGCTAATAGATTAGCAAGATCGCAGGGATATACATCCTCTAAAAGAAATCAAAAATTGTTGAACTGGTCAATATTTATAACTAATGTTCCAGAAAATAAAATTAGTGCTGAGCAAGTATTAACGATTTACAGAGTAAGGTGGCAAATTGAGTTATTATTTAAATTGTATAAAAGCCATATCAGACTTGATAAGCTAAAAGGAAAGCCATGCAGAGTATTATGTGAACTATATGCTAAATTGTGCGCAATTCTTATATTTCACGGCATAGTTGGTTGCACAGAAGTGAAAAAGAATACAGAACTTAGCTTAACAAAGGCATTTATTGAGCTAAAAAGGCGGGTTAGAGAGTTATTCTTAACATTAAATTGTGTAGTCAGTAAAGTTCAAATTTTCCTCAAAAAACTCATCTCAACCTGGTCAAAATTCTCCTTAAAAGATAAATATAGAAAAACAAGAATATCAACTTTGAGTGCACTAAATTTGTTCATTTTTCCTTAACTTGACGCGTATGGTTTATTTAACACTCCCAAGCTTAATAGACAAATGGTAGGCAAAAAGCTTGTTACACCACCTCCAACGTTTCCATTACCCTTTTCCTTAAGTCATAACTATATGCTACTGGCATCCTTACCTTCACTACTATAAATCCATATCTTACTCTTTTTGGACTATTATGAGAAGGGCTATAGTTCCTTCTTTCTTTATCATTTATTTTGATAGTTCCAATCCTATCCTATGTTTATCACTATAACTAACACTGCCTGGCTCTAAATTAAAAAGCATCTTCGCTCCTCTTGTTTTTACATTTTAGTATAATGCAGATAATTTGTATTATCATAATCCTGGACCATATCTCCTTGCATTTACTTTGAGTAGTTGATTTTTATTAACCCCCTCTAGAAAGCTAGATGGATTTTCTATTGTATAATCTGACTGTTTAATAGCCTTGTCTAACTCTTCAAATACGCTGCTATTTCTTTTAAAATACCCATATTCTATAGCTGTTAAAACACTTTTCCCCCCTAATAGACAATTTAGCCCTAAACTTGATTTATTCTCTAATTTGTTAAATCTTACTTCATCGACAAGCCTCACCTCTATTTTATTACTATCTTTCTCATTAGGACATAGATGAATACTGATCTCTCCTACTTCAGTGGTAAAAGACATTTCAATGATATCTCCTGAGATGTCTGTATAATTTCTCCTTCCTTCTATGTTTTCAACTCTAATTATACTTTTTCCAACTTGAACTATACCAATATTTAGATTTAAATCTTTAGCTTTTTGATTATTGAATATCTTTGCAACTTCAATAGTACTATTTTGTGGGTAATCTATACAAAAATATCCATTATCTATTTCTAGTTCAAAGTCATGTTCATCAATTTGCTCACTTTTACTTATAATACTTTCAAGTGCTAACTCCTTCAGCTTTGAAAGGTTTGCTTTTCGCTGACCTAAGGTATCTTTATCTGAACAAATTACGTTTACTACATCTCCATGCTCTTCATCGCTAAATCTGTTTAAAGATGCACCTTCTGATATTATCTGAAATATTTTTTTCTTGTGTAAAAACTCATAAATTCGAGTAGTGTCAGCAGATAAATATAGCTTTGGGAATGTGTCAGCTATACGATCTATCAAGGACATATCAGATTTATATGGAAAAGTGAACATTATTCCTTGTTTTAGTGCTTCGTTTATAACTTTATCAAGTTCTTTTTCGCACTCCTCATAATCTTCTTCGCTACCAGAGTAACCTAAAATGTCCAGATAATCATGGATCTTATTTATTTTTTGCCAAATACTTTCATACTTTTCTTCTTCTCTTGTATTCGGTTTTACTTTCGCTAAAGAAAAAGAATCTTTTTGACGAATTAAAACAAAAGTATCTTTTTCTTTATGAATTATGGCTTCATCATAGAATAGTTGACTGTAACGCCTACCAAAACTTTCATCATAATCAGGGCAAGGGCTAACATTGTTGTCATCGTCACTTTCACTATCCGTTTTGTTCCATACTTCAATTGGGAAATCATTATTTTCAAGGTTTTCATCTTCACTTGTTCGACAATTTTCTGTTTTTCCATATAGCCAGGTTGATTTCTGGTCATCGCTACTTTCATCGTCAGCTTCATTCCATACTCCAATCTCGAAATCAGTATTTTCAAGGTTTTTATCTTCACTTGTTCGATAATTTTCTGCTTCTCTATCTGGTAAGGTTGATTCTTGGTCATTATTATCAATAATATGTTTAATTTTCACTTCAGGTACAAACTGAAGCTTTGCTATTTCTTCTCTTACGTTTTCTTTGTTTATTTCATCTGCAAGAGACACTTCATTACTAATATAGAAATTTTTCTGTTTTAAACTTTCGTTTTCCTTCTGCAGTCTATTGAATTCTGCAAATAGTTCTTTATACTCTGATAAATAAATACAAAATTGATCTCTTACATCATTAAGCTCCTTCTCTTTTTCTAATATCTGATTTTCATAATCACCTTTCAAATCCTCTATACTGTTTATCAGCACTGTACTTTCTTTTCTTACTCTATTTAACTCATCTTCAGTCAAAACCAGTTTTTGCTGTAACTCTTCATTTATTTTGTCTGTTAACTGAATTTCATTCTTTGCCTCTTTTAATTGATTATTTAAGTTCTTAATTATATCACTTTTGTTCTGAGTTTCTAATAATAATATTTCTACTTTCTGTTTTAGCTGTTCGATGTCTTGATCATTTTCAATTAAATTTCTCGTCCTTCTTTGTAATTCAACTTCAAGCCTTTTAATTTTCCCTTCTAGGGTTTGCATTTCTCTGTTAAGTTCACTTACTTCTTCGTAATACTCTTCTACTATTTTCTTATAGTGTTTTTGTAACTCTACATTTTTTTTAAGATCAAAATTTTCTTGTTGTAGATTTTCTATTTTACTTTTCAAACTATCTATTGCTTGATTTTCTTCATTGCTAATCTCAAATACCTCTTCAGGAAAATCTTCAAATTCACAAGATGAATTGCCTTCAAGGTCGTTACTACCAAATAAATTATATTGTACTACCTGCTTTAAACTAAACATACCTATACCCCCTACTAAAATAAACAAGTAATATATTGTATGCGCTATATATCATAAATACAATCAATTTGAATATAATCTATTTACTAATTCGTATTGTGAATTTTTATAGAGTAGGTTTAGGTGTAAAATATTATAATACCATTAAAGCAGGTGAATAAAGCACAGTCTTTTTGAGAGGATAAATTTAATGAAAAGACCATACTAATTAGTGTTATAAGGAATTGAATTATTGACTCTTTCTAAAATTGCAAAAAAGATCGTATATTTGTGAGAACAAGCCGCGTAAAAATAAGGTTATAAAAATAGAAGCTTGAAATCTTTGCAGCAAAGTTAGGTAAACCAGTTCGTACGTAGATTTAGCAAAAGTAGGCCAATATGGCTAATTTTAGCGTATAGCAAAATCATTATATTAAAAAGTTCGTATGGTACACATGGTAGACCAACCCATTCCAAAACAAACTCTTCTCTCACTAGCTGGTTTTTACTGCTGAAAGTGGTTATATTATTTAAGTTATTAGTGAAATACATTGCTAGATTAATAGTAATTTATTTGATAATAAAAGGAAAAATTGAGGTAATTCATAGCAAAAACAAAGATAGCTCTTGAGCTCAAAAGCTTAAATAAAAATTTGCTCGTCCTATACCCTTCTATATAATAAGTGTCTGATAACCCCAATAACCAGTGTTTCAATTTCACCATCTTTGTTCTTTTCTAAATTGCTATTCTGTTGGAATTTTGCATCTCAGAAGCTTAAGTCTTTTTTCGAAGATCTCAGGTTAGCAACACATCCACCTTCAGAAACCCATTTTTCTAAGCTTATTTACAGCCCTTTGTTTTCCATATGCAGGAAATTCTGCTAACTACAGCTCTTTCTATGTCTTCGGAGACTCTGTTTGCTAACAGTGATTTTCTTGCTTATTTTATGCAGTGTCTCTTTGATACATAAAAAATATTTAATGAAATTTATCAAAACGCCTACTTGGACCTGCTATATTTATACTTTCCATACTACTAGATGGTGGTGCTTCCCGTAGTAACATTTCCTTAATATCTTCGTTTGCGTACTGCAGAGGAGCTTTGCCTCTTTTATCAGGAAGATTAAGGTTAGTACCATTTTCTACAAGAGATCTCACTGTTTCTAAGAGACCATTCTTAGTAGCCTTGTGTAAAGGGGTATTACCGTATTTATCACTAGCATTTATAACAGCTCCTTTACCGATAAGAAACTCTGTTATCTACAGGTATCCTTATTTTACAGTTGTTCAATATCAGTTTTTAACTGCAGTTATGGATTATTAAAAAAGAGTAGGTTTTAACATCAACTATTTATCTACTTTCCACATTCCAGTCTTGTTACCACTAATAACTTCCACTTCATCGACATCAGTACTAGGACTATTACCCCATCCCTCTTCTTTACCTTTTTGTAATGCTTTCTCTAGAAGCCTGCTTGAATCATCTATATTCCTCATAATCAACTCTCTTGGTGAGAAAAGATTTTCATGAACTGGTTGCCTATGTTGTGTTTTGTTAAACAGGCTAGTTGCTAGAATGCCTAACATTAATGTGTTATTTACTACAGTAGTGTTTATTTCCGGCACAGCTATAACAGTATGGTTGTTATGCTCTCTAGAAGTAAGCAGGGCTGTGGATGATATTAAGCCTTTAACCCAATTAATAATACTATTGTTTGTCCATGATGATAGTTTATTGATCCTACTTACAGCTTGAGTATTTTCTATTGCAAGATTATCACTTTCAATACTCCGACGGTAACGACGAGCCTCTTTTGACTTAAGGTACTTTACTACATCTAAGTAACCATTATAAGCAGCTCTGTAGAGAGAAGTCTCACCACCATTGTTCTTAGCATTAATATCAGCGCCTTTCTTTACAAGGTATTTTACTACACCTAAGTAACCATACTTAGCAGCACTGTAGAGAGGAGTCTCACCATAATTGTCCTTAACATTAATATCAGTGCCTTTCTCTACAAGGTATTTTACTACATCTAATTCACCATTATAAGCAGCACTGTGAAGAGGAGTCTCACCACCATTGTTCTTAGCATTAATATCAGTGCCTTTCTCTACAAGGTATTTCACTACATCTAATTTACCACGAGAAGCAGCACTGTGAAGAGGAGTTTTACCACCATTGCTCTTAGCATTAATATCAGCGCCTTTCTCTATAAGGCATTTTACTACATCTAATTTACCATTAGAACTGTGAAGAGGAGTCCATCCACCATTGTCCTTAGCATTAATATCAGCGCCTTTCTCTACAAGGTATCTTACTACATCTAAGTAATCATTAGAAGCAGCACTGTGAAGAGGAGTCTCACCATCATTGTCCTTAACATTAATATCAGCGCCTTTCTCTACAAGGCATTTTACTACATCTAATTTACCATTATAAGCAGCCCAGTGAAGAGGAGTCCATCTATGATCGGCCTTAGCATCAATATCAGCACCTTTCTCTACAAGGTATTTTACCACATCTAATTTACCACGAGAAGCAGCACTGTGAAGAGGAGTCCTTTCAGAATTGTCCTTAACATTAATATCAGCGCCTTTCTCTACAAGGTATCTTACTACATCTAAGTAATCATTAGAAGCAGCACTGTGAAGAGGAGTCCATCCACCGTCGTCCTTAGCATTAATATTAACCCGTCTCTCTACAAAATATTTCACTGCATTCAAATTACCTTGTCTAGCAGCGTCGTGTAAAGACATATAGCTATAGTCTTCTGTAACCTGTGGTACTTCTGTAGCCTGTTGCACTCTCTCTGTAAGGTATTTTATTACATCTAATTTACCATTATAAGCAGCTCTGTAGAGAGGAGTCTCACCATCATTGTTCTTAACATTAATATCGGCGCCTTTCTCTACAAGGTATTTTACTATATCTAAGTAACCATACCTAGCAGCACTGTAGAGAGGAGTCTCACCATCATTGTTCTTAGCATTAATATCAGCGCCTTTCTCTATAAGGCATTTTACTACATCTAATTTACCATTATAAGCAGCTCTGTAGAGAGGAGTCTCACTACCATTGTCCTTAGCATTAATATCAGCGCCTTTCTCTACAAGGTATTTTACTACATCTAATTTACCATTATAAGCAGCTCTGTAGAGAGGAGTCTCACCACCATTGTTCTTAGCATTAATATCAGCGCCTTTTTCTATAAAAAGTTTTACCAAATCTAAATTGCCAGAATAAGCAGCCAAATGCAAAGGTGTGTGACCTTTTAAACTGTCCTTAGCATTAACATCAGAACCTCTATTTAAGAGGAGCCTCACTACGTCTAATCTTCCTTTTTCAATAGCTGCTACAGTAGCTGCATGTAAAGGTGTATCTTCTCGTGTCTTTAAGACACCAAACATAATAACAACGTTTTCTACTTTAGCATCAATGTAGGCACCTTTATCTAACAAAAACTTTACCATGTCCAATTGACCTTCTTCAGCAGCTGTATATAGAAGTTTGCCACCATCTTCACCTGCGTAATCCACATTGGCACCTTTACTAATCATAAGCTCTAAAATGTCTAACCTACCAACTTTAGCAGCCCAGTATAACGGTGACCAGCCATTATTTTCTTCATGATTTACACTAGCTCCCTGTTCTATAAGAAACTTAACGAGATTTTCGTGTTTTACACCTTCTACAATTGAAGCAAGCCGTAAAAGAGTATAGTTATCACCATCTTTCGTGTTAACGTCTATGCCTTTGTTCAAGAAAAACTTTACCATATCCAAACCTATCCTATGAGCATTTTTAACAGCTATATGAATAGGCATATGACCATCTCGATCTTTAGCTCTAATATCAGCACCTTTGTCCACTAGAAGTTTTACTACGTCCAGCTTACCTGCATCAGTAGCTAAGTGCAGAGGAGTTGTGTCTGTTATAGTACCTTTAACATTAATATCAGCACCATTGTTGATTAGATATTTTGCTATTTTTGCATGGTTCTCTCTGCCGTAACCAAATGGTGTATTACTATAATCAAGAGCCAAATGTAGTGGCATAACAATTTTGTTGTTTTTTATTTTAGTTTTTATGTTAACATCAGCGCCGTTATCAATTAGATATTTCGCTATATCTAAATAACCTTTTATTGCAGCTACTTGCAAAGGTGCCAAATAATCATTAGCTTTAGCATTAACTTCAGCGCCTTTTTCTACAAAATACTTCACCATATCTAAATCACCTTGCTCAGCACCTAAGTGTAAAGATCCGTTGCTATACTTCTCAGTCATTTTCTGCTCTTCTGTAACTGGCTGAATTTCTGTTGTAACATTCTGGACTTCCGTGACTGGTAGGACTTCTACTGTAACATTTTGTCTTTCTGTAACTACTGGCATTTCCGTTGTAACATTTTGTGCTTTTGTGACTTGCGGAACTTCTATCGTAACATTTTGCCTTCCTGTAACTCGCGACATCTCTGTAACATTTTGTCCTTCTGTAACTAATGGTGTTACTATTGTAATATTTTGTCTTTCTGTGACTTGTGGTATTTCCGTTGTAGTATTTTGTCTATCTATAACTTTAGATGTTCCTGTTGTAATATTTTGTCCTTCTATAACCTGTTCTTTACTTGTTTCAAAAAGCCTCTTTAATGTTTTAGAAAGCTCACCCCTGAAGTCAGGTAAAAAGTCTGAAAGCGCCTCCAAAGTTTCCTGTATAAAATCGCTTTGTTGTTCTTCTGCGAACTGTTTTTCTCCTGTAACTTGTGACATTTCTGTTGTAACTTGTTGTTGTATAGCTCCTTTTTTATTTGTTCCAGATGTACTGATCTGGCTGTTTTGAGTAGCAGATTCTTGTAGTGTTTTATTATCATTAACCTGTTGTTCTTTTGTAACTGGAGGTATTTTTGTTGTAATGTTTTGCCTTTCTGTAGCTGATTGCACTTGCGTAACTTGTTGAACGCTCTTCTTAAGATATTCAACTATATCTGAGTGACCGCTCTGAGCAGCCCTTTGCAGGGGATTTTTACCTTCACTATCAGTAGCTTTTGGGTTAGCACCCTTCTCTATAAGGTATTTTACTATATCTAAATGACCTTTCCGAGCAGCCAAGTGAAGCGCAGTGCTATAACTCCATCCACCTTGATAAACATCAACATCAGCACCTTTTTCTATAAGATATTTTACTATATCTAAGTGACCTTTTGCAGCAGCTAAATGCAAAGGTGCTCGACCAAATTTATTTTCTTGAGCATCAATATCAGCTCCTTTATCCAATAAAAACTTTGCTATATCTAAAAGACCTCTCTTAGCAGCTATATGTAAAGGTGTTTTACCATGATTATCTTTAGTACTTATATCTGCTCCTTCATTAATGTACTCTTTAACCTTGTTAAGATTAGATTGTTTTACAGAGTTAATTAGCTCTAAGTTAAGCTGTTCTAGAGACATCGCTGTTTGGCTACCTCGAGTAATAGCCCCTTGTGACGTTCTGTTGTAAATAAGTTGGTCTTCATAACCATCAAAATAATCTACAGCCTCACCTACTATTTCCCGAGCTTTCTCTCTATTCTTCTTCGCATTCCACTTATTCCGCACATGCTGTTTATTTGAACCTTTCCTACCTTTCTTGCTTCGCTTTGAACGACTAAGTTTTACTGTATCATCTATTAGCCTACTTACCTCTGCATCACTAACTTTATCGCTAAGATTTTTTTGCTTTAAAACACTAGACTGTAGTAGCTGGATAACTCTATTAATTGTACTATTACTTGATTGTTGTTGATCCATGTGCATTTCACCCCCTTAATTATAACTAAAAATTACCCTCACCACCAAACAAAATGATCGTAAACACTTTATGTAAATATTAAACACAGCTTACTTGTAACACAGACATTTTTAGTGTCAATAGTTTCTTTAATAAATTTTATGCAGATTAGAAATTGAGTAGAGAAAAAGTAAGCATAAACCCATAACTGAAAAAGAAATCAGCTTGAAGATTTACAATAATTTACAGCTACTGTCTTTGCAATTTTATCATGAAAAAACTGTTTACGTTGATCAGATATTGCACACATGAAAATTAGTATTACGGTCATAAGGATTAAGTCTGGTAAAGGATCAAACCACCATTCAGAAGCAAACATAACAGAAAATCTTCTCATAATGAATATGGATGAGCAAATCACTTTAAACGAAACACACCGGATTATTGCTTGTGTTAGAGTGACATTTTCAATTGTATCTGCATCTTTTATACGAATATGGCACAACAATTGTCCTGGAGTACCACCAAATCTTTTTACCATTAATACTTCTAAAAGAATTGATAGCAAAATACGTAAACACATGATCAATAGTTTAAATTTAAAGTGTAAAAAAGTCATTTCTGGAAGAAAAAAAATAAAGACTAAAAGAGTCCACTTAACAATGAAATGATCAATAATATATGCTACAGCGCGTCTAGTTATTCCCACATATACACAGTTTAATCTTGGATAGCATTCTTCAGATCTATAATCCATTACTACTGTTTTTGCAATTTTATCGTAGAAAAGCTGTTTACGTTGATCAAATATTATAGGTATAAGCATTAGGATCAATACTGGTAAAATTAAAAACCACTCATAAGTATCGAGAAATACAAACAAAAACGTCTTGAAAGTGCTTCTTATTATTACTTGCATAAAAGCAATGTTTTTCAGTGTGTTTGCATCCTTTATGTATATACCAAATAGTAATTTTCCTGGAGTCCAACCAAGTCTTATTATCATTAATACTTCTAATGCTATATATACTAAACTTGCTAGTAATGTACCTGAGTCTTCTAATATTTCATATCGTTCTAATATAAGGCCAGTATCAGTGTCGGTATCAGAAAAGACATAATTAAAAAAGTCAGTAAGAGATTCTTCTGGTAATATAAATGAAATTAATAAAAAAAAGAATGAACAGCAGACTAGGAATATTGTTTGGTCAACTAAATACGCTGCAATACGTTTAGTAATTTTTGCATAGTTTGCTTTAACATCCATTCTACGCCTCACATAATCATTTAATACTAAAATATTAGCAATTAAATAATAGTAAAAGTTGGTTAACCTACTTACAGTAAAATTGATCATTATTAGCAAAGTGCGCTCTAAAAAGACACAATTTTTCAAAACATACCTCTCTCTACTGTTAAATTAAATTCTTTTATTTATTTCATTATGAATTTTACAGTAGATTTCTTATCTTGATTATATATCACTAAAATAGTATTGTATTATAGAGTAGCTTAAATATAGGTAAAATGACACAAGGAAAACATCTTATTAACATGGAGATCTATCGTATAGATTCTCTGGAAGGTAGTAGAAAGCATTATAATAAGCTTGTTGATTATCTCAGAAAGAAGTCAGGTAAATATCCTATAGCACATGAAATAATTCGTACTCTTTCTGCACATGTATCAGCAGAGGGCGACATTAATTCTGGGTTAAGTCCATTGCAAATTGTATTACAGCACTACATAAAATTTAACTCCGATCCGAACGAAAGGAAAAAGGCAGTAGAAATGGCTGATTTTCTCGTTAATAGGGGAGCTATGTATGAAAAAGGCGATCAATTGTTCGCTGCATGTACACCTCACTCAGAATTATTAAAAATTTTGTTGAAGCGAACCTATGGATTTTATAACTTGGAATATCAATATTATCAATATCGTACCAATTTGTATGCAGAACTACTATCAAGATCGAGTTGTAACATAGTCGATGGTGATAGTATCCTTCACGTCTTAATCAGGCACGGAATGTCTGATACGGAAGTTATGAGTCTTCTGTCTGGTAGCATTCATGGAAATAATATTGAGATGGACATTGAAAATAGCGCAGGTGAAACTCTACTTCATGTAGCTGTAAAAGCAAACAATAAAGCTATGGTGAAATTCATATTAGAGCATGATAATTTTCGTTTTGATTCTAAGGAAAAAGATGGTGATAGTGACCACCTTATACACTCAGCGTCAAGACATGGCTTCCTCGAGGTACTCAAGCTCTTAGTAGAGGGTGGTGGAGTTGATATCAACGTCTTAAACTCTTACCACGATACGGCACTTCATTTAGCCGTACAGAATAAAAGATCAAATATAGTAGAGTATTTAGTTGATCAGGAAGGGGTAGATTTGGAGTGTAAAAATTTATCTGGAAATACACCTCTGCACGTAGCAACTAAAACATGTAATTTAGATTTAGTTTCTTTCCTTGTAAAAAGAGGAGCTAATTTGATGGCTAAGAATGAAGCAGGAAATACTCCTCTTCATATCGCAGCAAAAAAACAAGAATTAAATATAGCTTTATTTCTTATAGAAAAAGGAGCTGATTTGATAGCTAAGAATGAAGCAGGAAATACTCCTCTTCATATCGCGGTAAGTACAAGAAACACTCTTTATCATGTATCGACAACTGAGAAAGATAGAGATATAGCAGCAGTGCTAATACACAAAAGTAGCGAAATAAACCTTCAGAACGAGGAAGGAAATACTCCCCTTCATATAGCAGCAATGAGAGGTGACCTAGAAACAATATTAAGGTTTATGGAAAGAGATATTACAAGTATTAAAATTTTTAATAAAAGAGGGGAAACACCTTTCGATCTTATTAAAGGTGATGAATTAAATGAATTTGTAAACGGCAAACATTCTCTTTTCCGTAATGTAGATGTTTTTGCTAATTTTGTTCAAACGGGTCGTTCTGCTACTTTGAAAAATTATCTGCTAAATGAAGACGTGGAAGAATTGAAGAGTTACCTTAAGAGTGAAAAATTCCATACCACTGAAGCTGCGGTGTTGGATAAAGATGGTCTCACCCCATTACATGTCCTTATAAGGGACGATCGGGAAATTTCACAAGATATGCTAAATCTTCTGATAGAACATGGAGCAGATGTCAATGTAACTGACTCGAAGGGTCAGACTCTTCTACACTTTGCTATTAAAAACGGTTCATCAAAAGCCCTGATAAAATTTCTGTTAGAATCTGAAGCTAGACTTGATTTAGCAAACGATGAAGGTTACTACCCTGTCCATATAGCAGTCAACAATGGAAGTATAGATATACTAGAATTATTAATAAAATATGGAGCGGATGTTAATGCAGTTGACTGGAAAGGTAGAACTCCTCTACATAAAGCACCTCTGCTCTTGTTAATGGTGTTAGATGCTCATACGCTTTTTGGCCAATAGAAAATACATCTAGGCTAGAGATCTTTAAGGCAGTAGGAGAAACACCAAGACAGAATGCTTTATTTCATGGGGCAGTTGTGAAGGCCAATGGGTTAGCTGATCGCACTGTAAGAACTTACCTAAGAAATCAGGAAACAGGGCTACTAGAAGATATAACAATACAACTAACAGTTAAAATGCTAGTGAAAAAGACCTTAAAATATGTCTTACTGATGCAATTACACGATCTGCTGTTGCAGGACACCCATTTACTCACACAGGAAGCACAGGAGTATATAAGCAACGGCATAGACTACCTGAAGTTTTTCACAGCATGGGAAGGGATAGACTAGAGCGTATGGTACAGGAACTTTTACAGGTAAAGCAGTTAGTTAAAGTGATGTCTACAGGTTCAAAAGAGGATAAGTGGCTTGACATTCCAACAGGACCATTTGCTCGTGGTATAGGAAAATTCACCCCTGGAGCTGAAGATTTTAGCTATAGGCAAAATTTAATGTTAGGATAAGTCTTTTTTTATGGGTAAAAATATTTTAGAGTTTACCAAGTTTTCTCTATTGCCCTTTCAATCTATAGCTACTATCAATTTACATCCACTCAACTAAAACTTAGCACTTAAGAAATAGCACCATCAATGATTGTATTACATTCCTAATTCCTAGGTTCCTAAATCAGTAATTAGAAATCAGGAACCTAAATTCTGCGTGAGAGCTAGCTTTTTTGCCTACGTTCCTAAAAGCGTTCCTAGAAACCACATGTCTAAAGTCAGCCAGTGAGGCGGATTCTAGCTTCCTAAAACCCTTATATATTATATATATATAATAGTAATAAATAATAACAGTAATAATAAATATAAAATATATTGGATAAATAGAAATAAAGAAGACCTAGAGAGATTACCACAAAACATTACTTAAATTTAATGAAAAAAATACAACTTTGAGACAATTGTATTTAGTGCGGATTTAAAGTGATTACACGACTCCAGGGTACAATTATACTACCAAGACCTAAGTTACTTATGTAAGGTAGCTTAAAACTCGATTATGAGGCATTTCTAAATTATCTTTTACCTTAAACTTTTACTTACTACAAAAAGGAGCACTTTATTTTATCATGTTTTTTATTTATTGTAAAATATTTTTTCAAAAAAGTGAACAGTTTTTGTAATTTAGGTGAAACAAGAGCTGGTTATTTTAGAGATCTTATTGAAATACAACTATTTTTATCTAGAACTCTTAAGTTGGGTCTTTAGGTAATCTATATAAATAATTTGTAGATGAAGCTAAAGGAAAAAAGTTTTGCCATAAACATAAGCTACTGAGCTCGTAAACTGCTTAAAATGGAGACAAAGATCTAAATTTATTTATTTACGTCTCCAATTTTATCTAGTATAACGGAGACAAAGATTTATATTTCGTATTTTATGTCTCCATCATTTATTGGTAGGCAAACTGAGTTAAAACAACTACTGGAGCTTACAGAAAAAAATACTGCATCTTTTGTAGTAGTCAAAGGAAGGCGTCGTATAGGAAAAAGTCGTTTAATTCAAGAGTTTGGTAAGTATTTTGAACAATATTACTCCTTTATAGGTTTGCCACCAGAAAAGCATACTACAATGTCCTACCAACTTAATGAATTTTCTAGACAAGTTGCTAGACAATTTAATACATCTTTTGCTAGGTATGATGACTGGAGCGATTTACTATGGGCAGTTGGTGAACGTCTGCTATCAGGAAAAACATTATTGCTGTTTGATGAAATTTCTTGGATGGGTTCAAAAGATCCAACCTTTTTAGGAAAAATAAAGAATTTTTGGGATACGCAGCTAAAAAATAATAACAAGCTGATTTTTGTTGTTTGTGGATCAGCTTCATCCTGGATCGAGAAAAATATACTTAGTAGTACTGGTTTCGTAGGAAGAATATCGTTAACTTTAACACTCGGAGAATTATCACTTTCTGATTGCAACGAATTTTGGCCAAAAAATATTTCAGCATATGAAAAGTTCAAGGTGCTTGCAGTAACTGGCGGAATTCCAAAGTATTTAGAAGAGGTAAATTTTAAGCATAGCGCTGAAGAAAATATTAAAAGGCTTTGTTTTACAAAAGGTGGGTTTTTAGTTGAAGAATTTAATCAAATATTCTCAGATTTATTCATGCGAAAAACGGCTTTTTATAAGCAAATAGTCAGAGCTCTTTCTACTGGAGCTAAAGAACAAGAAGAAATTTGTGCTACTTTAAATATCGTAAGACATGGACGCATTTCTGAGTATCTATATGAACTTGAGCTTGCTGGTTTTATTGCAAAGGATCATACTTGGAGTATAAAAACTGGTACTGATTCACGACTCAGGAGGTACAGACTTCAAGATAATTATTTAAGGTTTTATCTAAAATATATCGAAAAAGATCTAGGGAAAATTAGTCGTGACACCTATTCTATAGGGTTCTTACCAGAGTGGTATACAATTATTGGGCTTCAATTTGAAAATTTGGTGCTGAACAATAGAAAGAGTATACATAATATCTTAGGAATTGATGGAATAATAAGCGAGAATCCATTTTTTCAGAAGAGAACGCGTAATAGTGCAGGTTGTCAAATTGATTATATGATTCAAACGAAGTTTAACACTCTCTACATTTGCGAAATCAAATTTTCAAAAGATAAAATTGGTCATTCAATAATACAAGAGGTACAAAAGAAAATAGATGCACTAAATCGTCCAAAAGGCTTTTCATGTCGTCCAGTCCTTATCCACGTTAATGATGTAAGTGATGATGTTATAGATAGTGGTTACTTTTCACACATAATTGATTTTGGAAAATTATTAAATTGTAAGTAATGGTTTTTCTGACTTAAAAATAGTGTCTTTTAGTTTTTATGTTTATTCTTAACTTATAGAGGTTGCCTATGACTGATACTTTAACTTTAAAAGAGGGAGATATTGAAACTATAGTATTTTCTAAAATGAATGATAAATTTCCATTATGGTATTACCAACCAAAAGTTGTAAGTCTGTACATTTATACATTAGAGGTCTGAGGCGGCTTTTGATGGTATGCCAACAGTGTTCTATGGGATTCAAATCTGGTGAATATGTTGGAAGATACAGCACATGACAGCCAAAAGACTCTATTAATGATTTTGTTTTAGTGGTCTTATGAAATGTAGCATTATCCATAACTATGGTTGTGCCAAGTGGCAATTTAGGTAATAACATCTTCTCCAACCATATATTGAATACCTCTTTGTCACACCCACCTTTGAAAGTCATTGGTGCAATAAATCTCATTCCAATCCACCCGGCTACTATACTGATTCTCTCTCGAGTTCTCCCTGGAATATCTGCATAAATTTTCTTTCCTCTTGGAGCACGTCCATATTCTCGGTATAACTTATTATCAACTCCTGCTTCATCTATATATAAGATGCTGGAATGGTCTATTTTTGAGATTTTATCAATAAATTGCTGCCTATCTTCTTGATTGCGCTCTTGATATAGTGTGACTTTTTTTTAAAGTAATTTTTAGCTGTTTTAGTCTATACCAAATTGAATTTATTCCAAATCCAAGATTTTGTTTCATCTCTGCCAGAGTATGATCTGGATTCTTTGTAACATATTCTTCGAGTATTTTTGGGTCTATTTTTCGAATAAAGCTACCGTTTTTAGATGGCTTTAGGCTTTCACCAGCAGCTTTCTTTTTTAACCAGCGGTACAGAGTTGCTATTCCTATCTCCATGAGCTCTGCTATCTCAACCTTTGTCTTCCCTTTTTCTATCATCAATACTGCCTTTTCCCTTAAATCCACACTATATGCCATTATAACTCAAATACTTCATTATACCTTTATCATTTACTTTAGGAAATACTATACTGCTTTTGATAATAGCAATTTTACTAGAGTATTACACGATGGAGAATGGTGGTACGTAATAACAGAAGTAATAGCTTTTCTGACAGGTAGTAAGAACCCATCTGACTATCTAAAAAAGATAAAAAGCAGAGATATAGGGCTTTCTGAAGGATGGGGACAATTTGTCACCACTGCCATTAAGTTAAGGGAAAGAGAAGTTAAGATTGGACAAAAAATTTGAAGTGATTGATAATTATGGTAAATACTAGGGTGAATTTTTAAGAAAAGGGAGTCTGAAAAGTGCAAGTTATTTAAAAAAGTAATAATTGCAGGTTATTTTGCAAAGAATGTACTAATGCAATGATACTGAAAAGATATCTTGAATTTAAAACACATGTTTTCTAGCTCTTTTCTGGTAGTTGAGTGAACGAATATCAGATATCTTATGACGATCAACTCTTCTCCCTTTTCTCACCACTAAAGTGTTCATCAAAAATAACTGTGATAGTCGATACATAATGCAGTCTATGTCTGACTCTGTAGAAAAAATATCAAAGGCTAAGTTTTTAATCGCATTAAATGAGACAGATTTATTGATGCTTTTTTTTAGTTTACTATTCTGTGAGCTCAATGTCTCTTCATCATCTTCTATCATGATACTTTCTAGATTACTGATGAAGATAGTTGACCAAAAATCCTGCTTGATAGTTTCAATACTTTTTCCTGTGAAATTCTCTAAATTTAATCTTCCCTTCAGCCTAGAAAAAAATGTTTCTACTCCCCAGCGCAAGTAATATAATCTCTCAAACTCTTCAACTGTAAAACGTTTCTCATCTAACAGAGATGTTACTAACACTTCAACTTCGCCAGAAGAAAGTATTATTTTGACTAACCTGAATTTCATCTCATCAGGTAATCCTAGCTTTCGTAGCTGTCTTGCTACTTTAATAGGTGCGGTAGACACTACCACCGTACTAGATGGGCTTTCCGGCTTAAACATAGCGTTTATTTCATTGAAAGACGAACTTGAACAGCGAATTATATAATTGATTTTCCTTCCTGTAAGCTCAGCAAGAAATCGATAAGATACGTATCCTCTATCACAGATTAACAAATCGTCTGATTTTATGGATTCAAGCATACCGATTGCTAAATCAACCTCATAGCTGTCACCTCTACTTAGCACAGATTTTATTGCAATATTATTTAGCACATCGTAGCAAACTTCAAAGGTTGCACTTGTATAGTCTTCAAATCTCTGGATTCCATTCCATACTGCTCTTGAGCTAAACTCACCTATTATTTTGTCGCTCTTTGGCAGAATCAGTATTGAAGCATCAAATGCAAGTACTCTGAAGCCATGGTGGGTTTTAAATTCCTGATCTTGGTAGTATAGGGAAACTATATCATCATTTAACTCTGAAAACGCAGTATGTTTTAGCTTCTTTCTTGCTTGAGTAAATGCACTTGCCGTAATTGTATAATCTTTTCTTGTATGCAGAACAAACTCATTAAGCATCACTTGTAATGACTTTACACTCTTTCTAAAAATCAGGAGAAATACATTAACGAAGGGCAGCTTTCTTTTTCGTGAGAAGTCTTTTGAGGATGCTCTGTGTGCGTTTATAAAGTTTAAACTCATCAATTTATTTTTTATAAACATGATTATTCTTTTTTTTACTCATGTCATTACTTCTTTTAATTTGTGAATCTTACCTGATTTTATAATACAGTTCATCACTTTTCCTTAACTTAATGGCAGTGGTACCAGCGGACACTAGAATGACAAAATCGTTATTCTGCTACGCATTATCGCCGTATGACTATAGCTATATATGAATTAAAAAAGTAGTATTCACTAGATCTTAATATTTTAGATCTATATTTTAGTAAAATATTACAATTAGTATGAATGATCCATTTAAAAGTGAGGATTATAAAAAAAATCTTGATTCTCTGATCAAAGCTATAAATCTAGGAAATCCAGAGAAACAATGTTATAAAACAGTAACAGATCTGTCTCATGCTTTAGAGGATTTTACAGATAAGGCAGAAGATGTAGCTAAGCTTGTTATACGTGATGACTTGAATAATTGTGTAAAGAAGGCAAATAAAAAGCCATTAATTTTTAGGATATTCAATAGAATATTAGGAAGAGATGTTTCGATTAGGAATATAAGTAATTTTATAAAAGATAAATTGCCTCCTTCAACTGCTAGAACAGCAATCGAATATACAGATGTTATTCAAAAAATTTCAGATTTAGAGCGAATAGAAAGAAGTCAAGATAAATATAGGTCATATGGAATAAATTTAGAAAATAGACAGCAAAAGAAAAATCTCTTATATGAGCGAGAAGATTCAGGTTATGGAGGTTCATTAAACGAAGATCCTGAGTATGAAGAAATATCAAATTATCAAGAGGAAAAAAGTAAATCTTTAACAAAAGATTTGCGTAATCTACAATCAATTAAAGAGGAGCCGATTTATGCAACAATCTCTAAAGAACATATAGAAGCAAAAAGAGAACATAGGAAGAAACAACAACTTCAATCTCTTGCACCACCAAAACCACCAAGAGTACCACCAGTACCAGAGAAAATGTTTACTGCCAATCAAAAAATTAGACAAGAACCGAAAAAAGATAAACCTGCAGTACCACCAAAGCCTAAAGATTTAGGCGAAAAAGTAAGCACAGAGCAAAAAATAGTAGTGGAAAAATCAGCTGAGAGTAACCCTATACTACCACTAAAATCTGAAAATCAAGATGGTAAAGAATCAGCAAAAAAAGCTGATGGACCAAAAGTACTAGTAGTTGCTATGAAAAAAGAAGTGACTCGCGAGAGTAGTAAAGTAAAGTCATTAAAAGAAAGATTTGAGCGAAATCAAGTAAAGAACGTGTTGCCTGCTGAAAACAAAACTACTTCAGTAACACAAACGGATATCAGTGTGAAGAGAAAACAATCTTGTTCATTTCCAGTAGGGAATAAAAAATCTTCGATCAACCATCTTGCCAGCAAAAATTTACCTTCCACGAATGTAAGTGTAAAAGAAATGGTTGCACGAATTGAAAAGAGAAAAGATGGAAGATAGTAATATTTTGGTATTTCCCTACTCATGAAAATTAGCTCTTATCATAACATTTTTACAGCCATAAGAGGAAGTTTTTCGGTTCTGTCGCATTTGTAGGGAAGTAGAAAGAAGAATGATATAATTGTCTAAAAAAAAAGCAAAGATGTTTCGTATCAATCAAAAATTGTTGCCATATTTCAAAGGATTTAGCTTTTCAGCGGATGTTATCTGTATACATGAAATGTCGATTCTCTTTGAGCTATCGAGATTTGGAAGAAATGATGAGTATAAGGGGAGCAAAATGCTACGTTACAAAGGTGGGTTATCACGACTGATAGATGAGGCAGTAAGGAAAAGAAAGAAGCAGGTTGGTAGTAGTTGGAGAGACTTACATTAAATTAAACGGTAAATGGGTTTATTTATATACTGTAGACTTGTGTGTTAGTAGAGACAAGTCTGCAGCACTTGCATTCTTTCGTAAAGCCTTCAGGAGTAACTATCTTCCTGAGAAAATTGTAATTGATAAAAGCGGCAGTAATACTGCTGCTCTTGATGATTTGAATGCAGAAATTTCTGAAGATTACAGTTCTTCAAATAAAATATCTAAATAATATTGTTGATAGATTTATCAAAAAACTAATAAAGCCAATGCTTGGGTTTAAAAGCTTCCATTTCGCAAAGATTACCATCACAGGCATAGAAAATATTCGTATGATTCAAAAAAGACAAATTATTAAAATAATGTTTCTACTTTTGAGAATTTTGCTATGTTAATGGCTTCATAACTCCTATAATCCCACCTTTTTTCCTATGGTTTATAGATGCGACAGAACCTAAAATATACCCTGTATTCCAGGTTTGATTATGTCTGGAACAAGCCTAACGCCATTCTTTATTTCTTGTACTATAGAAATTGTTGTTAAGTTCTTTATGTTAAAATCATTGATATCCATTGCTCTTTTATAAAAAAAATCAAGCTATATGCTTTATATCTTAACATTAATTTAGTTTTAAAACAAATTAATATTTTAATATAAGTTTTCTCTTTTGTAGAGAATCTGCTTTTTCTTTTTTTGTATGAACTTAGAAAATTTTTATTGATAAATGACTTTAAGTTTAAAATTGAGAAAGTAGTTGTTATATATACCAGCAAGTATGAGTTAAATTTGTATTATGGACTTGAATAAATTTACCGAAAAAGCAAAAAGCCTAATCCAGAGCGCTCAAATGAAAGCATTGGGAGCTGGGCATCAGATTTTTATGCCTGAACATTTACTTAAAGTAATGCTTGAAGATGAGTCAGGTTTAGTTCAGGATTTGATAGGCGCTTGTGGTGGAAATGTTCAGAATATTTCTGATGCTGTGAGTAGTGCAATTAAAAAGTTTCCAGTGGTTGGAGGACCAGGTAGTGGTGGGCTTCAGCTTTCAAGAGAGGTAGCAAAAGTTTTTGATGATTCAATTGGTATTGCGAGGAGAAATAAAGACACATTTGTTACTGTTGAGCGGTTACTGCAGGGCCTTGCTGCACAAAAAGATGAGATTGTAGGTAAAATTTTAGCAGAAGGTGGTGTAACACCGCAAAAATTAAATTCAGTTATTGCAGAAATGAGAAAAGGTGGCAGTGCAGACTCTCCAAATAGCGAGGAAAAATTAAATGCGGCAAAGAGGTATACAAAAGATATTACAGAGCTTGCTATGCAAGGTAAGCTTGATCCTGTAATTGGTCGTGATGAGGAAATCAGAAGAACTATGCAGGTATCGTTGAGGCGAACAAAAAATAATCCAGTACTGATAGGTGAACCTGGTGTTGGAAAAACTGCAATAGTTGAAGGTTTAGCAAACAGAATTGTTGCAAATGATGTACCACTTGGTTTGCGTGATGCAAAAGTTTTAGCTTTGGATCTTGGTGCATTAATTGCTGGAACAAAATTTAGAGGGGAGTTTGAAGAGAGACTAAAAGCAGTGATTAATGAGATTTCAAAAGCAGAGGGAAAAGTTATTTTGTTTATAGATGAGCTTCATACTTTAGTGGGAGCAGGAGCGACAAGTGGTGCGATGGATGCTTCAAATTTGCTCAAGCCTGCTCTTGCGCGTGGAGAAATTCGCTGTATAGGGGCTACAACTTTGGATGAGTATCGTCAACATATAGAGAAAGACCCTGCGCTTGCAAGGCGTTTTCAGCCTGTGTTTATTTCTCAACCGACTGAGACTGATACTATTTCAATACTGAGGGGTTTGAAGGAGAGGTATGAGGTGCACCATGGTATTAGAATCACAGATGGTGCAATAATCGCTGCTGCAACGCTTTCTAATAGATATATAACAGATAGGTTTTTACCTGATAAAGCGATCGATTTAATTGATGAAGCAGCAAGTAGGGTTAGAATTGAAATGGACAGCAAGCCTGAGGTTGTTGATGAGCTTGAAAGAAAGATTATACAGCTGAAAATTGAGTCAGAGGCTTTGAAAAAAGAAAGTGATGAAAACTCTAAGCAACGTTTAAAAAAGATAAATGAGGAAATTGAGAGTCTAAACAGTAAATTTGCTGACTTAAGCAGTAAATGGCAGATGGAAAAGAATAAGATAGCTAAAATACAAGAAACAGCTGAAAAATTGGATAACTCGAGAAAAGAGTTGGAACTGGCTCAGCGTAATGGAAATTTAGGAAGGGCAGGGGAGTTGATGTATGGTGTGATTCCTCAACTTGAAAATGAGTTAAAAAATCAGGAAAAAGTTACTGATAGTTTCCTAAAGAAAGAAGTTACTGAGAGTGATATTGCAAATATTGTTTCAAAATGGACAGGCATTCCAGTTGATAACATGATGCATAGTGAAAAGGAAAAGCTCCTTAACATGGAAAATGAAATAGGAAAAAGAGTAATAGGGCAGAGAGATGCAATTGAAGCGATAAGTAATGCAGTAAGGCGCTCCCGTTCTGGTGTTCAGGATACTAATCGACCTTTTGGTTCATTTTTATTCTTAGGTCCAACCGGAGTTGGAAAAACAGAGTTAGCAAAATCTCTTGCCGAATTTTTGTTTGATGATCAATCAGCACTTCTACGCTTTGATATGTCAGAGTATATGGAAAAACACTCCGTTTCAAAGTTAATTGGTGCGCCTCCAGGATATGTTGGTTATGAACAAGGTGGCAGATTAACCGAAGCAGTAAGGAGAAGACCATATCAGGTAATTTTGTTTGATGAGATAGAAAAGGCAAATCCAGATATATTTAATATACTACTGCAGATTTTGGATGAAGGTAGACTAACCGATAGCCATGGCAAATTAATTGATTTTCGTAATACCATACTAATTTTAACTTCTAACCTTGGAGCTGAGATGATGCTAAGAGGAGCTACCGAATCTGTGAAAGATGAGGTGATGAAAATAGTTAAGTCAGCATTTCGTCCAGAATTTTTAAATAGACTGGATGAAATTATTATATTCCACAGCTTAACCAAAGATGACATTGATAAAATTATAGATGTTCAATTCTCTTATTTACAAAAGATGCTTTCTAAGCGTAAACTGAGTATTAGTTTATCGCAAGAAGCTAAAGAACTAATAGCACAAACTGGATATGACCCTGAATATGGAGCGCGGCCTCTGAAAAGGGTAATACAAGAATGCATTCAAAATAATCTAGCTAAGTTAGTTTTATCGGGGGAAATAGTAGAAGGAGATGAGCTAATAGTGTATACTTCTGGTAACGAAATCTTAGTTAAAAAGATCTAGATTCGCTGTGTATTTTTGTTTTGAAAAATGTGTATAAATCATAATGTTAATGTTGAGTCTTTATTTAAGCTAGTTGATCAAGGGAATAAAAAAGAGAAAGAAAAAATTAAAGAGTTTATACAGTACTTTTATAATTTTGTTTATAATAGTGACCTAAAAGTCAACGATAAATTTCTTTTATACATTGCAGAAGATGCATACAACTTCATTCTTAAAAAAGAAAAAGAAGAAAGTAAATTGGCAGTAAGTAATGTAAATGATATTTCAGGAATAGAAGGCAATTTCACTATAATTAAAATCACAAATTATGACATGCCCTTTTTAGTGGATTCTGTCATTTCCACTATTAAGTCAAACGGTTTAACTATATGCTATTATAGTAACAGCATAATTAATGTTCAAAGAAAAAATAGCCTAATAGATAAAATTCATCTTTTGGAAGAAAGTAATGGAATCAAAGAGTCAGTAATATATGTAATTATTAAAGGCATAAGCGGTAGCTTTGTTGATACACTAGAAGAATCTCTACGAAAGACGCTAAAAGCAGTTAACTGCGTTGTAAAGGACTGGCAATTGATGCTCAAGAAGCTTCTTGAGTATCCGGCATTGGATGCTGGAGGCAGAGATTTTCTAGCTTGGTTGAAAAATAACAATTTTGTATTTTTAGGTTATCAAGAATACATTACTAATAAAGAAGGGAAGCTTGCTCTAAGTGGTAAGGAGAGCCTCGGGTTAATGAGAGCAAGTGAAGAGTACCAAAATTCATCAATTTCTTCTGAAAGCTTGAATTCTTTATACATACTAAGATCAGACCTAATCTCAATAGTTCATCGGCGTACCTATATGAATTGTATAGGAGTGAAAGAATTTAATGATCAGGGTGATGTAATAAGGGAACAGCATTTTTTTGGGCTATTTACTTCTATAGCAGAAGTGCAAGATATTCGAACTATTCCGGTAATAAAGGATAAGGTTACAACAATAGAAAAAAAGGCAGGATTTGTTCCTGGTGGCCATAACAATAAAGCTTTAATTTCCATTTTACAGGCATTTTCTTGTGACGAATTATTCCAATCAAATGAAGACGAGTTATTTGAAATTTGCACCTCGATCATGTCTCTTGCGATTAGACCAAGAGTCAAATTATTTTTGAGAAAGGTAGGGAACTTTATTAGTTGCATAGTATTGATACCGATGCGTTATGCTAGTGCAAGACTAATGTTTAAGATACGCGATATATTGAAAGATGAAACGAATGCAGAAAGTTCAGATATTTACAACAACCACATCATCAATGAATATGATTTGATGAAATTACACGTGGTGCTAAGAACCAAAAGCTCTAGCGTTTTTGATGATGAAGTTTTGCGTATCGAAAACAAATTAGGAAACATTACAGAAAAGTGGGAAGATCGTTTTATAGACAATTTATATAATACTTTTAGCACTGTTGAGGATATATTTATCCGCTATTGCAAGGCATTTCCGATAAGTTATCAAGAGAATTTTGAA
The DNA here is from genome assembly GCF_964026945.1 of Wolbachia endosymbiont (group B) of Chesias legatella. Classification (NCBI taxonomy): domain Bacteria; kingdom Pseudomonadati; phylum Pseudomonadota; class Alphaproteobacteria; order Rickettsiales; family Anaplasmataceae; genus Wolbachia; species Wolbachia endosymbiont (group B) of Chesias legatella. The sequence continues at coordinate 986,809 of NZ_OZ034711.1, read as the reverse complement.
CCTCATGATGCGTATTATGATATGAAAAAATTGGAGATAGTGAGAAAGAAAAAAGTCAGCGAAGTTGATTTGAGGCTTACTCGTGACAATCTCAACTATCAATTGAAGGTTTACACTCCAAGCAACGGAGGCCTTGAATTGTCAAAGATATTAAAGGTTACTAAGAATTTAGGAGCTAAGATTCTATCTCATAATGGTTATTATATAGAAATCAACGGTGGAATATGGATACATCATTTTGTGTTGTCAAGAGTCGATGAATTAATAGACAACATTACTTTAAAAGAGCAGTTTGAGATAACACTTGTCAAAGTGTTCAGCAAGGAAATAAAAAATGACTATTTTAACAGTTTGATCATTATTGCTGGGCTCGAGTGGAAGGAAGTGCTTCTGATTAGATCGCTAAGCGCCTACCTAAAGCAGACATCATTTAACTATAACCCAGAATATATACAAAAAATAGTATCAGAATATCCAAAAGTAGTAAAGTATTTAATAGAATTGTTTCATGCAAGACTTGATCCTGAAATAGATATCGACAGGGTAGAAACTACTAGCATTTTGACAGAAAAAATCGAGGAGCTTCTAAAGGAAATCAGCAATGCTTCACATGATTATGTTTTACGTTCGATATTTAATTTGATGATGGCCATTTTGAGGACCAGTTATTATCAGGATGATAAACCTTACTTATCTATAAAATTTGATTCAAGTAAGATAAATGATTTACCTGATCCGCGTCCATATCGTGAATTGTATGTTTATTCAAACCTTTTTGAAGGAATACATCTAAGAGGAGGGAAATTGGCCCGTGGCGGCTTGAGATGGTCAGATAGGACGGAAGATTTTCGCACTGAAGTTTTGGGCCTCATGAAAGCCCAGATGACAAAAAATGCAGTTATTGTACCTGTTGGTGCAAAAGGTGGGTTTGTAATAAAGCCAGTTTATAAAGACAAAAACACTTTAAGAGAGAAAGGTGTTGAATGCTACAAGAATTTCATTAGAGGAATGCTTGATATTACTGATAATGTAGTTGATGGCAAAATAATTCCACCAGAGAATGTAATTAGGTATGACGAAGATGATCCATATTTGGTAGTTGCGGCAGATAAAGGCACTGCTTCATTTTCTGATTATGCTAACCAAATAGCTTATGAATGTAATTTTTGGCTTGGAGATGCATTTGCATCTGGTGGATCAGCAGGTTATGACCACAAAAAAATGGGTATTACAGCAAGAGGTGCATGGATTGCAGCAGAGCGGCATTTTTGGAGAATGAATAAGGATATTTACCAAGATGCAACTGTTATTGGAATTGGAGATATGGCTGGCGATCTGTTTGGAAACGGTATGCTGCTTTCAAAAAATATGCGCTTGATTGGTGCATTTAACCATATGCATATTTTTGTTGATCCAAACCCTGACGCAGAAAAAAGTTTCGCAGAGCGTAAACGCCTCTTTGAATTACCGTTTTCCACTTGGATGGATTACAATAAAGATTTGATTTCTTATGGTGGTGGGGTATTTGAGCGTAGCAGCAAGCAAGTAGACATTTCTCAAGAAATGAAAAAGTGCTTTGATATAGTGGAAGATATCTTATCTCCAAATGATTTGATTCGGTATCTGCTCAAGGCAAAAGTGGACTTCATATGGAATGGAGGAATTGGCACATTTGTTAAGGCAAAGAGTGAAAGCCATGGCATGGTTGGTGACAAAGCAAACGATGAGTTAAGAGTGAATGGTGAGGATATTAGAGCTTCTATGTTTATAGAGGGTGGCAATCTTGGTTGCACGCAGCTTGGAAGGGTAGAGTATGCTAAGAGAGGTGGGTACATCAATGCAGATTTTGTTGATAATTCAGCAGGAGTAATATGTTCCGATCTTGAAGTTAACATCAAGATTGCTTTTGTTGCAATTATGAAAGAAGGGGGAATTTCCTTGGAAAAAAGGAATGAAATACTGGCTAGCATGATAGATGAAGTTGCATCTAAGGTACTTGAAAACCATAACAGGATTGAAACAAAAGCATTGCTTCTTGAGTGCTTGCAAGCTAAAGAAAAGTTGGAGCAGCACCATAAATTATTACTCAGTTTAGAGAAATTTTGGCTGCTAAACCGAGATGTAGAATTTCTTCCAGCTGAAGAAGAGGTAGCAAGAATGTTAACTGATGGAGAAGGTTTCTGTTCTCCTCAGCTTTCTGTTCTGATGTCTTATGCAAGAACAGCAATAAAAAATGAAGTTATACACTCTGAGCTACCTGAAAAAGATTTTTTGTGCCGTGATTACTTACTAAATTACTTTCCACAAAGGATGGTAACAGAGTTCAAGGATTCCATATTGAAACACCAACTTTGTAGGGAAATTATTTCTACTTGCATTACAAACGATGTAGTAAATAGGATGGGCTGTATATTTATTAATAATTTGGTTGAGAGTACTGGAATTAAAGTACATGAAGCAGTTAACATATATATCGTTGTTAATCACCTATATAATTTAAGTAGCCTTTGGCAGAAAATTGATGAATTGGATGGAAAAATTGATGTTGATTCATATTTGCAAGTAGTGAGAAGTGTGCAAAAATTTATTGGTAGGGTATCATTTTGGTTAGTAAAAAATCTTGGTAAGCTTAATCTTGTAGAACTAGATGGTGTTACAAAATTTAGGGGTGCAATTGAAACTTTAGGCCATGATATTTTAGATGAGCACCTATTAGAGGTCTATAATCATGGATTAGCTTCTTTGTTAGAGCTTAACATAAATAAAGATCTAGCAAAAAGGGTTGCTGATCTACGTATTCTTATTTATGCGCTGGACGTTATATCTGTTGCTGAGCAGACATCTTTGTCCATCCTTGAGGCTGGTAGAATATACTTTGAATTAAAGTCGCTGCTAAGATTTGATATGATTAGAACAGTTGCTGGCAAGATGAAAAGCCATTCTTCCTATTGGGATCGCAGCTTAATTAATGATTTATTAGATGATTTAAGCAATTATCAACATAAGCTAGCTGTTAAAGTTATAAAAGCTACTGATAATCATGTAGACAAGGTTCAAACTTGGGCTATTAATGATAAGGATTATATAGAGCGCTACAATAGCTTTTTAGATGAGATGGTCGCTTATAAACTTGATTTAAGTAAATTAATACTCATAATCAGAAGAGTTAAAATACTTGCTTCATAGGAAAAATGTTTAATATAGGTCTGTCAGAAGTTTTAGTTGTAGCTTTAGTGAGTATAATTGTTCTTGATAAAAGTAAAGTACCTGTATTTCTTAATCTTATTAAAAATATATATAGGTATTTCTGGGTTGTAAAATCAAGAGTTAGGAAATTGTTGAAGGATACCGGAATTAAAGAATTATATGAAGAGCATAACGTTGAAAAAGTCAATTACATAATTGGTGAAGATGGCAAGCTTTATCCTACTTACAATGTAGATAGTACAAAAAATGACAGCAAAAATCCTAGTAGTAGATGATATACCATCTAATGTTAAGCTTTTGGAGGCTCAGCTAAAAGCAGAGTACTATACAGTTATTGTAGCTTATGATGGCGAGGAGGCGATAGATTTAGTAGCGGAACAGCAGCCAGATATTATCTTACTTGATGTCATGATGCCAAAAATGAGTGGTTTTGAGGTTTGTAAGAAACTAAAGAATGATCCCTTAACGACTTATATTCCAATAATTATGGTAACTGCGCTGCATGACACTCATGATAGAGTGGAAGGAATTAATGCTGGTGCGGATGACTTTCTAACTAAGCCGATAGATGAAACTGCTTTATCTGCAAGAATTAAGTCTCTTGTGCGCTTAAAGATGATAATAGATGAGTTGTGCTTGAGAGGAGAAACTAATGCTGAGATTGGTGGAGTAGCAGAAAGCAGTATTATGGATTATTCTAATCAGATTTTTGATGCTAACATACTTGTTGTAGATGAGGACACCTTTCAAGCAGAGCAGATACACAATGTTTTAAAGCAACGCTTCAGATCAATTAAAATACTGCACGATCCAAAAGAAGCATTAAAGGTTGGTATTAAGGATAATTACGACCTGATTATTTCTGACATGCAGTTTTCAAAAACTGACGGCCTACGGTTGTGTTCTAAGTTTCGTAGTAAAGTAGAAACACGTTATACACCAATTCTGATCCTTTCTGAAGATTATGATAAAAGCAATTTAGTAAAGGCACTTGATGTAGGTGCTAATGATTATTTAACAGTACCTTTAGATGAGAGTGAATTAATAGCTAGGGTTAATTTGCAAGTGAAACGCAAGAGGTATCAAGATGCCTTGAGAATGAATTTATTTAATAATGTGGAAATGTCTATAAAGGATCCATTAACTAACTGTTATAATAGAAGATATTTTGATGCACACTTAAGAAATATTGTTAAGGATTCTGTGGAAAAAGATAGAAGTTTATCTCTTATGATACTTGATATAGATTATTTTAAGATGGTGAATGATAACTTTGGGCATAATGCTGGAGATGAATTTTTAAAGGAAATACAGAAAAGAATTTCTGAAAATATCAGAGTGACAGATTTATTAGCTAGGTTTGGTGGTGAGGAATTTGTTGTTGTAATGCCAGATACCAATGTATCAGATGCGTATACTATTGCAGAGAGAATAAGGAAAATTATTGCCAAAGAACCTTTTATACTTGTGGATAAAAATACAACCCATAATGTAACTGTGAGCATTGGAATTTCAGCAATGCAAAGATCTGACCTTGATGATGTTAAAAAATTTATAGTACGTGCTGACAAATATTTATATAAAGCAAAAAACAGTGGTAGAAATAGAGTGGTTACTGGTTGAAGTTCTTTTAAATAAGTAGTAACTAAGATTCAAATGATAGCATAAAATTTCTCAACTCCGGAAATTTCGCATTTAACTGCAGAAATAGATATTTATTTAAAAAATACCCTGTAATTTTTAACCCTAGTCTGAATTCTTGATATGAGTAGCTATTTTGTAGGTTGTTATTGTATACATCATGCAACATCTGTGGAAAAGGTAGTAATTTATCTGCATAACAGTCACCTACTTTTTTTGACACTGCTCTACCAGTTTTTGGAGAAATAAATTGTAGATTTTCTTTCACACCTGTTACAGAACATTTTGATAGGTCTAACTTAAATCCAAGTTGCGTAAGAAGCAGAAGCTCTAAGTTAAGGTAATGACTTTGCCAAAACTGGCTATTGTGTTTTATTACATCGATGAAGTGTCTAAAATTATCATACAACTTGATGCAGGATTCACTTTCTGGAAGCACTTTTTCTAATATAGACGAGAAAGAAACAATAGCAATGCTTTTTAACCTATCTTGAAAGAAATGATGAAATGGAGATTCAATCAATTCGCACTTTAAAAAACCTAGATTTTCAGGTAGCTTAGCACTCCATTCTGCATGTAATAGATTACTTATTTGAAACTTATAATTGCTATTGTTTGTTAACCTAGTTAATCCTCTGCACTTTCCATGATTTTTTGTAAATAGAGAAAGAATTAAATTTTTATCACCGTATTTTTTAACAGCTATAATAACACCTTCATCTTTCCATCTCATTTAGAGTATATTGATCATATGATATTATAGAGATAATAAAATTAGTGTAGCAAATTTTAGTTTAAGTCAACTGAAATATATTGACTTTATGTGCAATATTAGCTTTAAACCAGTAAAACAAGCTGCTTAACATATGCGCCCTCTCTATTTTAATTATATTCTTCTTTTGTCTCTATGTTGTTTTTTGCTTTTTTCAATGAAAGCCCAAACGAATGATTCATCAGTTATTCCTATACCACAAAGAAAAAAAGAATTAGTTGAGTTAGTACAACCGAGGCAAATTATTGAAATACAGGAAATTGATGAGGGTATTCCAATTCCCAAAAGAAAAAAGGGTGTAGAAAGAAAACTAAGAGAAGACATCAAAGAGGTGAAAAATGAAATAAGAGATAAGAAAAATATTGAGAACAAAGATGATGAATTGGCTGTAACAGAAATTATTAATTCTATAAGGGATAAACTGACAGAGTGTTGGAGCATTCCTGAGGGCATAGTTTATAAAGAAAATTTTAGTATAAAAATTAACTTATTATTATCCAGTAAAGGCGAGATCGTTGTAGCCAACGTAGCAGATAGTAGTTCTTATCAAAATAATCCTCTTTTTAGATCAGCAGCAGATAATGCAATGCGTGCAGTGTATAAATGTAGCCCGTTAATTGGCTTACCTGCTGAGCAGCATCACATTTGGCGCGAAGTCACGTTAGATTTTATTCTAAACAGGTGAATTTACGTTACCTAAATTAGTTACTTGTGATGAAAAATAGATCAGCAAATTTTCAATCAACAACAGCTAAAGACCTTTCTGCAACGTTGATTTCTCTTATATCTGTAACTTCGTCATTCTGATTAAACGAAATTTGCAGAGACTTACTACTGTACTTCCTTTTTCCCAAGAAGTTAGCTTGTTTAATTTTATATGAGACATAGTACCAAACATTTTCGTCGAACTTTGATACTAATGTTGGCAATCCTAAAGTATGAACCACTTTTTCTCTATCATCACCTACTTTTATTTTGCTCCACAGTTCAACATTAATGCCAGGAACTCCGTGATTATAGATAGTGTGCATGCAGCCTACTGAAAACAGTAAAACAGAAAATATTAATACTCGCATTTTGTCAATTAGTTATTTGAAATCATAATACACTGATAAACTATCTGTCGTCAAATTTCAAAAAAGTTAAATTGACTGATTCTCAATATCATTTAATATAATATTTACTTCAAAATAATTAGGTACCTTATGTCATTGCTAGAAGCAGATCCAATATACAAGCCTTTTAATTATCCTTGGGCATATGATGCATGGTTGCAGCAACAAAGGATACACTGGATACCTGAAGAAGTTCCGCTTGCTGATGATGTGAAAGATTGGAAAACTAAACTTTCTAATGTAGAGAAAAATTTATTGACCCAGATTTTTAGGTTTTTTACTCAAGCAGATATTGAAGTAAATAATTGCTATATGAGGCATTATTCAAATATATTTAAGCCAACAGAAATATGTATGATGCTTGCAAGCTTTTCCAATATGGAGACTATACACATTGCAGCCTATTCATACCTTCTAGATACGATTGGCATGCCAGAAAGTGAATATCAAGCATTCTTAAAATATGATGCTATGAGAAAGAAGTATGAATACATGTTAGAATTTGAGGAAAGTAAAAAGCACGATAAAAAACATGTTGCTAAAACTTTAGCAGTATTTGGTGCCTTCACTGAAGGATTGCAGTTATTTGCATCATTTGCAATTTTGCTCAATTTTCAACGGTTTGGAAAAATGAAAGGTATGGGGCAAATAATTGCTTGGTCAGCACGTGACGAAACCTTGCACACCAATTCAATTATCAATTTGTTCAATACGTTTATTAAAGAGAATAATGAAATTTGGAATGACGAGTTCAAAGAAGAATTATATTCTGCATGTCGCACTATTGTTGAACTTGAAGATGAATTTATAAGTCTTGCTTTTGATTTAGGAGATGTTGAAGGGCTATCTGCAGAGGAAGTGCGCAATTATATACGTTACATAGCAAACAGAAGGTTAACGCAATTAGGTCTTAAATCTATATATAATGTTAAAGATAACCCTATTCCGTGGCTTGATGAAATACTAAATGGCGTGGAACATACAAATTTCTTTGAAAATAGAGTAACAGAGTATAGCCGTGCAGCAACTCAAGGCACTTGGGAGGAAGCTTTTGCTAAAAACGATACAAAAAGTGAATAGCAGTAACTTCACCCTTTTTTATCGTTTCAACGGAAGCTTGCGATACATATCAAAGGTGGAAGGAGGAAGAATTTGATATAAATCATCTATTTAGCTTAGAGAAAAGAGAGTATAGATATAAAGTTACATTATTGCATGTAATAGTTGGAGATTTTGATTGCTTAGAGGAGGAGAAGAAGAAGTTAATACGATATCTATTAGACAAAGGTGCTAATGTTAATGCACGAGATTCTTTTGGAAAAACTCCTTTGCACAATAGTCATGACAAAGAGGTAACACAAATTTTACTAGATGCAGGTGCTAATCTTTTTATAAAGGATCATTATGGAATGACTGCAAGAAAACATGCCCGTGATGAATCAAAGCAGCTTTTAAAAAAGGCAGAAGATAAATACAAGCAATAAAGCAATGAAATTTGGTGCTATTGTTGGTATTACGGCTGGAGTGGGAGTTGGTAATGGACTTTTTGCTGCTGCTGGTCTTTCATTACTAATATCGGCTTTTATTGGCGCAGCTGTTGCTATAGCAATAGGGTTTGTTGTTTTTGGTATTACATATGCAATGTCAAAGCAGGTTCCTAGTGAGAAGCTAGATAGCGTTGATGCAGAACAAAAAGCTAGTACAGCGGCAAGTATGGTAGTGTAGTTAAGTAAAAAAAGGAAGAAGAGACTTCTTCCTCTTTTCTCCAAATTTTTTATATATAATTGATAATAAAAAAACTGTGAATAACTCTGAAAAATTAGATCAATTTAGACATTTTTGAAAGAAAAGAAACAACCATTAAGGTAGCACCTCCTTCCTGATCCATTCTTCACCTAAAACCGGAGGCTCCTCAAACTCAAGATCTTGTTTTCGTCGCCTCTCTCAATGAGTTATATTATATATAATATAACTCATAGTGGGGGGTACCCAAAAAAATGGTTATTTTTGAGCTGAGCAAAGCCGCCTAAGGTGAAGAGGAAGAAGGGCTGTATAATGTATATTACTTGTTTTGACGTTCGTAAAAACTGTATTGGAAAGCTAATATGCTATTATTAATGCTTATATGTTATAATTATACAAATTTTTTTAAGGAGAATATTATGTATGATATAGATGATTATATAAATAATTTGGCAAAATGTGAAAATAGAGAAGCAAAAAATTTTGTTAAGTGTAAAACTGAATGTACTCGAGATTACGTTTACAACCATAATTTAAAAAAAGAACTTGAAGGTTGTTTAAAGAGATGTGATGTGGCTTTAAAGAATTCAGATTGTATTAAAGTTTCTCGACACCATGATTGCCACAGGTGGTGTGAGGACAATTACCAGGGCTTAATCTCAAGACCAGTGTGCAAAGCAAAATGTGATAAATTGTATGCATCATTTGGTGATACAAAGAATACATCAGAAGATATTGGAGATGACTTCTATATCCTCGCAGATTCAGTGTCTGTTCTGTAGCAGATACAGTAAAAAGCGTGAGGCTTCTTTATTTTTTCCTAAAATTTTCAATAAAGAATTATATCGGGAGAATGGATCAGGAAGGAGGGCTGTATAATAATATATTCTATATTAAATCTAATGGTACCTTATCATAAACATCTTTTCTATATCCTACTGAAGTAGGAATTATTTTATGTTCTGCAATGTTTATACGGTAGACAATACGGCAATCTTTAGTTCTGAAACTCCTGTATCCTTTCAAATTACAGTTGAGCATGATATTCATGAGTTTCTAAGTAAATATGAGGATAGGCTCCACGCAGTAGTCGTAGAAGAACACGGTATTGGCTTTAAGGTGATAGCAGATCTTCGAATGCTACTACCAGATACGCTGATTTTAGGCTCAAGAAGAAGCAGGTCAAAGATGGAAGTGTTTCAATCCTGCAGCAAATTTGTTGAGCAAGGTCATATCTTTCTCGAGCAAGGAGAAAAAGATTTTCATTATTTAATCTTCGATGAATTTGAGAAAATTCATACGGAAACTGAGTTCACCGATGATATCGCCGATGTCTTAAGTGAATTCATCATGTGGTTCGCCGAAAGAAACCGTCTAGGAATACCTTGTCCTGATGACCTGTAATAATTATGCGATTTTGAAGAAAGGCGCTAAAAACACTGTTTCTGTTCGAGCAAGAGCACCTTTTTCTTGTTTAAATATCTGTGATCTTTAGTTATCCACAGAATTGTGAATAACTAAGTTGATAACCTAGTAGAGTATATAATTTTACATTTCTGAGTACTTTGGAGATTTATAATAAATATGATCTCCAAATACTAATATATATATAATTGAGAATAAAAAAACTGTGGATAACTCTGAAAAAGATCAAAAAAGACATCAAAAAGAGTATGATTAGATTGAAATATTTACAGAAAAACTTACTCAATTGATAAATATCTTAACGCTTTTTAAGAAAAGACAAATAGAGGACAAATAGAGGGTCGTATTGGAGCTAAAGGTTGAAATTTTAAGTGCTTCTTAATACTTAAAGAGGTACTTTAATAATTCCTTTTAAGTACTAATCCGGAGGTTCGATAGGTTGTTATTTAAAAGATTGGCAGATATTTTTATTAGCATCGAAAATTACATAATGTATATTATGGAAAATATAAGAAACACAAGCTTTCAGAAAGAGAAAATGAAATTTTTGCTCTTCTCAAACAGCATAAAAAAGTGCCTGTTGAACCTCCAGATTAATGCTCAAAAATGTTCAATTGATACTTTAAAGTATTACTTTAAAAATACCTAAAGTATCACTTCAAAAGCACTTAAAAATTTTATCTTTTAGCTCCAATACGACCCCCTTATTGGCTTTTGTTAGAAAAATATTAAAATTATAACCAAATATGTAATCTTTTATATGATTGTATTAGCTTGGCTCCCTTAATGGTTGTTTCTTTTCTTTAAAAAATATTAAAATAAATATAACTTTTTAGAGTTATTCACAGTTTTTTTATTCTCAATTATATATATATTAGTATTTGGAGATCATATTTATTATAAATCTCCAAAGTACTCAGAAATGTAAAATTATGTACTCTACTAGGTTATCAACTTAGTTATTAACAATTCTGTGAATAACTAAAACAATAAAAAGGGGCTTCTAATCAAATGGAAAAATAGTGTCATTCTTTAAAGAACGACGCTAAAAACATTGTTTCTGTTCGAGCAATGGTTACACCTATTATCAGATCTAGGTACCCTGAATAGGATTAAGGGTACCTAACGAAGTAAAAAATTTGGAGAAAAAGGAAGAAGAAACTTCTTCCTTTTTTTACTTAACTACATTGCCACTGTATCAGCTTCTTGTTTTACAGTGTCAAACCCTTTTGTATAAACGGTATCTACACAACTCTTAGGCTTTAAAACATCGTACGTAATAGCACCAATCGTAGCTCCAACTACTAATGCAGCGACTAAGGCTATACCAATTATAGTCGGCAATACCGTTAATGCAGCGCTAGTACCAAAATACAATCCTAACCCAACTGCCAATGCAGTTATAGCACCACCAATAGCACCAAATTTCATTCCTTTCTTAGCTGCATCTTTCTATAATCGAGTTTTAATCCTTTCACGATCATCTTCAGATATAACTTCCCAAAGTGATTTTAATCCGTAACTTTCATTAATTGCATGTAAAACGCCTGGCAGAAATTTAAAATCAGGATTTTTAATGCATCCATCTAGTGAGATACTTTCTCTTTTTTTACTTTCACTATCAAAACTTAATAAAAAAACTCGCATATTTAAAATGTCTGCAAGAGGAATATCTAGTTCTTTCGCACGATTTAAAACCGCTTGAACTTGCTTTACCTTTAATGATTCATAAGATCCAAGAATTGTATCTCCATTGGTGAAATAATATACATTAAAAACAGCGAGAAGATCTTCTTTGTTTTTTATTTCTCTTAAAGATGCATCAATATCATCAACCTTTCTGAATTCTTCATATAACTGGTCAAATAACTTTCCTTGTTCTTCTGTTAAGAACATATCAAACTCACTGCCATTAAGTTAAGGAAAAGTGATGAACTGTATTATAAAATCAGGTAAGATTCACAAATTAAAAGAAGTAATGACATGAGTAAAAAAAAGAATAATCATGTTTATAAAAAATAAATTGATGAGTTTAAACTTTATAAACGCACACAGAGCATCCTCAAAAGACTTCTCACGAAAAAGAAAGCTGCCCTTCGTTAATGTATTTCTCCTGATTTTTAGAAAGAGTGTAAAGTCATTACAAGTGATGCTTAATGAGTTTGTTCTGCATACAAGAAAAGATTATACAATTACGGCAAGTGCATTTACTCAAGCAAGAAAGAAGCTAAAACATACTGCGTTTTCAGAGTTAAATGATGATATAGTTTCCCTATACTACCAAGATCAGGAATTTAAAACCCACCATGGCTTCAGAGTACTTGCATTTGATGCTTCAATACTGATTCTGCCAAAGAGCGACAAAATAATAGGTGAGTTTAGCTCAAGAGCAGTATGGAATGGAATCCAGAGATTTGAAGACTATACAAGTGCAACCTTTGAAGTTTGCTACGATGTGCTAAATAATATTGCAATAAAATCTGTGCTAAGTAGAGGTGACAGCTATGAGGTTGATTTAGCAATCGGTATGCTTGAATCCATAAAATCAGACGATTTGTTAATCTGTGATAGAGGATACGTATCTTATCGATTTCTTGCTGAGCTTACAGGAAGGAAAATCAATTATATAATTCGCTGTTCAAGTTCGTCTTTCAATGAAATAAACGCTATGTTTAAGCCGGAAAGCCCATCTAGTACGGTGGTAGTGTCTACCGCACCTATTAAAGTAGCAAGACAGCTACGAAAGCTAGGATTACCTGATGAGATGAAATTCAGGTTAGTCAAAATAATACTTTCTTCTGGCGAAGTTGAAGTGTTAGTAACATCTCTGTTAGATGAGAAACGTTTTACAGTTGAAGAGTTTGAGAGATTATATTACTTGCGCTGGGGAGTAGAAACATTTTTTTCTAGGCTGAAGGGAAGATTAAATTTAGAGAATTTCACAGGAAAAAGTATTGAAACTATCAAGCAGGATTTTTGGTCAACTATCTTCATCAGTAATCTAGAAAGTATCATGATAGAAGATGATGAAGAGACATTGAGCTCACAGAATAGTAAACTAAAAAAAAGCATCAATAAATCTGTCTCATTTAATGCGATTAAAAACTTAGCCTTTGATATTTTTTCTACAGAGTCAGACATAGACTGCATTATGTATCGACTATCACAGTTATTTTTGATGAACACTTTAGTGGTGAGAAAAGGGAGAAGAGTTGATCGTCATAAGATATCTGATATTCGTTCACTCAACTACCAGAAAAGAGCTAGAAAACATGTGTTTTAAATTCAAGATATCTTTTCAGTATCATTGCATTAGTACATTCTTTGCAAAATAACCTGCAATTATTACTTTTTTAAATAACTTGCACTTTTCAGACTCCCTTTTCTTAAAAATTCACCCTAGTATTTACCATAATTATCAATCACTTCAAATTTTTTGTCCAATCTTAACTTCTCTTTCCCTTAACTTAATGGCAGTGACGACAATGGGTCTTTGCTGCACCCATATGCAAGAACAAACCAAAAGAGATACGGTATTTAAGACTGCTTAAGCTGATTGATATACCTATCAGACGACATGTTAAAATCAGAGCGGATGCAAATCCCCTTGACTTAAAATGGAAAAAGTATTTTGATGAGAGAGTAAAACGAACAAGAATGTTAGCAAGCTCCTTTTCAAGAGAAGGTTCTCTACTGTTAGTGTCACCACTAAAGTTGATGTATTCTGAGGATTTATGAAAGACAAGCCGGTTCGAGAAAAGAAGAACTTAGATAAGGGGCTCAAGCGTAGTGTGGGGAAACCTGCATGCTGCGTTTCTAAGGGAGGGAGTAGTAGTAATACTGCTTCCTTACCTGACCAAGTTGCTAAAACTAAAGGCTTTGAAAAACGTGCTCAATATTATGCTGCTAAAGCGTATTCAAGGCAAGCTGATAAAGGTGATCAATATCATGATCTTAAAGAAATTATCTTTATTGCTATAGCAGACTGTGTTCTGTTTCCAAACAAGTCTGAGTATAAATCAAATCATACTATTAGAGATGAACAGACTAATGAACACGATTTAAAAAATTTTTATTTTACATTTATTGAACTGCCAAAATTTCCAAAAAATAAGGAAGATCAACTTTCAAATATAGTCGAGAAATGGGTCTACTTCTTTAAATATGCAGATGAGACTAGTGAAGAAGAGCTAGAAAAAATAATAGGAAGTGATGCAATAATCAAAAAAGCATATGAAGAGCTAAACCAATTTAACTGGTCAGAAAAAGAATTTATAGCCTATGAACAGGAAATAAAGCGTATTCGTGACGAGAAGGCTGTTCTTGCTCAAAAACTTGATGATGCTAAAGAGGAAGGTAGAGAGGAAGGTAAAAAGACAAGAGAGATTGAAATAGCAAAAAATCTACTTAAAGCTGGCGTAACTGTTAACCTAATCGTTGAATCCACTGGTCTTGCAGTTGACGAGATTGAAAAGCTAATACTAAATTGAACTTTCAGAAAAATTCATGTAAACATAAAATTATGCTTTACATAGTATTAATCTATATTAAACTTACCATATAGAAATAGATTGGAATCGCTAATTTGGGAAAGAACTCTGTGTAAAGGATAACTTTTTATCCTTTACACAACTTAAATTTTATAGTAATCATTTCTTCCAAATCTCGATAGCTCAAAGAGAATCGACATTTCATGTATACAGATAACATCCGCTGAAAAGCTAAATCCTTTGAAATATGGCAACAATTTTTGATTGATACGAAACATCTTTGCTTTTTCTTTAGACAATTATATCATTCTTCTTTCTACTTCCCTACAAATGCGACAGAACCCTAAAAAAGGTGGTATAGTATTTCCTAAAGTAAATGATAAAGGTATAATGAAGTATTTGAGTTATAATGGCATATAGTGTGGATTTAAGGGAAAAGGCAGTATTGATGATAGAAAAAGGGAAGACAAAGGTTGAGATAGCAGAGCTCATGGAGATAGGAATAGCAACTCTGTACCGCTGGTTAAAAAAGAAAGCTGCTGGTGAAAGCCTAAAGCCATCTAAAAACGGTAGCTTTATTCGAAAAATAGACCCAAAAATACTCGAAGAATATGTTACAAAGAATCCAGATCATACTCTGGCAGAGATGAAACAAAATCTTGGATTTGGAATAAATTCAATTTGGTATAGACTAAAACAGCTAAAAATTACTTTAAAAAAAAGTCACACTATATCAAGAGCGCAATCAAGAAGATAGGCAGCAATTTATTGATAAAATCTCAAAAATAGACCATTCCAGCATCTTATATATAGATGAAGCAGGAGTTGATAATAAGTTATACCGAGAATATGGACGTGCTCCAAGAGGAAAGAAAATTTATGCAGATATTCCAGGGAGAACTCGAGAGAGAATCAGTATAGTAGCCGGGTGGATTGGAATGAGATTTATTGCACCAATGACTTTCAAAGGTGGGTGTGACAAAGAGGTATTCAATATATGGTTGGAGAAGATGTTATTACCTAAATTGCCACTTGGCACAACCATAGTTATGGATAATGCTACATTTCATAAGACCACTAAAACAAAATCATTAATAGAGTCTTTTGGCTGTCATGTGCTGTATCTTCCAACATATTCACCAGATTTGAATCCCATAGAACACTGTTGGCATACCATCAAAAGCCGCCTCAGACCTCTAATGTATAAATGTACAGACTTACAACTTTTGGTTGGTAATACCATAATGGAAATTTATCATTCATTTTAGAAAATACTATAGTTTAACCTACCATCTCCTCTGGTTTCACTATCCTTTCAAACTCCTCCTCAGTGAGCAGTTGAAGTTTTGCTGCTGCTTCTTTTAGAGTGATATTTTCTTTATAAGCAAGCTTCGCTATTTTTGCTGCATTGTCATATCCTATATGCGTATTTAATATAGTAACTAGCATTAACGACTGATTTAGTAAATCCTTTATTCTTTCTTCGTTTGCTTTAATATCAACTACGCATTTCTCTGCAAAATTTAAACTTGCATCAGCTAAAAGTCTTATAGACTGCAAAACATTGTAAATTATCACCGGCTTAAACACGTTCAATTCAAAGTGACCATTTGAGCCACCAATTGTCACGGCAACATGATTTCCCATAACTTGAGCACATACCATAGTCACCGCTTCGCATTGAGTTGGATTCACCTTACCCGGCATGATTGAAGAGCCAGGCTCATTTTCTGGTAACATTATTTCTCCAATTCCGCATCTTGGACCAGAACCAAGTAGCCTTATATCATTTGCAATTTTCATCAAGCTTACTGCTACTGTATTGAGTGCTCCACTGAGCTCAACTAAAGCATCATTTGCTGCTAGTGCTTCAAACTTATTTTTTGCTGAAATAAATGGAAAATTAGTGATTTTTGCCACTTCTTTAGCAAAATCCTCAGCAAAACCCTTTTTAGTATTGATTCCCGTGCCAACCGCGGTGCCACCTTGTGCAAGTTCATATACATTGATCAGAGTTGACTTTACTCTCTCTATTCCCTTTTTAATCTGAACTGCATAGCCAGAAAATTCCTGCCCAAGTGTTAGAGGAGTTGCATCTTGCAGATGAGTACGCCCTACTTTTATTATATCTTTAAATTCATGAACCTTATTATTTAGCGCTTTATATAATTCTTCAAGATTGGGAATAAGCAAGCGGTTTATTTGCTCTGCTACTGCTATATGCATTGCTGTTGGAAAAGTGTCATTTGATGACTGACCACAGTTTACATGATCATTTGGATGCACTGGAGACTTACTACCTAAATCACCGCCCAAAATTTCTATTGCACGATTGCTGATCACTTCATTCATATTCATGTTAGTCTGAGTTCCAGATCCGGTTTGCCAAACAACAAGTGGAAATTGATTATTAAATTTACCGTCTATTATTTCCTTTGCAGCTGAGCAGATTGCATCCCCTACTCTATTATCTATGCTACCCTGCTTCATGTTAACACGTGCTGCTGCAAGTTTTACTATTGCTAGCGCTTTAATCAGAAACTCTGGCATTTTCTCTGTACCAATTTTGAAATTTTCCAAAGAACGCTGAGTCTGCGCTCCCCAGTAATGTTCACTTGGTACTTTTACTTCTCCTAAGCTATCTGATTCTATTCTAACTTTTTTATCCATATTTCCTCATTCTAGTGCTTGACACTACATATATGAATTAATTAAATCAAATTGTATTTCAGTGTCAAGTTGAGACATTTTTAGTGAAGACCTTAGAAAATTTTCAAGCCATATCTTTTGCTTCTATTATTTTTTTATTGTTATTAAGGCAATCATGCAACCTTAAGCAATAAACCTACTTTCACTCTCTATAAGGCTATTCTACTTAGAGCTTGAATAGTGAAAACATCTTTAAGCGCAGAAGCTATACCTTTGTTTGCTTTCTCTTTTTTTACTTCTACAATCATATAACCCAACATTGCACCTAACGCTAGACTAACGGTCGCTGATGCTGCACAAACTGTAATCACTGCTCCCGCAGAACATGATATTGTCATACCTGCAACATAACCTACTATACCACTAACACCAATGCAGACGTATTTCTTCCGTAGCTCTTTTTGTATATGACTTTTCAGATATTCTTTTACATCTAAATGCCCGTTTCTAGTAGCATAATTCAGAGCAGTGTTTTCATAGCCATCTTTCACATTAACATTTGCTTTTGCTGTTTCTATCAGGTACTTTACTACCTCTAAATAGCCACTTCCAGCAGCCCACATTAGAGCAGTTCTTCCATAGTGATCTGTTGAATTAATATCTTCTTTCTGTTTTTCTATCAGGTATCTTACTGTTTCTAATTGACCATTTTTGGCAGCTGAAAATAATCCTGCATGATTGTTAATCATTTGTGCAAATGATAATGTTTTTAGTTTAGGGGGTTGTAACTCTTGAGTATTAAAGTTTAATTGTGCTGGAACAATTTCTACTTCAAGCTCTACATGTTCTCTTGTGAAACGATCAAGTAGCCTTTTTACCTGATCAATTGTTTGAATTCTTACCTTATAATACCGCGATAAAGAATTGATTATTTCCCTGTTGTTAAGAAAAAATATCACTAATTCTATTTTACCTGTTAAATCTTTAGCATAGATTGAGTATTCTATATTTAATCTATCTTGTGAAATATTTCGTATTGTCTCACTCTCTGTCCAAATTCTTACCTGTTCATTAATTCTCTTACTTACAAGAAAATTATATAATTCACTATCTTCTTCCTTCATTTTATTGAGCTCATCCTTACAGTCATACCAATAAGATGATAACTCTGGTATACAAGTAGGAAGAGGTAAGCGAGGTATTGACATATCAAGATTAGCTATTAAATGATATCTAGTTAGAAGCTTTGCTATCTCCGTATGGCCATTTACAATAGCATATGTTAGGGCAGAGAATTGACCTTTACGTTTCACATTTAAATCAGCTCCATTTGCTATTAGAAGTTGTACTACCTCAAGATGACCATGGGCAGCAGCATGAATTAGAGCAGTTATGTTTCCCGGAGATTCTGCATTAACATTTGCTCCCTCTTCTATCAAGTATTGTAATATCTCTAGTTGACCATTGTCAGCAGCCCATATTAAAGCAGTTCTCCCATAATCATCATCTATTGTATTAATAATTGCTCCACCCTGTATAGCTTGCTGAACAAAATCTAGCTGTCCTTTTTTAGCAGCATCAATTAGCTGCGCATTTAGCTGTTTTTGTGATGGCATATACCCCTCTAAAATAAATATACAATTTAAAGCTATTTTAGCCACTATTCAAGTTTTAATGGCTAAAATTGATTGAATCACTTTTTAGTGTTTTTTTATGGTTGTTTGAGTCTAGCAAAGATGAGTCTATATCACAATCTAGTAATTCTCCTACTGCACTTAGTAAACCAGCTGTACAACCAGCTATTTTGATCTGGATGAGAGGAGATATAATTTATAACCACTCCCCTATCCTTTCTAGTTGTTTGTAGATGTTAAATCTCAGGAATTTATCAAAATAAGGAGAGGCAATGAAGGGAGTAGTATCTCTTAAATAATTAGATAAGAAATCTGGTAGAATATTCTGAAATTCATGCATTTTTTGTCTATAATCTTTCAAAGCAATAACCTTTATTTTATCATAATCAAGTTTCCAATAAGCAAGCTCCGAGACTTCTTTTTTTGTTGTGTATTCCACTGCTAAAGCTTGTAAAATTAATTGCGGGAAAAATCCTGACATAACTTCCTCATTGGAAGGTGGTGAACCAAGTTTATAGTCTATAATTGCTACTTGCCCACCTGGTAGATACTCAACTCTATCACATCTTGCTGTCAATAAAATTTCTTCTGTCATTCGAGTATCTGACCAGCTCTTATTACACAATTGTCTGGTGTGTTCATTTGCAATCAAATTTTCTGGATCCAAGTAGTCAAGCACTGGGATGACACCCTTATTCTTAGTGGAAGTTGTACAGCATCCGCGCAGTTGTGTGTCACGCGCTGGAATATGAAATATCGGATAGGAAAAGCTCTTCTCCAACTCAACTTGATTGTTTCCAGTCCTATCAAACTCAACAAAAGATTGAATTATCCTCTGCAACCTTACCCACCACATATTTGAAAAGTGGAATCGATTAGACGAGAATATTTCTCGTGCAATACTCATCAGCGACTTTTCGTTGCGTAAATATCTTGCAAGAATATTGTGTACCATAGTGCCAAACTCCAATATCGATGGCTTAAAATTTAAGTCTTTCAACTGTCTAAGGTTCAGTATGTATTCAACATAAAATGAATAAGGGTTACGAATCAGTTTTTCTACCGCACTGCAAGACATCACTTGCATTTTTCCTTCTCTGACTTTGGCTTGAGGTTTTGGCATAGGCTGAGTACATGGAACAATGCACTCAGGTGTATTTAATATTCTTAGCCAATTGCGATAAGGATATTTTGGTTCTTGTAACAGAACTTCCAAACGGCGCAATAGAATTGATTTTCTATCACTCACTAGCCTCGTAATATAAACCTTGCCGGCACCAAATAAATTGCGCAAAGTATACAAAAAGTACCCTTGCTCTTCTTGCACAGAAGGAAGGTTAAATTTTTCTCTATTCAGTGCACTCAAAAACGGATTCTGAAAATTTGGTATATCATTAAATCCAGCAAGTATTACAACTTTATTTTGATATAAGCTAAATTTATCAAAGTTATTTTCTGGAGAAAAAAACTTCCTTTTTAAAAATAATATCAGGATTTGACTATATAACTCTAAGGAACACTCAATTGCTATACCGTCACATGCATTTAAGAAATCACGAGTAAAATTACCTATTTCACCATTTAGCTCTAGAAAATTCACATTAGAAAGCACATTAACACACTGTAAATGAGCTGCTGCTATATCAGAAATAGGATAATTTATAAGATTAAGTAAAAGATTAAATATAGTTTCTAATCTACTGATAATAATTAATATATCTTCTTTATATCTTAGCTTTTTACAAGTACTAATAGCGTTGATAATATCCTTAAGACCATTTATATCAAAGCTACGCAATACTTCTATCTCAAACTCAGATAAAATACGAGTGTACTCTTCTTGAGCGTAACCAAAAGTCACTAGCCTATGTTTAAGAAGAGAAAGCAATGCCACACCGTTCCATTTTGAGTTCAAAATCTCAATACTATAAAGCAGAAGCGTCACATAAGAATAGTTTTTCGATATGGGGCACACCATACGAACTGCAAGTAATTTATCAAAAACAAACAAAGAAACGTTTTCATAACCTTCATTCTCCATAATTAGTGACGTCACCTGTGCTTCTTCCTCTCTGGAATCACAAGTGATGACTTCA
This sequence comes from Wolbachia endosymbiont (group B) of Chesias legatella, assembly GCF_964026945.1. Lineage (NCBI taxonomy): Bacteria > Pseudomonadati > Pseudomonadota > Alphaproteobacteria > Rickettsiales > Anaplasmataceae > Wolbachia > Wolbachia endosymbiont (group B) of Chesias legatella. The sequence goes on along the minus strand of NZ_OZ034711.1, from coordinate 966,037 downwards.
ATATTGCCAATATATCCATTACTAACTTTACTTAGATCGGCAGTTGTATCAAAGACATAATCTAGTTCAGGACTGCCTGTCATCCCAGCCCTCTGATTTTTAGTGTACGAACATTGTAATTTGCAGGTAATTTGAGTAGTAGATGATGTCATTCCAGTGCTTGACACTGGAATCCAGTTTCTATTGTACAGCCACCTGGTGCACTCATTTAAAGTTAAGTTTTCTGGATCCGAGTGTCTGGACACTGGAATGACATCAGAACAAGCTTCTGGCAGAAAACTTACATCCTCTCTGCCTATACTTAAATAATCGAGCAGATCTTTCAGGCAATATTGATAATGTTTTTTATCAAGTGATTGCCAATCTTTCTCTTTAATTTTCAAATTCAGATTAGGTAAAATTATCTTTCCAAATGGCAGGTCGTATACAGCTTTAATCAACAACTTATAAATCTCCTCCTTTCCAATTCCAATAAAGATCATATGCTGATCTTTCTTCAGGGAGGCTATCATATTGTTTATGTAGTCACTCTTATGCTTTAGTATATCTACTACTCCTAAATTTTTTAAAGTGTTACTCCAAGTTTTGATAAGTAAGTTTATGAAATTCTCCATTTTCTTTGAATGCTCATCAAGCTGATAACAATCCGCTATTTGGGTATATTGAAGTAATGACGGCAAACTGTAAACTAGATCGATTGGAAAACTATCATTGTGTTTTTTATTCCACTCCAATATAAATTGAATGAGTAGCAGCGTTCTCTTTGTCGGGTTAATAACTTTAACTCTATCAAGATTTAATATTAAATCTTCTTCATCAATGTTTTCTAGTGAAACTATCTCTGGCAAAATTATAGTTCTGTAATTCTTGAATGCACTCAGCAATGCTATCACATCCCTCTTGCAGGGAAGTATGATCTTTATCTCGGGAATTTTTTCTCTTTCATATTCAGAAAATATGTGCTGAACCAGAACATCAAAAAGGGACTCATTCACATTAACAGTAAAAACTCTTCCCACTAACAGTAACAATTAATACAACACTTTTATTGTATAGAAATTATTTAAAATATAAATGTGCTCGCAGTTTCTTATGCTATGATATATTAAAGTCTTTCACAATATTACATGGCAAACATCAGAATAGAAGTTTTTAATAAATGTGAACAAGTTGGCCGTAGAAGGGTAGTTAATGTTTACTTGATTTACATAAGCAAAGAATTACCATCAAAATTACATGAAGAAATTTGTGGGCTATTTTATAATAAAGTCATACAAGACTGCCGTTATTATTCCTACAATGAAAACCTTCAATATAACTTCATAGAATCACAAGAAAAGTGGGGCTTGGAGATAAGCTTTTTACCTGGCATGACCGATAACGTAGGAAACACGGCAAAACAAATTGTTAGAGAATATCTAATGAGCAAAGGCCACATTGATGAAAGTGTTTCTATCAAGGCAAGAAGTTCAAAATTGATTCTAAGTCAAGGAGGTTTTCCAACCGAAGATGACATAAAACAGGAATTCAATCCTATTACTGAATATTGCACACTTGTCTATAAAGAAAACGGCAATTGCCATTGGAAGTATTACAGTAAACCAAATACCCCACCTGGCGTCATTACAGCGCGTGACCAGGAAAAAAAAGAATGGATTCCAGTGTCAAGCACTGGGATGACACCAGGTAATAATGGAGCAAAATCTGTCAAACTCAATGTAAGTGACCAAGAGCTTGAAAAAATCAGCAGAGATGGAATCGATGGTAATGGCACTTTAGGGCTCTCGCTGGCAGCAATGAAAGCTATAAAGGATTACTTTAAAAAACTCGGTAGAAATCCATATGATATTGAACTTGAGTCTCTGGCACAGACTTGGTCTGAACATTGTAAACACAATATTTTTTGCTCCCCTATTGATGAAATAAAAGATGGTCTATATGCTCATTATATTAAGCGTGCAACGCGTGAGATAAATTCTAACATATGCGTGTCAGTTTTCTCCGACAACGCAGGAGGAATAATTTTTGATGACGATTACTTGATTGTAGATAAAGTTGAAACTCACAATAGTCCTTCAGCTCTCGATCCGTTCGGTGGAGCAATGACTGGAGTGCTTGGAGTTAATCGAGATATAGTCGGTTTTGGCAAAGGTGCAGAACCTATCATGAATACTTATTACTTTTGCTTTGCCAAAGAATCAAAAGGCAAACTTTATAGAGATAAAGAGCGTACTGATAAAATCTTACCACCAAAATATATAATGAAAGAAGTGATTCACGGTGTTAATGTTGCTGGTAATTGCTCCGGTATTCCAACGCAACTTGGATCGGTATACTTTGACGATAGATTCTGTGGAAAGCCATTAGTTTTTGTTGGAAGCATCGGAATTATTCCACGGAATATAAATAATGCACCTTCACACATAAAAGAACCCAAAAACGGTGATAAAATCGTAATTATTGGTGGAAGAGTTGGAAGGGACGGAATTCACGGTGCAACTTTTTCTTCAGAGGCATTGTCGGGAAACAGCCCTTCAACAATTGTGCAAATTGGTGATCCTATAACACAAAAAAAATTATCCAACGCCGTCGTAAAAGCAAGAGATCTTGGTCTTTATAATGCAATAACGGATAATGGAGCAGGCGGTCTATCATCGTCCATTGGTGAAATGGGAAAAGACGGATTTGAAGTTGATTTGAGCAAGGTTCTCCTTAAAAACGATGGTATGGCTCCGTGGGAAATATGGATATCAGAATCACAAGAGAGAATGACCTTAGCAGTGCCAGAAGAAAATCTTCCTGCGTTTAAGCAAATCATGAAAACACATGATGTGGAGGTCTGTGTAATTGGAGAATTCAACAAAAGTGGCAAAGCCGTTGTTAAATGTCCCCCAGGGGCAGTAATAATGGACATCGAAACTGAATTTCTGCATGATGGTAATCCTAAAATGCATTTACAGACAAAGCCATGGTCTGGAAAATCTAACCCATACGCTGTCATTCCAGAATTCTCTCCTGTTATCCCAGTGCTTGACACTGGAATCCAGCAGGCTTTGTCTGCAAATAAATCTAAAACTTTATGTAAAAATACGTGCGATGGCAGAGTTGAGCTTGAGATAGATTCCAGTGTCAAGCACTGGAATGACACCTTTGCACTAAAAGAAATGCTAAGCAGACCAAACATACGCAGCAAAGAGTTTATAGTGGTGCAATATGACCATGAGGTTCAAGGATCGTCAATACTGAAACCACTGCAAGGCAAGGGAAGAGTGTGCAGTGAAGCTGTTGTCTCGAGGCCAGTCCTTTCTTCAAACAAAGGTGTTGTAAAATCGCAGGGATTTGGCTCAAGTTATGGAGAAATTGACACTTATCACATGGCAGCATGTGCGATTGACACTGCAATACGCAACTACGTAGCTGCAGGAGGAAATATAAATCATCTAGCGTTGCTCGACAATTTTTGCTGGTGTGATGCTTATAATCCAGAAAGGCTGTGGCAACTAAAGAGAGCTGCAGAGGCTTGTTACGACTTTGCAACTGCATTTAAAACACCATTTATATCCGGAAAAGATAGTATGTTTAACGACTTTAAGGGATATGATGAAAATGGCGAGAAAGTGATGATATCTGCACCACCTTCACTACTCATTTCAGCAATTGGAGTTATAGACAATATTGAAAATGCGGTATCGCTTGATGTGAAAATGCCAGGGGACTTGATATATGTGCTTGGTACAACCCACGATGAGCTTGGTAGATCTGAATATCAGTTATATAGTGGAATAGATAATAACAACGTGCCAAAAGTTAATGCAAAGAGCGCTAGGAAGTTGTATGAACGTTACAACCAGGCAATAAAAGATGGCATAATTGTCTCTGCAATTGCACCAAACTTAGGCGGCTTAATTATTGCTTTGGCAAAATCGCTAATTGCAGGAGACCTTGGTGCTGAAATCGATCTTTCACTAGTACCAATAGGAAAAACACAAAATACAGACATAATAAACAAGATAATAATGTTTTCTGAATCGCAAAGTAGAATATTAGTAACCATTGCCCCGCAAAATCAGCGGAAGTTTGAAGAATTGTTTAAAGGTATAGTTTTTTCATGTATTGGAAAAGTGACAGAGGAGAAAGCTCTCAATATAAAGGATATTATAAGAATAGATTTGAAAGACTTAGGTACTAGTTTAAATAACTTTTGATTACGCTAGACAAATTTTTCATTATGTGTAATGTCTGATTAAAATAAATGCATATTATTAAATTTGGGTAGGTGATTATGTCCATTTTATCAATACTCTTGCTTATCAGTCTTTCTTTACTTAACACTTCAAATAAATTAATGATATGTGCTGCCTTATTTGTGGGAGCTACTTTAGTTGTAAACTCAATGGTTGAGTTTTATGGTAGAAGCAAAGCTACTTACAGCTTAATAGTGTGTACAGTGATATGCTGTCTTTTTAAATTGCAAAATTTTAGTTTTATGATACTGGTTCTATATACTGCAATTTTAATCTCTCTTCTCTCAAGCATAGTTGTTTTTGAAGAATTAAAGTCGAAATTGAATTTTCATATGGCAAATTTCATCACTTTAATTATAGCATCAGTCATTGATAGTACGATTGTTTGTGTTGGACTACTATACAAAATTTCTGCAGGTAAATGCTTATCAAGATATATTAAAGATTTAATTTTCAAGTTTTCCTATGCATCGATATTGAGTATCTGCTTGTTTGTAGGAATGTATTTATTCTCCTTGGCAAGCAAGAAGTATTTTAAGGTTTCTGCATAACCCGTCTTCTGATATAGCCAAAATAGTTTAGATTTAACTATAACCGTCATTCCGCTATTTGTTAGCAGCTTGGCAGTATAATATGAAAAGCTTTTATTCGGATAGCGGTTCTAAAATCAAAGTAATTGGAAACTGTTAACTTAAGTTATCCTTTAAGAGAGCTAGTACAATTTCTTACAGTTTTCATACATGATAAGAGTTTTATTTTTAGCTAAACCAATTGAAATAAGCTATAAAATCTGTTAAAGTCAACTTTGTGCAAGCACCCTTAGCTCAGTTGGATTAGAGCATTTGACTACGGATCAAAAGGTCGGGCGTTCAAGTCGCTCAGGGTGCACCATATTTTATAGGAAATAGAGGTCATACTTGAAATTCATATGTGTAATACCTATCTTTAAAGGTAAAATACTGAGCTATTATATATGAACAAAAAAGACTATTATGATCTGCTAGAAGTGAGCAGAAATGCTAGTACTGACGAGATAAAAAAAGCATATAAAAAACTAGCATTAAAATATCATCCTGACAGAAATCCTGGTAATAAGGAAGCAGAGGAAAAATTTAAAGAAGTAACAGCTGCATATGAAGTTCTATCTGACTCTGAAAAAAGAGCAGGTTATGATCGTTATGGTCACGATGGTGCTTCCGGTGGATTTGATTTCAGCCAAGCTGGAGGGGATTTTAGCGATATATTTAACGATTTTTTTGGTGGAGGATTCGGCGGCAGTACAAGTAGGTCAAGAACAAAAAGAAGTACAACAGGAGTATCTGGAGCAGATCTGCGCTACGATCTTAAAATTACCTTAGAAGATGCATTTAAAGGAATACAAGCACCTATACATTATGTGACAAATATAAAATGTAATACATGCCAAGGCACAGGTAGCGAAGGAGCAATCAAACCAGTTCAGTGCAACACATGCCAGGGAAGCGGTAGAATTAGAACTCAACAGGGCTTTTTTACCATTGAAAGAACGTGTACTACATGCTATGGGGAAGGAGAAATAATACAAAATAAATGTAAGAAATGCGGTGGAAGTGGGCGTAAAAGAGATGAAGTAAATATCTCCGTTTCAATTCCAAAAGGCATAGAAGAAGGAGCTAAGGTAAGGGTCAGTGGTAAAGGAGAAGCTGGAGCAAGAGGTGGAAAAAGCGGAGATTTATACGTATGTGTGAAAATAGCTACTCATCAGATCTTCACTCGCAATAGAGCAGATTTACACTGTAAAGTGCCTATAAGAATGACACTAGCAGTACTTGGTGGTGAAATCGATATTCAATCAATTGATGGAGCTAAAATAAAAGTAAAGGTCCCTGAAGGCACTCAAACTGGTACCAAACTACGTTGTAGGGAAAAGGGTATGCCATATATGAACTCACATGCTCGTGGTGATTTATACGTACAGGTAATAGTTGAGACTTTAAATCCAAAGAATTTAACCCAAAAGCAGATTGAGCTATTAAAAGCGCTTGAGGAAGAGAAACATGAAAGTGTAGAGCAGAAATCTGAAGGATTCTTTGGAAAAGTAAAAAAAAAATGAGAAATTTGCTAAATGATATAAAGAGGTAGCTGTCTACACTTAATTCTTTTTACCAATTTGAAAGCCTTCTCTTTTAGTGAAAAGATTTTTTTAAGTTATGCAAAAGTGATAAATTCCTTTATTTAAGGTCGAAGTTTTGCTATCCTCGCATTTTAATAATTTAAAATTAATGAACATAAACAAAAATGAGTTTTTATTTCTTCCTCTTGGAGGAGTAGGAAGAATTGGGATGAACGTTAGCCTATATCATTATCAAGGCAAGTGGATTATGATCGACCTTGGTATCGGTTTTGCAGATGAAACTATGCCAGGTGTTGAGCTGCTCATCGCTGATGTAGATTTTATTGCTCAAAGAAAAAAAGATTTGCTTGGAATAATAATTACACATGCACATGAGGATCACTGTGGTGCAGTGCCTCATCTGTGGGAAGAGTTAGAATGTCCCATATATACAACAAAGTTTACGGTTAACTTTCTCAAAGAAAAATTGAAAGAATTTCGATTGGAAGGTGTGGTACCTGTGAAAGAGGTAGACATAAATGGCAGCATAAATTTGGGTCCTTTTACCGTTGAGTTTATAAATGTAACTCACTCAATTCCTGAGGCAAATTCAATATTAATTAGCACTGAAGCAGGTAGTGCACTTCATACTGGGGACTGGAAATTTGATCCAAAACCTGTTGTTGGATTAATTTCTAATATAGAGCGTTTAAAAGAAATTGGCGATAAAGGTGATCTACTTGCAGCAATTTGTGATTCAACAAACATACTGAGCAAACACGACCCTGAATCAGAAAGTGAAATTTATGATAATATTTACAATATAATAAAGCGGTCTAAAAAATTGGTTGCTGTCTCGCTATTTGCCTCGAATGTGGCGCGAATTGAAACAATAAGCCAAGCTGCAAAAGCACTAAATAGAAAAGTGGTTTTACTTGGCAGATCTTTATGGAGAATAGTGAAAGTTGCTCAGGATAGTGGTTATTTAACTGATTCTCCTGAGTTTCTAGAAGCAAAGGAGGCAGTAAATTTTCCAAGGGAAAAGCTGGTGCTACTTTGCACAGGTTGTCAAGGTGAGCCACTGGCAGCTACCTCAAGACTTGCCGCTAAGAGTCATCAAACATTTAAAATGCAGCAAGGTGATACCATGATCTTTTCATCAAAAATCATTCCTGGCAATGAAACTCGTGCACATAACATGCTCAATGCCTTTATTGAGATGGGAGTGGAAGTTATTACTGAAAAAACAGAGAATGTTCATGCTTCCGGACATCCAGTAAAAGCAGAGCTAAGGGAAATGTATTCTTTGATAAAACCTAAGATAGCTATTCCAGTTCATGGTGAGTATATTCATACGGATGCACATGTAAAGTTCGCTAAAGAGTGCGGTGTGAAAAAAGCAATAATGATTGCACCAGGTGATATTGTTAATTTGGAGAATGGAGAAAAAGTTAGTTCAATTGATGTTGACTACTTTGGTATTGATGGTACGTTGCTACGCCATCCAGAATGCAGCGTTATAAAGATGCGTGAGAGAATGAGAGATGCTGGGGTTATTGTAGTAACAGCAATTGTGAATAAGAAAAACAAATTGCTCGCTAAGCCAAAAGTATTTGCACCTGGTGTTTTCGAAGCGCAAGAAGATGCAGCCATTATGCAAAAGATCATAGAGAAGGTTGAGTCAGCATTTAGTCCACAACCGATAAAAAAAATAAGAAATAAGATTGAAAGTTCAATATTTAGTATCTTAAAGGAATATTTACTAAAAAGACCTATAATTGAAGTCCAAATAGAACAGGTATAGAAATATACCTCTTTTTATTAACCATTATTTGAGTAAGAAGTTAACAATGTATTCTTTGATGTTATTTCAGCATGAAATACTGGAATCCGTAAAAAAAAATCAGTGTCAGATCACACAACTATATAAACATTGTGATTTGAATCTACCAGAAGGGTGCCATCTCAACGCCCAGGCAAACATTGTAGTTTTAGAGCAATCTCCACCAGTAGAGTGTCATCCCAGTGCTCTGACACTGGAATCCAGTTTTTCATGCAACCTTGTCAAAGACGTTTATTTTAGAATAAAACAGCTACTTTTATGCTTGCCACCTCAGTGCACTTACTTGCAGTCAAATTTCTGGATTCCAGTGTCAAGTACTGCAGAAATTGATTTACTCTACTGTCATGCAGTTTAACTTCAAAAGTAAGCTATTTGCTGAGATGACAGGAGGTAATGCAAGAAATCTAATGAAGCTATTCGTTCAACTGGTGTTATTTATTTCGTTATTTATTCCTTATTCCACAAAAGCTGTTTTATATGTCGATATAAAAAAAAGCAATATTGGTAATATTGATCTTGTTGTATCTAAATGTGCATGCAAGACAGAAGTGGAAAGTGAGCTAAGCGAAAGCATCACAAAAGTAATTGAAACAAATCTATCTAATTGTGGCTTATTTAATGTGAAACGTAACACGAAAGTTGAGTCTTGGAAAAGCGATACTGTAGTCACAGTAAGTTTAAGTGAAGTATCAAACAGAAATTTAGAGCTATCTTTTCGTTTATCTGACAGCTTTACAAACAGAGAATTACTCACTCAGTCAGTTGTTTTTCCGGCAAAAGACTGGAGAAAAATTGCTCACCTCGTTTCGGATGTGATACATGATAGACTGATTGGTGAGAAAGGGCACTTCAACACAAAAATCACGTATATTGCTGAAGAAAAAGATAGCAATTATAAATCCGTACGTAAAATTGCTGTGATGAATCAAGATGGAAGTAATATAAAGTACTTAACAAATGGTGAGAAATTTGTGTCAACACCAAGATTTTCACCAAATGGAAAGGGTATTGTTTATATCTCATACACAAATGGTAAAAGTTATATAATATTAAAAAATTTAAAAGATAACACTGAATCAATAATCAGCGCATTTGAAGGAGTTATTTCTGCACCAAGATTTTCTCCTGATGGTAAATCTCTTTTTATTTCCCACTCATTGAGTGGTGAAACAAATATATTATCTCTAGACTTAAGCAGTAAACGAACAAAAAAAATTACTAAAGGTTCAGCTATAAGTACTTCTCCCTCTTTGTCTCCAGATCAAAAGTACATGGTTTTTAGTTCTGATATAAGTGGAAGTCAGCAACTATATATCATAGATTTCACTAAAAAAAGCAAAAAACCCAAGAGAATTAGTTTTGGAAATGGAAGATATGCTACACCTGTTTGGTCGCCAAAAGGAGATCTGATAGCTTTTACAAAAATTCAGTCAGGAAAATTTTACATAGGAGTTATGAAGCCAGATGGCAAAGAAGAGCGCTTGCTTTCAGAGGGACATAAAATTGAATCTCCGGCATGGCTACCAAATGGCAGAGAAATTATCTTTACTAACGCAGAATCACCAAGCAACTCTAAATTATATTTAGTAGATTTAGTAAAGAAAAATCAAAAAATGGTTTTTACTCCAACGAATGCTTCTTTACCAGATTGGTCTTATTTTTGAAAGTAGATCTATAAAATCGGTATAAATCTTGCTTTATCTTAATCGTTTATAACCTTCGGTACTACGAAATACCCATGCTCCGATTTTGTATTGGATAATATTTCTTCTTTAATGTTTTGAGAATTTATAATATCATCGCGTACATGGACATCCTTATCTATAGTTCCATAACGCATAGGAGAAACACCTTCAGTATTAACTTTCAACAAAGTATCATGTATCCAATCCAGCATTGTCAGTTCTTTTGAGTAGTATTTAATCTCATCATCGGATAACTTAATCCTCACAAGCTGTGCAGTTTTAAGCATTTCTTCCTTAGTAATTGTTATTTTTCTCTTATTTGCAAATTCTATTAACGAAGTGATAACATCTTCTGTTGATCTAGCTGGCACTTTTACCTCCTTGCATAAAGCAAATTAAAATATTTGCAATTGAAACAACCTCTATCTTATCATTTTTTTCAAATTTGTGAAATACGGTGTCCGTAATTACTAATTTATCCAGAGAAGAGGAAGAGATTTTCTCAACTGCATTTCCTGAAAGTATTCCATGTGTAATGCACGAAACTACAGACTTTGCTCCTCGGTTTTTTAAAGCAAGAGCTGCATTACATAATGTTCCGCCAGAGTCAACTATATCATCAACAATGACACAATTTTTGTTTGCAACTTCTCCGATTACATTCATTACCTGAGATGTACCTGCTTTTTCTCTATATTTATCTACTATAATAATATTATTATCCAACTTGTGTTTTTCCTCTAAAATCTTTGCAAAAGCACGAGCTCTGCCAATTGCTCCAACATCAGGCGCAACTATTGCCAAGTTTTCCTTGTATATAGAGTTAACAAATACTTCAAAACAGCTTAGATTAGTAACTGGTATATCAAAAAAACCTTCAATTTGACTTGAATGCAAATCAATAGCAGCAACACTGTTTGCACCAGCTGTTTGAATAAGATTTGCAGTTAATTTAGCACTTAAAGCAGATTGCATATTATTGTTTTTAATAACCCTGTCCTGCCTACTGTATCCGTAATAAGGAATAATAGCTGTTATTCTCTTGGCTCCAGATCTCTTTGCTGCATCAATTGTAAGCAGAAGCTCCATAAGGTTATCATTTACAGGGGAAGAAAGAGATTGTACTATATATACTTCTTGATTACGTAGATCATTTGCTACTTCTACATTTACCTCACCATCGGCAAATCTTGACACCTGATTGGGGAATAGCTGAGCATTTAGCCCACTTGCTATTGAATCTCCTAATTGTTTACTAGCGCTACCTATTATTACCTTCATATATATCAATTAAGTTTTGAAAATTATACAGAAACCATGGAACGATTAAAACTTTATTCTTGCCGCCAAGTGGATCATAGAAACGAAAAAGTTACTCGAAACATTTCACCAGCTTTCTTATCATAATAACGGCACTTGCTGAGTTCATTAAGTAATTTTATGGGCAGTGGAATGATAAAAAGCGTTTTCACAAACACATTTTACTACATAATCAGCGCTAATATTAAAATGCTTATAAAGAGCTTCATAAGGTGCTGATTCTCCAAAATTTTTCATGCCAATAAATATACCGTTTGAACCTATATATTTATGCCAACCCACTTCACTTCCAGCTTCAATTGCAACTTTGATGCTGTCATTATTTAATACTACCCCTTTATATTCATCACTTTGCTCGTCAAAAAGCCTCCAACACGGCATAGAAATGACCCTTGTACCTACACCTTTTTCCTGTAATTTTTCTCTTGCCTCAACTGCAATTTCAACTTCAGATCCGGTAGCAAATATCGTCACTTCTAGCTTCCCTGAATATTCGCATAGTATATATGCACCAAATTTTGATAGGTTGACCAATTGGTCAGTATAAGAGTGCATGTAATTAATATTTTGCCTTGAAAGCGCAAATAGTGCAGGTGACTCTTTTTTTTCAAGTGCAATGCTAATGCACTCCAAAGTTTCAATTGCATCTGCTGGCCTAAAAACATACAGATTTGGTATAGCTCTCAAAGAAGCTAAATGCTCTATTGGCTGGTGAGTTGGACCATCCTCCCCTACTCCAATCGAGTCATGAGTCATTACATATATAACCTGCTGTTTCATCAAAGCTGAAAGACGTATAGCAGGGCGGCAGTAATCGGAAAATACTAAAAAAGTTCCACCATAAGGAATAATTCCACCATGAAGAGCCATACCATTCATACAAGCTGCCATAGCGTGCTCTCTCACTCCATAGTGGACATAAGAGCCACTATAATTATTACTATCTATTGGCTGCATGTGCTTATATTTAGTACAATTTGAACCGGTAAGATCAGCAGAGCCACCAATTAGTTCTGGCATAGACTCAGTTAATAGTTTCATTACTCTGCCAAAAGAAGATCGAGTAGCTTCGTTTGGCATTAGCTCACATATTTGTTTCTTCAGGTTAGCCAAATCACTCTCGATATTATTCGGCAAACGTTTCTCAAGTCTTCTTTGTAGTTCTTTATTGATCAAGGATGTATAGTTTTGCTTTGCCCTCTTAACTGTTTCTATCCAAGCGTTTCTCACATCTTCTGGTACATGAAATGGTTCATAGTCCCAATTTAATTTTTCTCTCATCTGTTTTACATCTTCCTCTGTAAAGGCACCACTATGAGCAGAAGATGTGCCAGCACGGCTCGAAAATTTTCCGATAATAGTTTTGCAACAGATTAGTGTAGGTTTATCAGACTTTTGCGCCTGCTCTATTGCAAGGGATATAGCATCAAAGTCATGCCCATCGATTTTGTCAACATTCCATCCATACGCTGAAAAACGCTTTTCTACATCATCAGAGCAAGAGAGGCTAGTAGAGCCGTCTATAGAGATGTCATTGTCGTCAAAAAGTGCTATCAGCTTATTTAATTTAAGATGCCCAGCAAGGGACGCTGCTTCATGGCTTATACCTTCCATAAGACAACCATCTCCTAGCATTACATAAGTGTAGTGACTGATTTCAAACTGCTTTTCAAGAATCGATTCAGCAAGTGCCATGCCAACAGCAGTGGCAAATCCCTGACCAAGCGGGCCTGTTGTTGCTTCTATACCAGAAGTTAAGCCAAATTCTGGGTGACCTGGAGTTTTTGATGTAAGTTGCCTGAAGTTTTTTAGTTCATCTATACTAATGTAGCCTGTCAGATATAATATAGAGTATTGCAACATTGAACCGTGACCATTTGATAGGACGAAACGATCTCTACTGATCCATTGAGAATCATCAGGGTTATGGTTTAGATATTTAGCAAATAATACAGTGGCAACATCTGCCATGCCAAGTGGCATACCTGGATGTCCAGAATTTGCTTTTTGTACTGCATCAATTGATAAAAAGCGGACAGCATTTGCCATGGATTTTAGTAGTAGATGATTCATGTATTAATAGGAAAACTTAAAAGTGAAGTATACTATATCATAGTGGCAAAAACAAGTTGACACTTAATGTTAAAATCATTAATAATTTATAGTTAGATTGTGAGAATTTTTGTATGACAACTGTTATCAATAGAAAGTATAGAATCAGTCGCAGGCTTGGTGTAAACTTATGGGGTAGAGCAAAAGATTCAGTCAATAAAAGAAAATACCCTCCAGGTCAGCATGGTATTCTTGGATTTAAGAAGTTATCTGATTTTGGTAAGCAGTTTGCTGCACATAAGAAATTTAAGTTCTACTATGCAATTTCAAGTAAGCAGCTTAGACGTACATTTTTAGATGCCTACAAAAGAAAGGGTTATACGGCTGATAATTTTATTGGTGCCTTGGAATCAAGGTTAAGTTCTGTTTTATATCACTCTGGTTTTGTGCCAACAATTTACTCGGCAAAACAGCTTATATCTCATAAACATGTTACAGTTAATGATAAGGTGGTTAACATATCAAGTTATAGAGTGAAGCCTGGTGATATAGTAAAAATAAGGGAAAGAGCAGCAAAAATTCCTATATTAATAGAGGCTGAACAAAAACAAGAACGTAAGGCTCCAGATTATTTAGAGGCAGATAGCAAAGCACTTTCAGTGAAGTATTTGAGAGCGCCTCAATATTCCGAAGTCCCCTATTCAGCAGACATGGAAGTCAATTTAGTAGTAGAATTTTACTCTAGATAAACAACATAAGGCCCGTGTGGCGGAATCGGTAGACGCAGCGGACTTAAAATCCGTGGGTTTTGCGACCTTGGGAGTTCAAGTCTCCCCATGGGCACCAGTTTAATTTATTAAAAAAGTATGAAATGGCTTGATATAGAAGATATTGCAGAAGCTCTAGAAGAGAAATTTCCAAGTGAAGATATAATTAGTATTAGATTCACTGAACTTAAAAGAAAAGTCTTGGATTTAGAAGAGTTTGATGATGATGAAAAGTATTGTAATGAAAAAATATTAGAGGCCATTCAAGCAGCTTGGATTGCAGAAAGATCTTAAAAAACAGATAGCTATAAGAAAATTACGGCATACAGTAAAAAGATAATTTTCTTGGAAATACTATACTTTACTCGAATTTTAATTAGCTTCATAATAATTTAACAAATTAAAATTAAAAATGATTACAAGGTAGGAAACACAAAATTCTGGCAAATGCTAGATATACAAATACTGCTTTTTATGTGTGAGGCCGAGGATCATGAAAACAATAAGTTAGTTTTTTGTATAAGAAAGTTGTAATATAATTTAATTTTAAGCACTGGAAAGATGTTTAAATATAGCGGGCCAAAGAAATTAAAATCTATAATAGAAAACTATGCATTAAAATGCATGAAAAATAAGATCAGCAAAAATGAAATACGTCTTATTTTAAACTGGAAAAGTATAGTTGGAGAGGAATTAGCAGAATGTACAAAACCACAAAAGATCTCATACGCACAAAACGTAAATTCTGGTGTTCTGCATCTGTTAGTAACAAATGGCAGTAAAGCATTAGAAATGCAGCATATGGTTTCTCTTGTAATAGAAAAAATTACAGTGTTTTTTGGCTATAAAGCAGTATACGGTATAAAAATCAAGCAAGGGAGTTGACTATTTAACTATATAAGGTTAACCTAGTTACATAGGATAAATTGGTATATTGAAGTGAGTAGAATTTGTGAATTAACAAATAGAAAAAAGTCTTTTGGTAATAAGGTATCGCACTCAAATCGTAAAACAAAGCGTACCTTTCTCTTAAATTTACATAAGGTTACATTAACGAGTAATATATTAGAAAAAAAGTTTAGCTTTCGTATAGCGACAAGAACTTTAAGAACTATAGATTACAAAGGTGATCTTGATGCTTTCTTGCTCAACACAAAAACAATTAAACTAAGTAAAGAAGCGCAAAAGATAAAAAGAAGATTAAAGAAAGTTTTAGCAAAACAAGAGGTAGAGCTAGCTGTTTCAGATGCATAGTAAGCCTACATGGCTCAGAGCAAAAGCTCCAGCTGGTAAAGTATTCAATGAAACCTTAAACACTGTTAAGCTACATAACTTACATACAGTATGCGAAGAAGCTGCGTGTCCAAATATTGGTGAATGTTGGAATAAACGTCATGCTACTGTGATGATTCTCGGTTCTGTTTGTACTCGTGCTTGTGCGTTTTGCAACGTTGCAACTGGCATTCCTGATAAGCTCGATCCTCACGAACCAGAAAATTTAGCAAAAGCAATAAAAAAGTTAAATTTAAAGCACGTTGTCATTACCTCTGTTGACCGTGACGATTTACCAGATGGTGGTGCAAATCAGTTTATAAGGTGTATAGAAGAAATTAGAAAGATAACTTCGGAAACAACAATAGAGATCCTCACTCCTGATTTTTTAAATAAGAAAGGAGCGTTTGAAGCAATAGCTATTGCATCACCTGATGTTTATAACCACAACATCGAAACAGTACCAAGGCTGTATGCAAAAATAAGACCAAGAGCTCGTTATTTTCATTCACTATATTTGCTAAAGATGGTGAAACAGATTAATTCTAAACTTTTCACGAAGTCAGGGCTTATGGTTGGTCTTGGAGAAACAAAAGAAGAAATCTTTCAGGTTATGGATGATTTACGTAGCGCCGAAGTTGATTTCATTACAATTGGTCAATATCTGCAACCAACTCCAAAGCATGCAAAAATTGATAGATATGTTACTCCAGAAGAGTTTGAGCATTATAAATATATTGCTTATTCTAAAGGCTTCTTGGTAGTTGCATCAAGTCCATTAACCCGTTCATCATATCACGCTGAAGAAGATTTTAACAGGCTCAAGTCCTGTAATTGACATCTCGATTTTATTGTCCCAAATTTGGGACAATAAGTCAGGAAAGCTTAGTGAGTTGCCCTAGGCTTGACTTTTTACTTAGCTGATCACAAAAAGTATGAATTTTACAGCACCTAAACCAGCTGTTTAAGATCTTATATAAGCAATTGACAGCTACTGAGATGCCAGTTAAAATATTTACATAGTATATTAACAGAGGGTAAGGTGGGTTTTAGTGGATATGTACATGATAAAGCTTTAACAATATCAGATATAAGTGCTAAGATTGATGTAAGAGATCTAGTAAACTTTCTAAAGAATAAAAAAGATATTAACGAGCTTAATTTAATAAATGTAGAGATTGATAGTAAAGATGTAAAAGAGTTAGGTAAACTTACACATCTTACTTCGCTTACTCTAAGGAACAATAAACTTGGTTTTGAAGGTGCAGGATATATAGGTAAAAGCAATCTAAAAAACCTTACTTTACTTGAAATAAGTAATAACAATATTGGAGACATAGGTTTTGCATTTTTGATTGGCAGCAAACGTCTCCCAAATCTTACTTTATTAAATGTAGAAAACAACAACATTGTTGGAGTGTGGCGCCACCACTATGGAGGAGATATAGCACTCAAAAATCTCACCTCACTTTATGTAGAAGGTAACGGTAAAAAATTCTTAAATGATAAAGAAGTTATCCTTGATAGTATAAAAAAAAGCTCAATAACCGAAGCGCCTGGACACTCTAGAGTAAAAGATGGTGAAGGTGCTACAAAAAAATTAGTAGCTAAAAGAAAAAAAACGATACAAGCTACCAATAGTCAGTCAGATCCTAGTAGTAGGTTAAGTATAGAACTTTCCAAACAAGATGGGCTGCGTGAAATAGTACTTGACACTGAAACTACAGGTCTTGATGTCAATAGCCATCGAATTATCGAAATAGGGTGTGTAGAACTAATTAATCATATTCCAACAGGCAAAGTATTCCATCGATACATCAACCCAGAAAGGAGCATAGACAAAGGTGCATTTAAAGTTCACGGTATCAGCGAAGAATTTCTAAAGGATAAGCCATTATTTTCAGAGATTGCATCTGAATTTCTTAATTTTATATCTAGCGATACTTTGGTAATTCACAATGCTGGATTTGACATTAAATTTTTGAACATGGAACTTGGTAAACTGAATGCCAAATTAATCTCTTCAGACAGAGTGTTAGATACATTACCGCTTGCAAGAAAGAAATTTGGACCACCGGCTTCTTTAAGTGCATTGTGTGAGCGTTTTGGTATATCGCTAGAGAGCAGGGAGTTACATGGAGCGCTAATTGACGCTGAGTTGCTAGCAAAAGTATATGTTGAGCGATTACAAACTCCTTTGGATCGATGTCAGCATGCAGTACGTAACTTATCTCTTAGAGGACACTTGCCAAGTAATGAAGAAGTTAGTGAGCAGTTAGATGAGATTAACGTATCTGTTCATGAGGGAGTAGTAGATAGAAGATTGTAAAAACGCCTTTTGCTTTCAGTAGCGAAATTATTCTCTCAATGAATGTGTTTTCTAGCTTTAAAAATGCGAATCTCAATATCTTATCTTGAATTACTTAACTGTTGGTTCAAGTTTAAGTTCTTATCATGGTATGTATTTACATCTTTTAACACTTTAAGTGGTTCACCTAGAATATGTTCCACTTTTGTCTCAAATTTAAATCCCAAATTTCCAAAAAATTCTTGAAAATACTCAATAGTAATGTCACACAAACTTCTACCACTTGCTTTATGATTTTTCAGCTCTTTCGGAATAGTAATAAGCACTTTACCATCTTCATATGTTACATTTCGACCCTTACATTTTAGTTTAAATTCTACTGAACTGCAAAAACCTGGTGTTTTAATATCATTAACAAGATCACTGCTGCACACCTTTATACAATCCATGCTAAAATTAAATTTTAGACAATTGGAGTCACGGCAATCCATACTATAAGTTATTGTTATGCTAGAATCTAACACAAGTAAGCCAAATGGAGAAAGAGCCTTTAATATATGAAGAAACAGAAAATGATTATACCCTTCTTGATGATAGTTAGTTATCAATTCTTCCATGATAGAGTCACTCGGAACTTCTGCACCAGCATATTCAAATATTTTTATGAAAATTTGCTTAAGAAATGGACTATAGTTCTTTCTTCCATTCTCATCTTCTAAAATGAGATCTTTATGTTTTGAATATAGCTTCTCAATAAGCTCATTAGGCACTTCTTTCTCATTAATAGTAAGGTTGTGTGATCTACCAAGGTCAATATATGTGTTGTAACCAGAGTTCCAACAATCTGATTTTATTGGCACAGATTTTAAATCAGCATACTTGAGCTTTTCCACTTCAGATTTTAATGCATTAACTATTTTTTTTGCCATATTATTCCCTCTATCACATAGATTAATACTAGTATTATATTTTATTGACTGTCAATTATTTAGAACCTTTGCTTTAAAGGACTTTCTATCTTTAACAACTGTTATGCAAGCGCATTGCTACCCTGTCTACTTCTGCTCCTTCCAGCTTGTTATCTACTCGTTCATGGTATAGATCTTTTCCCTTCATCCAGGATAGGTCACCATTTATTGTACAAACGTAATTGCCATTGTTCTTTTCGAAAAAAAATAGCCCTAGTTTGCTTTCGTCTTGACCGATCAATCCATTACGGACTACTTCCACGGTATAAAATTGACCTAAATTTAAACCTATTTCACGATACCTAGAATAATGACAGACTAGCGGATCATATAGTTCTCTTATCTTACCATTTCTTAGATCAACTATTTTGCGCTCTATCTTATCTAATTCCTCTATAACACTCTTCCCTTTTTTCTTCGCTTCATCATCTAACAGCTGTTTCTCTCCCAATTCTTTATAAATAGCAAAAAACCGTGATTTTTCTTCTTTCGCAAGATTAGATAAACGCCCTGCTAACTCATAGCACATTTTTTCTTGACTCAGTATTGCGCTTTTATATTGAGATAAAATATTAATCGCTATATGTGGACAACTTACTGCAATCAGATCATTATTTAAATCCGTTTTAATAATTTTGCCGGTCTCTTGATTAACATGTGCAGTAATTTGCCCTAACAAAATTCCCTCAGGGATTGTTATATCCTTCCCTATATGAGAGTCAATGGCTTTTAAAGAATCAAAATCTATATATATCCCACCTTCGTGTCCTGTAAACTGCTTTAAGAGTGCCAGAGCAACTAATCTAAAAGTATCTATTTCAACAGCAAAGTATGTTCTTTGTTCATCTGTCATGTTATACATATCTCTAAAGAAATCTTTGATACTAGTATCTTTACCATCTATCTTCCATCCTTGATCTATTTCGCTCCAGTCATACTGATGCAAGTCTATAACATGTACTCCTTCAATTCCTTTCAGTTCACATTTTAAATCATCTATTTGATTTTCTTTGAATCCAGGACCGTTGATAATCAAATATATATCCCTCTCTTCTTTATTTATTAATTTATGATTTTTTATTATATCTAAGTAATTAAAGTCACTGTTTTTACCATCTGGTAAAGATGCACCATATACTCTTGGTACCCAAGTTAGTATTATTGGCGCTTCATTTGATAATTTTTTTACATTACCGATCATTATTTTACCTCACTATATTGCTATGTTTATAATATAGTGGATTTTTTAATAAAATGCAACTAGACATTAAGATTTCACTTACGCTCTCTCAGTTTACAATTTTTGTTTCCGTATTATCTAATGAATCACCGTAAGTGACTGCCTTAAGATAAAACTTTCTACCTTTTTGCACTTCAAAAGAAATTATTGAATCATCAAGTAGAATAAATTTTTCACCTGAGGTGTGTTCATATTTCTTAGTACCCTCTTGGCCTCTAATTAGGTCGATAAGCTGATATTTATTCTTACCTATGAGCTTTGCTCTTTCGAATTTTATTACCTCTTTTCCAACCAGCGCTAACACAGTTGGACTCATGACGTCTATCTTACCAAAACGCAGTACTACTGTAATTCCCTCATCGGTAAATTCGATTACATATCCGTAAGTAGATTGTATATTTGCGCTCGCGATGGGCTTATAATTTTTATCATCATACGAAATAAAAAGCGTTGCTCCTTTCCAACCTTCCTCTTCACTAATTAAAGTAAAACTTGCGATATTATCTTTAATATACCGTAAATCTATCATTTCTACGATAGATTTACTGATGTGAGAAGGAGGGTATTCTTTAAGCATAAGTGATCTTGTTGAAGGAAAAGAGAGCTTGTATATAGAGGGATCATAACCAACTCCTATTACTTGAATGGACATGCTTTCAAACTTTGTTTTTATAATTCTCATCGTATGTCTTTTCTCGCCATCTGAAATTGCTATGACATCACTTGGTAAAAGCCATGCATATTTTATCGGGAGCTTAAAGTTGTATACATTTCTCTCTTGCCACGAAGAATAAAGTAAAACTTCAGCTATATTTTGCGCCTCCCCTTCCTCCATAATGAGAGGTATTTCAACTGTTGCAGCATTGCCCTGCTTTGGCAGTTCAGCATATTTCACATCAATTGGATAGCCAAAATTGCGGTTAAAATAGACAACATTGACTTTACTATTTAAATCTAGCTGACTAATATTAACAAGTTTTGCAACGTTATTGGTAACCATCTCGCCAATTGGTATTTCAGTTTTCACTCCCCTGCCCTTTTGAATAAATTTCAGTTTTGAGTTCTGTTCAACCACATCAAAAAAATAGCACCTTCGCAGCATTTTAATAATTGAGCGTACGGGTTGCTGATCATTTATTACATACCCAGATAGTAATCCTTTAACATCACTTGTATCAAACTGATCGCCTTTGAGACCTACCTTTTGCAACAGATCAGACAAAACATCGGAAACATTAAGTTGTGAAATTTTTCCCTGAATCCAGTGCCCTGTTTGCCAATTATGGCAGTCAGTCCACATATCACACAAGTTGGGAAAATAAGGAAATGGCCTTGCATCCCACGCCCAGAGGAACATTTTCTCCACCATTTCTGAGCTTTGCCACTTTTTTAATGTTCCTTCGATTGCAGTTTTCTGCGAAAGAAAGCTCACCTCTCCGTTTGAGTATCGTGGATATTTACTCTCTATACTACCTTTATCAACAAACACATTGGGCTCATTAGTGCAGCCGTTCATACTGGGAAATCCATATTCGGTAAACCATATTTTCTTCATTTTTGGTTGCCATTTTGTTTTACTACCACCTGGATTTACATGAACTTCACTCCACCATTTCTCGATATTTTTCCACGCATATTCGCTGTCATTATACTTTATTTTCTCAGGATCACTTTTTGAGTAATCGTAAAAATAATCATACCCTACTCCACTGCTCCAACCACCCGTTACATCTTTCGCGGAATAGCCAAAAGGAGGTTCTGGGCCATCGGTGAGTGGAAAATAAGCATCTATGCCAATAACATCGATGAACTGTGAAGACCAAAGTTCATCCATATTATACCAACCATCATATGAATGATATTCGCTCCAATCGGCAGCGTAAGTTACGTTTACTTCTTTTCCAAGCTGAAGTTTTACTTGCTTTGCAACTTTAACTAGCTCTGCTACTGCAGGATAGTTACCCTCTACATCTTTTACTCTGGTAAGCTGAGCAAACTCAGAACCAATAATAAACCCTTCCACTTTAGTTTGTTTGGCAATGCTCGTGTAATGCTCTATGAATTTGCTATACTGATTCTCAAAAAAATCACTTATATCCTGAGGAGTACCGCTCAATTTTCCTCGCCACTCTTTGTTTTTTGTGTCAAGCAAGAGCATTGGATAGAGCATCACCTTATAACCTCTGCTATGCAGCTCTTCTATATATCTTATTAGTGCTGAATCGCTAACTGTACCACCATATCTTGGATTTCCATGATTATCTTTTGAAATGAGCTGGGCATTATCCCTGGTTATATTTCCCACTTGCCAATCATCAGGCACTATAGCAGAATCGTCTTGAAATTCAACTGCAGGATATATTTTACAATCTTTGATATTCAAACTGCTTGCAAACCAATTAACCACTACCGATGCCCATTCAACATTTGGTAAACTTTCCTTCAATTGGTCTAAAGAAAGCATAGCATCGCTCTTTTTTGTGTGATTATTGTGATTTACTCTTTGTGCCGGTCCATAGGGAATATATTGACTACTGCTTATTCTTTCTCGTGCAATTTTCTTCTGTATTTTCGTATCATACACAAACTCCCCTGAACCTGGTATGATATTGATATTCTTAATATTTTCTGCCACTGAAAATCCACTTGATTTTAATGCAGTTTGCACTTCAAATGTAAACACCGGGACGCGATTGTTATAGTCCGTTAGAGGGAAATTTTTGATAACTATATAAGATATTCCTCTATAAGCTGGCAGACTCTTCTCACCTTCAATTGATGACATAGGGTTCTGGTCTTCTCTGCCGTGGTAAAAAGTATAGTCTATTTCATCAAAACTAAGCGATTTTGTATTCGCCCAGATCCTATTTAATTTTTCCACTTTCCCCTTGCAGATTGCAATTGCAAGCGTTGCATAGTAGTTATACGCAACATTTATACCTCTTCCGATTTTGGTAGTTATCGCTTCTTCTTTGATTGGCTGTGACCAAATAATGTTTCCAGCAACGCGAGCAGTGCCATAGATAATTGGAATTGCTTTGCCATAAGTTGAGGTTTGAACTTGCAGATTTTTCAGCCTCGCCCCATGCGTTACCTTTTGCTCAGCATCAAGACCAAACATTGCACTATCGAGCTGTGCACCAAGCAGCGCTCCAAGCTCTGAGCCGATAATCCGGCCAACTGGGCCAAAAATACTGCCAGCTTGACCTAAAATTGATGATAAAATTATTGTAGACATAATGTCCTCCTTTTTAATTGATAGATTTTTTTGAATTGTTGAGTTAGCAAATGTCAGTAGCTGATATTGGAGAAAAGGGGCTGATGCTTTTGTACTCTATAATGATGTCATCCAAGTAGCTGACACCCTTTTAGAAGTTCAATGACCCTTCTGGATAAAAACTATTGTCAAGCACTGGAATGACATAATTTGAATTGTGTCACTTGCATGGCCAGACTGTGTAGCAAAGCTCCTTATTGCTGGATTTGCTGTGTACTTCCTTGAGTGAATACGTCATTCAAGGAAGAGCTCACTGACGAGCTTCTAGAGAAGCTTCTAGATGAGGATGAGCTTTCAGACGAAGACTTTCGCGTATTATTGTTTTCATCTTTAATATTATGATCCTTCTTAAACTTGTTACATAGAGTATGAAAAGAACTTATTTTCTCTCCTTTAGCTTTTTTATTTTTTATAAGATCCATTAAAGCAATCAGATTTGCTACTGAGAAACCATCAGTATTAGTTACAATGGTTTCAATATTTTTAACGCTTAAATTTCCTAGGTGTTCCTTTAGTATTTTTCTACATCTATCCCTTTCTAGCGCAGAAACATTAATATGGATGCCCAAGCGACCACCTCTAATAAGCGCAGAATCTAAATGTTTCTTATGATTAGTTGCAGCAACTACCGTTATATTTTTTGAAGATAAAAACTTTTCATCCAATTTAGTGAGTAAATAAGTTAAAGATTCTACATTCTTGTTACAACCACTATCGCGATTTAGACCAATTCCGTCAATCTCATCTATAAAAATTATACAAGGATTGTTTGTCTCTGCTTTCTCAAAAACTAGATCTATATTCTTTTGACTAGACAAGCAAGACGCAGTAATAAATATAAAAGCAGATAGAGATTTAGTTTGATTTGCAATTGCCTTACCAATACTAGTCTTACCAGTCCCTGGTGGACCATACAAGAGATATCCTCTGCTTTTTGACTTATAAATCTCTTTCAATTTTTCTTTTGTGTCATTTGGTAATATAATATCACTAAATGTTGTATTCCACCCTCTTTCTTCACCTTTTGCATAAAATTCCATACTCAGCTTTGCTTCTACTTCATTTTTTGTTGCAGGACTATTAATTAACCTTGCAGAAAGATCACTAACCTCTTTTTCTAACCCCTCCACTTTATCTTTCGTTACAAAACTATCTGAAATTCTCTCGACTTTTTTTTCTAGATCACTAAGCTTCTTTTTATTTTCTTTAGCCTCTTCATTCTCTAATTCTTCTTTAATTGGAGCTCGCGTATTTTCTTCTTCCCTTAACCCTTTATTCGGCTCTTCGACTTCAGCTTTCGAATTTTCTTGAGATTTTTTATTTTGTTTAATCATTTTATATGAAAACACAATTACTACTGCAGAAAGCGCAAATAAAATAAAAATAACAGGGGGAGCTATATTTAAAGCTGCAACTGAAGATAAAAATGCAACGTAAGGAGCTACAGCAAAAACTCCAGATGTAATTAATGTAAGAGAAGCAATAGCACCAGCTATAAGAAAAGGTATATTAGTTCTACTAAACATATTTTAGTTTATAGATTAATAGTTAATTTTTAAATAATACAAGCTTTTTATAGTAAAGCAAGACTAACTTAAGGCATCCTTAATCAATCTATAATTGAGGTATTATGAAGTATTAAGAGATATAAGATGGTATGTTGTATTTTTAATTCAGTGTTCTTTTTCTATCATTCCAGGGTACTGGAATGATAGATGCTATGATAAGAAATTCAATAACTTAAAGTAGGTAATTAAAGCCTCTAATTAAGATCTAAATCTATAGTTATTATAAGCAACACTAAAGAAGTGCGGAAGTAAAAATTTACGAAAGAGCATTATGTATACATATGCTTTGTAGTTCTACACTTTGCCACCCTTCTGTTAAGCTTTGCCTCCCTTCCATTACGTTTTGTCGCTCTTTTATTTCTTTTATTTCGTTATCGAATTTTGATATTAGATATTTAGCATAACCAGATGTTAATGCTGTTGATGCAGATACAGCTATTGCTGCCATAACAGATGTTAATGTACCTTCCATTGTCTCGGTTATAAAAAGCATCGATGCTACAAAATTCCCTAACATGGCAACTAAGCCACCAACAACAACACTATCTCCTACTACCTTACTTTTCAAAAACCTTTCTATATCCTCTACCGTACCTTCTTGGTGATTTATAATGGCATAATATAAAGGGGTTTTCTGAAAATTATCTTTCTCATAAACATCTGCACCTCTACTTAGCAAAGCATTTACTATCTCCATATAGCCATTTGCAGCAGCATAATGCAAAGGAGTACAACCATTTTCATCTTTTATATTAACATCCGCACCTCCGTATAGTAGAGCATCTACTACCTCTACGAGGTTATTTTTAGTGGCACAATGCAAAGGAGTACAAACATTTCTATCTTTTATATTAACATCCGCACCTCTTTTTAGTAGAGCATTTACTACATCTACACATCCACTATAAACGGCATGATGCAAGGCAGTCTCTCTATTTTCACCTTCTACATGAACATCCGCATGCCTATCTAATAAAACATTCACTAAATCCTTACAGCCAGCTGCTGCAGCTGCAATTAATAATGTAAATTCGGCATCAGGATCACTTTGGATGAATGTATGATTTATACTAAAATTTTTATTTTTCCACTCTTGATACGCTGTTGCATCTTCCCTTTGTAATACCTCTTTTATTTTATTAACTACATTATCTTTATTTACACTTGCATCTTTATCAATTGCACTTAATATTTTTTTTAGATTTTCAAAATTCATCTTTACCTCCTATAACTTTACGATGCAGTTACTACACAATTACAAACAAAAGTAAACACATTTTTAGGAATTATTTAGAAAAAGAAACCATTGAAAAAGTCAGTAATTTACAATAAATAACTGATACATTTAATTGGAAGAAATATGTGATGTAACTATAGCCATTATAAACAACAACAGAAAAAACACGGAAGTAAAAAATTTATGTTGACTGTACAATATCGATTTCTAATATAATCCAGAGATAAAAAAATGTCGGTGCTGAAGTTATATATCTGCCTCCATATTCTCCTGATTTTAATCAAACCATTGGTTTGTTATAAAAAATTGAGCCAGAAAGAATATTCAGCTATTCGAACTATTAGAAAAAGAGCTATAATTATAGACTCAGTATACACTATAACTAGACTTTTTTTTAAGAGGAATGATATAGAAGTTATTACTAAGACACTAAACAGTTTTCAAAAATGAAAATTATACCTTAAAGCTGATTTTCATATAGTTCTTGCAAGCGATAGCACTCTCACTTCTCTTGCACCAGAGTTTAAAATTTCCTGAGAGCAAGACCTTGCGGTTGCGCCAGTTGTTACTACATCATCAACCAATATCACGATTTTGTTTTTGATAATTTCGCTGTTACTTACTTTAAAAGTATTTTTCAAATTTTTTTCACGCTGTTTAAGTGAAAGACCAGCTTGAGGTTTGGTGTGACGAATACGTTTTATTGCAAATGGTGTATAAGATAAATGAGATAACTTACTTAATTCCTTCGCGAGCAATGCTGCTTGATTATATTTACGTTTAAATAAGCGTATTTTATGTAGCGGTATGGGAATTATGACCTCTGCATTTTGAAACATGTCTTTGTTAGCTTTGTACATCCACTTTGCGTAGACTTTCATGTAGTTTAAGTTATCAAAAAATTTAAAATTTATAATCATATTTTTGCTATGTTCATCGTAGGCAAAAACTGATCTTAATACTTTAAATGGCGGAGGATTACTGATGCATTTGCCGCATGTATAAAAACTATCTGGAATTACTACACCACAAACATTGCAATAATGCTTAGTTAAGAAATTGATTTTTTTATTGCATTCACTACATAAATCATAACTTTTATCAATTATACGTTCACAACTTACGCATACGTTTGGAAATATGAGATCTGTAGCTTTTTTTAATAAGAGAAGATTCATGAATTAAATATGTTAGGTATACCTTTTAAAATGCTCCTCATAACCTAATTATTAAGAAATAGTCGATACTTGATCCAATAAATATGTTTTAAGATACTTGCCTGTAACGCTTTTTGGAGTCTGTGCAACTTTTTCTGGAGTTCCTACAGCAACCACTTCGCCACCTTTTACTCCACCCTCTGGACCAATATCTATTATGTAATCAGCAGTTTTTATAACATGTAAATTGTGCTCAATAACTATAACAGTATTTCCTAAATCAACTAGCCTATGGAGTATTTTCAGTAAATTATTTACATCTTCAAAATGTAACCCAGTTGTTGGCTCATCGAGAATATACAATGTTTTCCCGGTAAATCGCTTTGATAGTTCCTTAGACAGCTTTATTCGTTGTGCTTCACCCCCGGACAACGTTGTTGACGACTGTCCAAGCGTTATATAGCCAAGCCCTACTTCCTGTAAAGAAATCAACTTTTCCTTTATCATTGGAAGATTTTCAAAAAAGTCACATGCTTGATCTATTGTCATATCAAGCACATCAGAAATTGATTTTCCCTTGTAAGTAACTTCCAATGTTTCTCGGTTATACCTCTGTCCTCTACATTGCTCACATTTCACATAAACGTCCGGTAGGAAATGCATCTCGATCTTTAAATGCCCATCACCTTTACAAGCTTCACATCTTCCTCCCTTGGTATTAAATGAAAATCGGCCTATATTGTAACCTCGTGCCTTCGACTCTGGGAGACCTGCAAACCAATTTCTGATGTGAGTAAACATACCAACATATGTTGCTGGATTTGATGCTGGGGTCCTACCAATTGGCGATTGATCAACTTCTATAATTTTATCTATATACTCAAGGCCTTCTATTTTGTCGCATTGACCATGCCTTGCAGATGAATGATTTATCTTGTGTGCTGAGTATTTATATAATGTTTCTATCACTAAACTTGATTTCCCTCCTCCTGATATTCCAGTAACACAAATAAAATTCCCTATAGGAAATTCAACATTTATATTTTTTAAGTTGTTCTCACAAGCATTAACTACCTTTATGAACTGAGTTGTTTGCTTTCTTCTTTTTGAAATTGAAATTTCCTTCTTTCCACTTAAATACTGTCCTGTTATGCTTTCTGAATTTTTTTGTACCTGATCTGGTGTTCCTTCTGCAACGATTTTTCCTCCATTCACGCCAGCTCCAGGACCAATATCAATCACATAATCAGCAGCCATTATTGTGTCTTCATCATGTTCAACAACAATCACAGTATTACCCATGTCTCTCAGATTTTTAAGTGTGGTAATTAATCGATCATTATCACATTGATGAAGGCCAATTGAGGGCTCATCAAGCACGTATAGCACTCCTGTTAAACCAGAGCCAATTTGCGAAGCAAGCCTGATCCTCTGGCTTTCACCACCAGAGAGAGTGCTAGATTCACGGTCAAGTGTAAGGTAATTTAGCCCTACATTCTTTAAAAATGTCAGCCTTTTGATTATTTCGTTTAATATTTTATTTGAAATTTGCCTTTGTTGTTCTGTAAGTTTGTCTGATAAATTTCCAAACCACTTAAGGGATTCATCGATGCTGAGCCTTGATATTTCACCTATATGTTTTTCGTCAATTTTCACTGTAAGTGCTTCTTTTCTCAATCTATAGCCAGCACATTCTTTGCAGTCAGTAACAGAACAATACCTATCAATAAGTGATGCATCGTAATCCATCTGGCGTTCTAGGATACTGACCAAACCTTGAAATTTCATTTCTCTAGAGCCAAAAAGTATTAAATCCTTCACTTTTTGGTCTATATTCTTCCACGGAACATCAAGGCTAAATTTGCAATTTTCAGCCAGTGATAGAATTGCATTTTTTAGCAATCCATAGTTTGTATGCACTTGACGGAACATTGATCCAATTGGCTTTAAAGCACCTTCAGATATCGAGAGCGTTTCGTCTGGCACTATTAGCTTTGCATCAACACTTAGTTTTTTACCGAGCCCACTGCATGAACTGCATGCACCGTAGGGGCTGTTAAAAGAAAACAATCTTGGCTCTATTTCTTCAAGAGTAAAGCCAGACTCAGGACATGCAAAATTCTCTGAGAAAGTTAAAGTTTGACCATTTTTATACTCGGAATTGTGGTTATCAGGTAAGTTCACTATTTCTGCATACATTAAGCCATGGCCCAGCCTCAATGCTGATTCTATACTGCCTGGTAGTCGATTTCCTATATCATCTGACATGGAGATTCTATCTGCAATAACAAAAATATCATGTTTCTTGTTTTTGTCGAGTTTAGGCAAGTCATCTATATTGTATGTTTCACCATCTATTTTTAGTCTCACGTAACCCTGCTTTTTAATTTCCAATATCTCTTTGAAGTGCTCTCCTTTTCTGCCACGCACAATAGGAGCAAGTATATATATTTTAGTTTCTAAAGGTAATGCTATAATAGTATCTACAATTTGAGATACAGCCTGTTTCGTTATTGGCAACCCAGTTACAGGCGAATAAGGTATTCCCACTCGTGCATATATCAAACGTACATAATCGTAAATTTCAGTAACGGTTCCAACAGTTGATCTTGGATTTTTTGAGATCGACTTTTGATTAATTGATATTGCAGGAGAGAGGCCTGTGATTGACTCAACATCTGGTTTATCTTGAATATTAAGAAATTGACGTGCATAAGCCGATAGACTTTCGACGTATCGGCGTTGGCCTTCTGCATAAATCGTATCGAATGCAAGGCTAGACTTACCAGAACCACTTAGTCCAGTTATAACAACTAACTTATTTTTTGGTATATTGACATCAATACCCTGCAAATTATGCTCTCTTGCACCTTTAACTCTGATCATACTTCATGTACCTTTGACCATTACAGCCTCAAAATACATAAACTCACAACAACTTGCTACTAATTTTTTTAACTGTTATGGAAAACGAAGTAGCATAACTAGTGCAAAACATTTTGCCACACAACTATATGAACATCTGTTTTCGCCAAGTTAGTTCGTACAACAAATGGTGTCATAAAAGTATGTTTTCTACAATCTCATCAAAAACATGCTTACCAATTTTTGGAAACAGGAAATTTTATTTTATATAAAATATAGAATTTTGATAAATTTAACTTTTTTGTGAGATTATGCAGTGATAAAAATAAATTGAGAGGGAAAGGTTGTGGCAATAGAGAAGGAGAAGTTTTTTGAAATAATAAATGAGGTAAGTAAAAGTGGAGGTTTGGATGAAGATAATTTACTTGAAAGAATAAAGAATGAGTTAAAAGGAAAAGATGCAGGAGAGTACAACAAGTTTAGTAAAAATTTTAGTAAAGAACATCAATTTAGTATAAAAATTTTAGAAGAAGCTGCAGAAGATTGGACGTTGTTACATCTTGCTACAGCATGCAACAATATGTTAATAGTGGAACTTTTACTAAAAAAGAAAGCAAGTGTTAGCGCTCGAGTAAAAGATGGCTCTAAAAATGATGGGCTAACTGCTTTGCATATTGCTGCTTCTTGTGGACATAAAGACATGGTAAAACGGTTACTAAATGACAATCGAGTCAATCCTTCATTAAAAAGCAAAAATAAGACTCCAAGAGAGATAGTTGGTAATACAGAGAATAAAGAAGCTATAGAGGAAATGTTAAAGAAAGCAGAACAAAATTTTTATACAAAGCATGAGAAAAAAACTGATGTATCAGCAGATGTTATAAATTCTGTGAAACAATACAATACCATACGTAGTGGTGCACAGGCTCCTGTTACGTGCGAAAGTAGTGACAGTATAGTAAGTGAGCAATACTTACATGCTGGTGTTAAGAATATGGTAGAAAAATTTGAGTCACCGCAAAGAGGAAGTGTTACATATAGTGGTAAACAGACTCCTATTGGTGAAAGCGTTAGTAGTGACGACAACGGTTTAGCACTTGAAACTACGTTTGATACTTCTTCCTACTCCGAAATAAATTACGACGGGGCAGCTAATGAAGTTGATAACCAAACTTTAGAAAGCCTGCAAACTCAAGTTCAGTTGAAAGATAGCCAAATTCGGAAGTTAGAAAAGCCAGGTAAAGAATTAAAACATGTTGAGAAAGAACTAGAAAAATCAAAGAGTGACGTAGCTGGACATGAGACTCGGTTAGAAATAGTTGATAAGCTCAGTAAAGAGAATCAATCACTAAAGCAAAAAATAAAAGATCTGGAAAACGAGAATACAACACTTAATAGTGAATTAAGCAAAACCAAAGCAAATAAAGTATTACTAGAAAAAACAGAAAAAAGACAACTGTCTTTCTTAAAAATTGCTTCTGTAAACTTTGCAATCATGTTGACAGTAGGTGTTGCCTTTAGTATAGCCTTCCAATTACCAATTCTATTGATGATTGCAACTTCTGTGATGTCTTCATTGATAGTCGGTGGAGTTACATACGCACTATCACCGCAACCTACTGAATTAAAAGAAGTAAGTATTCAATGCTCAATGCAACATGATGCTTGTAAAACTTAACTTGTGCGCTTCCTGGTAATTTTGATATAGTTATTTCAGTTGAAATCTACAGGTTTACAAATGGCAATCTTAAGTGTAAGAGAAGCTTTATGCACAGCGATCAGAGAAGAAATGCAAAATGACCCTGATATATTTATCATGGGTGAAGAAGTTGCAGAGTATGATGGTGCTTATAAAGTAACGAAAGGATTACTGAAAGAGTTTGGAGAAAATAGGGTAGTTGATACACCCATTACTGAACATGGATTTGCTGGTCTTGCTGTTGGAGCAGCATTTGCTGGACTGAGGCCAATAGTCGAGTTTATGACTTTTAATTTTTCTATGCAGGCTATCGACCAAATTGTGAATTCCGCAGCAAAAACAAATTATATGTCGGGTGGACAACTTGGATGCCCTATAGTATTTCGTGGACCAAATGGTGCTGCAGCAAGAGTTGCAGCACAACATTCTCAGTGCTTTGCATCTTGGTATTCGCATGTTCCAGGGTTGAAAGTAATAGCACCTTACTTTGCCTCCGATTGCAGAGGTCTGCTTAAAGCTGCAATTCGTGACCCTAATCCGGTAATATTTCTAGAAAACGAGATCGCTTATGGACATGAGCATGAAGTTCCTGACTCTGAGCTATCAAACAAAGATTATCTACTTGAGATAGGCAAAGCTGCTGTTATACGGGAAGGAAAGGATGTAACTATCACTGCTTTTTCATTGAAACTAATGGATGCGTTAAATGCAGCAGATTTACTCTCTAGTGAAGGAATAGAAGCTGAAGTTATCGACCTCAGAACCTTAAGACCACTTGACACTGAAACAGTTATTAACTCTATTAAGAAGACCAATAGATTAGTAAGCATAGAAGAGGGTTGGCCATTTGCAGGAATAGGAGCAGAACTCTCAGCCATGGTTATGGAACAAGGATTTGACTACCTTGACGCTCCGGTTGTACGGGTAACCGGCAAGGATGTCCCCTTACCTTATGCTGCAAACCTAGAAAAGAAAGCATTACCACAAGTGGAAGATATAGTTGAAGCTGTGCACCAAGTCTGCTTTAGAAAGAAATAGTCCTATTGACTCTTTTTTTTATCTCCCGTTCCACATTCTTCCATAAAAGAGGCATTTGTAGAGTTTATACCACCCATTACTTTTATGACAATAGTTTTAGCGCCAAAAAACACAGCGCAAAATACACCGAGGGCGAAAAGAGCAGGCCACGGCATTCTACCAAATATTGCAAGTAAAGCTGCTCCTATTATCACTACGGTCATAAGCGGTCCACCTATTCCCCAAACGTAGCCAATAATATTACATATTACTTGAGCAGTTGTATCGTCATTAGAGTTAGCAGCACTTCCAACATGAGAAAAAGAAATAAATAATACTATAAGTAGAATACAAAAAACCTTTCTAATTGTAGGGTTCATCCCTATACCTTAAGTTTAAATATTATAATTATATCTAAAATAGTATAATTTTCAGTAAAACTAGCATTGTGATTTATACAATATTGCATAGCAAATGATGTCTATTGGTTATCAATCACTGTCAATTACTTGAGAGCTTATTTCGACTTTCGAAAAAGAGCAATAACACCCATGAGTAAAATTTCACATTACCACTTTTATGTGTTATGATAAGCTTAAATTTATAAAGAAAATAAAATTGAAAGAATTGAGAGAGAACCGGATAGCAAGAACGAGAAAGTTTTTATCTTCACTGTTTTTTTTGCTACTAATTGCGCTATCAATACGTAGTTTTTTATTTGAGCCATTTCATATTCCTTCTGGTTCAATGAAAAGCACTCTACTTGAGGGAGATTATATTTTTACTAGTAAATATTCATATGGTTATAGTAAACACTCTTTTCCATTTTCTCCAAACATCTTTAGCGGTAGAATCTTTTATACCCCTCCGGAGCGTGGTGATATAATAGTTTTCAAGCCTACAAGAAATGACAGCATTAGATTTGTTAAGCGGGTAATAGGAATACCGGGCGATAAAGTGCAAATGATAGAGGGGGAGTTATATTTAAATGATCAGAAAGTAAAGCGAAGACAAATTGAAAATTTTTTTGATTATGAGTCAAAGCGTAATATAGCAAGATACATCGAAACACTCCCGAGCGGCAAGGAGCATGAAATTCTAATAGATAATCTTTCTAATAAGTTATCATACAATACTCCAGTTTATTATGTGCCTGATGATCAATTTTTTGTTATGGGAGACAATAGAAATAATTCTTTTGATAGCAGGTTTTCTGAAATTGGGTTAATACCAACTGAAAATATAGTTGGACGCGTAAGCATGGTTGGTTTATCGTTTAAATTAGGCAAAGTTGATTGGTTGCCGTTTGATTTTAGGTTACCTATTGCTCTGAGATTTGACAGGGTACTTCACAAAGTTGTATGAACTCTATCTGTCTGCTGATTCGCATAATTCTAAAGCAGAGTTTTCTAACTCAGAGATAGCATTATTAATGTTGTCTAAGTCATTTTCCTGTAAAGCGTCTTTTGCGTTCTGTAGTAAAATTTTTAACTTTTGCTCAGTGGAAACATTTTCAACTAGATGTATGAGCTTGTTACCGTTAATTTTAGCCTCTGCAAGGGAACGAGCCTTCATATCTTCATCAAAGTTACTTACTGACTGATTGACCATATCTTGAATATCTTCTTCACTTAAGCCAGAGCTTGAATTTATTTCAACTGTCTGTTCGACTCCAGTAGTTTTTTCTCTTGCAGTGACAGTCAATATTCCATCAATGCTAACTGTAAATCCTATTTCAACTTTTGCAGAACCTGCAGGCAATTGTGGTATACCTTTGAGTTCAAATCGTGCTAGAGATTTATTATCTTTTATCATTTCACGTTCTCCTTGACAAACGTGAATTTTCATTGCTGTTTGCCCGTTAGCGTAAGTTGTAAACTCTTTTATTTCTGAAACTGGTAGTGGTGTATTTCTTGGTATAATTTTTTCAACTATTCCCCCCATAGTTTCTATGCCAAGTGATAAAGGCAGCACATCAAGGAGAATATTCCTATCTTTTGAGTTTGAAGTTAAATAATGAGCCTGCAAAGCTGCCCCATTGGCAACTGCTTTGTCCGGATCCACATCATTCAGCACTTTATTGCCAAAGAGTTTGATTAGTGAATTTTGCACTAATGGCACTCTAGTTGCACCACCAACTAAAATTACCCCTTTTATATCATCGATTTTAAGATCTATGTTGCTTATAGTACGAGTAACTATATTTATAGTCTTATTAACCAAAGGACTGATTGCTTGCTCGAATTCTTCTTTGGTAATTTTGCACTTAAATAATTCACCATTGATGCTGAATTCAAAAGTGCCAGATGCATTTTCACTTAGGTACTCTTTTATAGCACGTATATTGCAGATACCAGTTTTAGTGTATGAATGTTGTAATTTGTAGGTAGTTGTATCAGATGGTGTCATTCCAGTGCTTGACACTGGAATCCAGTTCTTATTATATAACTTTCTGGTGTGTTCACTTGCAATCAAACTTTCTGGATCCCAGTGTCGGAGCACCGGGATGACACTAGAGCATTTTTTATTTAAACCTACCTGTTCTCTATACTTTTCAAGCACGATTAAACTAAGTAGATGATCAAAATCATCACCACCAAGTTTAGTATCACCACCAACTGCAAGAACTTGAAACACTCCTTGATGTAATTTTAATATTGAAATGTCAAATGTTCCACCACCGAGGTCATAAACTGCATATATGCCACTGTTATTGTTCTTTTCAATGGAGTAAGAAAGTGCTGCAGCGGTTGGTTCATTAATGAGGCGAAGAACATCTATGCCAGCTAATTTTGCTGCATATTTGGTTGCGTTACGTGCTGAATCATCAAAATAAGCTGGTACAGTAATCACTGCTTTGTTAACTTTCATCCCTGTGAATTTTTTTACCCTCTTGCATAGAGTTTTTAGTATCTCAGCAGAGATCTCAATAGGAGTAAGATACTTTTCCTCTGAGCATTTTACCCTAATAACTTTTTCACTTTCGTTATCTATTTCACAATTGATACCTTCTTTATGCAAGTCTTTAACACTTTTACCCATTAAGCGTTTTATAGAGCAGATAGCATTCTTGCTAACATCGTAGCCTACTTTTAGTATATCCTTTTCATATGAAATGACAGAAGGTAATAGTTCACGACCTTGCTCATCTTTAAATATTTCTACATTGCCAGCTTTATTTACCATGGCAATTAAAGAGTTAGTAGTTCCAAGATCTATACCAAAAACCACCTCATTTGAACTTGGTTCAGAAATTTGAACTGGCCGCATTTTCCTTTATCTCCTCAAATGACTTATATAAATATCTCAATCTAAAAACTTGCGTAGCAGCTTCATCAAAATTTTTTGTAGCAAAAGCATTAATTAGGTTTTTAGTACAATCTTTTACCTTTTCATCAATCATCCTACTTGCAAATTGTAAATCATCGCAGTCTAGAAAGTATTCTCTTATTTCCATTGATTCATTTAATATTTCAGGATCAAGATGCTCTTTTTTGCTTTGTACGTCAAAAAGATCCAACAAATGTTCGGCACGCTTTAGCGGTGACTTCAGTACCTGATAAGCTTTGTTGATATTTTCCATATTTTTGGACTCTCTTTCATTTATATCAGTTTTGCTTAGCTCAATATATTTTTTCTCCAGCTCATCAAAGCTGATGTTAAAAGCCGGTTCAATTCCAAATAATGTGAAATGGTTGCTAGACATGAAAACTCTCTCCACAACCACATTTTCCTTTCTCATTAGGATTTTTGAAAATAAAACCTGATGAGAATTTTTCCTCTACATAATCCATTTCAGAGCCAAGGATAAACATGATAGATTTTGGATCGATCAGCACCTTGACTTTTTGATCATCACTGCAGCTTTCTTCAATTACCGACTCCAAAGGACGAACATCATATGCATATTCAATATCATATTTTAAACCAGAGCATCCTTTTTGCTTAATTAGAACTCTTATTCCTATTGCTTCTTCAAGGTTAGCATGCTTCTTTTTGTCCAATAAAAACCTTACCCTCTCTACTGCATTTGCAGTTAGAGTGATAGGTTTTTTAACAGAATTTACTCCTTGAAATTCACTCATATTCCTCAATGTTTTTGTTTATTTTGATAATCATGAATAGCAGCTTTTATAGCATCCTCAGCAAGTACTGAACAGTGTATCTTTACTGGCGGCAAAGACAATTCTTCCACTATTTGAGTATTCTTTATCTTTGTTACATCCTCAATAGTTTTTCCTTTGATCATTTCTGTAAGCAAAGAACTTGAAGCTATAGCAGAACCACAACCAAAAGTTTTAAATTTTGCGTCTTCAATAACACCTTTATCGTTGACCTTTATTTGCAGTTTCATTACATCTCCGCATGATGGTGCACCAACTAGACCAGTACCAACATTTGGATCATTTTTATCCAGAGAACCAACATTCCTTGGATTTTCGTAATGATCTAAAATTTTCTCATTATAACTCATAGATTACCCGTAAACCATTACTTACATTATAACATATTTAGGTTAAAAACTAAAGTAAAATACACTAGCAAGCGGTACATTTTACTCACAAAATATATAGGTTACGAGTGTATTTACTTTACAAATACATATAGTGCATGTCATTCTTTATATGGTAATTTTAGAAGGAGTATTTCTTGAGTTTATTCAGTAATCTTTATCAAGGACTATTAAAAACCTCCTCCCGTTTTAGTGATGGAGTAAAAAATATTTTTTCTAGCAAAAAAAAATTAGATCAGTCGCTTTTAGATGATCTGGAAGAGCTGCTGATTAGCATGGATATAGGTCATAAAACTTCTAGATTGCTTATTGATAAGCTCGCAAGTATCAAATTTGAATCAGAAGTTGAACATAACATTATCACACAGCAGTTAATGAGCGAAATAGAAACAATATTAAACCCTGTTGTGCAGCCGCTCATTTTGAATAAAAAACCACACATAATAATGGTATGCGGAGTGAATGGTAATGGAAAAACTACAACTATAGGTAAACTTGCCCATAAATATAAGGAAAAAGGAAAATCCGTTATGCTTGTTGCGTGCGACACATTCAGAGCTGCTGCGAGTGAGCAATTAAATATTTGGGCAGAACGTTCTGATTGCTCTATTGTTACTGGAGAGCACGGTAGCGATTCTGCAAGTGTGGCATATAGAGCTGTAAATCAAGCGATAAAAGATAGCGTTGATGTTGTTTTAATTGATACAGCAGGAAGGCTACAAAACAATGTAAATCTCATGCAAGAGCTGTCAAAAATACATAGAACGATAAAGAAATTGGATGATACTGCTCCTCATGATGTTATTTTAGTTCTTGATGCAACTACTGGCCAAAATGCTTATAGCCAATTAGAGGCCTTTAGTAAAATGGTTGGTGTTACCGGGTTAATTGTAACAAAGCTAGATGGTACTGCCAAAGGTGGAGTAGTGATTGGGCTTGCAGAAGCTTATAAGGTGAAATTACACGCTATAGGAATTGGTGAAAGTATAGAAGACCTGAGGGAATTTACTGGCAAAGAGTTTGCTGAAGCGCTGTTTAAATGTGATTGAAGATCTCTTTAATTTTCTCATATGACCAAGCTTAATTATCATGAGAAGCCGTTTTTAGATGGTATCATTCCAGTACTTCCTATTTGAGTAGCCTTTTCTTGTCATCCCAGTCTGGGATCCAGATTGCAAGTGGGTTGGGTGAGCCGTTAACGTATAAAAATTACTTCCGCATATTTTCAATCTCATTATAATTACAAATAGAGATATTTTAAGAGCTCAAAATCTATCTTTAGTCTGCAGACTTTTTAATCAAACTTATTAAAGAATGTATTCTTCAGTGTATATCTGTCGTATGTGCACTGCATTTTTTCCTAACTCTTTTTTATACAGGAGGATTTTATGTCCAGAATTCCAGATACTTGATCTTTACTTTAGCTAATAATGGGCGCCCATGGTTTTTATAAAGAAAGTATAAGAAAAAAAATATTTTAAAAAATATGAAATAAGGATCTAATATGTTTTGTGGGCAACCAAAAACCACTTCAACTTGCCATGTATACTTGAAAAGTAATTATAATAATATAAATACAATATTTATACTTGTATGCTAATATAAGTATTAGTTTTTAATTAAGGAGTATATTATGAAACAAAAAGCACCAACAGAATATGCAAAGACTCAATGTTACATGGAATGCTATAACTACAGAGATGGCTATACAGATCAATACTATCGATGCGTCGACGAATGCATTCAGAGGCACAGTTCTGAAGTTTTTAAACCTCATTCACAAATTAGTGAGAAATTAGCAGCTAGAGCAAAAAGTCTCTTTGATGAGAGCGAAAAATTATTGCTTATAGCAGAGGAAATATATAATCAAGATCCAATGAATTTTTAATTACAGTAAAAACAGTAAAAAAAGAAGCCAGTGTCACCTACTCAGATGACATTATGGAAGCTGGGATGACATCCTTCTCACAAGCAAAATGTTCATGCAGATAATATTTAATTGTGATTGAAGATCTCTTTTAACTCTTTTATATGACCAAGCTTAATTATCTCAATATCATGAGAAGAATAATTGCCATTTTTAGGCATAATCGCTTTTTTAAATCCTAACTTTTGTGCTTCCCTTAGTCTGAGATCAGCATGCGAAACATTTCTAATTTCTCCTGAAAGTGCAACCTCACCGCAGATTATTGAAGAAATTGGCAGCGGTAAATTTACTAAACTTGAAATAAGGGAAGCAGCAACAGCAAGGTCAGCTGATGGTTCCTGTATTTTGAGTCCTCCCGCAATGTTTAGGTATACTTCTTTATCATGCAAAAACATTTTACAACGAGCACTTAGAACCGCGATTATCATAGCTAATCTATTAATATCCCAACCAACTACTGCTCTTCTTGGAGTTGCCATATTAGTCCTTGCTATTAATGCTTGCACTTCCATTAAGATTGGTCTTGAGCCTTCAACTCCTGCAAATACGGCGCTGCCAACTACTTCTCTATCATGTACGGTCAAGAATAATAATGATGGATTATCAACAGGCATGAGTCCTGCTTTAGACATCTCAAAAACACCAATTTCATTTGCAGGGCCAAATCTATTTTTAATAGTACGTAAAATGCGATATTGATTACTATTTTCACCCTCAAAATATAGTACTGTATCTACCATATGCTCCAGGGTTTTAGGTCCCGCTATTTGTCCATCTTTCGTTATATGGCCAACTATTAAGAGAGAAACACCATATTGCTTTGCAAGAACAGTCAATTCATGAGCGCAGGTACGGACTTGAGTTACAGTTCCTGGTGCTGATGTGACTTTGCTATCATACATAGTTTGTATAGAATCAATTATCAAGAACTTAATACTTTTATTTTTCCTTATTGTTGCTACTACATCAGTTAAAGATACTGTAGATAAAAGCTTAATTTTAGGTTCATTTATCTTAAGACGCTTTGCTCTGAGGCTCACTTGCTCTAAAGATTCCTCGCCAGATACATAAAGACATTCAAAAGAGGAAAGTTGTACAACATTAGCTGCAATCCTAAGCAAAAGAGTAGATTTTCCAATTCCAGGTTCACCACCAATTAAAATGCTAGCACCTTGAACGATACCTCCACCAAAAACTCTATCTAACTCTTCTATTCCTGTTAAAAAACGATCGGGGGTAATAATTTCACTATCTGATAACGCTTTTATTGAAATTGGTGCAGATGTACTTCTCGTTTCTGTTTTTAGTACTATTTCTTCGACAACCGTATCCCAACTGTCACATGCAATACACCTTCCTACCCACCTTCCAGTGCTATGACCGCAGAATTGACATACGTATGCAGTTTTCATAAAAGCCAAAATTATAATTGTAATAAAAATTAGCTAAATAAGTGAAATAAATTTAAATAGAGAAAATTACCAATCACACTTTTTATCTTGTGGTTTTATTTGCAATATTGCTACTAAGCTGACTAATAAGCAAAAAATTACATAAAGCCCAGCAGCAAAGTCTATTTTAGGAAACATTATAGTAAACCAAGTGCATATCATAGGAGTAAATCCACCATGCAGGGCATAAGAAATGTTACGTGATAAACTCACACCACTAAATCTAACATTAGTAGGAAAAAGCTCAGCAGTAACTATCCCTATAGGATTAATACCCCTCTCGATTATAGAAAGAGCCATCACACTCAACATAATTATTAGGTAGCTTTTATAGTAATATGCAATAGATAACATAGGACAACATATTACCATTGTTATCACTATAAATAAGATTGCAGTGCGTTCTCTTCCTGTTTTATCAGCTAAAATTCCAAGCACTATTGAAGATATCGGCATTAATATACTGGTTATAATGAGTACAACTTCGTTGACATACGTTGTTACATAAGTTTCAACAGACACTATTTCTTTTGCAATTGTTCTAAGAAATATGGTAAATCCAACAGCAACATTAACAGGTACAGATATTAAAATGGCAAGTATCAGGGCTCTTTTATAGCGTTTTGTAAGCTCTATTATTGGTACATTAGGTAAATTTCTTTGTTCTCGATTTTTTTCATACACTGGAGTTTCTCCTAGTGTATATATACTATATGCGCTTATTAATCCTAAAATGGCTGAAAAAATAAACGGCAGCCTCCAACCCCAAGCGTTAAAATCAGTGGTTTTTTTACAAATGATCACTGCAACCACAGAGAGCAATATGCCAATAGAGCGACCAAAACTTATTATTCCAAAAAACATTCCTAGTTTTTTCTTATTAGGTAAATGCTCTATGAGATAAACAGAGCTACCTCCTTGCTCAGCGCCAAGTGCAACCCCTTGTATCAGATGGATTGTAAGAAGCAACATAGTAGAGGTTATTCCTATTTTACTATAACTTGGAATAAACGCAACGAGACTAGAAGGAATCGATATTAGCAAGATAGCAATCGTTAACGCCATTCTCCTTCCATACCTATCACCAATGTGACCAAATACAGATGCACCAAGTGGTCTTACCATTGCACCCAGTCCTGCAATTCCAAACAATTGCAATATGCTGTAGTAGATATCTTTTGCATAACAAAATTCTCTACTAATTATATTAACCAGATCAATAAAGAGCATATGGTCATACCATATTGCGATTCTACAGAGTATTGTTGCAATCAATACTCTTGTTTGTTGATTGTACACTTAGTTTAATTTGTAAATGTCTACTTATTTTTATTTTGGCTGCTTTTTAGAACTTTGCAACTCAAGCGTATGGCTTATATGTAAATATTATTAAAATTGGAACTTGCATAACCAGCCAGTCTGGGATCAAATAAAAAAATCTGGTCATCCGCTGGAATGACATGGTGGAATGTCCTTCTTGTCATTCCAGTACTCCTTTTCTTGTCATCCCAGTGTCGGAGCACTGGGATGACACCT
This sequence comes from Wolbachia endosymbiont (group B) of Chesias legatella, assembly GCF_964026945.1. Taxonomy (NCBI): domain Bacteria; kingdom Pseudomonadati; phylum Pseudomonadota; class Alphaproteobacteria; order Rickettsiales; family Anaplasmataceae; genus Wolbachia; species Wolbachia endosymbiont (group B) of Chesias legatella. The sequence continues at coordinate 923,999 of NZ_OZ034711.1, read as the reverse complement.
CTCTTAAATTACTTTAGCTACAAATATCAAGAAATTTACCAAGTAGAAAAAAGACAAAAGAAACCCCCTATTAGCTAGTTGTGACTCCTGAAAATTGGCCTGTCTTAAACAGCCCGTTTCAGCTTATATGGTTAAAAAACTGGAAGTTTTGTAAAGAAATAAGATGCACATAGTGCAAAAAATTAAAAATAAGACGACAACTGCGTTATGCTTTTGTCGTTTAATCTGCACAGACGAAGATAAATAGTATAGCGTTATCCTTATGGTAAGGGAGTTGGGAAAATTTGTAAAGTAGGCTCTTTCATTAGGTTTTTTGCTAACATTAAAACAATTCACTTAAAAAACTGAGAAGACCATTAAAATATTTTTTTACTTTTTATTCTATATATTTCAACATATTACCTTTAAGTACTAATAATTATGGCATTATTGATAGTTGAGTCGCCGGCAAAGGCAAAGACGATAGGTAAATATTTGAGTAAAGAATTTAAAGTGGCTGCATCCTTTGGCCACGTCAGAGATCTGCCAGCGAAGAATGGTTCTGTTGATCCTGATAATGACTTTGCCATGAAGTATGAGATTATTGAAAAAGCAGAAAAGTATGTAAAAGAGTTAGTCAAGGAAGCTAGTAAAACATCAGATATATACCTTGCAACAGATCCAGACAGAGAAGGAGAAGCAATAGCTTGGAATGTGATAGAGGCACTAAAGGAAAGAAAAGCAATCAATGATGAAAGCAACATTCATAGAGTAGTCTTTAACGAAATAACAAAAAGAGCAGTGCAAGAAGCTATAAAAAATCCACGTGAAATTAATATGGACTTAGTGCGTGCACAGCAAGCACGCAGAGCTTTGGATTATCTAGTTGGATTTAGCTTGTCACCGCTGCTGTGGACAAAATTGTCGGGAAGCAAATCTGCAGGGCGAGTGCAGTCTGTTGCATTAAAGCTTATATGCGAACGAGAGGATGAAATCAGTAAGTTTATAACACAGGAGTATTGGAGCATAAAGGCAGAAATGCAAAATAGCAAAGATGAGGCTTTTTTTGCTATGCTAAGCCACTATGACAATAAAAAGCTAGAAAAATTTGATATTAAAAATGAAGAAGAGGCAAAGAACTTAGTCAGGGAGATCGAGTCAAGGCAGTATGCTGTAAGCACAGTAGAACGCAAGCAAGTTAAGAGAAACCCGCTTCCTCCATTTATCACCTCAAGTCTTCAGCAAGATGCAGTGAATAAACTGTATTTTAATGTGAAAAATGTTATGCGAGTAGCGCAAAATTTATATGAAGGTATCAATATTGGTGGTGAAACCGTAGGGTTGATAACTTATATGCGTACAGATGGGTTTCATATTGCAGATGAGGCTATAAACTCAATCAGGGGATCAATTAAGTCATTATATGGTGATAAATATTTACCGCAGTCTCCTCGTAAATATGTAAAAAAGGTCAAAAATGCTCAAGAAGCACATGAAGCAATCCGGCCAACTGATATTAATAGAACACCGGGTAGTATTAAGGATTACTTAACGCCAGAGCAATTTAAATTGTACGATTTAATCTGGAAAAGAACCATCGCAAGTCAAATGGAATCGGCGATTCTTGATCAAGTGGTAGTTGGAATTAGTTCTATTGACCAGAAAGTGATTCTGCGAGCAAGTGGATCAAGTATATTCTTTGATGGTTTTTATAAAGTCTATCAAGATAACATGGAAGCCGAAAATGAAGGCCTGCTACCTGCCATGAAGGAAGAGGAAGCGTGCAAGTTGATTTCTGTTGATCCGAAACAGCATTTTACTCAACCGCCACCTCGTTATAGTGAAGCGAGTATAGTAAAAAAAATGGAAGAAGTCGGTATAGGTCGCCCATCAACTTATGCAACAATTATTTCGGTATTACAAGATCGTGAATATGTTTCATTGGATAACAAAAGATTTATTCCAAGCAGCCGCGGTAAGATCGTGACTATATTTTTGGAAACTTTTTTTCAGCGTTGTGTAGAGTATGACTTTACAGCACAAATGGAAGAAAGGCTTGATTCAATCTCAAATGGACATGCAGATTGGAAAAAAGAACTAGGCTATTTTTGGGTGCCATTTTTTAATCATGTAAATTCTGTTAAGCAAATGACACATGATGAGATTTTTAGTGGTATTCATGATTTGGTAGTCAATTGGTTTTGCTCAGAGGAAGGAAAGGAAGAAATAGGTAAAAAATGTCCTAATTGCTCTGGTGGTATATTGAAATTAAATTTTGGAAAAGCCGGTGTGTTTCTTGGATGTTCTAACTATCCTGCATGCAATCATACAAAAGAAATTACGGGCAGTAATGACAATTCAGAATATCCAAAAAGTTTGGGTATAGATGATGTGACAGGCCAAGAGGTAATGATCAAAAAAGGTCCTTTTGGACTTTATCTGGAGTTTAATAGTGAGTCAGAAAAGAAAAAAAAGATTTCTGTACCAAAAGATATAAATGTTAATGATATTGATCTAAATACCGCCACTCGATTACTTTCCTTGCCGAAAGTAATCGGAGAACACCCAGAAACTGGAAAGGAAGTAAAAATAGGTCTTGGACGATTTGGGTACTATATTCTCTATGATGATCGATACTTTTCTCTTAAAAAAAGCTCTAAGGAGGTATTAGACACACAATTAAACGAAGCTATACAAATTATTGAGAGCAGCCCACGCAAAGAGCTAAAATCTCTTGGTTTTAATGAAAAGGGAAAAGAAGTTTTTATCTGCAACGGTAGGTACGGATTCTATATAAAATGCGGTAAAACAAACGTTGCTTTGGGCAAGAATGCAGATATTGAAAGTATAGATCTGAAGAAGGCTTTAGAGTTAATTAAGAATAAAAAGTAGACTTCTTGCATAACCATTCTTTATATGTTCTTTATTGTTGTTCCAGCCCTACACGCTGGAACTGAGAAAAAAAGAGACTGAATGACAGGAAAGAAGTTACTGCGGCCGCTACTAAGTCAGCAGCTGCAGTAGTGTAACGCAGACGTGCTACCAAGAAAATGTCTCTATCAGAGTTAAGCTTTGCTGGCAAAATGAAAAGTAAGACCAGCTTCTATACCGTGTGTGTGAAACACTTGATTGCCTATACTGATACTTTCTTTGTGTAACTTCTGGTCCGATGGTTTTTGACCTTTCTTCAATTCTAATATCTTTTTTCCATCTGGGTTTGCCTGTTGCTTTTCTTTCATTTCTCCTAACACCTCTGCTTCAAAATCAACATTACTACCAAGAACACCAAAACCTCTATATCCGATGTGCATATTTACATCTTCGTTTATACGATAATCAAAGCCAGCTTTCAATTGACCTGCAGGTCTTATTGACGATTTTTCAAACATCGTCATTCTTGTTGCACCAACTCCAATACCAACGTAAGGAGAAAAAGAAAAACTATCACTTTTCCAATAATGATAAACATTTGCCATTACAGATGCGTTTTCTACTTGGTCATGATTAATTACAGTTTTATACATATAAGTTTTTTTATTAGTACTCTCACCAACGTCTTTTAGATACGAAACAGTTACTTGATTACTTGATAAACCAATATTATCTACTTTTACAGAAGAGTACATCCCTTCCAATTCAGCTCTATAGCTATTATTGCCTAGTTCTCCTGTGTAACCAAACGTTACATTTGCAGCAAAAGGTGGGTTATAATCTCCTTTATACTTACTTATTAACTGACCTTCTGTTCTCTGAGCGTCTATGTCATTTATAGATACACGGTTATCATCTGTAGCATCTTTACTTCCAATTTTTGCTTTCAACTTACCAAAGTTCAAATATTGACCGTAATATCTAGTACCAAAGTAAAATCCTTCCGTTTCACTTGCAAAAGATTGTTGTGACAACAATAAAGCAAGTGCTGTAACTGCTAATGTTTTTTTACTCATCATGATTATTCCTCTAGTTAAAATAGCTAATCTAGTACTAATTAATTAAAAATGATTTAATATGAAAAAACTAATTATTTTCTAAGCTAAAAAATAGGTAAAATTAACCTCTATCCTCGATTTTATTGCCGTCTAGTTTGTCCTCATCTTCAAATTCATCATCATCGTCAAATTCATCCTTACTGTCTTCATCATCAAACCCATCATCGTCTTCCTCATCATCAAACCCATCACCACCTTCAAACTTATCATCAATATCCTCGTCTTCAAATCCATCTTCAATCTCTGGCTCATCGTATACTGCATCTTCAGTTTTAGCTTCAACAGGATAATCAGCAGCTTCAATAGCATTACTCTCTTCTTCATTACTAATCTTATCTTTGTTAGCAGCAGAAAAGACCTTGTTTAGATCATATGGCTCTTGTGTAGGCACACGTGTTGGTTTAATCAGCCTTCTTGTGAATGTGCTATCACTATAGTACAAAATTTTCTTTGACTTAATTGGATAAGTCGATTCTATCAAAATTATTTGATCATCACGTGGCAGCATAATAATTTCTTGAGGTAAGAGCAATGCTCTCTGTGTTTCAGAGATATGCAATGATCTTGATGCAGGATTCAAGTCTAAAAATTTAGGTTTGTTTAATGATTCTTGTTGTACAGTTTTGTTTCCTATAAGCTGAGATATCAAATTAGCCGTTTCAATATTATTGGCTGCAAAAGTTATTCTATAGGTTGAGTTTGATAAAAAGGAGTTCATTCCTGCTTCTTCATATATTCCTTTAAGCTGTTCAGTATCTTGAACAATTAAAAATAACCTTACTCGATAGCCACGAAAGTATGCGATGCCCGTTTGAAATTGCTCCATTTTTCCAAGTGTTGGAAACTCATCCATTAAAAATAATACGCCGTAAGGCTCGTCATCCGATGGCAATTTTCTACATAAAAACTCAGTTGCCTGTTGGTAAAACACCTGCATTAAAGGCCTGAGCCTAGTTAAGTTATCAGGAGTTAAACCAACATAAACTGTAGTTTTCTTCTTTTTAAAATCCAAAATATTAAAATCACTTGATGCAGTTGCAGTATCGATCAATGGGTTTGCCCACAATTCAAGCGACGAGTTCATAGTTGACACAACACCTGATCTTTCTTTGTCAGCCTTTTGCAAAAAAGCTGCAATGTTCATATACGCTACCGGATGTATTATTTTACCCATTGTGTCCAAAACTACAGCAAGATTGTAAACTACGTCATCGCTACGCATCGTACGCACAACCTCACCAAAAGATTTAACTTTCTCTGGTGCAGCAAGTAAATATAGTACCACCCCAACAAATAAGCTTCTTGCTTCGTTTTGCCAAAAATCTTGTTCAGGCATGATTAGGTTAGCTATTTTTTGCACATCGTCAACCATCTGTCCAGGTTTTTCACTAATCCATTCCAGTGGATTATAACAATGGCTTACCCCATCTGGCTGCGCTGGGTTCCATACATATACTTTTTGTCCTTGTCGCTCTCGCCAACCACTTGTTATTTCATAGTTTTCTAATTTTATATCATGCACAATTACCGAATCATTCCAAAATAACAAATTAGGAATTACAAAACCAACACCTTTACCAGAGCCTGTAGGTGCAAAGAGCAATGCATGCTGAAACCCATCAGCAATAAAATATCCTCTCTTATCTTTACCAAGCAATAGACCTTTTTTGCTTCTTAATCCCGCTTTTCGTATGTCTTTCTCTGATGCCCACTGTGAATCTCCATGAAGTGATTCTTTCTTTTTAAATGGCCGCCACTCAATTAGTCTTTCTCTCACATTCCACAAAATAATCATCAAAACAATTTGAGGCAGTACAGAAGATACAACTAATTTAATTTTGAGCTCAAAGCTATATAGCTCTGGATGATGCCAACAATATTGTATATGATCAAAAATTGTCGGCCAGAGAGCTTGAGGAAAAGGTGTCAAGCTAGGATTAATTGCTCTAAAATCTACACCATCTGGACCGTCAACAAACAGGTAGAATAATATACCAGACAAATAGAAGCAAAATTCAAATATGCTAAAAGATACTACACCTCCTATGAGAATATTGCGTAGGTGATTTCCATTACTCATAAACTACTTTTTCTTAACTTACGTATAAATTTAAGCATTTTCATTTGAAGATCTAGTAAATAATATCTCAGAAATGCTTCTTTTGCCTCCACTGGTTCTTTTTAGCTGAATAACAATATCAATTACATTTCTAATGTATGGTATGATCTGATCTGGGGGAATTCCAAGATTTGCTTGCATAACCATAAGTTTTATTTGCTCAAGAGCCATTGCCGGACTATCCGCATGAAGAGTTGATATTGACCCTGGGTGGCCAGTGTTTATTGCCCTGAGAAAACTAAAAGCTTCCGCTCCACGGAGCTCACCAACTATTATTCTGTCTGGTCTTAAACGTAAGCACGCTTCTATCAAATCTTGAGTGGTTACTTTTGCTCTGCCCTGCCCTCCTTTAGAAGCAATTAAATGGACTTTATTGGGATGATCATTCAAAACTATCTCTCTTGCATCTTCAACAGTAATAATTCTTTCTTCAGATGGAATAGCACGCAAAGTAGCATTAGTAAAAGTGGTTTTACCAGTGGAAGTTCCACCACTAATTATGATATTTTTCTTACTTATTACAGCATATTCTAAAAACTCTTTTATTTTTTTTTGTTTCAGTAGCAAATCTAGGTGACGATCTACTGGATTATCGGTCACTCCTATAACAGTTTCAGAAAAAGCCCCCATTTTTTCATAATCATCCAATGCCAATTGCATAGAAGAAGGTTTACGAATTGAAATGACTACTTTATCAGGCTCACATGCTGGAGGAAACACTATCTGTATACGATAACCATTTGGTAATGTAGCTGAAAGCAGCGGTGTCTCTTCGCTCAGTTTTTGTTCTGTAGCTTGAGCAATCAACCTGCTAAGAGATTTTAAATGATTAAGATCAAATATTTCTAACTTTTCGCATCTTATTTCACCGCGATTTTCAATCCATACTTCCTTCGGTTTATTTATTGATATTTCATTTACACCTTCCTCTTGAAATATCCCTTGTAATGGCTCCAAGTATGTATCAAGTGCAGCATAGTTCATTTCAGTTATTTAATATTGACTGTGGAGGAAATACTATATCTTGGTTAACAAATACTTTCAATGCAGTTCCTTGATTAACATAAATAGTTGGTTTTTTATCTACACTCCTATCAACTATATCTCGCATGTCTTTGGAAAAATCATTGATTGACTTCCCAATTGCTTCATCATAAACAGATTTGCTTCTTTTCTGAGTTTGCCTCAACAGTTGACGTACATCGTCTAAAGTTATACCGATATTGTCACTAGTAATTGTATCAACTCCACTAGCTCCAGAACTTTTTATCACACTTACTATTTCTTCCTTTATTATTCTCAGCAAATCCTGATCACTTTTAGCATTTCGAATTTTTTCAATAGCCCTAATACCCAATTTCCATTTTTCGTCTCCTACCCTCCCAACTTCAGTTTTTATAGCATTCTCCAATCTCTCAACAATAGCCCCTTTGAGAGAAGAAATATCTATTTCAGTTGCAGTAATAGACTTCACTGCATCCATGGCAGTTAGCGCATCGATAAGATTAGAGGCTTTTTGTCCTATAACGGCTGAGCCAATCGAAACACCAGCAAGTGCCACTGAAGAGAATAATGCACTTGCTATTTTATTATCAACTATTCCAGCTATCCCTGCCCTTCCAAGCTCATCGGTACCAGATGATGAAATAGCAACATCTATACCATGAGGAAGAATGATCCTATTCCAATTTATGTTCACGCGGGCTTTTGCAACATTTGAGTCGAATGAATAACCACCTATTAACCTTGAACCTTTTGGTATTAAAATTGTATCACCAGTTTCTGCATAAACGTCTCTACTAACAACAGCACGGAGCATTCCTTGTAAGTCAGAACTTATTGCAGTTTCAAGAATAGCGTCAATAACCTTACCTTGAATAATCATTAAACCAAGCTTTCCAGCTTTGGTAGCTTTGCTCGATTGTGCTGAGGTATTGGATAAAACAGCATCTGTAGCTTTACCTTCCCCACTACTACCTGAAATTGCTAACATTTGTGCACTACGTCTGTCTCTAGGATAACCGCCACCCCCTATTGTAGGAAATGAAGTAGGCAAATTGCTAATAACATTACCAGAAGGAAAATTTTGCTTTGGTAAAACAGGTATATTTGACAAGGGAATTTCTTTTAGTTGCTCTTCTTTTTTTGTCACTTCCTCTTTTTTGATTTGTTTTACTTCTGGTATGACTTGTGGAATAGGAAGAGGAGGTAAGGGTGGCAAGAGATCAGTTACTACTCTTTCGGAAACTATTGCATTATCTGGAACTTGTTCTAACTTTCCTTTCAATTCTTGAATGTTTTGCTTTGTTTCCTCTTTTTTAACAATCTCTGGACCCTCTTTATTAGAAGGACTAAAATAAAGATAGTACACTCCACCAACTAAGAGCGCTACCATAACTATCATCAATGCCTTGTAACCTTGATTAGAGCCAACTGTTACTACCTTGCTTTCTATCTCTGATTCATCTTCTACACTATTATGCCTTTCTTTACTCATATTGTATGTACCACAACTAAAGTGACCTATTTATAACTTCAACTTCACTACCTTCATAACGCATTAATAGCTTTTTATGTACTCCTTTTATTACAACATAATCATCAAATAACAGCCTTTTACAGGATTCCCCTTCTATAAAAATCTGAGGAATTTTATTACTATTTCTAAACTTTAAATAGGTTAAATAACCATCATCGAATAACTCAATTGGAACTATATCTACGTTACCACCTTCATCAATATATGTATAGTTGTACCTCGTATTATTTTCTTGTATTATTTTTTCTGGCTTTTCTGTAATGTATTGCATTTGAGTAGGTAAAGAAACCTCATCTAAATCAACATCAAATTCATCTTCTTCTTGAGGATAATAAAAACGTATTACGTAAGATATATCCTTTTCAACGGAATAATCATGATCCACTTTTTTAGCATCAGCATCTGGGTATTTATCGTAATTTGGTCTTGAAATTAGATCAAAAATGTAATTTCTCTTTTTAGTTGTCGTAATAATCATGTTAGTGCGACTACTGACTTCAAATGGCATGACAAGCAGTTTATTATCATAAGGATTAATTTTCCAACTTGATGCATCACCAACAGCAATATTTTTGACTTTTTCCCCTTCTGCAAACTCAATATAAGAATAGTAACCTTGACTAAAAATTACTGTAAACACCTCATTAGGGCTATATACAAAAGTCTTTATTCTACTATCTACAGAAATAGGTTTATTATTAATAGATGCATTTAAGTTGCCACTTATTAGTAAAGCTAAAACTAACAATATCCTACACATATTCATCATCTACTCTATATGAAATAACTTGAAACCCTAACGGGTTAATATATCTTTGCTGATCATTCATTTCAAGCGATGCATATTTATACGACATCACAACTATCTTATTTTTCCTTGAGGAATTTCCATCTTTTCGTGTAAATTCTATAGAAAATCTCACTTGAAGAGCATCATTACCTAATTTTTGAATTGAACGAATTTTCAACTCACCTTTAGCATCTGAATATAAATTAAAAAGGTCATTCATATTCTGCGATTTTATATAATTGCTAAATTCACTATATACACTAGGCGAAGAAAACAACCTTACTTTTGTATAATAATTATAATTATAATTATATGGGTCAAAAACCTCCCTTGCTTTTATATACTCTGAAATAAAATAATCGTTCAGCGTTTCATTTGCAGAATATTGTTTTACTGTAACAGGATCAACCAATTGCACTATGCCTGACTTTTTATCAATTTCTATAACGAATGGCTCAATAGTGCTACTTGTGCTAATTTTAAATATAGCTAATATGCTTATAGAAATTGCAACTAGTAATATTAATGTAAATAAAAGTAAAGTATTTCTCTGAGCAACAACTGTGCTATAGCGACTTGAATTCCAATTTATATCCTTATCCAATGACTCATTACTTTTTTCTTGTTTTAAAAATTTCAGCATCTCAATATTCTTAAAAATCTTAACTTATATTAATTAACATAGCAAGCTAACAAAGTAGTTATAACAAAAAAGCTAATAAACCCTTAATCCATGGCCTAACTTGCCAAATTTTGTTTCCATATATGAATCATTATATTCATTGCGTTCCATAATAAGTGGTATACACTTTGTAACTTCTATACCGTTATTTTTCAACTCTGATAACTTTCTACCATTGTTTGTCAGTAATTGTATTTTGTTAATGTTCAATTTCTTAAGTATTTTAGCTGCAACAGCAAAGCTCCTTTCATCATCTTCAAAACCCAATACTCTATTTGCATCAACAGTATCAAGATTATATTTTCTTTGCATACTGTATGCTCTTAACTTATTAGTTAAACCAATGCCTCTCCCATCTTGCATCAAGTATAATATAATGCCATTCCCAAAGTCGGTCATTATTTGAATCGCTTGATGTAACTGGCTTCTGCAATCACATGATAAGCTGTCTAATAAGTCTCCTGTATAGCATGAAGAATGAATTCTCACTAATGGCTCATTATCTTTATCTGGATTGCCAATGATAATTGCATAATGTTCTCTTCCGCCACTTTTGGTTCTATAAGATATGATATCTACTTCTTGAGTCTGTTTTAAAAATAATGATGTTTTGCACACTTCATACACACTATGATTTTGTTGAAAATCATTCACAAGTAACGTATTTAGTGCAATAATGTCATTTTCTTCACACCAATTTCGCATTTTATGTTTATTCTCAAAAGTCATATCAGCCACTAACGCGTATGGCAATAATTCTGAGAACTTAAGCAAGGCAACAGCATACGCATCTATTGTCTTTGAGCATTGCAACTCTTTTATCCAATCTTCCTTTGAACAGTTTATTAAATGGAGCAGTTCATCAAAATTGCTTATCAACAGACGTTTGCTACTATGTTCTTTACTCTGACATATGTATTTTACCTTACTTGCAGTCAAAGTAACATACACATTACCTGATATAAGCTTATATTGACTAAATAAATTTTTTTCTAAAGTTTCAGCAGCAGCAAGCAATAGATAGTTATTTTCATCATCATATATTAAAATTGGAAGACCACGCCTGACTTCACTGATGGCCCTTTCTACTTTATTTCTACTTTGATTTCCTATAAACATTTCACCTACACCAAACAACTTGGTGCGGTCGAGAAGACTTGAACTTCCAAGGCTTTGTGAGCCACAGCGACCTCAACGCTGCGTGTCTACCAATTCCACCACGACCGCACTTTATTCTAGTTTCTATATAATTACTTTAAATTACTTAATCATTTTAGGATTTTTCATCTAAAGTGTCAATCTGATACTAGGATAATTTAGGAAATGCCTGTATAATTTAACTATGAATTTTATGGTTACAAACTTTAATCATTTAAGATAATCTTACTACTAATTCTTAATTTAGGTCTTTATACAAATGAAAATAGCTAATATCTTCATTTTTTTAATTCTATCTCTTACAATTAGCTTTTACCCCACTCATGCACAAATATTGTACACATGGTCTCAAATCATTCCAGAAAATAAATTAAGCATACGTGCGATTATAGACAATAACATGTGTCCCATTGCTTACGTCGATAATAAGGCAGTAGAAATGCTAAGTCGCAGCTCAATTAACAATACCGAAACAGTTTGTGAACTGATAGTAGAAACAAATGCTCAAAACATTAGTATTGACAATATAAAAGTTCCCGTATTAGCGGAAAAGATCAGCAAAATTGCCTTCATTGGCGATACAGGATGTAGAATAAATATGTTATTTCAGCAAGAATGTAATTCTGTAGATAACTGGCCTTTGAAAAAAAATTTAGATTCAATCGCTTTTCATAAACCAGATTTAATTATCCATGTTGGTGATTATCATTATAGACAAACAAAATGTAGAAACACAAAAAAGTGCAGCGATATTTATGGATATAGCAAAGAAGCTTGGTACGCTGATTGGTTTGAGCCTGCAAAAGATATTTTAACACAATCTCCTTTTCTTTTTGTTCGTGGAAATCATGAGAGTTGTAATAGAGCTTATGAAGGATGGTTCAGATATTTAGATTCATACCCCTTTTTCCCTCAAAAATGTGAAGATCTTATTTCCAGTTGGTTCTTAGATGCTGGGCCAATGAAGTTTTTTATCTTCGACTCTTCATCCGGTGAGGAAATTTTTACAACCCAAAGCACAGTTGATGCTTTTGAGAGGCAGTTTGATAAATTGATACAAGATAAGCCCACGTGGTTTTTGACTCATAAACCACTTTGGAGATCTCCAAAAAAAGAATTTTTGACATTAAAAAGCCATGGTAATCTTACACAAATTGAAGCTTTTGGAGATAAATTTCCAAGCAATGTTACTACCATAGTTTCTGGCCACATTCATATAGCCCAGATTTTATTAATGGATAATGTTCCAGATCAGATTATAGTTGGAAACGGCGGTGCATTATTACACGCTCAAGATCAAGAACCTGTTTATCAAAACGTAGAATTTAACTATCCAAATAGTAGAAATTACTTAGCACACGAAGTTAGAAACTTTTTCGGCTTTGGCTTTGCAATATTAGGTTTAGACGATCACAAATTTACTTTCTATAACCAAGATAATAAGGAAATGTATTCTGCAAACCTAACGAAAGACTTTAAACTTAAAACAAATTAAAATTAGGACTATTTAAGGACGCAGAAAAAACGTGCTGAGCTTAAAAAACTCATAGCAACAAAAAACACTGAAATTCTTGTATATATCGACTAATCTGGAATTGATAACACAAAAGTCAGCGTATTAGTATGATTGCAGCTTTGAATAAGGGAAAAATTATGGCGCCTATGATTTTTGAAGGCTACTGCGATACAGACGTTTTTAATAGCTAGTTCAAACTTTTTGCTGGGTGATTTTGGATAATGCAACTTTTCATAGAAAATAAGTGAATTTATTAAAAGTGTCAGTGCTGAAGTTATATATCTGCCTCCATATTCTCCTGATTTTAATCAAATCATTGGTTTGTTATAAAAAATTGAGCCAGAAAGAATATCCAGCTATTCGAACTATTAGAAAAAGAGCTATATATGAGCATGTTTTAGCACAGACATTATTTTTGTAACTAGGCAAATGCAATCAGTGTTAGCGGCTTGAAAGGATATCAATTAATAAAGAAATGCATCTAAAGTAATCACTTAACTAACGGCAAAGTGATACCACACTGATTCATATATTTTCCTTTCATATCATCATATGATTTCTCACACTCACTTTCGCCGCTTAAAAACACAAATTGGCATGCGCCTTCATTAGCATAAATTTTTGCAGGAAGTGGAGTAGTGTTTGAGAATTCAAGTGTGACATGACCTTCCCATCCAGGTTCTAAAGGTGTGACGTTTACTATAATACCACATCTTGCATAAGTTGATTTACCAACACAAATTACCAGTACATTCCTTGGTATACGAAAATATTCCACCGTGCTGGCAAGTACAAAACTATTTGGTGGGATTATACATACATCTGTTTCCTTATCTATGAAACTATTCTCAGAAAAATTCTTGGGGTCTACAATAGCTGAATTAACATTAGTAAAAATCTTAAACTTATTACTAACTCTTGCATCATAGCCATAAGATGATAATCCGAAAGATACAACACCCTTACTGCTTTTATGATTCACAAAAGGCTCTATCATTCTAGAGTTTTCAGCCTTTTCCCTTATCCATTTATCTGGCATAACTGCCATAATTGTCCTTTAAAGTTTTGTAATACTTATAATAATATGTAATAGAATTTAAATGTAAACCTGAATTAGCGTTACACTCTGGAATGGCAAAGTTTCCAGTATAAACTACCTATACAAAAATAAATTGGCAATATTTCAAGCCTGCCAAGCAGCATCAAAAACGATAGAAATAGCTTTACTCCACCACTAAAGGAGGAATAATTACCTGAAGGACCTATTAGGTTACTAAATCCTGGGCCAGAATTTGTAAGCATTGCAGAAACAGAGCTGATGCTAGTTATAAAGTCCGCATTGCTCAAGTAAGACATCACTATTGATGATATAGTGAACGTTAACATGTAAATCGCAAAAAACGTAAAGACGGATTGAACTTCATCATTTTCCAGTATTTTACCATTGAGTTTTACTCTATCGCTTTCACTTGGATTTAATAAAGAGCTAAAGTAATTCCTTATAGATTTTAGAAAAATGACTAAACGGAAGATTTTGATTCCACCACTAGCAGAACCACCACATCCACCAATAAAGGCTAAAAAGAAAGCTAAGACTGAAATAAAGCTCCAATTCAAGTAGTTGCACATTACATAGCCAGTTGATGTGATAAAGGAGGTAATGGTGAATGTGCTGTACCTAAATGATAAAAATACTCCTAAGTCAAAATTTTTATATAACCAAAAACAAGCAAGCAAAGATGAGATAACAACTATCTTAATAAAGTAAGAGACCTGTTCATCATAACAAACGTCTAATCGTCTTATAATTTTTAAATAGCTCAGAAAAGGTAAAGAGCCTAAAATCATAAAGATAATTGTTATGACCTCCAATATAGGGTTATTGTAGTAGCCTATAGAATCGTTATAGTTAGCAAATCCACCAGTTGATACAGCGGACATTCCGTGACATACTGCGTCAAATAATGGCATGCCAGCTAGATAGTAGGAAAATATGCACAATAAAATTAGGCAGTAATATATTTCTGCAATATGTATTACTACGCTTCGCGTATGTGGTAACTTTCTTTTAAGAGCATCTGAGTACTCAGAATAGAGTAAATTATTTAAGCTCAAAACCTTAAATATGGGAAAAATTGCAATTCCTACTGTAATTACTCCAAAACCACCTATACCGTGCAGCATTGCTCTCCACAGTAGTATCCCCGGAGATTGTTGCTCGATGTAACTTAGAACAGTTGCTCCTGTGGTTGTAATCCCAGATACTGCTTCAAACAGTGCATCAATGTAGCTTAAACTATCAAGATAAAATGGAATAGCTGCAAATAGAGATAATGCAATCCAGGTACAACTGGTAATCGCAAAAATTGCCGGCATTCCATGTAACCTACTTAGTTTACCCAGTAGAATAAAAATCGCACTAAATATGCAGGTAACTATAAATCCAACCAGAAAATTTTTCCATTCGTAACCTAGATAATTATTAGTAATAGCAGGAATAAGCATTGCTACGCCAAACAACAATAGAAAAATTCCCACAATAAACGCAATTGAACGTAAAACTTGCAGACTTTCCATAGACAGTACTTTGAAAGCTATATGTTATTAAAACTTCAACCGCTTTGCTAATTTTTTCTCTTGACTTGATTATAAATACGTATAATTATAGCGCTAAATTTGCCATAAGAGGTAGAGGTAAGGTATGTTATTAACTGAAAGACAAAAAAACATTCGAGATTCATTAATTAGTGAAGCTATACAAGGCAACTTTGAGAATATAAAAAATAATTACGATAGCGATATACAAGAAGTTTTGAAAAGCGAATTACCTAGTAATATAAAAAAAGAGTTTAAAGACGATCTACCTAATCCTTGTACCATTTCACAGTTGATTATATTCAAAAAAAATCAAAAGGAAATTAATCAATGTATACAGAAAATGGAGCAAAAAATTGAGAGTATTTCGTGTGATATAGCTATGCAAGAAGCGAAAGGAAGTTATGATTCGCATATGCAAAAAGTGAAAAACTTAAAGAGAACAAGTGATCTTCACCACAAATTACGTCAAGCAATAGATTATTTAGATGTTAAAAAAGTTAAAGCAGTATTAGAAGATTGTGATACAAATTTAGCAATGATTTTAAATAGACCTATACATTCACAGAGCAAAACTACCCTTTTACTTTATCCTCTGCAAGTTGGTCTTAATAAACGATATATAGGTGATGGTAAAAGATTGAAACAAGAAGATCTGAGAAATATAAAAGAAATTACTAAACTTCTTTGGGATAAAGCTTCTCCTGATATTCGCAATTTCTGGTTTAAATTCCATCAAGATCAACAAGAAGAAAGTACAAAAGACACAAAAGCAACCTTTGAAGCTCATTTGAAAAAAGCTCCTCCTGATATTCGTGACTTGTGGCTTAAATATCAAAGAGTGCCTGAAAATCAAGATGCAGCTGTAATAAAACTTCTTAAAGGTGAGCAACAACGACATGCCAAGATAGGTAGTGAGAAGTGGCTTGAAGATTTCATTCAAGAAGTTAAAGATTACACAGAACAAAAAAGCATAGAAGAAAACCTTGAAATAGCTACAGAGAAACCTACAACAAAATCTGTTCTACAAGACGCACAACTTTCTCAAATAAATAGAACTTGTTGTATTTTGTAGTAAATAAGTTCTTAGGAAATCTAAGTATGATAACAATAAAAACAAGAAATTTAAACGTTCTATTTTTAACCTAGTATCCAGAATAAAAAAATATCAAAGTCATCATATTATATCACGAACCTTTTCCAAGACTTTTTTCATATTTTCGCTTGAAAGTGGAATTAAGCCAAGCCTAGATAAATATCCACCTTCAGTACTAATAGAGTCTACAACTTCTCTAATGAATTCCCTTAATCCATCAACAGTATCTAAGTGTTCTTTCTTTATATAAAGATATAAAGGCCTTGCTAACATATACTCCCCCGATGATATATTTTTATAAGTTGGCTCAATTCCTGCGATTGTGCTTCCTTGAATCTCATCTTGGTTTTTCGCTAAAAAGCTGAAGCTAAATATTCCTAAAGCATTTTTATTGCTCTTCAATTTTTGTATTATTATGTTTTCATTAATTCCAACTTCTATATATCTTCCATCATCTCTGATATTACTACATGCTTTCTTTCTTTTTTCTTGGTCTTGATAATTCTCTTTGAAAATCCTTGAGTTCATACATGAATATTGATCAAGCATAATAAAATTAATCAAAGTTTCATGTGTACCTGTATTTTGATGTGGGCCATAGATTTTAATTTCTGTTTTTGGTAGAGCTTGATTTACATCAGACCAAAATTTCTTGTTATTCTTTACTAATCTATCATTGTCTTCAGAATATGAAGATAAAGTTTCAAACAGGTCATTTTTTGTAAAATCAAATCTATGGCTTTGATTTGAATTTGCAATAACAATTCCATCATAGCCAATTATGATCTCTATTACTTCATTCACTTTATTTCTTTTACATAATTCTCTCTCTACTTCCTTCATAGGGCGAGATGAAGTAGTGATATCTGGTGTGCCTTCCCCTATTCCTGAACAAAACATTTTGAACCCTGATCCACTTCCTATCGATTCTACAACTGGAGTTTTAAAGGAAAATATACGGCTGAATTCTTCAGATATAAATGAGATAAAAGGAAAAACAGTTGAAGATCCAACAATTCTGATATATCTTCTGGCATCAACATTTGACAGTGGGATGAGTAATACAAATGCAAAAATAAGGAAAAGGCGTTTCAGCATCGTTTTCGCTCAAGAGTGTAAACTTAATTATCGTAATAAAAAATCAAACTGAAAAGCTTTTTTTCTAGATTTCAAAAGGTATAACGATCAAATGTGTGCGTAATGATGAGATCTGAATCACAGCATTCATACAACTGTATCTATATCGAATCCTCTTATGTTTTTCAATACTGAAAAATTCTTTCATATTAACTTAATGATGCAATATATCCTTTTCTTTAATAGATAAGTCATCATCGACTTTTTTTACATTATCATCAGTAATGTTTTGTATTTCCTTTTTGGCAACATGAAAATCATCTTCTGAGATTTCCTTATTTTTCTTCATTTCCTCTATTTCTTCCATAACATCTCTGCGTATATTTCTAATTGCAACTCGTGCATTTTCAGAAAATTGATGCAATAATTTCACTAATTTTTCACGAGTTTCTTGTGTTAAGTCTGGAAGAACTATACGTATAGTATTTCCTTCAACAACAGGATTTAAATTCAGGTTAGCATTGATTATCGCATTTTTTACTTCACCGATAACAGTAGCATCCCAAACTTTAACTGATAGAGTTTTGTTATCTATAGCTGAAACGCCTGCAACTTGGTTCAGTTTTTGATGTCCACCATAGATATTTACAACTATACCATCAAGTAATGATGCGTTAGCTCTACCAGTACGTACGCCTTTCATATCATCGTGAAAAGACTGAATAGTTTTTAGCATTCTTTCTTTTGTTTTAGCTTTTATTTCGTTTAACATAAATTACCTAATGTTTACAATCTGAAACTATAGTATAAGTGCCTTGACCCTTAATAATATCAACCATTTTTTCTCTTTTTAAAGAAAAAACTACAATTGGGATAGAATTCTCACGAGCAAGTGAAATTGCTGATGCATCCATAACTTTTAAATCACGAGTTAGCAGATCTGTATAAGAAAGCCTATCATACATCACAGCATTCTCATTTTTTTTTGGATCGGCAGAATATACACCACTTACTTGAGTACCTTTTAAAATAACATCACAATTCATTTCAACAGCACGTAAAGCTGCAGCTGTATCTGTAGTAAAAAATGGGTTACCTGTGCCTGCTGCAAAAATGACCACTCTACCTTTCTCTAAATGATGAATAGCCTTCCTTCTTATATAAGGCTCACATATAGTAGTCATGGGTATAGCAGACAACACCCTAGAGACTATAGAGCTTTTTTCTAAAAAATTTTGCAAAATTAAAGCATTAATGACAGTACCAAGCATTCCAATATAATCACTGCTTGCTCTTTCACAGCCACTTAAAGATGCTGATGCACCACGAAAAATATTCCCACCACCAACAACAATACAAACTTGAACTCCGAGATTACAAACTTCAACTATGTCTTTGGATAGTTTATCTATAACTTCCATATCATGGCCAAATAGCTTTGATCCCATCAAAGCCTCCCCAGAGATTTTGAATAACACTCTGGGGTACTTTACTTCTGAAGTTTTGTTACTTATTTGCACCATCCAAAGTAAGTAACTTATAATTAGCTAATTTAACAGCACTTGATTCTATAAAATCAGCAATCTTCATTTTATCATCTTTTATAAACTTCTGCTCTAGCAGAACAACTTCTTCATAGTATTTAGCCATTCGTCCATCTACTATTTTTTTCGCTACCTCTTCAGGTTTATTTAAGCTCTTTACTTGCTCCTCGATTATAGAACGCTCATTTTTTAATTTTTCTTGATCTAAATCATTTATAGATAAAGCTTCAGGTTTCATAGCAACTACATGCATAGCTATTTGCTTTCCAATCTCTTTTTTATCACCAGATGACTGCAATGCTACTAAAGCACCAATCTTACCTAAGCCAGGCATATCACCATGTACGTATCCAGAAATAATCCCATCTTTAGTCTCTAGGTAGCAAAGATTGCTTAACTCTAACTTCTCACCAAGAACCGATGTACCACTCATAATAGCTTCCTGCACTGTACCAACATCTTCATATTTGGCATTTTTTAACTCATCAAGACTAGTACAACGTTCTTGACAAGCAATTGATGCTAAATTTGAAACTAATGCTATGAACTTCTCATTTCTAGCAACAAAATCAGTTTCACAATTGACTTTAACCAATACACCATAATTTTTAGCCAAGCACATAGCAATAAGCCCATCCGAAGCTACTTTATCAGACTTTTTGTCAGCTTTAGCAAATCCTATTGTACGTAACCTATCAACGGCTTTCTTAATATCACCATCACACTCTTCTAACGCTTTCTTACAATCGCTTAAGCCAAGCCCTGTTCTATCGCGTAATTCCCTTATACTACTTGAATCCATCTTCATTTACTTACTATTACCTCCCTTTCTGTTTCAACCTTAATACGCTTCTTTTTAGTTTGCACAATATCCTCTTCTTTTTCTTGAATAAGCTCATCATCCTTAACTCTAGACCTTGTCAAACTAGACTCTATTCCAGCTAATATAGAATCAGCAACTAATTTACAATAGAGCTCTATTGATTTTCTTGAATCATCATTTCCTGGTATAGGATAGGCAATACCATCTGGGTCAGAATTGGTATCAAGTACTCCAACTACAGGAATACCCAGTTTTTTAGCCTCTTTAACCGCTATATGCTCTTTGTTAGTATCAATAATAAATAAAATATCAGGAACTGCTCCCATTTCTCTAATTCCACCCAATTCTTTATCAAGCTTTTTTCTTTTCTTTTCAATGTTTCCTAATTCTTTTTTTGTTAAGATGCTATCTTCATCATTGGATATTTTCTCATATTGTATCAAAGTTTTTATCGAAGAAGAAACAGTGTTCCAATTAGTAAGCATACCACCAAGCCATCGATCATTTACATAATACTGACCACAACGAACTGCTTCACTTGCAACAATATCTAAAGCTTGAAATTTCGTACCAACAAATAAAATGCGACCATCTTGAGATGCAACATCGTATAAAGCTTTCATCGCCGCCTCTAACAATGGTAATGTTTTTCGTAAGTCTATTATGTGTATACGATTCTGTTGATGTATACCATATATATATGGTGCCATTTTCGCATTCCAGCGACTAACTTTATGGCCAAAATGCACACCAGATTCAGCTAAATCACGTATAGTGACTTTAGGCAAATTTGTCATATTTACTCCTCCAAATAGTTTATCCTCCATGGCATAACCCTAACGGGACTACTTGCATAAGCCATGTGTGAAATTAAGTTATTTACATAGTAATAAAAAAGACAAAAAAGCGCAAACAAAAAATATTGACAAGTGGCAACACGTTGATTAGCTTTAAAGTTGCAAACGTTAAAAAGCAATGGGGGGTGTAGCTCAGTTGGTTAGAGCGCATGCCTGTCACGCATGAGGTCGTGAGTTCAAATCTCATCACTCCCGCCATTACAGCAGAAACACCTTAAAATTCTTTAAGTTTCTTATTAATTTGAATTAATTTCTTTCAGAGACTTGACATGATATTGTAATTGCTGCTTAATCTATTTAACTTTATCGTTAATAATTGGGATTAAATATGTTCATTTCTGAGGTTTTTGCGGCAGATGCGACTAACAATGTATCAGCATCTGTTGCTAGCTTTATTCCACTCATTTTAATATTTGTAGTATTTTATTTTCTCATTATTCGCCCCAATCACAAAAAACTAAAAGAACATAGAAGGATGATAGATCAAATAAAACGTGGTGATACGGTTATTACTTCTAGTGGAATAATAGGTGAAGTAAACAAAGTTGACGAAGTAAATGCACAACTAATACTAGAAGTAGCACCAAAAATTGAAATAAAAATCCTAAAGTCTGCTATATCTGAAATCTTAAATAAAGAAATTCAAAAGCCAGTAGCTAAATCTATTGAAAAAAGCAAAGTTGAAAAGAATGGCAAGAAAAATAAACTAGAGGAAAGTAAAAAAGACAAAAATGCTTCATAATTTACGAAGTGTGTGGAATATTAGGTATAGTAAGTAGCGGTGATTCAGTAATACCAACTTTACTAACCGCGTTGCAAAAATTGGAATACAGAGGGTATGACTCTTCAGGTATAGCAATTATAAATAATAGAGGTAAGATAGAAGTCAAAAAATCAGAAGGTAAAGTTGAAAGATTGTGTGAAGTTGTTCATGAGAGCAAGATATCTAGTAGTAAAGTTGGTATAGCACATACTCGTTGGGCTACACATGGAGCTCCAAATCTTAAAAATGCTCATCCCATTTATATAAATAATGTTGTTGTTGCTCATAATGGCATAATTGAAAATTACAATATATTAAAAAAGGATCTGGAGGAAAAGGGAGTATCTTTTCATACCGACACTGATACAGAAGTAATACCAAACATATTAACTGCATATCTTAATGAAGGATTGTCACCAGTTGATTCTATATTACAGTGTCTAAACAATTTACAAGGTTCACTTGCTTTGGCTTTATTATTTGCAGAATATCCAGATACTTTATTTGTTGCAAAAAGAAATTTGCCTTTAGCAATAGGATATAACTGTAATAAAGTGTTTGCTGCTTCTGATACTAATACTTTGAATTCATTTGTAGAAAAAATATTGCATTTAGAAGATAATGATATTGCAGTAATAAAATCTAACGAATTCAGTATATATAATAATGGTATACAAGTTAAACGCAGAACAGAAAATAGCAGTCCAAGAAATTTTCTAATTAGTAAAAATGGTTACCCTAGCTTTATGCTAAAAGAAATTTTTGAGCAACCGTATGCATTAAACAAAACAATAAATCAATTTTATAAACAATATAAAGAAATCAACAAAGAATTATTTTCTGAACTAGGTTACATTACTATAGTTGGATGCGGTTCATCCTATTTTGCTGGACTAATAGCAAAGTGTTGGCTGGAAAGTATTGCTCAAATTCGGGTATATCTAGAAATCTCGTCAGAATTTAGGTATAGCAGCGTCAAGCTCGAAGAAGGTAGTATTGGCTTATTCATTTCTCAATCTGGTGAAACTGCAGATACTATGGAAGCACTACGTTATGCGAGATTGCAGAAACAAATGATCATTAGCATAATTAATACATTTAATAGCAGCATAGAAAAAGCCTCAGATATTGTATTGCATACTCTTGCTGGACCTGAGATTGGTGTTGCTTCGACAAAAACCTTTTCTACGCAGCTTGCAATTTTAGCATGCTTTGCTGTAGAGCTTGGAAAAATAAAAGGTATACTGGGTAGAGAGAGGATAAAGGAACTAAGCGGTGCTATTAATTCCATTCCCGAACATGTAGAGCATGTTTTGAATATGATGGAAATACAACATATATCAGGCAGTATATTAGAGCACAATAATATAATTATAATTGGGAGAGGAAGCTCATATGGAGTTGCAATGGAAGGTGCATTGAAGATAAAAGAGCTTTCATATATCAACACAATTGGTATTGCAGCGGGAGAAATGAAGCACGGTTCTATCGCCTTGATAGACTCTACTGTACTTGTTATCGCAATTATTCCTTACGATAATTTATTCTTTAAAACGCTATCCAATATACAAGAGATTATTGCAAGAAAAGGTAAAGTAATTGCCTTTAGTGATAAGCAAGGAGCACCGCTCTTAAAGGGAATTTGCATAGATGTGGTGCAACTTCCAGAAGTTGACAATTTTGTTTCTCCAATTATCTACAGTGTTGCTATGCAATTTCTTGCTTATTCTATTGCAGAAAAAAAAGGGTTAGATGTAGATTGTCCGAGAAATTTAGCTAAATCTGTCACAGTTGAGTAACTTATTTAAAGTGAGTTGCTAATTAACAGCTCTAATTGTCAGTTATAAATTACTGAATTTTACTAATAAATTCATTAGCCCTCTGCGAAAGAATATGTAACTAATGTAAGGATAAGAGAGGCTAAAATCCACGCCTCAAATTAACAAGATTTGCCATTATGGTTACCAGACACAACTTAACCTAGCAAGCAAGAATTAACTAACAGAAAAATTGAAAACTAATATCAGTCTCTTATGTAATGCTACTAATATTTTTCTAAAAGCAATATGTTTTCTATTCAGGAAAGTCTACATCGCCATAACAATATTTACTAGAATGAGGTCTTGTCTCATTGTAAAAACACAACCAATGATCAACGTCTATCTGAAGATCTTCTAATGAATTGTAGATTGTTTTACAAAAAAAGAGGAGTAAATGAGAGTTCAGTAACTTGATCATAGAGTTGTACTGCCTTTCCATATTTGAAGCAAGTTGTTATTCTACCTCAAACCATAGCACAAAGTAAATATGGCATTTTATACTAAAATTTTCTGTTTATGAGTTATATTATGTAAAGATACTATTTGACATTGAGCTTTAAAGATATTATGTAATAGCATTATTTAATATGTGAGGTTTATTATGGCTAAAGTAAGTGCTGGTGAAAACTCAAAAAAGCTTAAAGATGGTAAAAATCAGCCCATATCACCAAAAAAGTTCAAAGGCAGTCAGTCTATGTCACCAAAACGGAGTCAGAATTCTGGTGAAAAGCTATGGAATGTATTAGAATCATTAGAAGAAGCAAAATCAGAGTTGAAAAAAAGAAAGTTTGAAATAGAACTAAAAAAAGACACTAAAATATCAGAAGAAGGAATAGAAAAAGTAGTGGAATTGGAAAGGAAAATAGAAAAAGAGATAGAAGAAATAGCAATGCCAATATCAACGTTACTACTTAAGGAAACAATAATAAAATTACAAGGAACAAAAATAATAAATTTTTTAAAAAAATTAGAAAAACAAGTAAAAGAAATGCAAGAATTATGTAAGAAACTAGAATTAAATGCTAAAATAGAAGAAGAAGATCTAAATAAGCTCGAGGACATAAAGAAAGAATCAGAAAAGTGTTGCAGAGAGTTAGTGAGCTATATGCCTAATTCAAATAATCCTAGAATGTTGTACACTGCTGTTATTGGTGTTGGTCTTGCTGTTGGGCTGGTAGCAAGTACTATACTTGAACATACAACTAGACTAAGTATATTAGCAATAATTGGCATAGCTACAGCATCTGCACTCGTAGCTGTTGGTGCTACATATGAAGCACTAAGACCTAATACTAAAATAGATGAATCAAAAGAAGTCCAAATAAAGAGTTCTCATCACTCACTTTCCTAATCACACTTTAATTCAAACTTTATCAGTTTTATTCAAGTTGCTTCTAAAAGGAGAATATTAATGGTGTTCTCCTTACTGATTTGGTTAAAATGCAGAAAATGCCTATGTCAAAATTTACACAGATGTTAAGTGCTGCCACTAATTCCCAGTTAGTACAATTTGTGTATATTATTGACATATTTAATTCATTCTGTTACAATTTTTATTAATTAGGTTGAGGTAAAACAATGAAGAGTTTTAAATGGCTACTTAATCAAGTCAGACTTTCATGGATTAGCTTAATATCAAAAGTAAAGAGCTTTTTTCAAACTAACGATACACATCATCAAACAACTGCTAGCAATGGAAATGACCATACAAAAAAATAAGTATAGAGAATAAAATAGAAACGAAAGGTAATGAGATTGATTTAGAGGATGAACAGGATGTGTTTGAGGATGCTCTAACAGGAGAAGAGCTAGATGAAGAAGAATTTTTTTATGCTGTTGAAAGTTTTAATGAACAGGAAGTTAATGCTAATAGAGAAAAAAAGGAATATGAAAAAAATAAGTACTATAGTCTACAAGAAAAAAATGAATTTGATCACACAACGCACACTCTTACACTTGCTTTTGAAATTGCAAAGCCATTTCCAGACTCTGACCTTAGTAAATTTAAATTGTGCGAGCTTAAGCAAAATGGTGGTAAATATACATTTACTCTAGAGGATGACCAGAAAAATCGTATAGAGCTACACTCTGAATACCTTAATATGTATTTTCCTAAGTATTTTGAGAAACACAGAAAAAAAGGAGCATACACTGAACTTTTTTCTCAAGAAGAAAATGGAATTAGCAATGATATTATCATCCCATTAGAAGTTCCAAAAGAGGTAGGGATACTTACTGAAAAATTCGGCCGGATGAACTTCATAAAAGCAAATATACAATCTCAAATATCAGATTTTCTGGGAGATATAAATCTAAAAGATTGTAAAGATCATGTAAACTTCTATCTTAACTCAAACAATACTATATCTCTTTTTCTAACGTCAGCATGGACAAAATGTGCAGCTATAGTATTTCCTAAAGTAAATGATAAAGGTATAATGAAGTATTTGAGTTATAATGGCATATAGTGTGGATTTAAGGGAAAAGGCAGTATTGATGATAGAAAAAGGGAAGACAAAGGTTGAGATAGCAGAGCTCATGGAGATAGGAATAGCAACTCTGTACCGCTGGTTAAAAAAGAAAGCTGCTGGTGAAAGCCTAAAGCCATCTAAAAACGGTAGCTTTATTCGAAAAATAGACCCAAAAATACTCGAAGAATATGTTACAAAGAATCCAGATCATACTCTGGCAGAGATGAAACAAAATCTTGGATTTGGAATAAATTCAATTTGGTATAGACTAAAACAGCTAAAAATTACTTTAAAAAAAAGTCACACTATATCAAGAGCGCAATCAAGAAGATAGGCAGCAATTTATTGATAAAATCTCAAAAATAGACCATTCCAGCATCTTATATATAGATGAAGCAGGAGTTGATAATAAGTTATACCGAGAATATGGACGTGCTCCAAGAGGAAAGAAAATTTATGCAGATATTCCAGGGAGAACTCGAGAGAGAATCAGTATAGTAGCCGGGTGGATTGGAATGAGATTTATTGCACCAATGACTTTCAAAGGTGGGTGTGACAAAGAGGTATTCAATATATGGTTGGAGAAGATGTTATTACCTAAATTGCCACTTGGCACAACCATAGTTATGGATAATGCTACATTTCATAAGACCACTAAAACAAAATCATTAATAGAGTCTTTTGGCTGTCATGTGCTGTATCTTCCAACATATTCACCAGATTTGAATCCCATAGAACACTGTTGGCATACCATCAAAAGCCGCCTCAGACCTCTAATGTATAAATGTACAGACTTACAACTTTTGGTTGGTAATACCATAATGGAAATTTATCATTCATTTTAGAAAATACTATAAATCATCAGGTACTCAGATAGAAACAAACTGGCCAGTAAAGGATATTCTAGTCAGAGGTAGTTTTATTAATCAGCATATTCCTAGAGTTGAAGAAGCTTATATTGATAAGCATTCTATAGTTGAAGAAGCTTTTGAAGTAGTTGACGTAGAGTGTGCATCAGGGCTGAAGATTTCTCAACCTAGCATATAGGCTTATATTCTTTCATTAGCGTAATATAATTTTGTGCAGATTGTGTAATATATTTTATCTCTTCACTTGACATCTTTTTGAAGATTTTTGCTGGCCTGCCAGCCCATATTTCACCACTTTTTATCACTTTTCCATGTGTCACTAGTGAGCCAGCAGCTACCATAGCTCCAGACTCGACAATCGCATGATCCATTATAACAGAGCCCATACCAATAAATGCTTTATCATGTATCGTGCATGCATGTAACACACAAAAATGTCCAACCGTCACCATACTACCAATAATCGTGTCACCGCCTGGATTTCTACCTACATGAATTACGGTGCCATCTTGAATATTCGTTTCATCACCTATTTTGATTGACCCAACATCTCCTCTGATCACACAATTAAACCAGATACTCGCATTCCTTCCTATTTCAACGTTACCTATGATACGCACACCATCTGCGATAAAAGAACTTTCATCCATTTTTGGTTCATAATCTTTGTATTTTAAAATGTGATAGCTCATAATTTAAATAAGGTTTAATACATACTTGGATTCCAGTAGTCAAGTTACTCGAGTAAAGATATTCTTGACTTATGATCCTTATGCTCCTAAAATCTTTATTTTTAGCTCTATTCATAATGTCAGTAACAGTACTTAGTGTACTTCAAATAATATTAGTTGTTGTATTGGTAATTTTAGTGCTCCTGCAGCCACCTGGAAGTAGTTCATTAAGTGGCTTTAGTAATTCACAACAGGGAATGAATTCAATAATTCCGGTAAAGTCTTCTGAAAATCCACTCAGTAGAATAACTTCTATAGTTGCTGGACTGTTCATTATAAATACACTGTTACTATCAGGATTATGTTCAAAAGATGTACATAAAAAATCAATTGCAGAGAAGATTATATCAGAAAAGAAGCAAGAAGGCCAATCAACTTCTGTTCCATTTGAAAATTAATGAAAGAAACCAAGTTTATCTTTGTTACAGGTGGAGTTGTTTCATCACTTGGTAAGGGTTTAGTTGCTTCAAGTGTGGGAGCACTTCTTCAAGCTCATGGATTCAATGTTCGCATCAGAAAGCTTGACCCATATCTCAACATTGATCCTGGAACAATGAGCCCAGCTCAGCACGGTGAAGTATTTGTTACTGAGGATGGTGCTGAAACTGATTTAGACCTTGGACATTACGAGCGTTTTACTAAAATTAAAGCAACCAAGGACGACAATATAACAACTGGTAAAGTATATAATAAATTATTAAAGAAGGAAAGGTGTGGTGATTATCTAGGCAAAACTGTGCAAATCATTCCTCATGTGACAGATTTAATCAAATCTTTCATTTTTAATGGTACAGAAGATTTAGATTTTGTAATATGCGAAATAGGCGGAACCGTAGGTGATATTGAAAGCCAACCGTTTTTGGAAGCTATACGCCAAGTTAATTATAAACTAGGAAAGCAAAAAGTTATCCTTATTCACTTAACTTTAATACCATATCTCACTGCAGCACAAGAATTAAAGACAAAACCGACACAGCATTCAGTTCGAGAGTTAAACTCTGCGGGGTTACAACCAGATATTATATTATGTCGCAGTGAAAAAGAAATTTCCGATAATCAAAAAGAAAAGATAGCCAATCTTTGCAATGTTTCTTTATCTAACGTAATACCTGCTCCTGATGTAAACCATATATATGAGTTACCGTCCTTGTATAATCAATGTGGGCTCGGGACACAAATTTTGGATCACTTTCACTTAAGTAAGCCAAAACCAAGCTTACCTGAATGGGACCAAATAGTACACTCTATGAGACATCCAATACAAGAAGTTATCGTTTCCATAGTAGGAAAATATACTGAATTTCCTGACGCATATAAATCACTGATTGAAGCATTAAACCATGGTGCAATTAGTAATAAAGCTAGAGTGAAGATAAATTGGGTCAACTCAAGAGAAGAAAATGGAAAATCTATAGATGCAAAGTTTATCAGAGAAAAATTACAAAGCTCTAATTCAGTCCTTGTTCCAGGAGGATTTGGTGATAATGGAATAGAAGGTAAAATATTAGCAATAAACTATGCCCGTGTAAATAACATTCCTTTTTTAGGAATATGTCTTGGTATGCAGCTTGCAGTGATTGAATTTGCTCGTAACGTTATTAAGCTTGAAGATGTACACTCTGAAGAATTTTATACTTGCAAACACCCAATCATCAAGCTCGCTGATGGTAAGAACGTTGATCTTGGTGGAACCATGAGACTTGGAACATACAAGTGTAATGTAAGTCCAAATTCAAAAATGGCAAATGTGTATAGTAGTGTCACTATTTCAGAAAGACACAGACACAGATATATAGTTAATTTAGATTATAAAAATAACTTAGAAGAGAATGGAATGATATGCAGTGGTATATCAGAAGATAAAACATGCATAGAGGCAGTGGAGCTAAAAAATCACTCATGGTTTATTGGTGTACAATTTCATCCAGAATTTCAATCAAGACCATTTTCTCCTCATCCTCTCTTTACATCATTTATTAAGGCAGCTATTGACAATAGAGTTTAATAGAACTTAATAAACTATATTCTAATAGAGAGGTAAAAAATGTTACTAAGAAATAGTAAAGATAGCATTACATATGGATCTGCGACCTTCGAGGAATTGAATAGGCATGTAGAACAAATAATATATAAATTAGAGGAGGATCAAATTATAGAGGATATAATGGAAGAAGTAGTTGTAGCTATAAACGAACTAAAATCGGTAGAAGAAATAAAAAAATATTTAAAGCGAGAAATAGATAGCCTTGTAAAAAGGACAATAGTCCTTAGTGAATTCTATAACCTAGAAAAAATAGAAAAGCCAAGAAAAGAAAATTATATTTACCCAAGCACCTAATGTTTAAGTACCAATACATGGAACTTGCCATAGAGCAAGCAAAACTTGCTCAGAAAGATGGCGAAGTGCCAATAGGTGCTGTAATAGTTAATGGAAACAATATCATCTCCTCTGCACACAATATATCTAATGATCCAACTGCACATGCAGAAATGTTAACAATTAGACAAGCATTTTCAACTTCCACGCTTTATGAAGCTGAAATGTACGTAACGTTAGAGCCGTGCCCGATGTGCGCTCAAGCTATCTCTTTTGCAAAAATTAAACGTCTGTACTTCGGGGCTTACAATCCCAAAGGTGGAGGAGTTGAAAACGGCACTAGAATATTTCAATTCTGTAACCACATACCTGAAGTTTATGGTGGAATATTAGAAACAAAATGTTCTCTTTTGTTAAAAGATTTCTTTGAGAAATTGAGAACTTAGTTTAAGATGTGTGAGATTGTTTCAATATTTTTTGAGTAAAATCTGTATTATAACTCTTTCGTATATTTGACCAATTTTCTCATGCAACGTACATAAGGGGTGTTATTACGATAACTCCGTTGCAGAAAAGTTTACTCAAAAGGGAGCTTCTTATTGATACTTCTCAACGTTCTGTTCAACAAACTAGAACTTCCATATTTAAACACGTAGAAATTAGATTTCTTGCACTACTAGAATTTAAAGAGTTCCAGCGCGTAACGCTGGAATCTAGATTTTCTTGCTAAATCCCAGCTGGGATGACGCTTAGTTATGCAAGAAATCTATTTTTTATCATAAATAACTTAAATATTATATTATAAACTCTGCTAAATTTATTCTCACAACAAAAACTTCTTCTCTACTTTTTTTTGAGTAAGGTCACCAATTCTATTTTTCTAAAAAAGTGTTCTCTGAGCTGAAAAGCCCAGAAAACGGGAGTGTTAAATAAACCATACGCGTCAAGTTAAGGAAATAAAGGTATGAAAGAGATAGAATAATAAGGTATAAGTTCTCCCAGAAATACTTTTAGTGAGAGAACCAATGAATAAAATAACTAGCTTATCAAAAAAGCTCAAAGAATTTTTTAATGAAAAAGCAGATAAAATCTCAACTACAACAAGGTTTATAAAAAGAAAGAGAAAGCTAAAAGGTTCATCGTTCGTAAAAGCCATGGTCTTGGGTAATATAGGGGTTGATAATTGTAGCGTAGAAACAATGTGTCAATTACTAAACGAGGACTCGATAGATATAACAAAACAAGGTTTGGATTTTAGATTTACTGAAGAAGCAGTGGAATTTATGAAAAGGATGTATAATGAATCTGTGGTTCTCTTCAAAAATATCTTGCAAGTTGATTGCAAAATCTTACAGCAATTTAATAGTGTTAAATTATTGGACAGTAGCTATATTACTCTACCTAACAGTATGGAAGAGATGTATAAAGGTTATGGTACTAGCTACAGTGGCTATGAAAGCAATACTAAGTCTGGAATAAAGTTACAATTAGTTTTCGACTACATGAATCAGATAATAGACCAACTTAATTTAACGGAGGGAGTAAGATCAGACCAGGGATATAGGAAACATTTAAGTAATATATTAAGCAATGATTTGCTAATATCTGATCTCGGTTATTTTGTGTCAAGTTCTTTTAAACAAATCAATGAAATAGGAGCTTATTTCATAAGTCGTTATAAATCCGATACCAACATATATGATGTAGAAACAAATCAAAAAATGGAGTTATTAGAATGTTTAGAGGATAAGTTATTTTTAGAAAACGAGGTATTGTTAGGAAAAGAAGCAAAAATTAGAGTAAGAATTATATGTCAGAAACTAACTGAAGAACAGTCTATGGCCAGAAGAAGGAAAGCTAATAGATTAGCAAGATCGCAGGGATATACATCCTCTAAAAGAAATCAAAAATTGTTGAACTGGTCAATATTTATAACTAATGTTCCAGAAAATAAAATTAGTGCTGAGCAAGTATTAACGATTTACAGAGTAAGGTGGCAAATTGAGTTATTATTTAAATTGTATAAAAGCCATATCAGACTTGATAAGCTAAAAGGAAAGCCATGCAGAGTATTATGTGAACTATATGCTAAATTGTGCGCAATTCTTATATTTCACGGCATAGTTGGTTGCACAGAAGTGAAAAAGAATACAGAACTTAGCTTAACAAAGGCATTTATTGAGCTAAAAAGGCGGGTTAGAGAGTTATTCTTAACATTAAATTGTGTAGTCAGTAAAGTTCAAATTTTCCTCAAAAAACTCATCTCAACCTGGTCAAAATTCTCCTTAAAAGATAAATATAGAAAAACAAGAATATCAACTTTGAGTGCACTAAATTTGTTCATTTTTCCTTAACTTGACGCGTATGGTTAAATAAACTGTGTCAAACCGAGAAGTAAAGTAATAAATTGATAAAAAAATGGAGGTTTGACAATGAGTCAAGCAAACAGAACTACCGGTTTGGTAGACTATAAAGAATTAGAAACAAATATCTTATCATCTATACGAGAAGGAAGACCATTGACAGGAAGAGATGGAGCATTAACACCATTTATAAAAAAACTGCTAGAGGGAAGGCGAGATAGAAAACCATTTGTCGGCTGAAAGCGAAGAAAACAACCGAAGAAATTCAAAGACTTTACGGACAAGTATTTGAACTATTGACACCAAGAGATAGAGAAGGAAGTTTCGAGCCACAAGTAGTCAGAAAAAGGCAAACAACCGAACTTGAAGCAAAGGTTTTAAGTACATATGCCAGTGGCATGGGATATAGCATCGCATGTAGAAGAAATATAAAATATCTGCAGCAGAGATATCAAGTATTACTGACAAATTGTTACCGGTAATCAACGAATGGCGCAGTCGTCCGCTGCAATCTGTATATCCAATAGTGTTCATGGTTTTTTAAGGTCAAGGAGGACGGGCATTGTGTAAGCAAATGTATGTATAACATATTAGCAAAATGGCAGAAAAGAAGTTTTGGGTTTTTATTTGGCTGAAAGTGAAGTTCTGGTTGGGAGTACTAAATGACCTAAAAGAGAGAGGAGTAGATGATATTCTGATAGCTTGCGTTAAAAAGCTTTCCTACAGCTATAAATAGCGTATTTCCTAAAGCAGAAATGTATAGTACATCAGATAAGAAATTCACTGAAATATGTATCGAGCAAAAGTTTTCATGAATGATTTGAAAAAAACATATCAAGTAGAGAAATAGCCGAGAATTATTTACTTGAACTGGAGGAAAAATGGGGAGAAAAATATACTTTAGTTTTGGGAGAATAATTGGGAAAATCTGTCTAGTTATTTTAAATATTCTGGCCCTGTAAGAAAGTTAATTTATACCACAAATCCTATTGAGGGACTACATAGACAGATCAGAAAATTTACTAAAACCAAGGGCTCATTTACTAGCACAAATGCCTTGTACAAACAGGTATATTGTGCTATAAAGAAGGCAGGAGAGAAATGGACTATGCCTATACATGATTGGGCTTTAACTATCTCTCAACTTGATATCTTTTTTCCTGGTAGGTTAAAAATCGAGTTGAACTAAAAATGCGATTTGACACAGTTTATTTAACCATACGCGTCAAGTTAAGGAAAAATGAACAAATTTAGTGCACTCAAAGTTGATATTCTTGTTTTTCTATATTTATCTTTTAAGGAGAATTTTGACCAGGTTGAGATGAGTTTTTTGAGGAAAATTTGAACTTTACTGACTACACAATTTAATGTTAAGAATAACTCTCTAACCCGCCTTTTTAGCTCAATAAATGCCTTTGTTAAGCTAAGTTCTGTATTCTTTTTCACTTCTGTGCAACCAACTATGCCGTGAAATATAAGAATTGCGCACAATTTAGCATATAGTTCACATAATACTCTGCATGGCTTTCCTTTTAGCTTATCAAGTCTGATATGGCTTTTATACAATTTAAATAATAACTCAATTTGCCACCTTACTCTGTAAATCGTTAATACTTGCTCAGCACTAATTTTATTTTCTGGAACATTAGTTATAAATATTGACCAGTTCAACAATTTTTGATTTCTTTTAGAGGATGTATATCCCTGCGATCTTGCTAATCTATTAGCTTTCCTTCTTCTGGCCATAGACTGTTCTTCAGTTAGTTTCTGACATATAATTCTTACTCTAATTTTTGCTTCTTTTCCTAACAATACCTCGTTTTCTAAAAATAACTTATCCTCTAAACATTCTAATAACTCCATTTTTTGATTTGTTTCTACATCATATATGTTGGTATCGGATTTATAACGACTTATGAAATAAGCTCCTATTTCATTGATTTGTTTAAAAGAACTTGACACAAAATAACCGAGATCAGATATTAGCAAATCATTGCTTAATATATTACTTAAATGTTTCCTATATCCCTGGTCTGATCTTACTCCCTCCGTTAAATTAAGTTGGTCTATTATCTGATTCATGTAGTCGAAAACTAATTGTAACTTTATTCCAGACTTAGTATTGCTTTCATAGCCACTGTAGCTAGTACCATAACCTTTATACATCTCTTCCATACTGTTAGGTAGAGTAATATAGCTACTGTCCAATAATTTAACACTATTAAATTGCTGTAAGATTTTGCAATCAACTTGCAAGATATTTTTGAAGAGAACCACAGATTCATTATACATCCTTTTCATAAATTCCACTGCTTCTTCAGTAAATCTAAAATCCAAACCTTGTTTTGTTATATCTATCGAGTCCTCGTTTAGTAATTGACACATTGTTTCTACGCTACAATTATCAACCCCTATATTACCCAAGACCATGGCTTTTACGAACGATGAACCTTTTAGCTTTCTCTTTCTTTTTATAAACCTTGTTGTAGTTGAGATTTTATCTGCTTTTTCATTAAAAAATTCTTTGAGCTTTTTTGATAAGCTAGTTATTTTATTCATTGGTTCTCTCACTAAAAGTATTTCTGGGAGAACTTATACCTTATTATTCTATCTCTTTCATACCTTTATTTCCTTAACTTGACGCGTATGGTTTATTTAACACTCCCAACTTGTCCGGGAATTGATAAACTCAAGCATATTTCTCTCCTTAACATAACTCTACTCATAGCCAGATATATGAAATTTTCAGTGAGTAAATCTTATTCTTTCGATAGTCTTCTATTCCTAAAGCAAAAGTCCTTTCTACAACACACCTTCTTGGCTGTACTTTAAACCCCTCATTGGTAGTAGCTAAGGCGGTGTGCCTTTGTTGACTTAGAACCTACATGAAGGCCTTTTGACAATCTCAATATCCATACCATATTCTTCCTTTATATGATTTTTTAAATTTTCTCCTTGGTATCCCATCACATTTTTTTAACTATAGTATATTTTTTTCTTACTTTCCTGTATGATACTCTGGAATAGCTTTCTATTCTTGTCCA
This sequence comes from Wolbachia endosymbiont (group B) of Chesias legatella, assembly GCF_964026945.1. Classification (NCBI taxonomy): domain Bacteria; kingdom Pseudomonadati; phylum Pseudomonadota; class Alphaproteobacteria; order Rickettsiales; family Anaplasmataceae; genus Wolbachia; species Wolbachia endosymbiont (group B) of Chesias legatella. The sequence continues at coordinate 888,857 of NZ_OZ034711.1, read as the reverse complement.
TTCCCTTTGACTTAGGTCTTCTGGATGCTTTTTTCTCATCTTTACCCAGTACTAAAACTTTAGATATTATAGCCTTTTACTAATCCCTGGACAAGCTCTAGCTTCGGTAAACTCAGTAGAAGGTTCTTTTGCAAAAAATGCAGCATGTACAGCATTTTTAATAAAAAAACATGCAGCATGTGCAAATATTGCTGTCGGTACATAGCGCAAAGGAGAAGCTATACTAAAAAAAGTAGCAGAAGCGACGATTAAGCAACAACAAGTCAGTATCGTTTGATCACGTAGATAACGTCTATCAACTCCACCGTATTCAGCCATCAACCCTTTAACTTTATCATTGCTACCGTATGGCAGAGTAAGCGTTTTAATCAAATTCATTACACCATTATTAGTGAAATATGGAGCACACTCTATAACTCTGGAGCCATTAACCTTCTGATTAGGATCTGCACCATACTTTAGAAGCAACTCTAAATATTTTTCGCGTTTATCGTTGTCACAATTGATTGCTTGATATAATGGACCTCGACCATTTTCATCTAACATATTAGGATTAGCACCATATTTCAAAAGTATTTCCATAGTATGATCATCATCACACAAAAACGCTTCAAACAACGGATTTTTACCATTTCTATCTACCATATTAGGATCAGCACCATATTGTAACAATAACTCTACAATTCTGCTGTCGTTGAGAACCATATAATAGCATAACAAAGCTTCATTATTATTGAGTAGCCTTATGTTAGGGTCAGCACCATTTTCTAAAAGAAGTCTCAAAATACTATAATCTCTTGAATTTTTGGCTTGCATTAAAGCAATAGATAATGGAAAGTAAATACAAATAAGTTCTTCATTGATGTAATCACCAAATCTTCCATCTTTACTGCTTTTAAATTTGGAAAAAAGCTTTTCAAGAAACTTTATATCCTGATTATATAGAGCCCTATATAAGTAAAACCTCAAATCTCCAGGTGAATTAATTTCATTTAAATTTTCGTCAGTTAGATTTTTAACCCCTTCTATATTTTCCTTAGTGAGAAATTCATATGCAGTACCTAGCTTTTTAAATTTCTCCTCATTTTGTTTCTTTACAGCTTCTGAATGTTTATCAGGATGATATTTCAAGGCTAATTTTCTATACGCTGATTTAATTTCTTGTTCACTGGGCGCATCGCTTGATTCAAAACCTAATATTTTTAAAGCTTCCTTTCTACTTACAATAAATTCCCCACTGAAATATGTTAAATTAAACGTAACCCAAAATTTCAAAAAGTAAAGCTTTTTATGTCAAATTACGTCTATTTCATAACTGTACAAATATTGTAGATCAGGAAATTTCAGTCCTTGATACTGGAATAACATCTCTATACTACTCCGGGCCAATCTAAATATTAAGAAATTTACCATATAAAAAAAAGGCAAAAGAAACCCTATTAGCTATTATCTATTTTTTAAATTTACGTTCTTTATTGTCTCATTTGACGTTCACTAAACAGAATGTAGTCTAAGTACAAACTTGTGAAAGGCTTATGCGTAATGCTTCTCCACATAATCACTAATAATTTCCTTAAATTCTTCAAAAATATTATCACCTTGTAAAGTTTTGAAATATTTGCCGTCTTTGTAGACTGCTGAAACAGGTTTTTCTCCATACCCAGGCAGGCTGATCCCCAGATTTGCATGTTTGCTCTCTCCAGGACCATTTACTATGCATCCCATAACAGCAACTTTCATATACTCTACACCAGGATTCTTTTTCTTCCATACCGGCATATGAGTTTTTATGTAGCCATTTACTTCCTTAGTTAATATACGAAAACGATCGCTACTTGTGCGTCCACAACCAGGACATGAACTCACCTGAGGGTTAAAGTAGCGCAAACCTATAGACTGCAGTATTTCCTGACATACTACCACCTCATTAGTGCGTGATTCACCAGGGCGCTGAGTTAAAGAAGCCCGGATAGTGTCTCCAATACCATTTTGCAATAAATAAGTAAGCCCTGCTGTGGTATTTACTACGCCTTTGTTACCCATACCAGCTTCGGTTAAACCCAAATGCAGCGCATAATTGGAAGATTTTGCAAGTGCCGTATAAACTAAAATTAAATCCTGCACTCTACTGACTTTACATGAAATGATTATTTTCTCTGCATTAAGGCCAATCTTTTCAGCTTTTTTTGCACTACCAAGAGCAGACATTACAAGCGTCTTACGTAATATAACATCAGAAGTTTTTGGATTACTAGATAAGGAGTTTTCATCCATTAATTTTTGTGAAAGGTACTTATCAAGACTACCCCAATTTACTCCAATTCTGACAGGAAGATCATGCGTTATTGCATACTCTATAATTTTTTCGAATTTTTCATCACGTTTATCACCAAAGCCTATATTACCTGGATTTATCCTAATTTTACCCAGAATTTTAATGTTGTCTGGATAATCCTGAATCAGCCTGTAGAGCTCATATTGTCCACAGCCTACTAATATCTTACCATCAAAGCCTTCTTTATTTATTTCCTCTACTATATAAGGTATTGCTTTTGCTACTTCCTCTGAGTTCAAAGCAATTCGCACCAATTCTGAACCTGCATGCGCTAGTTCTATTACTTCTTTTGCATATTTCTGAGCACTGCTTTTTATGTTGTCAGAATCTATATGTGCACCAAGTGCCATGGATTGAACAACTATAGGATTATTTCCACCTATCTTCACTTGTCCAACTTTTACAGTATGAGTTTTATGCCTGGAAACCGGCGATGACTCATATGCATCATCACTCAATGTCAGGTCTCTATCTAGCATATTATTAATCGTGACACTATTTTACTGTGTCAACTACACTGCCAAATGAACTTGAACCATTTAAACTATGCTGTGGTGTTCTATTTAGATCAGTAATAGAATCATGAGAGCACGTTCTTCTTGATGGACTTTCTTTTATAGTAACATTTATAGGGGAAACTTTTTTTTCTCGTGTTGAAGTAACTTTTTTCCCTTTTTGTTGTTCACTTTTATGCTGCTTACTTTCATACTGAGAAACTGGCTCTTGATCCATAAATACAGCACCCTTTAAACGTGCAAGATTAATACCATGCTGATTGATCATAGCATCCTCCCCATCTTCAACTATGCAAGCTCCCACGTTGTTTGGCTCGTTATCAAGGCTAGCAATTTTTTTTTCTTTTAATTTTTTGATTAGATCTTCTTTATTTATGTTAGCATTAGATTGCACTTGTAACTTTTTTTTCTTGAGAATCTCCCTACGCTTTTCATATAATTTATACGACTCAGCAAATTCCTCATCTGCATGAAAATTTATACCACCAGGGTTACCAGGAGGTATGTACCTCTTACTGAGCTTTACCTTAGACTTCGCTTCAACATTATGTACAGTAAAGAAACTAGAAACCAAAAGTATTAATGTAAATAAAACTTTAGAAAAGATCTTAAGCATGCTATAGTGAATATTGTACTTTAAAAGATACCAATTAACGAACTTTAAGTAAATCAGAATCTCTACTAACTTTATAATACAAACATCTTTCTAAAAAATTTACTACTAAAACCTACATAATCTAAAGGAAATTTAAGGTGTTACAAATTTTACGTAACACCCTTTCAAGAAGAGCATTACACTCTTCCTTGCTGTAAGTTATTCTTCAGTTTTCCGGTATCATTCACATTATTAAACTTTCCGCTTGGCATATCTTGAGACAAGTCGTTTTTCTTCTCTTTATCAAGCTTAACTCCCTGATAGATACAGAATGCAACAAAACTAGTTACCGCTATTACAGCAACAGCACTGACTATGGCACAAGTTAGTATTGCTTGTTCTTGTCCCCCTACCATGTCTGCAAATGTTTCTACTTTTTCTTCTAAGCCTGTAAATTTTTCTTGCAAGCCGCTTAAGTGCTCTTGCATAGCTTGAAACTGCTCAGTACCAATCTTGTCTTCTAATGCACCAAAAACTCTTTCAAATTGCTCAGCATCTATCTTTTGAGCTTCTTGCCATTCTTTTAATGCACTAAATACCTCTTCAAACTGTTTAGCATCAATATTTTGAGCTTCTTGCCATTTTTTTAATTCACCAAAAACTTTTTCAAACTTCTCAGCATCTATCTTTTGACTTTCTTGCAATTCTGTTATACCTAACCAATTGCGGAAAATTCCTTTTACCATTTTAACCCCCTAGCTAATTAATATATTATAATTTTATATTCCCAATGTTTAAATTATTATTAAATTAACTATCACTATACATTGATCTTAAAATAACTTTCCTTGGTTTAAGTTAAGGGTTATTCTACCAATATCTCTCTCTTTCCTGAGTAACTCGGAGCGCTGACAATGCCTTCTTTCTCCATTCTTTCAACAATATTTGCAGCTCTGTTATAGCCTATTCTAAGCTGTCTTTGAATATAACTAGTTGAAACCTTTTGATCCCTCTGAATGATGGCTACTGCTTGCTTGTATAGATCGTTCTCTTCATCTTCTGTTTCACCTTCTGATTCCGCGAAAGAATTTTCATCTTCTTGAGTGATTTCCTCCATGTAGTTTGGCTCACCTTGCGTTTTTAGATGATCAACTATATTTTGCACCTCATCATCACTTACAAATGGACCATGAACTCGAATAATCTTACCACCAGAGGCCATATAAAGCATATCACCCATACCGAGCAATTGTTCAGCCCCTTGTTCACCAAGTATTGTACGGCTATCTATCTTAGAAGTAACAGCAAAACTAATTCTCGTTGGAAAGTTTGCTTTTATCACACCTGTTATCACATCTACAGACGGACGTTGCGTTGCCATTATGATGTGTATTCCTGCAGCACGAGCCATCTGAGCTAAACGTTGAATAGAGCATTCTATATCTTTGCCAGCAACAAGCATTAAATCTGCCATTTCATCTACAATCACCACAATATACGGAAATGTCTCCATTTTAATCGGTATTTTTTCAAACAAAGGTTTACCAGTTGTTGAGTTAAAGCCAATCTGTACAACACGTTCCAATTCTATTCCGCTATTCATCGCTTCTGTAATTTTTTGATTATAGTTTATTACATTACGCACATTTAAATATGACATCATACGATAGCGATTTTCCATCTCTTTCACGATCCACTTAAGAGCAATAACAGCTTTTTTTGGCTCTGTTACCACTGGTGTTATTAGATGCGGTATTGCATCATATATTGAAAGCTCAAGCATTTTTGGATCGATCATTATCATCTTGCATTCATCAGGACTTAGTCGATAAACAAGCGACAGAATCATCGTGTTAATTGCAACCGACTTACCTGACCCTGTAGTTCCGGCAACAAGCAAGTGGGGCATTTTAGTCAGATCTGCAATAACTGGCTTTCCGCTTATTTCCTTGCCAAGCGCAATTGGAAGATTTAAGTTTGCATTTTGATATTCTGGCGATTCAAGCAAATCACGCAGCATAACAATTTCTCGTTCTTTGTTTGGCAATTCTATTCCCATGGCATTTTGTCCACGAATTATTGAAATACGTGCAGAGAGTGCACTCATTGAACGTGCAATATCATCTGCAAGACCAATCACTCTTGCAGATTTTGTGCCTGCTTGTGGTTCAAGTTTGTATAAGGTCACAACCGGTCCATAGCATACACTTATAATTTTTCCTTGCACGCCAAAATCACTCAGGACCTGTTCGAGCAGAGATAAATTCTTATTGCTCTCTAATGCATTCAACTGTTTTCTCTGCACAGATTCTTCTACTTTAGAAAGTAAGTGAATGCTTGGAAACTCAAACTCGCTAGAAGGTGGTTTAAAAATCTCTTCGGTAGCTTTTTTCTGTCTTTCTTTTGGTTGTTGTCTAGTGGTTCTATATTTTTCTTCTACTACTAACGGTGCTATTGAATAATCAGTAGTTTTACGTAACCTGAAAAACAGAACCTTTGTAAAAAGGGAAAATATTTTTTTACATAGGAAAAGCAAAGAATAAACCGTTCTCTTCCAACCAATCAATCCTACAATACCTATTGATGCTACTACTGTGAATATGTAAAACGGGCAGTGGCCAATTAGAGTATTGCCGACTATTCCACTGTGCATGTACCTAGTAGTGATACCGAGCGAAAGTTGCGCTAATGTAGCACATATTCCTAAATTGATTAATATTAAATAGAGAATTTTCAGCAGCCTTTTTGATATCAAAAAGTAAACTATGGTTGTAGCTATTGTAATACTAGCGAGTCCAAGAAATTGAACCAATATATCAGCTAAATATGAACCTACTACTCCACCTAAATTTGTTACTTCTTGATCTGTAGCTGTATTTAAGGATGGATCTTTATAATTATAGCTAAAAACTGATATATATATATACATTAAGAGTAACAGGTATATCGCTGATTTTAGCTGTTTTTTTAACATCTACTTAAAGTAATAAGTAATTGTATATTTTACAAAGTGAATTGCTATTATCAATATCATCACGGATAAATCTAATCCATTGAATGGTTGTATATACCTTCTGATAACCTTTAGTGGAGGATAAGTGAGTCTGTTTAAAGTTTGCATTATGCTGCTTACAATCTCATTATACATGTTAACTACATTAAATTTAACCAACAAATCGAGAACAACTGAGCATATTAGAATGAAGCTGTAAAGATCAAGTAACAGGTTAAGTAAGTATATGATTGGATGCATATTACTAATTTATACTAAAGTCTATTATGTGTAGTGATATATATAAAATCAAGCCTCACAATAATTTTCATGCTGAAACAGGTATAAACAATAACTGATTAGTCTGTTTATCAACTGATATGTCGGTTCTGTCGCATCTATAAACCATAGGAAAAAAGCTGGGATTATAGGAGTTATGAAGCCATTAACATAGCAAAATTCTCAAAAGTAGAAACATTATTTTAATAATTTGTCTTTTTTGAATCATACGAATATTTTCTATGCCTGTGATGGTAATCTTTGCGAAATGGAAGCTTTTAAACCCAAGCATTGGCTTTATTAGTTTTTTGATAAATCTATCAACAATATTATTTAGATATTTTATTTGAAGAACTGTAATCTTCAGAAATTTCTGCATTCAAATCATCAAGAGCAGCAGTATTACTGCCGCTTTTATCAATTACAATTTTCTCAGGAAGATAGTTACTCCTGAAGGCTTTACGAAAGAATGCAAGTGCTGCAGACTTGTCTCTACTAACACACAAGTCTACAGTATATAAATAAACCCATTTACCGTTTAATTTAATGTAAGTCTCTCCAACTACTACCAACCTGCTTCTTTCTTTTCCTTACTGCCTCATCTATCAGTCGTGATAACCCACCTTTGTAACGTAGCATTTTGCTCCCCTTATACTCATCATTTCTTCCAAATCTCGATAGCTCAAAGAGAATCGACATTTCATGTATACAGATAACATCCGCTGAAAAGCTAAATCCTTTGAAATATGGCAACAATTTTTGATTGATACGAAACATCTTTGCTTTTTTTTTAGACAATTATATCATTCTTCTTTCTACTTCTCTACAAATGCGACAGAACCCTTAATCCACTCTATTATGTTCTGAGACCATACATCTAAGACTTTTACTTGTTACAACTACTGTGCCTGCAATCTTATCGTGCCAAGTTTGGCAACGTTTGTCGAAGCTTGCCCATATGAAACCTAAGAATAGTGGTGAAGTTGACAATATAAAGGAAAAAAACCTCTTTATTGCTTGTTTTAGAGTCAATTTTTCAAAAGTTTGTGCATTTACAACTCTGAGTCCAAGTAATAACTTTCCAGGTGTAGCGCCAAATCTTATCCACATATATGCTACATAACTAAAAAGCATAATAAATTGAACTATCTGATTTAGAACTAGTAACTTGATTAGTTTACTCTGCATTGCTGTTTCCTCTGCAGATAATGGTGTTTGCATCTGATATTTCGCAGCAATTTGGCCTAATATTTTACTGCTCTCTGAGTTCATGAAGAGTTGGCTTAAGGCTTGGCCGCAAAGCTGCAAGAACAAAACGATGATAATTAAATCAAGCAGCACTGACAAATAGCGTCTAAGTCCTGTTACGTAACATATTCCATTTTCATCTTTCTTTACCCTTTGAATAGCATTTATAGAAGAAAGAATGGAAAATAAACGATTAAAAAACTTGTGTAACATAAAGCATTTTCCAATATTTGAGTGCCCCTGGCCGGACTTGAACCAGCATGCTTTTGCAAGCAACAGATTTTGAGTCTGCCGTGTCTACCATTCCACCACAGGGGCCTACTTTAATGCTATAAGCAACACAGGATTAGTCAAATTTTTTCTCTTTCAAGTAAGGACTGAATATTCTACAATAATCAATCATTACTCTGAAAACTTAAAATGAATGAATTAGCCAATCTTATTGATTCAAGAGAAGAAATATGTAAATTGCCACACAATTTAGAAGCAGAGCAAATGCTCATTGGTGCAATGGTTCGTGATAATAGAATTTGTGATGCAGTCGAAGATATAATTGCAGCAGATAATTTCTATGATCCACTACATCAAAGCATTTTTACCCAGATATCTAAAACCAGAAAACACGGTATAGTTGCTAATGAACTGAGCCTAAAGATGTTTTTCGAGAATGATAAAGCATTTGCCGAATGTGGTGGAGTTGAGTACCTAGCAAAACTTGCAGCAAAGGCAAGCATTGCGCTTGACATCTATAGCTTGACCAGAATAATCCGTGATACTTATTTAAGGAGATGCTTAATCAAGCTCGGGCAGGAGATAGTCGACGATAGTTACAACTACGACATTGAAAATCCTGCACAGGTACAAATTGAGCAGGCAATGACAAAGTTGTTCAACTTAGCAGTAAAAAAGCAAGGTGATAAGACATATATAAAGCTTGCAAGTTCAATTAAAGATGTGGTTGAGAAGATCAGCAAGCTGAAGAATAACCCAGAGGCTCTAGGTATTACAACCGGACTTCAAGACCTAAACCAGCTTCTTGGTGGTTTGCAGAAATCTGATCTGTTAATTATAGCTGCAAGGCCCTCAATGGGAAAGACAGCATTGGCGCTGAACATCGCACTTAATGCTTGTAAGATTTTGCAAAAAAGAACAGATAAACAACATTATGTAGCATTCTTTTCACTTGAAATGTCAGCAGAGCAATTGACCGCAAGATTGATTACTATAGATTCAGGCATTGGTTATTATAAGGCACTGACTGGGAGAATTAGTGATTTTGAATTACACGAATTCATTAATGCTAGTACAGATCTATCCGAATTACCTTTCATCATAGATGACACTCCTGCTCTATCAATTAGTGCTCTTCGTACCAGAATACGTCTTCTCTATCAACTATATAATGTAGAGTTGGTCTTTATCGATTATCTGCAGTTAATTCGAGGAACAACAAAAAGGAGTAGTGAAAATAGAGTGCAAGAAATCTCAGAAGTGACGCAGGGTTTAAAAGCAATTGCAAAGGAACTAAATATTCCCATTGTTGCACTATCACAGCTCTCTCGTTCTGTTGAGCAAAGGGATGATAAAAAACCACAACTTTCTGATTTACGTGATTCAGGAAGCATAGAGCAGGATGCGGATATAGTAATGTTCCTTTATAGAGAAGAATATTATGAATTAAGAAAGCAACCAAATGAAGGAAGTAATAAACATCGAGAGTGGCAAGAGAAAATGGAGAAAATTAGAAATATTGCAGAACTGATCATTGCAAAACAAAGAAACGGGCCAATTGGTAGTGTGAAACTACATTTTGACTCCAATAGAGGTGCATTTAAAGATTATACAGAAAGATATAGTCTGTAGCGGTTTTGAGTAATTCTGGAAGTGTTTAACAAACCATACGTACCAAATTAAGTAGCTATCGTGAAATATAGCAATATTTAAGATTGGCATTTTATTTGTTACATTTATTTTTTTAGGAAATTCTTATCTAGGATAAGATATTTTTTTAGAAAAATCTATAAATTACTAACTTTATTACTTAATATATAAAATAGTTTTTTCTTATTTCCTTTCTTCCTTACGCCACTTTTTCTTAACTTGATGCGTATGGTTTATTTAACACTTCCGATATACAACTAAAAAATAGCAAATTCTCTATAACTTGAATATAATTTTAGCTTTACCTAAACAGAAAGATGAATTACTTAATGGATTTTGTTTTAATATCTCTTTCCTTGCCACTTTTTATTACTGAGAATTATTTGTTAATTACTGCGTTGATCCCACTTTTAAGTGCATTAGCTATTTCTTTTACTAGTAAATGGCCCAGAGTAAACAGTAGCGTTACTGTTGCTTCTTCTATGCTTCTGTTTGCGTATACATCTCTATGCACTTTATATTTGGTGTATGGTGATCATTCTCAATTTATTCTCATGGATTTTGGTAATAATTTGCATATTAGTTTAAAGCTAGAGTCTAGTGGAGCAATATTCAGTTTATTAATATCATTTTTGTGGGTACTAACCAGTATATATGCAATATGTTATATGAGAAATAACTATGCTGATAGCAATCACTCAAGTTTTCTATGCTTTTTTTCAACATCAATCAGTTGTGCAATGTTTATTGCTTTTTCTGGAGATTTGCTCACTACATTTGTCTTTTATGAGCTTCTAACTATTAGTACATACCCTCTGATTACTTACAACTCAACAAATGAATCAGTAATTGCAGGACGCTATTACTTTGGTTTACTATTTTTCTCTTCTTTAGTATTATTTTTTCCTGCAATAGGCCTATTATATAATGAATTCCATACTTTAGATTTTGTAAGTGGTGGAATATTCAAGTTTGATACTTCACTCATCACTTTTATTGCAGTGTGTTTTGCTATGCTGATTTATGGAATAGGAAAAGCTGCATTAATGCCAATGCATTTTTGGTTACCAAAAGCAATGATTGCACCAACTCCTGTGAGTGCACTATTACATGCTGTTGCTGTTGTGAAATCCGGAGTTTTCATCATCATCAAAGTTATATTATACACTTTTGGCGTCGATAATATGCAACGTTTTGTGCAGCAAAATTGGTTTGCTGGAGGGTGGCTTCCGTACGCTGCTGGATTTACTATCATTACTGCATCGTTGATTGCATTAAAGCAAAAGGAATTAAAGAAATTGCTTGCTTACTCTACCATCTCCCAATTGTCGTATATTATATTGTTCGCTTCAATTTTTAGTGAATTCAGCATGAAGATTGCAATCTTTCAATTAGTTTGCCATGCATTTGCAAAAATTACTTTATTTTTTTTTGCAGGTATCATAATAACGAAAACGGGTGAAAAATATATAGATAGAATTCACGGTATAGGACGTAGTATGCCAATTAGCATGATAGCATTCACTATAGGTGCATTGTCCATGATAGGAGTACCTCCTGCTCCGACTTTTTGGAGCAAATTTCTCATCTTTCAAGCTGTTTTCAACTCTAGTAATGTAACACTTTCTGTGTTTGTAACTCTAGTGTTAATTGTTAGTACTATACTCAATGCTCTATACTTTTTACCAATAATTTACAACGCCTTTTTCTCAAAACCTTCTAGAAATTATTTTATTAAAAAGACACCAATGCTTCTAGTTTTACCCCCAGTTATTACTGCTATATGCACTTTAGTTATTTTTTTTAGCTACCAAATAATGTTATAAATATAATCATCTATATTTATAGCTATTAACAATAAATTTAAATGGCACTATTCCAGCTAGAGTTGCTTTTATATTTGACAAAGTGAAGCTGACCTCCACAGCATAATCTTTCATCTTCTTATTTTGCTCAGCTGTAAAAACTACAGTAGCGTTTCCAGCAAATGTAACTAAGTTCTTGGTCAACCGGTCAATAGATAATGTTGTTACGTTTATGTTGGTAATTTTTCTTGTGGATGAAACAGCTTCATTGTTCACTTTTTCCTGAAAGTTTTGGTAGATTTTGTATACAGAATTGTTTTTTATAAAATTTTCTTGATACTTTGGCTCAACAGTCCGAGAGGACTCATATGTTTCAATATATTTACTTATTAAATACCTTGCTATGGAAATGTACTCATCTTCTTTTTTACTAAAACTAAGTTTATGTATTGCAGAGAACTCATCTTCTGTGTGGTTCATATACTTCACAAAATTTAAATCTTTTTTAACAGGAAGTAATAGGTATATGTTTAGTAGTGATAAAAATAAACATACTAAGAGAAGTAACGCTATTAACGCCATCCAAGATCTTTCTACAACGCAGAACAGGTATCTGTGGCAATACCATTCAACTGCTTTCCTGAAGTAACTTTTGTTTTTTACTGATTCAAGTAATTTATCTTCCATAATACAAACCCAATTATATAATATACTGGATACTCTAAAAAACTTTAAAATATGTCTAAATTTTCCAAAATAGGATGAATTATTATATCACCTTGTTCTGCAATAAGGTAAAATTTATCAATTTTGCTCACATCTAAATTTATCATTTTTACACTGAAGCTTTCAGGATCATAAGTATTACTTTCTGCACTTTTGTGATAATTATAGTAGTGTAATTTATTTTGATCATCAAAATAACCAAATTCATCAGCAAGAGTTCCCACTTTTTTGCCTTTACCGTCTCTGACTAGCTCAAATAGATCAATTACATGGTTTTCAGATCCAGGCTCAATAGATCCTTCTACAGCAAAAAATTTAGGTGCATGACCAACATACTCCTTAAGTTTTAGATTATTAGTCTTTTTTATACTACCAAAATCCATGAGTTTATATTCATCTGAAAGACCAGAATATTGTGGATCATACTTTTTATATTCAAAAAACTCATTACCTAAAAAATTACAAAACGTTAATTTACAATCATCGTGATTGGATTTAACAACTTTAAAGTAATGAAAATCTCTAGGGATCTTTACTTCCTCTTTCGTAATATGATTACGTACAACAAGTTCATCATTAATCATATAATAGCCAATTCTTGGCAAAGTAGCTATATTGATTGCCTTGTTTAGCTTAAAATTTGCCTCATAGATGCCACTTGATAGCTCCTTCCCTTTTTCTAAAGTGACGTCTTGATCTAAAGATGTATTCTTGATTAAACTCAATTCTTTCTGCATGTTCAGTATAGTGTTTGTTAAAACTTCTATTGATTGCCATACAGTTAATTTATTATCATTCAAGTTATATACTTTCAGTATTAAATTAACAGAATTTTATCATAAATTTATGTTAAAAGTATTACATTTTTGTGTCATGATATTAACTACATTAGCTAAAACATGCTTTTTATCTAAGCGAAATTGCTTTGCAGCAACGAAAAGTTCATCTATTTCTTTCCATTGACTTAGTAGAATTTCAACATTATTTACTTCTTTCTTTATACTTTCTAAAATGGAGGTTTGAATTATATGTGATGCTAGTTCTAGCTCAATCTCACTATTAATTATTTTATTAACTATATCAGAATTATTTAGATTACGGAAAAATGTATAAAAATGCTTATGTGACTCATAAGCACCACTATTTATTGCATCTATTATTATTCCCGGAGTTCCAGGAAACAAAGTAATGATCTCACTAAATATTTTATCGTCGAATTTACACTGAGATGAAACAACCTGCTTTGTTTCATCGTAAGTTAATGGAAGTAAATTCAGCTGAAAACACCTACACCGGATGGTGGTTTGTACATCATATGGCTTATGGCTAATTACAAATATTTTAGAATTTTGTGGCGGCTCCTCTAATATTTTTAATATTGCATTTTTAGCATTATTAGTCATTGACTCTAAGCTATCTATTATAGCTATTTTATATTCTGATTGAATGGGGCTTAAGTGCAAAAAGTTTTTCATTTCTCTCACCTTTTCCACTCCTATTGTATCACCTTCAACAATGTGTAAGTCTAATGTTACTTCATCGTAATTTTTTATCAGAAACCAATTAGAAAAGGATTGTGCAAGTGTTGCTTTTCCTATACCTTTTTTACCACAGATCAGCCAAGATTGAACAGACAAGTTGTTCATTATCTTTTTTTTTGCTTGGTTGTGGCCTATCACCTTTTTCATTCTTTCTCCTATAGATCTTAGTTTGAAAATTCGTTATTTATTGTTTGTAATGAAATTTTACCTTTTCTTAAAACCTTAATCTTGTCTCCAGTTAAGTCAATAATAGTAGATTCTATACCAGAAACTAATTCATCATCTTCAATTACTGCAGATAAGTGTTGCTTAATAGACTGAGGTATATCTCTTGCTTTGCATATACTTTTTTCTCCTGAAATGTTAATACTAGTTGCAACTACTGGAGTTTTCAGTTCATTTAATATTGAAATCGCAATAGGATGATCAGGAATTCTTATGCCTATACTATCTTTAAAGAACTCATTTGGTAATATACTGTTATCTTGAAGTGGTAAAATATAGGTCATTGGTCCAGGAGAAAAATAGTTTATTAAATCGATATACTCTTCCTTTACCTTTGCTATATTTATCAAACTATCAATATTACTAACAAATACAGAGAGCGGCTTGTTTTGAGAACGCTTTTTTATTCGATATATTTTTTCTATAGATTCGTTACCTAGCGCATTACAAGAAAGAGCATATACTGTCTCTGTTGGAAAGCATGCTAACAAATTATTTTTTATTGCATTTATTACTTCAAATACCATATAGCTAAAACTTATGTCTACAATAGCTCTGGGTTTACCGTTATCTCCCTATATGGTAGCAATTAAGATACCGAAATGGCTAGCACGCATCTGTTGTATACTTACAGTAAATTTTATTAGCAACTGCTCGTTTTTACAACAGATTTACTACAATCCGAACTCCTCATTGATTTTATCGACTATCGTCTGTGGTGGATCATCTCCCCATCCTGAATATAAAATCTCTCCATAATCTGCAACATCTATAGAGCCAGTTCTGCTTTTTGCTAGAAACATCTCTCTTTTTTCTTTATCAACTAATACATAGTGCCAAGCTGACCTTCCACGGTCTTTACCACGAACTAGATATATGAGATCTGATCTACTTCTTCTTGTTGCATCAGCAAAGGATCTTTCGTTGATAGTTCTGCTTTTACTCTTTATGCCGCCACTTTCAGAAAAAGCTTCCTTGGCTTCAGCTTTTTTGTTTGCCAATTCAGAAATTTTTCCTTTTGCTCCTAGTGCATGCTCTTTGGTATTTTGAGATGAATACTTACTGGAAAAACCTCCTCTTGTTTCATTAGAGGTCCTATTTGTAAAACGCTTAGTAAACGAGTTATCGTTATCATTTTCTGCCATAAAAGTCTCCAAATTTTAGATTG
This sequence comes from Wolbachia endosymbiont (group B) of Chesias legatella, assembly GCF_964026945.1. NCBI lineage: Bacteria > Pseudomonadati > Pseudomonadota > Alphaproteobacteria > Rickettsiales > Anaplasmataceae > Wolbachia > Wolbachia endosymbiont (group B) of Chesias legatella. Next base: position 873,547 of record NZ_OZ034711.1, on the reverse strand, counting down.
TAGAATCCAAATTTTTACTACACCCTATCATAGGTTAGTTAAATTAATATAAATGAAGGATAATATAGTAATTATTACAGGAATTACAGCCTCAGGTAAATCAGAATTATGCGATAACTTGATAAAAAAGTATAAAAACATTAGCATAATAAACTGTGACTCAAAGCAGGTATACAAAGAGATTCCCATAATTACTGCTCAACCGCCAAGGCAAGAAAAATTTTATAAACTATACGGTTATGTTTCAGCAAAAGAAAATTATTCCGTGGGTCTATGGTTAGAGGATTTAGAAAAAGAAGTTAATCACGCATTAGAAAATGCGCAAATACCTATCATTACTGGAGGAAGTGGGCTTTACATCAGCAGTTTAATCAAAGGCTTATCATCAATGCCACAAATAAGTCAGGAAGTTAGGAAAAATGTAAGCGAATTAAGGAAAAATTTAAGTAAAGAGGAGTTCTATAAGTTAGTGCTAAGCAAAGATCCAAGGATTCAAGGTAAAATATTTATTAATGACTCACATCGCCTCTCAAGAGCACTTGAAGTTATCACTGAAACTGGCAAGACAATCTTTGTATGGCAAGAAAATAGACAGCCTCCTTTGTTCAATAATTTTAAGGTATATACAATTCTACCTAAACGTGAGGATATATACCGAAAAATAAATTCTCGTTTTATTGAAATGGTTGAAAATGGAGCAATTGATGAAGTAAAAAACCTACTTAGCATGAACCCATCTCCACATTTGCCAGCTATGAAAGCACATGGAGTACCAGAAATTATAAGATACTTAAAAGGGGAGATTACTTTAGACGAAGCAATACAGATTGCTCAAACAAACACAAGGCATTATGCAAAACGCCAGTACACTTGGTTTAAAAATCAATTTCCGAATTCTCAAGTGATTGACTGTGCAAATAAATTGACAGAATTTTAGATATTTTGATTATTATGTATTATATTGCTATGCCTATGCAAACTTTTCTTGATAGTATTAAACTTTTTTCTTAAAGAACTTTCATCATTGCCTAAATTGTGATTATTAAATTCTTTGTAAAAATATTCTTACTTATGAAGCGCTACTATACCTGTAAGAGCCTTTATCACTAAATGAACTATATCACGCAATATTTCATCCTCAATTTTTCTATATTCTCTCACTAATCTTGTAACCACAATCTCCACTTTCATATCCTTGTATAGCTCTTCTCATAATAGTAGGAACAAGATAAGATAGTGATTTAGTGTAACAAGAAGGTAAAAATGCCAGCAGCGTACAGTTATGACTTAAGGAAAAAAGCCATTCAGGCGTTGGATGAAGGAGAGAGCAAAACAGCAGTAGCAAATTTTTGGCCCTCTCTAATAACTTCAACATCACTAAATTCAAGGGATTGGCCTTCTATTATTTGGAATCTTTCATGTCCTTTTCCTGCAACTAGCAGAATCATATTTTCATCATGTGCTATATTTATACCTTTCTCTATAGCTTTTTTTCTATCTCCTATCTCCAGTGCATCAGGGCAATGTAACAAAATATCGTGACGAATTTTCCCCGGATCTTCATCACGCGGATTGTCATCTGTGACTATAACTTTACCTGCAAGCATTTGTGCTATTTTACCCATCTCTGCACGTTTTGTTTGATCACGATTCCCGCCACAACCGAACACTAGAACTATCTTTTTATTGAAGTGCCATTTTAAAGACAACAGAGCTTGTTTGAGTGCACTTGGAGTATGAGCGTAATCGACAAATGCAAAAGTGTTCACTTTTTCCATTCTTCCAGATGGAGAAGCGAGTTTATCTATACACATTCTTTGATAGTCCATACCAGATGAAATAACTATACCGATTGCACACAACAAATTATATGCTTGAAATTGCCCAAAAATCGGAAAAAATGCGTTATAAATTTCATCACCGATTTGAATTGTCAGGTATTGACCATTGGCAGTGGGTATCTGCTTTAATAAAGTAATGTCAGAGTTTTTTTTTCCATAGGTTATAACTTTGTTGCCACGCTTTTCAGCTATGTTGAGCAACTCTCCATATTCGCCTATATCTGCATTTAAAATCGCTGTTTTTTCTTTTGGCAATACCTCATCAAACAACCTTTTCTTGGCCTCAAAATACTCATCGATACTTTTGTGATAGTCCAAATGATCTTGAGAGAAATTAGTAAAAGCTGCAGCATTGAGCCTGAGTCCATGGATTCTGTATTGATCGATTCCATGGCTTGAAGCTTCTAATGCTAAGTGTTCTACGTTCTTATTATTTATGTCACGCAATGTGGAATAAAGATCATCTGCACTTGGCGTTGTAAGGCTATTATCTTTTCTATTATTATTGACACATGTTCCCAGTGTTCCTATAGACGCTGCATTATCTTGCCAAATCTGGCGACAAAACTCCACTACTGAAGTTTTACCATTCGTACCAGTTACAGCAGCAATATATTTAGGTTGTTTGAATTGATAAAACCTGCTGACTATTTCACTGTATATTCCTTGAGGGTCCGAGTGGTAAAGCACTGCAAAACTTGGAGTACTTGTCATTCGAGTAGCGGACACTGGAATCCAGTTTTCATTATACAATTGTCTAGTATGCTTGTTTACAATTAAATTTTCTGGATCCCAGTGTCTGAGCACTGGGATGACATCTTTCTTGGCCCCTTGTATTACAACGTCTACACAGTTGTGTACACATCCATTAGGAAGACATGTTACGTGTTCTTTACTCTTTTCTGACACACAAACAAAAAGGTAACCTTCTTTAACTCTCTTAGGATTACATGTGACGCCTTTGATTTCAATATCAAAGTCAGCATTTACAATGTTATGCAGTAGCTCTTTCAGTCTCACAATCATCTTTAACACTTGAACATGGCAGTCTTATTAATGCAGTATTCAAGTCAAAAATCAAATCTTCAGGATCTTCTAGTCCGCAAAATATTCGCACAAAACTTCCACCATAATCTGAATTCATTACAGATCTTGACATAGATCTATGGTCTACTGGTAATATCAAACTGTCACATCCTCCCCAAGAAGCACCAATGCCGAAAACTTTCATGTGATCAACCATGCAGCCTAGTTCTTCACATGAATATTCTCTATCGAGTACTATACTAAATACGCTACTTGCCCCTTTGAAATAACTTTTCCATAATTCATGTTGAGGATGGGAGGGAAGTGCTGGATACAAAACTCTTTTGATTTTTGGATGTTTTTCCAGCCACTTTGCTACTTGCATTGCTGTACTTTGATGCTTCCTCATGCGTGTTTGCAGTGTTCTAAGTCCCCTGTGTGCAAGGTAACAGTCATGCGATTGAATGGTGACTCCATAATTTTTATAGCTCTCATAAAGCAATTTAAAAATTTTACTTTCAGCAACCATAGCTCCCATCACTAGATCTGAGTGACCGGCTAGATACTTTGTCACCGCGTATAGTGCAACATCAATTCCATAATCAAGCGGCTTAAACAACAAAGGAGTGGCCCATGAATTGTCACAAACGGTTACGATTCCACGTGCTTTAGCAACTTTTACTATATGCTCTATATTTGAAATCTCAAACGTTATAGAACCAGGAGTCTCAATCATGATGAGTGAAGTATTACTCTGAACTAAATCAGTTATATCCTGTGTTGGATCATAAAAAGTTACTTCTACTCCTCTTTTTGGTAGCTCATTTTCGGCAAATCTCTTTAGCCTATAATAACTATTATCTTGTATCAGGACATGTGAACCTGCTTTAGTGAAAGTCAAAATAGCAAAAGTAAGTGCAAATAATCCAGAAGGGTAGATGAGTGCTTGTCCCCTACCCTCAATTTCAGCCAGTGCATTTGAAAAATAATGAACAGTAGGCGTACCAACATTACTGTAACTGTAATCCCTTGCAACACCATCATTGATTACATCATATATACTTTCTCCATTTGCTGCATTTAAGTAGTCCTTGTAAGTAGGAAATAATATAGTAGAAGAATGATAAACTGGTGGGTTCATCGACCCTTTATAATCATTAAATTTTCTTCCTGCTTTAACTAATAAAGACTCTTCGTTCACATTTTTATTATTTATTTTTTAGATTGTATTCGCTTTGCGTATACAAGTGAAGAGAAATCGCATGTACTCGTTCTATTTCACTCTTTAATAATTCATAGATCAATTTATGCCTCTTTAAAGAGCTCATTCCAGAAAAGTCGTTAGATATTAATACTAATTTGATATGTGAAGGTAGTGTCGAAGAAGAAGCAAAATAATGATCTACATGCTTTGCTGATTCATCGATAATATTAATATCAATTACACCTATTGAATCGCGTAATTTTTCTTCTATTGTCTTAATAATATCCACAATAGTTCCTTTAAGCAACAATACGCTCCTCTTGTCATCCCACAGTATCTGGGCACTGGGATGACAATCGAATTACTTATTCTCTTCTTTATTATCCATGTCTTGATAATCAGAATCTACTACTTTTTCTTCCTTATCATTTGGATTTCCTTCTGATGAAAAGCCATTTTCAGCACTGTTTTGCTGAGATGCTTGATACATAGCTTCTCCAAGTTTCATAGATAACTGAGAGAGGTTAGTAACTTTCTGTTGTATTGAATCAGCATCATCAATGTTGTCAGATTTACTCACTTCCTTTAACTCATTAACTGCATTTTCAATAGCAGATTTATCTTCTGGAGAAATTTTATCACCATATTCTGTCAGAGATTTTTCTGTAGAATGAACTAAACTATCCGCTTGATTCTTCACTTCAATAAATTTCTTACGCTTTTCATCTTCTTGTGCTTTTTCCTCAGCTTCTCTCACCATGCGATTTATTTCATCCTCCGATAAACCACCTGAAGACTGAATACGTATTTTTTGCTCTTTTCCAGTAGCTTTATCCTTTGCAGAAACATGTGCTATTCCATTTGCATCTATATCAAATGTCACCTCAATTTGAGGAACCCCGCGAGGAGCAGGTGGTATTCCTTCTAAACTAAACTGACCAAGCAGTTTATTATCAATCGCCAATTTTCTTTCACCTTGATGTACCTTAATTGTAACGGCTGTTTGGTTATCTTCTGCAGTTGAAAACACCTGAGATTTTTTTGTGGGAATAGTAGTATTACGTTCAATAAGTGGAGTGAATACTCCACCTAGAGTTTCAATACCAAGAGAAAGTGGAGTTACGTCAAGTAGTAATACATCTCTTACATCACCTTGAATGATTCCCGCCTGTATTGCAGCTCCAATTGCTACAACTTCATCAGGGTTAACCCCTCTGTGTGGATCTTTGCCAAAGAATTCTTTAACTTTCTCTATGACTTTTGGCATACGAGTCATGCCACCAACAAGAACTACTTCACCAATTTGACTAGCAGACAAACCAGCATCTTCAAGAGCTTTTTTGCAAGGAATTATAGTCCTTTCAATCAAATCATTCACTAAGCTTTCAAGCTTTGCTCTTGTTAGCTTCATATTTAAGTGTTTTGGGCCACTTGCATCAGCTGTAACAAACGGTAGATTTACTTCTGTTTCCATTGCACTTGACAATTCTACCTTTGCTTTTTCTGCAGCTTCTTTGATTCTTTGCATAGCCATTGGATCGTTTTTCAAATCAATGCCATTACTTTTCTTGAATTTACCCAGTAAATAATTCACTACTGCATTATCGAAGTCTTCCCCTCCAAGGTGAGTATCACCATTTGTAGCCTTTACTTCAAAAACTCCATCACCTATTTCAAGAACTGAAACATCAAATGTACCACCACCAAGATCATACACTACTATTGTGTGTCCGTGCTTTTTATCAAGACCATAAGCAAGTGCTGCAGCAGTTGGTTCGTTAATTATTCTGAGGACATTTAATCCAGCAATTTTTCCTGCATCTTTTGTTGCTTGACGTTGAGAATCATTGAAGTACGCCGGCACTGTTATCACAGCATCCTTTACTTCTTCCCCAAGATAAGCTTCCGCTGCTTCTTTCAGGTTTTGCAATATAAATGCACCAATTTGACTAGGAGAGTATTCTTTACTATCAGTTGTTTTAACCCATGCATCACCATTTTTTGCTGCAAATACCTTATACGGTACACCTAGATTCTTCATTTCAGGATCGCTATATTGGCGACCTATCAATCTCTTAGTTGCAAAAAAAGTATTACTTGCATTGGTAGTTGCTTGCCTTTTTGCTGGAGCACCAATCAACCTTTCTCCAGATGAAGTAAATGCAACTATAGATGGAGTAGTTCTTGCTCCTTCTTTATTCTCAATTACTTTTGTATCCTTACCTTGCATTATTGCAACACAAGAATTTGTCGTTCCAAGATCTATACCTATTGCTCTTCCCATAATGAATACTCCCTTTTAAATATTATCTGATGTAAAATATATAAGTATAAAACTCGTTAATTACAAGTCCCGTTTAGTTGTTAGAGCCCAAAAGGCGCGAAAGCCATTTAGTTAACCAAAAGTTGCCCGGTAGTTTATCTGAACTACCAGCTTCTTTATCCCTGCTATTCACAATTTGACATCCAGAATTCTGCAATGGCTTATAATCATTAAAATTAATATGGTCTCCTTGCTTTAAAATAAATGTATCTGCATCTAAACTATTATCAATACTAACATTTAATGTAATATTGAACTCTTTTTCGATTGTAGAAACGATATCACGCTTATTATTAAAAATGTGCGCTATAACTGCACTGCGTGCTATTAAATCAAAGGACTTATTTTGATTTTTATTAGCAATATGTTGCAAATCCCTTAGTATCGATGCAACAACCACTTCGTTTGATTTTACTCTTCCAATACCTTTACAGCGTAAGCACTCTGTAGTATTAATTTCCTGTATATTTGGTTTAATTCTTTGTCTTGAAAAGACCATTAAACCAAAGTCATTGATAAAGCTAAATTGAACTTTAGCTCTATCATCTTTAAACGCCTGCTTGATAGCAAATTCAACATTTTTGCAATACTCAAGTTTCAACATGTCAATAAAATCAACAACTATTAACCCTGATAAGCCCCTGAGATTCGCTTGCCTTGATATTTCAGATAATGCCTCCATATTAGTTCTATAAGCTGTTTCTTCTATGTTATCTTCTCCTGTCATTTTCCCTGAATTTACGTCTATTGAAACAAATGCCTCAGTTAAGGTTATCACCAAAGACCCACCAGATGGTAATTCTACTCTATTGCTATATAATTCAGAAATTTGATCTTCGACTCGATAGTAAGTAAAGATTGGAACAGAGCCTCTATATAACCTAGGACATAATTTTCCTTGTAACACATTTTTAGTGTATTTTCTTACCGCTTCACAAACTTCTCTATCAGATACTATAATTTCTGTATCATTACTACAAAAGTCACGTACAGATCTCATAACTACATCTGCTTCGTTGTAAATTAATGATGGAACATTTAAAGAAGAGAAGTTTTGCTGGATATTTTGCCATAATAAGGTCAAATTATCGTAATCTTGCTCAATTTCTTTCTTACTTTTTCCTGCACCAACAGTTCTTACTATTAAACCTGAGCCTTTTGGTAAATTTATTGAATTTAATATATCCTTTAACTGTTTTCTAACGTTGGTATCTTCAATTCTGCGAGATACTCCACCCCTACTTATGGAATTGGGCATGAAAACACAGTATCTACCGACCAAAGTTACGTATGTTGTAAATGAAGCTCCTTTATTTCCTCGTTCTTCTTTAGTTAATTGAACCAATAACTTTTGATTTACTGAAATCACATCTTGTAACTTATATTTTCTATGTAAAGGTACCTCCCTCACAAAACCACTGCTGGATTCATTACTAGCTGTAGAATCTAGGCCTTCTTCTGTGCAATTATCATTTGAACAGTCCACACCGCTCGAATAGCCTTCGTCAGGGAAAATTTCCTTCTCTTTTTCTGGAATATTAAAGTAATTTAGAGATATCTCAGAAAAAGACAAAAAACCTTGCTTATTTTTTCCATACTCAATGAACACGGCCTGCAAAGCAGGCTCTATACGCTTTACATAAGCAACGTATATATTACCTCTTAATTGTCTTTTTTCCTTGAATTCTTGTTCAAACTCTACAACCCTACCATTAACTAGTAGGGCAACCCTTACCTCGTTAGAACAGGTAGTACTTTCTATCAATAATAACCTTTTGCCATCACTCGCCACTTATTTACCGTCTGCTTTTCATTCTGAAATCTTTTTATACTACTTAATATATTATTGATTGTCAAGAATTTTGCGACCTGCATTATTGGGTTGACTTTCAGTGTTTTGCGTTCTAAACTTGCATAGAGTTTATTATATCACTAACAATTATGGCAAAAAAAAATGCTTCTTTGCTTGTCAAGCTAGTTAGCACTGCAACTAAAACAACAAAAACTGGAGAAGAGAAACTAACAGGCTATTTTTGTGTAAAAAAACGTAATCCTAAGAACCTTCCCAAAAAGCTCGAGTTTAGGAAGTATGACCCAGTGGTCAGAAGACACGTATTATTTAAAGAAGAAAAATTAAAGTAAGTTTATTGTTATATATAGTTTATAATCAAGTTATACTCTAATAATAGAGCTCAGAGATATAATGGAATGGAAGGTGAAACTCATAGTGTTGATCATTACACAATTAATAAACATAAAGTATAAAACATAGAAAACGCTCTAAAACCTAAAGTGTCACACGTTAGTAGGTCAAAAATCTAAGGGTTTTCCTTAGAGGGTTTATTGGACTAGATCGGATCAATATATAAACGTAAAAATAACCTGAGCTTGCCTAATATAAAAAGGTTCATGTAATTTGAATACAGAGTAAGCAGTAAAATGGCAAAATAAAATAGATAAAAAAATAGAAGTAAATGCAGACACTGATTTTTCATAAATCAAAAGGTGTGCTAAGAATTCTAGCATCACGTGTATAGCCGTGCGGACATTGTGGTAATTTGCGTAGTAGAAGGTGTCATCCCAGTACTTGATACTGGGATGATATACTTCTGGTAGATAATGTCGGTATAGTTGTGATTGGAATAGAAAGCACTAAGTTTGCAATGCTATCTGAATAGATAAAAGAACTCATTACTCAGTGAAACAAGACTTGAAATTTTGTGCAATGCTGCTGATTATATCTAGATATGCATCCTTTCCAGGCTCTACATCTGATCCAATAGGATCAAGAATCACCATTTTTACGTCACTAGAAAAGACATTAGGCTTTATGCTATCCTCTCGTGAATGAGAAACAATACATTTAACGTTTTCCTCTTTCATTACCTTTTTTAATTTCATTAAACTCTTCATACCTATGTAAGAATCCTCTTCTATAGAAAGAATGGCGCTTGGGTAACTTAAATCAAAATATTTTTCGAAATATTGATAAGCATCGTGAGTAACTATGTATTTTTGATTTTTTAACTCATCCAATTCTTTCGTAATTTTTTCTACTTCTTGGTCTATCTTTCTTATAGCCTCCTCTGCGTTAGTATTGTATCGATAGGCATTTTCTTTATCTATATTAGATAATGTTGCACTGATAGAAAGTATCATACTTTTTGCATTTTCAGGACTCAGCCAAATATGCAAATCTTTTTCATCTTGAATGTGACTAGAAAATGAATGTGGTCGAGCAGGAAGTAGATCGATTGCACTTGATAGCGGTATTAACTTCTTATTTTCTTTAGCGAAAGTTTTAATGAATGTTTCCAAAGAATCATCGATATAAAATATAATATTACTAGATTCTAATTTACTTGCGTCTGAAGGCCTGAGCATGTAGTTATGTTCAGACACTACTTCGTACATGAGTAGTTCTGGCTTTGAAATTCCATCTGTAACAGAAGCTACAAGTGAGTGTATAGGTTTGATTGTAGCTACAATTTTTAAATTGGATGAAAAGGCACTATTGTAGTATAGTGTAAGTGAAAGTAATAGAAAAAAAATCAGTAAATGTCTCATATAAATATTGAGAAGAAGTCAATTTTTGCCAAAAAATTAAGTAGTGTCAATAACTGCATTCTAAAAATAGAAAACCTTACTCTTTCATACGGTAATAAAAAAGTTCTTGATAATATCAACATATCAGTACAAAGAGGAGATATAGTTACAATACTTGGTCCAAATGGCGGAGGTAAAACCTCTTTAGTGAAAGCAGTTGCTGGTATAAATAAAGGTTTTATTGGCAGTATTGTATTCGCTGACAATATAAAAATTAGCTATATGCCACAAAATTTTAGTATTGGTAATTTGATGCCAATAACAGTTGAGTCTTTCCTTTTCAATAGCTCCTCGAAGAAATTGAAGAAAAATCAACCCATTGTTACAGAAGCAATAGAATTGGTTGGTATCGGTAACATCCTAAAAAATCAAGTATTAGAAATCTCTGCAGGACAAACACAATTACTGCTGCTTGCACGCTGTTTAATTTCAGAATCTGATTTGATCATTTTAGATGAACCAGTCAGTGCAATGGATATTAACGCACGAGCTAAATTTTATGATATTATAAATAAAATCGCAAAAGAACGATCAGTGTCGATTCTCATGACTTCTCATGACCTTAACTCTGCTCTACCATCCTCAGATTACATAATTTGCATAAATAATACTATCTATTATCAAGGTAAACCTGATGAAATTATGGAGATAAATGAAATATTTGGCAGTTACGCAGCGAAATGATTCAAAATATTCTACGTCTTCTGCAAATAACTACAGTGCTAACACGCTACAATGTGTTACCTTATTTACTTCCACCATCAAAAAAATCAATAAATAAAATACAAGGTCATAAACTAAAGCGTGCTCTTGAAAGATTAGGTCCGGTGTTCATTAAATTTGGGCAATCCATTTCATCACGCACTGATATTTTAAATGAGGACATAACAAATAACTTGCTATTGATATGTGATAGATTGCCATCATTTTCGTATAAAATAGCAGTTAAAACTATAGAAAGTGAGTTTAATTGTAAATTAAGCGACATTTTTTCAAGTTTTTCTGAAAAGCCAATTGCAGCAGCATCAATTTCTCAGGTGCATAGAGCAGTTACAATTGAGGGTAAGGAAGTTGCTGTAAAGGTTTTGAGGCCAAATATTGAGAAAACATTCTCAAGGGATATAAAAATGCTTTCTTGGCTTGCAGAAATTGCAGAAAAATTTAGTGAACAATCAAAAAGGCTGAAGCCAGTTGAATTAGTCAAAACTTTTGCTGAAATTTGCCGATTAGAGTTAGATCTGCGCTTTGAGGCTGCCCACTCTTCGGAACTGAAGGAAAATACTAAACATGACAGAGGTTTCTACGTACCTGAAATAGATTGGAGTAGAACTTCAAAAAAGGTTTTAACATTAGAATGGATGGAAGCTATACCAATATACGAAGTTGAAAAGCTGAATAACCGAAAGCAAATAGCTATCAATCTTATAGAATCTTTTTGTAATCAGGTATATAGGGATTGTTTTTTTCATGCTGATATGCATCCTGGAAATTTAATGATCGATAGTAATAACAATATTATTGCCCTGGATTGTGGAATCATGGGTAGAATAGATCGTGAGACATGCTATTACGTTATAGAGATACTCAAAGGCTTTTTAAATAGGGATTATGATCACGTTGCAAAAATGCACTTTAGAGCCGGTTATGTTCCATCACAGCATAGAAATTTTGTTACAGCTTGCAGAGCAATAGGTGAGCCCATTGTTGGACAGCCTATACAGAAGATTTCATTTGCTCGATTACTTACTCAGCTACTAAAAATAACTGGTGATTTTGATATGAAAGTTCAAACACAATTGTTATTGCTGCAGAAAACTATGATTTTATTAGAAGGAACATGTAGGAAAGTCTATCCAGAAATCAATATGTGGAAAGTAGTTGAAACATGGATAAACAGTCAACATGAAAGTAAAATAGGGTATAGGGAAAAAATTAAAAGCTCTTATCCCATCAAAACAATCCAAGGAATATTTAGCCTTATAGAAAAATTAAACCTAATAGCTGACAAAAAATTACAGGTGAAAAATAGATCAAATGGAAAAGCCTACTTTTTACTTTGGTCTGTAATTATAATTCTCATCGTTAAACTTTTAATTTCTTGAACTAAAAGATAATAAAAGCAAGTTTACAACAACTATTTAAGTCTTGAAACCACTCAGGTTCACATTCACTCGAATTATCAAGGTATTTTCAGGATGTATAAAACTTTCAGCAGAGTTTAGAGAAGAAGTAAAAACCTTAACTCTATCTTAAACTGATAACATTACCAAATTCAGTGCTTGTCACATCACTCAGTACTGTACTTGCTTTATATGAACAGTAGCACCCAATTGCAATGAAAACAAGTGCAGCTACAGCAAGTGAAATACATATTTCTAAATTCGATATTGTTAAACATGTACCAACAGCAAACGCTCCAGATAACACAAAAGAAGCAGAGGCATAGTTACTTTGCCTTCTATTATAAATGTTTGCTTCTGAAAGTTTTCTGTTTTTGTTCTTTAAGTCTTGATTTTGAGCTTGAAGTTCTAATCTCTCTTGCCTAAAATCCCTTTCTAACTGTGAAATTTTGTTAGTGTCTCTTTCACTTACAACCCTATTCAACTCTTGCTCTTTTTCTCTAAGTCGAATTTTTGTTCTTTCAAGCTCATTTCTAAGGTTTTCGAGCTGCTGCAATTCTTGAGCAATCAAATCGTCGTTTATTTCCGGGGCAACATTATGTACATTTGCTGAAGACTGTTCCACAGTTGCAGGGAATTTTCCATTTAGATATTCTCTGACAGGATTAAAACTTTTAAGCAACTCAATAACAATTTGATCATTCATAAAGCAATTATCTTCTACTAATTTTTTTATATCATCCAAATCTTTTCTATTAATAGCATCAGTTAATCGCTCTTTCATAACTTGCTCAATTATTTGCTTCACCCATGGATTTTGCTCTATAGCTGATATTGGCTTTATTTGACTAAAATCTAGCTCCTTATGTTTTAAAAGTTTTCTCAATACTTCTTCGTTACTTTCTGTTATTCCTTGTAAACATGATTTGATAATCAGGCTAAGTGGTGTTTCTATTTCTCCATTTGAATTTCTTTTCCAACAATTAGGGTTGAGTTCTTGATTTAATAGTTCTTTTGCTCGGTCAATATTTCTGTTAGAAAGAGCATTCAATAATTGTTTTCCTGTTTCTGCTTTTTGTATTTCTATGATCAAATGCTCAGCACGATTTTTTTTAGCACATTTCTCAGGATCTTGAAGTCTTTTATTTAGTAGATACATACTTATTCTCGTATGACTTAGTAAGAGTTGTAACACTTTCCTTTGTTGAAAGGACATTGCTAGATGCAAAGCTGTATTGCCATCACCTTTTTTTTGAATATTAACATCTATGCTTCGGTGAAGTAGAAGTAACCTAATCATACTCTGATATTCTTTTTCTTCTTCTGTTTCAGAGCCTGCAGATAAATCATAAATTATAGATATCAAAGGTGTCATGCCTTCTTCATTAAACGCATTAACATCCGCACCTTCTTGCAATGCTTGTTGAAAATGATTCAAAGCTTCTTCAGGTGTTACTCTTTCATCATCAGTGCCTTGAAATTGAATAGCTTTAAATAATTTTTTTGTTGATTGTCCTGAAGTTGTTTGATTTTGAGCTCGTAATCCTGTATCATTAACAACACTTCTTCTAAAACCTACATTACTTCTCGAAAGTATACTAAATTCTCCCTAACCTATAATTTATTGACATAATTATAAAAAAAACAAAGAAAATTGCAAGTAATTTAGTTAAAAATTTTAGAACTAATTATGATTCCAAAAATTTTTCTGCATCAAGTGCAGCCATGCACCCTGTACCTGCTGCAACTACTGCCTGGCGATATACCTTATCTTGAACATCACCAGCAGCAAACACCCCTGCCCTACTGGTTAGAGTTGTTCCAGGTTTCGTAATTATATAACCTTGCTGATCCATTTCAACAAAGCCCTTAAAAATACCTGTATTTGGTGCATGCCCAATTGCAATGAACACTCCATCTACTTTCAATTCCTGGGTTTTATTGATGTCTGTCGATTTAATTGTAATGCCAGTAACTTTTTTAGGATTTTCTTCTCCAAGAATCTGCTCTACGGTATGATTCCATATTACCTTTATCTTATCATTTTTAAAGAGCCTGTCTTGCATTACTTTCTCTGCTCTTAACTTATCACGCCTGTGTATCAGTATAACTTCCTTAGCAAATCGAGTTAAAAATATTGCTTCTTCAACAGCAGTATTTCCACCACCAACCACAGCTACAACTTTATTTCTAAAAAATGCACCATCACAAGTTGCGCATGCCGAAACTCCGTAACCTTGAAATTTCTTTTCACTCTCCAGGCCAAGCCACTTCGCTTGCGCACCAGCTGCGATTATAATTGCATTCGAATAGTAGTCACTAGCATTACCACAAGATCTAAATCTATACTCATTAGAATCCTCAAGTTGTTCAACGCTTTTTATTTCGTCATCTATTATCCTTGCCCCCACCTTCTCTGCATGCAACCTCTTTTGTTCCATGAGTTCTGGACCTTGTATAGAAATAAAACCTGGATAGTTTTCAACATCCGTAGTAATTGTAAGCTGACCACCAGGTTGCATTCCTGTTACTACAATTGGCTCTAAATTTGCACGTGCTGCATATATAGCAGCAGCATAACCCGCTGCTCCAGATCCAATAATAAGAACTTTTGTACTCAATTTATAATTCTGCACTGTGTGAGTTTAGATAATCAGCCACTCCTTCATCGCTTGCCTGCATTGCTGGCTTACCTTTTTTCCACCCTGCTGGACATACTTCACCATGCTCTTCATTATGTTTTATTGCATCAATAATTCTAATAAACTCATCGATATTACGCCCTAAAGGAAAATCATTTATCGATTGATGACGTACAACAAACTTATCATCAATAACAAAAGTTGCTCTTAGTGCAATTGAGTCATCATATAAGACCCCATAGTCTCTTGATATAGACTTTTTGATATCAGACACTAAATTGTAGCTAACCTCTCCAATACCACCATCATTAACTGGAGTGTTTCGCCATTTATAGTGTGAAAATTTTGAATCTATACTTATTCCTATCACTTCAACATTACGTTTTGAAAAATCTTCTATTTTGTTGCTAAATGATATCAACTCAGTTGGACAGACAAAAGTAAAATCAAGTGGATAGAAAAAAAGGACAGCATACTTATCCTTTATATGTTTACTTAAACAGAAATCATCAACTATTTTTCCACTAGCAAGAACAGCCGAAGCAGTAAAATCGATAGCGGATTTTGTTACAAGATTCATAACTAACCTATTCATTCTTAATATTTATAATTTTATACCTTGATACATTTACATGCAAGTTTTCTCTAGCCCCAATCCTATAAAAACGGTTCTGTCGCATCTATAAACCATAGGAAAAAAGCTGGGATTATAGGAGTTATGAAGCCATTAACATAGCAAAATTCTCAAAAGTAGAAACATTATTTTAATAATTTGTCTTTTTTGAATCATACGAATATTTTCGGTTCTGTCGCATTTGTAGGGAAGTAGAAAGAAGAATGATATAATTGTCTAAAGAAAAAGCAAAGATGTTTCGTATCAATCAAAAATTGTTGCCATATTTCAAAGGATTTAGCTTTTCAGCGGATGTTATCTGTATACATGAAATGTCGATTCTCTTTGAGCTATCGAGATTTGGAAGAAATGATGAGTATAAGGGGAGCAAAATGCTACGTTACAAAGGTGGGTTATCACCACTGATAGATGAGGCAGTAAGGAAAAGAAAGAAGCAGGTTGGTAGTAGTTGGAGAGACTTACATTAAATTAAACGGTAAATGGGTTTATTTATATACTGTAGACTTGTGTGTTAGTAGAGACAAGTCTGCAGCACTTGCATTCTTTCGTAAAGCCTTCAGGAGTAACTATCTTCCTGAGAAAATTATAATTGATAAAAGCGGCAGTAATACTGCTGCTCTTGATGATTTGAATGCAGAAATTTCTGAAGATTACAGTTCTTCAAATAAAATATCTAAATAATATTGTTGATAGATTTATCAAAAAACTAATAAAGCCAATGCTTGGGTTTAAAAGCTTCCATTTCGCAAAGATTACCATCACAGGCATAGAAAATATTCGTATGATTCAAAAAAGACAAATTATTAAAATAATGTTTCTACTTTTGAGAATTTTGCTATGTTAATGGCTTCATAACTCCTATAATCTCAGCTTTTTTCCTATGGTTTATAGATGCGACAGAACCGTTGGTAAACATGAAAGCGCTTTACAACGTTTTTTATGTGAAAGCCAATGTCAGCTACTCAAATGATACCATTTGTTATAAACTCACTTTTACTCTATGGTCTTGTCGATATCCTGAACAGATACAATATCTTTTATTTATAAAATGAAGTAACTACTTATCGTAAAGTTGATCTATAGATATAATACTACCATTTGATGACTTTTCAGCACATTTCTCACTTTCATATTCTTTATCAGAATCAACGCTAAATACTAAAGTATCTCCTGAAATTTTATCATGAAACTCACTAATAGCAAAAAACGGTACAGTGACTTGTTCTTGTTTTCCACGAAAGCTCAAACTGACGCTAAACTTATCTTCAAGAACTTTTAGACCAAAAAATTGATGCTGTAATATAATAAGCATTTGAGTAGGGTATGATTCTTTCAAGTAGTCTGGCATGACAACACCATTAAAGCACGTAAAAAATACTATTTCTAAGTGAGGAGTAAAAACATTATCTAATATAGTATTCAAAGCCTTTTTGATAACTTGAAATTTAGCATAACTAAGCGACTTCTGATAATCTGTTTTATCCATATAACCCTTACATGTTTGGGGGAACTTCTGTTACCCGGCGTTCCCTAAACCGTGCTTATAGCAATGAAGTTATAGTGCCTAAATTAAGCAGCTAATGCAACATTGTCTTCAGCAGCAAAGTTATCGTTTGCATCTAAATTGTGAACTCTTAGCGGTGGTATCTAACCGAGCAAAGCTACCATCTTTACTATGCATGTCGATCCTTACTCGCCCCCGTATCAATCAAAAAATATGGTGGAGGCGCCGAGTACTGCCCTCGGGTCCAATACACCTATTACAAGGTAATTTTATTGCCATAGTGTATAAAAAATACACATGCTTATTATACAGTAGTATTGAATAAATGTCAAGTTATTGAACTCCAAATTGATTGGCAACTAAAAAACTAATATAAAAATTACTTCGCCTATTTATCTAATCTTAGTATACTCACAGTAGAGGTATTTTTAGAGCTCAAAATCTATCTTCGTCTGCAGACTTTTCTATCAAATAATCAAACTAAGTAAAGAATGTAGCGTATCTTCTTCAGCGCACATGGGTGCACACATATGCTTAATCTCTGTCGTATGTGCGTTACATTTTTTCTGTTCTTTATTAATAAATATGGGGGATTCTATGCCTAATTCTTAACAAAAAACTACTCAAATGCTTTTGTAGCTATTGAATTTCTGAGTTCAAGAAAGCAAGAGACAGTGTGAGAAATGGCACAAGCCGAAAAAAAGATAAGTTGTGGAACAAAAAATGCAGACAACTGTGGAAAATTACCCACTGGAATCCAGACTTTGATTGTCAAATAAAAAATTCACATCTTAAAAGGATCATACACATCAATTTTTTTAGGGTCGCTTTTTTTCATTTTCTCACTCAATAACCTCAGAATGGGCTGTAAATCATCGTCGATTGATAAGCACAGTACTTCTCTATCAAGATAATTGGCTAAATGATTCTTCTTCTCAAGAATTTCTGTTTCTTCCAATAAGTCACATTTATTTAACACTACAATTTCCTCTTTTTCAACAAGATCGCTATTGTAAAGCTTCAGTTCATTATGTGTACAATTATAAGCTGAGATAACGTCATCGCGCGTTACATCAATTAAATGCAGTAAAATTTTGCACCTTTCTATGTGCTTTAAAAATTTGTGTCCGAGCCCAACTCCAAGATGAGCATCAGCGATTATTCCAGGAATATCTGCTATTACAATTTCGCTATAATCCACTTTTGCTACACCTAAATGTGGTCTTATAGTAGTAAATTCATAATCGCCTACTTTCGTATCAGAATTCGAGCAGCGGGTTAAAAATTTAGATTTACCTGCATTTGGCATACCAATAATGCCAACATCAGATAAAACTTTTAGCTTCAATATTATATTTCTTTCTTCGCCAGGCTGACCATGGGTAAAATGTCTTGGTGCCCTATTGGTAGCAGATTTAAAATTGGTATTCCCAAGTCCACCTTTTCCACCTTGCACTACTTGAAATTCCATGTCAGGTTTATCAAGATCTACTATTATTTCCTCACTTTCTTCATCGATTATTTGTGTACCAACTGGAACTTTAAGTATAATATCTTTTCCTGCCGTGCCAGATCTATCTCTACTCGTACCACTTTTTCCATTACTCGCTTTAATGTGTCTTCGACAACGAAAATTAAGCAAAGTGTTGAGATTTGCATCACTGATGAAAATTATGTCTCCTCCCCTGCCACCATTACCACCGTTTGGGCCACCAAATTCAACGAATTTTTCTCGACGAAAACTCGCGCAACCATCGCCACCATCACCTGCTTTTAAATATAATTTAACTTCGTCTATGAAATCCATGCCAACTCACGATAATATTTAGCATTTTCTCCTAATGAACTTTCTATTCTCATCAATTCATTATACTTTGCAAGCCTATCAGAACGCGACAGCGAGCCAGTCTTGATTTGTCCACAATTCGATGCAACCGCTATGTGGGATATCGTTGTATCTTCTGTTTCACCTGAGCGATGCGAAATAATAGCCCTATAGCCATTTGATTTTGCCATTTCAATAGCAGCAAAAGTTTCCGTAAGTGTTCCTATTTGATTTGGTTTAATTAGTACAGAATTTGCCATTTTTTCCTCTATTCCCTTACTTATTAGTTCACAATTTGTAACAAATAAATCATCCCCGACTAATTGAATTTTACTTCCCAATTTTGCAGTAAGTAATTTCCAACCTTCATAGTCGTCTTCATTCATTGCATCTTCTATAGAAATTATTGGATATTTGCCTACAAGGTCAAAATAATACTGAACCAATTCCTCTGAAGTGAGTTCTCTGTTTTCAAATTTATAAACTCCATCTTCATAAAAAGTAGATGCAGCAACATCAAGACCCAGTGCAAAGTGATTTTTCATCGAATAACCGGCAGATTCAACAGCCTGAATTATCAAATTAAGAGCTTCTTCAGTGCTACCAATGTCTGGTGCAAAACCACCTTCATCTCCTACGTTTGTGCTATAACCTTTTTTCTTAAGAATGCTGCGCAAGTTATGAAATACCTCCGCAGATATTCTGATTGCTTCACTGAAAGTTTCAGCACCAACCGGAAGAATCATAAATTCTTGAAAATCGAGTTTATTATCTGCATGTACTCCACCATTAATGACGTTAATTAGCGGAACTGGCATCTGCTCTTCCCCTACTCCCAAATACTTATATAACGGCATTTTAAAGCTGTTTGCTGCTGCTTTTGCAACAGCAAGAGACACACCCAAAGTTGCATTTGCTCCAAGTTTAGATTTATTTTTTGTTCCATCTAGTTCAATTAAAACTTTATCAATTGCACTCTGGTTTGCTGCATCCATGCCAATGATTTTATTTGCTATCACTCCACTCACAGATTGAACAGCTTTCAGCACTCCTTTACCACAATACCTTTTTTCATCTTGATCTCTCAGCTCCAATGCTTCTAGTTTACCGGTCGAAGCCCCAGAAGGGACAGCGGCTCTACCTGTTGCTCCATCACATAGTTCTATTTCTACCTCAATTGTTGGGTAACCCCTGCTATCTAAAATTTCTCTTGCAAATACACTGCTGATCGTCTTTTTCATCATGCTAAACCTCCACTAGATTCACAATTGTGTTCACGTTCGGGAAATGTCACCCCAGCGCTGTAACATTTCAGTGTACGAACATTGCAATATACAGGTAATTTGAGTAGCGGATGGTCAGTGCTTGACACTGGAATCCAGTTTTTATTATACAGCCACTTATTTAAAGTTAAGTTTTCTGGATCCCAGTGTCTGGGCACTGGGATGACACCATTCTTAATGGAAGCTATCCCCATATCGCAATGTCTGTACAGTTGTTTGCCTAGACAATGGGATCCAGTTTTACTACACAATTTTATCATATAAATCACCAATGCTTAAGTTTATTTTACTAGCAGCAGCTTTGCAGTTTCTCTTGCTAGTTTAGCTATATTACTACCAGCACCAATAAATAATACTACATCTCCTGAACTTGTCGAATTACTAATAAAATGTGAAATGAGTAAAGCATCATTCATAATCTTCACATCATTAAACCCATTACTGATCAAGGCTTTTTTTATATCATCAATTCCACAGCCAGGAATAGGCTTATCTTCTGGAGGATGGACAGGAGTAAGAATTACATAATCAAACATCATGAAAATTCGTACGAACTCATCAAAAAAATTACGAACACGAGCAAAACGAAGCGGCTCGATAATTCCTGTTACCTTTCCTTTAGTGGTCAAACGTGCTGCTGCCAGGGTTGCTTGTATTTCATTTGGATGATGAGCATAGTCCTCAATTAACTTAACACCTTTAATATCGGCAATTAAAGAAAATCTCCTTGCTACTCCTTTAAATTCCAAAAGACCTTTTTTAATCTCTTCATCACTAATTCCAAGTTTCACTGCAACTGATATTGCAGCCAGGGCATTGCTAACTTTATGCATTCCTATTGCATTTGATAGCACTACATTCTTTATAATTCTGGTACAAGGTTGAATATCTTCTTTTTGTCTTTCGAGAGCGAGTTCTTTTAATCGAAACACTATATGTACATTATCATCATCAATTTCAATGCGTTGAACTAATTTTCTAATTATATTAAGTTTAGTCTCCCAATCTGCCTCTGATAAATCACACTTTTCCTTCGTTATGTGCTCTCTTACCATCTTAACTTCTTCCCATACTACCTCTTCTAGTATATCCGCGCGTATTGATTTGCTGTTACATTCACCAAAACGTTTTCTAGAACAACGATAGTAACTTTTTCCTCCCTTAGCATTATTTATTCCACAATAAGTATATTTACAATACTGACATACAATTAATTCTTGTAATAAGTATTTACTTCCACTTTGTTGCATTTTTTCTATTTGCAGCTTTTCTTTTTCCACACTGCCTCTCTACGACTTATATCTATTTTGCCTATAGTAAAATACGCACATAATGAGCCAAATCAAGGAAAGTGCAAACCAAGTAATTGCGTATTCAAGATGCTTTATTGGCTGTATAGTCAATTTGCCACCAAAATTGTCTTGCCACAATATACATTTTTCTAGCTTAATACCTAGATCATTGGAGATTTCTTCTGTACTTAAGGTAAACCACGTATTTGAAGCAATATCATTTTTGATAAACCAATTTTTGCTACCATCACAATACAAAACGCCATCAGCAGCTACTTTTTCAATTTTTGCTTTTTCTTCTTTTTTTTCTCTGACTATTCCTTTATTTATTAACATGTAATGTCCATTGATAAGCAACATAGGAGACAGCACATGATAGCCACGTTGACCTGCGAAAACATATAGTTCTATATCACTTAAAATTCCGTCGATTTTAACGTTTCTGTAGTTAAACTTTGAAAGATTATCACTAGGCAGTAGATGAATAACTGGAAGATCCATATTTTTGATAATATTATTCTTCCAGCTCAATCTAAATAACTGCCATAACCCGAGTGAAAAAAGAAGTAAAAAAGGTATAATGAAAATAAATACTGTTTTTCTTAACACTCTATATTTGTGTTCTCAAGTAATTTTCAATACCCATAAGCTCAATAAGGTCAATCTGTTCTTTGATCCAATGTAAGTGCTCTTCCTCATTTTTCAGTAGTCCTTCTAATAACATTACACTCACGAAATCCTTTTCTTTTTCAGCAACGGAAATTGCCTCTTTGATGCCCTTGATACCTTCTTCTTCTAAGTTAGAATTATCTTCTAAGATTTTCTGCATTGTATCTTTTGTGAACTTTCCTTCATACTTTGAGATTTTATTTGTATCTTGAAAATTTGGCATGCCCTTAAGCAGTAAAATTCTTTCTGCTAGCCTATTTGCATGCTCAAGTTCTTCATTAAGCTCGTTTTTCATCTTTTCTGCAAGTTTATTAATTCCGCTATCTTTAAGAATCGCAAAGTGCAAAAGATACTGGCGTACAGAAGTCAGCTCATTTGTAAGTAATTTATTTAAATGTTCTACTATTTCTTTATTCATAACCTTTCTTTAGCTAATATACCAATGTAATCTACATAACAATCAAGGCAACATCAATTCATTTTTCTCACAACAATCGTATCAAATAGCACATCATGAAATGCCTGTTTCCTCTGAGAGAAGCAAGCAACTAAATACCAACTGAAGGTAAGCATAACTATAATCACTTCTAGTGTACTTAAAGCATTTACTGATGTTTGAAAAAGTTTGATAAAGGTGATAATTGAATTATTTAGCATAGGAAGGAAAAACTGAGAGATAGTGCGATCAAATGCTAAGCTCAAACCTATTTTAGAACTATCTAAAGTGATAGTATATATATTCATTAACTGTTGACCTGGAGTTGCTTGGGCCTTTGAAGATATAAAATATGTGAAATAACTACAATTTAGACACATGTATGACAGATGTAAAATTAATGGAAAATCCCCTAATGACAACACAATTAGTAAGGTTGGAATTAATAAAATTGCTACATCTATTAAATATGCGCAAAAGCGCCTGTGTACACTAGCGATCTCTGTCATTACCACCTATCTTTCAAATACTTTACTATGAATTCTGTAAGTTTATTAAAATGTTGAAAATATAACAAATCTTCATAACCTCTTATTGATTGTCCGTATACAATAGGTAAGCAATTTGCATTTTGTGCACATAGAATATCTGTGATGCTGTCACCAACAAAAAATACATTTTCTCTATTTACAGGTAGCGTACTCTCCTCTAGTGCAAATAGCAGTGGAGTTGCAGATGGCTTATCTTCTGCAGTATCACATGATCCAACTATTCTTTCAAAGTAAGAATCTAGTTTAAAGTAGGCAACTTCTTGACGTAAATTAGTATTTTTCTTATTGCTAACTATCGCTAGGTAAATATTGTGGCTTTTCAGTGTCTGCAGCATTTTCTCTACTCCTTCATTCAGAGTAATATTTTGTAACAATGCATTATCTAGGTATTTTTGATATATCTGATTCGCTTTTTTCCACTGATCACCAAACAAATTGACCATGTAGCTCTTTCTTGATTCATGAGAATTTCTATCAATAACTTTACTGCCAGATCCCATCAAATCTAAAGTATGCTTAATGGCATTAGAAATATTATCTTGAGTATCAACTAAGGTATTATCCCAATCGAATACTACCGCTAATCGGCTATTTTTCATTTTTATATTGTGACGTATTTTAAACTAATAAGTAAATAATATTTTGATGATAAAGCTTCTATGTTAATCATTTTTACATAGTAACCTAATACACTGGTTATATTATATGGTTCTGTCGCATCTATAAACCATAGGAAAAAAGGTGGGATTATAGGAGTTATGAAGCCATTAACATAGCAAAATTCTCAAAAGTAGAAACATTATTTTAATAATTTGTCTTTTTTGAATCATACGAATATTTTCTATGCCTGTGATGGTAATCTTTGCGAAATGGAAGCTTTTAAACCCAAGCATTGGCTTTATTAGTTTTTTGATAAATCTATCAACAATATTATTTAGATATTTTATTTGAAGAACTGTAATCTTCAGAAATTTCTGCATTCAAATCATCAAGAGCAGCAGTATTACTGCCGCTTTTATCAATTACAATTTTCTCAGGAAGATAGTTACTCCTGAAGGCTTTACGAAAGAATGCAAGTGCTGCAGACTTGTCTCTACTAACACACAAGTCTACAGTATATAAATAAACCCATTTACCGTTTAATTTAATGTAAGTCTCTCCAACTACTACCAACCTGCTTCTTTCTTTTCCTTACTGCCTCATCTATCAGTCGTGATAACCCACCTTTGTAACGTAGCATTTTGCTCCCCTTATACTCATCATTTCTTCCAAATCTCGATAGCTCAAAGAGAATCGACATTTCATGTATACAGATAACATCCGCTGAAAAGCTAAATCCTTTGAAATATGGCAACAATTTTTGATTGATACGAAACATCTTTGCTTTTTTTTTAGACAATTATATCATTCTTCTTTCTACTTCCCTACAAATGCGACAGAACCGAGCTGAAGTCAATGGCAGAGTTGTCAAGGGAGTTAAACAGAGAAGGATACCGGACGAAATCAGATATCTTTAAAAAGGCCACGGTAAGGAGAACAATAACAAATCCAATATATATGGGAAAAATTAGGCATTATGAAAAAGAGTATGAGGGAAAACATGAAGCAATAATAGAAGAGGAAAAGTGGAAAAAAGCACAAGAATTAATAAGGAATCAACCATATAGAAAAGCAAAATATGAGGAAGCGCTACTTAGGGGAATAATTAAGTGCAAGAGCTGTGGTGTAAATATGACGCTGACGTATGCAAAAAAAGAAAATAAAAGGTATCGATACTATGTATGCAACAATCATTTAAGAGGAAAAGGTTGTGAATCGATAAACCGAACTGTAGTAGCTGGAAAAATAGAAAAAGAAGTAATGAAAAGAGCTGAACTCCTATATGAAAATTTGGAAGAAAAAGCTGAAGAGTGGAAAAATTTAAGTTTTGGAAAGCAGAAAGAAGTGGTGAAAAAGTTAATAAAGAGAGTAATGATAAAAGAAGATGGAATAGGAGTGCATTCTGAGTCAGAGGAAAATTTTATACCAATAAAGAAGAAAGGAAAGAAATGCACAGTAATCGAGCCAGAAGGAAAAACAAATAATGCGTTACTCAAAGCAGTGGTAAGAGCCCATCTGTGGAAACGGCAACTAGAAGAAGGAAAATACAGAAGTGTGAAAGAGCTGAGTGCCAAAATTAATATAGGTACAAGACGTATACACCAAATTTTAAGATTAAATTATTTAGCACCAAAAATTAAAGAAGATATAGTAAATGGAAGGCAGCCAAGAGATTTGAAGCTAGCTGATTTAAGAGAAATACCAATGTTATGGAGTGAGCAAATGAAGAGATTTTATGGGTTTAAGCAAGCTATCGGGAGTGTTAAATAAACCATACGCGTCAAGTTAAGGAAATAAAGGTATGAAAGAGATAGAATAATAAGGTATAAGTTCTCCCAGAAATACTTTTAGTGAGAGAACCAATGAATAAAATAACTAGCTTATCAAAAAAGCTCAAAGAATTTTTTAATGAAAAAGCAGATAAAATCTCAACTACAACAAGGTTTATAAAAAGAAAGAGAAAGCTAAAAGGTTCATCGTTCGTAAAAGCCATGGTCTTGGGTAATATAGGGGTTGATAATTGTAGCGTAGAAACAATGTGTCAATTACTAAACGAGGACTCGATAGATATAACAAAACAAGGTTTGGATTTTAGATTTACTGAAGAAGCAGTGGAATTTATGAAAAGGATGTATAATGAATCTGTGGTTCTCTTCAAAAATATCTTGCAAGTTGATTGCAAAATCTTACAGCAATTTAATAGTGTTAAATTATTGGACAGTAGCTATATTACTCTACCTAACAGTATGGAAGAGATGTATAAAGGTTATGGTACTAGCTACAGTGGCTATGAAAGCAATACTAAGTCTGGAATAAAGTTACAATTAGTTTTCGACTACATGAATCAGATAATAGACCAACTTAATTTAACGGAGGGAGTAAGATCAGACCAGGGATATAGGAAACATTTAAGTAATATATTAAGCAATGATTTGCTAATATCTGATCTCGGTTATTTTGTGTCAAGTTCTTTTAAACAAATCAATGAAATAGGAGCTTATTTCATAAGTCGTTATAAATCCGATACCAACATATATGATGTAGAAACAAATCAAAAAATGGAGTTATTAGAATGTTTAGAGGATAAGTTATTTTTAGAAAACGAGGTATTGTTAGGAAAAGAAGCAAAAATTAGAGTAAGAATTATATGTCAGAAACTAACTGAAGAACAGTCTATGGCCAGAAGAAGGAAAGCTAATAGATTAGCAAGATCGCAGGGATATACATCCTCTAAAAGAAATCAAAAATTGTTGAACTGGTCAATATTTATAACTAATGTTCCAGAAAATAAAATTAGTGCTGAGCAAGTATTAACGATTTACAGAGTAAGGTGGCAAATTGAGTTATTATTTAAATTGTATAAAAGCCATATCAGACTTGATAAGCTAAAAGGAAAGCCATGCAGAGTATTATGTGAACTATATGCTAAATTGTGCGCAATTCTTATATTTCACGGCATAGTTGGTTGCACAGAAGTGAAAAAGAATACAGAACTTAGCTTAACAAAGGCATTTATTGAGCTAAAAAGGCGGGTTAGAGAGTTATTCTTAACATTAAATTGTGTAGTCAGTAAAGTTCAAATTTTCCTCAAAAAACTCATCTCAACCTGGTCAAAATTCTCCTTAAAAGATAAATATAGAAAAACAAGAATATCAACTTTGAGTGCACTAAATTTGTTCATTTTTCCTTAACTTGACGCGTATGGTTTATTTAACACTCCCAAGAAATAAGATTATGCTATTTTCTTAATGAAATTTCTTGAGTGGTAGATTATTTTTTACAGCTCTAGCTGAGGTAGCTGTCACTACCTGAAATGTAACAAATAAAATACCAATCTTAAATATTGCTATATTTTACGATAGTTTCTCAACTTGACGCACATGCTTTTGGAACATTCTCATTTGTCAAATAGTTTCTGGCATGCTACACAATCTGTAATGCAGGTTTTAACTTACTTTTACGCAATATTGATCATTCTTGAAAAGCAATCTAACATTTTCTATTCCTTGATTACGAAGCTTTGATGCAGCTGATTTAGCTACTTGAGCGTTTACAAAAAATGCTACATATCCCTTACTTTCTGCATTGTTTTGTTTTGGGTGACGTTTCTGCATTTCTTTTTCATATTGCCTTTTGTAATGAGGAGTATTTTGTATCAATTGTTCTGACCTCTTTCTTAAGTACTCGACTTTTACTTTCGCAAGCCCAGACTTATGAAGTCCTAAAACTTGTGCTGCTTTTTCTGACAAGTCTATTATTCTACCTTCAACAAATGGCCCTCTATCATTAACTCTTATAACAAGCTTTCTTCCATTTTCTAAATTAGTAACACGAACAAAGCAGGGTAGGGGCAAGGTCTTATGTGCTGCAGAAATCAAGTGACGATTAAACACTTCACCGTTGGCTGTAATTGTGCCATGATCTTCTATTCCATACCACGATGCTATTCCTACTTCTTCGTAACAGCTAAAGTATTTTGGGTGGTAGGTGATACCATTTATTGTATAGCTATTGCCAATTTTATAATGACCTGCAGTGTGATTACACCTATTGCTAAAACTACAACTACTCATCAAAACGAATATTAGACATAGAAAGGCTAGTTTTTTTATCATTGTACTTAGTGAAATGGTTCGATACCATGAGGATTTTAAATTATACTATAATAAATTTAGTAATAAGTAAACGTCTATTGCCAAATATGCACAGCACTAAAAAAGGTTCTGTCGCATCTATAAACCATAGGAAAAAAGGTGGGATTATAGGAGTTATGAAGCCATTAACATAGCAAAATTCTCAAAAGTAGAAACATTATTTTAATAATTTGTCTTTTTTGAATCATACGAATATTTTCTATGCCTGTGATGGTAATCTTTGCGAAATGGAAGCTTTTAAACCCAAGCATTGGCTTTATTAGTTTTTTGATAAATCTATCAACAATATTATTTAGATATTTTATTTGAAGAACTGTAATCTTCAGAAATTTCTGCATTCAAATCATCAAGAGCAGCAGTATTACTGCCGCTTTTATCAATTATAATTTTCTCAGGAAGATAGTTACTCCTGAAGGCTTTACGAAAGAATGCAAGTGCTGCAGACTTGTCTCTACTAACACACAAGTCTACAGTATATAAATAAACCCATTTACCGTTTAATTTAATGTAAGTCTCTCCAACTACTACCAACCTGCTTCTTTCTTTTCCTTACTGCCTCATCTATCAGTGGTGATAACCCACCTTTGTAACGTAGCATTTTGCTCCCCTTATACTCATCATTTCTTCCAAATCTCGATAGCTCAAAGAGAATCGACATTTCATGTATACAGATAACATCCGCTGAAAAGCTAAATCCTTTGAAATATGGCAACAATTTTTGATTGATACGAAACATCTTTGCTTTTTCTTTAGACAATTATATCATTCTTCTTTCTACTTCCCTACAAATGCGACAGAACCAACCCCATAGCATGTCGAACGAAGCTTTTTTTAAGAAAATCTGAATTTTCAACTACCATTAAACCAAGATTGCTCAGAACTTTAACGCAAAGTATTCTGTTGGAAAATATTCTATTTAGTCCATCAGTTGCAAGTGCCATAGTAAAATTATCAAAGTATCTATCACGTGAAATTTTCTTCAATAGATAATTACTGCCAACATCAATGCCAGAGGATTTTGCAGCAGTTATTTGTCTAATAACACTCTCTACATCTCTCATTCCAAGGTTAAGTCCTTGACCTGCAACCGGGTGGATTGAATGTGCTGCATCGCCAATCAGCAAAATTCTGCTTTTATGAAGCTTTCTCGCAAAAGTAAAACTCAAAGGGTAAGATTTTCTTTCACCCTCTAATTCAATTTCTCCCAAATAAGAACCAAATCTTTTTTTGAGTTCTATGATAAACTCCTCTTCAGATAAGCTCATCAGCATTTTTGAAATTTCGCATTTTTCTGTCCAAACTATTGAAGAAGTATAGCCACCTTTCATTGGCAAAATTGCAAATGGACCACCAGGAAAAAACCGCTCTACAGCTAAGTTTTGGTGATGTAATTCATGTTTTACATTAAATACCATGCTATTTTGTTTATAATCAAATTTTATCATTGGTATAGAAAACAACTCTGGCAACTTAGAGTTTTTACCTTCAGCACAGATAAATAGTGATGATATCAATTTTTGATCATTATCAAGAGTAACTTCCATGTATCCTTCGTCACAAGAGATTGTTTTATAGGAACGTGGAGAATATATATTGAGTTTATGCAAAAAATTGTTATTGATTGCATTCCATATAATAGCGCTCTTGATTACGTAGCCCATTGGCTCTTCACCAACCATTTTATGGTCATAATGCACAGTAAATGGACTATCTCCATCTAATATGCATATATCAAGTATTGGTTCAGCTTCGCCTTCTAAGAGCCGCCAAATCCCTAATTTTTCTAGTATTTTTTTTGATCCTTGAGAAATAGCAAATGCTCGATTATCATCAACTGCACGTGGTAAACTATTTTTCTCAATTACGGCTACAGATACAGAGTCATTACTCAGGCCAATAGCAGTAATAAGACCAATTAGCCCACTACCTGAAATGATTACATCGTAATTCATTTTATTTACCTAAAATTACATTTTATTCGTTTTGAAAATAGTTTAAATAAACTTCGTAGATGCTGGACTTCTTATCACTACCTTAGTATACCTCAGATTAGTAATAAAGTATTAATTATTTTATTAAAGGAAACAGCTTATGACTACAGATTGCAAAAAAGAATTACTAAATTGCATTAACAAGTACAGAGAAGAATTTGCAGAAAATAAAGCAGCAATTAGACAAACTTTAACTAGCGATAAAATTAATATAAGCGATTACTTTTATCAGGGTGATAAAATCTGTAACGAAGAAATATTTAATGCAGGAAGCGAGTGTTATGGTACAAAATATGGTGGGAAACAAAAATATACATATGATGAGTGGAAGCCAAAAATTGAAAAATCTAAAGCTAACGAGTTGTTAAAAGACAAAAATTTGCAAGAAACGTTAAAAAGCAAAGATTCGCAAGAAGAGTTAAAAGGCAAAATATCAAAGAGTCTTGAGGATTATAAACAGTATCATGAAAAGGTTCTGTCGCATTTGTAGGGAAGTAGAAAGAAGAATGATATAATTGTCTAAAAAAAAAGCAAAGATGTTTCGTATCAATCAAAAATTGTTGCCATATTTCAAAGGATTTAGCTTTTCAGCGGATGTTATCTGTATACATGAAATGTCGATTCTCTTTGAGCTATCGAGATTTGGAAGAAATGATGAGTATAAGGGGAGCAAAATGCTACGTTACAAAGGTGGGTTATCACGACTGATAGATGAGGCAGTAAGGAAAAGAAAGAAGCAGGTTGGTAGTAGTTGGAGAGACTTACATTAAATTAAACGGTAAATGGGTTTATTTATATACTGTAGACTTGTGTGTTAGTAGAGACAAGTCTGCAGCACTTGCATTCTTTCGTAAAGCCTTCAGGAGTAACTATCTTCCTGAGAAAATTGTAATTGATAAAAGCGGCAGTAATACTGCTGCTCTTGATGATTTGAATGCAGAAATTTCTGAAGATTACAGTTCTTCAAATAAAATATCTAAATAATATTGTTGATAGATTTATCAAAAAACTAATAAAGCCAATGCTTGGGTTTAAAAGCTTCCATTTCGCAAAGATTACCATCACAGGCATAGAAAATATTCGTATGATTCAAAAAAGACAAATTATTAAAATAATGTTTCTACTTTTGAGAATTTTGCTATGTTAATGGCTTCATAACTCCTATAATCCCACCTTTTTTCCTATGGTTTATAGATGCGACAGAACCTTTTTTATACGTTAGCTACAGTTAAAACATAATTGACTTTGCCTAGTTAATATTTCAAATTATAAAAAAGGCAAATAATTCTATGATATTGCAGGGCAAAAAAGGGTTAATAACCGGAATAATAAATAAAAGGTCAATAGCATATGGTATAGCACAGACCCTCTCAGAACATGGAGCTGAGCTTGCAATCACTTATCAAAATGAAACAATAAAAGAGAAATTATTACCAATAGCAAGTGAATTAAATGTAGAGTTAATATTGCACTGTAATGTTTCAAATGAGGAAACTATAGATAATGCTTTTAAGGAAATAAAGGAGAAGTGGGGTGCTATTGATTTTTTGGTACATGCAATAGCATTCTCCGATAAAAATGAGCTAAATGGTAAATATGTCAATACTTCACTAAACAACTTTATTAATGCAATGCATATATCGTGCTATTCTTTTACTGCTTTAGCGCAAAGAGCGGAAAAAATGATGTTAAATGGCGGTAGTTTACTTACTTTATCTTACTATGGTGCTGAAAAAGTTATGCCAAATTATAATGTGATGGGTTTATGTAAAGCAGCACTTGAAGCAAGTGTAAAATATATAGCATGTGATCTCGGACCACAGAACATCAGAGTAAATGCAATTTCTGCTGGTCCAATCAGAACTTTGGCATCTTCTGGAATAAGTGACTTTCACTCCATATCGGAATGGAATAGAAGTAATTCTCCACTTAGACGTAATGTTACAATAGAAGATGTTGGCAAGGCAGCACTATACTTATTAAGCGACCTGAGTAGTGGTACAACTGGAGAAATTTTACATGTTGATTCAGGGTATAATGTTGTGGGAATGAAGATAGTAGACTAATACAGTACTGCAGATGCATGTGAAGCCTGTGTTTTTTTGTTATCCGAGTAATTGACATTGGAGCCCAGTGTCAGCTACTCGAATGACAACATTTTTTAATTAAATCTCGCACATTAACCATAGAGTTATTATTTTATAAGTATTTGTTGCTGCTGATCTTCTATTTTTACTTCCTCCATTTGGGTTAAGAGATTGTGCGTGAGGGTTGCTCTTGAAGTTGCCTTGCAAGGAAAAAGTCTTTTTCCTCCCGATCTTGGAGTTGCTTTGCAAGCAAGAAATCCTATTGTTCTTGTGTTTGTTTTGCTAAGACTTTATTCTTATTAAGCAGTGGTTAAAAATGAGCATGGCTTTTATTATAGAATGCCCCCCTATAGAAGTATATAGACTATGAAGACTTATCTTACAGGTTGTGGTACTTGTTGTTGATAAAATGTTTTTTCTACACGTGCTTCTTCCACACTGCACCTTCTTGATAAGACTGGCTCCTCAAGGCATTTTATACGTTGTTGTACATCATTAATGCACTGCCCTATAACATCACCAATTTTTCCATTAGCATTTCCTACCAATAACTCATCAAACTCCCTCTCAATCTCTACTCTCTCAGAGATATCCTTTGAAAGATCACAATATTCCAAAATTTCATCTATCTGAAGTTGTTTTGCTAATAGAAAGTCTTCTTGCTCCTGCTGCTGTTTTATTAACTCTTGAGTTACAATTTTAGCCCTAGAGTAATGATTTCCTTCAAGATATATTGTTTCTCTCTCTTTACTACCCCATAACTCGTCATTTAATTTATAACTCTCACGATTAAACATCTGATTTAGTTGATCATTGTTTATCATTTCAGGATTTGGTTCAAACTTTTGTTGTTTCTCTCTGCCGCTAACTTTACAATGGACATTAATTTCAATGTTAGCTAAAGAAGCTAATAATTGAATTTCTTCAATAAAAGGAAAATAACTTTTACTTTCTATTGCTTCTAGATAGGATTGATAGAGTTCAGGTTTGTCAAGAAATGAGCGTGTAATAAAATCACTGTTATATTCGGCATTATAGTCACTCTCACCAATGCCATCAAGAGCCTCTGCATATTCACTTAGATTAAGCACAGCTTGATTATGCGATATATTAAATTTGCTAACAGCTCTACTTACCAACCTCTTCACATTACCTTCAGCATTTTCAATTTTCCTATTTGTTTGCTTAACCAGACCCTTTATTTTATCAGACTTGCCAGTTAAATCCCCTGGCTTATTAAAAAACATATTAAAAACCTTTTCTAGCTGATCCTTTAAAGGAGCTGGCATACTTGGATCATCTAAAGACGTAAATCGACTTAAAAATTTGTGCCATTCCATTCTCATATCTTGCGCTCTTTCAGCTTTATATGTACCAGAACTGTTATCACCAAACACTGCATGAAAAAAGCAATTGCCATCACCTGCAGTATCATATTTAACTACTTGGTTATTAGAAGGTTCTTTTTCTACATTACTCTCTGAAGTCTTGCGTCCTTTAGCATTTTCAATACTGTCAAAACCATTTGGTAATTTCCGTTTTCTAAGCCCAACCATAATTTCTACCTTAATTCAAGCTATATGTTATTATATTAACTAACTTATTAATAAGTAACTAATTAGGTATAGCAAAAATTTTTTAATTATGCAATAATTAAGGCTTTAAATAGCAAATATGAGCTTTAACTGTGGTATAGTTGGACTGCCAAATATAGGAAAATCAACTTTATTTAATGCACTTACAGAGTCAAGTGCAGCTGAAGCTGCAAATTATCCTTTTTGCACAATCGAGCCAAATGTTGGCAAAGTGCCAATACGAGATCAGCGTTTGAAACAAATTGCCGCGATTGCTCACTCAGGGAAAATAATCTACAATCAACTGGAAGTCGTCGATATTGCCGGCTTGGTTAAGGGTGCGAGCAAGGGTGAAGGACTAGGAAATAAATTTTTGAGTCATATCAGAGAAGTTGATGCCATTGTTCATCTGCTCAGGTGCTTTACGGATGACGATATCAGCCATGTAAACAGTAAAATAGATCCAATATCAGATGCTGAAATAGTGGAAATGGAGTTAATTCTAGCTGATATTGATAGCATAGAAAAAAGGCTTCCTCAATTGGAAAAGAAAGCAAAGCAAGGTGATAAAGAGCTAAAGAGACAACTTGAATTAATGCAAGAGGTATTAGCTACTTTAAAATTAGGTAAACCGGCAAGAAGCTTGGAGAATATCGATGAAGATGAGATGAAGTTGCTTCAATTGCTAACAACAAAGCCTGTTATGTATGTATGCAATGTTGAAGATACGAATATCATAACTGGTAATGAACTATCTAAAAGGGTGGAAAAAATGGCGGAAGAAAATAAAAGCAAATTTTATTGTATTTCAGCGAAACTTGAAGCAGATATTGCAAATCTTGATAGTGAAGAGGAAAAACAGAATTTTTTATCAGAATTTGGCTTACAAGAATCAGGACTTGATGGAGTAGCACGTATTATGTATGAAGTGCTAAGTATGATAACTTTTTTTACTGTGGGCCCCAAAGAAGCACGTGCATGGCCAATAAAGATAGGATCAACAGCTGACAAAGCAGCAGGTGTAATTCACACTGATTTTGAAAAGGGCTTTATAAAAGCAGAAACGATAAGCTTTGCAGATTATATAAAATATGGAAGCGAATCAGCTTGCAAAGATGCAGGGAAGATTCGCTTCGAAGGCAGAGACTATATAGTGCAAGATGGTGATATAATGCACTTTAGGTTTAATGTGTAGTATACATCTAACTACCAAAGTACCCGGGAGTCTAGCCTTTCTTTATGGCTTCCTCTTCGCTGATCTTATCTAGTTCCACGCCATGGAGAATGGAGCTAGGTGTTGTAACAACTTCTTTTCCCTGTGGTTGTATATTCTTCTCTTCCTCACATAATACGTTCTCCAGACATTCTTCTAAAAATTCATATAAAGCTTGATTTTCTATAAGCATATCCTTATTTTGCTTAGCTAATTCTAAAATTTCCCTTACTTGAACATCTTTACCATTAATAGTTACCTGACCAATCTCAATATTACTAGAATTTGCATTTAAACTAATAAAGCAGTCAACAAATTCACCTTTTTCATTTTTTGCACTCCACTTAATTTCCATGTTGCATATTGCATCTTCTTCAAAGCAGTAATTTCTTTTTCCATTATCATTCTTCTCAACCGTTGCTATTCTTTTATCGTTACTGTATATTTCTACTATCTTTACCTCATTTTTATTTCTTTCCATCCCTTCAATTTTGTCAGTGAAAAGACGGCTGATTTCTAAGCTACACCCAGGCTTAGAAATATTAATACTAAGATGATCATAATGATTAAGAGAACGTTTTGCATATGCGCATGGCACATAACATCCATCAAAAAAGGCAACTGCACTATCAGTTTTGAGAAATTCCTGTCCGTTACTCATCCCTTCTTCGACTCGAAGAAGATATCTACCCAACCTCTTTTTAAAATTCTTTCGCTTGTCTTCAGGAATAGACTTTTCATTCAATATACTTATTATTTCTTTTTGCTTACTTAATACCACATAATTAAAAAGGAAAATGTTCTTATTCCATCGATAATAATTCGCTATTTTGTCAAATGGATCTGCAGGCCAGCCTTTATTATAATTTACGTTATCCTTATCATCTGTACACAAATTATCCTTAAGGCCAAAATTCAATTTTCTAAAATCTGATAATACTTCTTCTGCCCTATCTTCAAACAATTGAAGTTTATTTTGAAATTCTTTCCCATAATTCATTTTCTCGTTTATTTTAAGAAGATATTCACTAAATTTCTTCCTAAAATTTTCTTGATCTTTGTGGGCAAGCCTCTGATCTAATATATCTGTTATGTATTTTCGCTTATTCAATATTACGTAGTTAAAAAGGTCACTCTTTTCCTCATTTTTATAATCTTCTGCTATTTTGTTAAAACACTTACTATCATTATAATCCAATTTTTCGAAGTCTTGGAGCACGCTTTTTACATCATCCTCACTAAATTGAAGATTTGTTTGAAGAAATGGGTTAGTTGTATTCTTTCCACTTTGATTATCAGGTAAAACACATTGAGAATCTCTTTGAGTGGATGAGATAGCTAAACTTTCTTTGCTTTCTAAAGAAGAATTATTATTTTTTTCAAGCGGTGAGTTTTTCTCCTCACGATTTAAAAAACTAGAAACCCAAGAAAACATTTCACACCTCTTATATCTAAATAAGCTTAATTATAACTTGATGCCAAATGTTGTAAAGCTAAAATTAATATGTAAACTCATTTTTTTACAAGACAGCTACAGGTAGCTTCTACAAAATTATATAATTAGTATATAATAAATGTTCAAGATATTGATTTCGTTTGTATTTTTACTACCTTACCAGGTAATATTATTAATGAACGGGTCAAGCAGATATCTCGATTAAGTTTTACTCCATCCACAAGTTCTCCATTTGTTACTCCAGTTGCAATAAACACTGATTCACCCTTTGCCATATCTTTTATGGTGTAGATTTTTTCTGGGTCCGTGATATTCAAAATTTTTGCTCTTTCTCTTAACTGATCGGTGTCAAATATCAATCTTCCTTCCATCTGTCCACCGATTGAGCTTAGTGCTGCAGCTGCAAGCACTCCCTCTGGTGCTCCTCCTATGCCGATATACATATCGTGGTTGCCATTTATTAGTGAAACTACGGCTGCAACATCACCATCATCTATTAGTTTAACTTTTACTCCCAATCTCCTGATTTTCAATATTAATTCATCATGCCTTTCACGTTTAAGTACAGTTACTATAAGATCACTTGCTTTACATCCTTTTGCCTTGGCTAAATTGTCCAGATTCTTCTCAATCCTATTTTTTAGTGAGACTACACCCTCTGGGAGATTTTTTCCCACTGCTATCTTTTCCATATAAACATCAGGTGCATGTAAAAAATTACCTTTTTTTGTTGCAGCAAGAACAGACATTGCCCCTTGTTTATAATGAGCGCAAATCGTAGTGCCCTCAAGTGGATCAACAGCGATGTCAATCTCAGGGCCACTTCCTGTGCCAACTTTTTCTCCGATATATAGCATCGGTGCTTCGTCCCTCTCCCCTTCCCCAATCACAATTGTACCATTTATTTCCATTGAGTTTAGCACCGTACGCATTGCATCAACTGCAACCTGATCGGCCTTTTTTTCATTACCAAGGCCTGCCAATTTATATGCAGCAAGTGCTGCAGCTTCGGTTACTTTCACTAACTTATAAGCTAAATCTTCCATCATTTGCTCGAGAATTATAAATCAATATATATCATGCCATTTGATACTGCAAGATTCCTTGACTGACTTTGATAAAGTTGGTATAATAGAGCATTGTAATAGTAGGTTTAATTATATTGTACAGTCAGGAAGAAATCAAGGAATTGTGTCTAGATGCAGGTAGGTTTTTAATTAATGATAATAGGTACAACAATAAAATCACCCTTGAAAGCTTGCAAAATAGGTTAAGAAGAAAGACTAAATTTAAATACATTGATTTGCAAAGTAAATGCGAAGGGAACAATTCATTAGGAGACTTACTTCTAAAACTTGCAGATGAAAATGACAACCTAAATGTTAGAGAATTTTTCCTTGAAAACGGATTCAAGCTTCCTGAGCAAGAACAAGTAACTGCTGATGAAAACAAGGAAAAGGAAGAGCAAAATACACCTAATTTAGAAGAAGATAGAGCAGAACTTAGCAACAAAAATGAAGATGATCAATTTTCTACTTCATACAACAAGATAAAGAAAATTGTAGCTAGCAACCCTAATATAACTGCTGAGGAGTTTTGTAATGAGCTTGAAAAAGAGAAAATAGATATAAAAATAACAAACCAAGATGGTTGGACTTTGCTTTATTATGCTGTCCGTTCAGAAGGACCTGGTATTATCGACGATCGCATTATATTCCTAAAGATTGTTGAGTTACTCACAAATTTAAACATCGGAATCGATTTTAAAGATACTGCTTCCAAAACTGTGTTGGGTACAGCTGCAATAAATAAACAAGCTGATGTTATAAAGATACTCTTGGATAGTGGTAAATTTAATGAAGAAGAAAAATTTAACGCTCTGCGTCTTGCTATTATTCAAGGCAATGTTCAAGAAGTTAAAGCATTTTTAGGTTATGTAAATGCTGAAAGCAGACAAGCAGCTTTAGAGTGTGCTGTGAATAATACACAAAATAATACACAAGAAGAAATTACTCAGGTACTTTTAAACTTTATTACACCAGAAACACCCAATGTAAAAGAAAATAGAGCAAAACCTTGCAGCAGTAATGGAAATATTGGTAATAGACCTGTAGCAACAGTGCTCCCTGTTAGTACTAATGGTAATAATAACAAAAATGAAGCACCTGTATCAACAAGGACTGGCCCAACTGTCACACCAAATAATGATAAGAAAGCTAACGGCTTTGTAGAGGCTCAATTTTCTCCACCACATGAAAAAGAAACTAAATACAAAAAAAGTAAGGAGAGTTTTTACGCCTCATTAAGGAGTGATGTTGTTGGAGTTGTTATTGCAGGATTGTTTGTTGCTGCTGCTGTGATGGTTCCATCTTTAGCTGGTGCATTAGTTTGCAGTGTCCTAGCTATTTTAGTTGTAATAGTAACTGGATTACATGTAAAAAATTTTACACTTCCAAGTTACAGCGAAATGAGAGAAAATAAGGTTGAACCTGTAAATTCAAGTTTGAGAAACCATGCAATCTAGCTCCTAGAATCACTTTTCAAACCAATTATAATTTCTTGATTGTTAAACCACTTTATCAAAATTAAGTGGGACTAGTGCGATTCGAACGCACGGCCTTCGGATTAGGAATCCAACGCTCTATCCTACTGAGCTATAGTCCCATGTCTTCTGCTATTTATGCAAAATTATAGCAAAAAGTCTCGCATTTTTCTAGGCACCCTGTACAATTAATTCACAATAATAAAAAATATTTCTGTATTTCTTGAATGTAATACTGTTATATTTAATAATACGATTCCAATTGAAAGATTAATGCTAGTTAACAATATTAGTTACTTTTATAGTAATCAAGATGGCTTTGCTTTAAGCAACATCAACATTCAAGTGAAGAAAGGAAGTGTTGCCTGTTTACTAGGTCATTCTGGCTGTGGCAAGTCAACAATTCTAAAATTAATCGCAGGAATAGAAAATCCAAAATCTGGAACCATTGTTATAAATGATAAATTAGTTGCAAGTAACAAAGTGTCAATTGCTATAGAGCGTAGAAATATCGGATTGATTTTTCAGCATTCTGCATTATTTCCTCATAAAACAGTAATAGAAAATATAACTTTTGCTATTTGCAGTACTTCTAAAAAAGAAAAATACCTTACTGCATTGGAAATCTTAAAGCTATTTAATATAGAAAAATATGAAAACATGTACCCTCATGCTTTATCAGGAGGACAGCAACAATTAGTTGCAATAGCAAGAG
This sequence comes from Wolbachia endosymbiont (group B) of Chesias legatella, assembly GCF_964026945.1. Taxonomy (NCBI): domain Bacteria; kingdom Pseudomonadati; phylum Pseudomonadota; class Alphaproteobacteria; order Rickettsiales; family Anaplasmataceae; genus Wolbachia; species Wolbachia endosymbiont (group B) of Chesias legatella. Next base: position 834,259 of record NZ_OZ034711.1, on the reverse strand, counting down.
TAATGGCGCAAAATCCTGATGTTGTTTTGCTCGATGAACCATTTTCTAATTTAGATATACTGCTCAAATATCGAATAAGGCACCATATATTGTCACTTTTTAGAAGCAAAAATATTCCTGTACTCATGGTAACTCATGATCCGCAAGAAGCGTTGAAAGTTGCAGATTTTATTTACGTGATGAAAAATGGTAAAATTATTCAATCAGGAGTTCCTAGCTACATATACCACAGACCTAAAGATGATACGTTAGCAAAATTTTTTAGTGAGCTTCCTTTTACTCTACAGCTAAACTAAACTTAATGTTAGGCTAAAACTATTATAAGATAATTAAAAACTCTTGATTTATAATTCAATAAAAGTGATATAATTTATGTATCACTTGGCTTCAGTCAAGTTTTAATACCTAAAAGTTAATATTTTCAACGGAGGTACAAATGAGTTTAGGTCCATGGCAGCTGTTTCTAGTCTTAATAATAATCTTAGTTCTGTTTGGTGCAGGTAGGTTACCACAAGTTATGGGTGATTTAGGCAAAGGCATTAAAAACCTTAAACAAGAACTTAAGGATTCAGAGAAACTATCATCTAATGAACCAGATCGTTAGCTTCCTTATGTTTCGTGACACGCACTAAAGTGCGTGTCATTTGTTTAAACAAGGCTAAAGAATTGAAGAGGTATGATTGAAGTACAGTAATAATTATGTTAGTTAGAATGTTATTAAAGGTTAATCGTGGAAGAAAGTGAGAAATTGACTGAAGATAAAAAATTGGCCTCTGATATTCTAAAAGAGGTTGCAGATACCAATAACAACGATAGTGATAAAGTAACATTGTTCGACATCAAAACAGCTTTACATGAGCGCGGTTTTGGTATTTTAATAATCATCTTCTCTTTACCGCTATCAGTACCTATACCTGTTCCACCTGGCTATACAACCATTCTTTCTATACCTTTAATCTTATTTTCACTGCAGCTTCTATTTGGGTTTGATTCTCCTTGGATGCCTAATTGGCTAGAAAGGAAATCTTTTCAACGTTCAACACTAGCTCTCGTGGTAGAGAAAACTTCACCTATATTAAAAAAAATAGAAAAGTTCATGAAACCAAGAATGTCTTTTATTTTTCTTGGTCCGGGTGAAAAGATTCTAGCTTTTATGATGTTGCTTTGTGCAATAATAATAGCTCTTCCATTACCTTTTACTCACTTCCTTCCTGCAATTGGTATAACTCTTATTTCACTCGGCATTATGGGTAAAGATGGATTTTTATCTACGTTAGGAGTGTTAGTTTCATTCTGTGCGTTATTGGTTACCCTTATTGTAATAGTTAAAGGACCAAAACTTATAGCCGGAACACTTTCTCTTCTTAAAAGCCTTATAACTTAAAAGCTTTACAACACTTTAATAAAAGAATGAAGTACAGCATGAAATGAATAATCGATATTGAAATATAGCAATAACTATGTTAGTTAGAAGTTATATTGTTATTAAAGGGTAACTGTGGAAAAAAGTGTGAAATTGACTGAAGATAAAAAATTGGCCTCTGATATTCTAAAAGAGGTTGCAGATACTAATAATAACGATAATGATAAAGTAACATTATTTGATATTAAAACAGCTTTACATGAGCGTGGTTTTGGTATTTTAATAATCATCTTCTCTTTACCGCTATCAGTACCTATACCTGTTCCACCTGGCTATACAACCATTCTTTCTATACCTTTAATCTTATTTTCACTGCAGCTTCTATTTGGGTTTGATTCTCCTTGGATGCCTAATTGGCTAGAAAGGAAATCTTTTCAACGTTCAACACTAGCTCTCGTGGTAGAGAAAACTTCACCTACATTAAAAAAAATAGAAAAGTTCATGAAACCAAGAATGTCTTTCATTTTTCGTGGTCCTGGTGAAAATATTTTAGCATTTATAATGCTGCTTTGTGCATTATCGATAGCAATCCCACTTCCTTTAACTAACTTCATTCCTGCAATTGGTACAACTCTCATTTCACTGGGTATCATGAGCAAAGATGGATTTCTCTCTATAATGGGAGTATTAGTATCATTGTGTGGGTTATTACTTACTCTTGTCGTAATAGTTAAAGGACCACAGCTTATATTTGGAGCATTTTCTTTTCTAAAAAGCTTTGTATATGGTTAAGCTTTACAACACTTTAACAAAAAAAAAAGAGCCCTTTACACCGATCGATAAAGATCATATAAAAATGTACGTTTGTGGGCCAACAGTATATGATACAGCACATATAGGTAATGCACGTTCTATTGTTGTTTACGATGTATTATTTCGACTGCTTAAATTTTGTTATGGAAAAGTTACTTATGTGCGTAATATAACCGACATCGATGACAAGATAATCAATGCAGCAAATGAGAAAAATAGTAATATAGAAAGCATTAGCAAATATTACACTAAAACTTTTCATGAAGACATGGAAAGCATAAATTGTGCAGAACCAACATATGAACCAAAAGCAACGGAAAACATAGATAACATTATCAAGTTAATTGAGTCTTTGCTGCAAGCTGGTCATGCTTATGAATCCAATAAACATGTATATTTTAGTGTAGAATCTTACCCTGAATACGGCGTTTTATCAGGAAAAAAAATTGATGAATTAAACTACGGTAGTAGAGTTGAAGTTGGTGAAAATAAAAAACACCCAGGAGACTTCGTACTTTGGAAACCTGCAAACGAAACTGACTATAAACTTTCAAGTCACTGGAATAGTCCATGGGGAGAGGGAAGACCAGGGTGGCATATAGAATGTTCAGCCATGTCATATGCTTACCTTGGCAAAGATTTTGACATTCACGGTGGGGGTATAGACTTGCAATTTCCTCATCATGAGAATGAAATTGCACAGAGTAAATCTGCATTTGCTGAGTCAACGTTTGCAAAATATTGGGTACACAACGGGTTTCTTACGGTAAATGAAGAGAAAATGAGCAAATCCTTATTTAATATAGTCAAAGTAAGGGATTTGTTAGATAGTGGAATAAAGGGTGAAGTAATACGTTATGCGCTGCTTAAAACTCACTACAGAAAACCACTTGATTGGACAGAAAATGTTATCTCTGAGTCGCAAGAAACTTTAAACAAGTTTTATCGGTTATTACGTAGTACATGTATTGAGGAAAGTGATGCAGAAGTCTCTAAAGATTTTATAGAGGCTTTGAAAAACGATTTAAACATTCCTGAAGCTGTAGCCATATTGCATGAAATGGCTACAGAAATCAATAAGACAAGTAATGAATGTGAGAGGCTCAAATTAACTAAGAAGTTTGTTAAAAGCGCAAGGTTCATTGGTATTCTTGAGTCAAGTTATCAAGAGTGGTTTGCAAGTGGTGTGAGTCATCAAGAAATAGAAAGGTTGATAGACTTAAGAAAAGTAGCAAAACAAAATAAAGATTATGATACTGCAGACAAAATAAGAGAGCAATTGAAACAAATGGGGGTTACAATTTCTGACAACGAAGATGGTACAACAACTTGGTATGGAAAATTATCTCCTATTGTTTATAGATAGCCTAGTATCATCGCTTATCTTACCCATACATCAAGGTTTTGTACTTTACACTATGTTATGCTTTAGGTCAAACTACGATCAACTACTTATATTACTTTTTGGAGTATTAGGATCCAGTCTTGGTGGAATAGCTAACTGGTATTTAGGTAGAATAACAATTTTTATCAGAAGATCACATCACAAATTAGAGAATGAAGACAAAACACCAAAAATCGTAAGGCACCTACTGATTTGTGCAGTTGCATTGCTTTCGTGGGTACCAGCACTTGGAAGTGTGACTCAGATTTTATCCGGTTACTTCAAGTTAAACCTTTATATTCTTGTTCCCTTAATTATTTTATCTAACTTCCTCTGTTTGTTGTATCTAACGTTTACCATCTAACTAAACATCAATAAATAACTTTTCTTCTGGTCATATTGAGCTAAATTTCTTCTTCAAACTACCTTTTAAAATGCTTTTATTAGTTTTTGTCATAATACGATCAAATACTCCTAATAACCTCTTAAGTAAGCTTGGGGTTAGCGAAGAGATAGGATTAACAGATACGTTGTTGTTTTTATCATCACCATTTGCTTTGTAGTCTATTGAAATAATCCCCCTACTCTTCCCACCAGTCAGAAGTTTTCCGATTATAGGGATTTTCAACAAAGATTTGTTAATTGAATATGCTGGTATTACTTGTCCTTCAACCTGGAATTTATAACCCTTAATATCGAGTGTACCACTAGTGCTAATGCCTAGTTCCGCTCCTTCAAGCCAAGATTCTTCAATTTCAACAGTGCCATCTTTATATGAAAAAGGTGCATTACACTTATAAAAATGTACACCTTCGTTCTTTATAGCATTTACAATACCAGGCAGTGAAGACATTGATAATAAAGTGGTAAGCAGTGGAGCATCTTTGATATAGAAATTGCTGATAGATAACATACCATAATGTTCTCCATTTTCTCTCTTAGAAGATAGATAAAGAGATAATTTGCCATTTTTAACTGATTTACCAATACCTAAAGAACGCAAAAGCATACCTGAATTATCCGAATATATTTCAAGCCCTATTTCACTATGTTCTACTAGTATATTACTGTTATCTTCTAAAAACTGTCCTGTGAATTGACTTCCACTACAATCACCTTTAGCACAAGTTACATTTAGCTTAGCATCTTTTATGATAATTCCTTCTTTCATAATTATATTATCAACATTCATAGTAACTTCTATGTTGTTATTTAATCGATTACTATCTTTGCCAAGTAAACCTAAAACATCACTTAAGTTGATTTTCTCACCATGAATAGTTATGGCATTTTTCTCCTTACCTGACTCAATCTCTATACTAAAATTATTATCAGGTAATTTAAAGTTGCTAGAATTTAAATATAGATTTCCATTTTCTACTCTTCCGCTGAATTTTATGTCTAGATCATTTCCTACAACGTCTAGTTTGTCTATTAGCAACTCACCTACTCCTTTTAGCCTTGTAGAAAATAAAACTTTATTGTGATCTTCAAAATGGTTTTTCCACCCTAAGTAGCTTGAACGTGACTCAAGCTCTGATAAATCTATATTACCATTAATATATCCCGTCTTATCTTGATATACCACTGATTCTATATTTGCATTTATGTAACCATCACCGAAATTAAGTATTTGAGCAGGTAAATCTCCAGTCAAACTCCAGACAAAATTTTCATTTTTATTGCTACTTTTGAGGTCAAATAGAAGCTGTGTATTATTTACCATACCACTGCCATTTAAATCTATAAAGTCACTCCCAAAATCGAGCTTAATATCATACTTACCAAAACTTCCATTATACACCACCAAATTATCAATTTCAGAATGAAATTTGGCCGAAAAATCTACTTTTTTATCACTAGAGTTTAGATTAAAAATGCGAAAATTGAATACAGACTTTGCTATTCCACCTACTTTATCTCTTTCAAGTTTTACCACATCATCCAGCTTAAATCTTATAGGCTCATATAACCCATAAGCATCACTTACAGCCTGACCATTAATGGTAAGAACAGAATCTTCTTTATTGAGAGAGTTCATTTCAATATGACCACTATTGATAGTAAAATTCTGAAACTTAGCTCTATTTACAATAATTTTGAGATTGTTATCCTTGAGAGTTAACTCACCGTTCAACTTCTCCACTCGTTCAAAATCCTCATCAAATTGAACGCTGCCATTTTCTATATCAGCAACAATTACAATACCTGACAGATCATCATTTATTAAACTATCGATTTTACCGTTAAAACTTATAATTGTATTTATAATATTCCCATCAATATTATTACAATACCACTTTCTAAATTCATTGTTCACTAGACCATCTGGTACATAAGTACATAAATCTTTTGCAACAAGTTTACTAATATTAACTCTAAGCAAAGCATGATTTGTGCCAAAGTTCATTTTGCCAATCAAAGAAAGGTAAGTATCATTTAACTTAAAATGAAAGTTTTTTACGCTAATGATTTCATCACTATATGTCAAATTTACATTTACATTAGTCAAGGCTAAGTTTTTACCTGAGTGACTCTCTGTATTTAACACGTATATGTTTCCATCCATAACTTCATCCTTTCCATTAATTCTCATTGAGAAGTTCCCTTTGAACCCTATTTCTTTGTCCAAATTGTAACTTTTAACTAGTGTGGAAAACTTGTTAAATAGCCCCAACTTTAGGTTATAAAATGTTCCATACAAATTTAACAAATTATTGCGATTTTTTATCATAATAGATAAATCATCTAGAATCCCCTTTTTATCTTTTGTATGAACACGAATATTCAAAACATTAAAATTTTCCTCCTTTCCTACATATACTTTATCAATGAAGAATTCACCTTCCGTGCTTTTATTGACAGCAATGTTAGTAATTTCAATCCTTGAGTCTGCATTTAAGTAGAAAAAAATTTTTCTTATTGTCTTCAGCAGATTTTTTGTACTACTCATCTTATCTGTCATTACAGATGTTGTTATTCCTCTGGTCTCTTCCTTCTTGATATATATGTGTACATTACCAGCTAAAACCTGAGAGAACTTTTTGGAACTTAACTTAAAGTGTACGAAAAGCTCAGGAACTTCTATGGTAAAGTCAGGATTTGTTATTTTTAAATCTGTAATGACTAGCTTGCCATCTTTCTGCCAAATAACCGAGGTACTCTCCATGCTGACATCCGAATTGGTAAATATCTTTAATATTTTTTTCTTTATATAAAAATTAATATAACTAATATTGATTTCTAAAGGACCTTCCCCTTTAAAAGGGATAAAGAAGCAGAATATAAATAATAAAATTATAGAAAATGATATAGCTATTTTTTTAAGCATCGATTATTGCTTTTCTTGCTAAGCTGTCGGCTTCTTCATTGTATTTATCACCATTATGCGCTTTCACCCACTTCCAGTTAATCTCATGTTGCAAAGCAACATCGTCTAATTCTTTCCATAATTCTATATTTTTTACTGACTTCTTATTACTTGTCTTCCAGCCGTTCATTTTCCACTTATTTATCCATTCTGTTATACCGTATTTAATATAGAGGCTATCCGTATACAAACTGATATTACAAGGAAATTTTAATACCTTCAGTCCATTGATCACTGCTGTTAACTCCATTTTATTATTTGTAGTATTTTCTTCTCTACCACAGATGTTCTTTCTATGATTTTGAAATAATATGATTGCTGCCCACCCTCCTGTCCCTGGGTTACCAGAGCATGCTCCATCTGTGTATATTGTCACTTCCTTTTTCTTCATCTTTAACTGTAGTGAATTAATAAAGTATATCGTTGCTTCTATAAAATCACAATTTTTATAGATATAGAGGCAATTTAAGCCGCACCTTTAAATTTTATTATGGAAATAAAAAAAAGTGCTACAACGAGCATTATTAGAAGAGAAAGTAAAAGATAGTTTTTATGTTCTTTCATGGTTAAAACAAATCAATAGAGCAGTAAATAACGCTGGCAAACAGAGAAAATAGATAAGAAATCGAATAAGAAAACATTTTTTTCTGCGAGCTATGACTCTTAAGCCTTATAACGGATGCAGCAAACCAAATAAAAACACACCCTTCAATAATTGCCATACTGAGGTAAAATAGAGCCTTTTTCAAAAATAGTGCTGGGAGTAAGCTAGTTAATACGAGTAACACGCTATAGATTAATATATATTTCCTCGTTTTTTCTGGACCATAAACGATATTGAACATTGGAATCGATGCTTTTGTATAATCTTCAGATCTATTTAAGGATAGAGCCCAAAAATGTGGTGGAGTCCACATAAAAATTATTAAAAATAGAATACAACTTTCCCAGCTTACAGAGTCAGTTACAACCGCCCAGCCAATCATTGGAGGAAAAGCACCTGCTGCACCACCAATAACAATATTCTGCGGAGTACGCCTTTTGAGCCAAATTGTATACACAAAAACATAAAATAATATGCTAATTGCAAGCAAAGCAGCAGAAACATAGTTCACTGCTATTGCCATGATAAATACTGACAATATTCCAAGAGTTATGCCAAATTCAAGCGCGCTTTCTGCAGAAACTCTACCTGAAGGTATAGGGCGGTTTTTTGTTCTCTCCATAAGCAAGTCTATATCTCTGTCATACCACATATTTATTGCACCTGCAGATCCTGAACCAAGAGCAATGCACATAAGAGATATTAGTGCAAGGAAAGGATGAATGCTACCTGGTGCAGCAACTATTCCAGCAATTGCAGTAAACACTACAAGGTACATTATCCTTGGCTTTAGCAAATGCCAAAAATCCAGTATTGTTGATTCAACATTTAGCAAAACACTTGTGTACATTCTATTTTATCACTGGTGGTTTTTCAAAAGTATGAAAAGGCGGTGGTGAAGATACCGTCCATTCTAAAGTGTCACCTTCCCAAGGATTATCTCCAGCTTTCTTGCCCCATTTGAAGAGATGTATAACTATAAACACAAAAAACATAACTGAAACAAAGGACATATATGAGCCAACTGAGGATATATAATTCCAAGGGATAAACGCGTCGGGATAATCAGGTATACGCCTTGGCATGCCGGCTAATCCCAGGAAATGCTGAGGTAAGAAAGTAACATTGGTGCTAATAAAAGTGAGCCAAAAGTGTACCTTTCCTAAACACTCGTTATATTGCTTACCTGACATTTTGCCTATCCAATAATAAAAACCAGCGAAGGCTCCAAATAATGCAGCAAGCGACATGACATAGTGAAAGTGAGCAACGACATAATAGGTATCGTGTAAAAGTTTATCTATTCCACCGTGAGAAAGAATTATTCCGGTTATACCCCCACCAACAAACATAAAAATAAAACCTAGCGCAAATAGCATAGGGGTTTTAAATTCAATTGCCCCACCCCACATAGTTGCAATCCAGCTAAAGACTTTTACACCAGTTATAACACCAATAAAAATTGTTGTAGTGCTAAAAAACACAGCAGCATCTTCGCTAAGCCCAACAGTAAACATATGATGAGCCCAAACCATAAAGCCAAATGCTGCTATACCTATCATAGCATAAACCATCCCTTTATAGCCAAATACTGGCCTATGGGAAAAAGTTGATACAACTTGACTTATGATGCCAAATGCAGGGAAAATAATTATGTAAACTTCTGGATGACCAAAAAACCAAAACAGGTGTTGAAATAACACAGGATCACCGCCACCAGCAGGATCAAAAAAGGAAGTACCAATATTGCGATCAGTTAGCAGCATAGTTATAGCACCAGCAAGTACCGGTAAGGCAACAATTAACATAAATGACGTTAGTAAAACAGACCAAACAAATAGTGGCATTTTAGTGAGTGACATACCTTTTGCACGCATATTGAATATAGTGACTATAAAGTTGATCGCCCCAACAATTGATGACATACCAGCAACATGAAGTGCAAGTATAGCAAGATCAACTCCTGCACTTGGGTGGGACATAATTTGCGACAAAGGTGGGTATAAAGTCCATCCTGTTCCAGGACCTTCGCCAGCAAATACCGAGAGGATAAGCAAAATAAAAGATGAAACTAACAACCAAAAACTTAAATTATTCATACGAGGAAATGCCATATCTGGTGCACCAATCATGAGAGGTACGAACCAATTACCAAATCCTCCCATTAAGGCTGGCATTATCATAAAAAACACCATTATTACCGCATGCCCTGTAATCATTACGTTATATAGCTGGTAATTATTGTTAAGTATATTAATGTGCATTAGCTGAGTACGAATAATTACCGATAATAATCCACCAATAATTCCAGCTAATATGGAAAAAATAATGTATAGTGTCCCTATATCTTTGTGATTAGTAGAAAACAGCCAACGTCTTATACCTTTTGGTACATCACTCATATCTATACTCCAAACTTAACTTACTAATTTTTTATCTTCAATCCACTTATTAAAATCTTCTTTACTCACTGCTTCAACAACAATTGGCATAAATCCATGACCTTGACCACATAGTTCATAACATTGCCCATAATAAATACCGGGCTTTGTAACGTTAAACCATGCTTCATTCAGCCTACCTGGTATTGCATCAATTTTTATACCAAAAGCCGGTATTCCCCAGCTATGTATTACATCTCCTGCTGTCACTTGTAAACGAATATTAGTATTGATAGGTAAAATAACGTTATTATCAACAGAGAATAGTTTTAAATCTCTTTCGGTAAAGTCTTCTTTTCCTTTTATATAGCTGTCAAATGAAATACCTTGATATTCTGGGTACTGGTAACTCCAATACCATTGATGACCAATAACTTTTAGTGTTATGTCAGCTTTTGGCACTTTCTCCTGTAGTTTAATTAATTCAGCATTTTTAAAAGCCAATACCCCAACAATAATCGTTGGTATAACAAACCAGACAATTTCTACAAAGATATTATGAGTTATTTTACTGACATTTTTCACTTTGCCCTTACGAAAGCGAAATACTACATAAGCAAGCAGGGCCCATACAAAAAGCATAATTGCAATCATTACACTCATCACAAACGAATGTGACTTAACTACAGCCTCCATTATCTCAGTTGCAGGCGTAGGAAATCCAAATTGCCAAGAAGTAGGAGCAGAAGCAATTGATATGTTTGAGTAAAACATTATCAATAATGCAAATAACTTCACCATATTTTTTGCTGTAAAACTAACTGTATAATAATATATATACACTTACTATGCAAACAGAGATTATAGAATGTACACAAGTGTTTTGCTAAATATTGAATCAAAAGTAAATGATGATTAATGTTTTTTTAGCATTTAATAAATATACTAATACGATACTAACTTGAGGAAAAAGCATTTACATGAATCTATTTTAAGTTAAAATATTATAATATTTTAAGTTAAGTATTTACTTTAAGGAAGTTCTATAATAAGTTTAATAGTGTCTGTTATTGCTAATAACCCTCTAGCCTCACACCTAAAAGCAGTAACAGACACTATTAAACTTTAGGTAAGTTTGCCTATTTATAATTCATTGAGGTAAAAATCTTACTAATTCCTTTAATTCTATTATACAGCTGAGTTTACTAATTAACCTTTAATGTTTACGTTAGCATTTGCATCTTAAATCAAAGATTTACATATTATAGAAAATAATTATAAAATAATACACTATAGTATTTTCTAAAATGAATGATAAATTTCCATTATGGTATTACCAACCAAAAGTTGTAAGTCTGTACATTTATACATTAGAGGTCTGAGGCGGCTTTTGATGGTATGCCAACAGTGTTCTATGGGATTCAAATCTGGTGAATATGTTGGAAGATACAGCACATGACAGCCAAAAGACTCTATTAATGATTTTGTTTTAGTGGTCTTATGAAATGTAGCATTATCCATAACTATGGTTGTGCCAAGTGGCAATTTAGGTAATAACATCTTCTCCAACCATATATTGAATACCTCTTTGTCACACCCACCTTTGAAAGTCATTGGTGCAATAAATCTCATTCCAATCCACCCGGCTACTATACTGATTCTCTCTCGAGTTCTCCCTGGAATATCTGCATAAATTTTCTTTCCTCTTGGAGCACGTCCATATTCTCGGTATAACTTATTATCAACTCCTGCTTCATCTATATATAAGATGCTGGAATGGTCTATTTTTGAGATTTTATCAATAAATTGCTGCCTATCTTCTTGATTGCGCTCTTGATATAGTGTGACTTTTTTTTAAAGTAATTTTTAGCTGTTTTAGTCTATACCAAATTGAATTTATTCCAAATCCAAGATTTTGTTTCATCTCTGCCAGAGTATGATCTGGATTCTTTGTAACATATTCTTCGAGTATTTTTGGGTCTATTTTTCGAATAAAGCTACCGTTTTTAGATGGCTTTAGGCTTTCACCAGCAGCTTTCTTTTTTAACCAGCGGTACAGAGTTGCTATTCCTATCTCCATGAGCTCTGCTATCTCAACCTTTGTCTTCCCTTTTTCTATCATCAATACTGCCTTTTCCCTTAAATCCACACTATATGCCATTATAACTCAAATACTTCATTATACCTTTATCATTTACTTTAGGAAATACTATACTTGTGTGTAAATTTTTTTGCATATCAAACTCTGTAACCCCAACTATGGATTAGCCAGCAAAGAAAGGCATAGAAATAGAGGGCTTTTTCGACTGCATGGAATAGGAAATCAGAACAGAAAAAACATGAATTAGGAAATTTGTTGGCGATCTGTGTCTTGTGTGCTCAATCTCAAATTTGTTTTTCAAGGAGTCGAAAACAGTCTCAATAATCGATCTTTTCCTTATTCTCTTTAAGTGAAATGAGTACGTTTTTCATGCCTTTTTTTACTTTAGTGACGAGTTTTAGGCCTCTATCGAAGAGTTTCTCAAAGAGCTCTTTCTTTATATAGCCCTTATCTCTGAACAAAAGTCCGGTCAGTCTTTTAGTAAGAATTGGCAAAGGTTTTCTGTCATCAACGTTACCTTTAGTTAGAGTAAGTGATTCCAATTTCGTTAATCACCAAGTGCAATTTAAAGCCAAAAAACCAACCATACGTGCTCTTACCATTTGTTCTTGGAGATCCTTTTTTTTTGGCAAACAGCGATTGTAGAAGTGTCTATGTAGGAAGATTTTTGCTTGTTTACAGAACCATTGCAAAAGTAATCCATAAAACTCGTGATTTAAGAGCGATAAATCGGTCATATGTTGGCAACTTAGAAAATTCAGATTTATAAAGCGGCAGATAAAGTAGGTAAAAAGCTTTGAAATTTTTGCAAGGGGATTGATGATATAATAGAATTATGGTGAGAATTTCCGAAGTCTGGTATTCTAGTGGGTTTTCTGCCTTTTGATAGGAGCATATTAGCAAAATTATCATCGACTGTGCGACAAAAATCCTCGACGCAACAGTAAAATATCTTTCTTCATGGGTAACCTCTTAATTATTGCTAAAATACTCGAGCTTACCCTGTTTTCCTCTTCTTAGCTGCACTTTTATCTCTTTATTTAATCCATAGTTGGGGTCTGTAAACAAATTTTTAGAAAAGCAAAATAAATTATCTCTCTATGAAAGATCTATCGAATGTTGCAATTATAGGTGTAAACAAGAACGATAAAAGAGTGCGGGATTGAGTAACTATATATACTTCTGCTGGCATACCAGGATATAGGTATACGTTTTTAAATTGAGCAAGTTCTGATTTTGGTATCACCACTCGCACTGAATAATAACGCCCCATCCTTGGATCATCAAGAGCATCAGGGGAAATATGGTTTACTATACCGTTAATTAAACTTAAGCGACGTGCACTATAAGCGCTCAGCCTTACTTTAACTTTCAGCCCTTCTAGTCCGTCGATAGAGACTATATTGCTATCTTTCTTTTTTGCTGACAGTATCTCTTCTATGTTTCTGGTTAGAACTTTAGCATCTATTATTAGATCATCATCTGATGGTACTATACTCATGATTGGAACTCCAGATTGTATAACACCACCTTCAGTGTGGTATCTTATATCTGTAACTATACCATCTTGAGGTGATTTAATTATTGTACGTGCTAACGAATCTTCAGCAACCATCAGCCTCTCTTTTAAGTCTGCAATAGATGTATTAACTTCCTTAAGCTCAGCATTTGCTCTTTCTTGAGCATCATTCTTCACATTTATAATCTCTAACTCATTTTCTCCAATCTTTTGCTGTACTTGAGATATTGCAGAACGGTAATGTCCAACTCTACCCTCAATTTCAGCAAACTGTTTTTCTAAAGCTAAAATGTGTGGTTTGCTTATATGGCCACTATCAAGTAATTGTCTTTTTGTTTCTAACTCCTCAGTTATCAAGTCATATTGCTTATGGGCTGCATTTAGTTGAAAATTTAGCCCTGCTAATTCATCATTTAACTGCTTTATACGTTGTTGCAGTATGTCAGTTTTTCCTAATATACTCTTTCTCTGAGAGTTGAACAACTTTACCTGATTCTTTATCGCTTTATTTACAAGTTCATCGTTAGATAATCTTTTAACCTCATCAGAAAATTCTAGCGTATCTAAGTCTCCCCTAATTGCAATAAGTCTTGCTTCAGTTGCCAAAAATGATAAGAGTTTTTCTTTAATTATACTCAAATTTGCCTTTTCGTTAACATCACTTAATAAAACTAAAGGCTCATCTTTTTTAACTGTTTGACCTTCTTTTACTAAAATTTTGCTTATTATTCCCCCACCCAAGTGTTGCACTATTTTTCTATTTGAAGAGACAATAACTTCTCCACTTGCATGCACTGCTCCGTCAATTGGAGCTATAGCTGACCAAATACCACCTATTCCAAAAAAGATGAATATCACCACTAAACCAAAAAATAGTGGTCCCCATGTGACTTTTAGGACTTCATTTACGTTATTACTCTCACGTTTAAAAATAAAATTTATCATCGCATCAATCCATGCGAACGTCTTATCCAAAAATTGATATTTCTTCTTTCTATTTCCTGCCCTTTGCATATCTATATCATCACTACCAATCAGGCCTGTCAAAGAAAGTCCAGCACTAAGCTTTTTTAACTTACTCATTATAATACTACTGCGAATTCTTGTTAACCAGGATAACACACAAAAACAAAGAATCTATACCTTAAGTACTTTACTTAGACTACGGAACATCAGAATAAACTATTTAGTAACAATTCTTATACTCCATTCAATGGTTCAGCATTAGGCTAGAAAATCAAAAAGGTTTTACAATAACCATAATAACTATAATTATTATTAACACTGTTACTGCTTCGTTTAAAACACGAAAATAAACGTGAGTTTTCTTATTCAAGCCCACTGCAAAATTTTTCCTATGCTTTGCAAGTAGGCCATGAATAGCAAACATTAAGAATAATGCTAGCGCTTTTATATGAAACCACCCTTCGCGATATGCTTCCCTAATAATCATTAGCATAATTCCAAAACTAAGGGAGAAAAGCATTGCAGGGTTTATGATATATCTAAGGAGTCTCTTCTCCATTATTTGAAGTAAGCTGTCATTTTCTGACCCTGGTTTTACAGATGCATGGTAAACATAAAGCCTTGGCAAATAGAGCATACCTGCCACCCACATAATTACAGAGATAACGTGAAAAGCTTCAAGCCAGTGATAGTAGTCCATATAGATAGTATTATAAAATGTTAAAAATTTCTGGTATGATCTCAATTTAATAAAAGAAAGTCAATATGAAAGCAGAAAATTTCACTAAAGAACAGGTGATTGGATTCTACAGAAAAATGCTTCTCATACGCAGATTTGAGGAAAAAGCAGGACAATTATACGGAATGGGATTAATAGGCGGATTCTGTCACTTATCAATAGGGCAAGAAGCAGTTGCAGTTGGGACTCAAGCTGCATCAAAATCTGGTGATGCTTTTATCACAAGCTATAGAGACCATGGCTTAATGCTTGCATGTAATTCTGATCCGAATGTTGTGATGGCAGAACTAACCGGCAAAGAAACAGGGTGTTCAAAAGGCAAAGGTGGCTCCATGCACATATTTGATGTTGAAAAAAATTTCTTTGGTGGACATGGAATAGTAGGTGCACAAGTCCCAATTGGTACAGGAATAGCATTTGCTAATAAATACAAGAAAAAAGATAACGTTGTATTCACATATTTTGGTGACGGTGCTGCAAATCAAGGACAAGTATATGAATCATTTAATATGGCATCTTTGTGGAAGTTACCTGTGGTTTATATCATAGAAAATAACGAATACGCAATGGGAACTTCTGTGCAAAGATCAACTTTAGTAACTGAACTATATAAAAGAGGAGAGAGTTTTGGTATTCCTGGAAAACAAGTTGATGGAATGGATTTTTTCTCTGTCTATGAGGTAACAAGTGAAATAGCTGAGCACGTACGTGGGGGAAAAGGACCTCTCTTGCTTGAAATGAAGACATATAGATATCGTGGCCATTCGATGTCAGATCCTGCTACTTATCGCTCAAAAGAAGAAGTTGAAGATATGAAGCAAAATCATGATCCTATAAGCACCTTAAAGCATTATATAACAGACAATAAAATCGCTTCTGATGAAGAATGCAAAGCTATTGATAAGGAAATACGAGATTTAGTAAAAAAGTCAGAAGATTTTGCTAAAAATAGTAAAGAGCCAGGCATTGATGAACTATATACTGATGTTTATAAATTTGTTAGCTAATCAGTTGCCATCAAAATTATGTTTTGGCCTACTATAGATATTTTTTGGCAGCACTTAACTTTATTATATAACAGCCTAGTCAATAGAAACTGTAGTAACTCTTATATTATTGATATACACCGCTCTTGGATCATAGGTTAAATGAGTTTTATTTGACTTTTTGTGCTAGTTTGCAGAATATAAAGTTATTAATTGAATAAAATACATGACAAAAGAAAACTGGGAGACAGTAATTGGACTTGAGGTACACGCTCAGGTTTCTTCTAAGACAAAGCTATTTTCTAGTTCACTAACGGAATTTGGCACTGAGCACAATACTCAAGTTTCTCTAGTTGATGCAGCAATGCCAGGTACACTACCAGTATTAAATTATAGCTGCATAGAGCAAGCAATATGCACCGGACTTGCAATTTCTGCAGAAATTAATAAATGCTCTTACTTTGACCGGAAAAATTATTTTTATCCCGATTTACCACAAGGTTATCAAATAACCCAGTTCTTTGAGCCAATAGTTAAAAATGGCAAAGTTTTTATCAAAAATAATGAAAAAGAAATAAGAATCGCAAGAATTCACTTAGAGCAAGATGCAGGAAAGAGTATTCATGAAGAAAGCAAAACTTACATAGATTTAAATCGTGCAGGTGTTGCTTTAATGGAAATTGTTTCAGAGCCAGATCTTCGTTCATCTGCAGAAGCTGCAGAATTCATGAAAAAATTGAGGCAGATTTTGCGTTACATCGGTTCATGTGATGGTGATATGGAAAAGGGGTCACTTCGCTGTGATGCAAATGTTTCTGTTCGCCCAAAGGGTAGTAGCACATTTGGCACTCGTTGTGAAATAAAAAACTTAAATTCAATACGTTATATTGTACAAGCTATAGATTATGAAGCACAAAGGCAGATCAAAATTTTGGAAAGCGGAGGAGAAATAAGTCAAGATACCTTATTGTTTGATGTCACTTTAGGAAAAACAAAAGTGATGAGAAGCAAAGAAGATTCAAGTGACTATAGATATTTCCCTGAACCTGATTTGCTACCTGTTGAAATAAGCCAAGACAAAATTGATTCTATTAAATCATCTTTACCCGAGTTGCCAGATCAAAAAAAACTTCGATACATAGCGGAATTAGGTATCAATGAATATGATGCAGACGTTATCACTTCTGATAAAGAAATTGCCGATTATTTTGAAAAATTAGCAAAAAAGCATGATTCAAAGATTGCAGTTACCTGGTTAACCGTCGAGCTTTTCGGTCGTTTAAATAAAACAAATATTGATATTGTTAGCTCTCCAATTAAAGCAGATGCTTTATCCGAACTCCTCGACTTTATCGTCGATGGAACGATCTCTGCTAAACTTGGCAAACAAGTTTTTGATATTATGTTTGAAACTGGCAAACCTGCGTCTTTGATTATAGAAGAACAGGACCTCAAGCAAATAACCGATAAAGGTCAAATATCAGAGATCATAGATAAAATCATCGATAACAACCAAGATAAGGTTCAAGAATACAAAAGCGGTAAAACAAGATTATATGGATTCTTTGTTGGTGAAGTCATGAAATTCACCAAAGGAAAAGCCAGCCCCGATGTGGTGAACTTGGTTTTGAGTGAAAGATTAGGATAAAAACAGGGGTAATGTATCTAGAAGATGATTCTAATTAAGTGGGGGGTCAAACGCTTTTACCATGGTATTACCTTTCAAGAGTTATTGATCGTAATATCTCTAATGTCTAAGATGGGTAAAGAATGTTCTTTTTCCATAGACACAGAGTTAGAGCCAGCTCAAGGTTTTGATGATATTGTTGTCCGGCATGAGCAAAATAAAGGTATAGTATATGAGTTTACACAAGCTAAGCACAACCAAGATGGAACTAAAAAAATCAGTGTAAGTAGCTTATTAACAAAAAGTGGTGAGTTTAGTATTTTAAAACTTTTTCCTGCCTATTTAAAAATCAAAAATAGTGAAAAGTTTAGTGATGGAATAAAGCATTTTCTTTTTGCTACGAATATGGATCTTGATTCACCATATTCAATACAACACGAAGTAAGAAACCTAAGAGCAATGTTAAGTGGAGAAAATAAAGGAAAAAAACTTTCATTTGTAAGGATAGACACGAAAGATGAGTTTCTGGATATAGGTGATAGTGCAAGATATAGAATTAGTGATTCAGGTGGTAGTGTTGCTCAATACTTGAAACAAAATATGGATTTTATAAAGCGTGAGATAGGCAAGGAAGTTAGCAATAAAGAGATAGAAGACTTTTTAAATGAATCGGTGTTTGTGGTTAATTTACCCCATGAAGCTCAGCTAAGAGAATTATTGCTAGGTAAGTTGAGTAGTAGGTTGAACAAAAAGTTTGGCTATACTGGTGACAATCAAATCTTTTGTAATGATCTTCTAAAAAAAATATCAGACTGGGTAAAAGATATAAAAGCGCGTCCTTTTTCGCACAAAGAGGGAGAAGAGCTTTTTCGAGAAGTGGAGCTATGGGCTAGTACTTTAGGTAAGATAGAACAAGGAGTAGAGAGAATAGAAAGAAAGGTTGATGAGATAGGAGAAGTATTAAATAATCAGCAAGCACGTAAAGAACCTATTTGGTTTAATATGAGGTATCCAGTTAAAACGTTTACTGGTAGAAGGAGTGAATTACAAAAGATATACAAAGAGTTGCACAAAACTACAAATGAGCAAGCGGAAGTATCACAAATAGTTGTCATTAGCGGTCCTGACGGAGTAGGGAAGAATGGATTGGCTATAGAATATGCTTATAAACGTAAAGAAGATTATGATGGTAACCTTGTACGGATAAATGCAGAAACACCAAAGGATCTTGAAGAGTCGTTTAAAGGATTAGCTAAAAAGCTAAATAAAAGATTACCTGAAGGTTCAAAAATTTCTATTACAGAAGAAGACACTGAACAAGAAAAGGGAATCAGGTCTGTTATTAAAGACGTATATAGGTATTTCGAAGATATAAAAAGTCTTTTTATTTTCGATAATGCAAGAGAATATAAATACATTAGAAAGTTTTTACCTTCATCTTTACATTCTAGACATAAAAAACCTTATGTTTTAATTACTTCTCATGATCAAAAATGGGATTCGGTAGAAGAAGGAGATATAAAAGTAATACGGTTAAATGAATTTTGTAAAACAGAAGCTTGCGAGTTTGTTAAAAAAGCTTTGAACATAGAGGACAATTTACAGGATCAGGAAATAGAAGAATTAACAGAAAAGCTGCAGTATGTTCCCTTGGCTTTAAAACAAGCAACCGTATATATTTGCAACAAAAATAAAAAATCAAAGTTGAGAGGTTATGGAAGATTTGAGGTAAGTGATTACTTAAAGGAGTTCCAACAACATACAAGAAAGTCACTTAAAGAAGGAGATTGTGAAGGCGAAGATCGTTATACTGAAGCAGTTTCAATAACTTGTAATACTACGATGACACATATACAAAAAGAATATGGCTGTGAAGCGTTGAATATTCTGGAAACAATGGCTTATCTTGCTCCTGACAAGATTCATATAGAAGAAGTCTTTTCAAAGTTAATAGCAGAGGATAAGGAAAAGTTATGGAAGGCTGTTGAGCTACTCGATAGATATTCAATGATTGACTTGAAAGAGGAAGTGGCAAGTATTCACAGAGTAGTGCAGGGAATAACTAGATTAAAATTACAAAAGGAGGGCCAAGAAGAGGAAGTTCTAAGGAAAGCTTTGGAATTGATAAACAGTGGTGGTTTAGCACAAGGTAGTATGAGCCATATTACATTTGTATGGGGATACGCAAGTACATACGGTAAGTTGATTGATAACTTTTACTTTAACTCATTTTATGTATATGGAGGAACACTGTTTATAAGGAAAAGCACCCCTTTGCACTTGCTTGCTGAAAGTGGTGATTGTAAAGCAATTAGTGCAATAATAACACATATAGAAAAATATTACCCAGGTGAATTGGTAAAAATTGTTAATGTTAAGGACAATCACGGTCAAACTTTGTTGCATATTGCTGCTAAGAGTGGAAATTTGAATGTAATGAAATGTCTAGTCAATAAAGGTGCTAGCACTAATACTAAAGATAAATATGATAATACTCCATTGCATTCAGCTGCTTATTACGCTGGGGAATTGGATATAGTAAAATACCTGATTATTAAAAATAATAACATTAATGCTAAAGGCGAATATGGCAGGACTCCATTACACATTGCTGCTATAAATGGAGATCTAGATATGGTGGAATATCTAATCAAAAGGTATGCTAATATTGACGCTAAAGACAATTGTGGTATGACTCCATTACATTTAGCTGCTGACGTTGGGGAATTGGGTATAGTGGAACACCTAATTAATGAGGATGCTTATGTTGATGCTAGGGACGAACACTACAGAACCCCATTATTTTTTGCTGCTGAGAATGGAAAATTAAATGTAGTGAAGTGCCTAATTGAAAAAGGTGCTAATGTTAATGCCAAGAATGAATATGGCGAAACAGCGTTACACCGCGTTGTCTATAAAGCCACTTTCAGTGGAGACTTAAGAATAGTGGAGTTTCTAATCAATAAAGGTGCTAATGTTAATGCTAGAGATAGAAATAGTAGAACTCTATTACACTACTCTGCTTTATCTGGAAGCTGCAATATTGCAGAATGCCTTATTCGAGAAGGTGCTAATATTAATGCTAAGGATAAAGATGGCAACACTGCACTACACTTGGCTGTTATTAGGCAAAAGGTTGATATAACGAGGACGCTACTAAAACACAATGCAAACGTTAACGCTAGAAATAATTTAGGGAATACAGTACTGGACTGTGCAGTTGATAACTGCCAAGAACTTGTGGAGTTGCTTTTAACCCATGATGAAAGTGTTGAAGTAGCTTAAGAGAAAATTATTTATCTGTTTATTTTAACGTCCCAAAAATGTTTAACAAAAGTGTGTCAAACTGAATTTTTAGTTTAACTCAATTTTCAATAGATTTCTTGCATAAACAGGTGTCATCCCAGCTGGAACCCAATATCTGGATTCCAGTGTCACGCGCTGGAATGACATCAACTTTTGAATTCGAGTTATGCAAGAAATCCAACATATTAGGAACGACAATATCAGGTTGAGATGTAGTTCATATGTAAAGGTAACCTCTACTTTTCCTCAGCTTTCTTTCTAGGCTCTGTAAACAAAATTTTAAAGAAGCCATATAGTGTAGCTAGAGACATTTTTAGTCAACTGAGTAATTTTGTTCCTCTAGCCTGAGGTCAAAATAAATTTGAATGGGTTTCCCAGTACGTCAACAAGTGCATGAACTTTAGTCGCAAATCCCCGTCCTCAATTAATTTGACCTGCTAACATTTTGTACACAGAGCCTAGCTCTTTTGCTATTTGCTTGACTTGTTTCTTTACATAGCTTCTAATTTAAATTCTGCTGTCTATTCTCTTTCATTCATAACCTTTTGCAAAACGTTTTTGCTTTCTTCTCTGCTGGTCACTATTGCTTATATAAAGCAAGTATAGTACTGAATGATGTTGCAAGCACTCAGTTCGGCAATATTATCGATTTAAGACGAAGTTAAGATTTCGATTTTTTATTCAAACTCTTCTGAAAGTTTTTATACATATTGAAGACATCTTGATAATTTAGGTGAGTGTAAACTTGAGTAGTTTCAAGGCTTGAGTGGCCAAGCAGCTGTTGTATTGATCTTATGTCAATATCTTCCTGAAGCAAATGAGTAGCAAAACTATGGCGAAATGCATGTGGAGATAAAATTTCTGGTAAGTTTAAAAATCTTCTTATTTTTTGCAAACGATTAGCAACATAAGTTCTTCCCAATTTTTTTCCTCTTACCCCGACAAAAAGATGTCCCGCTTCGTCAAAGTGGGGACAAGCTTTTATATATTTTTGTATACACTTTTTTACTACTGGAAGAATAAATACCTGCCTTTGTTTATCTCCCTTACCTGTTACTATTAAACTTTCATTGCTAATATCACTAACCTTAAGATTCAGTGCTTCAGTGATTCTTAAGCCCGTACCATATAGCAGAACGACAATTGCAATTTCTCTTTTTACCACCCAAGGCTCGCCTAGATCAGGCAATTTCATTTCTTTCAATAGAGTTTCTATGTTAGATATTGAAAGTGCTTTAGGTAGAGTTCTTCTCTGAATTGGCCTTGATAAAGAAAATACCGCTTCATTATTTATTTCATAATTGTTTTTTATATATTTGAAAAAATTTCTGATTACTGACAATGCGCGAGTGTTAGATCTCGCATTTACACCTCTTGCATAACGAGAGGTAAACCAACTTCTCAGTTCAGGTATGCTTAATTTTTCTAAAGAGCCAACATTTACTTCTTCACCAATGTGAGTATTTAGGAAACTTATAAGATCTTTGAGGTCCCTCATGTATGACTCCAAAGTGTTTGGTGAGTAAGACCTGTTGTACTTTAGCCAATCATACCATTTTTCAATGATTGAACCGAGGTCCACAGTTACTTTTTAAAGAAAGCATCGATGCACGCATCCCTAAAGGCTTCATTTATATCAGGATGAGAGTGACAAATTCTGTATATATCCTCTGCTGCTGCACCATATGCCATTGCAACCGCTGCTTCATTGATTAGCGTATCAGCGTATGCTCCTATGATATGTACACCGAGTATTGTATCTGCTTTGCTACAAGTCAGAACTTTCACGAATCCCTCAGCATCGTCAGTGACTTTTGCTCTACCGTTTGCAGCAAATTGACATTTACCAACTTTATACTTTCGACCAGCACTTTTTAGTTCTTCTTCAGTTTTACCGATTGAAGAAACTGCAGGGTGGGTGTAAATGACTGACGGTATGATTTCATAATCAACGTGAGGCAATTGCCTTGCTAGTATCTCTGCAACTGCCACCCCTTCTTCCTCAGCTTTGTGAGCAAGCATTGCTCCACCAATCACATCACCAATAGCAAATATTCCTTTTACGTTGGTTTCATAACTATTGTTGACTTTAATAAAGCCACGACTGTCTTTTTCTATTTTTTCAAGACCCTCAGAGCATGGTTTGCGCCCTGCTGCCACCAATACCTTATCCGCCTCTATAGTGTTTGTTTGATTATCTTTTACAGAGCAAACTTTCACACTCAAAGAGTTACTACTTTGTTTTATTCCCTCAACTTTAGTTCTAAGTAAAAATTTTATTCCTTGTTTTTGTAGACTAGAAAGTAGAGACTTACTTAATTCTCCATCCATTGCTGCAGCGATTCTGTCAAAAAATTCTACTACAGTGACTTCAGACCCTAGCCTCCTCCATACAGAAGACATTTCAAGCCCTATTGCCCCGGCTCCGATTACGACAAGTTTTTTTGGTACTTCAGTTAAAGACAATGCACCAGTTGATGAAATAATACTTTTCTCATCGATATTAATTCCTGGCAAAGAAATAACGTCAGAACCGGTTGCAATTACTATATTTTTTGTCTTCAGCACCTTACCTTCAACTGAAACTTCAAGGTTGCCTTGATCAAAAGAAGTAATTTTTCCAAGTCCATTGATCTTAGTAATTTTGTAAAGGTTAAACAGATATTCTATGCCTTTTCCAAGTTCCTGAACTCTAGCGTCTTTATAGCCTATCATTTCTCTCAAATCGAGACTTACATCCTTAACTTTTATCCCAAGTTTTGATAGATTATTTTTCGCGCTAGCATACTGATAAGAGGAATGGAGTAATGCTTTTGATGGTATACACCCAACTCGCAAACACGTGCCACCAAAAATGCTATTTTTGTCTATACAAGCAACTTTGAGTCCAAGTTTTGCAGCAGCAATAGCGCATTTGTAACCACCTGGACCACCACCTATAATAATCAAATCATAATCAGTCATAAAAAACAAACCTATTTTCTAAAGAATAAACACCATTTCCTTCAGTCGTTATATACATCTTACCATGGGTAAATACTGGAGCATGAAACACATTACCGGGTATTTTAATTACCCTTCCTGTACTTTCAGATCCAGGAAAAGCAAATATTGAACCTTTATTACTTGTTACCCAAAGCGTATGGGCATACATAATTGGAACAAACAATTGCACATTCTCTATAAAATCAGATGTCCAAACTGTTTTTCCACTTTGTATGTCGATGCCAATTACCTTATTATCTTTAGTCACCATGAAAATTCTTCCGCCTTCTTTTTGTTTCTCTGCAGGAATAAGAGGGCTATAATATGACTCAATGTTTGATATACTTTTTACTTGTAGTGGCCTTGACCATAAAATATTTCCTGAGTTTACGTCAATGCTATAAATATAAGAGTTGCTCGTAGCTATTAAGATATTATCGTGTACTCTAGGTGTAGTAGTTACATCTGTAAGCTGTGTGTCTAAAAGATTTGTAGCTAATTTTTGGCTCCATAGTTTTTTACCTTCTTCATTAAAAGCTATTAACTCGCCATTTGAAAATGGTGCCATTATTTTATCATTAGAGACTGCTGGTGAGATGGAATATAAACCTCGAACCTCATTTATACCATTTTGATAAGCCCAAATGGGTCTGCCATCTTTTATATCAAATACATGTAGATAGTTATCAATAGTCAATACTACCAACTTATTGTTTATTACTATTGCTTTCCCTCTTGCCGGAGCTCTTAATTCTTTTTCCCATTGAATCTCCCCTGTTTTCGCATCTATTGTGTGTAGAATGTTATCCACTACAAAGAAAACATTTTCTTTGTAGCTCGATAAACTCATATTACCAATTTTTTTCCTACTTGAGAGGTATAATTTCCAATTTATAACTCTTGGGTTATCGATATCAAAGGAATATAAGGTACCGTTCTTGTCTGGTAAAATAACGCTATTTTCTGTAAGTATTGGAGCTACATATCCTTGAGATAATTTTTTATCTACTAAACTTATTCGTTCGCTTGCCATTGTATAGTTACTATACAATAACATTATCATGACAATTATTATTTTCATTATTTAGTGAAAACAAGATTCATTAATATACATACTAGAAACGTAAATCACAACGAAAATGTTCTTAATTGTGGATCAAAAGCATTAACGTAATGTCATACCATTATGTAAAGATTCTCTTACTGTAATAACTTTTATCAAGTATGGACTAAAAGAAATATCTATAGCTCAAACTAATGCTGTCAGTAATACTACTCCAATATGAAACAGGCAGCATTTTCAGGATGAAAGATATTGTTGTGATGTCATTCATTTGAACTACTCATATCAATTTGAAAAATGTATACTATCTTATGCTATAGTACCTAAAAGTAAATGCTCAACATACAAAATAACGCTTCACTTTGCAGGCAATGGATATTCTTGGCAGTACTTGCTCTTGCTTGTTCTGGAGTGCTGTCAATAATTGTTATTTTTCTACGATTGCCTTTTATTTCTTCTCTCATTCCTTCTGCACAATATATCTTTGATAATGCACTGGTGATACACGTAAATTTGTCAATTTTGGTATGGATGTGCTCTATAATATCTCTGCTCTTCATCATAAACTTAAAAAACACCAATCATTGGTTTAACTTCTCATGGATTCTCTCAATCCTTTCCATGCTGCTAATGTTTATATCTGCATTTGTTCCAAATACTGAAGTTATCAAAAGTAACTATATACCTGTATTACAAAACAAATTATTTTTACTTGGACTCAGTCTTTTCATTACCAGCATATTGATAAATACAGCTCTAGCCTACATATCAAATAAACAAGACTCATATCTTTCAATCGGACAAATTGGCCTGATCATTATACTTGTGTCATCATTTCTTTGTGTTGTTTTAGCACATAAAAATATGCCTCCAGGTCTATATCACTCAGACAAGAATTTATTTTATGAATATCTCTTTTGGGGAGGCGGACATTTACTGCAGTTTGCCTTTGCTCAAGCAATGTTTTTAGTTTATTTGATCATACTGAATGCTCGCTATATTAGTCTAAATAAAATTACCATTTTACCACTATTTATAAACACAGTTTTGACCGTAGGTGCGCCGTTTATATACTTTATTTATTCGGCGGATAGTGCTGAATTGATACAGTTTTTTACCTGGCATATGAGAATTGCTGGAGCAGTTCTGCCGTGCTTTTTAACAATATTAGTGTATTGCAACATAAAAACTCTGCTCAATGATAAGGGCAATTATCTTCTTCACTCGTTTGTATTGTTCATTTATGGAGGTGTGCTTGGAGTGCTAACTATTGAAGGAAATGTCACTATTCCTGCGCATTATCATGGTTCTGTAGTTGGTATTACTATAGCTTTTATGAATTTTGTCTACTGGCTGTTACCAAAATTGGGCTGTAAAGAAATAAAAAGCTCCATAGTAAGATTACAGATTTATGCATATAGCTTGGGACATTTTCTCCACATTACTGGACTTGTTTGGCTTGGTGGATATGGTGCCTTAAGAAAAGTTGCAGATCTGCCAAGTATTTCATCAATGTTGGCACGTGCTTGTTTTATTACGGGTGGAGCTATATCAGTTATTGGTGGAATGTTATTCGTAATAATTGTGATTTTACATCTTCTTAAAGGCAAGGATCGTACCAACTAACCCACAGAAACAAAACTAAAAATTTTAGTGTAAAATTACTATATTTACTTTGTACTATGGCTCAAACAACCTGCTTCAAATTTGGAAAGGCAGTGAAATGAAAAAAACTATATCAAGCTACACTGAATTCTTATTTGCTACTCCTTGTGGTTCTTGTGTTCCATTTACTTGAGAGCTAGGTTTCATTATTAAATCACCAGCTAAGAATGCAGATACTGTTGCTATAACAACGATTAACCACATGTCCAATTTAGTTGTATGTTCAAGTGTAATATACACTACTAACCCAACAGCAAGACCAGTACTAGCAGTAGCGATATATGTTGCTTTTTCTTTTAGTTGTTTATTTGCTTCATTTTTGACTTCTAATATTTTCTTTTCTTGCTGTGATTGCTGGATTTGAGTATTTAGTTTATTCTTTTCAGCTTTTAATTCTATATTTTCGTTCTGAGCTGTATTCCTTGCATATTCTAAAGCTCTATTTAACCGTTCAGCTCTATCCTTTTTAGTTTGCAAGTCTTTATTCTCTATCTCTAGCTGTTCAAGTTTATTTATTTTTTGTTTCATTTCATCTGATACTTCATTAATCAGTTTTGCTAAGCCTACTTTTGCTAAGCTAGGCAAAGAGTATCGCTCACGTAGAACATTTCTAAGATCTTTTTTTAGTTCATTTGTCATTTTGCTTCTTAATATATTGTTTACCTCTTCTACACTTTTTTTACCCTCTAATTCCAGCACGCCTTCAATCAGTTCTGCTAGTTCTATTTTCGCTGAGTTGGGTATATAGCGTCGGCTAGTTAGAATATCTTTAAGATATTTTAAACAAAGAAACTCAAACATAATAAACCTCAATATTAAAAATTTATTATGGAATATGTTTAAAACTATAAAGTCAAGGAGGATTTGTATCATAACAATGCTAAATCAAAATGGCAGACATTAAAATTGCTGTATTTGCTCAATTGTGCTAACTTAAAGCTTAAAATTGAAAAATATTTATGTTAGAAGAAAAATACAGCTTTAGAGAAATTGAAGACAAATACAACATATTATGGGAAGGTAGTAAAGTTTATAAATGGAATGGTGAAAAGGATAATACTTTCACTATAGATACGCCTCCACCAACGATATCGGGAAAGTTGCACATTGGACATATATTTAGCTATTGCCATACGGACTTTATTGCAAGGTTTCAACGTATGCTGGGGAAAGATGTGTTTTATCCAATTGGATTTGATGATAATGGACTTCCCACTGAAAGGTTAGTTGAGCAGACCTATAAAACCCGTGCAAAAGAAGTTGGCAGAGAAGAATTTATAGAGATGTGCCATGAAGTTATTGAGAAGTCAAAGCAGGAATTCAAGGAATTGTTTAAATCAGTCGGTATTAGTTATGACTGGAATTTAGAGTATCACACAATTAGTAAAGAAGCTGTGACACTTTCTCAAATGTCATTCATTGATCTATATAACAAAGGATATGCCTACAGGAAAATGCAACCTATTCTTTGGGACCCAGTTGATAAAACCGCAATTGCGCAAGCGGAAATAGAGGATAAAGTCTTTGAGTCATCTTTGAACACGATAGTTTTTTCCACTGAAAAAAATGAGCAGATTCATATTGCAACTACGCGACCTGAATTACTTCCTGCATGTGTTGCAGTCTTTTGTCATCCAGAAGATGCACGATATGCCCATCTGATTGGAGAAATAGCCATAGTGGCAATTACAGAGGAAAAAGTTCCAATAATAGCTGATGATAAGGTCAAAATAGATAAAGGCACTGGGCTTGTTATGTGCTGTACATTCGGTGATGAGCTCGACATATATTGGCAGCAAAAGCATAATCTGCCGGTAACAATTATAATTGATCAGGATGGAAGGATGAATCTGCATGCAGTGTGTGATCAAAAATGGATCCCAGTGTCAAGCACTGGGATGACAGGGGAGAAAGATGCTCAGTGTCAAGATACTCAGATGACAGAGGAGCCACATGCCGGTGTCATCCAAGTAGCTGACACTGGGATCCATGGACTAAAAGTTAAAGAAGCAAGAAAGAAAATAATTGAAATCCTAACTGAAAAGGGCCTTTTGATAGAAAGTACTAACATTTCTCATTCCGTAAAGTGTGCAGAAAGATCTGGTGCATCACTTGAGATATTACCTACTTATCAATGGTTTGTCAAGACTTTAGAGCAAAAAACTCAAGTATTAGATAAAGTGAGTGAATGTAGTTGGCATCCAGAATCTATGCGTAAACGTATGGAGGTGTGGATAGAAGGGCTAAGTTGGGATTGGTGCATCTCAAGACAGCGTTATTTTGGTGTACCATTTCCAGTTTGGTATTCAAAACGTAAGGGAGAAGAAGGCAAAATCATTCTAGCTGAAGTAAAGGATTTACCTGTAGATCCACTCAAAGATTTGCCGAAAGGGTATATTAAAGAAGAAGTTACTCCAGATCAAGATGTGATGGATACTTGGGCAACAAGTGCGATCACTCCTCAACTAAGTGCACTAGCAGTAAACAGTGAGCTCGGTTTACCAAGCCATCGGTATGATAAGATATTTCCTGCAGATCTGCGCAGCCAAAGCCATGAGATAATAAGAACTTGGGCTTTTTATACGATTTTGAAGGCGCATTATCATGCAGATTCACTCCCCTGGAAAAATATCATGATTAGCGGTTGGTGTTTGGCTGATGATAAAAAAAAGATGAGTAAATCAAAAGGTAACGTCATCACTCCTCATGTAATGCTTGAAACCTATGGAGCTGACGTAGTACGCTATTGGGCAGCAAACTCAAGACTTGGAGTTGACACAGTCTACTCTGAAAATATCTTCAAAATTGGCAAACGACTTGTTACGAAACTTTGGAATGCCAGCAAATTTGTTTCCATATTTATGGAAAAATATCAAGCATTGAGCATAAATTCCATCAGTGAGACGATGGATAAGTGGATATTGTCCAAATTATATAAAGTGATAGAAAAAACGACGAACAACCTATTACAGTTTGAATACTGCGAAGCTTTGAGCGCAATAGAAGAATTTTTTTGGAAAGATTTTTGTGATAATTACTTAGAGTTAGTTAAAAAACGTGCATATGGAGATGCATTGGACAGCGAGGCAAACATGAGTGCGAAACAGAGTTTGGCATATGTACTCAATATTATTTTGCGGTTATTTGCACCATTTTTGCCATACATTACAGAGGAAATATATCATCAGTTGTATAGTTATAACTCCGTTCACAATAAAAGTAATTGGCCTAACAAGAAAGAACTTATCTATGATAAGTATTCTGAGGAAATGGGAGATAATTTCGTGCAGATATTAAACCTTGTGAGAAAAATAAAAGCAGATAATAACGTATCAGTTAAGCATCTTATACAAAAGTTGATGATAAAAGCGAGTGTAAAAGAGGATGAGTTAAATTATTCTGCTCAGCATGATTTGCAGTCAGTTTGCAATGCTGAAGTGATAGAATGGGTTGAGAGTACAGAAGCAGAGCTTATAACTGAGAATGGAAAATTTACTGTAAGTTTATTGATTGATGTAACTTAGCATTCGTATTACTATACTAATTATTTAGTTGTGAGGTAATAATGATTGGTAATTCATATAATAATAAAATTGAAGAACAAAAAGATGATTATCATGACTTCATTCAAAGGTTTTTGTTTTTGCTCGGTAAGATAAAAGAAAAGAATAAATCAATTCACACTGCTGTAGCTAGTTTTCACATATTATCTTTTTTAATAAAATACAATGCCAATTTTAATGAAGATGAAGTGTATAAAGCCGTTATCCAAGATTTCAATAATGTAAAGGAGGCGAGACTAGAGCTTCAAGATAAGGCTAAAAAAGTATTGAATGGGTATATTGAAAGTGGTGTTGAAACAGTGTCAATATATGGTAGTTGTGCAGAAGTTAAATTGGGAGCTAATAAAAACAAATTCAAAGTCAGTGAGTTTTTGAATAGTAATTTCTGTCAAGATAATGGAATTTCAGGGTTTTCAACTCTGCATAGCAATGGAAAAAATGGAATGCACGGTTTTGTTTCTGAAGAAGGAATAAGGCACTATGTTGTAACTGATGGTGCATACGAAATGACTCTGAATTGGTGTGATGAGGACGGAAAAAAGTGCACTATTATAATTAATATTGATGCTAATGGTATAGAACTTATCGAGCGTAATCGTGTTACTGATGATCAATTGAAAGCAAATAAAGATGTAAAAATAGGTAACTTATTCTTGTATCAAATAAAATTTAGAAATAAGGAGAAAGGCAATCATAAATCATCTGAGATTGTGATAGAAAATAGTAATAGAAATATTAACATTCAAACAACTCAAGAAATTGAGCTTGGCAGCAAAGAAGCTCAAATAGGCAGTACTAAAATGCAAGACAAAATTGCACAAGTTGTAGATGACAGCTTAAACGAAAGAATTAATAAATTGGAAAAAGAAAATACAAGATTAACTGGAAATAATCAAACTATATTAGAACAATTACAGCAAAAAATGAGAGAGGTGGAGGAATTAAATGGAAAGGTAAGGGAAAAAGATGAAGTTTTGGCTGAAGTAACACAAAAACTCAAGCAGCTAAGTGATTCGGTAGAGAGTGAATTTGAAAGGAGAAAAGTAGAGAAGGAAAAGTTAGAGGAGAAGTTAAGGAAAGCGCAAAAAGAGATACAAAAGTTAAGTAAAGAAAAAGCTGAATTAGTGCAAGAAAAGCAAGGCTTGGAAGAATATGCTAAAATTCTAGTTGTCAAAATACAAAAACTAGTTAATCAAATAGGGCGATCAGAGCTTAAACTGGATGAATCAATAAATGAAAATAAAAGGTTAGAACAAGAATTGAATGATACTAAAAAAGATTTAGGTGATAAATATAGTGAAATCCAGAGATTAGAAAGTCAATCACATGAATTAGAATCTAAAAAAGTAACAGAATTGATGACATGTTTAGAAAAGAAAGAGAAAAAAATAGCAGAGTTAGAAGCGCAGTTGCAAAAAGAAAGTTCTGAAACTTATGATTTAATACTTAAATCATCGGATTTAGAAGAAGAAAAAAGACGATTACAAGAAAAGTTAAATGAAAAAACTCAAGAAGTGATTAAACTAACTGTAGATTTAGAAGAACTAAGTAAGCAATCGGAAGAGAAAGAAACTAAATATTTCAGTAGGATTAAAGAGTTAGAAAAAATTCTTAATAAAGAAAGAAAAAACAGTGAAGAGTTGGAAAATTATAGCATCAATCTGGAGGAAGAAAGTCAAATTCAACATGAAAAGTACAAAGAGTTACTATTTGAGAAGCATTCTATAAAAGAAGAAATTTCAGATTTGAATGATCAATCTTCATTAGTTCATCAGAATCGTGTGAGCTTAGCACAAGATTTGGCAAAAAACATGATATATTTGTTCAAAGAGAATGTAAGAGAAGGAGATAAAGTGATTATATCGCAGGAAACTGTATTAGAGATTTTGAATAGATTGGAGGAATTAATCAAGAATGTTGGAGTCAGTGATCAAGAAATAAAAGGAGTAATTGAAGAAATATCTGTACAAACTAATGATAGCCTTGCTCCTTCAGATATAAGTAATGGAGATTTATCAGCACTACCAAATAAAGAGCTGGATGAAGCTTCATATTCAGAAGATTTTGGATATTCTAGTAGATGTTCTACTCCTAGATGTTCTACTCCTGTCTGATGCCACCTTGCATTTTGAGTTTAGTTAGAATATCAACTAAAGTTTATCACTGGTACAATTGTGATAAGTGTTCTCCTCTACAGGTAAGACAATTTTAATCAATATATACAAGACTGCTGAAGTTTTGTATATGGGTGATGAGCAATTTACTTAATAAATATAATACATTTTATTTTATAGCTAGTTCTCTGGCTACTCTCACGTTACTTACATCTTTAGCGCTTATTAATGTACCTAGTTCTTTAATTCTCGCTTTAGCTGTATTATCTGTTTTGGCTTTTATGATTTTGTATAAAATAATTATTGACACTAGTAAAGTGGAGAAGAAATTTGCTCACAAAGAGCGTGAGTTGACTCAAGAAAAGCACAATTTATACGAGGAAGAAAGAAAATTTGGTCAAAAAATAGAAGCTGAGAGGAAATCTTTTCTTAAAGAAAAAAAATCTTTGGAGGAGAAATTAGAAGCAAAAATGATCCATATAATTGGAATAACAGACGAATTAGAAAAAGTAACGAAGGAGAAAGATGAGCTTGCTGCACAAGAAAAAGAACTACTCCATAAAATCTCATATTTGTGTAAACAGTTACAGGAAAAAGAAGCTAATCTAACTGAGAGGAAAAAACTTATAATCGAATTGAAAAGAAAAATAGACAATGATAAATATGAGGAATTATATAAGGAAGTAGAGAAATTATCTAAAGAAAAAGAGGAGTTATCTAAGGAAATAGACAAATTACGTAAAGAGAAACATATACTATATATGAAAAAAGAAGAATTACATAAAAGAAAAGAAGAACTTTGTGTGAAATTAGATGAATTACAATGTAAATTTAAAGAAATTGATCAGAAAAATAAAAACTTATCTCAAGAGTTAAAAAGGAAATTTGAAGAGCTAGATAAAGCAGACGGTTTAATTAAAAATCAATCTTTTGAGTTAGACAGAATAAGACAAGATTGTAATAACGAAGTGAAAAATTTAAGAAATTCACTTTTAGAGCGAGACAGTCAAATAAAACAACTTCAATATGTGATAGATAAGATAGAAGAATCGATAAGAGAAAATGAAACAATTAAAGATTATAGCAAAAAAATAATATTAGGGGAGACTCAGAAAATAAAATTTATATTAGGGCAGCTTGTGCAATTCAAGCCAATGAAAGGTTCCAAAACATCGGAGGAAACGTCTGATTCTTTACAGGAAGATCTTGGATATGCCAGTCGTTCACCCACTCCGACCAGATTATCGTGTTCAGTGTCTGTACAAAGCATTGCAAGTGGACCAATCCCTGAATATGGATTGTAAAATGCAACAATTACTCTTATTATAAAAAAAATTATACAAGATAATGAACCCAATAATATGCGCACTGGATACACAAGATTTGAATGAAGCCATATCTTGGGCTAATGGTCTGCGTGATAAGGTTGGCATGGTAAAACTTGGGTTAGAATTTTTTGCTGCACATGGTCCTTCTGGAGTGAGAGAAGTTGCAAAATGCAATGTACCAATTTTTTTAGATCTAAAATTGTATGATATTCCAAACACTGTAGCTAGAACAGTTGAAGCAATAAAAGCTCTAGATGTTGAAATGCTAACATTGCATATCAGTGGTGGAACAAAAATGCTTAAAGAAGCACTAAGTATAGTGCAAGGAAAGAAAATAAAGCTAATTGGAGTAACAGTACTAACTAGTATGGGCAATGAAGATCTGAGTGAACTCGGAGTAGCAAGGGAAGCAAAATCACAGGTAATTTTGCTAGCAAAGCTTGCAAAAAAGATTGGACTACATGGAGTAGTTTGCTCTGCACTAGAAGCTCAAGAAGTGCGCCAAGAATGTGGTAAAGACTTTAAAATTATTACTCCAGGAATCCGTATGAATCGAGGTCATGATGATCAAAAAAGGACAGCAACACCAAAAGAAGCAATAAATTCAGGAGCTGATTATATCGTAATTGGTAGACCCATTACAAAAAGTGGTGATCCCGCAAGTAGTGCAGAATTAATATTGAAATCTCTTACTGATTGAAGCAGGGCAGATATAGAGTAAAAGCAACAAACGGTATGTATCCGTTCAGCAGGGTGGCAAAACAAGGTAGACGAGAAAAGATAACTAAATGGGTGTCATCCTAGTGCTTGACACTGGGATCCAGATATAAAAAGTATTTGCAAATTATGCAGTAAACAATAGTCCTTAAGGACATATGTCAAAAACAATGTCCAAAAACTAGATCCCAGTGTCAAGCACTGGGATGACATCATAGACACGCAAAGCTACTTGTTTCAAAAACAGTATGTTAAACTAATTTTGCCTCGAACACAAAGGCAGTGCTTGACACTGTTTACTATGCAAATTGCCACAATGTTCGTACAGCTGTGACTGAAATGATAAAAAGAGGATAATTAAAGGATATCATTTGTTGTTTTGGCAAATTTGTACGGCTACGTACTTTATTTGCACATTCTCCTGAACAGATACTCAGTGAAAAAAAAGTGCTTGACACAAAAAAATGGATGCTGTATAGTACTGACAATTAAGTATAATACTTAGCGTGGTGTAATACTACACTGCTTTTTTTACTTCAACAAGTAATCATTATCATTTTTCTCTCGTTACCAAGCAGCTTACGTTCATTTGTATCTACCATGAAGCCAATGCTAGAATCCAGAAAAAAGACCGGTGAATGGCAGTATACATATACAGTTGTATGAACGTTGTTTACCATGAGGGCGCCTCCCAGCACTGGGATCCATATTGTAAACAAAGCGTTTGAGTTATACTAAGCTGCCATTCACCGGTCTTTTTTCTGAATGCAGTTTGCATGACAACAAAAAGGTACTGAGATTAAAGATTACCTTCAAATTACAATAACTATTCTAATTTTATTTTTAAAGGAGGCTATTATGTCACTTACTGATATCGCTCACCGTGTTAATGAACTCGCTTCATCATGGGAGCAATTTAAATTAATAAATGATCGCAAACTAAAAGAAATCGAAAGCAAAGGACCTGAGCAGCTATGCAAGATAAATAGTAATATTGATAATTGCAAAGAGCGCTTAGATTTTATTGAAACTTCAGCTCAACGTCCAGAAATTAGCACAGATTTTAATACAGGTGATAAATATTTTTCTGATTATATTCGCAAAGGAATGGAAAACAGGTTATCACACAAAACCCTAAGTGGAGATGACAATGATATTGGAGGGTATTTAGTTACTCCTCATATTGTAAAACGGATAAACAAGCGTATAACTGATTCATCTCCAATGCGGCAGATATGTTCTAGTCAAAGAATCTCTACTGAAACGCTGGATTATATTATAGAAGATTGTGACCGTGCTGGTGCAGGTTGGAGTGGTGAAGTAGTAGACGACGAAGATGGTGGCTATAAATCCAAGTATGATTTTGCACAAGACACAAGTACACCTAAAATTCAAAAGATTTCCATCACAACTTATGAGCTCTATGCTCAGCCGCAAATATCACAAAAATTGCTCGATGATGCATTTGTCAATGTTGAAAATTGGCTTGTAGAAAAGGTTGCCGAAACTTTCAGTAAGAAGGAGAATGAAGCCTTTATTAAAGGTGATGGCACTTTTCAACCTAAAGGAATTTTAACTTACGAAAATGGAAATGGTCATAATAAGATAGAGCAAATTAAAGCTGATAAGCTAGACAGCGACGCCATAATGATATTGTACTACTCTCTAAATGAACATTACTCTAAAAATGCATCATTTTTGATGAACAGGAGTACGTTAAAGGACGTGAGGCTACTAAAATCTGAAACAGGTCAGTATCTTTGGCAGCCGAGTTTATCGCTTGAAACTCCAGATACTTTGATGGGAATACCGGTATATCAATCTGCTGATATGCCACCTACAATGATTGCAGTAGCGGATTTCAAACAAGCTTATAAGATCGTAGATAACAGAGGAATGAGAATATTGAGAGACCCTTATACAAACAAACCTTATGTTAGATTTTTTGTCACTAAGCGCGTTGGTGGAGAAGTTGTAAACACCAGCGCTATTAAATTGTTGAAAATTGCAAGTAAGTACTAAAACTTTATATTATTTTATAAAATAGTTGACTTACCATGCTTTTTATATAATAATAAAATTATTAATTTAAGGAGTAAAATATGTTTAAAAAAATAAAAAACTTTTTTAAGTGGATTGCTGATCACATAGGAATTTCATGGATTGCAAGAAAAATTTCATCAGGCTGTAAGCGGCTGTTTGGTGGTAAAAAAAGTGAAACAAGTGTTGCGAAACAAAGCATATCACAGCAAGGACAATCTTCAGGTAAAACTACTATTGAAGAAAAAAACAAGAGTTAATAAATGCTTTTACTGCATCTCTTTCTAAGTTTAGAGAAGATTTATCTGATCTTACTCTGAGGAAGTGACTACTGAATCAGAGGAGTTTTATGATGCAGAAGTTACATAACCAAGTTCAACAACTCGAGCACTAGCAACAGAAAGACATTGTGTCTCTAATCCGAGTATAGTAGGAAACGGTTATTATTAAACCAAATCCTTCACAAAAGAGCACCAAAGTTGGTGCTCTTTTTTTCTTTATAAGTTTTCTCCATAGGAGAAAATTGACTAATTACAATTTTTCGTATCAATTTTCAATAGATTCATCGATGTATAGCTATAGTTTTATCAGTGTAAGGCTAAATATGCTAAGCTTATAAAGATGACAAAGCTTCAAAAAAAGCCTAACATAGTGGAAAAAGCTTTATGAAAATCAAAGTTGGAGTAATAGGCTGCTTAGGCAGAATGGGTAAGAAAATACTCAATGAATTAATTACGAATACCAAAGTGGAAATAGCAGGTGCTGTTGCTCGCTTGGGCAGTGAGTATATAGGCTTAGATATTGGGCCTATTGTAGGCAATAATTGCAATTTAGGAATCAAAGTTACAAGTTCTATTAGTGAGGTATTTGAATCGTCCGATGTTGTAATAGATTTTACAACTAAAGAATGTATGCTAGAATGCCTTAAGGCGGCCGTGAAATTTAAAAAACCGCTAGTTAGTGGCACAACTGGAATAGAAGGTCTAAATTTTAAAGAATATGCTGCTAAAGTTCCAATATTATGGTCAGCAAATATGAGTGTTGGAGTTAATGTGTTGCTGAAATTGGTAAAAGAAGCTGCCAAGCTTTTAGGTAATGAGTATGACGTTGAAATTTGGGAAATGCATCACAATTTAAAAAAGGATTCACCATCTGGAACAGCTATAGAGTTTGGTAAAGCAGTTGCTAACGCTGCAAAAGTGGATTTTGAGCTCAATCAATATTCACATAATAATTCAAATATAAGAGGGAAAGGAGGAATAGGCTTTGCAGTATCTCGTGGAGGTGGAGTAATAGGAGATCACAGTGTCATGTTTGTCAATTCCGATGAACGAGTAGAATTAAATCACAAGGCAATTGACCGCACAACGTTTGCTAGAGGGGCGGTTCAAGCAGCAATATGGTTGTGCGAGAATAAACAGGAAATACCAGGACTTTATTCAATGCAGGATTTAGTATGAGCGATAAATACGCTTTCGTTAAAAATTTAAATCTTTGGTATGGCTCTAAACAAGTTTTATTCGATATAAATTTGAATATTTGCAAAAAGAAAGTCACAACTTTTATCGGACCTTCTGGGTGCGGTAAATCGACATTTTTGCGTTGTTTTAATCGTATGAATGATTACGTACCTGGATGTAGAGCGACTGGTGAACTGGTAATCGATGGGCTGGGTAATATATATTCACGTGATATGGATGTTGTATTGCTCAGAGCAAAAGTTGGTATGGTATTTCAAAAACCCAACCCTTTTCCAAAATCAATATATGATAATGTTGCTTATGGGCCTAAATTGCATGGCATGGTGAAAAATAAGCAAAAATTAGATGAAATAGTAGAAAGTAGTTTAACTAAGGTTGGTTTATGGGAAGAGTTGAAAGATAGATTGCAAGATAGTGCACTAAATTTATCTGGTGGCCAGCAACAAAGATTATGCATTGCTCGTGCAATTGCAGTAAAGCCAACTATTTTATTAATGGATGAACCATGCTCTGCCCTTGATCCAATGGCAACCAACGCAATCGAAAACCTTATACAAGAGTTAAAATTGAGGTTCACCATAATTATGGTAACTCATTCGATGAAGCAGGCTAAAAAATTATCTGACAGCGTAATTTTCTTTTGCAATGGCAAGATTGTTGAATTCGGAAGTACTCAAGAAATATTTGAAAATGCTCAGTCTCCTTTAACGAAGGAGTATATTCTGGATCATTAGCTTAATAGTTGATATTTTAATTTTTTCTATGTATAACTTATCAAAGTTTTAATTATAGGAAAGTAAAATGTTTAGTACAAGTGAGGCAACAAAAAAGTTGTTTAAAGCTATTGAATTTCAAAATGCTAGTGGTGAAAGAATAACACCTGAGGAAGCTTGGTATCATTTTCAACAAGCATTGAAAGAAGGAGCGAATGTTAACGCGTTTGAAGATGGAATGACACCTTTGATGTCCATCCCCCTAGCTTTTAGCTCTAGTAGTTATGAAGAGCAGTCTAAGTTAGAGAGTATGGCTAAGTTGCTTGTAGAACATAAAAAAATCGATTTAAATATTAAAAGCAAGCAAGCTATTATTGAGAAAAAACCAAAGGAACATGATGGTTATCCAGTGTACGAATTTGAGGGGAAAGAAGTAGTAGATCAGGGTAGAGGGGGTTGTGTATACCTTAACAATTCACAACCTGTTAATAAAAGATTTATACCTCAAAATTATGCTCGTGCAGAGGAGGAAATTAAGACCGGTAAGAAGAAAAAAAACACAGCTTTACACATTGCTTGCCAGTTTGGTAATATAGATATGGTAAAAATATTACTCACACATCCAAATATCAAACCTAATATTAAAAACTATGAAAACGAAAGTCCAAGAGATTGTATTGCAGAACATGTTAAGGAAATAATAGAAACAGAGTTCATAAAGGTAGAAGAAGTTGCTCAAAAAAGGAAACAAACTAATTATGCTTGTGCTTTTTTGTTATCTGGAGTACTTGCTGTTGGTCTATGTTTCACAGTTTATAACCCAGTTCCGTTTGCTGCAGCTGCATTGCTGTTCTTTGCAATAGGATGTGGTTTTCTGTATAGAGCAAATACAGTTCTTAACGATGTAAATTTCTCTCAGATTGATTTCGAACATGCTAAGTGATTTATCTGTTCAGGTAAGGTGTCATTCCAGCACTTGATGCTGGTTTTCATTTAATCTCATTGAATTTAGCATAAGCTTTGTAAATTTTTCTAGATCCCAGTGTCAGCTACTAGGATGACATTATGGAAATCTGGATCACGTTGTCAGCTACTGGAATGACATTATGGAATACAGCTTTTTGATCGAAAATGTTGTCTTATCTGCAATGAATTTTGCTGGATAGCTACACCCATTTAGTTGTCTTTTCTCGTCTACCTTATTTTATCACTCTGCTGAACAGATACCTTTACTTTTTATGATTTCATTGGCAAGAATACGGCTTTCAAAATCGATACTTGTTATGTCGGATAGTGAGTTAATATCAGAGTACTTGTCAAAGTTTTCTATTGTTGATTTTACTACCTCTACTACTTCTAAAAAGCCGATTCGTGATTTCAAGAATTCATTAACAGCTATCTCATTTGCAGCGTTCAAAACAATACTATTTGTATGTGAAGAA
Source organism: Wolbachia endosymbiont (group B) of Chesias legatella (assembly GCF_964026945.1). Classification (NCBI taxonomy): domain Bacteria; kingdom Pseudomonadati; phylum Pseudomonadota; class Alphaproteobacteria; order Rickettsiales; family Anaplasmataceae; genus Wolbachia; species Wolbachia endosymbiont (group B) of Chesias legatella. The sequence continues at coordinate 793,989 of NZ_OZ034711.1, read as the reverse complement.
GAAGAATTTAACACTTCCATGCTTAGCTTTAGTGAAGAAAAACATTTGTGGTCTGGTTCTTGAAAGGTCAATTTTTTTTGTTTTGTTAAGTCTAACTTGTAGTTCAAAGTTGATCTTTCTGGCCAAGACAAAGCATATGCAATGGGAATTTCCATATCAGTTTCTGCAAGCACAGCAAAGCTGAATCCATCGTGATAAACGACAATTCCATGTACTATCGATTCAGGGTGCACTACTGCTTCAATTCTATTTGGACTAATATTAAACAAATGATGTGCTTCTATTATTTCTAGTGCTTTATTCATCATTGTTGCACTATCAACTGAGATTTTCTTTCCCATTTTCCAAGTAGGGTGACTTAGTGCCTGATTTACTGTGATATTTCTTAATTGTTCAAGGCTATAATTTAAAAATGGTCCACCAGAGGCAGTGAGTATAATCTTTTCTACACATTTATCATCATTTTGCAAAACTTGAAAAATTGCGTTGTGTTCAGAGTCGATGGGAATTATTTGTACGCTCCTTTCTTTAGCTTTTTCAAGCAGTAACTTGCCACCACAAACAATGCTTTCTTTATTTGCTAGAGCAATAACTTTAGTACCGCTTTCTATAACCTTTATAACTGGCTCAAGGCCTGCGATGCCAACTATTGCAATAACTGAGAGATCAACGGGTAGAGAAGCAACATTTGCTAGACCTGGAGCACCAACTTCTACTTTGACGTTTGTACCAAGTAGATCTTCTTTTAAATCTTTGTAGAACCTTTCATCAGAAATGGCAGCATATTTTGCATTAAGCAGTTTTGCTTGATATGCAAGTAAATTAAAATTCGAATTGGCACTTAGTGCTTCCACCTGATATTCTTCCTTTCTCTTTAAGAGCAAATCTACAGTCTTTTTTCCAATGCTTCCTGTTGATCCTAAAACTGAAACTTTTTTCACTAATTACAATAAAATCTTCTTAGTTATTTAGTAACCAAGCTCATGATCATCACCAACATATGGTGAAGGACCAGGTGAAAAAGATTGGCCATGATGATCACCTGCATCATGCATATCATGCAAACCATCAGCACTATGAGCCATTTCATTGCTAGCGTGGGGATAATCATCTGGATTAAGTCCTCCATCACCGTGATCCATATCCATTCCTTCTGATGGCATATCTTCTCCACCTCCACCTGAAAAATATTCCGCAAGGTTTTCAAGAAATTTTATGCCAAACATATTACCTGATTTCCCAAATAAAGTTACTAGACTGCTACCACTGACCAAACCTTCAAACACATTATTATAAGCAGCAATTGCTCCTTCATGAAAGTTGAACATCCACTTCATTCCATCCACAATTGTTGCAACAGAGTCACTATGACCAAGACCGAAACCACTTTTCTCACTAGCGGCTTCCTGGTGTTGCTGCTGTGCCTGCCATTCTGCAATATTTGGACCTTGTGCTTCACTCATAAACTTTTATTCTAAGCCTTAAGCTATTATTTTACCAAAAACACTGTAAAATATCAATTGTTTAAGAGAGGTTATCATAAAAATAGCTAACACTAAGCTATTTTTATGATTCTGATTACTCTATACCAAAACATCGATGATGTGCTGTGATAACAAAGTGATGACTTGAGGTTTAAGATAGCTTCTATTTCTTCTTAGAAGACTGCTCCTCTCTCTTTCCTTTTTAAATAAGTTTACCTACAGGTCTGATTGTATTAAGATTACTTAGTACAATCAGATTTATCAAATGCGCTTATCTCAATATTACCTGCCAACTTTAAAAGAAACCCCTGCTGGTGCTGAAATTATTTCTCATCAATATTTATTACGTGCAGGCTTAATCAAGCAGACAGCATCTGGAATTTATTCTTGGCTGCCGCTTGGTCTTTTGGTACTTAAAAATATTGAAAATATTATCAGAGATGAAATTGGTGCAATTGAAGTGTTGATGCCTTGTGTGCAGCCAGCAAGTCTTTGGCGAGAGTCAGGACGTTACGATGATTACGGCAAAGAAATGCTACGTATTAAAGATAGGCATGAAAGCGATATGCTTTTTGGTCCAACACATGAGGAGGTGGTAACTGATTTGATTAGAAATACGGTAAAAAGTTACAAAGATTTACCACTTTGTTTATATCAAATTCAGTGGAAGTTTCGTGACGAAGTAAGACCTCGTTATGGCGTTATGAGAGGCAGGGAATTTCTGATGAAGGATGCATACAGTTTTGATGTAGATTACGAAGGTGCACTGAATTCATATAATTTGATGTATAAAACTTACATAAAAATCTTCAAACGCATGGGGCTTACTCCAATTGGAGTGAGGGCAGATACAGGACCAATTGGAGGAAATTTAAGTCATGAATTTCATATATTGGCAAACACCGGTGAGAGCACTCTATATTATGACAATAAATTTTCTGAACTGCTAGAGAGTGAAGATATTGAAAGCCTGAAGAGCATATATGCAGTTGCAGACGATATGCATGATCCTAAAATTTGTCCTATACCGCAAGAACAGTTAAATGTTAGTAAAGGTATTGAAATAGGGCATATTTTTTATTTTGGTGATAAATATTCGAAACCTATGAAGGCAAGTGTTACTTCTCAAGATGGAAAAAATGTTAACATACATATGGGTTCATATGGCATTGGAGTTTCAAGGCTTGTTGGCGCAATAATAGAAGCTTTCCATGATGATAAAGGAATTATCTGGCCAGAGGCAGTAGCTCCTTTTAGAGTTGGTTTAATCAATCTACAAACGAAAGTAACGGAGGCCGCAGATAAAATATACAAAGCTTTGAAAAGTGATAAAGTGCTTTACGATGATACGGACGAAAGTGTAGGAGTGAAATTTGCCAGAATGGATCTGATAGGCTTGCCGTGGCAAATAATTGTTGGAAAAAAAGTAGTAAGTGAAAATACAGTTGAAGTAAAAAATAGAGCAACTGGCGAGGTAGAGGAAATACAAGTTGAAGAAGCAATAAATCGTTTTAGCGCAAAATGATATACGGTATTGGCACTGACATAGTATATATACCCAGAATATTGAGAATATCACAAAAATACGGGGAAAAATTTCTCAATAAAGTCTATACTAAGAAGGAGATAGAGATAAGCAAAAAATATAATAGCCAAGAAGTAAGAGCAAAATATTTTGCTAAACGCTTTGCTGCAAAGGAAGCTTTTGTTAAAGCGCTAGGCACTGGATTCAGCCAAGGAATTATAATGAAAGATATAGAAATATACAGTAACATCAGGGGAAAACCACATCTTGCTATGACAAAGGATTTCATCTCGAAAGACTACAAGATACACCTTTCTCTAAGTGATGATCAAGATTATGCTACTGCGTTTGTTGTAATTTGCGTTGAGTAGATATTATTTAATACACATACTGCATAACATGCTATTTTAATAATAAATTTACTAATAAGTATTAAAATATTAATTTACTAGGAGAAATTTTATGTTTGGAGAAACCAGCAAACTCAACGCAGTAGATACAAAAATTAAATTTAGAGACTTTATTGAAAACACTAACGTGGTAGATTTATGTAAAAAGGAATATTGCATAAGTACATTACATGCAGCACCAAAACGTATAATATTAAATAAGACCATTGAAGAAATATTAGAGAAATTTAAATCAGGCGAAGCATTAGGAAATGACCTTTCATCATGCCAAAGAGAATGCTCGGATTTGAGAAAGGCACAAGCTATCCCAGGTAAAGCAAAATCAGAATGCGATAGCCGTTGTAGTAAACATTATAACTTGAAACCACGTGATAAAGTTGAACATGATTCTTGTAAAAAAAAATGTATCAAAAATGAAGAAGCTATAAAAAGTGCAGCTAAAGAATACTATGAAAATAAAAAAGAAGAAATAGCACAAAAATTATCAGATGATGAGATTGAAAAACATAAAACCCATATGAAGTTATTAATAGATAAGAAGTACGATAAATTAATTGAAGACGCGAATAAACAATTCCGAGAAAGTCAGTTAAACGCAGAGAAAATGAAAGGAGATCAAGAAAAAAGAATAAACTTATTAAAAAAAGAAACGTTAGTAGTAACTCAAAATGTTGATGCTGAGAAAATGAAACAAGAATTGCTTGATAAAATAAAAGAGCTTATGAGTCCAAAACAAGAATTTTTAAATTTACTTGTTAAAGAGAATTACGTGGTAGATAAAGTATGTAAAAATGATTATTGCAATAAACAAGAAGAAAAAGAACTTTCTAAATGCAATTCAGAATGCGAGGATAGCAAGGAATTTGAGATTCTCAACGACAGAGAGTATAAAGAATGTAAAACAAATTGTCAAAAAGAAAAAGAATCTAAAAAATACGAATGTGAAGGAAGATGTTATTTAAAACAAGAAGATATAAAGAGTGCAGCTAAGGAATACTATCAGGAAATAAAAAATAACACATCAAAAGAAAAATTTGATGCCAGTAAAATGGAACAAGGGTTTCTTGATAAAGTACAAGAAATTATGGAAAATACATTTCCTTCAGAGTTAGAGTATTCTGTATTATAGTACTGAACTTTGATTAGGTGGAAATGTAAGAAGTATAGTTTCAAAAAAATTTTTGAAACTATACTTTGACCTACACAGATCGACCTTTCTGTGAATCCTGGTTTCTGCTTTCTTCAACTTGTTTTGCAAAAGACGTCTCTTGTGTATTCATATGTTGAAGTGGTTTAGCAATTTCGCGCACAACAGCAGCAACTGCAGTTAAAAACGCCTTGAATAATCCACCTAAAACTCCACCAACTGCTTCTCTACCGTACATACGAGCTTGCTTTTCATTGTCATCAGCAGTTTCCCCTGCCCTCCTTCGTGGATCCATTCTATGAGCAATAACTGAAAACAACACCCCCCTAATTGAAGACTTCACTCGTGCTTTTGCCTTCTGAACATCTTCATCACTTGCTACTTCATGTTTTTCCCTACTATTCATTAGCTCCTTTTGTTGTTGAAAACTTAAGATCTCTTCCATCAGTTGTTTCTTTCTCTTTTCCAGAACTCTTTTCTTGGACTCTGATTTATCGCGAGTGTGTTTTGTGGTTTCAAGTTCTACATCAATATCCTCAGATGCTGCTTGGCTATATAAGGTTTCTATGAGCCTATCTATACTTCGCTTTACTTGCATAGTCCTTTCGTAACTATCTAAATTATCAACTCCTTCATCAATTTGACTTAAAATATCCTCGAAAGGTTTTAAATACTCTTTAAATTGCTCTTCGAGCTGATTTTCATTCTTCAAATTCCTTTCTCTTCTGTCATCGCTATTCTCTTCAACATTATCATCGCCTTCTTCGAAAAGATCCTCATCGTTCATAATTTTTTTTTAATTTATTCCCACTTATTATTATTGTATATGAAAAAATTAAATTAACACTAATGAAAAGTGTTCACAACTTCAGCACTGGCTAAAACTACAGTGAAGCTGTCAAAAGTGGCAGGATCATAATATCTCTCATACAATTCAACCGAACACCTGAGTTTTATCTTCTCCTTAGCATTAAAACTAATCTCATAATCATTATTAGAGTTTAACATTGCAGAATTACGCAATAATTCATCAGCCAATACTGAATTTAAAATGCCATTAATTTTTATTGTAATCTTTCTACTTCCAACACAATCAAGCACTTTTCTCCAGCCAAAAGAGGAAATATCTTTCATCTCCTCTTTGTTATTACGCAAAGTAAACCTTAAGTTTCGTATATTATTCAGCACAACAAAATTATTGTCATGACCTTTAATTTTCAGCTGTAATTTGCTCATCGCTACCTCCTTGTATTAAAATATCAAAATTAATTGTTGAATGTAAAACTTCATCATGCTGATTTATAGCACAATTACTTTCCAAAATGGTCTCACTACTAATGCTCTTTACCACCAAGCTAACATGCTTTATAGCAGCAAGCATGCTGCTTATATGATAAGTATATATGTCGCATGAAAATCTTACTTTTGTAGCAAAATTAGATAGCATATGCAGGTTAACATAATTTACTATGCGCAATCTCAGATAAGGAATAGTAACCTGCTTAGGCAGGTAATCATAGATGTTAGTAACATATTTCTTTAAATTAGAGTTTGCTTTTAATGCTGCATAAATACTATTATACAACTCATTTATAATTTGAATTTTTTCCATCTCACAGATACGGCTAAGAACATTGCAATTTGTAGGTACAACAGATGGTGTCATCACATCCCCAGACACTGGTTCACTTTATAATGATGTCGTTCCAGTAGCTCTTTCTTGTCATCCCAGTGCTGGGATCCAGGAATTTTATTAAGTTGGTAAGCATAAAAGTAGCCGTTTTATTTTAAAATACAACGTTTTGATGATCATGAAAAAACTGGATCCCAGTACTGGGATGACAAGAAAGAGCTACTCGGATGACACCATCTGTTGTATCTGCTATTGAATGACAAACAGGAACTACAAAACAACCTTTGGTTCGCGAAATGGAGAATACACCTTCTTTACCTCAGATAAATGGCTACTTACTTCTGATTCACGATTTTTATAGAGAGCAGAAACATGCTGCATAATACCTAGCTTTATTTGCTCAGGAACGCTGTCATAGCCAGCTTCGTATACAACATCAGCCCTTATTATGTTCAAATAATTGAAAAATTCAATATAGCTTCCTATATCACTAAAATAATAACTAAGTTTTCTATTCTTATCAGTAGCCAATATTATTTTATTCACAGGACCATAGCTTAAATAGATTCTACGAGGTATATAACCTTCATATGAAACTTGCCACGTTTGCTTTACTAGAGACTTTTCCATATGCCACTGAGCATAATCAGTTGCCATAAAAATAAAACTTGAAATCAACTTATCATCTTGATCATTTTCAATTCGTAAAAAAGATTTAACCTCTCCTAAAGTTACTGGAAAAGATTTAGGCTTAGACTTACGTTGTATATTTATAATTGGATACTTTAGTCTTGTTGACATAACAACCCTCCTTTTCTATATATAGCTAAAATAAGTAAGACTTATCCATAAAAAATCTTACTTATTTTAGTTATCACTTAATATTAAATTGCAGCAGCAACTCTATCGTACAAGTATATTGAGAAGAGAACGTATTAACGCTGTTTCTCCTTTTTTATTGATCAAGTTTACTAAGCCAGATTTTAGTAGATTGACATTCTGAGAATGAATGTTATTGAAAGTGGAGTTTATTTCTTTAGCAAGTAGACTGCGAAATTTCTGCACACTTTCATATGCGATATTTTCAAGTTCATGTGCAAACTTATCTTGAGCTACAGCTGATATGTCTTCAACTTTCTCATTGAACTCTTCTAGCTTTCTTTCCTTACCTTTAAAATTTTTTGCAAAAGTTTTCATATTAATTGGCCTCAACTATTCTTGTAATTATAATGACAATAAAAAGACTACCGAAGTAAAAAATTCGTACTATGAAACTGCAAACAAAATCAGCACACCAAATCGGTTCGCTTTATAGCGTAAATCCTATCATCCTGATACTCTTTACTGTCATTCAAGTACCCCTTTTTTGTCATCCCAGTACTGGGATCTAAGTTGCTCACAAGCAAACTAGCATAGAAAGGTGGTACAACGTTTTCGATGAGATTGCAGAAAGGCTGGATTCCAGCATCAAGTGCTGGAATGACACCCTCTATATAAACGTTAAGAAATTTACTAATAAAAAAAGGCAAAAGCGTTAGCTAGTTGTTACTCTCTCATCCTAAAAATTGGCGTTCTATACTGTATTTAAACATTTTATAAGCCCGCTTCAGCTTATATTAGGTAGAAATTATTGTGAAGACATAAAGTGCACATAGCGGAAAGATTTATAAGACGCCAACTGTATAATACTTTTGTCGTTTAATCTGAACAGATTGAAGGTAATAAAACACTTTGAATTTTATAGTAAGGAAGCTGAAAGATTTGTCAAGTAGTTTTCTTATCTTTTACAGGCATAATTTACATGCTACAATCAAATTTTCATAACTGGTGAATAAAAATGCAAAGAGATAAAATTAAAGTAGAAATAAAAAAGTTATCACATGGCAAAAGCTTGCCTCTTCCCTGTTATGCAACTATGCAGAGTGCTGGCATGGATCTTTATGCTGCATTGGACGACTATATTATTTTAAATCCACTTGAAAGGTTACTTATTCCAACTGGCATTGTGATTGCAATACCAAACGGTTTTGAAGGACAAGTTCGCCCACGTTCTGGGCTTGCTGCAAAACATGGAATCACTGTCTTAAATTCTCCGGGCACTATAGACTCCGATTATCGAGGTGAAGTTAAAGTTTGCCTAATCAATCTAAGTAATCAGCCATATGAAATAAAAAGAGGAGATAGAATTGCACAAATCCTTATTTCTCCTGTATCTCAGGTAATTTGGGATGACAGAGAAGAATTCTGCACAGAAGAAACCGGTCGCAATGCAGGGGGCTTTGGCTCAAGTGGCAGGTAACTTACGAAAAAGCTTGACTATGGTGTCATCCCAGTCTGGGATCCAGGAATTTTACTAAGTTGGTAAGCATAAAAGCAGCCATTTTATGTTAAAATACAACGTTTTGATGATTATGAAAAAGCTGGATTCCAGACTGGAATGACACCGCCTGCCACGCAAATTGCAATGTTCATACAGCTATGTGTCAGCTACTCGGATGACACCCTGTGTTTGCTGGCTATAATTGCTAAGGATTTTTATTTAATTTAACTGCATCTTTTGCCTTATCCAATAACCCATTAATAAAACCAATTTCGCTTGGTTTATCAAGTAAATCAGATGCAATATTAGTATACTCATTGATAACAACTGGAACTGGTGTATCGCAATTAATCAACTCACATATTGCAACACGCAAAATAGATAAGCTTATAAGATTTAACCGTGAAAGGGACCAGCTTGGGTGTAAGTAAGACTCTATTATTTTATCATATTCTTCACTGCTTTTTATAACCTTATATAACAAGTTTTCTAAGAACTGATGTTCAAATTCTTCACATTCAAATATATCTTTCAACTTACTTATGTAGTCCTTAAGCTCACAATTTTCCAATTTAAAAGTGCTTTTGTTGTAACTTACAAAAATATTTGAATAAGCAATTTGTACAGCAAGAAATCTTGCCGTACTTCTTTTTATGCGCCACTTTTTATCTACTGGTTTTTCCTCCATTATTTTAATTTATTGTGTAGATCTATCATATGCAAAACAGTTGAGGCTGCATGGCCACCAACGTTCTTTTTATTTTTGTCAGCTCTAATTAGTGCTTTATCTTTACTGTCAGCGGTAATTACGCCCATACCAAGGGGTATTGCATAATGCATAATAACTTCATTTAAGCCTTCGATTACTCCTTTACAAACGTATTTATAATGATCAGTTTCACCACGAATTACACATCCAAGAGCTAAATAACCATCATAATTAGTATTCTTGCCTTTGACCGCAAAGAGAATTGTAGCTGGTATCTCAAATGCACCGGGAACCTCAATTACATCGTAACTTGCGCTGCTGCCTTTTAATTTATCGGTTGCACCTTCAAGCAAAAGGTTTGCTATTTCAGTATAATAAACTGAATTAACTATTAGTATTTTCGACATTCATTCCTACTTTTCTTGTTAAAAGCAACTTTATTAATGATTGTTGAACCAGAGTTATAATATTACTAAATATCCAATATATTACCAGGCCGGCAGGAAAAGAAGAAAAAATAAAGACAGAAATGTAAGGTAAAAACTTCATAACATTTACTTGAATATCATCTTTACTGGTTTGATCTTTCTCACTTAGCTTCTGCTGAATTATCATGGTAGCGCCGAAAATTATAGGTAAAATGCCTATAGAAATAGGAAAGTTATAATTAAACAACCCAAATAATGTAAAAATGTTTGTTGGATCAGAAGCTGAAAGATCCTTAATCCATAAATAAAAAGGGGCGTGTCTCATCTCTATAGTAACAAATAATACTTTATACAGAGCAAAAAATACTGGTATTTGTATGAGCATAGGGAAAATGCTCGACATTGGATTTACATTGTTTCTCTTGAACAACGCAATTGTCTCTTTGTGCTGCTTTAAGCTGTCATTTTTGTACAACTCTTTTATACGAGTTAATTCAGGCTGCAGGCTTTTCACCTTGAACATCGAAATATATGATCTATTAGATAAGGGAAGCATCAAAAGTTTGATTACTAAAGTTAGCAATAATATTGCTAAGCCAAAATTTTTCAAAACAAAGTTAAAATATTCAAGCAGTAAAAACACTGGCTTGGTTATAAAATAAAGTACACCAAAATCTACAGCCTTATCAAATAAAGGTATATTAAGAGTGTCTTTATAAGAATCAAGTAAATTCAACTTCTTTGCCCCAGCAAAAAAGTAGTTCAGAGTAGAAACACTTGCACCAGGGAGTATGTGTTTGTAAGGTTTAACAAAATCTACTTGAAACTTATCAATGTTATTAACATTCGTATGCTTAATACTTACATTTATTTGATCAGATTTTTCAGGTATGATAGCTGTAAACCAATATTTATCAGCAAAACCAAACCAACTTTTTTCACTTGTGCTGGCCTTTATTAAACGTTTCTTGGAAATATCCTTATATGTCCACTCCTCTAGTTTATTGTTAAATGCACCTAGTACTCCTTCATGTGATATCCAATAGGATTCGTTAATATTATCACGTTTACGATTGATTTTACCATAGGGAACCAAAACTACATTATCTTTTGTATTGTTTTCAATAATTTGCTCAACTTTAAACATGTAGTTATCGTCAAGGCTAATTTTCATTCTAAATAAAATGCCATTTTCATTATCCCAAAATAAATTGACCTCTTTTTGATTGAGTTTATCTGCTTGCCATACTGTTTTAGAATCTGGAACTTTAATCTTTTCATTCGGATCGAGCCACCCAAATTCTGCGAAATATACATCTTTTGATTCTGCAGGTGACAGTAACACCACTTGTGGAGAAGAAGAACTCGGTTCTAAGTGGTAGTTAGTTAAGATTAAGTCATCAAACCTTGCACCTTTCAGAGAAATTGATCCTTCAAGCATGTTATTGGTTAAATTAACTCTCTGTTCTCTAGTAGAATTAATAATTTCAGAACGATTTTGGTATATCATAGGAGCAAGGTCGTTAGAAGATTCGATATGTTCAATATTTTCAATCGATGATTGGCTTTGGCTCGTGTTAAGAAAATTATCATAAATAATATGCCATAATACTATAATCAATATAGAAAGAATTGTTGCTAAAATTAAATTTTTTGCTTCTGACATGAAATTAAATCGAATATACCTCCTTAAAGTATATATTAAATATTGTACTAAAACAATAAAATTTACTTATTTTTAATAATAGCTTTTAACGCTAATCTTAAAAATTTACTCTTATGGCTTCAAATTTTAATAATATGAATGCAGCAAAAAATCTAGTTATTTGGCTACTGATAATAGTCATTACTGCAATGTTTATTGATTCACAAGGAGATAAACTAAGCAATAGGTTTCTGAGCACTTTTCTACCGTACAAAGGAAGGGTTCAAAATGGCGGAAGTATCGAATTTACAAAGTCATACGATGGACATTTTTATATTCAAGCTCAAGTCAATGATCGTAATATAACGTTTTTGCTTGATACCGGAGCAACTGATATTGTTCTATCGCAAAAAGATGCGTTACATGCTGGTATTAACTTACAAAACATTCAAGACTTTAAAATATATGAAACTGCAAAAGGTCAAATAAAAGCTGGAGTGGTTCAAATACCTCAAGTTAAAATAGGAAATTTTTTAATTAATGATGTGCACGCTAGTGTTAATACTCACTCTATGTCCCATTCATTACTTGGTATGAGCTTTTTGAGATATTTTCATTTCACTATTAGGGATAACAAGCTAATATTATATCGTAGTTAAACGTTCTATACTCTACTTATCAACGCTCTGCAGGTCAATATAGGAGCAGAGATAAATATTGCGGAACAGGTGCCGATTGCAATGCCAAAAGAAATGATTAAGCAGAAGTCTCTGACCACACCTGTACAAATCAGCACTAAAGGAAGAGCGGCAAGAAGAGTAGTACCTGAAGTTAACATAGTGCGAAATAGCGTCGAATTAATGCTGGCATCAACTACTTCACCTATTTTTGCATTTTTTCCACTTTTTTGATACTCTCGAATCCGATCATATATAACCACTGAGTTATTGATTGAGTAGCCAATTACGGTAAGGAGAGCTGCAACTGATGAAATATTAAACTCAATACTCGTTAAACTGATAAAGCCAAGAGTTAAAATCACATCATGGATCAGTGCCATTATTCCACCAAGTCCACACTGCCAGTTAAATCTAAGCCAAACATAAAAAAATATTCCAATAATTGCAATTAACATGGCTGATATCCCTTCAAATATCTGCGTTGAGCCTATTTGTGGACCAACATAATCTATTTTGCGATAAGTTACTAAATTACCTAATTTGCTCTCTAATATACTTTTAACCTTTTTAATTTTATCTTCATCTCCCTCATCTTTAAACCGCACAACTAAGTTATCACCAGCTTTTGAACTCTGTATCGTAAATCCACTCTCTTTTAATATACCGAGAATAGCATCATCCTTGCTTGAAGATTTTATCTCTATCAAAATTCCACCTGTAAAGTCTATACCCAAATTCATTCCTCGCAGCATAAAAGTAAGCATTGAAAAAATGATAAGAATAACGCTAACAAGTGCTGTCAAATTTCTATATTTACTAAATTTTATATCAAGATTATCTGGAATAAGTCTAATTGCCATATTTCCTACTTAAATTGTGATTTTATATACTTTTTAAGCAATCGACTAGCTATTTTCTCTTAGCTTATACTAATAATGATCTTTGATTTACTTAATCTACTTGAAAAAGATATTTGATCAAAAAAATGAAAACAGCCTGGTTGTCATTAATAAAGTGCTACTTAAACATCTTTTTTAATCGATTGATTTCATCAGCAAATTTTGGGTCAGTTCTTATGAAATTTTCCACTTGTTTGACTGCGTGTATAACAGTAGCATGATCTCTACCACCAAAATTTCTTCCAATATCTGGTAAACTTTTTTGCGTAAACTTCTTTGCGAAATACATAGCTATTTGTCTCGGCCTCGCAAGACTGCGGAGCCTTCTATTAGATTGCATATCTGCAATCTTTATATTGAAAAATTCAGCTATTTTTTTCTGTATTTCTTCTATTGTGATTGACCTATGATTTGACCTAAGAAGATCAATTAGGGTCTCACTAGCTGATTCTACTGTCATGCTTCTTCCAATTAAAGAGGTATGAGCAACCTTATTTAATGCTCCTTCTAGTTCTCTTATATTGGATTTTATATTCCTTGCCAAAAATTCTAGGACATCCTTGGGAACATACATATTCATTCGTTCCACTTTCGCCTGCAATATACCAAGTCTTAATTCAAAAGTTGTTTCATTAATATCTGCAACTAATCCCCAACCAAGTCGTGATTTTATTCTTTCTTCTACTCCATCAAGATCACTAGGAGACCTATCAGCTGATATAACCAATTGTTTATTTTGGTCTATCAATGCATTGAAAGTGTGAAAAAATTCTTCTTGTGTACTATCTTTACCACTGATAAATTGCACATCATCTACCATCAATACATCTACTGATCTAAATTGCTCTTTAAATAACATAATATCTTTGCTCCGCAGCGCCGTAATATATTGATACATAAATTTCTCTGCTGATAAATATACCACTTTTCTTTTTGCTGACGGAGAATTGACTATGTCCCAAGCTATAGCATGCATTAAATGTGTTTTACCAAGTCCCACTCCACCATATAGAAATAAAGGGTTGCTTCCTGATATTGGATCTATAGATTCCGCTACACGCTTTGCCGCTGTAAATGCTAACTCATTTGACTTTCCTACCACAAAATTATCAAAAGTGAATCTGGTATCTAGTGGTGAACCAAGATTATGATTATTTTCCTCTCTATTTTTTAGTATCGTATTAGAATTTGAATTTCTTTCTTCAATTAATTGAATATCAATAGAACATACACTTTGATCTTCGCTTTGCCATAATGATAATATTTTTTCCATGTAGTGAACTGTAATCCACTCCTTTATAAATCTTGTTGGTACAGACAACAAAACTTCTCCATTTCTGTTGCTGATAAATCTTAGTGAACTCAGCCAGCTGTTATATGTTGCTTCTCCATAGAGATTATGGAGATAATTTTGGATTTTTTCCCAAGTAACATTGTGGTCCGTTACTGTAATAATCTGATCAAAAAACATAGTAGAAACCTTAGGGTTAGTTAAGTTCATATACCACACCAAGAAAGAACAATAATCAGAAAGATGCAAGATAATCAATAGCTTAATGTAAGATAAAAAGCTAACACTACTTAATACATACTTAAAATTATGAGGATTTTTTGACGAGTTGTAAAGAGTATAAAAGCACTAAAATTGATCATTTTTTTGAAATAAAAACAATCAATTTGTAAATGTCGCTTGTACCGAGGATTAGAAGTATGTTATTAAAAAATAGTAATATATTATGTATAAATAAGATATTAAATTTACTGATAAATAAGTAAAGTACTTGTATAAATATAGCTGATTTAGTATAAATTTATTGAAGTAAATTTGTGATTATGTTAAGTAATTTGAGTCATAATACTGTATTCGGTATTGAACTGGAGTTTTACACTGAGGGAATAAAAAAAGAATATTTATTTCTGAATAGCATCAAAAATAAAATAGCTTCTCTTGGATTTTTTTGTGAGAAAGAGAGTTCTTTAAACCAATACGAGATAAAAAGTGATTGTTATACGAGTCCTGATAATTTAATTATGCATTTTGAGTTAGTAAAAAAATTACTGATTGGAACAGCACAAGAGTTCGATGGTAATGTTTCTTTTAAAGCAAAACCTTATTTGGATAGAGCAGGCAGCGCACTAAATGTACATGTTAGCCTCATGGATTCAAATAATCATAACTTATTTTATGGCAACAAGCAAAAATATAGTGACCACCTGATTCACAGCATAGGTGGATTATGTGCAATGATGAAAAAACATATGTTGTTTTTTGCTCCAAATGATGATTCATATTTAAGATTTCAGTACCCAGATATTCATACTCCAACTACGATTAGTTGGGGAGTGAATAACAGAACTGCTGCGATAAGAATTCCCTATTTTGGCAACGATTCCAAAAGATGCCGCCTAGAGCACCGTGTTCCTGGAGCAGATTGCAACCTTGAAAAGGTGCTTGCAGCAATAGTTGAAGGCATGGCTTTCGGTATAGAGAACAAAATCATTCCACCAAGTAGAGTCTACGGCATTGCATCTGATTCTCAATACAAGATGGAGAGTTTGATATAAACTCTAACCACGTTGTTTAACAATATCTTCCATAGTTAGCCGCTCTGGTACTATCATTGGATAATTATTTACAGAAGTTCTCAGAGCATTAACCTCTTTGATTTCTCGGTAATATCCATCCATATGCATAGGAGGGGATAGCATTAAATCCATATAATTCGTTGCGCATTTAGTCTGACTTGTATCATCAGCCCCAGCAAGTGAGTTACCGTCAAGGTCCATATGTTCAGGTAGTCCACTTTTCATTTCTTCTTCTGCTCTTTTATTTTTTAATTCTTCTTCTAACTCAGTTTCAGTTCTTTCTGGTTCTTTTACGGTATCTTTTTCTTCACCTTCATCAACACTGCTATACCCTTCATCTTCTGAAACTTTATCTCCTGAAACACCAGTAATTTCAGCAGGCTGTTCTTTTTTAGTTCTTATTTTATGAATCAGCAAAAGTAATAAGTAAGTAACTGCAGCAGCAGTAACTATAATGGCTATTTTTGCAGCAATGTGAATCACTGTCAAAAATACTAAGGTTGATGAAAGCCCAATCAACCCAGATACGATCACTTTATTCTTGCCTTCTGTCACACTTAAAACTGCTACCATAATAATCCCTCAAATACCATACTAAAGTCATATTATATAGAAATTTTCTTACGCTTGCAAAACTGTAAAAATTTTAATCATTTACATAAAGACATATAAGGATTAATTAATATATAATTTATCTTAGCTATAATATGATATAAATACGTATAATGTTTGGCATGAAAAGCTTACTTGTAGAGAGGAATAGAACAGTAATATTATTGCTTATCGTGATTTTTACCTTCGGCTCATACACTTATATAAAGATGCCAAGAGAAAGCAATCCTGATATACAGATTCCTATAATTAGTGTATTTGTCGGGTTTCCTGGTATTTCTGTCGAGGATAGTGAAAAGCTATTAGTGCTTCCTATAGAAAATGAACTAAGATCCATCGAAGGTGTAAAAGAATTGAGAGCTTTTGCAACTAATGATGGTGCTCACATGATAATCGAATTTAGAACAGAGTATAATAATAAAGAAGTGCTCGATAATGTCCGTTCAAAGCTTTTAAACATAAAATCAAAATTACCTATTGAAGCAGAATCTCCGATAATCAATGAAATAGACTTGAGCTTATTTCCGATACTAAACGTTGGCTTGATTGGTAATTTGCCGGAAAGAGCTTTAACTGAAATAGCACGCAAACTAAAGAAAGAAATAGAATCTCTGCCAAATGTTCTTAAAGTTGAAGTAGCAGGTATGCGTAAAGAAACAGTGGAAGTTATAATTGAGCCCACAGTTCTAACAAAATATAACATTCAATCAAATGAGATATTTCAAGCTATATCAAACAACAACAGATTGGTAGGAGCCGGATCACTAGAAAATGATACCGGTAAATATTCGATTAAAATATCAGGGTTATTAAAAGATATAGAAGATATTATGAATATTCCTATTAGATCTCAAAGTGATGCAGTTTTGAGAATCAAAGATATAGCAAAAGTATACCTTGGGTTTGAGGATCATCAAGGATCTGCTCGTATTAATGGACTACCTAGCATTGTACTAGAAATTTCAAAACGTAATGGAAAAAACATAATAGATACGGTAAATCAAGTAAAATACTTAATGGACAAAGCAAAAGATCAATTACCTGAAAATTTAAAAGTAGTTTATTTGAATGACCAGTCAAAAAATGTACGTGATGTGCTTGACGACTTGGAAAATGGTATAATATTTGCCGTATTACTAATACTAACCATAATAATGCTCTTTATGGGAACAAGGGCTGCTATTCTTGTTGCACTATCAATACCTGGCTCCTTTCTCATAGGAATAATGGCTCTTTACCTAATGGGTATTACTCTAAATATAGTTGTCCTCTTCAGTTTAATTATGGCAGTTGGCATGCTGGTTGATGATGCAATTGTAATCAGCGAATATGCTGATAGAAAGATGATTTGTGGCATGGATAAAGTAGAAGCCTTTTGCACCTCAGTTCATGATATGTTCTATCCAGTTTTATCATCAACATTAACTAAATTAGCAGTGTTTTTCCCTCTGTTACTCTGGCCCGATACGGTCGGTAAATTTATGCAGTACATACCAATTACAATAATTTTAACTTTGACTGGATCGCTAATTATGGCTTTGGTTTTTATACCAACACTTGGTACAATATTTGGTAAACCTTCCATAACTTCAAAAAAAGAAATAATAAGAATGAGTGCTATAGAAAGTGGTGAGATAAAAAATACTGGGCTTATAATAAGAACTTATGTACGTATGTTAGAGAAAGTCTTAGATCACCCCAAAAAATTTGTATGTGTTGTTGTATTTGTTTTATTTTTGTCTAGTATATTATATTTTACTTTTGGTCCTGGATTAAAGTTCTTTCCGAATGTAGATTCAGATAACATTTTAATCAGCGTTAAAGTAAAAGAAAGCTTATCAGCCAAAGAACGAGATTTGATACTTAAGAAAGTAGAAGAACGTATTTTGGGTGTTAAAAAAGAAATTTATGTTTTTTATGCTCGATCAGGAAAATTTGCAGACAACGTTATTGCCAAAATTCAATTGGAACTTGTAGATTGGCGCTGCAGGCGCAAAGCTAAGCAAATACTAAATGATATAAGGAGTAGTGTACAAAACATAAAAGGAGTAATAATTGATGTACAGGAACAAAAGTCAGGACCATCAGCTGACAAGCCAATACAAATTAACTTAAGCGGAAGTGCATCCAACTTGAATTCAGTAGCAGAGAAAATCCTAAAAATTATGGACCAACCTTCATCTGGATTTATAAATATTCAAGATAGTAGATCAGCACCTGAAATAGAGTGGAATATGAGTATTGATAAGAGTAAGGCTACAAGCTCTGGAGTAAGTGTTGCAACCATCGGTGATTTTATAAAGATGGTTACAAATGGAGTATTAATTGGAAAATATAGACCAAATAACGCAGATGAAGAAATTGATATTGTACTACGCTTTCCCAGAAAGAATCGCAACATGAAAACTATAGATAACCTTTTTATTAATACAGCAAATGGACCATATTCTATGAGTAGCATAGTGAAATACGTTCCCGAAAAAAAGGCAAATAAACTAAGTAGGATTGATGGATCACGCACAGTAACAATCTCTGCTGACGTTGATACTGGCTATCTTGTTGATGAAAGAGTTAAGTTCATTCAAAATTCGATTACTCAAGACTGTAGTAAAGGAGTAAAGATTGATTTCAAAGGTGATAAGGAAGATCAACAAAAATCAGGAGCATTTTTATTAAAGGCTTTTATATTAGCAATTACATTGATGATATTGGTGCTAGTGGCACAGTTTAACAACATATACTATACATTTATCGTAATGACAGCAGTGTTTTTATCAACAACATGTGTATTTTTCATTTTCTTTCTTATTCAGAAAGTTTTTGTAGTTGTCATGTGTGGAGTGGGGATAATTGCTTTAGCAGGAATTATAGTGAATAATAATATACTATTGCTTGATGCCTTTCATCAGCAAATTAAGGTGCGCAAAAATAACATTAAGCAATGTATAATAAACGCTTCAATTTCTCGCATCAGGCCAATACTACTTACCGTTGCAACTACAGTTCTTGGTTTAATACCTATGATTACTAGGTTAAATATCAGTTTTTTTACGCTACAAATCACATATGATGCTCCATCAAGCCAGTGGTGGGTTGATATTTCAGCAACCATAGCAAGTGGAATATTGGCTGCAACGGTCTTAACTTTACTCTTTACTCCGGCGTTGCTTGTCATACAAAGACATGAAAAAACTTGACTTAAATTAGCAATCATTTAACATTTAAGATAGCGTTCTTTACCTGTTGAAGCTATAATTATAACTAATTAAATTGGATTTATTTATATGATTGCTAATCGTAAAAGCAGTGTTAAGCAGAAAAGCAACAAGAATAACATAGTTGGGAGCCTTGATGTAATAAAAACAGCGGGAGAGCTCTCACTTCAAAAAGGTTTGGATTTTAATATTATAATAAATGCACTTAAAAGTGCTATCGAAGCAGTAGCTCAACAAAAGTATGGTAGCAAAAGTAAAATTGTAGTTAATATAGATAGAAACACAGGCAAAGTTACCTCATATAGACAACTAAAAGTCATTAATGATGAATCAAATGAAAATGAGTGTGACTTAATTAAGTTGACACAAGCTAAGTTAATAAAAGAAGATGCAAAAGTTGGAGATACTATTAGTGAGTTGATTTCTCTTAACACTGATCTTGTTTCAGCAAGAATTGCCCAGCAAAAGATTTCTGAAATAATCAAAAATGAAGAGTTAAAAAAGCAATATGAGGAATTTAAAGATAAGGTAGGAGAAATGAGGTATGGCATCGTTAAACAAGTAGAATATTCAGATCTTATTATAGACATAAACGGAATTGGAGCATACCTCCCTTTACGAAACTTAATTGGTGGTGAGTCATTTCGTGAAGGCGATAAGGTTAAAGCTTACATACAGGCTGTTAAGCGCTCTGACGATGGACGTCAAATCATTCTTTCTAGGACTCATGAAGGCTTTTTAGAGGCATTGTTGAATCAAGAAGTACCAGAAGTTGCTGACGGATTGATAACAATTAAAGGTATAGCTAGAGACGCTGGTTCAAGATCTAAAGTTGCTGTTTTTTCATCTGATAAGAATATCGATCCAGTAGGTGCTTGCGTTGGAGTTAAAGGAGATAGAATAAAAACTATTATACACGAATTAAACGGTGAAAAAATCGACGTCATACATTACTCATCAGATTTGGGTCAATTTGTTATTAAAGCCATTACTCCTGCAGAAGTATCAAAGGTCATTATTGACGAAAATGAAAATTGTATAGAGTTAATAGTTGCTGAAGATCAATTGAGTTTAGCTATAGGAAAAAAGGGTCAGAATGTAAGATTAGCTTCAGAGCTTGTTGGATGGAAAATTGAGATATTAAGCACTCAGCAAGAATCAGAAAGAAGAAACAAAGAATTTAGTCAATGTTCAGTTTTATTTGCTGAAGCTTTAAACTTAGAGGAGATTATGGGCCAATTATTGGTAACAGAAGGTTTTTCAAGTGTAGAAGATATATCTAACACTTCAATTAAGGAACTTGCTTCAATAGAGGGCTTCAATGAAGATATTGCAAATGAACTTCATAATAGAGCAAATAATTACCTGAAAGCAGAGAATGATAGAAAAATAGAAGAGCTAAAAAATTTAGGTATGGAAGACGATGTAATCAACTTAGCCTTATCAATAGATAATAAAATTGCTCTTAGTAAACATAATATTAAAACTTTAGAGGACATAGCAGATTTATCAAATTATGAGTTTTGTAGCATACTCTCTTCCTCAACTAATAATAAAGACAATCTAAAAGATACAGCAGATTTAATAATCATAGAAGCACGTAAAAAGCTTGGATTAATATAAAAACAATATGAATAATGAAGATATCAGTAATAAAAAATTAACCCTACAAGGCTTAAGCAAGCTTAAATTAGACATTAATTTAAACTCTTTAGATAGTCAAAGTACTGGTACTACAATAGTAAAAAAAAGAAGAAAAATTCATTCTGCAGAAGAATATAGTTTATTTGACGAGAGTAAATTAGGCTCTTTAACTGAAAAAGAACAAATTTCCCGCATTAATGCTGTACAGAATGCTACTTTGCTGAAAGAAAGGAATCAGAGAGAACAAGAAGAGAAAATAAAAAAAGAAGAAAGCAATCAAGAAGCTGAAGATAAAAATGAATCACACTCTGTACCTAAAGAAATAAATAAGGAAGTTTTAAGTAATACTAACTCAGTTGAACAAAAAGAAGATAGTATTGAATATGAGAACAATGATAAAAAGTCTTTTAAAGCTAGCAAAGATATATATTCTAAGCATTCTAAGCTAGTAATTACACAGGCAATAGATGAAAGAAATGAACACCTCCCTGTATTTAAGCAAAAATTTGGTATAAGAAGTAAACAATCAAAGTTTACTAAGGGTAAAAATATAGCAAGAGAAGTTATTATACCAGACAAAATAACTATCAGGGAGTTATCTATTCGTATGGCAGAAGATAGCAAGAGTGTGCTAAAAATGCTCAAAGAAGAAGTTGGGGAGAGCTATAGAGTAGATGATCTAGTAGATCCAGATATAGCATGCGAAATAGCAAAAAAATTTAATCATACGGCTAAACGAGTAAGTGATGCTGATAAAGAAAAGAATTTACTCTTCATAAGCAACAGAGAAAACTTACCTAAAAGACCAAAACCACCTATCGTTACTTTTATGGGACATGTGGATCATGGTAAAACATCATTGCTTGATGCATTTCGTGAATCCAATGTTGCAGAAAAAGAGTCAGGTGGCATCACTCAACATATAGGTGCTTATCAATTAACGACAAAAAATAAGCAAAAAATTACTTTCATTGATACACCAGGGCATGAGGCGTTTACTGCAATGCGTGCACGTGGTGCCAATATTACTAATATAGTTGTGATAGTAGTTGCAGCTGATGATGGAATCATGAAACAAACAGTTGAAGCAATAAACCATGCAAAAGCAGCAAATGTCTCTATTATAGTTGCCATTAATAAAATTGATAAATCACAACCTGGCGATGTAGAAAGAATAATTAATAGTTTGCCTCAGTATGACCTCATCCCCGAAGAACTTGGTGGTGATGTTATAATTGTGCCAGTATCAGCAAAAAAGAAAATCAACTTAGATAAACTAGAAGAGGCAATTTTATTCATTGCTGAATTAATGACGCTAGAAGGAATAGAGGATTGTCGAGCACTTGGATGGGTAATAGAGTCCAAAATAGATAAAGCTAAAGGAATATCAGCTACGTTAATAGTTGAAGAAGGGACATTAAAGATTGGTGACATATTGGTAGTTGGTACAACATACAGCAAAGTACGCAGTATGGTTAATCACCTTGGTCAAAGAGAAAAAGCGGCACTACCTTCTACTCCAGTTGAAGTTACTGGTTTAAATGGTGTACCAAATGCTGGAGATAAATTTGTTGTTGTAAACTCTGAAAGGCAGGCTCGTGAAATTGTTGAATACAGGTTAGAATTAATCAAGAAAAAGCAAGAAGATTTAGACGACAGTAATTTATATATATTCAGTCGTAATGATAGTGAAACAGAAGAACTATCTGTAGTTTTAAAGTGCGATGTCACTGGTTCTATTGAAGCAATATCAAGCTCAATTGATAAGCTTGGTAAAGAGCAAGTGAAATTAAATATTCTACACAAAGCAGTAGGAGGAGTAACAGATTCAGATGTGCTGCTTGCAGAAGCATCAAGCGCAGTAATTTTAGCTTTTAATGTAAAAGTGGATTCAAAAATAAGAGAATTAGCAAAACAAAAAGGTATAGAAATACATACTTACAATATAATATATGAGCTTATTGAAGACATGAGGATGTATCTAACTAAAATGTTAAAGCCTGTTACACGAGAGGTTCGTGTTGGTTCTGCATCTGTAAGGCAAATATTTAATGCATCCAAAGCCGGTAATATAATCGGATGTTATGTCACTGATGGAGTTATAAAAAAAGATTCTTTAATTAAGGTAGTACGTGGCAGCAAATTGGTGCATGAAGGAAAGTTAAAAGCACTACGTAGATTTAAAGATGACGTTAAAGAAGTAGGTGTAAACTTTGAATGCGGAATATCGCTAGAGGGTAATATCGATATTAAAGTTGGAGATATTTTGGAAGCTTATCAATTAGTGCAAGAAGAAAGGACGTTATAGTAGTTGAATATGAAAAAGGAAATTAGAAACCTAAAAGTAGCATCGGTATTACATAGGGCAATATCAAAAGTCTTAATGGAAGGTAATGTTCTTAATGAAAAAGTAGTAGTATCTGATGTAAAGCTAAGCAAAGATTTGAAGAAAGCAGATGTATATATTGTGTTATCTTCATTGAACATCCAAAATGATAATGATGATATCAGCACTGTTGTTAATGAAATGAACCAATCTGCATGGTCAATACGTAAATCTATATTGTGTTATGTTGATTTGCGATTTATACCTGAGTTAGTTTTTAAGCCTGATTTAGCATTCGATAATTTTGTCAATGTAAGCAAAATATTACATAATCACACTTAATTAATGTATTTCAACCATTATTTCTCATTAATGAGAATACACAGTTTAACAGGTTTATGGCTTGTGCTATTTTCTAGCTTAAGCGGCATTCTTTTAGCCTCAACTTCTCTATCGTATCAGGCTCTTTTTCTCCTTGTTTTGTTTACTATAGGTGCATTTTTAATGAGACCTGCAGGGTGCATAATCAATGATATCTTCGATAAAGAAATAGATGCGCACGTTGAACGAACAAAATATAGGCCACTTGCAAGTGGTGCATTAAACATAAAGCAGGCTTTGGCTTTACTTTCACTGTTACTGTCTATTGCCCTGGTAATCTTATTATTAACCAATAAAACTACTCTTATACTTGGAATAATTTCAATGTGCATGATAGTTATCTATCCCTTGCTAAAGCGTTACGTTTGGTGGCCACAATTGTTTTTAGGGTTTACTTTCAACATGGGATCACTCATGGGTTCAGCAGCAATAACAAACCAGATTAGCATAGAATCCTTGCTATTTTATATAGGATGCGTCTTTTGGACGCTTAGTTATGATACTATATACGCTCATCAAGATAAAAAAGATGATGAGAAATTAGGAATGAAATCTACTGCATTATATTTTGGCAATACAACAAAATCTTGGTTGAAAAGATTTTACTTAATATCCTTAATGGCATGGTTGTACGCTGGTATACTATCATCATTAAATAACATCTTTTATATTGCTTTACTTGCCATAGGATTCATATTTCACCACCAACACAAAAATTTCAATCCAGACGATTCTAATCAATGCATGTCCATATTTAAAAATAATTCCCAGATAGGACTCCTGCTCTTTTTCGGTATCCTTTTAGATAGAATTCTAAATTCTACTTTTGTATCCGTTCAGATGCATGGCTAATGTGTAAATATCGAAGCAAAAATGTTGTCATTCCAGTGTCAAGTACTGGGATGACAGAGAAAGCATCATATTGAAATGACACCATTTATTTCTATGGCTGTCTTTTCTATCTTATTTTGTCACCCTGCTGAACGGATTCTACTTTTTAGAACATATCTTGAAAGGAAATCAGGAAGATAATATGATAGGATCAGTAAAAAATATATCCAGGTGATGTAAGTGACAAAAAATGGAAATTTCTTGAGCCAAGAGTTGTACAAGGTGTGGCCAAGAAAGCACAAAATAAGAACAATTATTAATGTTATACAATACATAATGAAAGGTATTTGCCAGTAGAGCAAAAGATTTTCCTCTATGGAAGACAGTGTATGATTATTTTTTTAGACACATTGCTTGAATGCATACAAAATAAAGGCTGGTGTGCCCATTGATGTTATAAGATCAAATTACCAACCTTTTACTAGATGAAATCAAAAAGCTAAGGAATTAAGCCTTACCTTGATTTATTAAACCTCTATCCTGAATTAAATGACCTTGAACAGAAGTATTACTTAAATAACTTTGAGGCTCTAAGTTTATTTGCTGTTCTTCAACTTCTAATGTACTATCTCTATTGTGTAATATCTGTTGCATTGATTGATTTACTATTAAATCTAGTTCCTTATTAAATATAACCATAAATTTGTTAAACTTCTTTGGACTTAACTTACCTGTTTCTCTATCGTGGCATGCTTGCTCTACATATGAGTTTAAAACTCCTGAAATGTCATTAAACTTACCACCCGTGATTTTTGCAGTAACCTCTTTCTGCATTTCTACACAATCAATATTTAACCGATGTATTGATATCCCACTTTTTAATGCAGCTTGCTCTACTACTTTCTCAAATTCCTCTATAATATTTAATGCATAGCCCTGTGCTTCTAATGGTGATATAGACTGAACTACTGTGGAAATATACTTCTGACCTGTGATTTTCCTTATAAATACATCTAATAAAAGAAGTATACCGTTGTTATCAATACCTTGAACTGTAATAGCTTTAGAAGGTTCCATACTTATAGCTGCCTTAAAAGGAGAAGAAACAAACTGAAAAATACCTTTAATAGTATCTACCGTAGTGTAAGCAAAAATATTGATAAATGAAGATGGCTTACTTGTTCCGCTTGTAACTCCTATTTTATCAGGACCTATCTTATCATTTTGCAACGAATTTTCATCTTCTTGTGCAATACTGAGGCGATTATGGACACGTGTTGATAGGGAGCTGCTTTCTTCTTGCAAGTTAAGATGTTGGGTGATTTCTTCATTTCTTCTTATTCTTTTTTCTAGAAGGTTTCGTATTTCTAAGCTGTTTTCTTCATTAAGCGTATTTGCTACGGCTAAAGCTCCTCTATCATCAACATAATCACTTTTATCAAGAATGAGCTTAACTACACCCAAATTGCCACGAGCAGCTGCAGTATGCAAAGGTGTCCAACCATTCTCATCTTTAGCGTTAACATTAGCACGCTTATTTATAAAAAGACCAGCTACTTGTAAATTATCATGAAGAGCAGCCCAGTGCAGAGGAGTAGCGCCATCATTGTTCTTAGCATTAACATTGGCTCCTTTCTCTATAAGCTTTTCTGCTGTACCTAAGCAACCATTAAAAAAAGCAGCATAGTGCAGAGGGACATTGTCATATTTATTCTTCTCATTAACATTAGCCCCTTTCTCTATAAGCTTTTCTACTATACTGACATTCTGATTAAGAGCAGCCCAGTGCAGAGGAGTAGCGCCATGATTATTCTTAGCATTAATATCAGCTCCTCTCTCTATAAGCTTTTCTACTACCTGTAATTTATCTGCAAGAACAGCTAAATGTAGAGGAGTATTGCCTCTATTGTCCCTGGCATTAACATCATCCCCTTTATTGATAAGATCCGCAACTTGATTAGGTCAGGTAAGGAAGCAGTATTACTACTACCCCCTCCCTTAGAAACGCAGCATGCAGGTTTCCCCACACTACGCTTGAGCCCCTTATCTAAGTTCTTCTTTTCTAGAACCGGCTTGTCCTTCATGATTCCTCAGGAAACATCATTCTTAATGGTGACACCAACAGTAGAGAACCTTCTCTTGAAAAGGAGCTTGCTAACATTCTTGTTCGTTTCACTCTCTCATCAAAATACTTTTTCCATTTTAAGTCAAGGGGATTTGCATCCGCTCTGATTTTAACATGTCGTCTGATAGGTATATCAATCAGCTTAAGCAGTCTTAAATACCGTATCTCTTTTGGTTTGTTCTTGCATATGGGTGCAGCAAAAACCCATTGGCGTTGACCCATTACTTTGAAGTAACGATTCTTTATCCAACGTAATCCTTTACGAGGATGTCTTTTCTTTGCCCATTTCCATAAACTATGCCAAATTTCATTGTCGATCTTTCTAAACGCTTTTTTAGCACACACATGGTGATAGTAATTTCCCCATCCTCTCAGTAGAGAGTTGAGTGACTTAATTACTATAGCCTGAGTGTTCGCTATATTTGCTTTTATCAATGTACGTGCTTTATTAAGAAGTCTTTTAATACTTTCTTTCGAAGGTTTAATAATTAACTTCTTATTATATCTACGTACATTACAACCAAGAAAGTCAAACCCTGTTGTAATAGATGTAATCTTTGTCTTCTCTTCTGACAGAATTAAACCTCGCTCATGAAGAAAAGATGATACTAAAGGCTTAACTTCCTTTTCCAGTACTTCATGTGTGAAACCTGAAATAATAAAGTCGTCTGCGTACCTGATTACATTCACTCCACTTCTGATTTTTCCTCTTCTTTTGCTACCTAATTTACCAAAGCGACTTTCTAATAACTGTTCAAGACCATCTAAGGTAAAGTTAGCTAGTATTGGAGAAATTATACTTCCTTGCGGAGTGCCAGCAGTTGTGGGATACAGAGTTTTCGATTCTAGGAAACCAGCTTTTAACCATCTATGAAGAATTTTCTTTTCCATAGGAATATGCTTCATAAGCCATTCATGGTTAATGTTGTCAAAGCACCCTTTGATATCACCTTCTAGTATCCATTGTGGTCGATTGCGTCTTGCCAGTAATAAGTGACAAGCAGCAATAGCATCCGCGCAGGATCTTTTAGGTCTAAAGCCATAGGAGTGACGATCACTGATCGTTTCAGCTATCGGTTCCAGAGCAAACAGATATAATGCTTGCATCGCTCTATCTTTTATCGTGGGTATACCGAGAGGCCTTCTTTTGCCATTAGATTTACTGATATAAATTCGTTTGAGCGGAGAAGGTTTATATCCTCTTTGTTTTAACAGCTTTATTCCTTGAAATTTAGCATTGCAAGTTGACCATAGTTGACGATCTACACCTGCTGTGGTTTTTCCTTGGTTTTCAGTTACTCTCTTAACAGCCAAAGCTTTTCCGCTAAAAGAGCGTGTGAGAAGATGTTGTAAAGCTTTTACCTTACCCCATCTTCCTTCTTGGACAGCCTTAACAATACGTCTTTGTAGCCTCACAATAACTTTCTGGCATTTCTTCCATGGCAATTGCTTCCATGCTTCAAAGCTTTCGGTAGATGCACTTACAGGTTTACTTGTAATCATCTGCTTTCCTACCTTAAGTGGTTAACAAAGTTTCTTGTCACGAGGGACCAAATGGAAGTCTGCTCGTTTTCACGCGAATTAATGTTACAAATTCTATCCATTTCGTTACAAAATGGCATTCGCTTTCTCCATTCTCCTTTACCTGCACTTCCATCAGCATTCCTTGCGGTTTGCTTGCCATGTAGGCGAAAATACAGGCTTACCCTGTTTCTCCAGTCATACAACAGTGGGTTAGGTGGCTTCTCTATACCGGTGGAGTTATTATTTGCGTACATCTAGAAATGAAAAATGTAACTTATCCACATTACCTTTTGGTCAGAGCTTATCAGCATCTTTAGCTCTTTCATCGTATCGGTACTTATAAAGCTTCACTTACGTTCACCATACCACTAGCCTAGCCCTCCAACCACATGATGCTTGCAGTTTATGCCCCTCTCACGATTGAGCATCTTCTTTTTCAAGAGGAGGTTCATTGTCCGCATCGCTTGGCACCAACCGGTTGCCCGATTCGCACTGATGCGTAGACTCAGACGGCAAAACATCTGGTTTAATAAGTTTTAGAATCCTTTCAGTTTCTTTCTGAATGAATTCCTCTCCTTTTAAACAATATGACCGAAGACTTTCAGGTCGCACCATCTCCACTACGTACAGCAGCAAATAATTCATTAATCATTTAACCCTCGATAAAAATCACTCAATTTCAAAGTAAGAAAAAAATCTTTTTCTGAATAAAACAGCTACCTCATAATATAAAGAAAAATATTTTCACTATCATATTTATTATACATAAAAAATTAATAGCTCAATATACTTTTCATAAAATACTCCATCTCTAAAACTTGTCAATCCCTATTTAGAAGTTTTTTTGATAATCTTTAATGAAAGTTCTTAACGAATTAATACTGACTTAATAGTATATATTACTAAAAATTTAAATAAAACAACCATTCCCAACAACTAAAACCGGCTAGTGAGAGAAGAGTTCGTTTTGGGATGGATTGGTCTACCAAACGATACATACGAACTTTTTTATATGGTGATTTTATTATACGCTGAAATCAGCTATATTAGCTTGCTTTTGTTAAATCTACATACGAACTAATTTGCCTAAGCTTATGGAAATAATTTAAATCTTCTATTTTCACAATCCTATTTTCACGCGGCTTGTTCTCACAAATATACGACCTTTTTTGAAGCAGTAAATAATTCAATTCTCTATAACACTAATTAGTATATTCCTCTCATTAAAGTTATCCCTTCAAAAAGACTGTGAATTATCAATCTGCTTTAATGGTATCATAATGTTTTACATATAAACCTATTCTATAAAATTCATATTTCAATTAATTATAATTATGATATATAATACGCTATATGTTGATTTTAGTAGGGGGTATAGGTATGCTTAATTCAAATCAGATAGCACATGATAGTAATGGTTTTGAAGACACTACGTCTCGTGGATTTGAAGGTTTGCTTGAAGAAGGATTTAAGGTTATCAACGAAAAAAATCAAGTAATAGATAGTTTAAAAAGTAAAATAGAAAATCTACAACAAGAAAATTTTGATCTTAAAAAAAATCTAGAGTTACAAAAATACTATAAGAAAAGAGCAGAAGAGTATTACGAAGAAGTAATTGAACTGACCAGAGAAATACAAACCCTAACAGGGAAAATTAAAAGGCTTGAAGTTACAATGGAGAAACAGGAAAGAAAGGCACGTAACATCTGTGAAGAAAGTGAAGGATTAGAACAACAGGTAGAAAAGCTCAAGAGAGATCTGGAAGATGAATCTCGTACTAAGAATTCTACAATTAACCTCTTGAATGAGGAGTTAAAGAATGAAAAAGATAACATTTATTACATAAATATAGAAATTAAAGAGCTAAATCAAGATTTGGATCAAGCTAAGGCTTTAATAAATCGGTTAAAAGAGCGGTTGGGAGAGAAGGAAAAGCAGCTGGAAGATTTAACATTAGCAAATGCTCAGAGGTATTCACTAGACATTAACCATCTAAGAAGTGCTTTTGACCAAAAGGTAACAGAAAATCATTATTTGACTGGGGAGTTAAAAATGTTACATAAGAAATGGAATTCGTTAAAATTACAACTTCAACAATCTCAATCATCAAGATCACTCTTAGATGAGCTCAGTGAGACAAATATCAAAACGGAAAATGATTGTGATAAAGGTGGGTGTAGTCAGGAATCAGATTTAGGTTACGCTTCTTTTCTTGACGGAATAAAACCAGAGTCAAGTTCTGAGCAAAAGTGTCTAGAACCAAACAGGCCATTGAATTTAGAAAAGCAGGATTTAACTAGAGAGTTAAATGCACTACAAAAAGAAAATGAAGATCTAAAATTAAAAGCTCTACATCTTCAACCCGGAAGATCACTCTTAGATGAGCTCAGTGAAGCAAATATCAAAGCAGACAAATTGACTAAAACGGAAATTAGTTATGATAGAGGTAATTGTAACCAGAAAGAAATTCATTATGAAGATGAGTTTTTAGATGAAGGTTATCATAGTTTATTTGAACAAGGAAAAGAATTAAGTGCTAAGCAAGAGTGGTTAGCAGCAAACAAACTATTGGATGAAGAGTATGAGTTAATTAAAAAATATTTATGGATTCCATCTGAACTCAGTAGAGGTAGATCTCTACTGGCTAGTAAATACTCATTTGAGGAGCTAGTGTGTATCTGGCTTGCTTGTACAGCGAATTTGACCAAAAATCAAAAAAAGTTAAATAAAGAATTATTAAAGACTCTTAAGGGTATAGGGTGTTTTTATCAGTACGATACTGATAAACTCGAAAAGTTCTTAAAAGATAATAAGAACGATCAAGATTTAAAAGTTGTTCTTAATCTTAAAAGAGGAGA
Organism: Wolbachia endosymbiont (group B) of Chesias legatella; assembly: GCF_964026945.1. Lineage (NCBI taxonomy): Bacteria > Pseudomonadati > Pseudomonadota > Alphaproteobacteria > Rickettsiales > Anaplasmataceae > Wolbachia > Wolbachia endosymbiont (group B) of Chesias legatella. The sequence continues at coordinate 763,007 of NZ_OZ034711.1, read as the reverse complement.
GTCTGGATTAACATTATTACATGCTGCTTCAAAACTCAATCATGACGGTTCTATTTTAGTAGATTTACTTTTACAAGCAGGAGCTGATCCTAATATAAAAAGCAATGAAGGGAAAACACCTTTACATTATGCTGCTAATAGAAATTATGCTTATCCTATTATAGATCTACTCTTAGAGGGAAAAGCTAATCCTAACATACAAGACAATACAGGAAAAACCCCTTTACAAACTGTGATTGATAATAATAACGTCAACAGTTTAGAATGCTTCTTAACTAAAAATCAGAAGAAGTTGAGTAAGGAAGTATATGATATACTCCTAGGTACAGTATTATCTAAAGATAGTAAAAAACCTCATATGATAGGTAAATCTGCTAACGCTCGAGCTATTGAAAATTTAGAAAAATTTCTTAATAAACACAATAGTAGTCAGGATCTGAAAATGATTTTCACTATTCAAAATAGAGCAGGTATGTCGAAAGTACTTAGTTATGCCAAGGCTGCGTGCAAAGAAGCAGAGGATTTACTTCTAAAAGCAGGAGCAACTCATCCTGAAAAAAAGGACTCAAAAATCCACAGTAAGGAGAGAAAGTGTTTACTTCAACCAAGTACTTTATGGAACATACAAAATCAAGAGATAGTACTAGACAGATTTTTAAATGAAATATCTCAAGTTAAAGATATGGAACAGCTAGAAAAATTAGTCAATAAGGCTATAGTTTCTGGGATAGTGCTAAATTTTGCTAAAAAATCTTCTAAAAATAAAAAATACAACTTTCTAGATTATGTAACAAAAAAAATTAATAGATTAGAAAAGAATTCTAAAGTTGCCAATGATATAATATATAAATTGGTAGCAAGAGGAGCTGTCTTCTATTCTCAGGATAGCATGGAAGTAATGATTACATTGGAATCGGAATTCAAAGACCACAAAACTAATATTATAAAAGCATATAAAGATTATATTAGAAAGACTCATAAGTTTATTGAAGTTGCAAAAAGTGCAACCAATTGTGAGCTGAACGACATAAGAATAGACAACTCTAATTTCTACTTGGAATATTCAGAAGATAGTATAATAGATGTTGCAAAAGTAACAAACAAAGTAAGAGATCTAGTACTAACTCAGAAAGAAATAGAGCATGCAAGAAGTGTAATAAAGATCGGTAAAAGTGAAGTAGAAATTATTACTCAAGGAGGAATAAGGAATTACACAGACCTTGCAGATGGTAGTGATATAGTACTGACTTTCGATACTAGTTTTGGAGAGTTAGAAGTGAGATTATATCCTGATAAGGAAAATGAAAATTTGGTAATAGTAGAAGTGAATGATGAAGATCTACTAGAGGAAGTAGAAAACTATGACGAAAAAATAGGCAAGAATTGCTTACTAGGAGGGTTGTCAGTAAGTGAAGCTATAAACCGAGGTTCTTTCGATAGATCTAGAGGATTAATTCATTCTGAAAAGATGAAAGTAGCCTCAAATTTCCAAGAAACGCAAGCTACTCTCCACAATGAAGGAACTCGTACTATACTGTAATATTCCGCTCTGCAAATTCAATTGTTTGAGGTTTTTTAGGTAACTGCTCAGTGCGAGCACCAGACAAATCAGTGCTTATCTCATCAAAATTTCTCTCAGCAAGTTCATTTGCCAATTCTGCAAAGCATTTCCTAACAAGAGGCATGATAATTGGCATTAATAGTTTTCGTGGATCGTACCATTCCAATAAGTCAGTTTCCTTTTCCACTCTATCCCTTGGATCCTCTTCTAACAAATCTTTTGTATGTTTTTCAGTGTATATTTCACAAGCTTTCGAAAAAACAGGAGCTAGTGTTTCAATAAATGTTGCTAATAACACCATTGGACCAAGTATAACTCCACCAACAGTTATTCCATTAGCAATGAAATTTGTTGTAATTAAATAGATAGAAAAAGCAGCTGAAGGATACATAATAAGAAATTTGCTGCCTAGCACAATATAGCTCATTTTACTTATAAATTCATCGGTAGAAATCTCTGAATTTTCATATTTTTTCATATAGTAATTTAGTAATAAACCAGTGACTTTGTTGACAAAGAAGTTGAGTAGTATGATCACACATGAAAAGTAGCAAGCTATAGTAATAGTAATTAGTAGAGACAAGGGCAAACAAGCAAAATTTTGAAAAGTTAATAAGGCATTTTTACGTTCTATAAACTTTAATGCTAATGCTTTTTTGTCTTCTCTTATTAGATCCTCTTTTTTGTCTAGAGGCAAAATATAAGAACGTAATTGCGCAATACAATCTCTTGATAAAGGATCATAAGAAAGCTTTTTTTCTAACATAGAATTCAATTTTTCAAAATCTTTGCCTATAGCTTCTTTACCTATTCCCAACTTCACAAACAATTTCTGCCTATAGCAAAATTCTCTTTCTGTTAAACGACCATTACTTTCAGCATTAACACTCACTTTAATACAAGGATTCCCTGACTCTAAAGGTTCAATGTATTTTTTTAGTCCTTGATAAGCATTATAAATTTGATTAAATCTATTTTTATCTCCACCTTTATCAGGGTGATTTACAAGCACTAGCTTATTATATTGTTTCTTTAAAATTTTACTAAGCTCCTGATAATTCTTACCTACAACCTGTACAGCCTTTAGTTCTAATAAATCGAATAGCTCAGTATTATTATTAAATTCTTGATTAGTTAATTTGAAGTGTTGATTCATTTTTGCCCCCACACAAATACATAGTACTTTGAGTATATTACACTTAAATATTTTTTGCAAGTGATCAGTAGTAACTTAGATGTATTACACTATAGTGTGAAGGTATATGGAATATTTTAGAAACATTCTTCATTTTGTTTTAGTTTCTATGAACAAGGTTAATTTTCATTATATATGGCAGATATTATTATGGTAATATTAATAATCCTTATGATATAATTATCTTTTAAGGCTTTACTTTAGCTCGAATAAAAAGATCTAGAGCAACATGACGATCTTGAACGCTTGCACTGTGAACATCTGCCATAATAACTAGGCCTATTGTGTCTACAACAATATGACGTTCTCTACCCTTTATTTTCTTGCCAGCTATAGATCCCCTTTTTGAGTAGTCTTCACTGATTGACTATCAATTATTCCTACTGATGGTGTTTCATTTTTGCCAACCATTTTTCTTACCTCTTTTACTAGCATATCATGTATTTTTTCCAATTTGCCACTACCTGAGAAAATAGTCGTACACTGTCTCCAATGGTGAAAAATCTTTTGCTCCACTGGCAACCACGTCTCATTATATATCTTATTGCATTAATAATTATTCTGATATTATGCTTTCTCAGCCGACCTATCGCTCCTTAGTGTAACACTTGGCTCTCATTCTTTATCACTTATATCGCTTGTTACTCTCCTATTTTTTGCTTACCTCATCTTATTCTCTTCTTTATTCCCTTTCAAAATAGGTTCTCACAGTTAAAGATTAACCATGCACAAAACTTTTAGAAAAGAAAACGCACTCATTATAAGCTGTGGGCCTTTAACTATTACAATAAGAGCAAATAATATTCCACATAAAGATACCAACACTCCAAGTATCGAGACAAGCCCATCCTTACTCATAATACCAAGTGAAATAAGAGTTGTACCGATTGCTGGAATAAAGTGAGTTAACGGAAACGGATTGGCTATCACCAACGCACAAACTAACATTATAAATGCCAAAATCTTTTCACCTGGCTCTAGGAAGATAAAGGACATTCTTGGTTTCATGAACTTTTCTATTTTTTTTAATGCAGGTAAAGTTTTTTTGACCACAAGGTCTAGTGTTGAACGTTTAAAGGATTTTCTTTCTAACCAATTTGGCATCCAGGGAAAATGAAACCCAAGCAGAAGCTGCAGTGAAAATAGGATTAAAGGTATGGAAAGTATAGTTGTATAGCCAGGTGGAACTGGTATGGGTACAGACAGTGGCAAGGAGAAAATAATTATTAAAATACCAAAACCACGTTCTTGTAGAGCTGTTTTAATTTCAAACAACGTCACTTTATTACTATTAGTATTACCAGTATCTGCAACCTCTTGTAGAATCTCAGATGCTAATTTTTTATCTTCAGTCAAATTCTCACTTTTTTGCATAATTACTTTTTAACAAAATCATTTCTAATAAATAGCATAATTACTCGTATATTCCAATCTTGATTTAACACTATTATCAGGATAATCCTCTGATATTCTATATACAGCCTTATCAGTTTGAATCTAATTATTTTGGCTGAACAAAGTCTCTTGAGTCATTTATAATTACTATACTCTAGGCTCTAATCGTAAATTTGAGTCTCTATAAAATCATGTCCAGCTAAATTATTTTAAGCTATACCAATATTAGTAATCAAGTTAACACTAATTTAATGATGACATATATAAAATATAATATATTGAATTAATAGTGAGGTTGAAAATGTTACCTAATGAAACAAATTCATATTCTCTTGTAACTCAACAAGAAAATGATCTTGATTTTAAGAAATTTACTGAAGATCTATCGAATATGAAGAGTGTTAATAATCACAAAAAGCTAAAGGAAAGAATCACTGACCTGTTAAAAGGAGATACAGAATTCTCTCGAATGAAACAAGGAGATCAGGCTCTTGTAGTAGGTACAGCAAGTGGGTTATTTACAGCATTATTACCACTTTTAGCAGTTGGTGTAACACTTGCTATACCAGGTGCTATAGTTGGTCTTACTTTATATTTCGCTGTAAAAGTCGCTGTAAAATCAGTTCAATCTGGATATAAAGGACTTAAATGGTCAGCTGAAAAAACTGTTGAAGGAGCACAATATACTGCAGGCACAATAAAAAAAGGCTTTATAAATGCTAGAGATTCATTAAAAGAAGCTGGAAGTTCTGTAGCACAGAAAACAAGGGAGGGCACAAGTGATACACTTAAAAAAGTGGGAAGTAAATTGGGTAATTTGGGTTCAAGTATATCTAATTTGGATAGCATTCCATATTCAATAGACTTACAGAGTCAAACTGTTGTTTTAAAAACAGAAGAAAAAACGAAAAATTTCAACAATGTGAAGGAGATGCTTGTTAGTGAAATTTTGCAAGACAAGACTGTAAATAAGTCTGCTTTAATTAAGGAAATATTCTCTGAATTAAACAGAAAAATATCAGAAAAAGCTGGTTCTCAAGCAAGTTTTGTCGATAAATTAGATGCTAAAAAGTTGCAAAATTTGTTAGCTCAAAATGATAACAATCTCTATGAAATTTTCTCTGAACATCATGATGAAATTGAGAGGATTATTAGAGAATGTAAAATAGAGCATAAACTTTCTAACTCTATAGAGAACCTTAATAAGGCAGCAAGTAAGTGTAGTAAAAGCAAAAAAGTAAGTAATGTGAAGTGTCAAGGTGAAACACCAACTGCAACAATAGGAGGTAAAATAGGAACAACGCGACGTAATAGCACTGGCAACCTTACTGAGGCATTCACTCAAAAAGTACAAAATATAAGTGCCTCACTGACTAATTTGAATGAGGTTATAAATTCATTTTCACAAAATTCTCTGAGTGAAGATGTTTTCAATCATCCCACTGTCAAACAAAATCTAGATATTTTATCTAATAGAACTCCAACTCGCAGTAATTCTGTTAGTAGCTTAGCTTCTAATAGTAGCTATTTTAGTGCCATTAGTACGTTCAGTGATATCGATGACAGTATTGAGTCTAAAAGCAGTTCTTTCAGTTACCTTGGTGGTTCTGATAGTGGAAAAGGTACATCTATTCCTTCTACACCAGAGAGGATGATTATTTCTTCGGACGACTTAATTAAAACTAGGTCACAATTGAGAAAAGTAAATTCGCAGGAAAAAATAGGTGAACAACAGCCTTCTACATTCATGTCTGGTCAAGAGCCAATTCAGGTGACACAATCTTTGCAAACATCAAGATAAACAAAACAGCTCACCTTCTTCAAAAGGATGTTACTTATTCAGTAATGTCCTTTTATTTCTTATTACAATATAGATTTTCGATTATATTTTAGATAAGTTGTTAAAAATCCTTACTCTTTTTTTAAGTATAACCAAATTTTAAATATGGGTTTATTGTATACCTATTAACTTTAGTTAAAATATACATAATAGGATTATAAAATGTTATGTTGGTTGTACTATCTGACTTATCAGAATAAATCAAGGCTTTGTTCTAATTGAACAGGTATGTTATCATTTTCTGTATCATTTTCGTATATGAATAGCTTGTTACCAAAATTAACATATAAATTCTCGCGATAACAGCAGTCTTTATTTGTTTCTAGATTATGGTAATTTTTGTAGTGAAGATTATTATTACGATCATAATAGATAAACTCATCAATAAGCTGACCTACTTTTCTATTTGTTATAACTTTATAAACACTTACACTCCGCCCCTCAGAATCGTTCTTTAACTGAAATAATGGTCTCCAATCATAGGATAAATTTAAAGTTCTACCTTTCTGTAAACATATATGAGAATTTTCAACGAAATCTGGCAATTCTCTGTACTCTGAATCATATTTTTTATATTCGGACAGTAAATTTCCTAAGCTGTTGCATAATGCCAACTTTAGTTCTCCATCATCATCACGCACTACTCTTAAAAAGCTAAATTCCTGAGGTATTTTGATATTCCTATCAGTGAAATAATTGCGTATATATAACTCATTATCCTGAAAAAAGTATCCTATACTTGAAAAGTTACCAACATCGTTATTTTTCTCATTTGATACCTTTGTACTACTGATATCACCATAATTTTCTCCCTTGACGATCTTAAATGACATACTTGCTTGTGTGTTATTGTGATCTAAAAATTTATAGTTTTCATTATTAGCAACATCTAGTACTGCTTTTCCTAATTCTTTTGACTTAGTAGTCACAAGTTGCTCTGCAACCTTCTCTGGTCTTGCATCTTCACCTTTAAGTCCTGGATCTCCTTTTTCTCCTTTAGGACCTTCTGGCCCTGGGCTACCCGCTGGCCCCCTAGCAGAATTTTGAAACGCAGTATCACCCTTTACACTCTTTACTACTGCACCCTGAAAATCCGAATTATTAGCAATCTCTGTTAACAACTTATTCTTATGAGATGGATCAGTGACCAATTTCTCGGCAACTTTCTCAGGATCCGCATCTCTTCCCTCAAGACCTGTTGATCCTGCATCACCTTTCATTCCCTTTTCGCCCTTTGGTCCTGGTTCACCTTTTATGCTTGCTTTGAAACCGTCGTCTTTCATAAGTGTTTCTGATATTCTCCCTGTTAAACTTAATAATAACTTCTCGCCTATAAGCTTGTCTGCTACTTCTTTGTGACCCTTGAATTCAGCTTCATGAAGTGGAGTTTGCCCTGTATTATCCTTAGAATTAACATCAGCACCCTTCTCTATAAGCTTTTCTACTACAGCTAAGTGACCATAGTATGCGGCTTTGTGTAGTGGTGTTTCACCCTGATCATCCTTAGAATTAATATCAGCTTTACTTTCTATAAGCTTTTTTACTATATCTAAGTGACCTTTCTCTGCAGCTTTATGCAATGGAGTTTTACTATGATCATCCTTATAATTAACGTCAGCTCCCTCTGATATCCTCTTTGTAACTTTTGCAATATCTCCTCCATATGCAGACCTCATCAATTCTTTATTCAATTTTTCCTGTTGCTCAGGAGTTATTTCATTGTTAGACATAATATTTGTATACCTTAACACTTTTAAAATCTGATATATTAAGTTATATTATCAGAATGTGTACTTAATACAGCGTAAGTAATTACAATTTGTTAATTTTCTGTGATTAGTATAGGTTATCGCGACTGGTTTTTAGGAACAAGATAGTGCTAATTTGTAAAATTTCTCTATTTGCTCACTCCACAGCATCGGTATTTCTCTCAAATCGGGAATGTTCAAAAAAGTGTGTCAAACCGAAAAAAAAGTAATAAATTGATATAAAAAATGGAGGTTTGATATGAGTCAAGCAAATAGAACTACTGGTTTGGTAGATTATAAAGAATTAGAAACAAATATCCTGTCATCTATACGAGAAGGAAGACCATTGACAGGAAGAGATGGAGCATTAACACCGTTTATAAAAAGGCTGCTAGAGGCAAGTCTGGAAGGTGAAATAGAAAGCCACATGTCAGCTAAAAGTGAAGAAAATAACCGAAGAAATGGAAGGAATGCAAAAACTTTACGTACAGGTTCAGGCTCATTTGAACTATTAACACCAAGAGACAGAGAAGGAAGCTTTGAACCGCAAATAGTCAAAAAAAGGCAAACAAGCCTACATCCAGAACTTGAAGCAAAGGTCTTAAGTACATACGCCAGTGGCATGGGATACAGAGACATAGCTTCACACGTTGAGGAAATATATGACCATAAAATATCAGCAGCAGAGATATCCAATATTACTGATAAACTGCTACCAATAATCAATGAATGGCGCAGCCGTCCACTGCAATCAGTGTATCCAATAGTGTTCATGGATGGCATGTTTTTTAAGGTCAAGGAGGACGGACATTGCGTAAGTAAATGCATGTATAATATATTGGGTATAAATCAAAATGGCAGAAAAGAAGTATTAGGTTTTTATCTGGCTGAAAGTGAGGGAGCTAACTTCTGGTTGGGAGTTTTAAATGACCTCAAAGAAAGAGGAGTAGAAGATATTCTGATTGCATGTGTAGATGGGCTAAAAAGCTTTCCTGCAGCCATCAACAGTGTATTTCCCAGTGCAGAAGTGCAGCTATGTATAGTACACCAAATAAGAAATTCTCTGAAATATGTATCTAGTAAAGATATGAGAGTTTTCATGAATGATCTGAAAAAAATATATCGTGCTTCAAGTAAAGAAATTGCTGAGAATTATCTGCTTGAGCTGGAAGAAAAATGGGGAGAAAAGTATCCTTTAGTTATAAAATCCTGGCAGAACAATTGGGAAAACTTATCCAGTTATTTTAAGTATTCTGGGCCAGTTAGGAAGCTGATTTATACCACTAATCCAATTGAGGGGTTGCATAGACAAATCAGGAAATTTACTAAAACTAAGGGTTCATTTACTAGTACAAATGCCTTGTACAAACAGGTATATTGTGCTATAAAAAAGGTAGAGCAAAAGTGGATTATGGCTCTACCTAATTGGGCTTTAACTATGTCTCAACTTGATATTTTCTTTCCAGATAGATTGAAAATTGAGTTGAACTAAAAATGCGGCTTGACACACTTTTTTGAACATTCCCCTCAAATCAACTAATTTCAAATCTCTTGGCTGTCTTCCATTTACTATGTCTTCTTTAATCTTCGGAGCTAAATAATTCAACCTTAAAATTTGCTGTATACGTCTTGTACCTATATTAATTTTAACGCTCAGCTCTTTCACACTTTCGTATTTTCCTTCCTCTAGTTGCCGTTTCCATAGGTGGGCTCTTACAACTGCTTTGAGTAACGCATTGTTTGTTTTACCTTCTGGCTCTACTACTGTACATTTGTTTCCCTTCTTCTTCATTGGTATAAATTTTTCCTCCGATTCAGAACATAACTCTATTCCATCCTCTCTCACCAATACTGCTTTTATTAACTTTTTCACTGCTTCTTTCTGTTTTCCAAAGCTTAAATTTTCCCATTTTTCTTCGGTCTTTTCTCTCCAATTTTCATATATCTGCTCCGCTTTCCTCATTACTTCTTTTTCTACTTCTCCTGCTATTACATTTCGGTTTTCTGATCCACAACCTTTTCCCCTTAAATGATTGTTGCATACGTAATATCGGTACCTTTTATTTTCTTTTTTTGAGTATGTCAGCGTCATATTTACACTACAGCTCTTGCACTTAATTATTCCCCTAAGCAATGCTTCCTCATATTTTGCTTTTCTATATGGTTGATTCTTTATCAATTCCTGCGCTTTTTGCCATTTTTCTTCCTCTATTATCGCCTCATGTTTTCCTTCATATTCTTTCTCATAATGTCTGATTTTTCCCATATATATTGGATTTGTTATTATTCTTCTCACCGTTGCTTTTTTAAAAATATCTGATTTTGTTCGGTAGCCTTGACTATTTAACTCCCTTGCCAATTCTGCCATTGATCTCAGCTCCATATACCTCTCAAATATATGTTTCACCGTCTTTGCTTCTTTCTCATTTATTATTAATTCTTTATCTTTTACATCATATCCAAGCGGCAAAGTTCCTCCCATCCATAAACCTTGTTCCTTTGATGTTGCTATTTTATTTTTTACCCTTTCTACTATCATTTCTCTTTCTAGTTGTGCTGCTCCTGATAACACTGTTTGTACAAACTTTCCCATTGGCGTATTATTGTCAAATATCTGCGTTACTGCTACAAAATTTACTCGATGCCTTCTAAAAAATGATGTTACTTCAATGCTGTCTTTTGTTTCCCTTGATAGCCTATCCAGAGTATATACTACTACACAATCTACTTCTCCTTTTTTTACATCTTCAAATAATTCCTTTATCGCTGGTCTTTCTAAATTCTTTCCTGAATATCCTCCATCGTCGTACTTTTTTGCCAATGCTACCCAGCCTTCTTTGCTCTTTATATATTTTTCACATGCTACCCTTTGCGCATCAAGACTGTTAAACTTTTGTTCTAGTCCATCCTCATTTGATTTTCTTGTATATATCGCACACCTTACTTCTTTTAGCATTTTATTCTCTTCAATTTTCATTTTTATCACGCATCCCAAATAATAAAGGTCCGTTGTAGCTCATTCCCATTATTTTTCCTGCCACTGCTGACAATGATGTATAAAACTCTTCTTTGTAGATTAAACCCTTGTCTGTTACCATTACCGCATGCGTTTCTTCCCCTCTCTCTAATATTAGCTCTGTCCCTTCTACTGGTAATTTATCGCTACTTATTCTTTTTCCTTTCTCTAGCCGATCTGCCAGATACTCTAGTCTTTTTCTCCCCTTTCTTGACATTTCTCCATATGCTTTTTCCTGCATTCTATAAGCTAATCTTGGTATCAGATATTTCTTTGAGTATCTAGGTGCTTCTTCCACAAATACCTTCTTCCATATTTTTCTCAGCTCATTCAAAGGTTTTTTCTCTAAATTCATTACTTTCTTTTCTATTTCTTTCTCCATATTTTTAGCCCTTCATAAATAGCTTCTCAATTCTGTCTGTTTCTTTCTTCAACACCTTGGTTACTTCTTTGCTATTTTTCGCATAATCCATTGCTTTCATTCCAAATTTATCTGCTTGTTCTATTTCTCCTCCAGCTTTCACTAGCTCCTCCACTATTTCTTTTTCTCCTACCATGCACGCAAGGTGTAGAGGTATGCATTTATTTCCATATTCCTCAGCATTTACTTCTGCTCCTGATTTTATCAATTCTCTCACGATTTCTAGACGTTTCTCCGTTACTGCTAGGTGCAGTGCTGTGTATCCTCCTATATCTGCTGCATTTACATTCGCTCCTTTTTCAACTAATAAACTCACTATTTTTCCGTCTACTGCATAATGTAGAGCTGTTCTCCCCTTTTCGTCTCTTTCATAAATATTTTTATATGAGTTCTCTAATAGTGACTCCTCTTTCTTACCAAACTTTAACATAATCTACCTCACCTTTTCTTTGACCTTTTTTTTAAGCTTTCCTTCTCACCACCTCATCTATCATTTCGTTTACTTGGCTCATTATCTTGCTTGCTAAATTTTGACATTCTTTCTTTATTAGCGATTTGTCTCTCTTCCTTATTTCCCCTATCTCTATTATTTTTAGCTCCGGCATGTAGCTTCCATTCAACATGTCTGCTATTTCTCCTACTAGCCTCTCTATTCCATAGCATGTCAGTTCTCTATTTTTTATTACTCCTCCTTTTTCTCTCAAAAATTTACTTGCCTTTTCACTCTCTTCTCTATTCCATGAACAATACTTTTCACTTTCCCAAATGTAATACATTGGTGTTGCACCATATTTATTCAGTTGATTAACCTCAGCTCCTGCCTTTACCAGCTCTTTTATTATTTCAACTCCTGCTCCTCCCATTTTGCACGCAGAGTGCAGTGGCGTACATCCACTGACATATTGACTGGCATTTACTTCTGCTCCTTTCCTTATCAGCACTTTTACATTTTCTAAACTTTTTGCGAATACTGCGCAGTGCAGTGGTGTATAACCCTTTTTATCTCTTGCATTTACCTCTGCTCCTTTTTTTATTAATAATCTCACTGTTTTGTAATCAGAGATTTCTACTGCTTGATGCAAGATCGTCTCTCCTTCTTCATTTCTTTTATTAATATCTTTACTTGATACTTCTTTAAAAAACTTACTCTTGCTAAAACTCATTTCATACCTCACAAAATTAGCTTTTCTAGCGCCAGACAAATTTCTTATATTTACCTGCTGCTATTCAAGTCATGTCCTTTTTAGCATGAGAAAGCAAGTCCTTTTCTTTTTATTTCATACACTTTTACCTATTATTAATATAATATATGAGGATCTAAATATAAGTGCTTAACTTATTAGAGATATTATTCGACTATCTTTCCAACTTCTGTGCAAATGTCGATGTTCGTGCCACTTCAGTACTCCTGGATAAAATACTAAAATGTAATTTTCTAATTCGTGTATTGAGTCTTTTTGCTCTGAATCCAAATCATTTTTATAGTAAACGTTGTGTTCTGCTAAAACATATTTTCTGACCTTCTGATCTGTATAATTTTCTACTTTATAGTTATGAGTAACGCTAAATCTTTCTAAAATTGGCTTGTGTTTTAAATTCCAATATTGCCCTGAAAGTTTATCGTTTCCCAATACAAATTTATTTCCTTCTTCTTCTATTCTACCAACCGGAAAACAGCTATTTATTTCTCCTAATTTCCAGCTATCTGACAGTACAATCTGCGCTTTTGCAAATTTAATCGATGGTAATAAACTCTGTGGTAATGGATATAGTGCTTTTAAGTTGTACCACAAATGATTTCTTTCATAAATACCGTTATAATTCTTTGTGTGAGGCTCTGTTTCTCCAAGTACTGCTACATCTAATCGATATATGTCATTACTAAATGTTTGTTCATAATGCTCTCTTAAATAGTTGTCTACAATCTCTACTAACGGACCTCTAGAACTGAAAAAATTTATTCTTCCAAACGATAACACTGGTCCATCTTTTTCAACTTTTCTACCTGAATAGTCTGATAATAAGCTGCCGAATATACTTTCATCTAATATAAACCTATCAACGTTATAGTAGTCATTAAAAATCCTCATTAGCCTTGATCTTGCTGGTAATGATAGTTTTGCAAGTTCTACTACTGCATCTACAAAAAAGTCATTTGAAACATCTTTTATTCCTATTTGTAATTCAAAGAAGTGTTTACCAGGTGGTTCTTCGATAATTGTAATATCTTCTATATTTGCCCACTTTAGTGCTATTTTAAGTGATGCAGGTGTTCCTCTCAGTCTTTGAAATTTTACTCCTTCTACTATCGCCCTTCTTTTATTTTTTACCCAGCGCAATATCTCTTCTAAACCATATTCTTCTATTATCCATGGTAATGTTTCTTCTTTCAGGTTGAACTTAAACCCTCTGATACAGCTTGGATCAACCTTATAATCTATTGCATCAACCAGTGCTTGCTCTTGCTTTGTTGCGTTTGGCGGTAATAAACTTTTCATTTGTCTTTTCTTTCAAGTTGCTTTAACTTCCTTTATTTAGGTAGCTTATGAGTAAGCAAGAGATCATTGCAGAAAAATAAAGATGTTCTTAATATCGAAAACACTCTCCATAATATTTGACCATATTATCCATACTTTAAAAAACAAGTTACAACTTCTGGAAGAAAATCAATACTTTCGTCTCCCTAACATTGGATCCAGTAAACCTTAAACCACTTATTGCACGCAATCCCCTCACTGGCACAAAACAAAAAAAATACGTTTTAAATCCTATCTAACTTGACGTAGCCAAGCACTGCACACTCATTCCCCAGAACCACAACATCCTCTCTTGGCTCGATTAATTCTACATTCTCTACACCCTCTACAAATAGGTTTGCTATTATCCAAGATCTTGTTACATTCCATCCTAATCTTTTTGCTAATTCAAACTTCTCAATAAACTGCTTCTTGATTTCTTCCTCTGATATTAAAGGACTTATGCTCATTCTGCTGTGGATATCTACTTCCGTAATATTGCAACCTATCACTGTTACTGTATCGGTTAAAACCCTTATATCATCTCTAGTAACCTGCTTTTTTACAATTTCTAGTAGCTCTTCTGACACTATGCCAGTTATGGATAATTTTGTTGATAAGATTGAAATTTGTACTTTCCCTGGTATAGGTGATTCCACTAGTGCATCTTTTACTCTACTATCTGCTGACAGTGCATAATACCTATAATACTCCTTGCTCCCACATGTGCTCCAGCCTTTTACTTTTGCTTTTACCCTCTTTCTAAATCGTTCGTCCTCTTCTTCTTTTTGCCTCTCCACTCCATAAAACTCAGCTAAATTATCAAGATCTTCTCCTGTCGCAAATTTAAGTAAGTTACTCTTTACTGCTTCATTTATTCTTTCTCTAAGCAAAAGTTCTCTCCATGCTGCTACTTCTAAAATCTTTATCGCCGGATCACTTTCAACTAATGCTGTAAAACTTGCGTCACGCTTCACCAACTCTTCCCTCATCCGAGACAGAATTTCTTCGAAGTTCAGTGGCTCAATAATGTTAGTCTGCTGCATCTTTATACTACGACTCCATCAAAGCGAATGTTTTTCCCACTTGGTACGTATAATCCTTCTAGGTCAAGCGTTACTTTTCCTTCTTTCACCTCTGTCATCTTTACTTTTTCCAGTTTCAACCTCTTTTCCCATTTTTCCAAAGCTTCTGCAGTTGCTGCATATATCTCAAGTGTTAAATCTCTATTTATTGGCTTATCCACCAATTCAAATAATCTTGACCCATAATCTCTCCTCATTACTCTGCTATTAATAGGAGTAGTTAAAATATCTACGACAGATTGCTTTAAGTGCTCTATTCCTTCTAACGCTTTTCCTGTTTTAGCATCCATACCCTTCATTTCTATTTTGCAAAAACGCTTTCACTGCCTTTTATTACTTTAAAACCACATGAAACTATATCTCCTACTCTTCCTACACTAAGACCATTTGCAAACACTGTTTTTGATCCTTGAATCATTACTTTTCCTTCACTAAAACTTTCTCCTTGTCTACATATTGACTTACCGTTTACAAAAACATTATTACTTCCGCTAATGCAGAAATGTGGTATAGCTTCTCCACAGTAGTCTCCTAACCTCACTATTCCTTTGTTCAATTTAAGTCGATCCTTTCTGCTTTCAGTTTTATTCCACTTTTTGTCATTTCTATACTTGATCCCCCAGCTTTCAGTGTTATTTTGTCTACTACTTCAATCTCTAAATGATGTTTTCCCTTATCATATAACAATCTTGTTCCATCTTGAAACTTCATACTATTTATTTCTTTTTTATTCTCTGGTGCAGGGTATTTTTTCTGATATATTCCTCCTAATACCACTCCTAATGATAGTTCACCAAAAGGAGAAAATACCACAACTTGTTCATCGATACCTGGTGAAGACCAATTTCTATCTTTTCCTGCTTTACTTGTTATCCACGGTAAATAATCTGTTAAAAATTCTCCTATTTTCACTCTTACTTTTGCTTTTTCATAATCTACTTCTTTTACAACTCCTATACGAATGATATTCGCTACTTTTCTCTGTAACTCTGCAATGGCAAAATTATTTTCCAACATGCATTTCTCCTACTGCTATTTTATGTGGCTTAATTTTCCCCTCTTCCCATACTGATTTACCTAAATGAAGCTGATGACTCCAATCAACCATCCACACTAAATATGCATCGAGCTCTGGTCTAAAGTCATCTCCTCCTCCTGATATAAATTCTCCTGGTGAAACATTTTTCACGTTCCAAGTGTTTTTATTTACTACTCTTGCTACTTCTGCTGCTAATGTTCTGACAATAATAGCTGCATTTTCTATTGTGCTATCAATCACAATTCGTGCTTCAAATCTTGCTTTCAGCGCTAATTCCTCTGTTCCTGGATCTTTTCCCGATTCTAAACTCACAAGCTCTACAAATAACGCTGGCGCTAATAATTCTTTTCTTATCGATGGATAAATTTCACAAGTTTGAATTGCTGGTATTTCTCTCTTCAGCGTGGTACAAATTTTATCATGTAAATCTTTCAAATTCATCCTTTATAGCTCAATTGACGTTCAAAAATTTTGTAAAGACTTTCTCAACTTCATAATTAACAAGATTCCCTACTATCCTTGAAGCCTCAGGTTCGAGTGACAATTTAACTTCCTTTATTGGCAATGCTGCTCTTCCTTCACGTTTAAAAATACCGCTATTTCCTTTTGGCATAACTGCTGCAAATCCTCCTATAAACTCATGCTTTCCTACTTTCGATCCCCTTCTTGTTTTTTGTATTTTGCCAATTGTCGATGCTCTAATGTCGTAGAGATTTGCTCTAATTAACACTTCTAATCTGCTTGTTCTTGCTTTAAAAATTCTTAATCTCTTTCTTATCAAACTTAATTTTACCTTCTTTTCCTCACTGATTTCTCGCGCAGCTTGCGATTTTAACCATAATGCCGTTTTGTTTAATGCCTTTACCATTGCTAATTTTATTTTTCTTCTTTTAGCATTTACACTTTCTATTACCTCAACTTCTATATGAATAGACATTTTACACTCCAGATGCTTTGATTTTCCACGTTATTCCAGACTTGTCTCTAAGTGGCGGTGAGTGTACTTTATATCTTCGATCACCTATAACAAAAACATCTCCTACAATTGGCTTTAACAGTAGGGTCGAGAACTGGCGCGCCTCTTTAGGGTTTGGTGGCTGATCCATTATTTTCATGTTGGGCCTCAATCCAAAATTCCCATATTCACGTTTCCAGCTCCCGCCTCATCAAACGCAGCATGCAGTTTTCCCGCACTACGCTTTCCTAGTAGATTCTTTACCAAAATTTATAACATATTGTGCTGGTGATGCTTTCGGAATGTAATATCTTATTCTGTAGTCCGAATATAGACCCAGGGTTTTATATATCCATTCTCTACTCCACCTCTTCCAGCCAAATCCTTTTCTTGCTTTTCTGGCTTTCATTAAATTGCGTCTTATTTTCTTCTCTACCCAATGCTTCACGTAGTGAAAGCTTCGACTTGAGTTTCCAATCCTAAAATAGTTTATCCACCCTCTCAATATCGGATTAATGATATGAATCACTCTCTCTATTGGTTGCGATTTATGCCAACGAAATACTTCCTTCAACTTGTGAAGTAGGTTTGTTCGTGCTTTCATCTGTGGTGTTGTTTCTACCGTCCATTTTCCTTGTTTTGTAATTTTCTCTCGAAAATTGAATCCTAGAAAGCTGAACTTTTCCCCTTCTTTTAGGTTAACAACTTTTGTCTTTTCTTCATTTACTTCTACTTCTATTTTTGCTAATTCCTCTTGTAACCTTTTGTATACTGACTTTTCCAGCCATTCCCATTTTGGGTGTCTATCTATCAGTATTACTAAATCGTCTGCCCATCTTGCGTATTCTATATGTTGATATTTTCCTTCTTTGGTCACCTCTTTTGCTTTCTCTAGCATTTTATATACCTCATTGAGGTATATATTGCTCAATAACGGCGAAATCGTTGATCCTTGCGCTATTCCTCGTTTTCCTCCCATCTTGAGGATTAGCTTGATCAAGTGCATGATTTCTTTATCATTTATTCTCTTGGCAATCTTTTCCATAAGAATATGATGTCGCACATTATCAAAGTAGGATTTCAGATCTATGTCAATAGCTTTTGTATTGTCTTTGATTGCTGCTTTCTCTACCCTTTTTATTGCTTCATGCGCTTTTCTCTTAGGTCTATATCCATATGATCCGTCCTGAAAGTCAGATTCGAATATTGGTTCAATTATTAGCTTTAGTGCACTTTGCACTATTCTATCACGGATGCAGGGTATGTTCAATGCTCTGAGTTTTCCCCCAGCTTTTGGTATTTCCTTTCTCCGGTTCCTATTTGGGCTATAGGTCTTGGTTATTAGTTCATATCTTATTTGTTGGAGATACTTTTCTAAGCCTTCTGCTTCTATCAATTCGAATGTCACTCTGTCAATTCCTGGTGCCCCATTACTCCTCTTTGTTAGCTTGTAGGCTTCTTTCAGTGTTTCCATTTTGCAAACATGAACATAGATTCCCCAGAATCGCCATTCCGGTTCTGCCTTCGCTTTGGTATATATCTTTCTTCTCAGGTCTTGTAATTTTATTGGCATTTTTATCATTTTACCTTTACCTCCCTTTTGTTAAAAGATTTCTACTAGTAGGGTACCTTTGCTCCATGAGCATTACCTCACTTCTTCGCTACTACGCACCCATCCGCCACCCTTTCATCTTCGGTTCATTTCCTGTTTCCAGTTATAGAACCTACCTCTCCAAGATATTTCTCCTTGGGATGAGGAGGGCTTCTCCAGTTGTTTTGTATGTCCTTGTTATCGTGCCATCACTATCACCCCGCTGAAGTAGAACAGTTGTATCAGTCGTTTTTCAACCTTCTGTACTGCCTTCACCATTTGACGGCTGGTTCGGCCTTCAGTACTGTGTTTTCGAGGCCACCTATGTGTTCACTTCCGTTATGGCCCGATAACTCGCCTTTATCCTTACGATAACGTTGTCGGTAGGCTTCAGTATCTTGGTTTCCCTCCATACTGCTACCCAAGCTACAGGACTCCGACTCTTATCCTGGTAGGTTTGACTCCTACTGAACATACTTACCTTCTCTGGACGCACCATCAAACGCACTTACTTCTAACGCTAAAGTTTCTTCCACAAATTGTCCTTCACCAATCTCGTATAATTTATCTGGCTCTTGCTTTAATACTTGTACCATATATGACTTATCCTTTGACTCATATAAAGCTAACTCCCCTAAATGGATAAGACAATCTTTCAATAATCGCTTAATATTTTCTTGCATTTTTATGCATTAAGTCCTTATAAATATGCTAAGAAGGGTCATAGTGGTAGAGTTCTTACCGCTTTGTAGTTGCTCTACCAGTATTGTTATGCTATAGCGACTTTTACTAATGTTCCTGGTCTGTGGCACATTGGCAATGGATTCGACTGCGTATGTAAATCAGTTCCTCTATCAAATCTTCTTGGCTCTTGTTTTGCATATAATGGCTGTCCGAGAGTGTTTACCGTTTCATTAAAATCTGCTGGAGCAAAGTATGTTGTAAATGTGCTCGCTGTTCCTACTGGAAAACAGTGCCCTGTATCTTTCTCAATAAATCTTCTCACGGTTCCTTCAGGATCAGTTGCTTGCCCTCTATATTCCTCAAATGTTATTCCACAAAACGTAAATCCTGACCTCATATCATTCCGAAGCGCTGCTCCTTCTTGCCATCTTTCATATGCTTCTTTTACTTTACTATGCGAAGTGAGTGCATCAAAAAACTCAGGGCTTACCAAGGCATGTACTCCTGTCATATATTCACCACTTAGATTATCTTCTATATGCCGGAGTACTTCCATACACTTACGCTTGACATCTGTTGTTGCTGTTCCAAGGGCAAAATTTACTATTTTTGGTGTTATTTCAAATTCGTTGTACAGATTTAATAATTCTGACCCGTCAGCATCAAGAATGATTCCCTTTAGCGCTCCCATTCGCAAATGCTCTAATGTTATTGCATGTTTGTTCCTCATCAATTGCAAATGATCGGTTATTACATCTGCCAGCGCTTTAAGTTCACTCTCTGATCCAAATGCCCTTATTCCTTGCACTTCTTCTGGCAGTACTACATCATCATGCGGAATATGTGGAATTGTAAATGTTCTTACTTTTCTTTTTCCTCTTTTTCCTACTGTTGCTGGTGCTCCTGGTATTTGTGTTGGTAATAAACTTAATACTCCGTTGTGTTCTTCTATCGTAATATGTCTAAATCTTACTGACTTACTTGGAAATAAATTTAAATTTTCAACTCGTCCATAATTTATCGGCAATATATTCATCGCATTTGTTAGTGCCGTCATGCTAAATGCTGTATTTGTAAATGGATTTTGCATTTTTTATTTTCCCCTTTTGTGTTTTTAATAGTTTTTTTAAGCTCCCTTGCGGATAATGATCCCTCGTGCTTCAAGTTGCTTTATTGCTTCAGCTTTCTGTTCTTCAGTGATATTTGCTGGCCACACAACTGCATGATCTGCTAGTATTGCACCACGAGTAATAATTACTGCTTTGGCATTTTCTGTCGCATTTACATCACTTACTATTGCACCTATTGCTGTTTGTGTGCCGTCTGTTCCAGTGGGATTAAGGACTCTAATAAAACCATCTTCCGTCTTTTTGGCAACTACTGCACCAAGCTTAAGATTTTGACCTTTAGCTACTGTTATTTGGTCTCTTGAATATAGATTTGAAACTTCGTATTTCAGAAGATCCCCAAGGTTATTTTGTTCTGTTATAGTACTCATTCTGCTTTTCCCCTTTATTTTTTACTTTTGTTATACTATGAATATTCTAAATGCCAGATTGTGCACGACTTCTTGCTACCTGCATCATTAAATCTTCTGACGAATTCTGTGGTAATGTGCTTAAAATTTCAGTCTTCATTGTTCGTTCTGCAAGTATCGACATTAATATTTCTTGTGCTTGTTTGCTGCTAACATTCTGCTCTATAAATTCTCCTATTTTCTCTGGCATTCGTGATAAGTTGCATAAACGTATTAATTCAAGAACTTCAGCATGATAACTGTCATTTTTGATTTTATTAGTTAAATTATCAGTTTCTAGGTCAGTTGTAGTTTGTTCATTCATAGTAATACTCCTGTTTTTATTAATAGATGAAAGAATTGTCATTCCGTCTGCAAGGCCTATTTCTACTGCTTTCTCCCCAAAATATAGCCCTGCTTCCGTTGATTTGATTGCTTCTATAGAAAGATTTCGATTCCGTGCTATTAGCTGGACGAACATCTCATATAAACGATCTATTTCCTCTCTCAAACTTTTTAAACCTTCAGAGTTAATAGGCTCATGTGGATTTAAATCATTCTTTCTCTTGCCTGTAAAAATAGTTGTGTATTTTATTCCACATTTTTCATCAAACCCACTTTGATCTATATGACTTGCTATTACTCCTATACTGCCAACACCAGAAGTTCTGCTCACAAATACCTTCTCAGCGCTAGAGGCTATAGCATATGCAGCAGAGTATGCATCATCATTTGCTATCGCTATTATCCTCTTTTTTGCTCTTGATTCATAAATAAAGTCAGCTAGGTCAAATATACCGTTTACCTCTCCTCCGGAGCTATCTATATCAAGCAGAATAGTTTCTATATCTTTGTTTGATAATGCTTCTTCTATTTCTTCTTGAATTTTCTCATATGATGTCATTCCCAGAAAATCGTCAAAAGCCCCTGGTTTTTTGGTCAAAATTCCATGTATTGCTATTACTGCTGTTTTTTCTATATTCTGATTTACTGCATGTTTTATATTTTTCAAGATAGGTTGTTTTCCGTTATATAGTGACAACAGGTCAAAGCTTTTTTGCTCTATCATCATCGGCCTACATAGCCAGTTGGTTTGTAAAATTTCCATAAAGTAAACGAGATTTATTTTGTTTGTGTCCTGACATCAGAATCAAAGAAAAGGTTGAGAGAATCAGCACGCTTTTGATCTTCTGCTATTTCTTGATCTATTTCTTCAACATCGTAACCCATTTCTGATACTACTTCCGATCGACTCTTAAATCCATTCCTTACTGCCATTTGCTGTGCTTGCTGGTCTTTCAGTGGATCTACCCAATCAAATCCCTGTGGTATCCATTTTACATCTTTAAATACTTGATTATCTGTT
The DNA here is from genome assembly GCF_964026945.1 of Wolbachia endosymbiont (group B) of Chesias legatella. Lineage (NCBI taxonomy): Bacteria > Pseudomonadati > Pseudomonadota > Alphaproteobacteria > Rickettsiales > Anaplasmataceae > Wolbachia > Wolbachia endosymbiont (group B) of Chesias legatella. Next base: position 741,079 of record NZ_OZ034711.1, on the reverse strand, counting down.
GTAGAAAGCTCTCCAGATAAAGTGGCAAGTTCTAGCCATCTACTCCATACTGGTCTGCAAAATTGAAATACCATAATGTTGTGTTGCAGCATAGCGCATCGACGACGAAACTCTATTAATCCAGCTCTGATTGATGAGTAATTAACACCGGTTAAATCTCCTGTTAGTTGCTCATATGTTATCCCTGTACCTATTGCTATTGCCCTCAGCTGCTGTCTCATGAATGCTTCATAACTTCCTCCAACATCTGACGGCTCTGAAAATTTTATGTCTTCTCCTGGGTCTAAAAGCTGCATTGTTCCAGGTTCTAGGCCAGATAATGCTACTCCTTGCTCACTTGCTTCACCTTCTCCCATGATATTTGCTTCTGGATCGAGTCTTGTAATAAATCCAGCAAACATTGCTGCAGTTTTCTTTCTCACCAGCTCTGCATCATCATATTGATCAAGCTCATAAAGCTTCAGCAGTATATTAGAAAGCCAAGGCTCCCCTCTGATTTGCCCAGGTCTTAATGGTCTATAAATATGTAAAACATCATTTGCTGGCACTCTCACTGATTCACCAAACGAGCCTTCACCAGGGTGTTCTTTAAATAAGTAATAAGCTTCTCTTTGACCAAGCCTGTTAAACTCAATCCCATTTCTTATTACATTACCATTTCCTAAAGTTTGATTTGTTTTATTATCTAAATGTTCTGATTCCAATACTTGAAGTTGCAATGGTACAGAAAATCCATCCTCCAGCTTTCTCGTTCTTAAACGTACAAAACATTCTCCTCCCTCTATCATACTTCTGCATACCAGAGCTTGTAATCCATAAAAATCACTTATTCCACAGCTATCTGCTTCATCTGTCCATCTTAGCCATAATTCCTGCACCTTCTTTCGAAATTTTGCATCTCTTGCCTTTGATTGTGGTTTTATTCCTGTTCCAATAGAGTTACTTACTATAGTATCAATGATATTTGCTGCATATGGATTTTTTCTCACCATGTCACGAGAGCGGCTACGTAAAGTTTCAAGGTTTTGAGACAGCAAATTGTTTATACTTCCTAACTCTGGTTGAAAGTGAAAAAATCTTCTTCCTGAGCCTGCTCCATCCCACGCTGAGCTTTTTATCTTTGGCTTGTGGAATAATTGTTTAAATGACTTTAATAGCATTACTTTTCCTTATCTGAAATTTTCAATAATTCAGCCTCTAGCTCTTCTATTGTTGGCAAGGCTGTCTTTACATTCTCTGGTAGATTTTCAGTAATTTTATATTCTGCCAACCCTATCGGTTTATTTATGTCTTTCAGTGTATACTTAGCTAGCACGTTATCCTTTGACTTGCATAAAATTAATCCTATAGATGGTTGATCTGTCTCGTGCTTTAGTAAATCATCAACGGCTGAAAGATAAAAATTCATTTTACCTGCATATTCTGGCTTGAAATCTTTGTCTTTTAGCTCAATTACTACAAAGCAACGTAACTTTAAATGGTAAAACAATAAATCAATATAGAAGTCTTTATTTCCAACATCTAAGTGAAATTGCCTACCTACAAATGCAAATCCTTCCCCTAGCTCAAGCAAAAACTTCTCTACATGGCCTACAAGACCTTTTTCTACTTCTCTTTCATGAGCGTCATCTCCTATACTCAAAAAATCAAAAATATATGGATCTTTTAATGTATAATGTGCTAAATCTGACTGGGGAGAAGGTAACTTATCTTTGAAGTTAGTAACAGCTTTTCCTTGACGTTTGTGCAATTCACGTTCGATTTGCATCACCATTATACTACGTGACCAACCGTGCTCTATAGCTTTTTGAAAATAAAATAGTCTTTCTTTTGGATCTTTTACTTTATCTAAAATAACTACAATATGAAACCAAGGCAATTGTGCAGCAACCTGCTGCGTAAATTCAGTATCTTGATATTCTGCAGCAAATTGACGCATATAAGTAAGATTCCTAGCACTAAATCCCTTCATTTCTGGAAATGCGCTTCTCAAATCCTTACTTAGCTGATCTATGATTTTAGCACCCCAACCATGTTCTTTTTGGCGCCTTAAGATCTCTGTACCAATATAGTGATAAAGCACAATGAGTTTGCTATTTACTGCTAGTGCTGCTTTATAACGACTAGTAGCAATCTGTTCTTTGAGCTGCTCTAAAAATTCTGTATATTCTTTTGCTATAATTTTTGTCATACGGTTCCTTTTAACGATTTTTATCATTATATGATCCCTTTACTCGTTGAAAAAACAATCTTTCTCTTCGGTTTCATTCCAACAATCTTTAGCTCAGCTTTAATACGTTGTCTTAAGTTTAGTAAATCATTTATCTGAACTTCAGCATATCTCACTACATGGTCACCATATGCAATTGATACTACTCGCTCTCCGTTTTGCAGCTTCTTTATCGCTTCTTCGACTTGAACTAAATACTCTTCGTTATACATTTTCCAGCCACTTACTCTGTCTTACTTTCTTAGGTTTTTTACTTTCTATTTTTCCACTTAAACTATTCCATTTACTCTCTGGCCAACGATCAATCCCAAGTGCTATTGATGCTGCTCTTGCGTAAATTCGGCAATCTAGTACTTCATTTCTTTCTCTTACCTTTTGCCACTCTTGTTTGGTATAACCTTTTACTACTTTGCTGACTAATTGCTCTGCCGTTAGCTGCTTAAAATATTCAGGTGCATACTCCGGAAAATGACAATATCCTGCTGGCACTTTTTCTTTTTCCCCGTTTTTTAAAACATTAAGTAGCTGAAAAAGCTCTGACTTTAATATCGATACTCCTACTGGCCAGAGCTTTATTCCTCTTTTTAGCTTTTGACCACCAACTGTTATATCTACTCTACTTGGGCTGCTCAGTGGCACTAGGGCTTTATTTACACCTTTGACTGCCATTACTCTTCCAGATCCTTGATGACCTCTTACCCAGTTGTATACTTCTTGTGTCGCATACCCAGCATCAACCGCCATCATGCTTATCATGTATTCAAGACCATTTTCACCGATAAAATGATGATTTAACAGCTCAGAGAGTTTTCCCCATACTTCTCCTCCTCCAGTATCACCTTCAAATACCTGGTAGTCTATGGACCAACTTTCGCGGCTTTTTCCCCAGGCTACAACTTCTACTTCTAAACGATCTTTTTGGACATCAACTCCTGCTGTGAGAACTACTTCGCCTTTTGGTACTGTGCCAATCTGAAAAAATTCTCTTCTGTTAAATAATTGCTTCCAGTCTGGTACTTCTCCTTTATCTACCCAAGTTTCTCCAAGCGTAGTATTTATCCAAACTTTCAGTAATTGTTCACTTTCTTTTGCATGCAGAAAATCCTCTACTGCTTGTTGCCAGCTATACCAGCCAACTGGACTATAAAGACTTGAAAGATGAAATCCTTTTTTCTCACCCTTTACTCTATTAGTAGGCCTCCATTCTCCACGATCAAGCATCTCTGTCTTCTGATGATTTTCTATTTTGCCGCTACATTCAGTGCAGATATAATGTGCTGTTTTTGAATCATTATTCTCCCATTTTATTTGTGACCATTTTAATATTTGGTAATAATTACAATGCGGACATGGTACAAAAAAATATCTCTTATCTGTTGCTTCAAATTCTTTCTCAATTCTGCTTATTCCATGAATCGTTGGCGTTGATACTAAAAAAATCTTTCGCCGTGCAAATGTATTAGTTCGAGCAATACTGAGCAGCACTGGATCTCCTTCACCACCTGAATCTCCTGGATAGGCATCTATTTCATCAAGAAAGAGATATTTTACTGGCATGGACCTGAGACCTACACTGCTATTTGCTCCGGTTATTACTACTATTCCACCTGGAAATTCCTTGCTTTGTACAGTATTCCCTGAATCTCTTGATCTTGGGTCTTTTACTTTACTCTTTAAACATGGCGTACTCTCTATTAACGGCGCAAATCTTCCTTTTGACCAACGTTTTCCCATTTCAACTGTTGGCTGTACTACCAGCATTGGACCAGGAGTCTGATCTATGATGTAGCCAATCCAATTGTTACCAGCTTCTGTTCCCCCAATCTGCGCTCCTTTCATGAATACTACTTTTTCTGTTGGTGAGGACGGAGAAAGTGAATCCATGATTTCTTTTAAATAAGGAGTTCTTTCCGTTCTCCATTTCCCTGGCTCTGATGCTGCAGTTGGCGCTAAAACTCGATACTCATTCGCCCACTCTGATACTTTAAGCTCTGGATCTGGTCTTAAACCTTCAGAAAAAGCTCTAGCGTATATCATTGTCTGCATCTACTCATAATTGGTTCTATTTCAACATCATTAACAGTAGAACTACACTCTTCCAGTTCCATAAACATCTTTTTCTGAAACTCTTTTTCTATATATCTTTTGCTCATCTCACTTATCATTATTGCTATAACAAGCGCAAATACCCCTGTTATTGTTGCAAAAATGATTGCACTGCTTATTGCTGTTACCGTTAAACCTATATATGCTGCCATTGCTACTGCGCTAACTGTAATACAGATGCAGATAATATTATTATGTTTTTTCATCCTTTTATCTGCTATTTCTCTCTGTGCTATATATTTATTATGAAGGGTTGGAAAATTAATAACGGTATCTCTGCAGATCAATGCACCATTTTTTTCAGTAAATAAAACTTTAAGTAACTCTAAATTGTTTGATTTAATTGCTAAATGTAAAACAGGTGTATAATTTGCTCCTTTTTTCAGCAATAACTTTACTACATGTAAATGCCCTTTTTCCGCAGCAAGGTAAACCGGTGATAAACCTTTATTATTTACAATATCAATATCGATTTCTTCTCTTAAAATTGCATCTACAATCTCAATTTCTCCTCTTTGTGCAGCTAAATGGAGTAGACTATTCTTTTCAGAACCGTATTTATTACTCATCAAAGCCTTCTTTATCTCAGGTTTAGCGTAATCAAATGGTGTTTTGCCACTATCGTCTTTTACCAATGGATCTATATCTTCTCGCGTTAGTAAGACCTCTATTGTTTTAAGTCTTTCAGCGTAATGTAGTGGTGTTTTATTTTCGTAGTCTTGCAAATTGACTTGAGCATTAGGCTCCCTTATTAAGCATTTGAGGATATCCAAACACAGATCTCTTTCATCGTAATTAGTATTACTTACAGCTATATGAATAGGTAACAATTTCATTGAGTTTTGTCCCATGCGCGTGCTATTTACATCTGCTCCAAGCTTTAGCAGTAACTTTACTATCTCCAATTTTTTGTTATTAACTGCATAGTGCATTGGTGTCTGATTCCGTGCATCAAAGACATCAATTTCAGCATTTCCTTCTCTTATCAAAATCTTTACAACTTCTGCATGTCCTATGCCTGCTGCTAGATGTAATGGCGTATGATGCAGAGCATTTCGTACATTAACGTCAACACCTTTTCCTATCAAATATCTAACTGCATTAACTTCACCTATCATTGCAGCTAAATGAAGTAAACTATCTTGCTCTGATCCGTATTTATTGTTGATTAGCGCTTGTAATATTTCTGCTTTTTTCCCTTCTTTGGCGTAATCAAGAGATGTTTTACCATCATTATCTTCTATAAAAGGATTAATGTTCTTTTTCGTGAGTAACAGATCTACCATACTTAATTCGTCAAATTCTATAGCGCAATGTAGTGGGGTTTTTCCATTTAATCCTCTAACATTAACATCTAATCCTGGTTGATTGATTAGACACTTTATTAACTCTAAACTTAGCCATTTTATATTCAAAATCTTTTTTATATTTGAAATTTAGTATTAGATAATTCTTGTAATGAGTTTGTAATCTCTTCAGTTAGCGCCATATGAATCTTTTCAGTATCACTCAGTGATGCAAGTAGCGCTGAAACCCTATTTGGAATATTAAGCAAATTATTACGGACAACTCTTGCTACATTAAATGCTTCAGTTTCTACTTCTTCTACTGAGACAAGTTCTCCTATCTCAGCCTTAGCTTTTGCCTCAAGAAGTTTACCTCGTTCCATTTCATTTTTTATTCTAGTTTTTAGCAACATCGTGGAAAGGTTACTTGTATTTTCGTTTTCTGGATTTTTCCTCCTCAGTGGCTGACTTGGATCTCTTATTGCCGCTACTGCTTCATTTGCTTGTTCTCTATTGATCAAACCATCCTCCAACTCAACTATTCCTTTTTTTACTAAATAACAGACATATTGCTTTGAAACTCCTAGTTCTTTTGCCCATTCCGTTTGTGTAATCTTTTCCACTTTTTTTGCCCCTTTATTGCTGTTTTTCTTCTTGAATTTGTGCAAAAGTTTTGTCAGTACCAGAAAGAATTGCCTTCCTACCTGTGTATATTTGCCAACGTTTTATGGTTACATCTACAAATTTTGAATCTAGCTCTATTGTTCTGCAAATTCTTCCTGTTCTTTCACATGCAATTAGTGTGCTACCAGAACCACTAAATGGATCAAGTACTATGTCTCCTGGTCTGCTGCTGTTTACTATTGCTCTCTCCATTAGCTCTACTGGCTTCATCGTTGGATGTAGTGTATTGTGCGTTGGCTTATCATAAAACCACAGATCACTTTGATTTCTACCTCCATGCCACTCACGTTTATTGCCGCTTTTCCATCCATAGAGCATTGCTTCGTATTGTCTTTGATAATCTGATCTTCCTAGCGTAAAGTGATTCTTCGCCCAAATGATAAAAGTTGACCATTTTCCTCCCGCTTCCTCAAATGCTTTTTGCAACGTTGAAAACTCTGATGATGATGCACAGATGTAAATTGCACCTTTAGTGTATGCTAAAATATGAGTACAAATATCATAGAGAAAAAGCTCATACTTTTCACCTTGATTATCGTTTAGTATCTTTTTATCCTCTCTTTCTTGACTGCTACCATAATCAACGTTATATGGAGGATCACAAACAGTAATGTCTGCCATTTTATCATCTAACAGCGCTTTATATGATTCAACTACAGAGCTATCACCACAATAGATTCGATGATCACCTAAAATCCAAAGATCACCTGGTTTTGTTATTTCTACCCTTTTTTCATCACCAACCAAGTCAGAAAAATCTTCTTTTTCACTATCTAAATCATCAAGGAAATGTTGAACTTTTTCCAATTCAAATCCAGTCATTTTAAGGTCAAACTGCAAATCTTCTAATTCTTGAATTTCCACTCTCAAAAGATCATCGTCCCACTTTGCCCAATTAGCTGATTGATTGGCCAGTAACCGAAAAGCTTTGGTTTGTGATTCATTTAAATTATCACTGAGGACTACTGGAATACTCTCCATACCAAGTTTTCTTGCTGCTTTGAGTCTTAAATGACCATCAACCACAGTACCATCGCTTTTTGCAACTATTGGAATACGAAAGCCAAATTCCCTAATTGAAGCACACATTTTGTTTACTACATCGTCATTTTTACGAGGATTACGCTCATATTCAACTAGGTTTCGAGTAGGATAGTAGTGGATTGCTAAATTCATATCTTAATAATTAAAAAGTTAATATTCAAAATATCTCTGACGCTAAAGAAGGCCTGAGGTCAGCACCACCAAACCCGCCAGTATAGCCGAAAGGACCCACTTTTTATGGATTTTTCATCTTATTAATATCTTTACTAAAATCCATAACATAGCACATCAAAGCTAAAGCATCTGCTTGATTATCATCTCTAGGTGAAAAACCTTTTTCACGTACCGCTTCAATAACTTCACTCTTACTTGCATTGCCTTTGCCTGTGATAAAGCGTTTTATAGTCTTAACAGGAACACTCTGATAGGGAATATGATTCTCTTCACACCAAGCAGAGAGAACTGCAAGAAAACCACCATAACAATGCGCTGCATCAGTTCCAAGGTGTCTTCTCACTTCCTCAAAATAAACTGTTTCAATACTTGGAAATTTTTCTTTCATTTCATTCAACCACTTACGAAAATTTAGAAATACCATGCCACCTCCACTAAAACGACTAGTATGAAAACTCTCACTGCCACTTTGAACTATTCCATCATGTAGAATAGCCCATCCGGTTTGTTTCCCTAAATCTAGTGTTAGTATTGACATTCTGTAAGATATTTGTTTGGAGGTAGCCTAAGCAATAACATGGACACTTAAGTTACCTCTTGAAAAGAGTGGGAGTGAAAATTACGAGTTTCAAACTTTCATACCCCTCTACTAATATATATCGCAAAAACTTCACAGAATGTTCAAAAAAATATTATTTTTTATGTTTTTTCAAATTACGCTGAACAAATTCATTTCATTTTGCGATTAATTACTTATGAGGAAACAGAAAAAATCCCTGATAAGTTTTAATGGAGAATTTATGAATATTTCATGCGATTTCAACAATACTATTTCACAAAGTTATCTACCATCATCAGAAGAAACAGCGAACATAAAATTAAGGCTTCTGGCCGATCTCAGATCTTGTCTTTCTTACTTGCTACCAAATGGGGTTTTTCATGGTAATAGGTTTTATGTAGGTGATGTACATGGTAATCGAGGAAAAAGTTTAGTAGTAGAATTAACTGGTAGTAAAGCTGGGCTTTGGAAAGATTTTGCAACAAATCAAGGTGGTGATATTATTGATCTTTGGGCAGAAGTACACTCCAAAACAGAATTTCATGAGATAATGGCTTCTATAGCTGAGTGGCTTGGGTATAACAAAAAATATACAGAGAAGCAATACATTGACGAAGACTTTGAGAAATTTATTACCTACAGTTGGAATTATTATGATGAAAATGGTCAGGTGATTGTAAAAGTTTACCGTTCTGATTTTCCTGGAAAGAAAAAAGTATACAAGCCTTTTAATGTTAAAACGTTGAGTTATAAAGCACCTGATACAAGACCACTATACAATATCCCTGGTATTTTGAAGTCTGATAAAATCATTCTTGTTGAAGGTGAAAAATGCGCAGAAGCACTAATAGAAAAAGGAATTACTGCAACAACCACAATGTCTGGAGCAAATGCAGATGCGGACAAAACTGACTGGTCACAACTTAAAGGCAAGCATATTGTTATTTGGCCGGATAACGATGAGCCTGGTAAACAATATGCTGAAAATGCTACTACAAAACTTCTCAGCTTAGGTATTGCATCGCTTTCTATAGTCAAAATTCCAGAAGGTAAACCAAAAGGTTGGGATGCTGCGGACTATGTACAAGAAAACACAAATGTTTCTGACTTCATTGAAAATAACTTGAAAAAGGTAATTATTAGACCACCACTGAACATTTTAGACTGGAGTGCAGATCGTTTTGTAGGTCCAGTACCAGAGCAAAAGTTTCTTGTTGAAGGAATATTTCCTTTGGGTGTTACTTCAATAGTAGCTGCTATGGGAGATACAGGTAAGGGTATGCTACTCCTCGATTTGGCGCTTAAGGTTGCAAGTGACACAGATCAGATATGTGGTTTTGGTTCACCTGTTACTGAACATGGATCAGTAGTAATCTTTTCAGCAGAAGATGATGCAGGCGAGGTACACCGTCGGCTTGAACGTCTTGATCCTGAATGTAAAAGATTAAAATTTAAAGATAAGCTGTTTATAGTACCACTACCAAACGTAAGAGGATCACTGACAATACTGAGAAGTATTCGTGGTAAAATTATTGAAGTTTCGCCTGAATTTGAGTCTATAATAAAACAACTTGATAAAATTAAAGATCTGAAATTAGTTGTGTTTGATCCTCTTGCATCGTTTATTCATGCAGACATAAATGCTGATCCTGCTGTAGGAGATTATCTAATGTGTTTATTGTCTGATTTAGCATGTAGTACCGGAGCTTCGATAGTTACTGCTCATCATCTGAGAAAACCAAAAGGAGAAAAGCCTATATTAACTGCTGAACAAGCACGTGATGCAATTAGAGGCACATCTGCTCTTGTTAATGGTGTCAGATGCTCATATGCTTTTTGGCCAGTAGAAGGTACAGCTAAGCCAGAGATCTTTCAATCAATAGGAGAAGCTCCAAGACAGAATGCGTTATTTTATGGAGCAGTTGTTAAGGCAAATGGTTTAGCTGACCGAACTGTACGTACTTACCTGAGAAACCAAGAAACAGGGCTATTAGAAGATATAACAGTGCAACTAAAAGGTAAAAATGCTAGTGAAAAAGACCTTAAAATGTATCTTGTTGATGCAATTGCAAGATCTGCTGTTGCAGGGCATCCATTCACTCATACAGGAAATACAGGAGTATACAAACAACGGCACAGATTACCTGATATTCTTCATGGTCTAGGGAGAGATAGACTAGAGCGTATAGTACAAGAACTTCTACAAACAAAGAAGTTAGTAAAAGGAATGTCTACAGGCTCGAGAGAAGATAAATGGCTTGATGTTAGAGAAGGCCCTTTTGCTCGTGGTGTTGGAAAATTTACTCATGGAGCTGAAGGTATTATACCGAATCTCATTGCTAACAAGACAAATTAGAAACAGCCCTTTTTGACTATAATTGAAGAGTTTAAGCAAATTCATAATATGTTCTATTTGTCTTTCCAATAACAAAATTAGTTGTAGATAAAATTACGGGTAAGCTCTTCAAGCATCTGAGGGTTTACCCTATTTTTTTATTACAAGCATTGGAATACATTATATATTATAACTTCAACTAGAAGTTGATAGAATATATAAAAAATCATACCACTAATAATTGAATTATGTTCCTATTCCTGCGTTACTGAATCAGTAATCAGAAATTAAGGAATGAAAAATACCTCTAGAAACCTAAACTTTATACTCTCTATTCCTAAAAGTGTTCCTAGAAAGCACCCCTCTAAAGTTGGCCATTATGGCTGATTCTACGTTCCTAAAACCCTTATATTATTATATAATATATATGAGTAATAAATAAAAGTAATAATAAATATAAATAATAGTAAATTACAAACAGTATAAAATGTTAATGAAAGTAAAAAGACTACAAAAATATTACTAAGATATTTAAATTGAATAAAAAAGAACAAATGACTGACAATAGCGTTTTTAAAAGATTCTACGACTTTAAGGTCAATTATACTACCTTGAACTAAAGAACGCTTATAAACCACATTAAAACCGATTAAAAGGCAATTAACACTACATTTTAACTTCGCAAAAGATTCCTGCCCAACTCTATCATGTTTTATTTTAGTTATAAAGAAATTTTTTTAAAGCTGAATTAACTTGAAAGAACATAAAAAACCTAACAAACAGTGGAAGGATAAACATGCTGAGTTTTAAAATCAAAGTCTTTAGTAGATTTAAAAGGCCTAATCATTTTTGTCTTTTTGATGAGCTTTATCGAACCAATTTTAAAATTATTTAAACTTTTTTTGAAAAATTTCCGGAAAAAGTTGTGACTAATCCGGTATAATTATTATAGAGGACTATGAATTTTAGATGCTCCAGAAAGAAGCGGTTAAACAAATGCTTAGAAAAAAATAAAATGACCTTCAATTGCGTTTCAAGACGATTCTGTAATGAATTATACCACCTCTATGCAATAACGCTTTTTGTTTGTAAAGAAATTTCTTACAAGCCTGACAAAAAAATTCACCTTTCTTTATAGGGTTAAAAAAGTTTTATAAAATCTTTAATTCTTTAGTAGAAATCTTATTGGATCAACCTATTTTTCTTCTTTTCACCGAACCATGTCTGAACAAATTTTTCACATGGGGGATACTTCAAGAAAAAAGGCCAGAATATCAATAGTTTTATTTTTTCATATGGGGGAACGAATTTTTCCCATGCCGTACAAAGTGAGGTTAAAACCCTTCATCCTTATTCCTTTCAATCTTTCATGGAGTGCTATATGCAATCTAAAAATAAATATCCTGGTATTGATCCTTCAATCATTAAACAAATACGAAAACGTGCTAGACAAATTAAATCTTATAAATGCTGTGTTAATTCTGATATTGAAGATATAAAGCAGCAGCTCTTATGTGAAACTTGGTCTGATTTAAGCCAGTATAATGGTGAAGAAAGTGGTAGAAATGCATTTATTCATAGTGTCATAAAAAACCATGCAATAAGCCTTCTACGCAAACAATCCTGTGCTAAACGTGGTAGTAAAGCAGGCGTAGCATTTGTTGATATTACTGACTTGGATGATGTTATTGATGAAAATAGTAATTTTGCAGATAAAGTAGCAGCTAGTGTTGATATAAACGAAGCAATTTCAAAACTACCAAAGCTCTGGCAGGACATTTGTTATCAGCTTGAATCTCATAGTATCTCTGAAATCGCAGAAATACATGGAATATCTAGAACAACCATCTATGACATTAGAGAACAAATACGCGCTAAACTTGCTCATCTCAAAATATATTTATGAAAATTTTTGAACAAATCGTCGTCATTTTGCGATTACATATTATGAAGGGGTAATAAAACTATGACTTTAAAAATAATAAATAGTGAACAAAGAGTAAAAATGGTAACAGGTGTGAAGATAGTAATCTTCGGACCATATGGAATTGGTAAGACCAGTCTGCTTAAAACTTTGAATGAACCGACACTTTGTCTTGATTTTGAAGCTGGGCTACTTGCTGTTCAAGATTGGCAAGGGGATTCTATAAGTATTCGTAGCTGGAATCAAGCTCGCGATATTGCCTGCCTAATTGGTGGACCTAATCCTGCATTAAAATCTGATTCAGCATATAGTCAAAGACACTATGAGCATGTATTCAGTAAGTACAAAGATCTAGAATTCTCTAAATATAGCTGTATTTTTATCGACAGTATTACAGTAGCCTCGCGGTTATGTCTTTTATGGGCAAAAATGCAACCAGAAGCTTTCTCTGACAGAAATGGCAAACAAGACATGAGAGCTGCATACGGGTTACTTGCTCAAGAAATGATGGCTTGGCTCAATCAGTTTCAACATATTCCCAATAAAGATATCATTACAGTTGGTACGTTAGGTCAATATTTAGATGACTTCAATCGCCCAACTTGGCTACCACAATGCGAAGGAGCTAAAACTGCCAGTGAAATACCTGGTATTGTTGATGAAGTAATTAGCATGGTAAGCATCAAGAAGGATGATGGTACAGAGGTACGTTCCTTTGTTTGCCATACTATTAATTCTTGGGGATATCCTGCTAAAGATCGTAGTGGTTGCCTTGATATGGTTGAAGAGCCGCATTTAGGTAAATTACTTACAAAAATCAAAACTAAAACCTTTTCTACTTCTACTCAATTTATGCCACACAACTAACTTTTGGAGGTTACATATGTTACAAGACTTTTTAACTACTGGTCAAAAGATTCCCTTTTTCAGTATGAAAGAATATTTGAATGACCAATCACCTATACCGAAAGACATCGTCTCACCAAGAATTTTAACTCAGAGAAGTTTATTGGTTCTAGGTGGCCCTCCTAAAATAGGTAAAAGTGACTTTTTGATCTCTTGGCTTGTTTATATGGCTGCAGGTGTTTCTTTTCTTGGTATGACTCCAAGTAGACCTTTGAAAATCTTCTACATGCAAACTGAAATTGAATACGAATATATGAAGGAACGTTTGCAATGTCTTCAACTTGATCCAGAACTTTTGGCAATAGCTGCTAATAACCTAATAATTACGCCAAAAGTGCATTTATCATTTTGCCATGAAGAAATAAATTACATAAAAGAAATTGCGAAGGAACGCTTTAAGCCTGATATTTTGGCAGTGGACCCTCTGCGCAACATCTTTAGTAGTGAGTATGGCAATGAAAACGATAATAGCGCTATGCTATTCTTTCTGCAAAAAACTCTTGAAAAACTACGTAATGCTATTAACCCAAATGCTGGAATAATATTAACGCATCACACGAAAAAATTATCCAAGAAAATGCTCGAAGAAGATCCATTTCAGGGCTTAAGTGGTGCTGGATCTCTCAGGGGATTTTACACTACTGGCATGGTTATGGTTGCTTATGATGAGGAAAGTACCAGACGTCAAATAGTATTTGAGCTACGCAATGGTGAACGTGTGCCAAATAAACTTATCGATAAGATCAACGGTAGCTGGCAGCTTCTTGATCAATGGAATAACTGAGCTTTTTTTAAAAATCAATTGATATATAGGGGGCAACTTATGCTGCAAGATTTTTTAACTGATTTCAATAATGCGAAACTACAGAGTAGTCTAATACCTAAAGGTACAATAGTCAAGGTAAAAATGGCAATTAAGCCTGGTGGTTACGAAAATTGGTTCACTAAAAGCTATGATACTGGCAGCATCTATTTAAACGCTGAATTTACCGTCATTGAAGGTCCATACGAAAAATGTAAGATTTACCAAATAATTGGTATTAAAAGTGGCAAATCAGAAGGTAAAGAAGATACTTGGGGAGAATCTGGACGTTCTATGATTCGCAGTATTTTAGAGTCAGCTCGTAATATTCATACAAATGACACATCAGAAAAAGCAGTTCTTGCGCGAAAAATCAACTCAATTGCAGATTTAAACGGCCTGGAGTTCACAGCAAAAGTAGGCATTGAGGCTAATAATACCTATGGAGATAGGAACAGAATTGCTACGGTCATTACTCCTGAACAAGAGAAAAATTCAGACGCTGATTGGATACCATTCTAAATAAATTGCAACTATTTTTATAGTAAATTAATCGGAGGTTACATGGAGTTTTGCATTACTGAATCAAGACAAGAGATAAAAATGTTATTGGCTCACAATATTAAAGAGTGTCTGTCTTACTTGTTGCCTGGTGGTAAATTTGGTTATGGGTTCTATTCTGGAAATATTAATAAAGACCACTTGATGGTAGTGGCAGAAGGTAAGCAAACTGGCACTTGGTATAACTGTGATAAGAAAACTAACGGAGATATTATTGAACTCTGGAGCATAATAACCAATAAAACTGATTTTTCTGAGATTACCAGCCTTATAACCAAGTGGCTTAGTGAGCGTATAATAGCAAAATATAGCTACCTTGATAAAAATAATGAGGCTATAGCTTATGTTTATTTGTATAAAAACAATTATAGACATATATGGAATCTAAGAACCTCTAGGAATGGTCTGAAGCCATTATATAACATTCCCGGTATTATTAAGTCTGATGAAGTGATTATAGTTAAAGGTGAAAACCGTGCTGATAGTTTAATAAAGAGAGGTTTTACAGCAACAACTGCAATAGATGATGATATTGAGAAAACGGATTGGTCTATGCTAACAGATAAGCATATAATAATTTGGCCGGAAAAAGATGAACAATATGTTAAAAAAGTAGCAGTGGAACTAGACAATTTAGGTATGTCCTGTGAGAATCCTGAAAGTTTAGGTATATCATCTGAGAACCGTGAAAGTTTAAGTGTATTATCTGAGAAAAAAGCATTTCCTGCTAGTCATTATCTAAATGATAAATCTCCATCACCAGAGGATATAATTTTACCGAGAATTCTTACTCCTGGAGGACTTTTACTACTTGGAGGAGCTCCAAAGGTTGGCAAGACTGATCTACTGCTTTCTTGGTTAGCACATCTGTCAGCGGGACTACCGTTTTTGAGTATGGTTCCAATTAGACCATTAAAGATCTTTTATCTTCAAACTGATCTTGAATATCCCTACATTAAGGAACGGCTACAACAATTGAAATTTGATGATAAATCTCTAGAATTAATATCAAAAAATTTAATTATTACACCAAAAACAAGCTTACTTTTGAATTCTCAAGGAGTAGAAGAAGTAAAAGATATTATAGCAGAGAGACTAGACGTTAAAACAGTTGATATCATTGCTATAGATACACTACGTGGTGTTTTTGATTTCAATCAATATAAAGGAGAAAATAGTAATAGCTCGATGTTTTGTTTTTTAAAAGATAGAGTTGAAAAATTGAGGTCTATAACAAACCCTAGTTGTGGAATCATTTTAACGCACAATACTAACAAGGTATCGAAAAAGTCATTAGTAGAGGAACCATTTCAAAACTTTAGCGGAGCATCGGCTTTAAGAAGTTTTTATACTTCAGGGATAATGATGATCAAGCCAAACGGAGAACAAAATACTCGTCAATTGATATTTGAACTTAGAAATGGTAAATCTATTTTACCTATGCAGATCGAAAAAGTAAATGACAGTTGGCAAACTGTATCAGAAAAACCAACTGTAAAACAACGTCGAAAAAAAAGTTATGACATCATTTTACGGTTAATTAATGAGAGAGCAGCTAAGGGAAAATTTTATACTAAAAGCCAATTTTGCTATTTATTTGAAGATACATTTGGTTTGAAGAGTTGTCATTCCATTCGTAGATATGTTAACGCATTAGTTGCTTCAGGTTATATTAAATTCTATGAAAAAGAAATACCAGAGCGCGTAAAAGTTATGAAAGTGGCTGAGCATTTAACGAGGAGAGATATTTAATAACACTCATTTTTTAAGAACAATAGTAAAAGGATTAAGCCTGTAGCCATATTCCTTAGTACCTATCCCTGACCATGGCAGAGTTTGAATAATATCGTCTTTTTTGACATTTAAACCTAAAGTTATAGCCAATTTCTCTGCTATAGTTTTTTGCATTCTATTTATTGGTTTGCGAATTTGTTGTTCAACATCGTGAATGTTTTCTAAGCGATTTGCAATTTCTCCAACGTTTAAAGTTTTGTATTGCTCTGGAGAAATTCCACTTTTAAAGTCATGAAAAAATTGATCTAAGAAAATAAAAAATATTCTTCCAGACTTTGACTGTGTTTCGATAACTCCTATACCATTAACACAAATGTCATTGCCTTTAATATGGAGCTGAAAAGTCTTTTCTGCTGGAGTAGACTTAGTCTGTTGCAATGGAATGTAAGAATAGCAATTGAATGCCTGAAAAGAAACATTAGGTAATAATTCTGGTACTCCTTTTTCTACTGTTTGATGCAATACTTCATTTAAACTTTGATCTTCGCAAATTAGATCTGCTATAGGAACAATGTGTAGATTCAGTGGTGGCTTAAGACTCTCCTTATTAAAAGTTATTAAAGCAGTAGGGGTGGTTTTTAACTTATCCACAGCAGAGTATGAGTTATCAGGACAGCATTCGGGAATAATTAAGCTGATAAGGCTTGTGTCAACAATAACATAATAAACTCCGGTTGCTACTTTATTACAAGTAATCTTTAAACTTGCTAATTGCTTTTCAAACCATTCTATAACTTTCAAATGATTAACTTTTACCTCTAAAGAAAAGTAACGCTGTTTTTTATAAGTATCAGGTAAAATATCACGTTCACAGAGGTCACACATTATTGGGTTATCATAATCTTCATCATAATCGCTGACAATTTCTAATCTATTGTTGCAGAAAGGATTTATTACATGAAAATCAAACTCATCTTCATCATTAGCACAGATTATAAAGTAATATTCTCTTAAATTTACAAACCCAAGACTTGACAGGTATTGTGCAACTTCTAAATAATCTCTGCTAGGTGTATCATAAGAGTCACTCCACCGTAGCAGATTAGTAACTATTTGCCTGTAGAAAGTTGGATTTTGCTTTTGACAGAATGGTAAGTCCATAAGTATTGGAAAACATTAACTTAAAATCTTCACGTTCTTTTTTATCAAGTACGTGTTCTGAATAATTGATCGCTATATAGTCTGTATTGGCATGAAAAGATAGAGTAACTTTTTTGTTTCTAAATATCACCTTTATATGTTGAACAAGACTAATATTGTAGATTATACTGCCAATTGAAGGCTCTAACACCTTTAACCACTTTTCTATGGAATTTGTGTTTAATGTAAAATAAGTGCTTGGTTCAGGTGACGTAAACTTTAATTCAATTAATTTGATGTCTTTTATTAATTCATGTACACAGTCAGTCAAGAATGTACGCACTTGGGCAACTTTATTCTGATTACGTAGATTAATAAATGAGCATTCACGTTGAAAATATCGACTGGCAATGCTGTTTGCTATTTCTAAGCCACGTTTGAGGTTTTTAGTACACAAATTTACCTGATTGCTATTTAAAGAGAAGTCAAGAATAATCCAGTCAGGTTTGTAACCGTGTATTACTTGGTTTGAGCTAAGTACCAGGTCTGAATCACTAGCACGACGTATAAATAAGTAAATGCGGTCTTGGTAGTAAAAAAAACCTTTGAACTTACTTTCAAAGTTGTCATTTGCTAGAGAATCATGTTGAGTTAATATCTCTCGCAGTACCTCTTTCGACAAAAAATCTTTAAATGAGCTCTGTCTTTGTCTTGGAGGATTATTTAAAATAAATGATGAAAAACTTCTTTTTTGAACTTTATTAAAAAGAAAGACGTGCTTCAGCAAGTTATGGTCAATAAGAAAGAGAGTAAATAGTATAGATTTTTTATCATATTTTACATCGCCACTCAATATAGGCTTTGCTATCTCAATTATGGCTGAATCAGACTTCAAACGGCTAAAGTAGCTGATTAAATAATAATTAGGTAAATAATCAAGGTTGCTGTCGATAAGGAATTTACGCTTTTGCTGAACTGACCTATAGTCATAATAAGGACTATTATCAAACAAATGCTGTTGATAATTGAAGTGTTGTTTAAGAATAACATTTAATTGCTTATTATTAAGAGAGTTAATCCAACTTTTGCACAAATCAGGATTTTGAAAACTCAATAGTAACTCAGTAGCAGGAACTTCAAGATCATCTTCCCAGAATTCTTGATTGGCAATCATTATCCAAAAGAAAAAATATTATGACAACTGTAGTATATTAAACAGTTGCGTCAATACTACCATAAAAAAATAATAAAAAAAAATTGAACAAATTGAAGAGAAAAAGCGATTATATATAATAGGAGGGTTGAAAACAGATAATGTCAATTCTAACGCAATCAGGCAGAGCAGCAATAGCAGCCAGCATAAAAAAGCAATCTATCCATCTTGCTTGGGGAAGTGGTGATGGAAGCTCTGGAAATAGCCATAAAGTAGAAAAAACTTTCGTTAAGGGTGAAATAAAACTTGATCATCAACCTGTTAAAGATGTGAAGGTTGTTACAGGACAAACAATGCATCAGCCAAGTGTTGACTATACAGTTGATAGCAGTACTGGTGTAATTAAACGTACGGAAAATAGCTCTATTCCAGTAAGTGATAAAGTTACCATAGAGTACATTCAAAGCACACCACCTGAACCTATAAATTCTATAAAGCTCTTGAATGAACTTGGCAGACGTACTGCAGATGAAGTGCTATTCTGCACAGGTGATGAAAACGGCGAACTTATAACTCCTTCTGGAAGGTTTAGGCCTTCTGATGTACCAACCAATAATCTTTTTCTCAAATTCACTTTCGATTTCACGGATGCAGCAAATCGAGTAATCAGAGAGCTAGGGGTTATGGTTGGTACTAAAGTAAAAAAAGAATTACCTGAAGGACAGAGATATTTTGAACCTCAAGATATAGAAGACCATGGGATTTTATTGGTTTTGGAACATACCGTACCACTTATCAGAACATCTGCAACTCGGGAAACTTTTTCATTTGTTGTAACTTTTTGAAACAAAATGACTTTAAACGCCTATTATAACCGTTTTAATCCTGACAAAGAATACGAAAAAAGCTTGTTCCTGGCAGGAAGAGGTTTACAGTCTGCAGAATTAAATGAAACTCAGGAGTATGCTCTTTCTAAGCTTAAAGGCATAGGAGATGCAATATTTCGTGATGGTGATGTTGTAACAGGAAGTAATTGTATTATAGATAGAGAAACTGGTAAAGTTACACTTGAAAGAGGAAAAATCTATCTTCGTGGAGCAGTTAGAAAAGTCGAAAAAGAAGAGTTTGTTATTCCACTGAGTACCACAGTTCGTATAGGTGTTTATTATCTAGAATCTACAATTACAGAACTTGAGGACGAAAATCTTCGTGATCCTGCAGTTGGTACAAGAAACTATCAGGAAGTAGGAGCTGCAAGGCTTAAAGTTTCCACCATTTGGGGTTATCAAGCAGAAGGTCTTTCTCCACGTTTTTCTGAAGGAGAGTTTTATCCAATCTATAACATTGAAAATGGAGTATTAATAGAACATTCACCACCTCCACAAGCAAACATAGTAACTACTGCTCTTGCTCGTTATGACAAAGAAGCAAATGGTTCCTACGTCGTAAATGGTCTTGAAGTAATGTTCCTGCAAAAGGAAGAGGGAGAAGGAGGAAAAAAAATATTTGTGATTAATGAGGGCAAAGCTCATGTTGATGGCTATGAGATTGAACTTCCTCACAGTATTCGTGTTTCTTTTGATGAAGATCCGGATATAAAATCAGTTGAATCAGAACCACATACTTTTCAGCCAAATAGCCAAAGAGTAATGGAACTGAAGGTTAATGATTTTCCAATAAGTGAAATTAAAAAAGTAGATATAACTGTTCAAAAAACCATTACTGTTACTCACGGTTCATATTCTGGAGCTATTGATCCGATACCTGACTCTGCAGTACTTGAGATTATTCAAGTTAAACAAGGCAATGTTATTTATGAAAATAGTATAGATTACAAACTAAACGCAGGAAACGTTGATTGGTCATTACCTGGTAAAGAACCAGCTCCTGGAAGTAGTTACCTGATAACCTATCGCTGCCGCACTCATATAAGCCCTGAAGATATAAGCGAAGAGGGATGTAAAGTAAAAGGAGCAGTTGATAACAGCTTGGTTCTGATTGATTACACCTGGAAAATGCCACGCTATGATTTAATTACTATCGATAGCAAAGGAGCAGTAAGGAGAATAAAAGGTATAGCTCACCCTTGGCGACCATCAATGCCTAAAGCACCTAGCGGACAACTTTTGCTCTGCTACATTCATCAGACATGGAAAAACGGAGAAAAAGAAGGGGTAAAAATAGTGAATAATGCTATTCATGCTGTACCGATGAATGAGCTTGAAGCAATGAAAAAAGGAATAAATGATCTTTATGCTCTAGTTGCACAGGAACGTTTACGCAATGATGCAAATTCAAGAGAACCTACCACCAAAAAAGGAGTATTTGTTGATTCATTCTTTGATGATGATATGCGTGATCAAGGAATTTCGCAGTCTGCAGCAATAGTAAATAGAGAGCTAGTTCTGCCAATAGATGTAGAAGTTGCAGATATTGAAAAAGGTGGGGAAAGATATCTTTTGCCTTATAAACTTGAACCGGTACTGGAGCAGCTTTTACAGACTAAAGGAGAAAAGATCAATCCATATCAAGCTTTTGATCCAGTCCCGGCACAAATTACTCTAAATAAAAATATAGACCACTGGACGGAGGTTACCACGAATTGGAAAAGTCCAGTAACTAGAGTATTTAATGTTAAAGAAACAACAGAGCTTCTGTCAAGTACTTCATACGAAGCTGAATTTATGAGAGAAGCAGTACAGAATTTTGAAATTGAAGGTTTTTCCCCAAACGAAAAGCTCAAAGAAGTGAAGTTTGATGGTATCGTCATTCAGCCTATGGCATAAGAGGTGAAAAATATGATAACAGCTAACAACCAGGGAAAATTAAAGGGAAAGGTGAAAGTGCCGGCAAATATTCCAGCAGGTACTAAATTAGTACAATTTTATGGGGATAAAGGAAGCTATGGAGAGACAACTTATACTGGTAAAAAAACAATTACCATAGAGGAAAGAAGAAGAGTTATCGCAGCAAGAAGAGTTGATCCTTTAGCGCAAACATTTACTCTAAATGAAAGTAGGCACATAGGAGGCGTGGAACTATGGTTTGTAAATAAAGGCAAAAAACGTGTTGTTGTGCAGATTAGAGAAACAGCAGTGGGAGTGCCCTCGCAAACTGTCATTGCTGAAAGCTATATTGAGCCAAAAGATATAAAGATAGATGGCACAGCAACACGTATAGAGTGGTCACCAGTGTTTTGCCATGCAGGAGAAGAGTATGCAATAGTTTTACTTACCGATGATTCAGAGACAACAGTCAAAATAGCAGAACTTGGCAAATATGATGCAGTAAATAGCCGCTGGGTAACGAGTCAGCCTTATCAAGTAGGAGTATTATTATCATCGAGCAATGCAAGTACCTGGACACCGCATCAGAATTTAGATTTAACGTTTCGATTACTAGCTGCAAAATTTAGCGAAAGTTCTCACGTTATTGATCTGGGCAAAGTTACTGTAAATAATGTATCAGATTTAATTGTTTTGACGAACGTCGAAAAAGTAGCATTTGATACCAATGTAGAATTTATCTTAACAGATGAAGAGGGAAGAGAAAACTTTTTGTCTGATAATTTGCCGCTCGCACTGCGTGAAAGATTATCTGGAGAGCTAACGGTAAAAGCAAGCCTAAAAGGAGGGCGAGAGAAAAGTCCAGTGCTATATCCTGGGTTACAGCTAGTTATGGGTAATCTTTCAGAGTCTGGAGATTATGTTACAAGAAGCATTACAGCAGGGGCTAATACTAAGATCACCATAACATATGATGCGCTAATACCTAGCACTGCAGACGTTAAAGCATATGTGCAAAAAAATGTGGATTGGCAATTAGTAAATTTAACATCAGGAAAACCAATAGGGGAAAATTGGGTAGAGAGGACTCATGTACTGACAAACTTTAATGCTAATGAGACAAGAATAAAATTAGTTTTAAGTGGAACGGTTATCTATCGTCCTAAAGTAAAAAATTTGCGAGTGATTATTACTTGAATCAATGCCAAATGACCAAACCAAACGAGGATATCCTTTGCCACATCCAGAAAATATTGCAGTGGAAGATGTAGTACGTATTCGAAAAGCTATAGAAAAAATAGATGAAGATATTACCGAAAGAGAAGATAAACATAATCAACTTAAAAGTAATTTTGAAAGATTTAGCTTTGAATCTTTTTTAAATTTGTGGGGTAATGAATGACAATTGCCAAAGAAGTAGTTTATGCATTGCATCAGAGACTGAAAGATCTATCTGTAAATGCTACCCCTGATCAACTCGCCTATCTCGCAAAATCTCTAGAGTCTATTGCTGGGCAAAGTACAGTACTTGATATTGTACAGATGACTGATGCAAAATTAAAAGAGCTTCTTGACAGTAGCACAAGTCATTTAAATAAATTAGATAGTAGTAAAAACAATGCATTAGCGGCAATCTCTGAATTAGAAGGAAAGTCGTTAAAGAAAATAGATGAAAAAGGAATTACAAACTTATCACTACTTGATAGCAGAAAAGATTCACATGTTGCCACCATCAATAATGCCGGAGACTTAAATAGCATAAGAAACACATTAAATAGCCTTAAAGCCATAAGCGATATACCAACTGGTTCATCAATTATGAAGGAAATAAAAACCAGAGAAGACCAATTAAAAACACTCACAACTAAATTTAACTCGATTAATGATGTGCCAAATGGGTCATCAATTATAAAAGAGATAAGAAAGCGCAATATGGTTGAACCTGAATCATTACCTTTTCTGTTCGGCATTCTTAATCGATATAATGACTATGGTTGGTCTGATGATAATGGCTATTTCAAAACAGAATTAGGGCAGTGGTATAAAGATACAGCAAAAACCGACTATATGCTGCAGCTCCTTGCAGGTAGTAATACTTATGATTGTACGTATTCTAGTTTTTATCATCCACCACAGTTGTACTTCTT
This sequence comes from Wolbachia endosymbiont (group B) of Chesias legatella, assembly GCF_964026945.1. Taxonomy (NCBI): domain Bacteria; kingdom Pseudomonadati; phylum Pseudomonadota; class Alphaproteobacteria; order Rickettsiales; family Anaplasmataceae; genus Wolbachia; species Wolbachia endosymbiont (group B) of Chesias legatella. The sequence goes on along the minus strand of NZ_OZ034711.1, from coordinate 717,508 downwards.
ACAAGGAAGTAACGGTAAATTTCTGTACAGAAAAGCATTTTTACGTCGTAGTCACAGCTCAGATCAATACAGTTACCCATATGCACTACTTGGAGTAATATTTGTAAAAAACACTACAAACAGCGATAAAACGCGAACGCTTCATTTTAGTGGTTCATCACGTTGGAGTTCAGGATATGAAGGAGCAGGGTTATTCGTAGGAACACCTAGTCACGTTAATACTAATAAATCGGCAATCTCAGGAATAACTTGGACAAATATTTACAACTACTCAACTAATTCCGCAGTATTTAGTAGTTCAAATAATATTACTGTGCCAGCAAATAAGACAATAGCAATTTTATTTTACGCATCGCCATATTTTTACACATCTGATTATCACCATTACAGTTGGTTTATGAGGTGGAGTATTTATAACTTTCGGAGCAATTTTTTAACTACAGGGCTTGAGATAGATGTGGAAAGAACTCTAAAAGCTTGGCAATGTCCTGGATTATCTAACACGCATGAGATTTGGAGGTAACAAACAATGTCTATCTACATTAGATTTGAAAATGATAAACAAGTAGAAACAACAATACTTGAAAGCAAGCCAAAAGGTAAAAATTGGTATGAAGCGCCAAAAGATTTTGATTGGCAAAAAAGCTATTGTTTAACAGAAGGAGGCAAAATTGCTCAGCGGAATCAAGAAGATATTGAATTGGAGTTATTGCAAAATGCGAAATTTTCTGCACTTTCTAATCTTCGTGCTTATTATGATAACTATACTAACCAATACACAGGACATTCTCACCAGAAGTCTAAGTCGTATGCGATACAAGCGAAAGCCGCAAAAAGCATTCTAGCAGACCAAGATGAAAAGGATAAAGAAATTATAGAACCTTTAGCAAAAGTCCGTGGTATTACAGTTATCGAAATGGCAAGGATAATCGAGGAAAAAGTGAAAAAAGCAGTAAAAGCGATAGTGAAATGCGAGGAGTTGGAAGACATGGCGAAGAGGAAAATTGAAGAAGCTAAAAGTGAAGAAGAACTGCAAACTTTGCTAGATGATTGTAAACAAAAAATGCAAAACCTAGAAACTTAAATTCTTTTCAAAAATCAGCGTGCAAGGAAAAAAATGACAGAAGAATTTTTGCACGGAGTAAATGTTATAGAGGTAACCTCTGGAGCAAGGGCAGTACGTACGGCTAAATCATCAGTGATAGGTGTAATTGGTACTGCACCTGAAGCAGATGAGCAAAAATTTCCGCTAAATAAACCAGTGTTAATTGCAGGAAGCTTAAAAGAAGCAGCAAGACTTGGAAAGAGTGGCAGTTTACCTTCTGCAACAAACGGAATATTTTCCCAAATTGGTGCAACAGTAGTAGTTATTCGAGTTAAAGAAAGTGAAAACAGCGATTCAAAGCTCAAAGAAAGTGAAACTATCCAAAATATAATTGGCGGTGTTGATAAAGAGACTGGAGAGTATCAGGGGATAGAGGCATTCCTCAGTAGTGAAAGCATAGTTCATATTGCTCCAAAAATATTAATTGCACCTCAGTTTACTCATCAGTTACCTGAAATAGATGGAGTAAATCCAGTAGTGAGTGCTTTAATTTCCATAGCAGAAAAATTAAGAGCAATTATTGTTGCAGATGGACCAAATACTAATGATGAAGAAGCAATAAAATGGAGAAAAAGTGTAGGCAGCTCAAGAGTTTACGTAGTTGATCCATGGGTTAAGGTATTTGAAGGGGAAGAAAAACCGGCAAGCCCATTTGTAGCTGGTTTAATAGCTAAAATAGACAGCGAACAAGGCTTCTGGCATTCACCTTCAAATAAAGAGATAAATGGTATTGTTGGAACAAGCAGGCCTATTGATTTTACGCTCGGTAATACAAATTGCAGAGCAAACCACTTAAATGAAAATGAAGTAACAACGATAATTCATCAAAACGGCTATAGGCTTTGGGGCAATAGAACATGTTCAAATGACTCAAAATGGGCTTTTCTGTCAGTAAGAAGAACTGCAGATTTAATCAACGATAGTCTACTTCGAGCTCATCTATGGGCAGTTGATCGCAATATTACCAAAACTTATATAGATGATGTAATTGAGGGGGTGAATTCTTATTTGGCCAATTTAAAAGCACAAGGAGCTATTATTAGCGGAAAATGTTATGCAACACCTGAACTCAATACACCGGCAAATATTGCAAGCGGGAAAGTATATTTTGATTTCGAATTTACACCACCATATCCAGCAGAACAGATTACTTTCAGGTCACATCTTGTGAGTGGTACAATATTATAAAAATGGGAGAAAGAGATGTTACCGAAGATTTTAAAGAATTTTAATGTATTCGTAGATGGTCGGGGTTATGCAGGAAAAATTGATGAGATAACGTTACCAAAGCTCACCATAAAAACCGAAGAATATCGTGCTGGTGGTATGGATATCCCAATAAATATTGACATGGGCATGGAAAAGCTTGAAGCAGATTTCACTTTTGCTGAATACGATACAGAGCTCTTTCGGCTATTTGGGCTGATAAATGGGAATTCAGTAGCTTTGACGCTCCGTGGTGGAATGCAAGGTAGTGGTAGCAATGATATTGAAGGAGTAATAATCAATTTAAGAGGCATTTTTAAAGAATTTGATTTTGGTAGCTGGAAACCTGCTGAAAAAGCCACTCTCAAATGCACTGTAGCTGCGCATTATTATAAACTTACTATAGGTGGTAATGAATTAATAGAGATCGATGCTGAAAATATGATCCGTAAGATTAACGGTGTTGATCAGATGGCACTACTTCAGACGGTACTTGGAATATGAAGATTTTTAGAATTATATTTTTTAGATGTTGATCAAATAGTTATAAATGTTTTACAAGATTTTATTTTTTATAGGAGAATTTTATGCAAACTATAACACTAAACAACCCAATTACAGTTGATGGAATTTCTGTTTCAGAACTTACCGTTAGACGTCCAAAAGTTAGAGACTATTTGGCAATAGAACGCATTAGTGGTAGTGACCTAAATAAGGAAGTAACTTTGACTGCCAATCTGACATCAGTTGCAAAAGAAGCAATTGAAGAATTAGATATTGCTGATTATGTAAAAGTGCAAGAGGTATTAAAGGATTTTTTTTCACCGATTATCCAAAAAACTTGAGATCAGAAATACTAGTGCTTGGCTCTATCATAGGTGGTGGAGTTGAGCACATTCTTGATATGGAGATTAGTGAATTTATTTCATGGAGCAAATTAGCAAGGGAGCTTAAATGTCAACGTTATCTATAAAAATCGGAGCTGTTTTAGATGGCAGTTTTAATACTGTAATAAAGGGCAGTAGTAATCAACTTACTTATCTTGGGAGAACATAAGGAAGCTTGACTCATCTTTAAAATCAGTATCAAAATTTAAGCAGTTGGGTCATGATGTTTTGACTAGCAGGAGGTCGTGGAAGGGCTTTGAAGATCAAGTAAAATCTTTAGCTAAACAAATGAAGGCAATAGAGAAACCGAGCAAAACCTTAAAAGCAGAATTTGACAAGGCCAAAACCTCCGCAATAAAAGCAAAAGAAGCATATTTGAAAAAGAGAGATGCTTTGCATTCATTTAATGAAGCAGTAAGAAAAAGTGGAAGAAATATTAAGTCATTAGTAAGTGATCAATATAAACTTGGTTCTTCTATTGAAGTGCTAAAAGGTAAGTATGGTAAGCTTGGGTCTGCAATACGTAGTCACCAAAGTTTTTTAGCAAGCAAAGCACATTTTAAGTCACAAATTATAGAGACTATTGGGCTAGGGCTAACGCTTGCAGCGCCAATTAAAGTTGCTGTTGATTTTGAATCGGCTATGGCTGATGTAAAGAAAGTAGTAAAATTTGTGCAAAATGACACTAAAGATGAAGCATTAAAGTTTGCTAAAGAGTTAAAGAAATTATCTCGGGAGATACCCTTGTCAGCTGCAGAATTAGCACAAATAGCTGCAAGTGGTGGTCAACTTGGTATTGACAAAAATGATCTTATTAAGTTTACAACAGTAGTTGCCAAAATGACCACAGCGTTTGATATGTCGGCAGAAGAAGCTGGTAATGCTATTGCGAAAATATCCAACGTCTATGGAATTAAAGTTGATGGTATGGAAAATGTAGGTAACATAATAAACCATCTCTCAGACAATACCGCTGCTAAAGCACAAGAAGTGGTTCTTACATTAAATAGAATTGGTGGTAATGCTAAACAGTTTGGTTTAGAAGTTGATCAAGCAAGTAGCTTAGCAAGTACGTTCATAAGTTTAGGTAAACAACCTGAAAAAGCAGCAACTGCTATAAATAACTTTCTTAGTAAACTACAGACTGCAAGAGAGCAAAGTCCTGAATTTCACGATGCATTAGATGAGATGGGAACAAGTATAGAAGAGCTCGAACAAACCATTAAAAAAAATCCTCAAGAGGCAATATTACAATTCCTTGAAACTTTAAAAAGAATAGACGATCAAGAGCGTGCCGGTATTCTTATGAATCTATTTGGCGCTGGGTTTCAAGATGACATTGCTCTTTTAGTAGGAAGCTTAGACATTTATAAGAAAGCTATTGAACAGGTAGCTGATAAAGGAAAGTACCGCTCCTCAATGCAGAAAGAATTTGAAAATCGGGCAAACACTACAGCTAATAAATTACAATTACTTAAAAATGCAGTATTTGAAGCTGGAATGAATCTAGGGTCAGTGATGTTGCCTACTTTAAATTATGTAGCTGGAAGTTTGAAAGCAATAACAGAGCGTATAGCTTCTTTTGCAGAAAAATATCCAACTTTAACTACAGTAATCATGAGTACTTTAGCAGCTTTGATAAGTTTGAAAGTCTTAGTAGTGGGAGTAGGCTATGGAATTACTTTATTAGGAAGTACAATTTTTGGTCTTAAAGCAACGATATTGGCAACATTTTCATTTTTATCAGCTATAGTTTTCCCTGCAGTAATAACAGGGCTAAGAGCAATAACACTAGCTGTAATGACTAACCCAATTGGACTTTTAATAGCGAGTCTTGTTTCTGGTGCAGCTTATGTTCTAACTAACTGGCAAAAAGTGAAAGACTTTTTCTCTAGCTTTTGGAAATCACTCATTGAACCTATAGGAAAAGCTTTTTCATGGATGGGAAATACAGTTATAGTATTTTCTAAAATGAATGATAAATTTCCATTATGGTATTACCAACCAAAAGTTGTAAGTCTGTACATTTATACATTAGAGGTCTGAGGCGGCTTTTGATGGTATGCCAACAGTGTTCTATGGGATTCAAATCTGGTGAATATGTTGGAAGATACAGCACATGACAGCCAAAAGACTCTATTAATGATTTTGTTTTAGTGGTCTTATGAAATGTAGCATTATCCATAACTATGGTTGTGCCAAGTGGCAATTTAGGTAATAACATCTTCTCCAACCATATATTGAATACCTCTTTGTCACACCCACCTTTGAAAGTCATTGGTGCAATAAATCTCATTCCAATCCACCCGGCTACTATACTGATTCTCTCTCGAGTTCTCCCTGGAATATCTGCATAAATTTTCTTTCCTCTTGGAGCACGTCCATATTCTCGGTATAACTTATTATCAACTCCTGCTTCATCTATATATAAGATGCTGGAATGGTCTATTTTTGAGATTTTATCAATAAATTGCTGCCTATCTTCTTGATTGCGCTCTTGATATAGTGTGACTTTTTTTTAAAGTAATTTTTAGCTGTTTTAGTCTATACCAAATTGAATTTATTCCAAATCCAAGATTTTGTTTCATCTCTGCCAGAGTATGATCTGGATTCTTTGTAACATATTCTTCGAGTATTTTTGGGTCTATTTTTCGAATAAAGCTACCGTTTTTAGATGGCTTTAGGCTTTCACCAGCAGCTTTCTTTTTTAACCAGCGGTACAGAGTTGCTATTCCTATCTCCATGAGCTCTGCTATCTCAACCTTTGTCTTCCCTTTTTCTATCATCAATACTGCCTTTTCCCTTAAATCCACACTATATGCCATTATAACTCAAATACTTCATTATACCTTTATCATTTACTTTAGGAAATACTATAGTAGCATATTTGCTGAGAATAACCCGATTAGAAAATTTGAAAATAATGGAAATTTTGTTAATAAGCTTTCTAAAAATAGCATTTTCAGTAACGGAAACCCATTGACAAGTAATAGTGCTATTAAACAATTTTCAGAAAATAGTAAAGGCAATTTTGAGAGTTTTAAAGTTAAAGGTGTTATAGAAGAAAAAAGAGCTATAGAACAAGAAGAAATTGAGAAAGCATTCAAGAAAAGTAGATATGAAAATAGGGAATCTAAAGTATATAACCAAGCATTCTATCAAACGTTTAATATCAACATTAAGTCTGAAGATGTCCGCAGCGTTGCTGATGCAGTAATAGAACGATTTAGAGAACAAGCACGTGGGGCACTTTTTGATATAGTTGAAGAGTTACATTGATGTTGCTTGGAAAATGTAAGCTTGAACCAATAAGCCTAAGATACAGTAAAGAAAAAAGGTGGTATACAATTGAATGTATTGAAAAAACGTCGCTACAAAACATTGGTTCAGGAATTGAATGTATTGATTTAACAGGAGTGATTTATTCACGTTATCAGAGTAATGGCTTAGAACAGCTAAAAAATATACGTAACACTCAAGAACCACACGTTCTAGTTGATAATTCAGGAAGTGTATTTGGAAATTTTGTCATTACTAATGTAGAAGAAAAGCAGATATTATTTTTTCCTGATGGAAAACCGAGAAAAGTTGAGTTTATTTTGAAGTTAAAAAGTTACAGTAAGTGATTTATTATTACACGAAAGAAAACGAAATGTTGGATTACATTTGCTGGAAACATTATGGATACAGTAGTGGAGCAGTGGAGGAAGTATTGCTTGAAAATCCAGGCCTTGCAGAATACGCAAGCTTTTTGCCCGCTGGATTAAGAATTAAGCTTCCTAAAATTCAGAAAATATCGAAAGAATCTGTCATAAATATTTTAGATGAATGACGCCAGACTTTGATATAGTAGCAAAAAATAACCCAGTAACAGAGGTTTTAAAAAAGAGTTTAATATTATTACGTGTTACTGATGGATCCGGTACTACAAGTGACGAAGCTGAGATATATATTAGTTATAACTCTAGCGCTTTAGAACTTAAGGGTAATTTACAGGTTTTTCTAGGATATAAAGAAACAGGTTTATTACCTATGGGGGTATATAAGGCAAATCAAATTACAATACAAAGTCCACCACAAACTTTAAGAATAAAATGTGACGCTGCAAGTTTAAGAGGATCATTAAAGGAAAGAAAATCAAAGGAATGGAAAGACATTACCTTGGAAGATTTGATTAAAGAAATAGCACAAGAACATGGGTATGAAGGTAAAGTCGCTGAAAGATTTGAAAATACATTTATACCACATACCATTCAAGCAGATGAAAGCGACATGAGTTTTTTGGAAGGATTAGGCAAAAAATATGATGCACTAGTAAAACCAGCAGGAGGATATATAATTTTTATTCCAAAGGGAGAAGCAAGATCAGCGACTGGAAAGATGTTAGGTACAACAGTATTAACACCTAAAGATATTATAAATTGGGAGGTAAATTTTAATGTGCGTAACAAATATGGATCTGTTATTGCAAAATGGCACAGTTATGAAAAGGGAGAAACTATAGAAGAGAAAGTGGGAAATGAGGGTCCAAGTTATACCCTGCAAACGCTTTACTCTACCGCAGAATCAGCAATTAGTGCAGCAGCAGCTAAGTTAAAACAACTAAAACGTAGTACATCAAATTTAAATGTAACTGTTCCTGGTAATCCAGAATTATTTGCAGAAGCTAAGATCAGCCTTTCAGGATTTTGTCAGGAAATTGAAGGTGAATGGATAATTAGCAAGGCAGAACATATTCTGAATAATAGAGGATATCAAACTATAGTAGAGGCAACAGTGAGCAAAGCTGTTTAAGTGAAACTTAAGCAAATGGTCATTTAATTCCAAATAAATATATAATACATGAACATAAATTCGATCATATATAAAAATAGACTAATTTTATTAATAGCACTAGCAGTATGTATTGTAATCGTATGTATTTCCTTATCTGAAAAGAGATATAAAGATAGCATTACTAAATTAGAGATTGCATCTGAAACTTGTGACCTAGAAAATATCGAGCTCTTGATACAAAATAATGTAAATATTGGCGAAAAAGCATTGCATTATGCTGCAGAAAAAGGATGTTTAGAAATTATAAAATTTTTAGTAGAAAAGGATGTTGATATAAATACTGCCAATAAATTTAAGCGAACAGCACTACATTATGCTGCAGATAATGGACATTTAGAAATTGTCAAATTCTTATTAGATAAAGGATCAAATCCTATAGCTACAGATCGAGATGGAAGAAGACCAAGAGATATGGCTGTAGTGGAATTGCGATATGATAAAAACAAAGGCAAAACATATAGAGAAATCATAAAGCTACTTGCTAAAGCAGAGGATCAATACGAATCAACAAAAAGTAATCACTAAAGCTGTAAGTTTTCTATAATCTATACATAAATTTCTAAAACTATCCATAACAAGTTAATATTTTCACATGAAAAAGCAAAAAATCCCAATTACGGTAATTATTACCATATTAATCCAAACCGTAGCATTGATATGGTGGTTATCCAAGCTAGACTCAAGGGTACAATTTCACGATAAACTCATTGAATATGGTTTAATGGAAAAAGTGTTAGTACTTGAGGAAAGGGTAAAAAATCTTTCTGAGGAATTGGATGAACTTAAAGCTGATTTAAAGTAATTATTCTTCTACTTTTGGTGTATAAGGATCAGATTGAGATTGACGATCCTTCCAGTTTTCGATGTATTGCTCAACTAATTGAGGATCCCCTGTTATAATCAGTAGATTCTCAGCATTTCTTGATTCAGCTGCATAGGTGAAATTAAAAGAGCCAGTTATTATTTTGTTATCATCAATAATCATTATTTTACTATGAGCAATCGCTGGTTTAAAGTCAATCCATATCGGGATTTTGTGCTCAAATAATTCGTTAATTACACTATGTTTTGAACTAGTTTGTGATTCATCTAGAATAACCTTAATATCAACTCCACGCTTTTTAGCTTGAACCAAGGATTCAGCAATAGGCTTTGAGGTAAATTGGTATGCCTGAACCAACACAGATTTTTTAGCATAGTCTACGGAATCAATTATTAGGTTGGTGCAATTTTCTCCAGGCGTGAAGCAGACTGTGGCTTTTGGGCAGGAAACACATCCCGATAAAAGCGAACAAGTTAATAAAATCAATAAATACCTAACCATGGCAAAATACATCCTTTCAGTTGACGGCGGAGGCATAAGAGGCATCATACCAGCCATTATACTAGCAGAAATAGAAAAGAGGGCAAGGAAACCGATAGCTGAAATCTTTGATTTAGTGGCAGGAACCTCAACCGGTGGAATTGTTATAGCAGGATTATGTAAAAAAGATAAACAAGGAAACCCTCAATATTCAGCCAATGATTTAGTCGAGCTTTACCAAAAATACGGGTCATATATTTTTAAATCTTCATTTTTGAGAAGATCAATATTTTCTTGGCTTAATTGCACACAATACCCACATAAAAATATTGAATTTGTACTGGATAAATATTTTGGCGATGATATCCTTAAAAACACTTTAAGTGATGTGTTGATTACGAGTTACGATATTCACAATAACTGCCCATTTTTCTTCAAAAGCTGGAAAGAAGGTAATATTAAGCTGAAAGATGCACTCAGAGCTGCAACGGCTGCACCTACTTATTTCATACCAAAACATCTAAAAATTAACCAGATAAACAGAGTATTAGTGGATGGTGGGGTGTTTGCCAATAATCCAGCGGCTTGTGCATATGCAAGTGGTAAGAGGTTATTTCCAAATGATGATATTCTACTGTTATCGATAGGTACTGGAAGAACAGACAGAAGCATAGAGTATGCCAATTCAAAGAGATTTGGAAAAATAGGCTGGATAAAACCTTTGTTAAATGTGATGTTTGCCTCTGGATTGGACTGCGTAAATTATCAGATGAATCAAGTAATAGGCAATAGATACGTAAGAATACAATCGCAATTGAAGCTAGCGTCGGCTGACATGGATAACATTACATCAAAAAATATCAAATTTCTTCAACAGGAGGCAAAGGCAATGATAGAGGACAATCAGAAAGTGATAGAAAAATTCTGTATAGAAATATTAAATATATAACTATCTTTACTTACATCTTAATATATTGTTTAACACAATTCAATTTTCACACTCATCAGCAGTTAGGCCACTTGCTCGCACAATAATATCAATAGCAACACCTTCCTTAACTAGATCTTTTGCAATCTTGATTTTCTCTGCTTTTTTAACCTTTTCTTTACCAGTTTGCATTCCTTCAGATAAAGATCTGGCTACCGTATCCAGTAATTCTTGATCCTCAATTTTTTCGCATTTACCTACAAACCTCAAAACTGGCTCATTTTCATATTCTGTTAGTCCAAGAGCTTTAATGTTAACTGATAATGTCTTTGCTATCTTATATAATATTTCAATTGGAATGTCTGTATATCCTCGTTCATAGTCGTGTATTTCTTTAGGTGTTGAACCTATTTTATTTGCCAAGTCCTCCTGAGTGTATTCCCGTATTAATCTCTGCTCTTTTATCCTTTTCCCCACTTTGTAGAGTATAGAATCAGTACAAATTTCTTTCTCTATATCATCATATTCATAAGTAGATAAGCGAGTCACTTGGGAAATAATATCAACTGAAACTCCTTCTTTCACTAGATTCTTTGCTACTTCTATTTTCGCTTCTTCTTGGCTAATTTTCTCGCTAATATATACAAACCTTACTAATGGATACAGCTTCTTGCGTAATTCCTGATCCTTAATTTCTCTATGTATTTTTGTTAGATAGACTATTTCTTTATCCTCATCTTCATACCAACTGTTTTCTCTTAGTACTGTTGGTACTGGAAGTAGATCTATAACATTAACTGATAATGCTCCTGCTATTATATACGATTCTTTGATTGTAATAGCCTTGCACCCTAGTTCAAAGTTATGTATTTCCTTATATGTTAAACCAATTTTGCTTGCTAATTTTGCCTGAGTATACCCTTGTACTATCCTACAACCTTCTATTTTTTTCCCCAGCTCGTAGCTCAATATGCTCTGAATTATCATAGATAAATCCTCTAAAAGCTGTTTTTCCTACAGAAGCAAACATATATTCTATCACAAAAAAATCCACTATTGGCTAAGTTTTTATGAAATCACAAAAATTCCTCAATCATATAATTTGATAAGCCTGTCGTTTGCAAGATAATATCAACAGAAATTCCTTCTTTCACTAAATTCCTTGCAACTTCAATCTTCTTTTCCTCTCTGACCTTTTCTCTACAAACATGTATACCTTCAAATAAAGACTTGATTAGCATATCGCGTAATTCCCGACTCTCAATCTTTTTGTATTCTTCTATCAACTTTGATAGCTTTTCTTCCGCTTCACTATCCTCATCTGATTCGGGAAGTAGATCTATGATACTGATTGATAATACCTTTGCTATTTCATCTAACATTTCAAGTGAGACAGCAGCTCTCCCTTGTTCATACTCGTATATTCCTTGATTTGTTATGCCAACTTTATTCGCTAAATCTTTTTGTGTATATCCTCGTATCAATCTCCACTCTTTTATCCTTTGCCCTACTTTGTATGGAATGGGAATTTTGTTCTCCTCACACTCACCAATAGATAAGTTAGTTGTTCGAGAGATAACATGAGCAGAAACTCCTACTTTCATCAAACCCCTTGCTACTTCTATTTTTACCGCTTTTCTGCTTCTTTCCTCACTCAAACGAATAAATTTGGTTAATAAATAAAATACCTCGCTTAATTCTTTATCTTTATAACCCTTTACTAAATTTAATATTTCTTCATCTTCAAAATATCTTTTTTCATTTGGTAGCGTCTCTCCACAAACTAGACCTTTAACATTTACTGATAATGCTTCTGCTATAGCATATAATTTCTTAATTGGAATTTTACGACTCCCTTTTTCATATTGCAGTATTGCCCAGTACTTTACACCAACCTTCTCCGCTAAATCCTTCTGAGTATACCCTCTCTCTAACCTCCAATTTTTTACTTTTTGCCCTACCTCACAGTCTAGACTTTTTTCCATACAAAGAACCATACATATAATATTTTCTACTATAGCTCAAAGGCTCCAGATATAATGGGGAGAGTAGACCAGTGGAACTTCCCCTACCAGTCTCTCGCAGAACTGTACATAAACCTCTCAGCTTATACAGCTCCCATTATTTAGCCTTTTTGACCCTAAACCTAGTGTCCAATGATAGAAAATATTTGGAGACCTATCTCTCACCTTTCCTAGAAATTGTCTTGCTAGTCTTCCGTGACTCCTGAGTCTCTTATATTTCCTTTTGACCCACTTTTCTAGATGCCGCTCTACATTCTTTAGAGATTTGTAGACCTCAGTTCTGTAAAATTTGCCATAGTACTGATACCAGCCTCTGACTATTGGATTTACTTTTCCTGATATCTCCTCTAATGTTATATGCGTATTTCGTAGCATTTTCCATGATCTTATGGTTGTAGTAATCTTTTTCTTGGCCTTGTTGCTAATTGCTGGGAGAAATGAAACAAAATGCTTCCCTATTTTATTTCTTGCTAACCTGGGTCTGAATGTGTAACCCAGAAAATCAAAACTTTGTTTAGGAAATTCATCTCTCCTATTGTCATCCTTACAGTACACTATCTGTGTCTTTTTAGGATGTAATTTCAACCTATACTCAGCCAATCTTTCTTCGATCATTACTTTCACAAATCTTGTCTGTTTCTCTGTTCTGCAGTGCACTATCGCATCGTCCACATATCTCTCAAATGGTACCGTCGGATAGTTCTTTTTCATCCATATATCAAACACATGATGCATGAATATATTAGAGATGATTGGGCTAACTGAACCTCCTTGCGGAACTCCTTTATCCCTAACTACTTTACTGCCATCTGCAAGTTGTATAGGGGATTTCATCCACCTTTCAACATATAGTATGACCCATTTGCAGTCTGTGTGTTTCTTGATAGCCTGAAGTGCTAAGTCGTGATCCAGATTGTCGAAGAACCCTGATATATCAAGGTCTACCACCCAATCGTACTTCCAGCATCTCTTACGCGCTGTATCTACCGCATCCAATGCTGATTTATTCGATCTATAACCATATGAATCCTCATGGAATTTTGGCTCCACTAACGGTTCGAGATACATTGTTGCTGCTGTTTGCGCTATCCTATCTGATACTGAAGGAACACATAAAATTCTTTGTCCTCCTCCCATATCTTTCGGTATTGCTACAGCTTTTACAGGCTCTGGAAAATAACTTCCGGATGTCATACGATTCCATAGTTTGTATAGATTATCTTTTAGATTTTCCTCAAACTTTGTTATCGAAACCCCATCTACACCAGCAGCACCTCTATTTTTCGATACTTGTTTATAAGCTCTCCAAATAAGTTGCTTTGGTATATCAAAAGACTTTGTTTTATTCATTAACTCCTCCCTTTCGGTTGATAAATAACTAAAACTAAATAACTCAGCTCCTTCGCTCCATTTCCATTACAGAAACTTCTTCACTACTACGAGCTGATCCGCCCCTGTTTTCCGCATCGGTACTCTCATCCTCAGAGATCAGCTCCTTGGATTTCTCCCTTATCATCGAAACGACAGGTTCCCGCAGTTCCACGCAATAGCCCAAAATAGATTCATGCCACCTCTATGCCGGACGCCATCTATCCAGTAAACAAGCTCCCGATAGATTTATCCCAGGTTAAGTCTAACCCCTGGTTTTGACATCATCCAATTCCTTTCGACACTTTATCAGTGGTTCATTTTCATTCATCTCTCTATTTTACACATGACGCATATTTGCGCCTTTTCCATAACGCTCACTACCTTAGCTTTTTACCAAAGCAGCTTATGGTTGTTTGAAGCCTGCTCTTGTAAGCCGGCTCCGAGGGGCCCACCCCCATCTATTGCGTAGCTTTTGCACTTAGTTTGCTCTTACTTGAACATTCCTTGTGTCTCTACGGCACACTAGACTCTGGAACCTTAAAATAAATGAATTAAAGCCCCCTAAAAGTTTCTTTACTATTTTCACGTACTTTATCTACCCATGAAGACAATTTTTCACTTGGGCTATCAACCTCCTTCATAAGCTGCTTGCTATTCCATATGCCACATCTCATAAAACTTCCCTTTTCTACTGCTTCTTTAAGTTTTACTCCAGCAAAAAGACAATTTTTTCCTATTTCTTCGCCTCTTTCTTGTAATTTAGACCACATTTCCTTATTTTCTACTCTGACTTGTACTTGATCATATTTTTTTACATCGTGGTACAATATAATATCTAGCTTACCAATGCTTGTAGGAAATTCTAATATAATAGAGCTTCCATCTGACATATCGATATAGTTTCTTATACCTCCCTTCTCACTTTTAACCTCAACTGCATCATTGCCAATTTTTAAAATATTACTTCCTAACTCTCTCAGTATTTTGGCTACCTCTACCTTGCTATCCCCAGAAAATTCTATATACGATGTTGTATTATCTATTTCAACATCTATTAATTCTCCTTCTTGCACAGCACTTTCTCCAGCTTTCTCTAGTTCTTCTAGTCTCTCATCTATCTGTGGCTGAACTTCTGGTTGTAGCTCATTATAGATTTCACCTATCAATTTATTCTCCAATAAAGTATCATGAAACTCTGCACCGTTTAGCATTAGTTTACGTATTAGCTTTTTACGATCAGCCTTATCAAATTTATGAAAATGTGTACCCAATATTACATACTCAGCAAAGCTCCATTCCCCATCATTACATGCATTTAGCCTTTCTCCAGATGCTAATACTTGGTCTATGGCTTTATGCAATTCATTTACGCTTTTTGCCTCTACTACAGAACTCTTAAACCAGCTTAACTTTTCACTTTCGCTTGCACTTGGCTTTATTTTTTTCAAAGCTGAAGTAAATGGATTTAAATATTCTGCTTGATCGTTTAAAGGTTTTGTACCATATATATAATCAAGCCCTTTTCCATAGTTGATTTGAACGTCTCTATTAGAGGAGGGCACTTCTCCAGGTTTTTTAGCCTTATTAATTTTGCCTACAAAGGTGGATTGCTCCTTAGTACGACCAATTCCTATAATCGCATTTGATATTTCACCCTTTGATAATCTATCAAGATCAACATTTAATTCGTAAACACCTCCTTCTTGATCATCAAAAGGTACAATTATTTTATTAACCATATTAGCCTCCGCTATTAAATATACTTTACTAAGTCTACAACCGACTTTATTACTTTATTATTAACTTAATATATACTTTTTCATTAATTATAAGCAATAATTAATGCATTTACAAATACTTTCTTCATTCAAGTAGTTAAACAGCTCATGAAAATCTTCAAACATCTCCTTTATAACAGTCCTTGCTCTTTAAAGCTAAAATACCCAACACTTGTGATGATAATATGATCCAGTAACCTAATCCCTATAGTCTGACAAGCTTTAGCCAAGTCTTTAGTTACAGCTTCATCCTCATCAGATGGCTTTAACCTTCCTTCTGGGTGGTTATGCGATATTATTATTGACGTCGCTTTTCTTATTAATGCCTTTCTTGTTACTTCTCTTATGTAAAAAGGTACCTTATCTACTGTACCAGTAAACACTTCTTCCCCCTTTAAACGGCACTTTTGATCAAAATATATTATTTTCATCTTTTCCTCCTCTGAATAGCCAATACTCACCCTTAAATATTTTACTATGGTTTCCAAGTTATCCATTACAGGTCCTTTCTTTAACTCTTCTCTTGGTACTCTCTTTGAAGCTTCCTTTAGGCATAAAATTACTGCTACTGTAGAGTCAGTTATCCCTTCTATAGTTTTCAAGTCATCTATTTCCTGGCCTAAAACTCCTCCTATTCCAAAACTATCTATTAGCTTTCTAGCAATAATTCGAGCTTCTTCCCTGTCATGCACTGCACTTAGAAACGTTTCTATTACTTCACGATCAAGTAGTGCTTTACCGTTGCTTTCTAATGCTCTGAATTCTATTTCTTCTCTACGATCCTTACTGTTTTCCTTATTATTCATAAAAATTACCCTTCACTAATAACAAAATGTTTTTATATATTTACTGCTGTTTTTTGTCAGCATTGGCATAAAGCCATAGCTTTTGAGTGAAGTCAAATCAATTTTTAAATCTTTTTTACTTATTTTTTCATCAAAAAGTAAAGATATTAATAGATACTGATTTTTTTATTTTAAATTTGTTGAATTTCGTCTAAAGAGATGCCTACTGTTTTTAAAATAATATTGATAGAAATTCCTTCCTTAACTAAATTCTTTGCAATTTTCATCTTTTCTACTCTCTTCACTTTCTCTTTGCAAACTTGTATGCTTTCAAACAGAGATTTTATGAGTACATGACGTAATTCTTGGCTTTTAATCTTTTTGTATTCTTCTATTAACCTTGATAGTTCCACTTCACTATTCTCATTTTCTCTTGTTTCTGGAAGCAGATCTGTAATATTAATTAATAGCATCTTTGCTATTTCATCTAACATTTCAAGTGAAACAGCAGCTCGTCCTTGTTCATATTCATATATTCTTTGATTTATTATGCCCACTTTACTTGCTAAATCTTCCTGAGTGTATCCTCTTCTCAACCTCCATTCTTTTACTCTTTGACCTACTTTATACGGAATGGAAATTTTTTTCTCATCATTATCATATTCATCAACAGATAAATTGGTTGTTCGAGAGATAACATGAGCAGAAACTCCTTCCTTAACCAAACCCCTTGCTACTTCTATTTTTACCGCCTTTCCACTTTCTTCCTCACTAATACGGATGAATTTAGTTAATAAATAAAACGTTTCACGTAATTCTTGATCCTTAATCTCTCTATGTCTTCTTACTAGATTTAATACCTCTTCTCCCTCATACCTTCCCTCATTTGATACTTCTTGTCCGCAAGCTAGATCTCTAGCAGTTGTTGATAATGCTTCTGCTAATTCATATAACTTCTTAATTGAAATTCTGCGTGTTCCTTTTTCGTATTGCAGTATTACCTGATATGTTGTTCCTATTTTTTTTGCTAAATCTTTTTGAGTATATCCCTTTGCTAATCTACGATTTCTTACTTCCTGTCCTATTACTTTGTAATCTAAAAAATTAGAGCATTTATTCTCTTTTTTCACATTTTATACTCCATAACCAGAAGAGCTGTTACGTATACTTAATTGGCAACCTTTTTGACAAACTGAACTCATCTCCTTTCAAACAATTTTTCTATATCAATTAGTTTCATTTCTATATAAGTTGGTCTTTCATGACCAGGATATGGAGTTTTCTCAATTTGTCTTAGTATCTCATTCATCTCTTCCAATTTCATTTTTCTTCCTGCTCCATGGTAAGCGATTGTGGCTGATATTTTATTCACCTTATCCTCTATTGGCAACGTATCTTCCATTTCCATTAACTTATCTACTATATCAACTAGCATCTCTTTTATATCTATTGTTCCCAAGATAGCAGGTATTTCTTTTATCGTTACTTTATCTTCTGATTGTATTTCAATATCAAAACCCATTTCAAAAAGCTCATCTTTATAAGTTTTAACCATCCCCATTCCAGCTTGGTTTTTAATTTCAACTATTTCAGGAATGAGAAGTTTTTGTCTTTTTATGCTTGTTAAGCACTCGTATATCAACCTCTCATAGGCTGCATGTTGATCTACTATAATCAGCCTATCTCCAGCTTCAGCAATAATGTAAGTATTGTGGACCTGACAACGTGCATATCCTAGGGGATGATCCTCTACCAAATCAATTTGCTTCCTTTCTAAAACCATCGTTCCCTTTTGGGCTGGGGATTCTCCATACTTAAAAGTTTCTGGTAAGCTTTGCCTTCTTTCATCTGGTGCATTGAATTCTTTCATTAGACGATTTTCTAAAAGACTTGGTCTCTTTTCATAAAACTCTTTTTGATCTTTTTTCTCTTGACTATCAACCTGCTCTTGGCTTTTACTATCATTAAAAATTAGCTCCTCTTCAATACCTTGATCACCCGCTGCAAATCTCGTTGATAGTGTTTTTATTATCCCTCTTCTCACTATTTCATATATTAGCCTTTTATTCTGAAATCTTACTTCCGATTTATTTGGATGCACATTTACATCTACTTGGTCATATGGTACTTCTAAATGCAACACTGCAAAAGGATACCTATTGTTTGGAATAAAATCGTGATACGCATATCTAATTGCACCAACAAGTAGATTGTCTTTTATTGGCCTTCCATTAACAAACGTATAAATCTGAGTTGAGTTGCCACGATTGACATTAGGTTTACAGATGTGTCCCTTAAGTTTGATGCCTTCTTCTTCCTCTTTAACTTCCAGTGAATTGCTTTGAAATTCTTCTTCTATTTCACATAATCTGTTGAACAGCGAAGTTTGCTTAACATATTTTAAGAGCTTTTTATTACCAGAAGTGAGAGTAAACCCAATACTATAGTTAATCATTGCTAAGTTATTTACAATGTCAACAATGCTTTGTGTTTCTGCCCTTTCGGTTTTTAGAAACTTTAGTCTATTTGGTGTGGCAAAAAATAAGTCACGAATTTCAATATATGTACCTTGCAACAAAGAACAAGGGGTAATCTCTCTTATTTTTTCTCCTCCCTCATATCTTATAGACCATGCTTCCTTTGCTTCACTTGCCTTAGATGATAATTTCATTCTGCTTACTGCTGCAATTGAAGGCAGAGCCTCTCCTCTAAAGCCAAGATGTCTGATCTCTATTAACTCACTATCACTTAATTTTGAAGTGGCATGCCTCATAAGTGCTAGTTCCAGATCGTTCTTTTCTATTCCATTTCCATCATCTGTCACAGTTATAAGGTTACGTCCACCACTTTCTATTTTGATCTCTATCTCTGAACTTCCAGCATCTATTGCATTTTCTACTAATTCCTTTACTACACTCGCTGGCCTTTCTATTACCTCTCCCGCTGCTATACGATTTATAGTTTTTGTGTCTAAAAGAATTATTGCCATAACACTCCCTCCAATCTATGAAACTTAGAGCTCCCTCTATTTTTTTGTGATTTCTTGATCTCACAATCTCTATATTTTAGCTTTTTAGATTCCTTTCTAGCAAGTCTATCTGCCTCTTCATTATAGGTATTACCACTGTGAGCCTTAACCCACTTCCAGTTAATATCATGCTGCAAGACAATTTCATCCAATTCCTTCCATAACTCAACGTTTTTTACTGATTTTTTATTGGCTGTCTTCCAACCATTTGTTCTCCACTTATTGATCCACTCTGTTATACCTTGTTTAATATACTGACTATCAGTGTGTAAAACAACTTTGCAAGAAACTTTCAACATCTTTAGCCCGTTAATCACAGCCTTTAACTCCATTTTGTTATTCGTTTTCACCTCCAGAGATGCGTTTTTTGATAAAGATACTTTTATTTTCATACATCACCACGGCTGCCCATCCACCAGGCCCCGGATTTCCATCCATCTGTATATATTGTAACCTTCTTTTTTTCGCCCATACTTACAGGATATAGATTCAACGTAAATTTGCTACCGAAATATGTTGATATTATTTTTTGAATATTTTAAAATGTAAGGTGTGAGAGATTGACAAACCTGTCCTCTCGATATTAGGTAAATCGTAATTGAGCTTTTGGGCTCGTATTTTTATTAGGAGGTTAATCTCTCACACTGAAAATAAATATTTTTAAGCTCTTCATAGCTTATCAATTCATTTGCTGGGGTTTTTAAGGTATTTTATAAGGCAATTATAAAAAGATGATCCAAATTACATCTAAAGCCTTAAATGCAATTCTCAGATGATCTCTGACAGACGTTTTTTCATCAACACATTTAAAACAATAAAAAGATTGAACATTTCCTCACAATTGTGTATAATAATTAATGCTTTTTATTTTACTTTCTCATGGCTCTTTCGAAGTTTCTTGATGCACGCAACGATTATGCCTTCAAAAGAATATTTGGCACTGAGAAAAACAAAGATATTCTCATTCATTTCTTGAACGATATTTTAGGCTTCACTGGCTTAGCTGCTATTCACGATGTTGAATTCTTAGCTACCATTTTAGACCCTGAAATTGCCGCTAAAAAGCAAAGTATTGTCGATGTTCTTTGTAAAGACTCTCAAGGTTCAAGATATATTATAGAAATGGTGCGACCTGAAAGTCTTCGGTCATATTGTTTAAAAGGAGAGGAATTCATTCAGAAAGAAACTGAAAGGATTCTAAAACTTATTAAACCAGATGTTTTGCCGTCTGAGTCTACGCATCAGTGCGAATCGGGCAACCGGTTGGTGCCAAGCGATGCGGACAATGAACCTCCTCTTGAAAAAGAAGATGCTCAATCGTGAGAGGGGCATAAACTGCAAGCATCATGTGGTTGGAGGGCTAGGCTAGTGGTATGGTGAACGTAAGTGAAGCTTTATAAGTACCGATACGATGAAAGAGCTAAAGATGCTGATAAGCTCTGACCAAAAGGTAATGTGGATAAGTTACATTTTTCATTTCTAGATGTACGCAAATAATAACTCCACCGGTATAGAGAAGCCACCTAACCCACTGTTGTATGACTGGAGAAACAGGGTAAGCCTGTATTTTCGCCTACATGGCAAGCAAACCGCAAGGAATGCTGATGGAAGTGCAGGTAAAGGAGAATGGAGAAAGCGAATGCCATTTTGTAACGAAATGGATAGAATTTGTAACATTAATTCGCGTGAAAACGAGCAGACTTCCATTTGGTCCCTCGTGACAAGAAACTTTGTTAACCACTTAAGGTAGGAAAGCAGATGATTACAAGTAAACCTGTAAGTGCATCTACCGAAAGCTTTGAAGCATGGAAGCAATT
This sequence comes from Wolbachia endosymbiont (group B) of Chesias legatella, assembly GCF_964026945.1. Taxonomy (NCBI): domain Bacteria; kingdom Pseudomonadati; phylum Pseudomonadota; class Alphaproteobacteria; order Rickettsiales; family Anaplasmataceae; genus Wolbachia; species Wolbachia endosymbiont (group B) of Chesias legatella. Next base: position 696,440 of record NZ_OZ034711.1, on the reverse strand, counting down.
GCCATGGAAGAAATGCCAGAAAGTTATTGTGAGGCTACAAAGACGTATTGTTAAGGCTGTCCAAGAAGGAAGATGGGGTAAGGTAAAAGCTTTACAACATCTTCTCACACGCTCTTTTAGCGGAAAAGCTTTGGCTGTTAAGAGAGTAACTGAAAACCAAGGAAAAACCACAGCAGGTGTAGATCGTCAACTATGGTCAACTTGCAATGCTAAATTTCAAGGAATAAAGCTGTTAAAACAAAGAGGATATAAACCTTCTCCGCTCAAACGAATTTATATCAGTAAATCTAATGGCAAAAGAAGGCCTCTCGGTATACCCACGATAAAAGATAGAGCGATGCAAGCATTATATCTGTTTGCTCTGGAACCGATAGCTGAAACGATCAGTGATCGTCACTCCTATGGCTTTAGACCTAAAAGATCCTGCGCGGATGCTATTGCTGCTTGTCACTTATTACTGGCAAGACGCAATCGACCACAATGGATACTAGAAGGTGATATCAAAGGGTGCTTTGACAACATTAACCATGAATGGCTTATGAAGCATATTCCTATGGAAAAGAAAATTCTTCATAGATGGTTAAAAGCTGGTTTCCTAGAATCGAAAACTCTGTATCCCACAACTGCTGGCACTCCGCAAGGAAGTATAATTTCTCCAATACTAGCTAACTTTACCTTAGATGGTCTTGAACAGTTATTAGAAAGTCGCTTTGGTAAATTAGGTAGCAAAAGAAGAGGAAAAATCAGAAGTGGAGTGAATGTAATCAGGTACGCAGACGACTTTATTATTTCAGGTTTCACACATGAAGTACTGGAAAAGGAAGTTAAGCCTTTAGTATCATCTTTTCTTCATGAGCGAGGTTTAATTCTGTCAGAAGAGAAGACAAAGATTACATCTATTACAACAGGGTTTGACTTTCTTGGTTGTAATGTACGTAGATATAATAAGAAGTTAATTATTAAACCTTCGAAAGAAAGTATTAAAAGACTTCTTAATAAAGCACGTACATTGATAAAAGCAAATATAGCGAACACTCAGGCTATAGTAATTAAGTCACTCAACTCTCTACTGAGAGGATGGGGAAATTACTATCACCATGTGTGTGCTAAAAAAGCGTTTAGAAAGATCGACAATGAAATTTGGCATAGTTTATGGAAATGGGCAAAGAAAAGACATCCTCGTAAAGGATTACGTTGGATAAAGAATCGTTACTTCAAAGTAATGGGTCAACGCCAATGGGTTTTTGCTGCACCCATATGCAAGAACAAACCAAAAGAGATACGGTATTTAAGACTGCTTAAGCTGATTGATATACCTATCAGACGACATGTTAAAATCAGAGCGGATGCAAATCCCCTTGACTTAAAATGGAAAAAGTATTTTGATGAGAGAGTGAAACGAACAAGAATGTTAGCAAGCTCCTTTTCAAGAGAAGGTTCTCTACTGTTGGTGTCACCATTAAGAATGATGTTTCCTGAGGAATCATGAAGGACAAGCCGGTTCTAGAAAAGAAGAACTTAGATAAGGGGCTCAAGCGTAGTGTGGGGAAACCTGCATGCTGCGTTTCTAAGGGAGGGGGTAGTAGTAATACTGCTTCCTTACCTGACCAATTCACTAAGACCAAAGGCTTCGAAAAACGCGCTCAATATTATGCTGCCAAAGCCTACTCAAGTCAAGCTGATCAAGGTGATAACTACCATAATCTCAAGGAAATTATCTTCATAGCCGTTGCTGATTGTATTATTTTTCCAGATAAGGCTGAGTATAAATCTAATCATGTCATTTTAGATCAAAATAGCTTTGAACATGACTTAAAGGATTTTTACTTCGTATTCATAGAACTACCAAAATTTACAAAGACAAAAGAAGACCAACTAGAAAATATAGTAGAAAAATGGTGTTACTTTTTTCGCTATGCAGCAGAAACAAACGAAGAGGACCTAGATAAAATAGTTGGTAGTGACGTAATAATAAAACGAGCTTATGAAGAGATGAATAAGTTTAATTGGTCAGAAGAAGAGTTACTAGCATATGAACAAATGAAAAAACGCATAATGGATGAGATTGCTGCTTTAGCTCAAAAATTTGATGAGGGTCTTAAAGTTGGTCAAGAAAAAGGTAGACAAGAAGGCATCCAAATCGGCCATGAAAAAGGTAAAATTGAAGGTAAAATCGAAGTTGCAAAAAACTCACTCAAGGCCGGTGTATCTATTGATGTTATCGCTGAAATAACCGGCCTTTCTTTAGATGAGATTAAGAAATTAATTTAACCTTATTCCTAGTCAAATGGCCTTGAACGGAAGCATTACTTAAATAACTTTGAGGCTCTAAATTCATTTGCTGTTTTTTTGCACCATCAACTTCTAATCTACCATCTCTGTTGTGTAATATCTGCTCTATTGATTGATTTAGCAGACCCTTATTAAATTGAGCTATAAACTTTTCAAATTTCTTCGGACTTAATTTACCAGGGCACCCTGCTTCCCTACCAGGACATGCTTTCTCTAGATGTGAGTTTAAAATCCCTGAAATCTCATTAAATTTACCATCCATGACTTTTCTAGTAATTTCTTCTTGTACTTTTATAAAGTCAATATCTAATCGATGTATTGATATTTTGCTATCCCTTGCAGCTTGTTCTACTACTTTCCTAAATCCCTTTTTAATGTTCAATGCATAGCCCTGTGCTTCTAGTGGAGATATAGACTGGTCTACTGTAAAAATGTACTTCTGACCTGTAACCTTTCTAATTAATAAGTCAAGCAACATTATTGTACCATTTACATCTATTGGTGCATCAACTTGTGAGATTGAACTTGTAGTACTTAATGTTTCCTCAGGTAAAGCAGCTCTAGAATAAAATAATCCACCTACAGAACTTTTCACCCAACCCAATAAACCATTTATCCATGAAGATGGTCTTGTGCCACTACTTGCTGCTATTTCAGGTTGACCACTTGAATCTATAGCAAGAAGATTACGTGATAAGTGACTACGATGATGATCATGATCTCCATGGTGATGACGGCGTTTACGTTGTGCGGGTTTTTCTCTTTCTTCCTTGAGTTTTCCCTCTAAGTATTCCACAATATTATTATATCCTTTATCTCTAGCAATATCTAGCGTTGTTCTACCAGCCTTGCACTTAGCATTAATGTTGGCCCCCTTACCTATTAGGTACTCCAACATACCTAAATGACCACTCCAAGAAGCCCAGTGCAGTGGTGTATGACCTTGCTCATCAGTATCATTAACACCTACTCCCTCTTTGCTAAGAAGAAATTCTATAATATTCTTGTAATCGCTTTCAGCAGCAATATGTATAGGATTTTTGCCATATTCATTCTCAGCATTAATATTGGCACCTCGATTAAAAAGATCTATAATTTTATTAAGACCACCACTTTTTACTGCGATCAACAATTTTTTATCTAAATCTAATTGTGTTTGTTTCAAATACTCTACAACATCACTAAGTTTTTGATAGGCAGCAATATCTAGCGGTGTTGCACCAGCCTTGCACTTAGCATTAATGTTGGCTCCCTTACTTATAAGGTATTTTACTACATCTAAATAACCAACAGCAAGGTGCAGAGGGGTATCATCATTGTTATCTTTAACATTAACATTAGCTCCCTTGCTTATCAGATCTATAACTTTATTAAGATCACCACCTTTTGCTGCGATTAACAATTCTTTATTCAAATCTAATTGTGCTTGTTCTAGATATTTTACAACATCATTATGTTTTTGATCGATAGCAACATTTAACGGTATTTTACTGCCCTTATCTTTGGCATTAATATTAGCCCTTTTATCTACAAGATACTTTGCTACATCTAGATGACCACCCCAAGAAGCCCAATGTAGTGGTGTCCAGTAACCATTATCTTTTATATTAACATCAACTTTCTCTTCATCTATAAAATATTTTACTATATCTAATTTACCGTTGGAAGCAGCAAAGTGCATAGGAGTTCTGCCAAGTATATCCTTAGCATTCACATTAGCTCCCTTATCAACTAAAAACTTAGCAATATCTGAATGACCTTTCAATGCAGCCCAATGTAATAGTGTACAGCCATATTTATCAGTAACATTAACACCACCCTCGTTCTGAACAATAAACTTGACTGTACCCAAGTCACCAGCCCAAGCAAAATAGTACGCACCATGTCTATCTTCGCCTCCGTTAATACCTTTTACAATAAGATTATTAATTGTCTTTAGAACCTCTTCACTTTTCACAGTAAGTAACAATTCTTTATCCAAGTGTGCTTGCCTCAAAACCCTTTCTATATTACTATTAGAACCTACAACTTGTAGAGGGGTCAAATTTCTATTATTTTTAACATTTATGTTAGCACCATTATCTATAAGACACTTTACTGCATCTAAGCGATCTTCCCTAGCAGCATTATGTAGAAGAGTGTTACCATCATTATCTTTAGCATTAATATTAGCACCTCGACTTACAAGACTTTTAACTTTACTAAAACTATTACTTTGTACTGCATCTGACAGTTCTTTATCTAATTGCGTTTGCTCTTTTTCTCTGTTAAACTCTACTACAATATCTTCTGATTTACAAGTAGAAACTATACACTTTGAGTTAGAAACTGTTGCATCATTAAAAGCAAATATCATCTCTCTTGCTGGTTGATAAGTATTCCAGTTCTCTACTTTTACAAGAGTGTTATTTTTATGTGATAACAATAAAGTATCATTCATAACTTTCATATCGAAATCTAATATAGACTTACCTTTCAAATCAACCAAACCAATATCATTCTTATTAATAGGCTGATTATGATAAATCTGTAACCCTTGCTCATCTGGTTTATAATACCTGAAAGAACTAAAGTCCTCAGCTCTTTCTCCAAATTCTTCTGGTTCCATAATTCTATTGTTCAGTTCTACAGATAAATCCCAATTTTTGTGAACAGAAGAGTAGTAATGTGATATTGATAATGCTCCTCTATCTGATAACAATAGCAAGTCATTATTTAACTTCAAAAAGAGTACTTTATCTGAATCAAACGTGAAGCAATTATGATGATTTAAAAGGTCAGTACCATTAACACTAAACCTTCCATCTATTTTTAAGCTATGAGAACAATAATCTCGCTCTAGTTCCCCACTCTGAAGCTTGTAATATTCTTCCCCGTCAAATGTAACTGTAACATCTTTATAATCTGACAACAGCGTTACGTTTAGGCCATTTTTATTAATCTTTATTTCCCCTGCATTATTCTCTGTAAATGGCATATCATCTAATGTACAATTTAACTGGCTAAAATCTAATATGCCATTTGCTTGAGCAATTGTAATATTAGCGTTTCTGTTATCGAAAAGATAAAGATGACTTATATTACTTGGAGCTTCCCAGTAAAAATTATGGTGATCCTCATCAGGGTAAAAAATATGATTACTAGAACTACCTACAACACCATGATAATTAGTGTTTAATAATTGCTTTGTAATATTAAAGTTTGAATTGTCCATTTTTTGCAGATTATCCAACTTATTATCTAATTTTGTTATGTGCACATTTGTTACTCTATCAGTATTAATGTCTACTTTTGTTGGAGTTACAGATAAACCATCTGCTGTTTTTACCGATGTTTGTTTATCTACACTTATAAAAGCCCCACTTTTATTGTAGATGTTTGTTATATTATTAGCATGAGTTATATTACCTATATCACTAAGATTTATTGGTAATAATACTAAACCTTTTCCATGAATAGAATCACCAAAATAACCTTTTATTGTAGTAAAGTTTTTTGCCGTTATTACATCATTGCCACCTTTACCATCAACGTAACTTGCATGAGAAACTTCTATATGATTAGCTTTGATACTTCCAATGACAGAGTGTATATTCTCTGAATCTGCAAAATTACCTCGTGTTACAACTATATTATTTTGCCCAATAGAAGATCCACCTAAATTGCATACAAAATTATCCTTTGCTATGTAGAAGAAATTCGTTCCTTGTTTATGAATATCACAATTACTTAGCTGATTTGTAAAATAATACCTGTTCTGTATACCAGACCCTTGATTATTGATTCCATAACTATTAAGTAGTATATTCTTACCATTAAAAATAACATCAATGGTATAATTAGAAGTCACATTTATAAAAGCATTGTTATTAGACATATAAAATAACATCTTTACAGGTCCAGAAGGATCACTTCTGTTATATGAAACTGCATTATAGCAATCAGTCATATGTTCCTGTAAAAACCACCTTTCTACTATCTTCTTTAGTATGGTGCCCTGATTCCCCTTGGATTCGCTATCATAAGGGTCACAATTTACCGATAGTTTTGCTAGCTCTTGCGTACTGACAATTTGTTTAGCAACGTCATCTCCTTGAGGTCCACAAACAAGATTATAACTTCCTATTGTACTTGGAACTACTCTGTTAAAGTTCCGAGCAATTTCTATATTGTAGAATGGATATTTAGCTCTTACCTCTTGCTCAAAATCAAACTCAGTACTAATTATTCTCATCACACGATTACACAAACTCCTTGCCTTAAGCATACCAATACCAATTCCTTCCCATTGCCTTTTACTACGAGAATAAGAATTAGTAGCGTATTCTTCTTTCTTAATCAGTATAGAAGGTAACGACATAACTACCTGAGTATAGTTATCCTTATCAAAATTATCTAAGACCTTTGATATATACTGTTTATATATCTCTTTTGCCTGTAGATCATTTTCTATATAATCTAGTATTTTTTTACCAAGAAAGAAATCCCAATACAAATCATGCTTCTCTTGATCTGTAAGTTTTATATGTTCTGCTAATTTTTCTACCTCAAGCCCTGCTTCTACAAACTGTGATATGACAATAACAGCAACTGAAACAGCAGCACCAACTGGACCTGCAAATTCTCCTATTATTCCAGCTTCCATACCTATAGCCGACATTGTTTCAGTAACAACTGCAGGTACATCTGCAGCTATAAAGATGGAATTAGTTGCGATGTTTAGGTCAGCAATCTTTACATCTACAGGATCTGTTGCATTTTCCCTTGCTTTTATCGACTCCGCTAACCCTAAAAATGCTGCAAAGTTACCTATAGCACGTCCCATAACTGGAGCAAATCCCTTTAGCATCTGAGAATCAAGCTTTGTTCCTAACTCTAACATTTTTCCAGAGATTTTTTCACCAATCTTTGGCATTACCCAGAGATTTAATGCATCATAACCTAGCCCTTCTACATCTCCATTTGCTATATGTTTACCAACTAAAAATACCGTAAAGGCAAGACCTGCACCTTCTGCTACTTTCCCTATTTTTTCTGCTACTCCAGACCTTCTCAGGATATTTTTCATTTCTTCTTTATTTTCTATGTTGTCCTTCATCTCCTTCACAATATCCCTAATCTCTGGATCTATTGAACTTAGATCTATATTTTTAACTTTTGCGATAAATGCTTCTTCAACATTTTGGTCTATAGTTTCACCTCTAGATATTCGCTCAGAAACCTTGAAAAGCTGATCATAAAACTCAATATTCTTTACTCTTTCTGCTACCTTGTCAGCATTAAACAACTCTTTGATACGTTGTTCTTTTTCCTCTTCTGTAATCTCTTCTTCATCAAACGAATCCTTGCAGGCCATATTTACACTTCTTTCTCTTCTTGGTTTTTTACTTGGTGGATACTCTGGTGATGAAGGTTCTCTTTTTTCTCCTTTAGAACACTGCCCTACAGTAGGTAACATATGAACTGAACTATGAACTACACTAACAGGAATAAATCCTTCCTTAGCTGTCCTACTTGTTAAAATAAGTTTATTTGGATTATTAGATCCTTTATCGAAAACAACACCGATAAATTTCACCTCATCACCATCTGTGAGTGTTTTATAGGTAACGCCCTCTTTATACTCTTCATTTATTTGATCATTTGCTTCCCTCAATAAAGCTTTAGCTCCTTTGCCCTGCCTTGATGTCTTAAGTTCTAATCCTATTGGAGTGTACTCCTCAGCATTTCCACCTTGAGCTACAAACTTAATACCATGAACTAGCATATCAATGCGTTCCCCTCTACCAGTTTGAAACTCAGTTAAAACTAATGCTCTAGTTTCTGGTGATTCTTGTAATTTTAGGTCGCTATAATAACTAAATACTCCATTCAATATTCCCTGGAAATGAGCTTCTTTATTAACGAGACTCTTAAAAGGAAAGATTCCTTCTCCAATTTTTTCTAATAATCTACTATATCCTCTTATTGATAAGGATTGGATATCTAGTGCTTTATCAAATGTTTCTTTTAACTCATTAGGATAAGTAACTTCTTTAAAAGTACCTTGAAATCTATTATCTCCGTTGTTGTACTCTTGTAAAGAATTATATTTTTCAGTCCAAATAGTAAGATATCTTCTAAAATCTGACTTGTATCTAGTATCAAAATTAAGATTTAATTCGACTATTTCCCTATTCCCTATTTCTCTATTTAATCTATCAAGAGGGAGTACTTCATTTAGCATGTTCAGAACATCTTTTCTGTTAGCTTCAATAATATTTATCACATAAACCAATTTCTCTGTATTTTCTGGAATAAGCACCATTGTTACAACTGCATGGCTTGCATCAAGATTAGCCGATAGTCTTTCTCTGGCTCTTTCAGCTGCTGGACGTCTAAGCCTACGAAGATTAGGATGCACTTCAGTAGGTATATTGCCTCCATAGATAAAAATGTATTTTTTTAAACTTGTTCCTGAATCTTCACTTAATAATAACAATTGCCCTAGTAAAAACCTACTAAAATAATGATTATCTCCCTTTTCCGGTGTACCAGGAAACGTGTGATAGATACGTTCCATATTATTTTTTATTCGTTTTTTTAGCGCATTTGTGTAGATTTCTTGCGTATCCCAATCATCAGCAGACTTTAATATATCTTGAAAAAGAGGAATTACTCTCCCCTCACGGCTCGACCCTCCGATATTAGAAATAGGAGATGAACTATCAAGATTGACACCAACACATAAAATTTCGTCCGCAGTGGTTAAAACCCGCATAACATTTGGTTGGAAGCCTTGTGCATACCTCTCTGCTTGTTGCAAAGCCTTATCTGGAGTGGCATTAGGACCTGCCCCTGCTTTTAATTCAATAATAATGGGAATAGAGTTTAATGCACGATCAGGACCACGAGCTAGCAGGATAATATCTGCATAACCCCTTCCTGCAAATTGCTCTGGATAAACTCTAAGATTATACCTATAGTGGAAATTCATGAAAACGCCTACCATAAATCCATGATGTGCTGCTTCACGTGCACTATTATCATAGACTACTGATTCTACATATTCAGAATGAACGTTATTAATTTTTTCAAGAACTTTTTTTAAAGACCTGCTAACTGTTTGCGCATCAGAATCAGATAGCTTCGCTATATCACCTTCGGGATTATTCCATATTCCTTTCTCTACTTCATGAAATTCTTTACCAGCAGGGGAATCAAGTATCTCTTTAACTTCCATATTAACAAAAATTCCATCCTTTCCTTTGTAGATCTGTACTAATCTGGATTTTATTCTATCTTGAATTTCATTCTTAATATTTTGCTCAACGTTCCGATCTCTAATCTTACTCCTATCTATATTATTTCTTAATATGCTCTCCAACTCATTAACAGTAAACTGATGGCCACGCTTACCTTCTGAAATGGAAAATAAATCTATATTATTAATAGCGTCTTCAGCATTTCCAATTTGACCATTTTTGACAATAGCTACTTTTAAAGTTTTCGAGGTATCAAAACTAAAATAAATCTTTTTAATATTTAACTTTTCTGCAATCCCTGTATCCAGCAAAGTAGAAAAGCTCCCTAAGAAGAAGTGCGTAAAAAATCCTGCTTTTTCTACAGAGTGTAAATAAGATGGAACCTGATCCACAAATGACTGAAATCTCGGTTCAAAAGATTTAAAGTCCTCATCTTGCCGGCTTATACCAACTCCTTTACCTGCTTCCTCTATTAATAACTGTATTAATTCAAAATCTTGTGGTCTTCCTTTACCCATGACTTTTTTTAAACCTTTCGCAAGCTCTACATCATTATCAACAGTACCTCTCTCAAGACCAAAGTTATAATGATTTCGTTTACCTGGTGCGCCAACATGAAATAACTGTATTTGAGTATTTCCATTTTCATATCGACTTTCAGTTGCACCAGAAACACTAATCCTTGCTCTGAGCATTTCACTCATTGCTTTTATTTCATGCTCGCCTCCCCAAGTATTAGGATTCCTCATATTTTCTAAGTAACGCTCAAAATCACCTTCAACAAAATCTCTGAACTCATTTTCATGATCACGTATATAATCAACTACTCGGTTGCGAAATACACTTCTTACTAAATTTGCAAATGTATCATCATAATTGGAAGTATTTAAATTCCTGACCAAACCTCTAATATGATCTAAATTTTGGGTTACATCTCCTTCATTTCCAAATAAAGCTTCATACCTTTGCCGAAATAAAGCGTCGTTATTTCTAACAGGTATTAAGTAAGCCATAGTAACAGACCAAAATAAGCAACTATTGTCCCCTGGAACGTCAATTCTTTTAAATCTACTTTCACTTTCAGAATCAGAGTCAGACCTCCGATAACGCTTGAACTGAGGAAATTCTTTAGCTTGCTCTATATACTGCATTTCATCCGATAATTCAGTAATCTTTGAATTAACATCTTCTTTTTTTAGATGATCTGTTGGATATTGTATCTTGAACATAAACCCCCTTCATTATATTATACTAAACCCACTATATCAAGCTTATTATATAACAATCAGAGATATCAATAATAAAAGCTATTTTTACCCATATGCTGGCTTATGTATATAACATTTGTATTATAATGCAACCTCTTTTTGATAGAAGCTAAAATAGTAATAAGAAACCACAACCTGCTTTATAGAATTGCCTTATAACACCTCTTAATTACCCAACTCTAATTGCTCACATGCTTTACTTAATTTAACCTCAGTTAAGCTAGTACACTCTTCAACTGTAGACTTACCGTATGATAAAAATTTATTTAGTGAATCAACATCTCTTTTCTCTAATACAGATCGTATATACTCCGCTTGTCTAGAATCCATAAATTCTTTGATTTGATCAGGATTAGCCTTATCTAATATTGCCCATACCGGTTCCATGTAACTTTGATTTACCCAAGGTACTAATAAACTTGTAACAAGAAAGCAAGATCTATTAGAAACTTCTTCCTTCAGCACATAAGTACGATGGCTATCAAATCCCTCCTTTCTCCACATATGCATAAAAAGCTTTGCACCTTCACCAGCATAATATGAGCTGTTCTCTGTTTTTATATAGTGTAGCCAGACAAGATATTTATCTTCTGAAACATTACTTGGTTTCAAATAGTCAAACAATGCTTGAAATTGATCAAAGCGAAGTGCACCCTGTAGCGTGTTTAGACTACCATAATAACCATTTTCAGCTAAATCTCTTTTTAGAAGTTCTGTATATTTATCAGGATTTATTTGACTAAAACAAAATTCGAATATTTCAGGATAACTATTACAACGACTACCTGCTGCATACACTGCTGTCTTCATGAAGATCTCATCCTTTTTCTGTGAGCCCATTTCATCTTCAGGTAATGACTTTATTTTATTCCAGAAGAATTCTACTGCTTCCGCTTGTTTCAAATCTATAGCACATTTAAGTCCATATTCATATGGATGACGACCATCTAGATTTAGTTTAGAGATGTAACCGCTAACAAAATGTGACCAAAAACCTGTTAAAAGGTCGCTTGTTAAAGATTTAACTAAGTGACCATACTCCAACAGACTACTTTTACCTTGAGCTGATAATCTTTTTTTTCTTTCCTCAAATAAAGCAATAATATCTTCCTCTAAGCAGCACCTACAGGCAATTTCATAGCTAGGGTTACTAAAGGGACTGCCTGGCATTATCAGCTTTTTACCTATCACCTGCCTATCAAGTTTAACTTTATGTAAATTGTCTACTTTCTTCCAACAATCCTCATTAGATAGCACTTGTGAAAGAAAATTGTGCCTCTTTTTACCACCCCTTTTGTGCAAGTCCCAATTTGCATAACACCAGCGCTCAATTTGAAAAAGCTTAGATGCTCTATAGGGATCATCCTCTTTAATAGACGAAAACAAAACTTTTGGAATATCTGAACGCAGCATAATTACCCCTCTATGAATGGAAAAACATGGAAACTGTTACGTCTAACATACACTATAGTAACTTGATACCATTTCGAGTAAGATATCCCTTTTCTAAGTTTTGTCAATCCTCAATTTGAAAAATTTTTTAGACTTGAATAACTCTCAACAAAAGCCTCTTAATATGAGAGATACATGACGTTTTGTTTATTTTAAATTCTGTTTTTTATAAGTCTACCTTAGTTATTATTCTAAAATAAACTAGTATTAATTTAGCAGAATGTATTATTAAGATCTTAAGTAAGATAACCATTTCCAGAACTCAAAACCAGCTAATGAGAGAAGAGTTTGTTTTGGGATGGGATGGTCTACCATGTGTACCGTACGAACTTTTTTATACGGTAATTTTATTATACGCTAAAACTAACCACATTAGCCCATTTCACCCACATCTACATACGAACTATTTTGCCTAACTTTATTGCAAAGATTTCAAACTTCTATTTTTATAACCTTATTTTTAAGCTGCTTGTTCTCACAAAGATACGCCCTTTTTTGAAGGAGTAAACAATTGAATTTTTTATAACACTAACTAGCATGGTACTTTCACTAAAATATGTTTTGAAAAAGTTAGTTGACCTGTAAATAGTTCTCTACTAATATTGGCATGTATTTGTTTATTCTGCTGAAGTTGCTCTATACAGGTTTGCTGTAAAAACTTCAGCAATTTCCGTACTCCTTTAAAGCATCATATTCCTATATATTCAATATAGCTGGTGTTCTCAATTTTGTTGATCTATAGTAAAATTGGCTAAAACTTCCAGTAATAAACAACTTTTAACCTAGCAGTACTCACCATAAAAACTTAACAAAAATATGAGTAGTAAAAAGATTATGTTGAAATTAGCTTGACACATACTACACATTCTATATAATATATCCTATATCTAGAGCTAGCAGGTAATATGGGTACAGGGCCAGTAAAATATATTGCAGAACCTATCAGTGAACAAAGCAAACACACTGATGAGCAAAAACTGAAGTGTGACCTAAGTGCTGGACAAGAGTGTTCAGAAATAGGTAGCCCAAAAACAGAAGCAACTGAATTACCAGTAGATAGTTATTATGAATTCATTAAGCGAGATTTATTTTGGGCTGATAGAAGTTTGATAGATGATAAAAAATACTTAGAGGATTTAATAGATGAGTGGCTTATTCATGCACCTAACTTAAAACTGGAAGAGAGTCAAAAAAAGTTAAATCAAAAATTACTCAATAGTATTATAAAAGATTTTAATATGGGGAATTATGACTCATTTTCAAATCTTAAGCAGTTTTTAGAAAGTAACGAGAAAAATAAAGACCTGAAGTACGTTCTTAATCTAAAAAGAGGACATCTAGGAACAACAGTATTGAATGTGTTTGTCGCACACGATGAAGCCATTCATCCTCTTCTCAAAGCTGGTGCTGATTTAAATATGCAGGATAATAAAGGTAAAACACTTTTGCATGATACTGCTATTTATTCCAGTGAGTATGAAGGTCTAAAGTATCTCTTAGATGCAAAAACTGATCCAAATATACAAGATAAAAAAGGTAATACACCTTTACACTATTATGCTGCTAATTGTAATGATTATAGCAGAAAGGTTATGGATTTACTCATAAGCAAAGGAGCTGATTTAAACATAAAAAATAACAATGGAAAAACCCCACTGCAAATTGCAATTGATAGCAACAATATTATGGAGTGTTTTTTAACTGACAACCAAAAAAAGTTAAGAGACCAACTACGTAAAATGGTTAAAGCTACAGATTCTGATGAAGATTGGGATAATCCTTATGGTCCAGGTGTTGAAGATCTGAAAAAATTTTTAGATAAACATAAAAATAACCAAGATGTAAAGATAGTTTTAAATGTTAAGGGTGATAGTTCAATTTGGCCGTTTTGTCAATTTCCTGATGTAAAAGCTTTACTCTTAAAAGCAGGAGCAACTGACTTTGTAGGTAATAAGCAAGATAATTGTGAAAAATGTGATAGTCTCTTGTCAGAGATGTATCAAACAAATCAACTTGCTAAGCTAAATAAGTTTTTGAGTAAGGTAGTAAAAGCTAAAAGCATGATTGAACTACAGGAAGTTGTAAATGAGATTATAGCTTCTGGAATGAGATTAAATTTTGCTAAAGACAAAGATTATTACTTTGCAGATCACGTACTAGAAAAAATTGCTAAGTTAGAAGGAAGCTATGGAATTGCCAGTGATATAGTATGTGCATTAATATCGAGAGGAGCAAAGTTAAAAAACTCAGATAGTTTAAAAGTCATTGATACAATAGAACGAGAGTTTAAAGATCATAAAGCTAATGTAATCAAGGCTCATGTAGAGTACATTAATTATGCTGAAGAATTTTTTAGAGTTGCAAGGGATGCTACCAGTGGTCAACTGTGTGATGGAAAAATCGATAACAGTGTATCTTACTTAGAATACTCAGAGGATAGTATAATAGATGTTGCAAAAATCACAGATAGAACAAGGAATTTAGGAATACCTCAAGGAGAAAAAGGATATGGAAGGAGTGTAATAAAAATTGGCAAAAGTGAGGTAGAAATTATAACCCAAGATGGCATAAGGAATTACACAGATCTTACAGAAGGCAGCGATATAGTATTAACTTTCTATACCAGTTTGGGAAATATAGACGTTAGACTGTATCCTGACGTACAAGATAAAAGCAAAATTATAGTAGAAGTGAGTAATAGAGAGGAAGTATTGGAAAAATTCAAAGGTCATGAAGAAGAATTAGGCGAGGATTGTGCACTTGGTGATTATGATGTCTACTATGCTATTGAACAGGGATATTTTGAAAGGTCTGGAAAATTAATGCATCCTGAAGTAATAAGCGAGTCTAAAAACAAATGGACAGAACGTGAAGAGTTAAGAAGGACTTCTGATCCTAGGAGAGAAGTTTCTAGGTAGATTGATTTGCTAAAAAAGTTGAAGATTATTATTTAAATATAAACTACTATAATTTATAGGTTAAGGAGTTCGTACCAATGTCTTCTAAGAATACTCTTTTATGTTGTTTTTAAGCTGGCTACAAAATGAGGATATGGAACATACAATTGGCTGGGCTGCCTTTTACACTCCAGGTCTACTATTAAAATATGCAGCTAAAATTGGATCATTTTCTACCATTATTGCATCTAACATACTAAGATCTTCATTATTTATATTGATATTTTCACATAATTGATTCTGTAACATTGACTTACTTTTCTATATCAATTTCAGCATCTTTTGTGTGGCTCTTTGTAGTAGCTCCTTTTGCAATAACCTTTTTTAATTTTCTGGCACATACTTTTTTCGATGTTTTTTCATATTGTTGTTTTTATAAACGTTACGATGCTGAGCCGTAAAACTTCTCTAATTGTTCACTCCACAGCATCGGTATTTCTCTCAAATCAACTAACTTCAAACCCCTTGGCTGTCTCCCATTTACTATGTCTTCCTTAATCTTCGGAGCTAAATAATTTAACCTTAAAATTTGCTGTATACGTCTTGTACCTATATTAATTTTGGCACTCAGCTCCTTCACACTTTCGTATTTTCCCTCTTCTAGTTGCCGTTTCCACAGATGGGCTCTTACCACTGCTTTCAGTAGTGCATTGTTTGTTTTGCCTTCTGGCTCAGTTACTGTGCATTTCTTTCCTTTCTTTTTTATTGGTATAAATTCCACCTTATCCTCTAAACTCACCTCTATTCCATCTTCTTTTATCATTACTCCTTTTATTAACTTTTTCACTACTTCTTTCTGCTTTCCAAAACTTAAATTTTTCCATTCTTCTGCTTTTTCTCCCCATTTTTCATATAAATCTTCTGCTCTCTTCATTACTTCTTTTTCTACTTCTCCTGCTATTACATTTCGGCTTCCTGATTCACAACCCTTTCCCCTTAAATGATTGTTGCATACGTAATATCGATATCTCTTATTCTCTTTTTTTGAGTATGTCAGCGTCATATTTACATCACAGCTCTTACATTTAATTATTCCCTTTAGTAGCGCTTCCTCATATTTTACTCCTCGATACGGTTGATTACTTATCAATTCTTGTGCTTTTTTCCACTTTTCCTCTTCTATTATCGCATCGTGCTTTCCCTCATACTGTTTGTCATAATGTCTTATCTTTCCCACATATATTGGATTTGTTATTATTCTTCTCACCGTTGCTTTTTTAAAGATATCCGTTTTTGCTTTTGTTCGGTATCCTTCCCTGTTTAACTCTCTTGCCAACTCTGCCATTGACTTCAGCTCCAAATATCTTTCAAATATATGCTGCACTGTTTTTGCTTCTTTTTCATTTATTATTAATTCCTTATCTTTTACATCATACCCAAGCGGTAAAGTTCCTCCCATCCATAAACCTTGTTCTTTTGATGTTGCTATTTTATTTTTTACTCTCTCTACTATCATCTCTCTTTCTAGTTGTGCTGCTCCTGATAATACTGTCTGTACGAATTTTCCCATTGGCGTATTATTGTCAAATATCTGTGTTACTGCTACAAAATTTACTCGGTGCCTTCTAAAAAATGACGTTACTTCTATGCTGTCTTTTGTTTCTCTTGATAACCTATCTAGTGTATATACTACTACACAGTCTATCTCTCCTCCTCTGACATCTTCAAATAATTCCTTTATCGCTGGTCTTTCTAAATTTTTTCCTGAATATCCTCCATCATCGTACTTTTTTGCCAATGCTACCCAGCCTTCTTTGCTCTTTATATACTTTTCACATGCTACTCGCTGGGCATCAAGGCTATTAAACTTCTGCTCGAGACCATCCTCATTTGATTTTCTTGTATATATCGCACATCTTACCTCTTTCAGCATTCTTTCTCCTTATCTCTCATTCCAAATAGAAGCGGCCCATTGTAGCTCATTCCCATTATTTTTCCTGCTACTGCTGACAATGACGTGAAAAATTCTTCTCGGTAGATTAAACCCTTATCTGTCACCATTACCGCATGCGTCTCTTCTCCTCTCTCTAGTATTAATTCTGTTCCTTCTACTGGTAATTTATCGCTACTTATTCTTTTTCCCTTCTCTAGCCGATCTGCCAGATACTCTAGTCTTTTTGTCCCCTTTCTTGACATTTCTCCATACGCTTTTTCCTGCATTCTATAAGCTAATCTTGGTATCAGATATTTCTTTGAGTATCTAGGTGCTTCTTCCACAAATACCTTCTTCCATATTTTTCTCAGCTCATTCAAAGGTTTTTTCTCTAAATTCATTACTTTCTTTTCTATTTCTTTCTCCATATTTTTAGCCCTTCATAAATAGCTTCTCAATTCTGTCTGTTTCTTTCTTTAATACCTCGGTTATCTTTTTGCTATTTTTCGCATAATCCATCGCTGTCATTCCAAATTTATCCGCTTGCTCTATTTCTCCTCCAGCTTTCACTAGCTCCTCCACTATTTCTTTTTCACCTACCATGCACGCAAGGTGTAGAGGTATGCATTTATTTCCATATTCCTCAGCATTTACGTCTGCTCCTGATTTTATCAATTCCCTCACGATTTCTAGACGTTTCTCCGTTACCGCTAGGTGCAGTGCTGTGTGTCCTTCTATATCTTTAGCATTCACATTCGCTCCTTTTTCGACTAATAACTTCACTGTTTTTGCGTCTACCGCATAATGCAGTTCCTTCTCGTCTCTTGCATAAATATTTTCATGTGAGTTCTCTAATAATTCTTCTGCTGACTTATTAAATTTGCCAAACTTTAACATAATTTACCTCACCTTTTCTTTGACCTTTTTTTTAAGCTTTCCTTCTCACCACCTCATCTATCATTTCATTTATCTGGCTTATTATTTTGCTTGCTAAATTTTCACATTCTTCCTTTATTAGTGATTTGTCTCTCTTTCTTATTTCTTCTATCTCTATTATTTTTAGCTCCGGCATGTAGCTTCCATTCAACATGTCTGCTATTTCTCCCACTAGCCCCTCTATTCCATAGCACGTCAGTTCTCTACTTTTTGTTACTCCTCCTTTTTCTCTCAAAAATTTACTTGCCTTTTCACTCTCTTTGCTATCACATAGACGATACTTTTCACTTTCCCAGATGTAATACATTGGTGTTGCACCGTACTTATTCAGTTGATTAACTTCAGCTCCAGCCTTTACCAGCTCTTTTATTATTTCAACTCCTGCTCCTCCTATTTTGCACGCAGAGTGCAGTGGCGTACATCCAGTAACATATTGAGTAGCATTTACTTCTGCTCCTTCTCTTAGCAGCACTTTTACATTTTCTAAACTTTTTGCGAATACTGCACAGTGTAGTGGTGTATAACCATTCTTATCTCTTGCATTTACCTCTGCCCCTTTTTTTATTAATAACCTCACTGTTTTGTAATCAGAGATTTCTACTGCTTGGTGTAATATCGTCTCTCCTTCTTCATTTCTTTTATTAATATCGTTACTTGATACTTCTTTAAAAAACTTACTCTTGCTAAAACTCATTTCATACCTCACAAAATTAGCTTTTCTAGCGTTAGATAAATTTCTTATATTTACCTGCTGCTATTCAAGTCATGTCCGTTTTAGCATGAGAAAGCAAGTCCTTTTCTTTTTATTTCATACACTTTAAACTATTATTAATATAATATATGAGGATCTAAATATAAGTATTTAACTTATTACACATATTGCTTGACTATTTTTCCAACTTCTGTGCAAATGTCGATGTTCGTGCCATTTCAGTACTCCCGGGTAAAACACTAAAATGTGCTTTTCTAATTCGTGTATTGAGTCTTTTTGCTCTGAATATAAGTCGTTTTTATAGTAAATGTTGTGTTCTGCTAAAACATATTTTCTGACCTTCTGATCTGTATAATTTTCTATTTTGTAGTGGTGAGTAACGCTAAACCTTTCTAAAATTGGCTTGTGTTTTAAATTCCAACGTTGCCCTGAAAGTTTATCGTTTCCCAATACAAATTTATTTCCTTCTTCTTCTATTCTACCAACCGGAAAACAGCTATTTATTTCTCCTAATTTCCAGCTATCTGACAGTACAATCTGCGCTTTTGCAAATTTAATCGACGGTAATAAGCTTTGAGTTAGAGGATACAGGGCTTTTAAGTTATACCACTGATGACTTCTTTCATAAATGCCTTTGTAATCCTTTGTGTGAGGCTCTGTTTCCCCAAGCACTGCTACATTCAACCGATATATGTCATTACTAAATGCTTGCTCATAATGAATCCGAAAAGTGCTAAACTTAAAATTTGGATTTAAGCTTTTTAGCTCAAATGTGTTCTTTCTACCGAATGACAGTACTGGTCCATCTTTTTCAATTTTTATCCCCGAGTAATCCGATAACAAACTTCCAAAAAAGCTTTCATCTAAAATAAACCTATCAATGTTGTAGTGGTCATTGAAAATCCTCATTAGCCTTGATCTTGCTGGTAATGACAGCTTTGCCAATTCTACAACTGCATCTACAAAAAAGTCATTTGGCACATCCTTTATTCCAATTTGCAGCTCAAAAAAATGTTTTCCAGGTGGTTCTTCGATAATTGTAATATCTTCTATATTTGCCCATTTTAGTGCTATTTTGAGTGATTCTGGGGTTCCTCTCAGTCTTTGAAACTTTACTCCTTCTACTATCGCTCTTCTTTTATCTTTTACCCAGCGTAGTATCTCCCCCAATTCATATTCCTCAATCAACCACGGCAATGTTTCTTCTTTAAGACTAAACTTAAACCCTCTGATGCAACTTGGATCAACTTTATAATCCGTTGCATCTACTAGCGCTTTTTCCTGTTTTGTTGCATTTGGTGGCAATAACATTAATTCAACTCAATCTCTAAGTTTCTTAAAGCAGCACACTCATTACCTAGCACCACAACATCTTCTTTTGGCTCGATTAATTCTACATTCTCTACACCCTCTACAAATAGGTTTGCTATTATCCATGATTTTGTAACATTCCATCCCAACCTTCTACTTGCTTCAAACTTCTCAATAAACTGCTTCTTGATTTCCTCCTTTGATATTATAGGACTTATACTCATTCTGCTGTGAATATCTATTTCCGTAATATTGCAACCTATCACTGTTACTGTATCTGTTAAAACTCTTATATCATCTCTAGTAACTTGCTTTCTTACAATTTCAAGTAGCTCTTCTGACACTATGCCAGTTGTGGATAATTGTGTTGATAAGATTGAAATTTGTACTTTCCCTGGTATAGTTGATTCCACTAGTGCATCTTTTACTCTACTATCTGCTGACAGTGCATGATATCGATAGTGTTCTTTGCTTCCACACGTGCTTGAGCCCACTATTTTTGCTTTAATTCTTTTTCTAAATCGTTCATCATCTTCTTCTTTTTGCCTCTCCACTCCATAAAACTCAGCTAAATTATCAAGATCTTCTCCCGTTGCAAATTTTAGTAAATTACCCTTTACAGCTTCGTTTATCCTTTGTCTGAGTAACAACTCTCTCCATGCTGCTACTTCTAATACCTTCATTGCTGGATCCGATTCTACTAATCCTGAAAAGGTTTCATCTCTACGGACTAACTCTTCTTTCATTCTCGAAAAGATTTCCTCGAAATTTGGCTTTTCTACAATATTTAGCTGCTGCATCTTTAAACTACAATTTCATCAAAATGAATGTTTTTCCCGCTTGGTAAGTATAATCCTTCTAGATCAAGCGTTACTTTTCCTTCTTTCACCTCTGTCATTTTTACTTTTTCTAGCTTAAATCTTTCCTCCCACCTTTGTAGAGCTTCTGCTACTGCTGAATAGATTTCCAAAGTTAAATCTCTATTTATTGGCTTATCTACTAATTCAAATAGTCTTGACCCATAATCTCTCTTCATTATTCTACTGTTAATAGGAGTGGTCAGTATATCAATTATCGACTGCTTTAAGTGCTCTATTCCTTCAAGAGCTTTTCCCGTTTTAGCATCCATTCCTCGCATATATTTTTCATGGCTCTGACTGAATACTTGCATGTTTTTCACGTGCTATAGAAATAGCCTTTCTTAACTTCTTTTCAAGAATTTCTTTAGAAGGAAGCTGTGTTAAATACTGTGCAACATGAATATTAGAGCCTTCGAGTTCAAGATATTCTATATCCTCTTGATCCTTATCAGCACATAAAATAATCCCTAACGGTTTTTCTTCACCTGCTTTTCGTTCATTTTTATCTAACCAATTTAAATACCATTCCATCTGTCCTTTATAAGCTGGTTCAAAGCGACCTATTTTTAGTTCTATTGCTATAAGGCGTTTTAATCCTCTGTGAAAAAATAGCAGGTCCAAATACCTGTCAGTTGTTTTAGTACTCATCCTTTTTTGACGTGTTACAAAACAAAAATCATTCCCAAACTCTTGTAAAAACTTTGTCAA
The DNA here is from genome assembly GCF_964026945.1 of Wolbachia endosymbiont (group B) of Chesias legatella. Taxonomy (NCBI): domain Bacteria; kingdom Pseudomonadati; phylum Pseudomonadota; class Alphaproteobacteria; order Rickettsiales; family Anaplasmataceae; genus Wolbachia; species Wolbachia endosymbiont (group B) of Chesias legatella. The sequence goes on along the minus strand of NZ_OZ034711.1, from coordinate 674,827 downwards.
TTCATCCAAGATTATATTTTCTAGATCAGTCTCACTATAACTTGATGGCAATTCCATGAAGCTAAGGAAGTATGGGTCATGAAAAATGAATTCTGGTGCTAACATATTTTCTTCACGTAAATTTTTTATACTCCTTCTTATGAAATCTTCAGGTTTTTTTGCTAGTGCTGTACGTTCATACAACATAGTATCGATTTTACTACGTAGTGCCCTAACACTCCACCTTTCAATACGACACATTTCTATATAATAATTACGCTTCAGCTCATCAGAAATTGCAATAATTTCTACAAAATGTGACCAACTCAATTGTTGTGACAGTGTCGCGACAATCTCTTGATCAGGAAAGAATTTAGAAAATTGCACCATACGAAATAATGACGCTCTATCAAACCCACGTCCATATTTAATCTGAAGTTCTTTTGCAAGTTGGGAGATGATTTGCTTCCCATAATCTGCGCGTTTGTGCTTTAGAATATCTTGATCAATTCTGGAGCCAATTTCCCAGTTTAACAATACTAGAGTAGAGTTGAATTGAACAGAAAGATGATTCTTTGCTCTATCTATTAAATTACTAATGTCTCCTAATAGGCTAATAGTTATATCCATGTTCATAACTTTATTTTTGGTAAGTATAGCAGATGGTTTATTTTTATCCTGAAAAAACATTACTACTACCACTTATTACTTTAGAACCACAAGATATTGAATCTCCAACTCTTCCTATACTATAGCCATTTGTAAACACTGTTTTTGACCCTTTAGTTAATGCTCTTCCTTCTGTAAAATTATCTCCTTTTCGGCAAACTGGCTTACCATTTACAAAAACATTGTTACTCCCACTAATGCAAAAATGCGGTGTTACTTCTACACAATAATCTCCTACTCGTACAACCGATTTATTCATTTAATTAAGGTTTATTCTATCTGCTTTCAGTTTTATTTCGCTCTTCGTCATCTCTATGCTCGATTCCCCAGCTTTCAGTGTTATTTTGTCTACTACTTCAATCTCTAAATGATGCTTTCCTTTATCATATGTAAACTTCGTCCCATCTTGAAATTTTATACTATTTATTTCTTTTTTATTCTCTGGTGCAGAGTATTTTTCCTGATATATTCCTCCTAATACCACTCCTAATGATAGTTCACCAAAAGGAGAAAATATCATAACCTGTTCACCGATATCTGGTGGAGACCAATCTCTATCTTTTCCTGCTTTGCTCGTTATCCATGGTAAATAATCTGTTAAAAATTCTCCTATTTTAACTCTTACTTTTGCTTTTTCATAATCTATTTCTTTTACAACTCCTATACGAACAATGTTGGCCATTTTCCTCTGTAGTTCCGAAATTGCAAAATTATTTTCTAACATTTATTTCACCGATTTCTATTTTGTGTGGCATAAATTTTCCTTCTTTCCAAATAGATCGCCCTACGTGTATTGTATGCACCCATTCAACCATCCACACTAAATATGCATCGAGCTCTGGTCTAAAGTCATCTCCTCCTCCTGATATAAATTCTCCTGGTGAAACATTTTTCACGTTCCAAGTATTTTTATTTACTACTTTCGCAACCTCAGCAGCTAATGTTCTGACAATAATAGGGGCATTTTCTATTGTGCTATCAATCACAATTCGTGCTTCAAATCTTGCTTTCAGCGCTAATTCCTCTGTTCCAGGATCTTTTCCCGATTCTAAACTCACAAGCTCTACAAATAACGCTGGCGCTAATAATTCTTTTCTTATCGATGGATAAATTTCACATGTCTGTATAGCCGGTATTTCTTCCTTTAACTTAGTACAAATTGCTTGATGTAAATCTTTCCAGAACTTTGTCATATCTTTAACATATAGTTTAGCTCATGCTTAAAGTATTTCTCAAACACTCTCTCACTCTCATAATCAACAAGATCTTTTATTATTCTTGAGCCTTCAGGTTCCAGTGGTAGCTTTACTTCTTGTATTGGCAATGCTGCTCTTCCTTCACGTTTAAACATACCGCTATTTCCTTTTGGCATAACTGCTGCAAATCCTCCTATAAACTCATGCTTTCCTACTTTCGATCCTCTTCTTGTTTTTTGTATTTTACCAATTGTCGATGCTCTAATGTCGTAGAGATTTGCTCTAATTAACACTTCTAATCTGCTTGTTTTTGCTTTAAAAATTCTTAATCTCTTTCTTATAAAACTTAATTTTATCTTCTTTTCCTCACTAATTTCTTTTGCTGTCTTCAATTTTAGCCATAGTGCTGTTCTGTTTAACGCTCTCACTATTGCTAATTCTATTTTTTTTCTTTTAGCATTTACACTTTCTATTACCTCAACTTCTATATGAATAGACATTTTACACCCCAGACGCTTTTATTTTCCACGTTATTCCAGACTTGTCTCTAAGTGGCGGTGAGTGTACTTTATATCTTCGATCACCTATAACAAAAACATCTCCTACAATTGGCTTTAACAGTAGGGTCGAGAACTGGCGCGCCTCTTTAGGGTTTGGTGGCTGATCCATTATTTTCATGTTGGGCCTCAATCCAAAATTCCCATATTCACGTTTCCAGCTCCCGCCTCATCAAACGCAGCATGCAGTTTTCCCGCACTACGCTTTCCTAGTAGATTCTTTACCAAAATTTATAACATATTGTGCTGGTGATGCTTTCGGAATGTAATATCTTATTCTGTAGTCCGAATATAGACCCAGGGTTTTATATATCCATTCTCTACTCCACCTCTTCCAGCCAAATCCTTTTCTTGCTTTTCTGGCTTTCATTAAATTGCGTCTTATTTTCTTCTCTACCCAATGCTTCACGTAGTGAAAGCTTCGACTTGAGTTTCCAATCCTAAAATAGTTTATCCACCCTCTCAATATCGGATTAATGATATGAATCACTCTCTCTATTGGTTGCGATTTATGCCAACGAAATACTTCCTTCAACTTGTGAAGTAGGTTTGTTCGTGCTTTCATCTGTGGTGTTGTTTCTACCGTCCATTTTCCTTGTTTTGTAATTTTCTCTCGAAAATTGAATCCTAGAAAGCTGAACTTTTCCCCTTCTTTTAGGTTAACAACTTTTGTCTTTTCTTCATTTACTTCTACTTCTATTTTTGCTAATTCCTCTTGTAACCTTTTGTATACTGACTTTTCCAGCCATTCCCATTTTGGGTGTCTATCTATCAGTATTACTAAATCGTCTGCCCATCTTGCGTATTCTATATGTTGATATTTTCCTTCTTTGGTCACCTCTTTTGCTTTCTCTAGCATTTTATCTACCTCATTGAGGTATATATTGCTCAATAACGGCGAAATCGTTGATCCTTGCGCTATTCCTCGTTTTCCTCCCATCTTGAGGATTAGCTTGATCAAGTGCATGATTTCTTTATCATTTATTCTCTTGGCAATCTTTTCCATAAGAATATGATGTCGCACATTATCAAAGTAGGATTTCAGATCTATGTCAATAGCTTTTGTATTGTCTTTGATTGCTGCTTTCTCTACCCTTTTTATTGCTTCATGCGCTTTTCTCTTAGGTCTATATCCATATGATCCGTCCTGAAAGTCAGATTCGAATATTGGTTCAATTATTAGCTTTAGTGCACTTTGCACTATTCTATCACGGATGCAGGGTATGTTCAATGCTCTGAGTTTTCCCCCAGCTTTTGGTATTTCCTTTCTCCGGTTCCTATTTGGGCTATAGGTCTTGGTTATTAGTTCATATCTTATTTGTTGGAGATACTTTTCTAAGCCTTCTGCTTCTATCAATTCGAATGTCACTCTGTCAATTCCTGGTGCCCCATTACTCCTCTTTGTTAGCTTGTAGGCTTCTTTCAGTGTTTCCATTTTGCAAACATGAACATAGATTCCCCAGAATCGCCATTCCGGTTCTGCCTTCGCTTTGGTATATATCTTTCTTCTCAGGTCTTGTAATTTTATTGGCATTTTTATCATTTTACCTTTACCTCCCTTTTGTTAAAAGATTTCTACTAGTAGGGTACCTTTGCTCCATGAGCATTACCTCACTTCTTCGCTACTACGCACCCATCCGCCACCCTTTCATCTTCGGTTCATTTCCTGTTTCCAGTTATAGAACCTACCTCTCCAAGATATTTCTCCTTGGGATGAGGAGGGCTTCTCCAGTTGTTTTGTATGTCCTTGTTATCGTGCCATCACTATCACCCCGCTGAAGTAGAACAGTTGTATCAGTCGTTTTTCAACCTTCTGTACTGCCTTCACCATTTGACGGCTGGTTCGGCCTTCAGTACTGTGTTTTCGAGGCCACCTATGTGTTCACTTCCGTTATGGCCCGATAACTCGCCTTTATCCTTACGATAACGTTGTCGGTAGGCTTCAGTATCTTGGTTTCCCTCCATACTGCTACCCAAGCTACAGGACTCCGACTCTTATCCTGGTAGGTTTGACTCCTACTGAACATACTTACCTTCTCTGGACGCACCATCAAACGCACTTACTTCTAACGCTAAAGTTTCTTCCACAAATTGTCCTTCACCAATCTCGTATAATTTATCTGGCTCTTGCTTTAATACTTGTACCATGTACGCCTTATTTTTCGACTCATACAAAGCTACTTCTCCTAAATGGGCAAAACAATCTTCTAATAATCGCTTAATATTCTCTTGCATATTTCTTTTTGATATACTAACCTTTACATGCTAAGAAAGCGCATACCGGTAGAGTCGTTCTGTGCCTCACCAACTTGTTACTCTACCAGTATGTTATGCTATAGCGACTTTTACTAATACGCCAGGTCTATGGCACATTGGCAGAGGATTTGACTGTGTATGTAAATCTGTTCCTCTATCAAATCTCCTTGGCTCTTGTTTTGCATAGAGTGGCTGTCCAAGAGTATTTACTGTTTCATTAAAGTCTGCTGGTGCAAAATATGTTGTAAATGTACTTGCTGTTCCTACTGGAAAACAGTGCCCTGTATCTCTTTCTATAAATCTTCTCACCGTTCCTTCAGGATCAGTTGCTTGCCCTCTATATTCCTCAAATGTTATTCCACAGAATGTAAATCCTGACCTCATATCATTCCTTAGCGCTGCTCCTTCTTGCCATCTTTCATATGCTTCTTTCACTTTACTATGCGAAGTTAATGCATCAAAAAACTCAGGGCTTACCAAGGCATGAATTCCGGTCATATATTCACCACTTAGATTATCTTCTATATGCCGGAGTACTTCCAGACACTTACGCTTTACATCTGTTGTTGCTGTTCCTAGTGCAAAATTTACTACTTTTGGTGTTATTTCAAATTCGTTGTACAGATTTAGTAATTCTGACCCATCAGCATCTAAAATTATTCCTTTCAGCGCTCCCATTCGCAAATGCTCCAACGTTATTGCATGTTTATTTCTCATTAGCTGCAAATGGTCAGTTATTACATCTGCCAGCGCTTTCAGTTCACTCTCTGATCCAAATGCCCTTATTCCTTGCACTTCTTCTGGCAGGACTACATCATCATGTGGAATATGTGGAACCGTAAATGTTCTTACCTTTCTTTTGCCACGTTTTCCTATTGTTGCTGGTGCTCCTGGAACTTGTGTTGGCAATAGACTTAAAACTCCGTTGTGTTCTTCTATGGTAATATGTCTAAATCTTACTGACCTACTTGGAAACAAATTTAAATTTTCAACTCGTCCATAATTTATCGGCAATATATTCATTGCATTTGTTAGTGCTGTCATGCTAAATGCTGTATTTGTAAATGGATTTTGCATTCTTTCTTTTCCCCCTTATATATGTTTTAATAGTTTTTTAAACTCCCTTGCGGATAATGATCCCTTGTGCTTCAAGTTGCTTTATTGCTGCAGCTTTCTGCTCTTCAGTGATATTTGCTGGCCATACAACTGCATGATCTGCTAGCATTGCACCGCGAGCAATAATTACTCCTTTACTATTACTATTTTCCTTTGCGTTTACATCGCTTGCTATCACTCCTATCGCCGTTTGTGTCCCATCTGTGGCAGTTGGATTGATTATCCTAATCATGTTGTCTTTATCACGACTAATAACTGTTCCTAGCTTCAGATTTTGCCCCTTGGCTACTGTTATCTGATCTCTTGAATATAGACTTGATGCCTCATACTTTAATAAGTCACCTAGATTATTTTGTTCGGTTATACATGTCATATTTCCTTTTCTCCTTTTTTTATTTTTTTACCGCCATATTTGTGGTTGTTATACACGGCGGTTATACACATACTTTAAATGTTTGATTGCGCACGACTTTTCGCTACCTGCATCATCAACTCTTCTCCTGAATTCTGTGGTATTGCACTTAGTATTTCTGTCTTCTTCGTTTGCTCTGCAAGTAACTCCATTAAAACTTCCCTGGCTTGCTCAATACTTACGCCTTGCTCAATAAATTCTCCTATCTTTTCTGGCATCTTTGATATATTACATAATCTTATTATCTCTAAAATTTCTCTACGACAGTTCTCCTCAATAGTTGTCATACTAACACTCCTACTTTTATGATTATTGATAAATTCAAAAAATGTTGTAACTCCATCTGCAAGACCTATTTCTACTGCTTTCTCGCCAAAATATAGACCTGCTTCTGTTGATCGAATCTTTTCAATTGAAAGACCTCTGTTCCTTGCTATTAGCTGCAAAAACATTTCATATAGTCGTCCTACTTCTTTTTGTAAGCTTTCTAAACTTTCAGACGTCATTGGCTCATGCGGGTTTAAATCATTCTTTCGACTACCAGCAAAGATTGTGGTGTACTTAATACCTTGCTTTTCATCAAACCCACTTTGATCTATGTGGCTTGCTATTACTCCAATACTGCCAACACCAGAAGTTCTGCTCACAAATACCTTCTCAGCGCTAGAGGCTATAGCATATGCAGCAGAGTATGCATCATCATTGGCCATCGCAATAATCCTTTTTTTTGCTCTTGATTCGTAAATAAAATCAGCCAGGTCAAATACACCGTTTACTTCCCCTCCTGGACTGTCTATGTCAAGTAGAATCGTCTCTATGCTTTTATCTTCTAAAGCACTCTCTATCTCTTCATGAATATTTTCATACGAAGTCATATCTAAAATATGATCAAAAGCTTCTGTTTTTTTTGTCAAAACTCCATAAATACGTATTATTGCTATTCCTTTTGGGTTTATATGAAAATGCTTTAAGTTCTTAAAGATAGGTTGTTTGCTGTTATATAATGATAGTAGTTCAAAGCTTCTTCTCTCTACCATTATTGGCTTATTTATCCACATCACCTTCCTTCCCTTTTATGATTAACGTCAGAATCGAAACAAAGTCCAAAAGAATTAGCACGCTTTTGATCTTCTGCTATTTCTTGGTCAATTTCTTCTACATCGTAACCCATTTCTGATACTACTTCTGAGCGGCTCTTGAAGCCATTTCTTACTGCCATTTACTGTGCTTGCTGATCTTTCAGTGGATCTACCCAATCAAATCCCTGTGGTATCCATTTTACTTCTTCTTTCGCTGCTTTTACTACTTTTTCATCTATACTCAGTTCTCCACAAAGTACTGCTAACTCTAGCCATCTATTCCAAATAGGTCTACAAAACTGGAACACTATCACGTTATGCTGCAACATTGCACACCTTCTGCGAAACTCTATCAGCCCTGCTCGAATGGATGAATAATTAACGCCTGTTAAATCTCCTGTTAGCTGTTCATATGTTATCCCTGTACCTATTGCTATTGCCCTGAGTTGCTGTCTCATAAACGCTTCATAACTTCCTCCTACATCTGACGGCTCTGAAAATTTTATATCTTCTCCTGGGTCTAAAAGCTGCATTGTTCCTGGCTCTAAACCTGATAATGCTACTCCTTGCTCATTACTTTCACTTTCTCCTAAAATATTTGCTTCAGGATCAAGTCTTGTAATAAACCCTGCAAACATTGCTGCTGTCTTTTTTCTCACTAATTCTGCATCATCATATTGATCAAGCTCATAAAGTTTCAGAAGTATACTAGAAAGCCACGGCTCTCCTCTTATCTGGCCAGGTCTTAAAGGTTTGTAGATATGTAAAACATCATTTGCCGGTACTCTAACTGATTCTCCAAATGAACCTTCACCTGGGTGTTCTTTAAATAGGTAATATGCTTCTCTTTGCCCAAGTCTATTGAACTCAATCCCGTTTCTTATTACATTACCATTTCCTAAAGTTTGATTTGTTTTATTATCTAGATGTTCAGACTCAAGTACTTGCAGTTGTAATGGCACAGAAAATCTATCTTCCAGCTTTCTCGTTCTTAAACGTACAAAACATTCTCCTCCCTCTATCATACTTCTGCATACTAGAGCTTGTAATCCATAAAAATCACTTACCCCGCTACTGTCTGCTTCATCTGTCCATCTTAGCCATAATTCTTGCACCTTCTTTCGAAATTCTCCATCTCTTGCTTTTGATTGCGGTTTTATTCCTGTTCCAATAGAGTTACTTACTATTGTATCAATGATATTTGCCGCATATGGATTTTTCCTTACCATATCTCGAGAGCGACTACGCAGGTGCTCAAGGCTTTGAGAGAGTAAATTATTTATGCTTCCTGCTTCTCCTTGCCAATACATTACCCTTCTTCCTGACCCTGCTGCATCCCAGGCTGAACTTTTGATTTTTGGCTTGCTAAATAGTTGTTTGAATTTTTTCAGCATCATACTAACCAAAATTCTCTTAATTCTTTCAAAGTTCCGTTAAATTTATTTCTGTCACATTTTCCAATTCCACTTACTTCATCTGGCTCTGGACCTATTTTACCGTCAGTATATTGCCATAAAATCCAATCATTCCAGCCTTTTGGTAATGTGAGTTCTTTTCTCCAGCTTGCTATCCATAATGGACATTTTGTCAAAATTGGTGTGGCAAAATCTTTCAAAAAATTAGCACCTCCATACACTAAAGGTAAACGCCCTGTTTCTTCTTGAATTTTTTTAACAAAATCTTCTGCTTGTTTTGGTTCTATATTTTTTCCACTTTCGTTCTCTTCAATATCAAGCACAACAATTGTATTTTTAGTTTCACCCACTGTATTCAAAAAGTGATTTGCTTGATCCTTTCCATCTTCCCCTACACCGAAATGATATGAACCCCATAATAGACCCAAGTCTTCAGCTTCTTTTCTTCTTTCTTTGTATTTTGAATCTATGTACTCTGTTCCTTGCGTTGCCTTATGAATTACTCCAACTATACCACTCTCTTTAGCTAACTCAAAATCCACATTTTCTTGCCAATGTGACAAATCTATTATTCCATTTACTGAACTCTCTCTATTCTCCCATAGTTTTATGAAAGTTTTTAATTGCTCTAAAAATTCAGAATATTCCTCTTTTACAACTTTTCTCAGAAAATTTTCCCTCATATAACTCCTTTATTTGTTGCAAAAATAATCTTTCGTTTAGGCTTCATTCCAGCAATCTTTAGTTCACCTTTGATGCGTTGTCTGAGGCTGAGCAAATCATTTATCTGAACTTCAGCATATCTCACAACATGGTCACCATATGCAATTGATACCACTCTTTCGCCACTCTGAAGCTTCTTTATTGCTTGTTCAACTTGAATTAAATAATCTTCGTTATACATTTATTGCTTGCTGATCCATTTGCTTTTGACTATTTTCTTTGATTTTTTATTTTCCGGTTTTTCACTTAAACTATTCCATTTACTCTCTGGCCATCTGTCTATTCCCAGTGCTATCGATGCAGCTCTTGCATAAATTCGGCAATCTAGTACTTCATTTCTTTCTCTTACCTTTTGCCACTCCTGTTTGGTGTATCCTTTTACTACCTTACTGACTAATTGCTCTGCCGTTAACTGCTTAAAATATTCAGGTGCATACTCAGGAAAATGACAATATCCTGCTGGCACTTTCTCTTCTTCTTTTAAAATATTAAGTAGCTGAAAAAGCTCTGACTTTAATATCGATACTCCTACTGGCCAGAGCTTTATTCCCCTTTTTAGCTTTTGACCACCAACTGTTATATCAACTCTACTTGGGCTGCTAAGTGGCACTAGGGCTTTATTTACACCTTTGACTGCCATTACTCTTCCAGATCCTTGATGACCTCTTACCCAGTTGTATACTTCTTGCGTTGCATACCCTGCATCCACTGCCATCATACTTATCATATATTCAAACCCATTTTCACCAATAAAATGATGATTGAGTAACTCCGAAAGTTTTTTCCATACTTCTCCACCTCCTGTATCTCCTTCAAATACTCGATAGTCTATTGACCAATTTTCACGACTTTTTCCCCATGCTACAACTTCCACCTCTAGACGATCTTTTTGTACATCTACTCCTGCAGTAAGTACCACTTCTCTCCTAGGTACTGTGCCTACGGGAAAAAATTCTCTTCTATTAAATAATTGCTTCCAGTCTGGTACTTCTCCTTTATCTACCCAAGTTTCTCCAAGCGTTGTATTTATCCAAACTTTCAGTAATTGTTCGCTTTCCTTTGCATGGAGAAAGTCCTCTACTGCTTGTTGCCAACTATACCAGCCAACTGGACTATAAAGACTTGAAAGATGAAATCCTTTTTTCTCACCTTTTACTCTATTAGTAGGCCTCCATTCTCCACGCTCAAGCATCTCTGTCTTTTGATGATTTTCTATTTTACTGCTACATTCAGTGCAGACATAATGTGCTGTTCTTGAGTCGTTGTTTTCCCATTTAATTTGTGACCATTTCAGAACTTGATAGTAATTACAATGTGGACATGGTACAAAAAAATATCTCTTATCTGTTGCTTCAAATTCTTTCTCAATTCTGCTTATTCCATGAATCGTTGGTGTTGATACTAAAAAAATCTTTCTCCGTGCAAATGTATTAGTTCGAGCAATACTAAGCAGTACTGGATCTCCTTCTCCTCCTGAATCTCCTGGATAGGCATCTATTTCATCAAGAAAGAGATATTTTACTGGCATAGATCTCAGTGCTACACTGCTATTTGCTCCGGTTATTACTACTATTCCACCTGGAAATTCCTTACTTTGTACAGTATTGCCTGAGTCTCTTGACCTTGGGTCTTTTACTTTACTTTTTAAACATGGTGTACTTTCAATCAGTGGTGCAAATCTTCCTTTTGACCAACGCTTTCCCATTTCAACTGTCGGCTGTACTACTAGCATTGGCCCTGGCGTTTGATCGATGATATAGCCAATCCAATTATTTCCTGCTTCTGTTCCTCCAATCTGTGCTCCTTTCATGAATACTACTTTTTCTGCTGGTGAGGACGGAGATAGTGAATCCATGATTTCTTTTAAATAAGGAGTTCTCTCTGTTCTCCATTTACCTGGCTCTGATGCTGCAGTTGCTGCTAAAACTCGATACTCATTCGCCCACTCTGATACTTTAAGCTGGGGATCTGGTCTTAAACCTTCAGAAAAAGCTCTAGCGTATATCATTGTCTGCATCTACTCATAATTGGTTCTATCTCAATATTGTTAACAGTAGAGTTTATTCCTCCACACTCCTCCAATTCCATAAACATCTTTTTCTGAAATTCGTTTTCTATATATCTTTTACTCATCTCACTTATCATTATTGCTATAACAAGCGCAAATACTCCTGTTACTGTTGCAAAAATGATTGCACTGCTTATTGTTGTTGCTGTTAACCCTATACATACCGCTATTGCTACTGCACTTACTGATGTAAAAACACAGATCACATTGTTGTATTTTCTTACTTTTGCATCTCTATGTTCTATACACCTATAATAAACTGGTACAGACTTGCCTATCTCATCTGGTAATTTGATGCTCTTTTCTTTAAATAAAGTTTTTAGCAATTCTAAATTATTTGACTTGATTGCTAAGTGCAGAACAGGTGTATAATTTGCTCCTTTTTTCAGCAATAACTTTACTACATGTAAATGCCCTTTTTCCGCAGCAAGATAAATCGGTGATAGACCTTTATTATTTGAAATATCAATATCAATTTCTTCTTTTAAAATAGACTCTACAAGCTCAACTTCTCCCATTTGTGCAGCTAAATGGAGTAGACTATTCTTCTCAGAACCGTATTTATTACTCACCAAAGCCTTCTTTATCTCAGGTTTAGCGTAATCAAATGGTGTTTTGCCACTATCGTCTTTTACCAATGGATCTATATCTTCTCGCGTTAGTAAGACCTCTATTGTTTTAAGTCTTTCAGCGTAATGTAGTGGTGTTTTATTTTCGTAGTCTTGCAAATTGACTTGAGCATTAGGCTCCCTTATTAAGCATTTGAGGATATCCAAACACAGATCTCTTTCATCGTAATTAGTATTACTTACAGCTATATGAATAGGTAACAATTTCATTGAGTTTTGTCCCATGCGCGTGCTATTTACATCTGCTCCAAGCTTTAGCAGTAACTTTACTATCTCCAATTTTTTGTTATTAACTGCATAGTGCATTGGTGTCTGATTCCGTGCATCAAAGACATCAATTTCAGCATTTCCTTCTCTTATCAAAATCTTTACAACTTCTGCATGTCCTATGCCTGCTGCTAGATGTAATGGCGTATGATGCAGAGCATTTCGTACATTAACGTCAACACCTTTTCCTATCAAATATCTAACTGCATTAACTTCACCTATCATTGCAGCTAAATGAAGTAAACTATCTTGCTCTGATCCGTATTTATTGTTGATTAGCGCTTGTAATATTTCTGCTTTTTTCCCTTCTTTGGCGTAATCAAGAGATGTTTTACCATCATTATCTTCTATAAAAGGATTAATGTTCTTTTTCGTGAGTAACAGATCTACCATACTTAATTCGTCAAATTCTATAGCGCAATGTAGTGGGGTTTTTCCATTTAATCCTCTAACATTAACATCTAATCCTGGTTGATTGATTAGACACTTTATTAACTCTAAACTTAGCCATTTTATATTCAAAATCTTTTTTATATTTGAAATTTAGTATTAGATAATTCTTGTAATGAGTTTGTAATCTCTTCAGTTAGCGCCATATGAATCTTTTCAGTATCACTCAGTGATGCAAGTAGCGCTGAAACCCTATTTGGAATATTAAGCAAATTATTACGGACAACTCTTGCTACATTAAATGCTTCAGTTTCTACTTCTTCTACTGAGACAAGTTCTCCTATCTCAGCCTTAGCTTTTGCCTCAAGAAGTTTACCTCGTTCCATTTCATTTTTTATTCTAGTTTTTAGCAACATCGTGGAAAGGTTACTTGTATTTTCGTTTTCTGGATTTTTCCTCCTCAGTGGCTGACTTGGATCTCTTATTGCCGCTACTGCTTCATTTGCTTGTTCTCTATTGATCAAACCATCCTCCAACTCAACTATTCCTTTTTTTACTAAATAACAGACATATTGCTTTGAAACTCCTAGTTCTTTTGCCCATTCCGTTTGTGTAATCTTTTCCACTTTTTTTGCCCCTTTATTGCTGTTTTTCTTCTTGAATTTGTGCAAAAGTTTTGTCAGTACCAGAAAGAATTGCCTTCCTACCTGTGTATATTTGCCAACGTTTTATGGTTACATCTACAAATTTTGAATCTAGCTCTATTGTTCTGCAAATTCTTCCTGTTCTTTCACATGCAATTAGTGTGCTACCAGAACCACTAAATGGATCAAGTACTATGTCTCCTGGTCTGCTGCTGTTTACTATTGCTCTCTCCATTAGCTCTACTGGCTTCATCGTTGGATGTAGTGTATTGTGCGTTGGCTTATCATAAAACCACAGATCACTTTGATTTCTACCTCCATGCCACTCACGTTTATTGCCGCTTTTCCATCCATAGAGCATTGCTTCGTATTGTCTTTGATAATCTGATCTTCCTAGCGTAAAGTGATTCTTCGCCCAAATGATAAAAGTTGACCATTTTCCTCCCGCTTCCTCAAATGCTTTTTGCAACGTTGAAAACTCTGATGATGATGCACAGATGTAAATTGCACCTTTAGTGTATGCTAAAATATGAGTACAAATATCATAGAGAAAAAGCTCATACTTTTCACCTTGATTATCGTTTAGTATCTTTTTATCCTCTCTTTCTTGACTGCTACCATAATCAACGTTATATGGAGGATCACAAACAGTAATGTCTGCCATTTTATCATCTAACAGCGCTTTATATGATTCAACTACAGAGCTATCACCACAATAGATTCGATGATCACCTAAAATCCAAAGATCACCTGGTTTTGTTATTTCTACCCTTTTTTCATCACCAACCAAGTCAGAAAAATCTTCTTTTTCACTATCTAAATCATCAAGGAAATGTTGAACTTTTTCCAATTCAAATCCAGTCATTTTAAGGTCAAACTGCAAATCTTCTAATTCTTGAATTTCCACTCTCAAAAGATCATCGTCCCACTTTGCCCAATTAGCTGATTGATTGGCCAGTAACCGAAAAGCTTTGGTTTGTGATTCATTTAAATTATCACTGAGGACTACTGGAATACTCTCCATACCAAGTTTTCTTGCTGCTTTGAGTCTTAAATGACCATCAACCACAGTACCATCGCTTTTTGCAACTATTGGAATACGAAAGCCAAATTCCCTGATTGAAGCACACATTCTGTTTACTACGTCATCATTTTTACGAGGATTACGCTTATATTCGACGAGGTTTTCAACAGGATAGTAGTGGATTGCTAAATTCATATCTTAATAATTAAAAAGTTAATATTCAAAATATGTCTAACACTAGAAAAGGCCTGAGGTCCAACCCACCAAACCAGCCAGTATGGCCGAAAGGACCCACTTTTATGGTATTTTTAATATGTTAAAATCTTTACTAACATAGAACATTAATGCCAAAGCATCGGCCTCATTATCATCTCTAGGTGAAAAACTTTTTTCACGTATCGCTTCAATAACTTCACTCTTACTTGCATTACCTTTGCCTGCTATAAAGCGTTTTATAGTTTTAACATTAACACCTTGGTAGGGAATACTGTTCTCCTCACACCAGGCAGAGAGAACGGCAAGAAAACCGCCGTAGCAATGCGCTGCATCAGTTCCTAAGTGTCTTCTTACTTCCTCAAAATACACTGCAGAAATGTCTTTCAAAGAATTAAGCCAATTACGAAAGTTTAAGAAACACATTCCACCTCCACTAAACCGGCTACCATGAAAGCTTTTGCTTCCACTTTCAATTACTCCATCTGTAAGAATTGCCCAGCCCGTTTGTTTGCCTAGATCTAGTGTTAGGGTTGACATTTGCTATTATTAAAATTACAAGTAGCACTTACTCCAAAATATCGTCTGGTTTCTACAAAACACACTAGAAATTCATAGGTTTTTGTAGGCCAACAACGAGAATTATGTGCTACTGCAGAAAGTTGTTTTCTTATTATATATATTCACCAAAATTACGAAAACTGTTCAATTTTTTTTATTTGCAAAGTACAAAAATCGTATTAGACTTATATACAGGTTTGTTCTATAGTAGTAAGGTTACTGATAATGCCATTTAATTAAGTTTTAAAGGGTACCACGTGCGTTCTTTGGTGAATTTCTATTGTTAATCTATAAAATCACATCTAGCTTTAAAACGAAGTTTTTATCTCATCTAAAAAAATATAAATTCTCAAGCTTACCAAATTTCCTTTCTACTAAATGTTTGTTAGTGGTAGGATTGACATTTTCTTGAAGCTCTCGTACTTAAAGCGCATCTACCTCGTTGAAACAATGCCCTTCTATTATATATACCGGATTTCTTACTACTTTTTCCGGAAATTTTTCAAAAAAGTTTAAATAAATTTCAAAATTGTCAAAATTAGTTAATTAAATTCATTAAAATAGTTGTTATAATAATAAGAGTTCTTTATATTTTAACTTTAAATAGAGATAAGCAAAAGAATTGAGAAAGGAAGGAGAAGAAACCTGCTAGAATATCTTTACAAGGACAGGTAGCCTCCTATTGCTTTAACTACAAACAACTCTATAGATAGCATTTAAACTCATTTTAAGGGTAGTGCTTTTTTGTCCCCTCCCTTTTTTTGTATCTTTTTAAGTAGCTCTTAATTTCTATGAACACCAACAGCACTCCTACCACGTGAAAAAAATCTTTGCAATAAATAAAAGATATGATAGAGTTAAACGTGTATTTTTGCTAAGAAGAGATTTATTGTGGTAGGAGATACTTAGTAATGCCATTTATTTCAATTTTAAGCTATGTTACAAGCGTTCTTTGACTAAGGGGTAATTTCTCCTTCATCTAAGTCATGAGTAGCTTTAAAAACGCGGTTAAAACGACTTTTATATTTCGGTTAAAAATTAAAATGGACGGTATATTAGCCTTTTTGAAAACCATTTCAGTTGAGCACCAGGTTAAAACTTATTACAGTTCATGTTTTTTTGCTTAACTTGTTATTTGAAAGTTAAAAAAGTAAACATTTAAGCACGTTAATAATATTTAGGTAGGTATTATGAAAGGTACATATCCTATATGTTCTATTATTATATATTATTATTTATTATATATATAATATATAAGGTTTTACCAAAAACTGGGCTACACTCAAAAACCCTCTATAATCCTAGCTTTTAAAGCAATTAAGAAGTTTTTTTGAATTTCAAACTTAAATTACTCTTAACCCTTTAATATAGCCGGATTTTTTCCTTTTAGGAGATTTCATTTTCCAATCTAAAATGGCTAAAACTGCCAAAAATCTATGTAATCTCGAATCTAAAGTGCTTAATTCACAAATAATTATTATGAATAACTTTACTAATATGCATTTTGTGGCTACTTCTTATAGACGGAAAATCTCTCCCCTGGGTATATTGTAAACACGTTAAGCTCTATTAAAGTTTAATAGAAAAATCGTAATAAAAAAAATTTTAGAGCAATTCATATTTCGGACTGCATTTCTAGTATATATTGTTTAGAAAAGAGGTCATTTAGTGGGGTATGAAAGCTAATAGAAAGCGGAATTGTGCAAAATTTTTTAAAAAAGTGAACAGTTTTTATAATTTTGGTGAACATATATAGTAAGGGAACAGTGTAAGTTTAAAGTTAGATGTTTTTATAATAAGGAGTAAAAGTGTTTTGGAAAAATTTCCCTCACTTCCGGAAAGATCGATAAGGGATCCGGTATACTATAGTCAATGGTACAGAAATATAAGCATCTCTTGAGTTATGTTAATAAGTGAACTTAGTTTATGCAGTAAGCAACTGTTATAAATTTTCTAGCATATAGGTATATTTACTTATTAAAGTAAGCTTCAAAATGCAAATCATTTGGCAAACCTACCAAATAACCAGATGAACTTACAAAGAGAAATACAAGAAAATCAATACCTTAAGAGAATTTCAAATGGCAAATAAAATTTCATTTGGCAAAATTGCCAATCGGCTCCAAAGCTGCGTATATGTGGAGGTTTAACCAAAATGTTAAATGGCAAATTTCCTTATATATAATATATATTACATACTATAAATATGTAATATATCAATGTGACAAAATAGAAGCATTATGATTATTTAATAGGAAGTTGACATAGTGAGGAAAATATTGTAGAATTATATTAGAGTATTTTGTCTTAAAAGAAAGAAAACCCTAAGAGCCTTCAATCTTACCTTTACTATAAACCTGAACTAACTTCCTTCACTTATTAATATATTTTTCAAGCTTTGCCAAGAGAACCACCTACTGCATTTTTTACTTCATGATAAGAGAACAAGACCGCAACCAATACAGCCTTGCTCAAAAACCTTTCAAACACTTAACTTTAAAAGGAGCTTCAACCTATGGTACAAGATTTTTTAACTGATGTCAAAGAAAAAAATACTTTAAATTATGATTTTAACAACGCTGTCTCACATTTAGAACCATTAGAGCAATTTGATGTAGAAGAAATAAAAAGACAACTATTATTAAACATCAGATCATGCCTTTCTTATTTATTTCCAAGAGGAACTTTTCATGGTGACAAATTTCAGATAGGTGATGTACAAGGTAATAAAGGCAAAAGCCTCAAAGTTGAATTAGCGTATGGCAAGGTCGGATTATGGATTGATTTTGCAACTGGGGACGGTGGTGACATTATTGATCTTTGGGCAGCTGCACATGGGAAAAACGCTAAAATAGAATTTGTTGAAGTAATTTCTTCGATAAGTGAATGGATAGGATGTAACAAGCGACCTACTAAAGAGCAAAAGAGAATAACTCAATGGGACTATCTCGATCAGGATAATCAGTTGATTGCCAGCAAATATCGTTATGATACTGCTTCAGGAAAAAGTTATCAACCATTTGATGCTAAAAAATCTACCTTTACTGCACCTGAGATCAGGCCTCTGTATAACATTCCAGGCATCACTAAATCTGATAGAGTGATATTGGTAGAAGGGGAAAAATGTGCTGAGCTACTCATAGAACAAGGGATCACTGCAACAACAGCAATGTTTGGAGCAAAAGCACCTATTGAGAAAACTGATTGGACTCCACTTAAAGGTAAACACATTATTATATGGCCAGATAACGATGATCCTGGAAAAGATTATGCTCAAGAAGCCGCAAAAAAGCTTTCTGGTTTTGGAGTTGCATCACTTTCTATTCTCAAGATTCCTCAAGATAAGCCAAAATCTTGGGATGCTGCAGATAGTGTGCTAGAAGGAATGAACGTTGAAGAATTTATCCTTAACAACAAAAGCCCTTATTCTTCAAGAAAGTCAAAAAGAATTGATACTACAGTTTGGACCAATATCCCTCCAGAAAGAAAGTGGGTTATTAAGGATTGGCTCCCTGTAGGAAGTGTTACAGCTCTTTATGGTGATGGTGGTGTTGGAAAATCTCTCCTTGCTCAACAATTAATGACAGCCGCTGCTTTTGGTAAACCTTGGCTTGGAATAGATCTGGAAAAAATAAAGACATATGGTGTGTTCTGTGAAGATGATGAAGAAGAACTTTGGCGTCGGCAATGCGCAATAAATGAATTTTATCAATCAGGTATGGAATCTTCTGATTTTCAGGATAATGTTGGCTTATGGTCACGAGCAGGGCACAATAATCAACTTATGGTTTTTAATAACAAAGATACTGGTCAATTAACTACGTACTTTCAAGAGTTACTTGAGGATATTGAATCGTTTCAGCCGAAGCTTGTGATATTAGATACAGCAGCAGACCTATTTGGAGGAAATGAAAACGACCGTTCTCATGTGAGACAATTTATTCAAGGTTGTTGTGGTCGAATAGCTCAAGCAATAAAAGGAGCTGTTTTATTACTTGCCCACCCTTCTGATGCGGGAATAATACGTAAAACTGGCACAGGCGGTTCAACAGCATGGAATAATACAGTAAGGTCTCGTTGGTATTTGACTAGACCAGATAAAGCTAATGCTTCTCCTGATGAGAGAATTTTATCGCGCAAAAAATCTAACTATTCGCAGTGCAATAACGGGCAAATGACACTTTACTGGAAAAATGGGGCATTTGTACATGACAATTCAGTTTTAAATTCAGAACCAATAATCAGAGATCAATATAGTAAAAAGTTGGATTTAGAACGGATGAGAAAACATGAGGTTATCTTGAATTTAATTCGCAGTAGCGCATATCAAGGTAATATTTATACTGCTGGACAATTTGCAAAGCGTTTTGAAGGAGAAGAGGGGCTTGGCAGTGAGCGCAATATTAGAGAAAGAATAAATAATCTTGCAACTCTTGGACAGATTAAATTCTTTCGTAATGCTGCAGGATATGGGACCAATTCTAAATATGGATTTCTTTGTGTGCAGGATATGGAATTTAAAGTTTCAGTAGGAGATAAAGTAGAGCACAAGTTAATAAAGCCAACACATTACTATCTACAAGCAAATGGTGCGGTCTTGCCTATTAAAGATTTAGATGTTTTGTGGTAATTTTTCAAAAAGTTTCTGAAAATAGCAATTACTTTTATTCAAATTTTCAGGATGTTGAGAGCATTTAAGAGGGGCAAGTGAGTTTTCTAAAAAACCTTCATACAAAATTTTCTTTACAATGAATAAAAATGACGATAAAATCATGTGCAAGTTTATTTTATACTAATAGAATTAGTATAAGTACATTTTATTCAAATTTTAAAGGGCATTACAGACGCTAAAGAGATACAATCGATTGGGTTGGACACACTCGCTTTAGAACTTAATTACAGGCTTTTTGGTGAATTAAGCAGTAGTTACCTTATTTCAAACAGAGTGGTCTAAGAGGTTTCATCAATAAAAACCATACTTGAAAGTAGCACACACTCAATTATAACTATGGGGCGTCTCTTTCTAAAATTTTACTTAAGAATTACTACAGATGCTAATTTAACGAATTTTGTCTGTTCGATGGTAGTTATTTTCCTCTAGAAAATCAAAGTGGACTTTACATCTTACTAATTATAAATTAACTTACTACCTAATCAATTCCTGAATTATGTATGAGTAAAATTTTGATAATATTAGCAGCAGGAAAGAGCAGTAGAATGAATTCTGAATATCCAAAAGCGTTGCACCAAGTGGGAAATCTTACTCTTTTAGAACATATAATTTCTAATGCAAAATCGCTGAGTCTAAAAAGCTTATCAATTGTTGTTAACAACTCCCTTCTAAAAGATTTAGAAAACTTTGATACTCTAAAAAGTATAATCGATCAATACAATATAAAACTAATAATTCAAGAAGATATTACAGGCACTGGCACTGCAGTTAAAATTGCTCTAGAAAATCTGGAGGAGTTATCTGATCAAGACATAGTTTTAATACAGTATGGAGACACTCCTTTTATATCTAGCGATACAGTTATGAAAATGACTGATTGTTTAAAGTATAATAATTTAGTTCTTCTTGGATTCAATAGTCAAGATGAACAATATGGAAGATTAGTAATTGATAATTACGGAAATGTTCAAAAAATCCTAAAAAATGGAGATAAAATGCTTCTTGCAAACTCTGGAATAATGGCTTTATATGCTAAAGATCTCTTTACCTTAGTAAAAGAAATAAAATTCAATAATTCGACCAATGAATATTGTCTTAATGATATAGTGCCCATTGCAGCAAACAATAACTTGAGTGTAGGTTATGTAGTTTCTGATGAAAGAGAAGCAATGGGAGTAAATAATAAAGAGGATTTGATTAAAGCCGAACACTATTTTCAAGAAAGAAGGCAGCCAACTTTTCTTTCATAACTACATTTTTTTATTCATTAATTTAAGTTGACATTTGTTTTATACTGGTTTTATAATACCTTTTGATTCTTACTTGTAAGATAATTGGTACGACAAATTTTCCTATTTGTAGTGAGAGGGTATACATGGGGATATTAATAACAGGTGCTGCAGGTTTGATAGGGTCAACCTTGGTGAAAAAGTTAGAAAACCAGGGCCATGAAGTAATAAGCTGTGATATTAGGTTTCGCAACAATCCACTCAGTTTTTTTTCAGAAGATATAGTACCACTACTTGCTAAGTGTACAGGAATTATTCATCTGGCTGCAATTTCTCGAGTTATACATGGTGAACTTTATCCTGAACTGTGTAAAAAAATTAATGTTGATGGTACAATGCAGTTTTTAGGGTTATGTAAGTCACTTCCAAATAAACCATGGTTTATATATGCAAGTAGTAGGGAAGTCTATGGAGAGCAGAAGGAACTGCCGGTTACAGAATCTGCTAGTATCGATCCAATAAATAATTATGCCAAAGGTAAAGCATTTATTGAGAAGCAAATAACAAGTTTAAAAGATTTTAATGTAGCAATATTACGCTTTTCAAATGTATACGGTGGTTTACTAGATCATAACAGTAGAGTAATTCCCGCACTCTGTATTAATGCATTAAGAGGTGATCCAATTAAAATAGAAGGTAAAGAATGTGTTTTTGATTTTACCTACTTGGATGATGTTATAGAGGGTATATGCTTAACTGTTAAATATTTACAAAGTGAAAAATCTTCTCTTCCTGCTATTCATCTTACTACTAATAGCCCATGTACTTTAGAAAACTTAGCAAAAACAATATTAAAAGTCACGAAAAGTGATTCTAGAATTGATTTTTATCCTCCAAGAAATTTTGACGTAACTAAGTTCCATGGTGATTTTACTAGAGCTAAAGAGCTACTTGGTTGGTCTCCAAAGCATTCATTAGAAGTAGGATTAAGCAATTTTATAAAAAGTCTACAAAACAATATACAAGAGTATCCTAACAATATAGATATGGTAATATATGAAAATATTAAAAGTTATTCATGGTTACCCTCCTTATTATAGCGCTGGTTCAGAGGTTTACAGCCAAACTCTTGCTCATGAACTAGCAAATAACAATGAGGTACAAGTATTTACTAGGTATGAAAATAGCTTTTTACCTGATTTTTATTACACTACAGTCCTAGATCGTAGTGATTCTCGAATCTTACTGCATTTAATTAATATACCCATAGCTAAATATCGTTATAAATTTATTAATGAAGAAGTAGATATAAAATTTAAAAGAGTAATAGATAACTTTCAGCCAGATCTTATACATTTTGGTCATCTTAATCATCTATCAATTACTTTACCAGAAATTGCTTTTAAAGAAAATATACCTACAATTTTTACGCTACATGACTTTTGGTTAATGTGTCCAAGAGGAAGGTTTATTCAACGCAATTCTGAAGATTTATTACAGCTTTGTGATGGACAAAAGGATCAAAAATGTGCAACCCAATGTTACAAGGGATATTTTACAGGAGATGAAGAATTCCTGAATTCAGACCTAAATTATTGGGAACAATGGGTTGCAACTAGAATGAAGCACACAAGGAAAATAATAGACTATATAGATTACTTTATTTCCCCATCGAAATTCTTGATGGATAAATTTACTCAGGATTTTTATGTTCCGATAAACAAAATTTCTTATCTTGATTATGGTTTTGATCTCAATCGTCTTAAGAATAGAAATAGAGTACAAGAAAAAGAGTTTATTTTCGGTTATATTGGTACTCATACTCCCGAAAAAGGTGTTGATCTATTATTGAAAGCTTTTTCTCACTTATCATCTAAAGCAAAACTTAGAATTTGGGGAGCAGCAAGAGAAGAAACTAAAGCTTTAAAAGCGATTGCCGATCAGTTTTCACCTGTTGTTAAAGAAAGAATAGAGTGGATGGGAAGTTATGATAATAAGAATATAGTTACTGACGTATTTAATAAAGTTGATGCAATAGTCGTTCCTTCAATTTGGGGTGAAAATTCACCGTTAGTAATACATGAAGCACAGCAACTTAGAATACCAGTTATAACAGCCGATTATGGTGGTATGGCAGAATATGTAAGAGATGGACTATTATTTAAGCACAGAGATGCAAGTAGTTTGTCAGAAAAAATGCAAGTCCTATCTACAAATCAGGAGTTATACAATAAACTTACCCAAAAAGGCTATCCTTATACTAAAAATGGAAATATACCTTCTATGAGTGAGCATATTGAGAAACTTAACAAGATTTACCGTAATGCTATTGAAAAGAAAGGCAAATCAGTAGCTGTTAAACCCGGTCCTTGGAGAATTACTTTTGATACTAATCCAGATTACTGTAATTTTGCTTGTATAATGTGCGAATGTTTTTCACCATACAGCAAAGTTAAAGAAGAAAAGAAAGCTAAAGGAATAAAACCTAAGATACTGTCGATAGAAACTATCAGAAAAGTAATTAAGGAAGCAGCTGACACACCTTTAAGGGAAATCATTCCTTCTACTATGGGTGAGCCTTTAATGTATAAAAGCTTTGATGAAATAATCAATTTGTGCCATGAGTTCGGCCTTAAGCTTAACCTCACAACCAATGGTTCTTTTCCCATTAAAAGAGCTAGAAAATGGGCTGAACTATTGGTACCAATTTTATCTGATGTTAAGATTTCCTGGAATGGGGCAACTAAAGAAACTCATGAAAGAATCATGAAAGGTTCAAAATGGGAAGTAGTGACAGAAAATTTAAAAACTTTCCTTGAAGTTAGAGATAAATACTTTAGCGATACAGGTGAAAGGTGTACCGTTACTTTACAATTAACATTTTTGGAAAGTAATTTACATGAACTCTATGACATAGTTAAGATGGCCATAAAAAACGGCATAGATAGAGTTAAAGGACATCATCTTTGGGCACATTTTGAGGAAATTAAGGATCTATCTATGAGAAGAGATGAGTTAGCAATTAGTAGATGGAATACAGAGGTGAGAAGGTTATATGAGCTTAGAGATAATATGCTATTACCAAATGGTAAAAAGATAAAATTAGAAAATTTTACAATTCTTTCTCAAGAAGGTATTAAGGATTTGGCTCCAGGTGGTCAATGCCCATTTTTAGGTAAAGAAGCATGGATAAACAATGAAGGAAAGTTTAGTCCTTGCTGTGCTCCAGATGAACTCCGTAAGACATTAGGAAATTTTGGTAATGTTAATGAGGTTAAACTCGAGGAAATATGGCAGAGTAGTGAGTACCTAAGCTTACAAAAGAATTATTTAAATTACAAATTATGCAAAACATGCAACATGAGAAAACCTTTGATCAATTAATCAAAGATAATCTTAAATCTATTAAAATTTCACCGTGTGAGAGTTTTCACGAATTACTAGGAAATCCTTTGTATGAAGATAGGTTTATAAAGGTTGGTAAATTTCATGAGCCCGGTCTTGCACCGGTTTATGATCAGACAGGTGCTTATCATATCAATGTAAGAGGAGAAGCAGTTTATCATCATAGATTTCTAAAAACTTTTGGATTCTACTTTAATAGAGCGGCCGTAGAAGATGATACAGGGTGTTACCATATTGATTCATCTGGATGTAGAGTATACAAACAGTCGTATCAATGGATTGGAAATTATCAGGAAGATATTTGTGTAGTTAGAAGACATGATAAATGTTTTCATATTAATTTAAATGGCAACAGGATTTATCAGGAGGAATATGATTATGTTGGAGATTTTAAGGATGGTATCGCTGTAGTCTATAAGGATGGTAAAGCTACACATATTAATCATCATGGAAAGTTAGTACATAATAAATGGTATAAAAAACTTAATGTTTTTCATAAAGGGTATTCTATTGCAGAAGATCAACATGGTTGGTTTCATATAGATATTAATGGTGATCCTGTTTACCAGCAGAGATTTAAAATGGTAGAAGCATTTTATAATGGGATGGCAAAAGTTGAAACTTTTGAAGGTGTGTTAGGACAAATCGATATTACCGGAAATGTAAAGTTTAGTATTTTTGATTTAGGTAAAGAATCTCAAGTGCATAGGATTTCTGCAGAACTTTCAGCCTTTTGGAAAACTTACCTAACAAGCGTTGCTATTGAACTTGATTTGTTAAATATTTTACCTGCAACTGTGCCGTTTTTATCTAAAAAGTTAAACATTATCGTACCAAATCTAGAAAGGCTGTTAAGGGCGTTGTGGGAAATAGGGTTTATTGATTACGATAAGGACGAGGACTTATGGAAACTATCATCAAAAGGTAAGTGTTTTAAGGAAATACCATTTTTGCCAAAAGCAGCAACAATGTGGGCAAGAGTTGCCGCTGAAAAGAATTGGTTAAAGATGGCCGATATACTAAAACAGAAGTCTATCTCTTCATTTGAATCTTTTAAGGAAAGAGAAGCATCAGAAGATAAGAAAATAGCATTTTACCAAGCATTACTAGGATATTCTAGGTTTGATACTAAAGAGTTTAATTCTAGAATTAATATAGATGATGCTAAGAATATATTGCTATTTGGTGTACACTCTTTATTTCTTGCTTATTCTGATATACACAATAAAGGTTCTATAGGCCTATATAACGAACATAAAGTACCAAGACAGTTAGTAGAAAATTTAAAAGTCAAACTTATAACTCAGGAAGAACTATCAGTTACAAATTATGAATTAGGTGTCTTTTGCCGCTTTCTACAGCACTATGATGATGATAAAGTATTGTCTTATTTAAAATTGGTCAAAGGAATATCTCGTATTTTATTGATAGAAACTATTTTAGATTACCGCTCTCCAACTGGAGGCTCTGTAGATATTAATGTCATGGTTGAAACAGGAGGTAAACTAAGAACATTAAACGATTGGGAAAAAATACTCAAACAAGTAAAAGGATTCAAAATTTTTGCTGTTTTACCTTTAACAGATTACTTATCAGTTATTGATGTCAGATGTTAATCACATGGAAACATTACAAAAAAATGGTTTTTTTATTATCAAAAATCTGGTTCCTTTAGAGCTAATAATTCAGTCTTTAAGTGATATAACAAATAAGATATCAAAGCTATCCCAAGAAATAAGTGTTTCAACTTCTGACTACTTAAACTGTACCGGCAGATGGGGCATGTTATCTCAAGTAACTAGAATTATATCTCAAGCATTAGATAAAATTATTAAAAATTACCTTGAAAAGTCACTTCAGTGTCAGATACTGCAGAAAAAATCAAATGTTATATGTAAAACTGCTGATTTAATAGATGCAGTTCCCTTTCACCAAGACATCTCCTATAGTTTCAATGATCCTTACCACTTTTCCGTTTGGTTAGCTTTGAATAATGTAAGTGAAACTTCAGGTGCACTACAAATTATAGAAAACAGTCATAAATGGGAAATACAGCCTTTAGTTGATTTTTGGTACCCATATTTTTTTGATCAGTACTCAAACAACCGAGAAAATTACAAAATTAAGTCACTACCTATTTCAGCAGGAGATGCGATAGTTTTTGATTCACGGTTATGGCATGGTAGTGATAAGAATACAGATGCTAAAGATAGATTTGCTTATGTAACAAGGTGGATTATAAAAGATCAAGACCTTCCCTATGTGCCAAAACCTCAGCCTTCAGTTTTTGGTATACTCAATTGTGGTGAGTTAACAGAATCTATACTGAGAGAATGCTTGTCATTGTTTGGCTACCAGGAAAGTATAAAAGCAAAAAACATGGAAGAACTTATCAAGAGCTGGTTAGCCTTTATTACAGATACAACTACAAATATTTCTGAGATCGACACTACTGAGGCTAAGCGAGATTTATATAAGCTGCTTATTCTAAATCAAGCATCAGCACTACATGATGCTGGAGACATCTCAGGAAAAATATACAAAAATTTATGGTTTTCACTACTTGTATTTCTCAATAAAAAAGTCAACGTAGTGGAGCTAGCATTGTAAATGAACAGAAGTAGAGTTGATAGCTTCAAATGTGTATTGATGTTCATCTTGAATATAGTATCTAAATTCAAGCTTAATGTACTTATAATGTCTTTAGTTGCTCTGGTGGTAGCTGTTGATTTGTCTTTTAGAAAGTATTTAGTAAAAAATATTCTAGATACAGCTGTAAAATATCAGGAAGGTAATGTAATTGAAAATCTTTTATTACCTGTAAGCGCTTATCTTGGTATGGCATTACTTATCACTACTGCTTTTAGATTCTATGGCTATTTTGTTGACATTCGAATGTTTACCTTAATGCGTCAAAAAATAGCTGATATGTCTTTTTGTAGGCTACTCCAACAAGACCATTCCTATTATCAGAACAATTTATCCGGAAGTTTAGTACATAAGGCCAGTAACTTAATGGATAGTGTGATAGAGTTAATAAGATTGCTTATAGATTGTTTTTTCGGTTACAGCATAGCATTAGTCTTAGCTATTTATACCTTATCATTAGTAAACATAAAATTTGCAATCGCCACATTCACTTGGGTAAGCATTTTTATTTTAGTATCGATTTTCAGCTTTCGTGTACTTACTGAACTAGCTGATAATTACTCTAAACAAAATTCACAAGTAATAGCTAGTATAGCAGATAGTATTTTAAATGTTATATCAGTAAGGCTATTTTCTCAGCAAGCACATGAGAGACACAAATTTTTTCAAATATGCAAGAAAAGAACTATTGCAGAGAGAAAATTACAATGGGCATACTTTTGTCTTTGGTTTATATATGGCTATTCATTTGATATACTCCAAGCAGTAAACTTGTACTTTTTAATTTATGACTATCAATTGAACAAAATTGCAATAGGAGATATTGCTCTTGTACTTGGAATTAATATATCGATTATAGAGTTTCTTAACCATCTAACTAGGAATCTTACCCAATTTTCTACTCATTTCGGCAAAGTTTCAGATGCATTGCCAATCTTGACTACTGTACCAGAAATTCAAGATAAGGAAAATGCTAAAGAATTAAATTTATTAAGTGGAAGAATAACGTTTAACAATGTTTCTTTTTCTTATGAAGGTCAGGAGCCATTATTTCAAGATTTCTCAGTTACCATTAATCCTTGCGAAAAGGTAGGTCTAGTTGGTTATTCTGGAGGTGGTAAATCTACTTTTATAAACTTAATTCTAAGGCTATTTGATGTTAAAAAAGGTAATATACAGATTGATAATCAAATAGTATCAGAAGTTACACAGAGTTCTTTGAGGCAACAAATATCTGTAATACCTCAAGACCCATTGTTATTTCATGATACTATTTTAG
Source organism: Wolbachia endosymbiont (group B) of Chesias legatella (assembly GCF_964026945.1). Taxonomy (NCBI): domain Bacteria; kingdom Pseudomonadati; phylum Pseudomonadota; class Alphaproteobacteria; order Rickettsiales; family Anaplasmataceae; genus Wolbachia; species Wolbachia endosymbiont (group B) of Chesias legatella. Next base: position 646,395 of record NZ_OZ034711.1, on the reverse strand, counting down.
CAAACATCATATATGGTAGACTTCAATCTACTATCGAAGAAATAATGAGAGCTGCAAAGCTGGCTGGTATTCACGATTTCATTATGACTCTACCAGATCAATATGGAACTACAGTCGGAGAAAAAGGCATCAAGCTATCTGGAGGAGAAAGACAAAGAATAATAATAGCCAGGGCATTTTTAAAAAACGCTCCAATATTATTTCTCGATGAACCAACTAGTCAGTTAGATTCTATAACAGAAAAAACAATTCAAATGAGTTTATTCAAATTGATGAAAAATAAAACTACGATTACTATAGCACACCGTATTTCTACACTTTTACACATGGACCGAATTCTAGTATTTAACAAAGGAAAAATTGTCCAAGATGGTAAACATGCTGAATTAGTTTCTAAGCAAGGTCTTTACAAGGAACTTTGGAATGCTCAAATTGGTTGTTTGAATGGCAAAAAATAAGATGGAAAAAATTATTGATCTGAGAAGTGACACTACAACTCTGCAGGGCTCCAACGTTATACATGCAATAAGTAATGCAACTGTTGGAGATTTTGCTTATGGTGAAGACAAAAGCTGTAATGACTTATCAGAATATTGCAAACAATTATTCAAAGTAGAAGAAGCATTATTTGTAACCAGCGGTATGCTTGCAAATAGATTAGCCATTGCCAGTCAAACAAGTCCTGGTGATGAACTAATAACTCATTATAATTACCACGTTAATTTTTTCGATAGCGCAGGCAATGCAAAAGTAAATAATATCGTATTTAATTGTATTAGAAATAATAGCGGAATCTTAGATGTTGATGAAGTAGAATATGCTATTAATTCTAAGCCGAGGTATAAAATTTTTGCTCAGGTGAGTCTTGTTTCTATAGAAAATAGTATAAATGGGTTTAATGGTAAAATTTATCCTTTTGAAAAACAAGTCGAGTTATATCACTTTTTAAAAGCTCACAATGTAAATCTTCATTTAGACGGTGCAAGAATATTTAATGCTCATATCGAAACAAATATTGCTTTAGCAGATTATGCTAAATATGTGGATACAATGAGCTTTTCTTTTACTAAAGGACTTGGCGCTCCTTTTGGTTCAATGCTTATGGGTAAAAGAGAGATAATTGAAAGGGCTAAAAAGCTACAGGTTTGGCTAGGTAGTGGTTATCATCAGATAGGGTATTGTGCTAATGCAGCAAAATACGTACTACAGAATAATATCTCTAGGCTTAAAGAAGATAATAAGCTCGCTAAATTGTTTGCAGATAAGATTAAAGAAATTCCACACATAAAACTGGTACTACCTTATCCAGAAACTAATATAGTAAGCTTCAGTATAAAAGCACTAAATGTAACTAATGAGGTTTTCTTGAGTAAGTGCCAAGCTTATGGTTTATTGCTTTTTCCTTGGCTCGAGTCTCATATAAGAGCAGTTACCCATCTTGGCACAAAGGAAACAGAAATCATGAAAGCTGCTGAAATTATAAAGGAGGTTGTGTTAAATTTAATATGAGAATAAAAATAGATTTCTTTAGCGATTCAAACACTGACCCTTCAGCTAAAATGAGGGAAGCGATGGCTAAAGCAAAAGTTGGAAACGAAGCTGCATGTGAAGATCCAACTGTAAACGAATTAGTGGCAACCGCATGTAAAATATTAGGTAAACCTGCAGGAATCTTTTTGATTTCAGGAACGATGTCCAATGTAATTGCTTATAAAGTACACATTCAAAGACCTGGTGATTACTTGCTGCTTGATGAAACTTCACATCCACTCATAGTACAATCTGGCTTGATCGCAGCCCAGGCACATGCCACTCCTTTGCCCATCAAAGGTACGAGAGGAATATTTACTGGAGAACAAATTGTTGAGTTTATTACTCGTCCTAGTTTAAGAAATATTCCGAGAGTTGGGCTTGTTTCTATCGAACAAACGACAAATTTTGGTGGTGGAGCTGTGTGGCCTTTAGAATATATTCAAGAGATCTCAAGTCTCTGCAAAGAGAATGACGTATTCACTCATTTAGATGGAGCAAGACTGTTCAACGCTTGTGCTCATACTAAAATATCTCCAAAAGAGTATGCAAGTTATTTTGATTCGATATTTATTGATTTTAGTAAAGGATTAGGTGCTCCAATGGGCGCAATATTGCTTGGAAGTGAAGATTTTATTGAAAAAGCTTGGTACTATAAGTTTCAAATTGGCGGAGGTATGCACCAAGCTGGCATTATTTCAGCTGCATGTTTATATGCTCTACATAATAATGTAAATTCTTTAGAAGAAGATCATAAAAAAATGCAGCACCTTATAGAAGGCCTAGGCTCTATAGATCAAGTTATAATTGATATCGACCTGTATAAAACTAATATAGCGTATTTTTCATTACGTACTAATTGTATATCTACTCAAGAATTAATAAACGTACTAATGACAAATTATGGAATTAGAATGGCTAACATCAAAGGTAAAATCAGAGCTATAACACATAGAGATATAAGCTATGAAGATATTAATACTACTGTATCTGCTATAAGAAAGATACTAAGTAAGTAATTTTCTGCACTAATTGTTTGCAAACTTCTTGTCAAACAATATTATACCAATATAGTATTATGCTAGCATCTGCATAGAGCTATTTGGGAATAGGTGTGAACTTTGTCTTCTTTCAATATTTACTATTCTTCTGTGGATATATGCTGCTTTATTTATCAAGACAAAGTATACCAATTGCTCTACCACTGTTAATAGATACTGACCATGTAAAATTAAGCTATTTTTTTGCCTGCTTTTCTTTTTTTTATGGAGTATCAAAATTTGTTAATGGAATAATCATGGACTCCAAAAATAATCCATTATTTATGTTTGGGCTATGCAATATTGCAACTGGATTATTAACCATTGGTATAACTTCATCATATAATAATCTAACTTTATTACTGTTAACATTAATATTATTAGCTTGGACACAAGGGTTAGGTTGGCCAGCTATTACCAAGTTTATGGTTACAAACTCTAGCATCTCTTCAATTGCATCATCATGGGGAGTTATGAGCGCATCTCAGCAACTTGGTTCTTGTATTACTTTAATTGTATTACCAAGTATAATTAAAATATATGATGCAAAAAGTGCATTTTTGTACTCTGGTCTCTTATGCTTACTTTTTGGAATTTATACAATATTAAAAGCATATTACAAAGAAAGTGCCAACTTTACTACCTATTATAAGGTGCAGAAATCTCAAATAGGTATCAAGGTAACAAGTTCCATATGGTTTCTATGTTGTGCTACTTTTTGTGCTTATATTATAAAAATGGGAATCTTTTTTTGGTTTCCTATAATTTTAATGGATAAATTACAAATTTCTCTTGTACAATCCTCACTAATAACAGGCGTATATGATTTAGGTGGAATCCTTGGAACTTTAATCACAGGAAGAATTAGTGATATGTACTTCTTTCAAAATAGAAGCTTGCTGGCATCACTTTATATGTTGGGTATAGCACTAACTTTTATTGCAATGAACTTTGGTCAAAACATAATTCTTATGAACCTTGGTGCAATCTTATCAGGATTCTTTATATTTGGAGTGCAAGTACTGACAGGTGTTATAGCTGTAGAAATTGCTCCACAAAATAATGTATGTGCAATTGTAAGCTTAACAGGATTATTTGGGTATATTGCAAGTTCAATATTTTCATGCGTGCTCTTAGGAGTACTTGTTAAGCACTGTGGTAACAGTATTATGTTTTCATTTTTTTCCATTTGCTCTGTTGTTGCACTCGTTTGCTTTTCCATACTATCAAGCAAAGATCTAAAAAAACTAAGTAAAGCGGTGTAAAAAAAATTTCTCAACAGTTAAACTTTGTAGATAGATTTTTTACCCAAGGAATAAACATGGTAACCATATCTTAGTAATAGCTCGCTATCTAATAAATTACGGAAATCAAAAACATTAGGTGCAGCCATAATACTCTTTAAACTTGCAAAATCTTGATTTTTAAATTCTTTCCACTCCGTTAACAATAACAAGGCTTCCGCGTCCCTTGCAGCCCCTATAGCATTGTCCGCGTATTCTATATCCTTTAGAACTTGCCTAGCATTATCCATCCCCATTGGGTCATATGCAGTAATTTTAGCCTTGTTATTCACTAACAATTGTGCAATATCTATAGCTGGGCTATTTCTTACATCATCAGTACCAGACTTAAAAGTTAGCCCCCATATTGCTATTTTTTTATTTTGGACTCCATTTAATACATATTCTACCTTTTTAGCAATGTTTGTTATATGATTATAGTTAGATTCTTTAACTGAATTTAAAATTTGTAGCTTAACATTGTGGTCTTCAGCAAGCCTTAATAAAGCTGACAAATCCTTAGGAAAACATGATCCTCCAAATCCTGGACCAGCTTTGAGAAATTCCTTACCTATTCTATGGTCCATTCCCATACTGTTAGCTAAAAGGTCAATGTCTGCTCCTAATAGCTCACATAAACCTGCCATCTCATTGATAAAAGCAACCTTTGTTGCTAGAAAAGCATTAGAAGCATATTTAATCATTTCAGCAGTAACTGTATCAGTGACTATTAACGGAATATTCTTATCTATAAATGATCTATATATAACTTCTAGTTTTGCCCTAGCTAGCTTAGTTTTTACTCCTATTATTATCCTATCTGGGTATAAAAAATCTGATACTGCAGAGCCTTGCTTGAGAAACTCTGGATTAACTCCTAAATCAAAGTTATAGCCCTTATTAGATAAATAATTATGTATATTTTCTGCAGTACCAGGAGGAACAGTTGACTTTATCACTATTAAGCAATCTTGATTAACTCTCTCAGAAACTTCACTTACTGCATTATATACATTCTTTAAATTTGCATTTCCTAGGGAGTCTGATGGAGTATCTACAGTTATAAATACTACTTCTGTATTGGGATTTATTTGAAAATACGAATCGAAAAATCTTATCCTTTGTGACTTTATATTATTCTCTAAATAATCTGCTAATCCAGGTTCATATAGAGGAATTTTCCCTGATTTCAAAAGTTCAATCTTCTCAGTATTTATGTCAATGCAATCAACTTTATGGCCCTGCTCAGATAACATTGTACCAGATACTAATCCTACATACCCTACTCCTATAATAGTTATGTGCATTTTATTATCACCTTAAAAATATAGCTTAGCATCTAAAATAAATACCATTAACAATTATAAACTTTTGTTGTTACATTATTTTTCTTAATTGCCTTACCTTCCGAATAAGCTATAAATAAGGTTGATGGTATTAATATCAAAGTACCATATAAAGCACTTTTATCAGGTAATTCATTAAATATAACGTATGTTACTATTGCAGAAATTATTAGCTCTATGTATCTATACGGTGCAAGTGCAGTAGCATCAGTAAGAGCAAAAGCTTTTAACATGAAGAACAGAATTAGGTTTGAACTTATTCCTAAAATCAGCAGTAATACTAACTCCAACAAGGAAGGCATATGCCAATAAAATAACAAAGATGGAGTGGAAAAAATTGTTGTTGTTAGAGCTGAGTAAAATAATATACTTATTATTGTCTCCTTCATTACAAGCTTCTTATTAAGTACATCTAGTATAGCGAAGATTAATGCGGATACAATAAAAATAAGAATTTTAGGATTAAAATCCTCACTATAAGCTTTAGTAGTAATAGCAATACCAATAAAACCAATGACAGCTACTACCCATCTTTGCCAAATTATATTTTCTTCCAGAAAAGGAATTGCAAGAAGCATAACAAATAATGGTATTGAGAAACCTATAATTGTTGCAGTTACTATTGGGCAAATAGTCAACCCATAGGTCCATAAGGTCATTCCACAAAACAACAATGCACCTCTAGTTATTTGAATAGATATTCGACTTGTTTTACAAACTCCTATTCCATAGTAAAATATAAAAGGTATAAGAGTAATAGTGCTAAATAAAAAACGGAAAAAGATTATCTTAAAACTTTGAAGGTGTAAACCGAGACACTTTGATATAGTATCATTAACTACACTACTAAGTAAACTGAGTATAAACCAGGTAACTCCAAGCAAATAAGCTCTTAGTCTGTGATCCATAAAACTCCAAATTTAATATTTTATGAGATAACTTTACTGTACAAAAGATCAATAATAGAAAAGGTTTCTTTTATCTACTGTTTAACCATATTCATAAATATTTAGTAGAAATAATTTGAGAAGTGTTATATAAAATGCAGCTTTATTGCATAATTTTAATAAACAGAAATGCTAACTGATTTTTTTGTAATATATGATAATACTTGCGAATACTCTCACATTATCAGGAAAAGTAATCGGGAGTACTGACGGCTGTGGCGATTTTACCAACTAGCTCCTCTGCTAGCATTAGCAATATGTGTTTTCAGCATCAATTTTAAAAGCATTAAATTTGAAGTTTATCAAACAACACGAATTAGCAGCAAAACTTTATGAAAATGCTTCAGTTGAGTTAGCTAAACAAGGATTTATAATGGTTAATATATTGACTATTTTTACTTGTATCTTAAACACAATTCAATTTTCACACTCATCGGCAGTTAGGCCACTTGCTCGCAAAATAACATCAGTAGAAACACCCGCCTTCACTAGATTTTTCGCAACCTTGATCTTTTCTGTTTTTTTAACTTTCTCTTTGCTATTCTTCATATCCCTAGATAAAAATTTCTTCACTAATTCTTGCTCTTCAGTTTTTCTTAGTAAATTAAGTAGTTCACTATCTTCATTTGTTTTAGGCAGCAGAACTTTAATATTCACTGATAATCCTTCTGCTATTTGATATAATTTGTCAAATGATATGGCAGTGTATCCTATTTCATACTCGTGTATTTCCTTGAGTGTTAAACCAACTTTGTTTGCTAAATCTTTCTGAGTATACCTTTTTATCAATCTCCATTCTCTTATTCTTTGCCCTATTCTGTAGTATATAGAATCAGTGCAGACTTCTTTCTCTGTATTATCATACTCGTAAATAGATAAGCCGGTTGCTTGGGAAATTATGTCAACTGAAACCCCTTCTTTCACTAGATTTTTTGCTATTTCCAACCTTGCCTCTTCTTGATTAATTTTTTCGCTAATATGAACAAACCTGACTAATGAAGGTACTATTTTGCCTAACTTTTGATTCTCGTATATTTTCGTTAGATAGAGTATTTCCTCGTCTTCATAGCTGTCTTCCCTTACTATTACTGGTTCAGGTAATAAATCTACAACGTCAACTGATAATACTCTTGCTATTATATATAGTACTTCAATTGGAATAGGAATATACCCATCTTCATAGCTGTTTACTTCTTGGTATGTTAAACCTATTTGACTTACTAATCCTATTTGAGTATGCCCTCGCATTAACCTACAATTTTCTATTCTTTGCCCTATTCCGTAACTAACATTGCTTGCAGAAACAAACATTTATCCTCCATTTAAGAAAAAAACTTTATTGCTATAATTTTTTTACGAGCTATCCATCTAAAACCATATCAATAGATAAACCTACCGCTTGCAAAATAGTATCAATAGAAATTCCCCCTTTTACTAGATCCTTTGCAACTTTAATCCTTTCTATCTCTCTCACTTTCTCCTCACAAATACGTATCCCTTCAAACAAAGATTTTATTAGTGCATGACGTAGTTCTTGGCTCTCAATTTCTTTGTATTCTTTAATCAAATTCGGTAGCTCATTTTCCACTTTACTACCTTCATCTTCCTCTGTTAGTAGATCTGTAATACTAATCGATAATGTTTCTGCTATCTCATATAATTTTCCCAGTGGAGTAGCTACGCGTCCTTGTTCATAGTTGCTTATTTCGTCACGTGTTGTACTCATTTTCTCCGCTAAATCCTTTTGAGTATACTCTCTCACTAGTCTCCATTCCTTTATCTTTTTGCCTATTTGGTAGTAGATAGAACCAACTTTTTCTTCAACACATTCATCAGCAGACAGACCAATTGTTTTTGCAACAATATCAACAGAAACTCCTGCTTTAACCAGACTCTTTGCAATTTTTATTTTTTCCGATTTTCTACTACTTTTCTCACTAACTTGGACAAATTTGGTTAGCAAACAAAACATCTTACGTAACTCCTGATCGTTAATCTTTTTATATTCTCTTACTAGATTTAATATTTCTCCTTCCTCATTTTTAAAGCCGATTTTCTCCTTTGATGCAGGAATGAGATCGGTAATACTTACTGACAATGCATCTGCTATAGCGTACAGCCTTTCGATTGAAATTCTACGGTTCCCTTTTTCATATTGCAGTATTACCCAGTACTTTACACCAATTTTCTCTGCTAAATCTTTCTGAGTGTACCCTCGCTCTAACCTCCAATTTTTTACTTTTTGCCCTACCTCACAGTCTAGACTTTTTTCCACGCAAAAAACCATATATATAATATTTTCTACTATAGCTCAGATATAACGGTAGAAAAAACCTCTGGAACCTTAAAGTTTGCTGTAGACGCATTAAAGTTCCCTAAAGGTTTCTTTACTACCTCCACATACCCTATTTACCCATGAAGACAATACTTCATCATTGCTAATCTCTTTTATAGCATACTTTTCACTCCATATGCCACATCTAGTGAAACTACCTTTTTCTACTGCTTCTTTAACCGTTATTCCAGCAAAAAGACAATTTTTTCCTATTTCTTCGCCTCTTTTTTCTAACTCAGCCCACATTTCCTTATTTGCTATTCTCACTTGCACCTGATTTGCATCTTGGTACAATATGATATTTAGCTTGCCAGCGCTTGTAGGAAATTCTAATACAATAGAGCTTCCATCTGACATATCGGTATAGTTTCTTATACCTCCCTTCTCACTTTTAACCTCAACTGCATTATTACCAATTTTTAAAATATTACTTCCTAACTCTCTCAGTATTTTTGCTACCTCTACCTTGCTATTATCAGAAAATTCTATATACGATGTTGTATTGTCTATCTCGATATCTATTAATTCTCCTTCTTGAACAGCACTTTCGCCAGCCTTCTCTAGTTCTTCTAGCTGCCTATCTATCTGTGGCTGAACTTCTGGTTGTAGCTCATTATAGATTTCACCTATCAATTTATTCTCCAATAAAGTATCATGAAACTCTGCACCGTTTAGCATTAATTTACGTATTAGCTTTTTACGATCAGCCTTATCAAATTTATGAAAATGTGTGCCCAATATTACATACTCAGCAAAGCTCCATTCCCCATCATTACATGCATTTAGCCTTCCTCCAGATGCTAATACTTGGTCTATGGCTTTATGCAATTCATTTACGCTTTTTGCCTCTACTACAGAACTCTTAAACCAGCTTAACTTTTCACTTTCGCTTGCATTTGGCTTTATTTTTTTCAAAGCTGAAGTAAATGGATTTAAATATTCTGCTTGATCGTTTAAAGGTTTTGTACCATATATATAATCAAGCCCTTTTCCATAGTTGATTTGAACGTCTCTATTAGAGGAGGGCACTTCTCCAGGTTTTTTAGCCTTATTAATTTTGCTTACAAAAGTAGGCTGCTGGCTAGTACGACCAATTCCTACAATAGCATTTAACATCTCACCTTTTGATAATTTATCAAGATCAATGTTTAATTCGTAAGTACCTCCCTTTTTATCATTAAAAGGTACAATTATCTTATTACCCATATTAGCCTCCGCTATTAAATATACTTTTTAAGTGTATAGTTGTTATACACTCTACTACTCATTATAAATTATAGTGAGTAGATTTACAAATACTTTCTACTATAACAATCCGTTTTCTCGAAAGCTGAAATAGCCTCCACTTGTGATGATAATATGGTCAAACAATTTTATGCTTACAGTACTACATGCTGCTGCTAAGCTCTTTGTTACTGCTTGATCTTCTTCTGAAGGTTCTAAACTTCCCCCAGGATGGTTGTGTGACATTATTACTAATGTTGCATTCTTTATTAATGCTTTTCTTATAATTTCCTTTATGTATACTGGTGCTTTTTCCATTTCACCAATATAGGATTCTTCTCCGATTAGTTGGCGCCTTTTATTCAAGTACAGTATTTTTACACATTCCCTCTCTGCATGACCTATACTTACGTTCAAGTATTCTACTAGCCCTTGTAAGTCCATGATTGGTTCTCCCTTGAGCTTTTCTCTCAGTACCCTTTCTAGTGTTTCCTTAACGCACATAATCATTGCTACTGCAGAATCAGTTACTCCTTCTATGACTTTCAGGTCATCCATTTCTCGACCTAAAATCCTTCCTACTCCTGCATAAGTATTCACCAGATTTTTAGCAATTTCTTGAGCTTGTGGCCTTTCATGTACTGCACTTAAAAATGTTTCCATTATTTCACGATCAAGTAGTGCTTTGCCTTTGCTTTCTAATATTCTGAATTCGATTTCTTCTTTATTCTTATTATTATTCATATAATTTACCCTTCACTAACAACAAACTTTTTTTTAATATTTACTGCTTTATCAGCATTGGCATAGAGCCATAGCTTCCGAGTGAAGTCAAATCAATTTTTCAATCTTTTTTACTTATTTTTTCATCAAAAAGTAAAGATATTAATAGATGCTTATTTATCTAATTGAAAATTAATTCTTCATGTAAAAAAAATTGTTATTAATCAATTATTTCAGAAATAACATCAGTAGAAAAACCTAACTGAAGTAAATTATTTGTAACTTTCATTTCCTCTATTTTATCAATCTTCTCTTTGTAAATTTGCTTTCTTTGCAATAAAAATTCTACCCATATATTCAGTTCATCTCGTGATTCTTGATTATCAATTCTTCTATATTCTCTTGCCAAACTTAATAATTCACTTTCTCCTTCGCAATCATTTTCTTTGTACTCCTTTATCAGATCTTCAGCATTCACTGATAATTCTCTTGCTATCTCCCACAACCTTTCACTTAAAAGAGTAACGCTACCTTGTTCATAATGATGTATTTGCGAAGGTCCCACATTAAGCTTTTTTGCCAATTCTTCTTGAGTATATCCTCTGATTATTCTCCACTTTTTTATCTCTTGTCCTCCGTTTGGCTCGTATCTCTCTTTATCAGCATATTCTTCAATTGATAAGCCCGTTGCTCGATAGATAACCTCAGTATTAAACCCTGCCTTAACTAGATTCCTTGCAATTCTTGTTCTTGCTGCTTTTATATTACTTTCTTCCTCAGCTTGGACAGATTTGGTTAATGTATAAATTGCTTTGTGTCCTCCTGCTTTTTCTATGAAATTATACATTTCCTGGGTTTTAGCTTTGTCAAAACAACTGCTTTCTTTTAGTACTCTTCGCCCAGGAAAGAGATTTCTAATAGGAATTGATAATGACTCTGCTAATATTTTTAACTTTTCAATTGGAATGCCACATGTTCCTTGTTCATATCTTAGCAGCGTGTGGTAGTTTATGCTTGCTTTGTCTACTAAGTCTTTCAGAGTATATTTTCTCTTTAACCTCCAGCTCCTTACTTTTTGTGCTATTTGGTACCTTATGGAAACAGTAGTATACTTTGCCATACAGAAATAAATATTATACAGGTTAACATAAATCAAGATTGTTGAACATTTCTTCAAAATTGTGTATAATTATGAATGCTTTTTATCTTACTTTCTCATGGCTCTTTCGAAGTTTCTTGACGCACGCAACGATTATGCCTTCAAAAGAATATTTGGCACCGAAAAGAATAAAGATATTCTCATTCATTTCTTGAACGATATTTTAGGCTTTACTGGCTTAGCTGCTATTCACGATGTTGAATTCTTAGCTACCATCTTGGATCCTGAGATTGCCGCTAAAAAGCAAAGTATTGTCGATGTTCTTTGTAGAGACTCTCAAGGTTCAAGATATATTATAGAGATGGTGCGACCTGAAAGTCTTCGGTCATATTGTTTAAAAGGAGAGGAATTCATTCAGAAAGAAACTGAAAGGATTCTAAAACTTATTAAACCAGATGTTTTGCCGTCTGAGTCTACGCATCAGTGCGAATCGGGCAACCGGTTGGTGCCAAGCGATGCGGACAATGAACCTCCTCTTGAAAAAGAAGATGCTCAATCGTGAGAGGGGCATAAACTGCAAGCATCATGTGGTTGGAGGGCTAGGCTAGTGGTATGGTGAACGTAAGTGAAGCTTTATAAGTACCGATACGATGAAAGAGCTAAAGATGCTGATAAGCTCTGACCAAAAGGTAATGTGGATAAGTTACATTTTTCATTTCTAGATGTACGCAAATAATAACTCCACCGGTATAGAGAAGCCACCTAACCCACTGTTGTATGACTGGAGAAACAGGGTAAGCCTGTATTTTCGCCTACATGGCAAGCAAACCGCAAGGAATGCTGATGGAAGTGCAGGTAAAGGAGAATGGAGAAAGCGAATGCCATTTTGTAACGAAATGGATAGAATTTGTAACATTAATTCGCGTGAAAACGAGCAGACTTCCATTTGGTCCCTCGTGACAAGAAACTTTGTTAACCACTTAAGGTAGGAAAGCAGATGATTACAAGTAAACCTGTAAGTGCATCTACCGAAAGCTTTGAAGCATGGAAGCAATTGCCATGGAAGAAATGCCAGAAAGTTATTGTGAGGCTACAAAGACGTATTGTTAAGGCTGTCCAAGAAGGAAGATGGGGTAAGGTAAAAGCTTTACAACATCTTCTCACACGCTCTTTTAGCGGAAAAGCTTTGGCTGTTAAGAGAGTAACTGAAAACCAAGGAAAAACCACAGCAGGTGTAGATCGTCAACTATGGTCAACTTGCAATGCTAAATTTCAAGGAATAAAGCTGTTAAAACAAAGAGGATATAAACCTTCTCCGCTCAAACGAATTTATATCAGTAAATCTAATGGCAAAAGAAGGCCTCTCGGTATACCCACGATAAAAGATAGAGCGATGCAAGCATTATATCTGTTTGCTCTGGAACCGATAGCTGAAACGATCAGTGATCGTCACTCCTATGGCTTTAGACCTAAAAGATCCTGCGCGGATGCTATTGCTGCTTGTCACTTATTACTGGCAAGACGCAATCGACCACAATGGATACTAGAAGGTGATATCAAAGGGTGCTTTGACAACATTAACCATGAATGGCTTATGAAGCATATTCCTATGGAAAAGAAAATTCTTCATAGATGGTTAAAAGCTGGTTTCCTAGAATCGAAAACTCTGTATCCCACAACTGCTGGCACTCCGCAAGGAAGTATAATTTCTCCAATACTAGCTAACTTTACCTTAGATGGTCTTGAACAGTTATTAGAAAGTCGCTTTGGTAAATTAGGTAGCAAAAGAAGAGGAAAAATCAGAAGTGGAGTGAATGTAATCAGGTACGCAGACGACTTTATTATTTCAGGTTTCACACATGAAGTACTGGAAAAGGAAGTTAAGCCTTTAGTATCATCTTTTCTTCATGAGCGAGGTTTAATTCTGTCAGAAGAGAAGACAAAGATTACATCTATTACAACAGGGTTTGACTTTCTTGGTTGTAATGTACGTAGATATAATAAGAAGTTAATTATTAAACCTTCGAAAGAAAGTATTAAAAGACTTCTTAATAAAGCACGTACATTGATAAAAGCAAATATAGCGAACACTCAGGCTATAGTAATTAAGTCACTCAACTCTCTACTGAGAGGATGGGGAAATTACTATCACCATGTGTGTGCTAAAAAAGCGTTTAGAAAGATCGACAATGAAATTTGGCATAGTTTATGGAAATGGGCAAAGAAAAGACATCCTCGTAAAGGATTACGTTGGATAAAGAATCGTTACTTCAAAGTAATGGGTCAACGCCAATGGGTTTTTGCTGCACCCATATGCAAGAACAAACCAAAAGAGATACGGTATTTAAGACTGCTTAAGCTGATTGATATACCTATCAGACGACATGTTAAAATCAGAGCGGATGCAAATCCCCTTGACTTAAAATGGAAAAAGTATTTTGATGAGAGAGTGAAACGAACAAGAATGTTAGCAAGCTCCTTTTCAAGAGAAGGTTCTCTACTGTTGGTGTCACCATTAAGAATGATGTTTCCTGAGGAATCATGAAGGACAAGCCGGTTCTAGAAAAGAAGAACTTAGATAAGGGGCTCAAGCGTAGTGTGGGGAAACCTGCATGCTGCGTTTCTAAGGGAGGGGGTAGTAGTAATACTGCTTCCTTACCTGACCAGGTCGCTAAAACTAAGGGCTTTGAAAAACGTGCCCAATACTATGCCGCTAAAGCTTATTCAAGACAGGCTGACAAAGGTGATCAATATCATGACCTTAAGGAAATTATCTTTATTGCTATAGCAGATTGTATTTTATTTCCTGATAAGTCTGAGTACAAATCAAAGCATACTATTCGCGATGAAGATACTAATGAACATGATCTAAAAGATTTTTACTTTATATTTATTGAGTTGCCTAAATTTCCAAAAACCAAAGAAGATCAGCTTTCAAGTATAGTTGAAAAATGGGTCTACTTCTTTAGATATGCAGATGAAACTAGTGAAGAAGAGCTAGAGAGAATAATAGGAAGTGATCTAATAATTAAAAGAGCATATGAAGAACTCAATAGGTTCAACTGGTCAGAAAAAGAATTTATTGCTTATGAACAAGAGATCAAGCGCATTCGTGATGAACAGGCTGTCCTTGCTCAAAAACTCGATGATGCTAAACATGAAGGTAGACAAGAAGGTAGACAAGAAGGCATTCAAATCGGCCATGAAAAAGGTAAAATTGAAGGTAAAATTGAAGTTGCAAAAAACTCACTCAAGGCCGGTGTCTCTATAGATGTTATCGCTCAAATTACCGGTCTCTCTCATTCTGAAATTTTACAACTCAAGGAAAAAGGGGATGTTCAAAAAAGTGTGTCAAACCGAGAAATAAAATATAATTGAGATAAAAATGGAGGTTTGACATGAGTCAAGCAAATAGAACTACTGGTTTGGTAGATTATAAAGAATTAGAAACAAATATCTTGTCGTCTATACGAGAAGGTAGACCATTAATGGGAAAAGACGGTGCATTAACGCCATTTGTAAAAAGGCTACTTGAAGCAAGCTTGGAGGGTGAAATAGAACATCATTTATCTACTGAAAGCGAAGAAAACAATCGTAGAAACGGAAGGAATGGAAAAACTTTGAAGACAAGTGCAGGTTCATTTGAACTATTGACACCAAGAGACAGAGAGGGAAGTTTTGAACCACAGATAGTGAAAAAAAGGCAAACAAGCCTACATCCAGAACTTGAAACAAAGGTCTTGAACATGTTTGCAAGTGGTGTGGGATACAGAGATATATCATCATATGTGGAAGAAATTTATGACCATAAAATATCTGCAGCAGAGATATCTGGAATTACAGATAAATTACTACCTATAATCAATGAATGGCGTAGTCGTCCACTGCAATCAGTGTATCCAATAGTATTTATGGATGGGATGTTCTTTAAGGTAAAAGAAGACGGTCGCTGTGTAAGTAAGTGCATGTATAACATATTAGGAATAGACCAAAATGGCAGAAAAGAAGTACTGGGTTTTTACTTAGCAGAAAGCGAGGGAGCTAGCTTCTGGTTAGGCGTATTAAATGACTTGAAAGAGAGAGGAATAGAAGACATTTTGATAGCTTGTGTCGATGGCCTAAAAAGCTTTCCTGCAGCTATAAATAGCGTATTTCCTAATGTGGAAGTACAGCTATGTGTAGTGCATCAAATAAGGAACTCTCTGAAATACGTATCGAGCAAAGATGTAAAAGTTTTCATGAATGATTTGAAAAAAATATACCGTGCTACAAGTAAAGAAATTGCAGAAAATTATTTGCTTGAGCTAGAGGAAAAATGGGGCGAAAAGTATCCATTAGTTGTGAAATCTTGGCAGAACAATTGGGAAAGTTTATCCGGTTACTTCAAGTATTCAGGTCCTGTTAGAAGGCTAATTTATACCACTAATCCCATCGAGGGGCTACACAGGCAAATTAGGAAATTTACCAAGACCAAGGGCGCATTCACCAGCATAAATGCCTTGTACAAGCTGGTATATTGTGCTATAAGAAAGGTGGAGGAAAAATGGACGATGCCTGTACATGATTGGGCATTATCTATATCTCAACTCGATATTTTTTTCCCTAGTAGATTAAAAATTGAGTCGAACTAAAAATTCGGTTTGACACACTTTTTTGAACATCCCCGTTTTGACTTCGTCGATTCTTCTGTCAGTTAATTTATGCTTGTCAGATTAAGTCTAAACTATTACATCCTCTTCAGCTTGAATAAACCCAGTCAAGTCCCGAATCAACTTGCATGACTCTTGTCCCTTTATTTTTGCTATCATCCATTCTTTGTTAAAAGAACAATTTTCTCTCAGTACTTTTTGTCTAGGAAATAAGCTGCCAACATGAACTGATAATGCGTCCGCTATGACTTTTAATTTTTTAGTTGGAATGCCACATGTTCCTTGCTCATATCTTAAAAAGGTATGATATTTTATGCTGGTTTTATCTACTAAATCTTTTAGGGTATACTTTTGTTTTAACCTCCAGCTTCTTATTTTTTGTGCTATTTTATATCTTATAACCCCAACTATGGATTAACCAGCAAAGAAAGGCATAGAAATAGAGGGCTTTTTCGACTGCATGGAATAGGAAATCAGAACAGAAAAAACATGAATTAGGAAATTTGTTAGCGATCTGTGTCTTGTGTGCTCAATCTCAAATTTGTTTTTCAAGGAGTCGAAAACAGTCTCAACAATCGATCTTTTCCTTAGTAAAATCTTCTCTTTAAATGAAATGAGTACGTTTTTTATACCTTTTTTTACTTTAGTGACGAGTTTTAGGCCTCTATCAAAGAGTTTCTCAAAGAGCTCTTTCTTTATATAGCCCTTATCGCCAAACAAAAGTCCGGTCAATCTTTTAGTTATAGTTGGCACAGGTTTTCTGTCATCAACGTTACCTTTGGTTAGAGTAAGTGCTTGAATTTCTCCAATTTCATTAATTACCAAGTGCAATTTAAAGCCAAAAAACCAGCCGTATGTGCTTTTACTAATTTCTGCCAAACCATCAAAACTTTGTTCTTGGAGATTCTTTTTTTGTGGCAAACAGCGATTATAGAAGTGTCTATGTAGGAAATACCTGTCATTTTTGCTTGTTTGCAGAACCATTGCAAAAGTAATGCTAAATACCATAAAACCCGTGATTTAAGAGCGATAAATCGGTCATATGTTGGCAATTTAGAAAACTCAGATTTATAAAGTGGCAGATAAAGTAGGTAAAAAGCTTTGAAACTTTTGCAAGGGGATTGATGATATAATAGAATTATGGTGAGAATTTCCGAAGTGTTAATTCCTGGTATTCTAGTGGGTTTTCTGCCTTTTGATAGGAGCATATTAGCAAAATTATCATCGACTGTGCGACAAAAATCCTCGACGCAACAGTAAAGTTCTGTAATATCTTTCTTCGTGGGCAACCTCTTAATTATTGCTAAAATACTCGAGCTTACCCTGTTTTCCTCTTCTTAGCTGCACTTTTATCTCTTTATTTAATCCATAGTTGGGGTTTGAAGATGTTTTGTGTAATTTTATTGTTAATATTTCCAGCACTACTATTAAACGAGTTTGTAATGTTTCTTATTTGTTCGCTCAGTAATGGATTTTGGTATAAGTATTTCTGGCACGGTAATTTTAGGTATTCTTGTTGTTTTTTTGCCACTTGATAGAAGCTTTTCTGAAAGTTTTTCATCAGCAATGCGACAAAAATCTTCTATGAAACAGTAAAGTTCTGTAATATCTTTCTTCATGGGTAATCTCTTAATTATTGCTAAAATACTTGAGTTTACCCTATTCCTCTTTTTATTAATTCTACTTTCTAATCCATAACTGGGGTTATTAGTATGTAAATCAACACCTATATAACGCACAAATTTCTTCTTATTGAATACCCCAACATATCAGAGTAGAATATTACCAGTTGGTCCATTCTCCTATACGTAGTCACTAAATTTTATAGGCCGCACGATGATTTTCGGTGACAGAGGCAACTAACCTCCCTTATGAGGTCTTTTTCCTCCATACCGCAAAAAGCAGAAAGGTTCTCACAAAAATGTTCAACCTACCACCTATCCACTCTGAGGAGTTATTATACCTTCTCATCCTTCTAACCAAGCAATAACAATTCATATCATTTTCTTCTCTAATCAGTTCAAAAACATACTCCAAGAAGTCGATTAGTTCATAGAGAGCTACATCAAAATATCACTCTCTCTTCTTTTTATCTTTCGAAGTGATAAATCATCTAGAGCGCTTGATGGAGGAAGAGAATCCCTCGGAAAAGCCTGTAACTTTCTCAATTTTTGTTCAAAAGTAGAACACTCACGTAGTCGTACTTCTCCCTTCCGAGGTGGCTTCTCTCCTGCCACATTAGGAGAGGCTCCCTCCTGAGGTGGCTCTCCTGCCACATTAGGACAGGCTCCTTCCTGAAGCAGCTCCTCTCCTGCTATACTAGAACCGACTCCCTCCTGAGGTGGCTCTCCTGCCACATTAGGACAGGCTCCCTCCTGAAGTGGCTCCTCTGTACTAATAGAGGCATCTTCTCTCACAGAAGATACTACCAGCTTCTCCTTCAAAAGCTCTAAATTTACTTTATAAGAAGCATTGACAGATTTAAATATAGCTTCCCTATCATCATAAGTGATAATATTAGCAAAATGGCAAAAAACTTCTGTACTATCTAATTCTTCATACATATAGGTTTTACTATGCAAGTAAATAGTAGTTTTTATGATTTCACTTAAAAAATACATTTTTTCTCCTTCTTTCACATTATTCAGTAGAAACAATAGAATTTTTAAATCACCATTCAACACAGCCAAAAGTGTAGCATATAAGATAGCATCCTTCATCTTTTCTTTATCAAAATCTTGACCTATTTTGTTTAATATGAATTCTACAAAATAAATATTACCAGAATAGATAGCACATCTAACAGAATGATATGACAAATCACTAAGGATCTTTTTTACATCACAACCCAGATCGAGAGCTAAAGAAAACACTTCTTTGAGCTCATTTTTGAGCTCATTTTTATGATTAAACCTTAATACATCCCATAAAAAACACTTTAATAACTTTTCTTTATTACAAGGAGATAGACTAGATTTACTCAATCTTATAGTCCTTATTGTTTTTTTTATAAAATCTATATTGAAATTCACATAATTTGAATCCTTTTGATCTACTAAAGATTTAAAAATTTTACCTTTACATTTGTCTGATATTTTATAGTATTCATTAATATCTGCATCCCAATTAGCTAGATTAACTAATAAATCTACTTCTCCTTCCTTACTAGTACGGGCTCCTTCCTGAGGCAGCTCCTCTCCTGCTATATTAGAACCGACTCCCTCCTGAGGTGGCTCTCCTGCCACATTAGGACAGGCTCCTTCCTGAAGCAGCTCCTCTCCTGCTATACTAGAACCGACTCCCTCCTGAGGTGGCTCTCCTGCCACATTAGGACAGGCTCTCTTCCTAGTAGGACGGGCTCCTTCCTGAGGCAGCTCTCCTGCTACATTAGGACTGACTCCCTCCTGAGGCGGCTCCTCTCCTACTAAAAAACTAAATATCTTCCGCTTTATAGGTTCACTAAGACTTGTAAGCTTGCCAAAGTTACTCAACCTCATATCTCTGTTATTAGATAGTAAGTCTGCAAGTTCCTCATTACAATCAACACCTCTTTTTTCATGATTTTCTAAACATTCTTTTATCATTTTGACTGAAACTTTTTTTAGCAATAAGTTTACTATTTTAATATATTCTAAATCACCCAAGCTAAATACAACATTGAATATTCCTCTTTCAATTATAAACTTTCTTGCAACTTTCCTCTGCGATTGCGGAGAAAGTTTTTTGTAAAATTCTTGATACAACAAATACTCACCCGCACTCATCAGGTGATCAAATAGGTTGTAACCAAGGGAATCGGTAGAACATAGCACCTCAGATACAAACATCACTACCTGCTTTGCATTGTCATGCATCTTATCTATTGTACTTATCTTCTCAATCAAACGACCAAGGATCCTTTTTTTTGTTTCTGAATCAGTTCTTCTACTGATGACTGTAAAAGTCAATGCATTATATCCATCATGTAATGAACGACGAGTAACATCAACGTAATCTCTTTCCAATAACACTTTTATGATATCCTCCTGTCCCAAATAACATGCAAGCATTAAAGGAACTATCTGTTGTTGTTCGCTATATTTATCAAAATTCCATTTCTTATTTTTCAAAGTTACCGCATAGATCGGCATATTCGATCCTTCTGACAATGCAGCTATAGTGTCTGGCGCACAACCTGCCTGCGAAAGACTATTATCGTATATTTCTTTGAATAATTTAGTTACCACAAAATACTTTTGCCCGCGGTACCCTAAACCTCTAGCAATCTCTTTCTCTAAAGAGAAAACATAATCATAATAAAAATCTTTTGCGCTATTATAACGTTGTGAAGGTGACTTGTAATTATCAGTGTAATGCAGGTAGATAGGAGTAGAATCTAATTTACGAGAACAATCTTGCTTATAATTAAAAAGCAGTTGATGACCAGGCAAAATTTCTCTACTTGTACTCAAGATGAAACAGGCATGTCTTTGAATCCTATTTAAAGTGGCAACAACATTACTGGTGCCTATCGATGCATGATTTAAGTAACTTACCCAGTTTCTTTCTTTCTCTGAATTTGTAGATATTTGTGAATAACGTTCCAGAGTACACTCGTTCATTTCCCTATTACCCGTTCCCAAGAAAGCTTTAGGAGATATTCTTTCTTGGGTATTCAAAAACAACCCATAAACCGTTTCTTCTTCTAAGCAGGCAATTTTTGCAAGTATAATACTAGAATCATTTTTCTCTACATTAAAGTCAGAATTTAAGCCCAATGCACGGTAATTATACTTAATTTGATCTTCAATACCTGCCTTGTACTTAATTTTGCCTTGTTCCTTAATTTGTTTTAACGTATACTTTTCTGGTTGGTCCTCATCAATAAGTATATTATCACTAGTGATTGGAGATTCTCCTTTCGTGCGCTTCAAATGACCTTCCACTCTTGTTTTGCCTAAAAGATAGTCCAGGTACCAATCTGAATGTAGTAAATTTTTTAATTCATCTGACAACTCATGAACGACGGAAAGAGCTTTTTTTTCTAAATCATCATTTCGATGCTCACCAATAAAGTGTAGTCTGTATAATACCCTACCAATAGTCCTTTGGAAGAATTTTATCTCTACTTTGTCTTTCGTCAGTTTAGATACTCTACCTAATATAGACAATATCTCAGTAGAAGATTTAACATCCTTCTGAAGACTATTTAAATTAGAAACCATTCTTAGCATACCTTGAGCAAGCTCCTTATTAATAATAGCATCTCTTTCTCCGTTTTGATAAATGAGATAAACAAGTGTACATAAAGAATTAACAAGAACACGAATACATAAGTAATTTTCATCGGAATAGCTACTATCTAATCGACAATCACCAAGGCCTTTTGTCAAAGAACGAATTAACTCACATAATAGGTCTTCATCTATCACTAAACCTGCATGGGTCAATCTAGATAAGCTAAAGACTGTATTCATAATGTATCGTATATTATGTTTTACAGGAGCGATGGCAATAGCACGAGCTGCAAGATCAGAAACACAATCATTGTAAATACTGTTATCAAAATTAGCATGAGAAAAACTAGCTGATCGTTGTTTACTTTCATATAATTTTGTTATCGCATTATAGATAGGAGCAATATCCTGAAACTTAAACTGCGCGGAGATTTTTTTTACATTTTTTATAAGCTTATCACTGAGGGATTGGACATTCTTACCCATTAGCATCTCTGATGACCATGTTGATAAGCAGACACAGATTTGAGCAATATTTTCAGGAAGACCAAATACTGAATTGTTTTTGAGCACCTTAAGATTAAAGATAGAAGCTATATAAACATCGCTCACTTCTTCTCCCTCAAAATCAAACCAAAAACCACATAACTGATTAAAACGCTCTTTAGCTTTCGCTCCTGTTCCATACAAGACACGAGATATTTCAACAAAACTTATTTTTTCATTCAATATACGTTCTAGATTTGGTTTTTTACCTCCCTCCTTATCAAATAAAGCATCATAAAAATCTTTAAATGCTTCTGCAGCCTTTGCTCCTGATCCACTTAAAATACTGGATACACTGGCAAAATCTATACCGCTATCTATTATATGACTTAGCTCATCTGTTTTCCTCCCATCTGACTTAAACAAAACACCGTGCAATTTCCTGAATGCTTCTGGAGAAACTTCTCCTTCTCCACCCAAAATGTTGAATATATCCCCAAGACTTATCTTGTGAAACAACATATCCTTTAGCTCTCGTTTCGGCTTTCTTTTATCATCAAACAAAACATGATAAAATCTCTTGAATACTTCTGGAGCCTTTATTCCTGTTTTACTTAATATATTGGATAGATCACATATAGTTATTTCATTTTTTAACATATCGTCCAGATCTTGCACCACAGCTCCATTACTATCAAAAAGAACATACCGCAAGTCCTTAAAACAACTTTTAGCATTCAATCCTGATCCATATAAAATATCGGATATATTGTCCGGAGCCATTTGGTTGCTTAACATACATTGTAAATCCGCTTCTAGGTCCACTTTATTATCAGAAAAAGCATCATAAAAATCCTTGAGAATTTCTGGAGCCTTTTCTCCAGAACAGGCTAAAATATTGAAAAAATGAGTTACATTTAACTCTTGATCAAATATACACTTTTGATTTCCGCTCGAATCAAACAAAACATCATATAATTTCTTGAATGCCTCTGCAGCCTTTGCTCCTGATCCACTTAAAATACTGGACAAACTGGCAAAATCTATACCGCTATCTATTATATGACTTAGCTCATCTGTTTTCCCTCCATCTGACTTAAACAAAACACCATACAAATTCTTAAATGCTTCTGCAGCCTTTGTTCCCGATCTTCTTAAAATACTGAACACATTGGCAAAGCCTATACCGCTATCTATTATATGACTTAGCTCATCTGTTTTCCCTCCATCTGACTTAAACAAAACACCATACAAATTCTTGAATGCTTCTGCAGCCTTTAATCCCGCTCCACTTAAAATACTGGACAAACTGGCAAAATCTATATCGCTATCTATTATATGACTTAGCTCATCTGTTTTCCCTCCCTCCTCATCAAATAAAGCATCATAAAAATCTTTAAATGCTTCTGCAGCCTTTGTTCCTGATCCACTTAAAATACTAGATATGCTAGAAAAAGCTATCCCGCTTTGTAATATATAATCCAGCTTGCATAGTTGATTGTCGTCCAAATCAAACAAAACATTACATAATTTCTTGAATGCTTCTGCAGCCTTTGTTCCTGATCTACTTAAAATACTGGACACATTGGTAAAATCTACACCAATGTTTAATATACGCTCTAACTCTGGTCTTTCTCTTCCCGAACTATCAAACAAAACATCATACAAATTCTTGAATGCCTCTGGAGCATTTGCTCGCACCCCTATAATATGGGAAAGGCTGGAAAAATTTATACCTATGTTTAATATACGCTCTAACTCTGGTCTTTCTCTTCCCGAGCTATCAAACAAAACATCATACAAATTCTTGAATGCCTCTGGAGCATTTGCTCCTGTCTCGGTCAAAATATGGGATATGCTAGAAAAATCTACCCTGCTATTTAATATACACTCTAGCCTACTTTTTTGATTTCCGCTCGAATCAAACAAAACACTATACAAATTCTTGAATGCTTCTGGAGCCTTTATTCCTGATCCGCATAAAATACCAGATATGCTAGAAAAAGCTATCCCGCTACTTAATACATTCGTTAGCTTATCTGTTTCTCTTCCATTAAAATCAAACAAAGCATCATACAACCCATTGAATGCTTTTGGAGCCCTTTCTCC
This sequence comes from Wolbachia endosymbiont (group B) of Chesias legatella, assembly GCF_964026945.1. Taxonomy (NCBI): domain Bacteria; kingdom Pseudomonadati; phylum Pseudomonadota; class Alphaproteobacteria; order Rickettsiales; family Anaplasmataceae; genus Wolbachia; species Wolbachia endosymbiont (group B) of Chesias legatella. The sequence continues at coordinate 622,408 of NZ_OZ034711.1, read as the reverse complement.
TGCATTTTTTAAAATAGAAGATATGCTAGAAAAACTAACCCTGCTTTGTAATATATAATCTAGCTTGCACCGTTGATTGTGGTCCAAATCAAACAAAGCATCATACAACCCATTGAATGCTTTTGGAGCCTCTACTCCTGTCCTTTTTAAAATACAAGATATGCTAGAAAAGTTCACTTTTCTTTTTAGCATATACTCTATCTTGCATCGTTGACTTTTATCCAAAGAAAACAAAGCATCATACAACCTATTAAATACTTCTGGAGCACGTGGTCCTAACCTAGCCATAATAGTCGAAATGCTCACAAAATCTATACCGATATCTAATATACGACTTAGCTTACCTGTTTCTTTTCCCTTCAAATCAAATGCATAGTAGAGCTCATAGAATACTTCTCCAATCCCAGCTCCCGCCGAAGATATAATATTGGAAAGGCTGGCAAAATCTATACCCCTATCTGTCATATCAATTAGCTCATCTGTTTTCCTCCCATCTGACTTAAACAAAACACCGTACAAATTCCTGAATGCTTCTGCAGCCTTTGTTCCTGATCCATTTAAAATATTGGATACGTTGACAAAACTTATACCTTTGTTTAGCATATTCTCTAACTCTGTTTTTTTTCTTCCCGAACCATCAAACAAAACATCATACAAATTCTTGAATGCTTCTGCAGCCTTTGTTCCTGATCCACTTAAAATATGGGATATGCTAGAAAAATTTATCTCGCTATTTAATATACACTTTAGTCTACTTTTTTGATTTCCGTTCGACTCAAATAAAACATCATGCAATTTCTTGAATGCTTCTGCAGCCTTTGCTCCTGATCTACTTAAAATATTGGACACGTTGACAAAATCTATACTTTCGTTTAGCATATGCTCTAACTCTGTTTTTTTTCTTCCCGAACCATCAAACAAAACATCATACAAATTCTTGAATGCTTCTGCAGCCTTTGCTCCTGATCCGCATAAAATACCAGATATGCTAGAAAACCTAATCCCGCTTCGTAATATATAATCCAGCCTGCATTGTTGATTGTCGTCCAAATCAAACAAAACACCATACAAATCGTTGAATGCTTTTGGAGCCTTTACTCCTGATCCACTTAAAATACTGGATAAATTGGCAAAATCTATACCGCTATCTATTATATGATTTAGCTTATCTGTTTTCTCTCCGTCCGACTTAAACAAAATATCATACAAATTCTTGAATGTTTCTGAAGCCTTTGTTCCTGATCCACTTAAAATACTGGACACATTGGCAAAATCTATACCTCCACTTAACATATTCTGTATTTTTTCGCTTTTATTATCAAAAAAGATCTTATGTAAATTCTTTAATTCATCTGCAGCCGCTGCCTTTGCTTTAGTTATCAAGCTAAACACGAAAGATAACTTGAGACCGCTATTTGTAATACTTGATAGAATATTTGTGGCCTTTCCTTCCTTATCAAATAAAGTATCATGCAAATTCTTGAATGCTTCTGCAGCCTTTAATCCCGCTCCACTCAAAACGTTGGATATGCAAAAAAATCTCACCCCGCAATTTAACATACGACTTAGCTCATCTGTTTGTTGTCCATCCGACTCAAATAAAACATCATGCAAATTCTTGAATGCCTCTGCAGCCTTTGCTCCTGATCCACTTAGGATACTGGTTATACTAGAAAAATGTATCCCGCTATCTATTATATGACTTAGCTCATCTGTTTTCCCTCCATCCGACTTAAATAAAACATCATGCAAATTCTTGAATGCTTTTGGAGCCTTTGATCCTGATCCATGCAAAACGCTGGCTATACCAGGCAAATATATCCCGCTATCTATCATATGATTTAGCTCATTTGTTTTCTCTCCATCCGACTTAAATAAAATACCATGCAATTTCTTGAATGTTTCTACAACCTGTGCTCCCGATCCACTTAAGATGCTGAACACAACAGTCAAAGATAATCCAGCTCTTAGTATATCCTGTAGTTCTGATGATGGCTGTCCTCTATTATCAAATAAGGCATCATACAATTTCTCGAATGCTCCTGGAGCCTTTGATCCCGCTCCAATCATTAAGGAGGACACCTTCTCACTATTCAGACATCTGCGCGATATATAGGATATCCTGCTTTCTTGATTTACGATAAAAAACAAAGCATCATGGAAATCCTTAAATACATCTGCAATCTTTGCTGATGAAATAGATATAACGTTGAATATTCTAGTTAAAGTAAAACCGTATTCTAAGTAATCGTTGAATTCTTTTGTTCTTTCTTTTTTTTCATCAAATAATACTTTATAGAACGAGTCGAATGCTTTTGAAAAATTTAATTTTGATTTATTTACAATGGATAGGATATGAGAGACAGTCAATCCATTATCTAACATGAGCCTTAACTTTTCCGATCCATCTTTCGAAAAAAATATACTATGAAGTTGATTAAACATTTCTGGAGACTTGTCTCCTGATTTACCCAAAGCACGAGAGATACTCTTCCAATCAAACCCAAAGTTTAACATGCAAGACAGCTCCTTTTTTTTTCTTCCTTCCTTATCAAACCAAATATTATGCAAGTCATTGAATACTTTTAGAGTATGCCTTCCTGACCCACTTAAAATGTAAGATATATCATGCATAGTGCACCTAGCATTTAACATATGCTCTAGTTCCTGTTTTGCTTTCCCCTCGCTATCAAAAAACTTATTTATCAACTTCTCCAATACTTCCACATGCACGATCCCTCTCATACCCAGAATAGTGACCAAGTCTTGCATACTCATAACACTTGCTGACAGACGGATTAGTATCGCTTTGGGCTTTCCTTCAAAAAAAAATACATCATAAAACTTCCTAAACATTTCTGCAGCCTTTCCTCTTACTCCTCTCATAATATTTTTTACATCACACAGAGTCAGTCCAGTACTCAAGATATGCTCTAGTTCTGGTGTTTTTTCTCCTTCTTTAGTGCACACAGCATTATGAAATTCATTGAATAACTTCCCCACCCTCACTCCCGAATTAGTCATAATGGAGAATACATGATCCATAGTGAACCCAATACCTAATACATGTTGTAGCTCATCTGTTTTTTTTCCGTTCGAATCAAAGAAAGTATTATATGCTGCCTTGAATGCTTCTTCAGACTTACATCCCGATCCACGAATAATAGACTGTATACCGCTTATATATTGATTTTTAGACAAGAAGTCAAACATCGCTTTCTCTTCTTTTGTTCTTAAAAAGTAAAAAAAAGAATCATCATTACCGGAAGCATTTTTAGTAATAACACCACTTTTTAATTTGCAAGCTTTTTTTGGCTTATTAACACTTCTCTCTGATTTCTTAGCTACCGTAGACTCAGAATTTAAAGTTTCTTTAAGACCTTCAGCAAAACCCTTTCTTAAAGAGACAGGATCTTTTTTTAAGCTTTTTAAGCTCTCCTTTACCTTAACGTGATCATAGTTTCCACCCCCTATTACATTTAAAATCTCTTTCGCATTTTCCAAAGCAAATACTCCACAATTATGACCGTCCTGCTGCTGTTTGCAAGATACATTGTAAATATTATTCTTCGAGTATCCATTGCTTTCTAAAAACTCATCTAAGCAAGTCCGTTTAACAGAAGAAGCTTTATTCTTCATATTACGACCGACATTACATCTACCAGTAGCACTTACAAGACACGTTTCGATACCTTCTCCAAGAGAATCTGAATAGAAAAAAATATCTTCCTTCCTATTATCACGGATAGCAACCAATGTTACCCAGTGGTTAGAATTTTGATTAAGAATGTATATTAATTTCTTATCTCTATTCTTCTTGAACTTGTTTAATTGCGCTCGTAAGATTTCACAACCTTCAACTCCAAAAATTATATCATTACTTTCAGTCCATTTATAGATATGCTTTCCAAGATCCGAGATAACGTAATTTTCAAGAAAAGATCGACAATTATTACCTGTCAAGTTCTCTTGAAAATCTTTACTCAGAAGACATATACCTGAAGCAGGTCCCGCCTTTTTTTGATTCTTTGTAACAGGAGGCCCTTTTAATATTGATGACTGCTTTTGTGTTTCATTTTTAGAACTACTTATATCAGTAGAAGATCCTTGTTTTGCACAGCTTGGACCTGCTAAATCACCTGCTATTTGTTCTGGACCTAGAGCACGAGTCTAGAGAAATGCCCTGCTGATAAAAATATTGTTTCTTGCTCTTTACTACCCCATAATTTATCTACCCTTACATACTTAGTATTTATCATTCTTGAGTCTGGTTTAAAATCATGTACATTTTGCTCAGAATTACCTTCAATATTGACGATAATTCTAGTATTAGATAGGGAAGCTAAAATAGGAACTTCTTCAATGAAAATAAAATAACTTTGACTTTGTATTTCTTCTAGATAGGCTTGATATAAGGATTCACTTTCAATAAACGTGTCGCTTATGAATTTAGGATTGTATCTAACGTCATAGTCTCTAATATGAAGACCAGGAATGTAACATGATAAATAGGGGAAAGTGTCTTCCTCGATAGGAGCAAGTAGTTTATTCTTGTTTTCTTCTTTACGTAAATCTGAGATAGTAAGAGAAACTTTCTTATTTCCTAAAGATCTGGTATTATACACATCAGTTATTACTGAATATATTATCTTTGCAAATTCGTCATCCTCACGAAACTTTGCTGCAATTGCTTCTCTTAATTCTCGAATGTCATTAGAAGCTTTATCAACCTTATCATTTACTTCTTTAGCGAAATCCTTTATTTTATGAGAGTTACTACCTAACTTTTCTGGTTCACCTAAAAAGGTAGTTAGAACTGAGTACAACTGACTCTTTAAATCAGCAGGCATGCTTTCATCGTTTAAACACGTAAATTGATTAAGAAATCTATGCCATTCCATTCTCATATCTTGCGCTCTTTCAGCCCGATACCCATCAGGTGTATAGTCACCAAACACTGCATGAAAAAAACAGTTACCATCACCCACTGTTTCACAAACTCTTGTAGTTTGTTTACAAACAGGTAAATCAGACATATTACTATTTAACATAGCTTTACTTATAAATCAGTTGCTCGATCGTACTGCGAATCTAGGATGACGTTGTGACAATGGTTCTGCTGCTTTATCTTTATTTACCCAAAACCTACATGCAGATATTTTACAATTCAATACCTATAAAACATTATTCCTCTAGCCCTTATATGGCGAACAAGCACAAACGCCTGCACTACTTGCCCTATGTACTACTTATTTCTTGATTCGTGTGTCATAATAGTTAAAGTTACCCCACCCTTAAAATTTGTCAACCATTATTTTAGAAGATTTTTTAGATTTGGAATAATTTTTGATAACGAGCTCCATACATGAACTCTTGTTTATTTTAAATTTTGTTTTTGTTATAAGTTCGTTAATCCTTCTGCAAGCAAGATAATATTAATTTAGCAAAATATATTACTTAATATATCAATTGAATTAACCATTTTCAGCAACCAAAACCACAGGCGGTGAGAATCGTTCGTTTTGGGGTAGATTGGTCTACCGCGCGATACATACGAACTTTTTTGTATTCTGACTTTGCTATACGCTAAAACTAGCCATATTAGCCCATTTTATCCATATATACATACGAACTGTTTTGCCTAAGCTTATGGAAATAATTTAAATCTTCTATTTTTATAACCTTATTTTTACGCAACTTGTTCTCAAAAATATACGATCTTTTTTGAAGGAGTAAACAATTGAATTGTTTATAACACTAGCTAGCATGGTATCTTCACTAAAATATTTTTTGAAAAAGTTAATTGACTTATAAATAATTCTCTACTAATACTGGCATGTGTTTGTTTATTCTGCTGAAGTTGCTCCATACAGGTTTGCTGTAAAAACTTCAGCAGTTTCCGTACTCCTTTAAAGCATAATCCATCACGCTCTTAATAATAGTGATATCAAATATAGGTCTTAACTATTTTAATCTATAGTAAAATTAGCTCAAATTTGCAGTCATAAGCAACTTTTAACCTATCTACATACTCCATTGTTACTCACCATAAAAACTTAACAAAAATATGAGTAGTAAAAAGATTGTGTTGAAATTAGCTTGACCAATATTATATATTGTACATAATATATTCTATATCTAGGCTAGGAGGTAGTATGGATACAGAGTCAGTAAAATATGTTGTAGAATCTATCAGTGAACAAAAGCTAGGAGAGGAATTAAATACTGAGCCATGGCATTCAAAAATTGAGCGTAATAGCAATGAGGAACCAACGCCTGAAGATGACATAACAGATTTAGATGATTATAGTTTGTTTGTTCAAGGAATAAGTAATCGTTCGGAATGTTATGACCTTGATCAGAGACATGAAACTAGGGAGGCTGTTGACACATGTGTAAAACATACATTGTCGTATCAGAGTGAAACTGATGATAGTGATTTATATTGGAAAAATTACTCTATTAGTCCAAGAGACTCTGCTTTAATTAAGTTAGATCTACTACTGACTGAAAGTGAGAGAAGTCTAATTGATGAATTTCGTAAAGAGTTAAAAGATGTAGTAACAAAAAATGATCAAGGTTATAGGGATAAGCATGAAAATTTTACAAACACTGCTTTAGAGCGTATAGAGTGCATAACAAATAAATATTTGCAAAAAGGGATAAGACTCAATTCAAAATATAACGATGATAAGTATACTATAACAAGTTTAATTTTTAAGGAAATAAGAAATATCCCTGATAGAATACGACAGCATAAGGGATTACCACCTTATGAGAGTTTATCAGACGATAGTGAGACTATAACAAGTTTAGTTTCTAAGGGAATAAGAGATATTCCTGCCTACGAGGGTGTATCAGATGATAAAAATATAGGTATTATACGCAATATCATGAGTAATTTACTATTAAAGGGTGGAAGAGTAAAATGCAGTTCCTTTTATGATGATAAGTTATTGTATGCAACTTATGGGTTCAGTTATGAGATTTTTGCAGAACGTGAAGAAATCGATAACAAGCTAAAAAGTGTAGCAGATGAAGGTATTATAAACAGTAGTGCCCAAGGCAAAGCTTTACACGTAGAAATGGATAATGGATATTTTTATGTAAAATATTCGCAAGATAGCACTGTTGAGGTTGCAAAAGTTATAAATAATCCAAAAGTGAAAGATTTAAGTTTTAGACATCATATATTTCATGTTGGAAAGAGTATAGTAAGAGTTGAAAATGTAGGAGGAAAAAGAAATTATACAGACGTTTTAGAAGGTGGCATTGAAATGTCTTTTACTACTGAAGTAGGAAAGATTAGTATTCATCTACGTTCTAGTGATAAAGACAACAATAAAATTGAAGTAAAGATAAGTGACGATGACAAGAAGAAACTTGATCAATTAAAAGATAAGGAAGAAATAGGAGAAAATTGCTTACTTGGTGGATATTCAGTACATGATGCGATTAAACGAGGATATTTTGAAAAACATGAAACACTACGTCAATCTTCTGAAAAAATTACCTTATCTAATGAAAAGAAAAAAAATAGTTGGTGTGAGATAGTAACAAATTCAAAACAGACAACAAGCCGTACTGTAGGGTAAATGCTAAACTGCTTGATTGTCTAAAGATCTTATATTACTCACCATAAAAACTTCACAAAAGCTTAACGACGTGAGTAGTAAAAAGATTATGGTTATTGACTTAATGTTACATATCGCATACAATGTATCATATATCTTAGCTTAGAGGGATAAGTATGGGTGAGTCTACTGGGATAGTAAAATCTATTATCAATCTACTAAAACCAAAATCCAAACCAGAGCCATCTGATTTTGAATATGAATCAATTATAGAACATCTATCATCTAAAGAGCATTTATTAAATGAGCTGATGAATGATATGTGGTACTCAGGAGACTTACCATCAGTCAGAAACTATAATGAACCATTATCTTTGATAGATAGCAAACTTGGATTAAGTGAACAGATTTGTGTTTGGTTTGCTCTAGATCATGACCTTACACCAAGTCAAAAAAATTTAAACAAAAAGTTACTTAGTGCTCTAAAATGTTTAACTTCTAACTGTGGTTCATTTGATAATACTGAGCCCCTTGAAGAATTTTTACATGATAATAGAAACAATAAAGATTTAAAAGTAATTCTTAACCTAAGAAGAGGAGAATCTCAATCAACAGTATTGCATGCGATTGCAGGAGCAAACATTGGTGGATTTCGTCGCACAGGAAATCAGGCTATAGATTTACTCTTAGAAGCAGGCGCAGATCCTAACATACAAGATAATAAAGGAAAAACACCATTATACCTTGCTGCTGCCAAAGGTCACCACGATAATGCAAACTCTCTTCTTTTGAAAGGAGCTAAACCTAATATAACAAGTAGAAAGGGTAAAACTCCACAACGAATAGCAACTAATAACCTCTGCTATGATATTGAAGAATTATTTTTAACTGGTAAACAGAAAAAGATGAATAAGGAATTGTATGACTTACTTGTACTCGATTCAGACTGCACTAAAAATTTAAAGGAGTTTTTAAGTAAGCATAAAAGAGATTCAGACCTAAAAGTAGTGCTAAATATTAGGCAAGGAATGGGTGAATCAAAAGTGTTTTCGTATGTTGATCGTTTTGCTTGGGATAATGAAGATCTTGCTCAAGAGTTAAGAAAAATATTTCTAGAAGCAGGAGCATTAGATTATGGTATAAATATTTATCGTCAGCAAAAGAAAGGACAGGTCAGTAAATTACTCGTTAATTTAACCTCAAATCAAAAGGAAAAGTTAAATGAGTTTTCTGATAAGGTGTTTCAGGCTCAAAACATGGCTGAACTTGAAGAGATTGTAAACGATGCTATAAAGTCTGGTGTACGATTAAACTATTCTCTTTCACAAGATTTCTTTTCAGGTAATGAGTACACTTTTACCGATTATGTGATGAAAAAAATCAGTGAGTTGGAAAAAAATCCTAAAGTTGCTAGTAATATAATATGTCAATTAGTATCAAAAGGGGCAGTGTTTGGTAATACAATTGATGCCAACACACTGACATCAGAATTTAAAGAGCATAAAACTAACCTAAAAAAAGCTTATAGAGATTATATTAGCAATTCTCATAAATTTATTGAAATCGCAAAAAGTGCAACCAATAGCGAGCTAAAAGATGCAAGAGTAGACAACTCCGTTTTTTATTTAGAATATTCTAAAGATAGTAAAATAGACATTATAAAGATAACAGATGGGGCAAGGGATTTAGGTCTAACAGATGGGGATGTAAAGTGTGGAAGAAATATAGTAAAGATCGGTAATAGTGAAGTAGAAATTAAAACTGAAGATGGCATAAGGAATTACACAGATCTTACAGAAGGTAGCAGTATAGCATTAACTTTTTATACTAGTTTAGGAGAATTAGAAGTTAGATTATATCCTGATGAGAACAATAAAAAGTTGATAAGAGTAGAAGTGAGCGATGAAGATCTATTTGAAGAAATAGCAAGTCATGAAGAAATAGGGCAAAATTGCTTATTGGGAGGTTTACCGGTTATTGAAGCTATAGATCGAGGTGTTTTTGCTAGATCTGGTGGATTAATGCGTCCTGAAGTAATAAGCGAGTCTAACAAGAACAAAGATTCATGGGTAGGACGTGAAGAGCTAAGAAGGGCTTCTGATTCTAGGGGAAAAATTGCTAGTTTGCCATAAAAGTTGAAGATTATTATTTAAATACAAACTACTATAATTTATAGATTAAGGAAATTGTACCAATGTCTTCTAAGAATACTCTTTTATATTGTTTTTAAGCTGGCTACAAAATGAGGATATGGGACATACAATTGGCTGAGCTGCCTTTTACACTCCAGGTCTACTATAGTATTTTCTAAAATGAATGATAAATTTCCATTATGGTATTACCAACCAAAAGTTGTAAGTCTGTACATTTATACATTAGAGGTCTGAGGCGGCTTTTGATGGTATGCCAACAGTGTTCTATGGGATTCAAATCTGGTGAATATGTTGGAAGATACAGCACATGACAGCCAAAAGACTCTATTAATGATTTTGTTTTAGTGGTCTTATGAAATGTAGCATTATCCATAACTATGGTTGTGCCAAGTGGCAATTTAGGTAATAACATCTTCTCCAACCATATATTGAATACCTCTTTGTCACACCCACCTTTGAAAGTCATTGGTGCAATAAATCTCATTCCAATCCACCCGGCTACTATACTGATTCTCTCTCGAGTTCTCCCTGGAATATCTGCATAAATTTTCTTTCCTCTTGGAGCACGTCCATATTCTCGGTATAACTTATTATCAACTCCTGCTTCATCTATATATAAGATGCTGGAATGGTCTATTTTTGAGATTTTATCAATAAATTGCTGCCTATCTTCTTGATTGCGCTCTTGATATAGTGTGACTTTTTTTTAAAGTAATTTTTAGCTGTTTTAGTCTATACCAAATTGAATTTATTCCAAATCCAAGATTTTGTTTCATCTCTGCCAGAGTATGATCTGGATTCTTTGTAACATATTCTTCGAGTATTTTTGGGTCTATTTTTCGAATAAAGCTACCGTTTTTAGATGGCTTTAGGCTTTCACCAGCAGCTTTCTTTTTTAACCAGCGGTACAGAGTTGCTATTCCTATCTCCATGAGCTCTGCTATCTCAACCTTTGTCTTCCCTTTTTCTATCATCAATACTGCCTTTTCCCTTAAATCCACACTATATGCCATTATAACTCAAATACTTCATTATACCTTTATCATTTACTTTAGGAAATACTATACTAAAATATGCAGCTAAAATTGGATCATTTTCTACCATTGTTGCACCTAATATGCTAAAATCTTCATCACTTGTATTGATATTTTTACATAATTGATTTTGTAACATTTATTTGCTCTTCTATATCGATTTCAACATCTTTTTGTGTGGCCCTTTGCAGTAGCTCCTTTTGCAATAACCTTTTTTAATTTTCTGGCACATACTTTTTTCGATGTTTTTTCATATTGTTGTTTTTATAAACGTTACGACGCTGAGCCGTAAAATTTCTCCCTTTGCTTACTCCACAGCATCGGTATTTCTCTCAAATCAACTAGCTTCAAACCCCTTGGCTGTCTCCCATTTACTATGTCTTCCTTAATCTTCGGAGCTAAATAATTTAACCTTAAAATTTGCTGTATACGTCTTGTACCTATATTAATTTTGGCACTCAGCTCCTTCACACTTTCGTATTTTCCCTCTTCTAGTTGCCGTTTCCACAGATGGGCTCTTACCACTGCTTTCAGTAGTGCATTGTTTGTTTTGCCTTCTGGCTCAGTTACTGTGCATTTCTTTCCTTTCTTTTTTATTGGTATAAATTCCACCTTATCCTCTAAACTCACCTCTATTCCATCTTCTTTTATCATTACTCCTTTTATTAACTTTTTCACTACTTCTTTCTGCTTTCCAAAATTTAAATTTTCCCATTTTTCTTCGGTCTTTTCTCTCCAATTTTCATATATCTGCTCCGCTTTTCTCATCACTTCTTTTTCTACTTCTCCTGCTACTATTGTTCGATTTACTGATTCACAATTCTTTCCCCTTAAGTGATTGTTGCATACATAATATCGGTACCTTTTATTTTCTTTTTTTGAGTATGTCAGTGTCATATTTACACTACAGCTCTTACACTTAATTATTCCCCTAAGCAGCGCTTCCTCATATTTTGCTTTTCTATATGGCTGATTACTTATCAATTCCTGCGCTTTTTGCCATTTTTCTTCCTCTATTATTGCTTCATGCTTTCCTTCATACTCTTTCTCATAATGCCTGATTTTTCCCATATATATTGGATTTGTTATTATTCTTCTCACCGTTGCTTTTTTAAAGATATCCGATTTTGTTCTGTAACCTTGACTATTTAATTCCCTTGCTAGTTCTGCCATTGACTTCAGCTCCAAATATCTTTCAAATATGTGCCCTACTATTTTCGCTTCTTTCTCATTTATTATTAATTCTTTATCTTTTACATCATACCCTAGCGGCAAAGTTCCACCCATCCATAATCCCTGCTCCTTTGATGTTGCTATTTTATTTTTTACTCTTTCTACAATCATTTCTCTTTCTAGTTGTGCTGCTCCTGACAATACCGTTTGTACAAATTTTCCCATTGGCGTATTATTATCAAATATTTGTGTTACTGCTACAAAATTTACTCGATGTCTTCTAAAAAATGACGTTACTTCGATGCTGTCTTTTGTTTCCCTTGATAGCCTATCTAGCGTATATACTACTACACAATCTACTTCTCCTTTTTTTACATCTTCAAACAATTCCTTTATCGCTGGTCTTTCTAAGTTTTTTCCTGAGAAACCTCCATCATCGTACCTTTTGGCCAATATTACCCAACCCTCTCTGCTCTTTATGTACTTCTCACATGCTACTCGCTGCGCATCAAGACTATTAAACTTTTGTTCTAGACCATCTTCATTTGACTTCCTAGTATATATCGCACATCTTACCTCTTTCAGCATTCTTTCTCCTTATCTCTCATTCCAAATAGAAGCGGCCCATTGTAGCTCATTCCCATTATTTTTCCGGCTACTGCTGACAATGATGTGAAAAATTCTTCTCGGTAGATTAAACCCTTATCTGTTACCATTACCGCATGCGTCTCTTCACCTCTCTCTAATATTAATTCTGTCCCCTCTACTGGTAATTTATCGCTACTTATTCTTTTTCCCTTCTCTAGCCGATCTGCCAGATACTCTAGTCTTTTTGTCCCCTTTCTTGACATTTCTCCATACGCTTTTTCCTGCATTCTATAAGCTAATCTCGGTATCAGATATTTCTTTGAGTATCTAGGCGCTTCTTCTCCATATACCTTCTTCCATATTTTTCTCAGCTCACCCAAAGGTTTTCTCTCTAAATTCATTACCTTCTTTTCTATTTCTTTCTCCATATTTTTAGTCTTTCATAAATAACTTTTCAATTCTGTCTATTTCTTTCTTCAATACTTCAGTTACTTCTTTACTGGTTTTCGCATAATCCATTGCTGTCATTCCGAACTTATCTTCTTGCTCTATTTCTGCTCCTGCTTCCACTAACTCTTTTACTATTTCCACTTTCTCCACCATACATGCAAGGTGTAGAGGTATGCATTTATTTCCATATTCCTCAGCATTTACTTCTGCTCCTGATTTTATCAATTCTCTCACGATTTCTAGACGTTTCTCCGTTACTGCTAGGTGCAGTGCTGTATATCCTTCCGCATCTGCTACATTCACATTCGCTCCTTTTTTAACTAATAACTTCACTGTTTTTGCGTCTACCGCGTAATGCAGAGCTATTCTGTCTCTTGCATAAATATTTTTATATGAGTTCTCTAATAATTCTTTTGCTGACTTATTAAATACCTCTTTTTCTTTTTTACCGAGTGTCACCATAATTTACCTCACCTTTTTCTTTGAATTTAAATCCCTTTTCTAAGCCCTCCTTCTCACCACCTCATCTATCATCTCATTTACTTGGCTCATTATTTTGCTTGCTAAATTTTCACATTCTTCCTTTATTAGTGATTTATCTTTCTTCCTTATTTCTCCTATCTCTATTATTTTTAGCTCCGGCATATAGCTCCCATTCAACATGTCTGCTATTTCTCCCACTAGCCTCTCTATTCCATAGCACGTCAGTTCTCTGCTTTTTGTTATTCCACCTTTTTCTCTCAGAAATTTGCTCGCCTTTTCACTTTCTTTACTATCACACAGAGAATACTTTTCACTTTCCCAAATGTAATACATTGGTGTTGCACCATATTTATTCAGTTGATTAACCTCAGCTCCTGCTTTTACTAGCTCTTTTATTATTTCAACTCCTGCTCCTCCTATTTTGCACGCAGAGTGTAGTGGCGTACATCCAGTGACATATTGAGTGGCATTTACTTCCGCTCCTTCTCTTAGCAGCACTTTTACATTTTCTAAGCTTTTCGCAAATACTGCACAGTGTAGTGGTGTATAACCCTTTTTATCTCTTGCATTTACCTCTGATCCTTTTTTTATTAATAATCTCACTGTTTTGTAATCAGAGATTTCTACTGCTTGATGCAAGATCGTCTCTCCTTCTTCATTTCTTTTATTAATGTTTTTACTTGATACTTCTTTAAAAAACTTACTCTTGCTAAACTTCATACTTACCTCACAAAATTAGCTTTTCTAGCGCCAGACAAATTTCTTATATTTACCTGCCGCTATTCAAGTCATGTCCTTTTTAGCATGAGAAAGCAAGTCCTTTTCTTTTTATTTCATACATTTTAACCTATTATTAATATAATATATGAGGATCTAAATATAAGTACTTAACTTATTAGAGATATTACTTGACTATTTTTCCAACTTCTGTGCAAATGTCGATGTTCATGCCACTTCAGTACTCCTGGGTAAAACACTAAAATGTAATTTTCTAATTCGTGTATTGAATCTTCTTTTCCTGAACTTCTATCATTTTTGCAACTAACGTGATATTCCGTTAAATTAGCTTTCGCAACCTTTTGATCAGTAAGATTCTTTGCTTCATATTCATAGCTGATATTAAATCTTTCCAAAATTGGTGTGTATTCCAAGTTCCATAGCTGATCAGAAAGTTTATCATTACCAAGGAAAAGTGTGCCTCCTATCTCTTCTTGATAACAAAGAGGAAAACAGCTATTTATTTCTCCTAATTTCCAGCTATCTGACAGTACAATCTGTGCTTTGGCAAACTTTATTGGTGGTAGTAAACTCTGCGAAATAGAATATAGTGCTTTGACATTATACCACAGGTGACTTCGTTCATATATTCCACTGTAGTTTTTGGTATGTGGCTCTGTTTCTTCAAGTATTGCAACATCTAGGCGATATAAATCATTGCTAAAACTTCTCTCATAATGATTTCGAAATGTACTAAAATTGAAAGTTGCATTTGCTATTTTTAGTTTAAATGAATTTTTCCGACCAAAAGACAACATTGGCCCTTCTTTTTCAACTTTCACCCCTGAATAGTCTGATAGAAGATCTCCGAAAAAACTTTCGTCTAATATGAATCTTTGAGCATTGTAATAGTCATTAAAAATTCTCATTAGTCGCGATCTTGCTGGTAATGACAGCTTTGCCAATTCTACAACTGCATCTACAAAAAAGTCATTTGGCACATCCTTTATTCCAATTTGCAGCTCAAAAAAATGTTTTCCAGGCGGTTCTTCAATAATTGTAATCTCATCTATATTTGCCCATTTTAGAGCTATTTTTAATGATGTTAGCGTTCCTCTAACTCTTTGAAATTTTACTCCTTCTGTTACAGCCTTTTTCTTATCCTTCACCCAGAATAAAATTTCTTCTAATCCATATTCTTCTATTATCCATGGTAATGTTTCTTCTTTCAGGTTGAACTTAAACCCTCTTATACAGCTCGAATCTACTTTATAATCTATTGCTTCAACTATTCTACGTTCTTGTTTTGTTGCATTTGGTGGTAGAAGCATTAGTTTTTACCTATAAATTCAATATTCAAAGTTTTCAATATAGGACATTCATTTCCTCTAATTACAACATCCTCTTTTGGCTCGATTAATTCTACGTTTTCTACTCCTTCCACAAACAAATTCGCTATTATCCAAGATTTTGTAACATTCCATCCCAATCTTTTGCTTGCTTCAAACTTCTTGATGAACTGCTTCTTGATTTCTTCCTCTGATATTACAGGACTTACGCTCACTCTGCTGTGAATATCTATTTCCGTAATATTGCAACCTATCACTGTTACTGTATCGGTTAAAACCCTTATATCATCTCTAGTAACCTGCTTTTTTACAATTTCAAGTAGGTCTTCTGGCACTGTGGATAACTCTGTGGATAAAATTGAGATCTCTACACTTCCTGGCACTTTTGACTCAACCAGCGCATCCTTTACTCTTTTATCTGCTGACAGTGCATGATATCTATAATATTCCTTACTTCCTCCTGTTGACCACCCCTTTATTTTTGCTTTGATTCTTTTTCTAAATCGTTCGTCCTCTTCTTCTTTCTGCCTCTCCACTCCATAAAACTCAGCTAAATTATCAAGATCTTCTCCCGTTGCAAATTTTAGTAAATTGCTCTTTACTGCTTCATTTATTCTTTGTCTTAGTAACAATTCCCTCCATGCTGCTACCTCCAGAATCTTTATCGCTGGATCACTTTCTACTAATGCTGAAAAGGTTTCATCTCTATTTACTAACTCTTCCTTCATCCGAGAAAAAATCTCTTCAAAGTTCAGTGGTTCGATAATATTTGGCTGCTGCATTTTTAAACAACTACTCCATTAATATTTATGAACTTACCTTCTGAAAGATAGACACCTTCTAAATTCAATGTTACCCTCCCTTCTTTTACTCCTTCAACTTTTACTTTTTCTAACTTAAATCTCTTCTCAAATTTCCCCAGTGCTTCTGCTGTTGCTGCATAGATTTCCAAAGTTAAATCTCTATTTATTGGCTTATCTACTAATTCAAATAATCGAGAACCATAATCTCTTCTCATTACTCTACTGTTAATAGGAGTGGTCAGTATATCAATTATCGACTGCTTTAAGTGCTCTATTCCTTCTAACGCTTTTCCTGTTTTAGCATCCATACCCTTCATTTCTATTTTGCAAAAACGCTTTCACTGCCTTTTATTACTTTAAACCCACATGAAACTATATCTCCTTGTATCTTGTCAAAAGCATCTGATGTTTTAAGCTTAAGCATTAGGTGGAGAAGGGAAGAACTTTGAATATCTCCTTAGATATAAAATCTGTGTGGTAGACAAGAGTTCCCTTCTCAAAAGTATAGGCTGAACGGTATCGTAGAAAGACCTAAATGGTTATAATTCTGTATCCACAAGGTTAGCCTTACTTTTCATTTTAATAGTAACGTATGGAGTTATATATGATCAACAACTTTTTGGGTATAGACATATCAAAAGATCGCTTTGATGTTTCTCTTTCATTCATAAGCAACAAAGGAAAACGTGAAACCAGGAAAAGGAGTTTCAAGAATAATGATCATGGGTTTCAAGGTTTACTGAGCTTTCTACAAAAGCATAATGTAGAACAAGTAAAAGCCTGCATGGAAGCTACTGGTTGTTATAGTGAAGCCTTAGCTGAATTTCTACACAATACTGGACATTTTGTGAGTGTTGTTAATCCAGCTTGTATAAGATTTTATGCAAAAAGTAAGCTTATACGACAAAAGAATGATCAGACTGATGCAGAGATAATTGCCGATTATTGCCAAAGACAGGAACCTATTCGTTGGGCACCACCTTCTCCTGAGTTAAAGAAATTAAAGCATCTTTATCGTTGCTCGGCTGCGTTAAAAGATGAATTGACATTAGTAAATAACCACTTAGAAAAAAAAGAGAGACTGCCTAAAGAAGTTGCAAATGCTTGGGAAGACCTTGCAATGAACATAAAACAAAAAATAGAAAGAATAAAAAACTCCTTACGTGAACTATTAAATAAACACAAAGAATTGTTGGAAAATTTTCAACTTCTATTGACCATTCCAGGAATAGGAGAAGAATCAGCAGTAGCTATTTTGGCTGAAGTTCCTAACATAAAAGCTTTCAAGGATGCCAGGCAATTGGCAGCATATGCTGGAGCTATACCACGAAATATAACGTCAGGTACGTCTGTACATGCCAAGCCCAGATTAAGTAAATCCGGTTCACGAACATTATGTAAGGCAATGTACTTTCCTGCCATAGTAGCTAAGAATCATAATCCTACTATTATGACTTTTTGCAAAAGGTTAAAAGAGAAAGGCAAGCATAACATGGCCATTGTGGGAGCTGCAATGCGTAAGTTACTCCATATTGTTTTTGGTGTTTTAAGGTCAAAGAAGGCTTTTGATCCAGATCATATCAAAAACTACAGAGCTAGGAGTTTGGCTGAAAGTTTAGTGCTTTAAAATCAAAAAACGCTCCAATTATGTAAAATAGTATCTTACACAAATTTTGTAACTGGTTAGTGAATATGTTGATAAGTAAATTAATTTTATACGTACAAAAAAGCGGAAATTTACTTATCAACATATTCACTAACTATAATCTGTGTACCGTTACACAAAATGTGAATTGGAAGTATTTTTTAATTTTATGATACAGCTTGAACAATTTTTGTAATTTTTTTGTTGACTTGCAAGACGGTATCTACGACACACAGATCTACTATTTACAAATACGTCTTCACTTCCACTCATACAAACATGAACCGGTATTCCTGTACAATTATCCCCTACACAAACGATTGCTTTACCCATATGCTAGTTTAGATCTATTCTCCTTCCCTTAAGTTTTATTCTTTCTTTTGTCATTTCTATACTCGATTCTCCAGCTTTCAGTGTTATTTTATCTACTACTTCAATCTCTAAATGATGTTTATCTTTATCGTATGACAACTTTGTTCCATCTTGAAACTTCACACTATTTATTTCTTTTTTATTCTCTGGAGCAGAGTACTTTTGTTGATATATTCCAGGAAGTACTACTCCTAAAGATAATTCTCCCAGCGGGGAAAGTATAACTACTTGCTCATCAATATCTGGCGGACACCAATCTCTATCTTTTCCTGCTTTACTTGTTATCCACGGTAAATAATCTGTTAAAAATTCTCCTATTTTCACTCTTACTTTTGCTTTCTCATAATTTATTTCTTTCACCAATCCAATACGGATAATATTCGCTACTTTTCTATTTAGCTCTGAAATTGCAAAACTATGATCCAACATGTACGTTACCTATCTCTATAATATGCGGCTTAATTCCAGTTTCTGACCACACTGATTTACCAATATGTATCTCATGAACCCAATCAACTACCCAAACAAGATACGCATCTAATTCTGGCCTAAATCCGTCAATTTCCGCAGAGATAAATTCTCCTGGTGAAACATTTTCCACATTCCAAGTATTTTTATTTACTACTCTCGCAACCTCAGCAGCTAGTGTTCTGACAATAATAGCTGCATTTTCTATTGTGCTATCAATCACAATTCGTGCTTCAAATCTTGCTTTCAGTGCTAATTCTTCTGTTCCTGGATCTTTTCCCGATTCTAAACTCACAAGCTCTACAAATAACGCTGGCGCTAATAATTCTTTCCTTATCGATGGATAAATTTCACAAGTTTGAATTGCTGGTATTTCTTTCTTCAGCGTAGTGCAGATTGCGTTATGCAAATCTTTAAAATTCATATATTTCTTGTAATATCACGTTCAAAGAACTTTTCAAACACTTCCTCAACCTCATAATTAACAAGATTCCCTATTATCCTTGAAGCCTCAGGTTCGAGTGACAATTTAACTTCCTTTATTGGCAATGCTGCTCTTCCTTCACGTTTAAAAGCTCCTTTATAACCTCTTGGCATTGTTGCAGTAAATGCTCCTATAAACTCATGATTTCCTGTTTTCGTACCTCTTTTTGTTTCTCTCATACTGCCAATAGATGAAGCCCTTACATCATACAAGTTTGCTCTTATTAAAACCTCTAACCTACCTGCTTTCGCTTTAAAGATTCGCAACCTTTTTCTCATTACCGTTAATTTTATCTTCTTTTCCTCACTGATTTCCTTAGCTGCTTGTCCCTTTAACCATATTGCTGTTTTATTCAGTGCTTTTGCTACTACTAATTTGATTTGAGCTTCTTTTCCTCTGATATCACTTATTACCTGGTTTACATTATGAAACACTTCCTTCTCCTACAGCTTGAATTTTCCATATTTTACTTGAAGAATCTTTCAATGGTGGTTCAAAAATCTTGTAGAACCTTTTTTCAATCTTGATATAATCACCTATGCTAAAGGAAGTAACGTCCTGATCACGTATTTCTATAGAAGCAATTTGCTGAGTTAATGCTCCATCTGTACCTAAAGAGTACGTAGTCTCAGGACGTTTCATTAGCACTTTTATTTTATGAATACCCTCCTTATTTTTATTACAATATGTGGCTTCCACTCCTAGATGCTCAAAACAATCCTCCAACAACCTCTCTATACTCATTAACTTGCAGTAATTTTGATTAATACCCCAGGTCTGTGACACATTGGCAGAGGGTTTGACTGCGTATGTAAATCAGTTCCTCTATCAAATCTCCTTGGTTCTTGTTTTCCATAGAGTGGCTGTCCAAGAGTATTTACTGTCTCATTAAAATCTGCTGGTGCAAAATATGTTGTAAATGTGCTCGCTGTTCCTAGTGGAAAACAGTGCCCTGTATCTTTCTCAATAAATCTTCTCACAGTTCCTTCAGGGTCAGTTGCTTGCCCTCTATACTCCTCAAATGTTATGCCACAGAACGTAAATCCTGATCTCATATCGTTTCTTAGCGCTGCTCCTTCTTGCCATCTTTCATATGCTTCTTTCACTTTACTATGCGAAGTTAATGCATCAAAAAATTCAGGGCTTACCAAGGCATGTACTCCTGTCATATATTCACCACTTAGATTATCTTCTATATGCCGGAGTACTTCCATACACTTACGCTTGACATCTGTTGTTGCTGTTCCAAGGGCAAAATTTACTACTTTTGGTGTTATTTCAAATTCGTTGTACAGATTTAATAATTCTGACCCGTCAGCATCAAGAATGATTCCCTTTAGCGCTCCCATTCGCAAATGCTCTAATGTTATTGCATGTTTATTTCTCATTAGCTGCAAATGGTCAGTTATTACATCTGCCAGCGCTTTAAGTTCACTCTCTGATCCAAATGCCCTTATTCCCTGTACTTCCTCTGGTAACACTACATCATCATGTGGAATATGTGGAATCGTAAACGTTCTTACCTTTCTTTTTCCTCTTTTTCCTACTGTTGCTGGTGCTCCTGGAACTTGCGTTGGTAGTAAACTTAAAACTCCGTTATGTTCTTCTATGGTAATATGTCTAAATCTTACTGACCTACTTGGAAATAAATTTAAATTTTCAACTCGTCCATAATTTATCGGCAATATATTCATCGCATTTGTTAGTGCCGTCATGCTAAATGCTGTATTTGTAAATGGATTTTGCATTCTTTCTTTTCCCCCTTTTGTATTTTTAATAGTTTTTTTAAGCTCCCTTGCGGATAATGACCCCTCGTCCTTCAAGTTGCTTTATTGCTGCAGCTTTCTGTTCTTCAGTGATATTTGCTGGCCACACAACTGCATGATCTGCTAGCATTGCTATACGTGTAATGATTACTGCTTTGGCATTTTCTGTCGCATTCACATCACTTACTATCGCACCTATTGCTGTTTGCGTCCCATCTGTGGCAGTTGGATTTATTATCTTAACCATGCTATCTTTATCGAGAGCCACTACTGTACCAAGCTTTAGGTTCTGCCCTTTTGCTACTGTTATCTGATCTCTTGAATATAGACTTGACACCTCATACTTTAATAGGTCACCAAGATTATTTGCTTCAGTTATACTTGTCATTTTTCCTCCTTTTTTCCCTTTAGTTTTACCGCCATCTTTGTAATTGTTGTACGCGGCGGTTATAAAAAAACTTAAATACTTGATTGTGCTCTAGCTTTAGCTACCTGCATCATCAACTCTTCTCCTGAATTCTGTGGTATTGCACTCAGTATCTCTGTCTTTTTCGTCCGCTCTGCTAGTAGTTCCATTAAAACTTCCCTTGCTTGCTCAACACTTACACCCTGCTCAATAAATTCTCCTATTTTCTCTGGCATTCGTGATAAGTTACATAAACGTATTAATTCAACAACTTCAGTACGATACTTAGTTAAATTATCAGTTTCTAGGTCAGTTGTAGTTTGTTCATTCATAGTAATACTCCTGTTTTTATTAATAGATGAAAGAATTGTCATTCCGTCTGCAAGACCAATATCCACAGCGTTCTTGCCAAAATATAGCCCTGCTTCTGTTGATCGAATCTTTTCAATTGAAAGACCTCTGTTCCTTGCTATTAGCTGCAAAAACATTTCATATAGTCGGCCTACTTCTTTTTGTAAGCTTTCCAGACTTTCAGACGTTATTGGCTCATGCGGATTTAAATCATTTTTTCTACTTCCTGCAAATACTGTGGTATATTTTATTCCACATTTTTCATCAAATCCACTTTGATCTATATGACTTGCTATTACTCCAATACTGCCAACACCAGAGGTTCTACTCACAAAAACCTTTTCAGCGCTTGAAGCTATAGCATATGCAGCAGAGTACGCATCATCATTTGCTATCGCTATTATCCTCTTTTTTCCTCTTGCACTATAGATAAAATCAGCTAAATCAAATACACCGTTTACTTCTCCTCCTGGACTATCTATATCAAGTATAATAGTTTCTACTTCCTTATTTTCTAAAGCTTCTTCTATTTCTTCTTGAATTTTCTCATACGATGTCATGCCTAGAAAATCATCAAAAGCTCCTGGTTTTTTGGTCAAAATTCCATGTATTGCTATTACTGCTGTTTTTTCTATATTTTGATTTATTGCATGTTTTATATTTTTAAATATAGGCTGTTTTCCGTTATATAGCGACAACAAGTCAAAGCTTTTTTGCTCTATCATCATCGGCTTGCACATCCAGTTGGTTTGTAAAATTTTCATAATGTAAATGAGATTTATTTTGTTTGTGTTCTGACATCAGAATCAAAGAGAAGGTTGAAAGAATCAGCACGCTTTTGATCTTCGGCAATCTCTTGATCAATTTCTTCTACATCGTAACCCATTTCTGATACTACTTCTGCTCGACTTTTGAAGCCATTCCTTACTGCCATTTGCTGTGCTTGCTGATCTTTCAGTGGATCCACCCAATCAAATCCCTGTGGTATCCATTTTACATCTTTAAATACTTGATTATCTGTTGTAGAAAGCTCTCCAGATAAAGTGGCAAGTTCTAGCCATCTACTCCATACTGGTCTGCAAAATTGGAATACCATAATGTTATGTTGCAGCATAGCGCATCTACGACGAAACTCTATTAATCCTGCTCGAATGGATGAATAATTAACACCTGTTAAATCTCCTGTTAGCTGCTCATATGTTATTCCTGTACCTATTGCTATTGCCCTCAGTTGCTGTCTCATGAATGCTTCATAACTTCCTCCAACATCAGATGGTTCTGAAAATTTTATGTCTTCTCCTGGGTCTAAAAGCTGCATTGTTCCAGGCTCTAAACCTGATAATGCTACTCCTTGCTCATTCGCTTCGCCTTCTCCTAAAATATTTGCCTCAGGATCGAGTCTCGTAATAAATCCCGCAAACATTGCTGCTGTCTTTTTTCTCACTAATTCTGCATCATCATATTGATCAAGCTCATAAAGCTTCAGCAGTATATTAGAAAGCCAAGGCTCCCCTCTGATTTGCCCAGGTCTTAATGGTCTATAAATATGTAAAACATCATTTGCTGGTACTCTCACTGATTCTCCAAATGAGCCTTCTCCTGGATGTTCTCTAAATAAGTAATATGCTTCTCTCTGCCCAATTCTATTAAACTCAATACCATTTCTTATTACATTACCATTTGCTAAAGTTTGATTTGTTTTATTGTCTAAATGTTCAGACTCAAGTACTTGCAGTTGTAATGGTACACAAAAACCATCTTCTTGTTTTCTTGTTCGGAGTCTTACAAAACATTCTCCTCCTTCTATCATACTTCTGCATACTAGAGCTTGTAATCCATAAAAATCACTTACTCCGTTACTGTCTGCTTCATCTGTCCATTTTAGCCATAATTCTTGCACCTTCTTTCGAAATTCTCCATCTCTTGCTTTTGATTGTGGTTTTATTCCTGTTCCAATAGAGTTACTTACTATCGTATCAATTATATTTGCAGCGTAAGGATTTTTTCTCACCATATCACGTGATCTACTACGTAAAGTTTCAAGGTTTTGAGACAGCAAATTGTTTATACTTCCTAACTCTGGTTGAAAGTGAAAAAATCTTCTTCCTGAGCCTGCTGCATCCCACGCTGAGCTTTTTATCTTTTGTTTGTTAAATAATTGCTTGAAGGTTTTTAGCAGCATTTATAAAATTCCTTTACTCGTTGAAAAAACAATTTTCCTCTTTAGCTCCATTCCAGCAATCTTTAGCTCAGCTTTAATACGTTGTCTTAAGCTTAGTAAATCATTTATATCTACTTCTGCATATCTCACAACATGGTCACCATATGCAATTGATACTACTCGCTCTCCATTTTGCAGTTTTTTGATCGCTTCTTCGACTTGAATTAAATATTCTGCGTTATACATTTACTACTTGCTGATCCACTTGCTTTTGACTATTTTCTTTGATTTTTTGCTTTCTGGTTTTTCACTTAAACTATTCCATTTACTCTCTGGCCAACGATCAATTCCAAGCGCAATAGATGCTGCTCTCGCATAAATTCGGCAATCCAGTACTTCATTTCTTTCTCTTACCTTCTGCCACTCTTGTTTGGTGTATCCTTTTACCACTTTGCTGACTAATTGCTCTGCTGTTAGCTGCTTAAAATATTCAGGTGCATACTCGGGAAAATGACAATATCCTGCTGGCACTTTCTCCTTTTCCCCGTTTTTTAAAACATTAAGTAATTGAAAAAGCTCTGACTTTAATATCGATACTCCTACTGGCCATAGCTTTATTCCTCTCTTTAGCTTTTGACCACCAACTGTTATATCTACTCTACTTGGGCTGCTAAGTGGTACTAGCGCTTTGTTTACACCTTTGACTGCCATTACTCTTCCAGAGCCCTGATGACCTCTTACCCAATTGTATACTTCTTGCGTTGCATATCCAGCATCTACTGCCATCATACTTATCATATATTCAAGCCCATTTTCACCGATAAAATGATGATTTAAGAGCTCAGAGAGTTTTCCCCATACTTCCCCACCTCCTGTATCTCCTTCAAATACTCGGTAGTCTATTGACCAATTTTCACGGCTTCTTCCCCATGCTACAACTTCTACTTCTAAGCGGTCTTTTTGAACATCAACTCCTGCAGTAAGTACCACTTCTCTCCTAGGCACTGTGCCTACGGGAAAAAATTCTCTCCTGTTAAATAATTGCTTCCAGTCTGGTACTTCTCCTTTGTCTACCCAAGTTTCTCCAAGTGTGGTATTTATCCAAACTTTCAGTAATTGTTCGCTTTCCTTTGCATGGAGAAAGTCCTCTACTGCTTGTTGCCAACTATACCAGCCTACTGGACTATAAAGACTTGAAAGATGAAATCCTTTTTTCTCACCTTTTACTCTATTAGTAGGCCTCCATTCTCCACGTTCAAGCATCTCTGTTTTTTGATGATTTTCTATTTTGCCGCTACATTCAGTGCAGACATAATGTGCTGTTCTTGAGTCATTATTTTCCCATTTTATTTGTGACCATTTTAGAACTTGATAGTAATTACAATGCGGACATGGTACAAAAAAATATCTCTTGTCTGTAGCTTCAAATTCCTTCTCAATTCTGCTTATTCCATGAATCGTTGGCGTTGATACTAAAAAAATCTTTCGCCGTGCAAATGTATTAGTACGGGCTATGCTGAGTAAAACTGGATCTCCTTCACCTCCCGAATCTCCTGGATAGGCATCTATTTCATCAAGAAAGAGATACTTTACTGGCATAGATCTAAGTCCTACACTGCTATTTGCTCCAGTTATTACTACTATTCCACCTGGAAATTCCTTACTCTGCACAGTATTGCCTGAGTCTCTTGATCTTGGGTCTTTTACTTTACTTTTTAAACATGGTGTACTTTCAATCAGTGGCGCAAATCTTCCCTTTGACCAACGCTTTCCCATTTCGACTGTTGGCTGCACAACTAACATTGGACCTGGTGTTTGATCGATGATATAGCCTATCCAATTGTTACCAGCTTCTGTTCCCCCAATCTGCGCTCCTTTCATGAATACTACTTTTTCTGCTGGTGAGGACGGAGAAAGTGAATCCATGATTTCTTTTAAATAAGGAGTTCTTTCCGTTCTCCATTTTCCTGGTTCTGATGCTGCAGTTGGAGCTAAAACTCGATACTCATTCGCCCACTCTGATACTTTAAGCTCTGGATCTGGTTTTAAACCTTCAGAAAAAGATATGGCGTATATCATTGTCTGCATCTACTCATAATTGCAACATCATTAACAGCAGAACTTATTTCTCCAGACTCCTCCAATTCCATAAACATCTTTTTCTGAAATTCGTTTTCTATATATCTTTTGCTCATCTCACTTATCATTATTGCTATAACAAGCGCAAATACTCCTGTTACTGTTGCAAAAATGATCGCACTGCTTATTGTTGTTGTTATTAATCCTATATATACTGCTACTGCTATTGCGCTGACTGTAATACAGATGCAGATAATATTATTATGTTTTTTCATCCTTTTATCTGCTATTTCTCTCTGTGCTATATATTTATTATGAAGGGTTGGAAAATTAACAACGGTATCTCTGCAGAGTAACGCTCCATTTTTTTCATTAAATAAAACTTTAAGTAATTCTAAATTATTTGACTTGATTGCTAAGTGCAAAACAGGTGTATAGTTTGCTCCTTTTTTCAGCAATAACTTTACTACATGTAAATGCCCTTTTTCTGCAGCAAGGTAAATCGGAGAGTGACCTTTGTTATTTAAAATATTAATATCAATTTCTTCTTTTAAAATTGCATCTACAACTCCTCTTTGTGCAGCTAAATGGAGTAGACTATTCTTTTCAGGACCGTACTTATTACTCATCAAAGCCTTCTTTATCTCAGGTCTATTTTCAGCGTAATCAAATGGTGTTTTACCGCTATCGTCTTTTACCAATGGATCTATATCTTCTCGAGTTAGTAAGACCTCTATTGTTTTAAGTCTTTCAGCGTAATGTAGTGGCGTTTTATTTTCATAGTCTTGCAAATTTACTTGAGTATTAGGCTCCTTTATTAAGCATTTGAGGATATCAAGACATAAATCTCTTTCATCGTAATTAGTATTACTTACAGCTATATGAACAGGTGACAATTTCATTGAGTTTTGTCCCATGCGCGCGCTATTTACATCTGCTCCTAGCTCCAGTAATAACTTTACTATCTCCAATTTTTTGTTGTTAACTGCATAGTGCATCGGTGTCTGATTTCGTGCATCAAAAACCTCGATTTCAGCTTTTCCTTCTCTTATCAAAATCTTTACAACTTCTGCATGTCCTATGCCTGCTGCTAGATGTAATGGAGTATGGTGCAAAGCATTTCGTACATTAACGTCAATACCTTTTCCTATCAAATATCTAACTGCATTAACTTCACCTATCATTGCAGCTAAATGAAGTAAGCTATCTTGTTCTGACCCGTATTTGTTATTAATTAGCGCTTGTAATATCTCTGCTTTTTTCTCTTCTTTGGCGTAATCAAGAGATGTTTTGCCATCATTATCTTCTACAAAAGGATTGATATTCTTTTTTGTGAGTAGCAGATCCACCATACTTAATTCATCAAACTCTATAGCGCAATGTAGTGGGGTTTTTCCATTTAATCCTCTGACATTAACATCTAATCCAGGTTGATTGATGAGGCATTTTATTAATTCTAAACTTAAGTTATCAGCCATTATTTAAAATTTAATATTAGATAACTCTTCAAGTGAGTTTGTAATTTCCTCGGTCAATGTTCCATGAATTTTTTCAGTGTCACTCAGTGATGCAAGCAGTGCTGAAACTCTATTTGGAATATTAAGCAAATTATTACGTACAACTCTTGCTACATTAAATGCATCGCGCTTTACTTCCTCTACTGCCACAAGTTCTCCTATCTCAGCCTTAGCTTTCGCCTCAAGAAGTTTACCTCGTTCCATTTCATTTTTTATTCGAGTTTTTAGCAACATCGTGGAAAGGTTACTTGTATTTTCGTTTTCTGGATTTTTCCTCCTAAGTGGCTGACTTGGATCTCTTATTGCCGCTACTGCTTCATTTGCTTGTTCTCTATTGATCAAACCATCCTCCAACTCAACTATTCCTTTTTTTACTAAATAACAGACATATTGCTTTGATACTCCTATCTCTCTTGCCCATTCTGTTTGCGTTATCTTTTCCACTCTTTTTGCTCCTTTTTACGAATTTTCTTCTTGAATTTCTGCAAAAGTTTTGCCAGTACCAGAAAGAATTGCCTCCCTACCTGTGTATATTTGCCAACGTTTTATGGTTACATCTACAAATTTTGAATCTAGCTCTATTGTTCTGCAAATTCTTCCTGTTCTCTCACATGCAATTAGTGTGCTGCCAGAACCACTAAATGGATCAAGTACTATGTCTCCTGATCTGCTGCTGTTTACTATTGCTTTTTCCATTAGCTCTACTGGCTTCATCGTTGGATGTAGTGTATTGTGTGTTGGCTTATCATAAAACCACAGATCACTTTGATTTCTTCCTCCATGCCACTCACGTTTATTGCCGCTTTTCCATCCATAGAGCATTGCTTCGTATTGTCTTTGATAATCAGACCTGCCTAGCGTAAAATGATTCTTTGCCCAAATGATAAATGTTGACCATTTTCCTCCCGCTTCCTCAAATGCTTTTTGCAACGTTGAAAACTCTGATGATGATGCACAGATATAAATCGCACCTTTGGTGTATGCTAAAATATGACTGCAAATATCATAGAGAAAAAGTTCGTACTTTTCACCTTGATTATCATTTAATATCTTTTTATCTTGGCTATTACCATAATCAACGTTATATGGAGGATCACAAACAGTAATGTCTGCCATCTTATCATCTAACAGCGCTTTATATGATTCAACTACAGAGCTATCACCACAATAGATTCGATGATCACCTAAAATCCATAAATCCCATGGTTTTGTTACTTGTTTGTCATCAATAGCTAAGTCAGAAAGATCTTCTTTTTCACTGTCTAAATCATCAAGGAAATGTTGAACTTTTTCCAATTCAAATCCTGTCATTTTAAGGTCAAACTGCAAATCTTCTAGCTCTTGAATTTCTACCTTTAAAAGATCATCATCCCACTTTGCCCAATTAGCTGATTGATTGGCAAGTAGTCGAAAAGCTTTAGTTTGTGGTTCATTTAAATTATCACTTAAGACCACTGGAATACTTTCCATACCAAGTTTTCTTGCTGCTTTAAGTCTTAAATGACCATCAACCACAGTTCCATCGCTTTTTGCAACTATTGGAATACGAAAGCCGAATTCCCTGATTGAAGCACACATTCTATTTACTACGTCATCATTTTTACGAGGATTACGCTTATATTCGACGAGGTTTTCAACAGGATAATAGTGGATTGCTAAATTCATATAATTGCTATACTAATTAAAAAGTTAATATTTAAAATATGTCTGACGCTAAAGAAGGCCTGGGGTCAGCACCACCAAACCCGCCAGTATGGCCGAAAGGACCCACTTTTATGGTATTTTTAATGTGTTAAAATCTTTACTAAAATTCATAACATAGAACATTAATGCCAAAGCATCTGCTTGATTATCATCTCTAGGTGAAAATCCTTTTTCCTTTACAGCTTCAATAACTTCACTCTTACTTGCATTACCTTTGCCTGCTATAAAGCGTTTTATAGTTTTAACATTAACACCTTGGTAGGGAATATTGTTCTCTTCACACCAAGCAGATAGAACGGCAAGAAAACCACCGTAGCAATGAGCAGCATCAGTTCCTAAGTGTCTTCTTACTTCCTCAAAATACACTGCAGAAATGTCCTTCAAAGAATTAAGCCAATTACGAAAATTCAAGAAGCACATGCCACCTCCGCTAAAACGGCTACCATGAAAACTTTTGCTTCCACTTTCAATTACTCCATTGGTTAGAATTGCCCAGCCTGTTTGTTTGCCAAGGTCCAGTGTTAGGGTTGACATTTATATTCAGAATTTGTTTTGCTAGAGTGCTATATAATATATATTCAGGATTTGAAAAATTTTTGTCCAAAAAATCTTCTTCTTAAGCAAACTTTTTAGAAAAAACTTGGTTAAAAATCAGTAAACAGCCCTTGCATAATTATTGGTCAAGACTTTCAGATTTCTATCTTAACTATTTAAATAGTCTATTATGTTATTATGGTGTGGTTAGTTTCTTATGAACATTTATCCAAATCGTAAATTTTGGGAAGATGATTTAGAAGTCCCTGTTAACCATTTGCTTGATCGTTTTCACAATACAAAAATACGTCAGTCTTGGATAGATTCACTTTCTGGTAAGCAATTAAATATTATTTTTCAAAACTCCTTTAAAGATAAATTAAATGCTCAACTCTTTGATGATGAAAGTTACGATAATACATCTGTACAATACAAACGTAAAGTGATTGCTAATTATTCCGATTCTCTCGTTACTTACTACTTGATTACCTGTTTTGACCGTGCAAAACTAGAAGTTACTGTCAGTGAAATTGCAAGATCTGCATTAACTACGGAACTCATGAAATCCTACCTTGTAAAAAATAATAATAAATATGATAAAAAGTCTTTGCTGTTTCTACTGTTTCATGCAGATTACAATCTTTTAAAGTCTGTCTATCACTTTGAAAAAATACAAAGAAAGAGTTTCATGTCTTTTACCTTACAAAAAATACCAAGACGACCAAGTACTCCATTTAAGGACTTTATCTCAGAGGAAATCATACAACAAATACTGAAAGAAGATAACATTAAGAGAAATGACAGTTTCGAGAATCAACTACAAGGTTTCTTCTATCATCAGAATCGTTTATATGTGTTAATACGCAAAGCTAGCGATATAGATTTGTTGTTAAATTCAAACAAAGTTATTCATGGCCATAAGGCAGAGTGGATGATTTTGGATTTTCTACTAAATGGCACTCAGGTAGATCTTGGTGCTAGAAATATTGATCAAGCTATAGAAATAGCAAATAGCATTGCAAGTTGTTACTTTGGCTGCGAATGTATTTTTGTAGATGTGCAGGATAAAAACTTCGCGGAACAGGTGCATAAATTTATAGAAACTTGTATTAATGAATCTGATTCAAATATTCGTGTTTTTGAGTTAAAGTTTCAGTCAAATCGTTTCAATTACAGCTATACTAATATCACTTTGACTGTCGCTCCATATGATCCTATTGCACCGGAATTGCATGTTTTAAAGCCATTTGTAGGAAACATAGTGCCACTTATAGAGTCGATTAAAGTAATATTTCAAGGCAAAAAGATAGGCTTATTTTTCAAGAGAAGTGATGAGTACATAGCAATTTACTACTCTGAACATCCTCTGAATAAAAGGGAAAGAGAGGATTTTAAAGCATACATAAAACAATTTTATGGTCTTACAATCTTGCCAAGAGCAAATCTCTGATCTTCTTAATTCTGGCAGCTCTTGGGTTAATCCAAATCAAAATTACATCAAAGCAGCAAGGTATTTGTCAGATCTTGAATTAATTCAGATGCAAGAGAGGTCTTACATTATCTGCTCTCGTAGACAAGATAAATTAGATTGGCCAAATATAGTTGATCCATACTGTAACAATGAGATTTTCATTGATGAGGACTTTAACGAAGCATGCGATAATATAATTTGTGAAAATTGCAACCGTGATATTTTGCCTAATACCTACAAGAAGCAAAGATTTCACCGCTTATCTGTATATTTTAACCCAGAGAAATTTATGAATTGGTTTGAAGGTCAGCTAAGTGATACAAATTTTATGTGGCAAAAAGTGGAAAGTGGAGTTTATCATGTTGGTGGACAAGGTCAATTTGTAAATCTCATTGTTCTTGATTTTTGCACCAATCCAACATTCTTAACGATAGATAAGCTTAAAGCTAATCCAACTGTATTAATAATACTGAGAAAAAATCCATCAAACATACCTCTTGATTTGCCCATAGTAAAAATGGTTGACCTTTTCTTTCAGCATAAGACTTTAATTGAAGTATTCCAAGAAGCAGCACAAAGAGGAGTACTAGAGTTCATACCAAATACTTCAATGCAAATCTTACATACTGCACTTAATCTAATTGAACCTTCTAAAGAGAAAGAATTACTAAAGTTGCAATTGATAGAGGGCTCACTTTACGTAAACAATATAGAGATTCTAAATAAGAAAGCTGTAGCATGTATGAAGGTTTTTCGCATATTATTTGAACAATTTTTGAATGATTGTAAAAAAGAATTACCTCCTGAAAAACACATGTTGCTTAGCATAACTGAAATAGAAAAGCGCCTAAATCTTGATCCAGAAGCAGATCCAGAACATCACATCAGAAAACCACTAAACACAATCCAAAGAACAATAAAAACCACCTTAGCTAAAAAATTAGGACTAAACATCGAACGTAATGATGTGATTCAAACAGTTGGTTGGCCTGGATCATCGCGTAGAGATTATGGTTACCGTATTAACCCTTTTACTTTGGTTATAAAAGCAACTCGTTAAGTTTTAGAGATACTAAATAACCAATTAAACGCCATAAGTTACGTAAAATATCGACTATACAAATCTGTCATACATTAAAAAAATTTCTTTACAACTAAAGTAAAACGTGATAAAATCAACATATGGTCTTTCTTATAAGTTAAGACATGGTGTTAATCGGCTTTTAAGGGCTGTTATAAGCGTTCTTTAGGTCAAGGTGGTATAATTGTACCCTGAAGTTGTAGGATGACTTTAAAACGCAATTACGGGCCATTTGTTTTTTCTGAGCGTTTTCTTTCGTTTCTTTTATCAGATAACTTTGAAAGAGAGCTTTCCATAGCTTATTATTGTAAGTAAAAGAGAAACGAACAGAGTAGTATGTTTTAAAGTCATACTACTATATTATTATATAATAATAGGAGTTATTCTGAAAACTGAGAGTTGAACAAAACCCTCTATATTCCTGAACTTTTTCCCTATTGCTCAGTCTGCAGCTATAAAATTCAACAATCCCTCTAAGTTGTTGAAAATCTCGCATTTCTTTCATCCTTACTAAATTCAGTCTGCATAGACTAAGCAAATTCTGAAGACAAACTGAGCAAATCCGAAGACTGAAATAACTCATATTTTCTATTTTAATTTTATTAATCGCAGATGCTATGATGAACCCAAGTATTCGGATTTTCAACTGGTAAAATGCTACCATTCTCCGTTGATTTATAGTCGGTTGGTAAGACCTTTTCATAAATTGTCACTTCTTTATTCAGTTGGTGATCAAATACCTTACTTTTCTTTTCCATGCCTGCAACACAAAGTACTCCATATCTAGTTCTTGCTCCATTTTTACCTTCTCTGTTAAATTTTATATAGCCTTTTGTAGCTAAAGTATCAATACGTTCACGGATCGAATGTTGACTACCAAGACCTGCTTTATTCTCAAATGCCTGACAGAACGAATTTATTGTATATAGACGTCCCTTCCGTGCTTCATCATAAATTAATTGTAGAATAGTATCATACCTACGCGAACGTTCTGCATCTAACCTTTGGCCATAATCTTTGTTCACAAGTCTTTGCGATTCATAATCAACTACGTACCAGTTATTGTTAATCTTATCAATGTATTTTGATGCAATAGCGTGGCCATTACGTAACTCAAAGATTAGTTGACGTTTACTTTGTTGTTCATCTGGTCTGTGCATAATTATTCCTGTAGTATAAAATCCCCTTAAACTGCTTGCACCGCTAAAACTTTGAAATGGGTCTTCTTCCAATGATTTCTTTTGCATCTTCTTTGTGTGGTGTACTAAAATAACTCCTGCATCTTGATTAGCCAGCTTTCTCAATTTACCAACCCTTTCTTGTAGAAAGAATAACATAGCATTGTTGTCATTTTCACTACTATTCTCGCCGGCATCAAAAATATTGCGTAGTGGATCTATTGCTATTATATCAACTGCATTCGAGCCAAATGAACTTTCTATTTTATCTACAATAATCTCTATACTATCATCATTTAGAAGTAACTCCACTTGTGGTGTAATAACTAAGTTATATCCAGCAATTTCAAGAAGTTCTTCATTTAGTTTAATTTGCTGAAGACGTTCACGCATATAGTGATAGCCAATTTCAGTTTGTAAGTAAAAGATTTTCAAAGGTCTTGTGGGCATCATGTTCAAAAATGGAATTCCTCCTGCCATGTGTAATAACCAAGAAATAAGAAAATCACTTTTTCCAACCTTAGGTGCACCTGCAAACACCAATAGTCCTCCTGGAGTTAAAATTCTTGGAACTATTATGTCTTTCGGCATTGGTGATTTATCGTTTAAATACTTTATTACTGGAATTGCTGAAAGTGAAATGCAACGTCCTGCTTTTTGAACTTTCGAGAATTCCTCGGTAGTTGATAGTTTTTTCACATATGGAACTTGAAGAATTAAAGATAAGAATTTTTCAACATTTATACCTTCTTTCACGCAATCAGCAGCGTCCCAACCCTTTGGTTTATCTTTAGGTATTTCCAAAATGCAAAGTTCTTCAACTCCAAGACAAGTAAGTTTCATAGCAGATTTTTCAGCGTATTTCTTACCTGCTTCATCATTATCTGGCCATATAATAATGTGTTTACCTTTAAGTGGAGTCCAATCTGTTTTTTCAATAGGTGCATTTGCTCCAGACATTGCAGTTGTGGCAGTAATACCTTGCTCTATGAGAGCATTTGCACACTTTTCCCCTTCTACAAGAATAATTTTATCGGACTTTAAAATACCTGGAATATTATATAGCGGCCTTATCTCTGGTACACTAAAGGTGGATTTTTTGATATCAAAAGGAAGATATCTCTTTCCACTATCATCATCATAACGATATACTCTAACAATAGCTTGGCCGTTTTCATCGTAATAATCCCAATATGCAGTTGGATTACCTGCAGTTTTGTCAGTTTTGATCTTTTTAAAATGACCAAGCCATTCAGCTATAGAGTCGATTACTTCAGTAAACTCTGTTCTAGTACTTTTTCTATGCACTTCTGCCCAAAGATCAATTATATCTCCACCTTCTTTTGTTGCAAAATCGTGCCATAGTCCAGCTTCACTACCACTTAATTCTACTACTAGACTTTTTCCTTTATCGCCTTGTACATTGCCTACATAAAACTTATCACCACGAAAAGTTCCTCTTGGTAATAGATATGAAAGGCATGATCTGATATTTAACAAAAGCTGAGCTTTAAGCTGTTCTTTTTCTACTAACGATGCATTTTTTCGTGAAGCTGCAGTATTAAAATTGCAATAGATATCCATAAAATCTCCAATATATTTAAAGTTTAGAAATTTGGTTAAGCTGTAGCTATCCAGCGTCCGTTAACCATATTTATGAATTTTGTTGGTATTGGTTTGCCATTTTTAAGTTCGTACATCAATTGCAGAGTATTCCTTTCTGGCCTAAATATCATTACTCCAGATGTATATAAACTTCTTAAAACATTATCACCACTCAATGCTTGAAATGGATTCTTTTTTAACGTAGTTGTGGATACTTTTTTGGTATAATGTGTAAAGATTACTCCGGCCATAGGATTAGTTATAGAACGTAGTTTATCAACATCATTTTTCAGAAAAGAGATCATACTCCTATAATCAAAAAGAGAATCTATCACTATAACGTCAACTGTTTTTACATCGAGATTTTCGTACATAATTTCTTTTATTTCTTCCACATTCAAGGTTAGTTTTATTTTTTGAGTGATGACTAAGTTTTCTGTCCCTGCATCAAGGGTTTTCTTGCTGATTCTTAGCTTCTGTAAGCGCTCTCTATATTCCATTTCATCCTGTAGATAGAATATCTTAAGTGGCCTTGCAGGCTTCATACCAAGAAATGATACTCCAGCAGCTAAATGTACCAACATGGAAAGTAGAAAATTACTCTTTCCTATTTTAGGAGTTCCACCTATAACCAAAAGACCGCCTGGAGTTAGAATTCTTGGGCCTATTATATCTTTTGGCATTGGTGATTTATCATTCAAGTAATGCCTTGCTGAAAACGATGTAATTTTATGTTCTGTTGTGTTTTCTTTAGTATTTAACCACCTCTTAGCGGAATTTATATCACCTTTAACTAAAGTCCAAAGATCAATAATATCACCACTAATTCCTTTAGTAAAATTACGCCAATTTCCAGCTTCTTTACCCACTATTTTAACCGTAATCATATCCCCGTCACAGTTGCCAACATAAGTCCTCTCTCGATAAAAATTACCGTTTGGAATTAGGTAAGGTACACACTTCTTAATATTATCAATCAATAATCCTTTTATTTCCTTTCTCTGCATAAAACCCCCATACATACTTTTCATACGTTTAGAGCTGAGATTAGCTAGCTCACAAACAGTTTCAAAAGACTCTGAATCAAACCATTTAATTGCTTCTTTCTTTAGCTCTACTGCTGCATCTTTGATAGCTCTCTCAATTACAGCAATCCAGAGCTTCTCTTCGTCGTACTTCAAAATGGCACCCAATCAACTTCAGGTTGCTCTGGGATAATAACCGTAGCAATCTTGTTTTTTTCTCCATATCGATCAGCTTCAATACCAACTTTTGCAGTAAACTCTAACCCGTTAAAATCAGCTATAGAGTTGATTTTTCTAGCAATAACTGCTTTCTCTGAAGTGTCATGTGCATGAATATTTCGTGCTGACTCTAAAATACTTCTAAGCATAGAACGTCCAGATTCTCCCCAAGTATCTTCTCCTTCAACGCTTGCTTTGCCACTTTTAATACCAATTACTTGAAAAATCTTGCGTTTTGCATATGGACCTTCAGTGACAGTAAATTCAACGTTTAAATAGATGCTGCCAGTAGTGTAGCTTTTAGTGAACCAATTTTCATAACCTCCTGGTTTAATTGCCATTTTTACCTTGACTATTGTACCTTTTGGTATTAAATTACTTTGTAATTTTGCAGTATTAAAATCAGTTAAAAAATCTGATAACATATTGTCTCCTATAAATTAAGTGAAAAAAAGGAATCAACTCCATTGGTCTGCAAGCTTCCAACGACCATCTATCTTATCAACAAGCTTACTTGCTACACGTTCACCATTACGAAGCTCAAATACTATTTGACGGACAGTGCTTTCCTCATCATGAGCAAACATCACCATGCCAGTGCTATAAAATCCACGTAAAGATCCAGCACCGCTTAGGCCTTGAAATGGATCTTCTTCCAGCATCTTTTTCGATAATTTTTTTGTGTGGTGAGTGAGTATTATGCCCGAATCTGGATTGATAACATTTCTCAGTCTTTCAAGCGTTTTTTGCAAAAAGAATAGCATAGCGCTATTGTCATTTTCATTGCCATATTCACTTGAGTTGAAGATGTTGCGAAGAGGTAGGGTCGAGAACTGGCGCGCCTCTTTAGGGCTTGGTGGCTGATCCATTATTTTCATGTTGGGCCTCAATCCAAAATTCCCATGTTTACGTTTCCAGCTCCCGCCTCGTCAAACGCAGCATGCAGTTTTCCCGC
The DNA here is from genome assembly GCF_964026945.1 of Wolbachia endosymbiont (group B) of Chesias legatella. NCBI lineage: Bacteria > Pseudomonadati > Pseudomonadota > Alphaproteobacteria > Rickettsiales > Anaplasmataceae > Wolbachia > Wolbachia endosymbiont (group B) of Chesias legatella. The sequence continues at coordinate 585,063 of NZ_OZ034711.1, read as the reverse complement.
ACTACGCTTTCCTAGCAGATTCTTACCAAAGTTTATAACATCTTGTACTGGGGCTGCTTTCGGAACGTAATATCTTAATCTATAGTCTTTATATAGACCTAGTGTTTCGTATATCCATTCGCTACTCCACCTCTCCCAGCCAAATCCTTTTGCTTTTCTAGCTTTCATTAATTTACGTCTTACTTTCTTCTCTACCCATAGTTTCACGTAGTTAAAGTTTCGACCTGAGTTTCCTATCCTAAAGTAGTTTGTCCACCCTCTCAGTATTGGATTAATGATATTTATCACTTTCCATATTGGTTGCGATTTGTGGTCGCGAAATACCTCCTTCAATTTTTGAAGTAAGTTTGTCCGCGCTTTCATCTGTGGTGTTGTTTGTACCCTCCACTTTCCTTGTTTTGTGATCTTCTCTCGAAAATCAAATCCTAGAAAGCTGAATGTCTCTCTTTCCTTTAGGTTAGTTACTTTTGTCTTTTCTTTATTTACTTCTACCTTTAGTTTTGCTAATTCTTCTTGTACCCTTCTATACACTAATTTTTCTAGCCATTCCCATTTCTGGTGGCCATCTATCAGTATCACCAAATCGTCCGCCCATCTTGCGTATTCTATATGTCGATATTTTCCTTCTTTATTCACCTCTTTTGCCTTCTCTAGCATTTTATCTACCTCATTGAGGTATATATTGCTTATTAGTGGTGAAAGTGGTGATCCTTGCGCTATTCCTCGTTTCCCTCCTACTTTGAGGATTAGCTTGATCAAGTGCATGATTTCTTTATCATTTACTCTTTTGGAAATCTTTTCCATAAGAATATGGTGTCGCACATTGTCGAAGTAGGATTTCAGATCTATGTCAATAACTTTTGTATTGCCTTTGATTGCTGCTTTCGATACTTTATCAATTGCTTCATGCGCTTTTCTCCTAGGTCTATATCCATATGATCCGTCCTGAAAGTCAGATTCAAATATTGGTTCAAGTATTAGCTTCAGTGCTGTTTGCACTATTCTGTCCCGGATGCAGGGTATGTTCAACGTTCTGAGTTTTCCCCCAACTTTTGGTATTTCCTTCCTCCGGTTCCTATTTGGGCTATAGGTTTTGGTTATTAGTTCGTGTCTTATTTGTTGAAGATACTTTTCTAAGCCTTCTGCCTCTATCGATTCAAATGTCACCCCATCCATTCCTGGTGCCCCTTTGCTCTTCTTTGTCAGCTTATATGCTTCTTCTAGTGTCTCCATCTTGCAGACGTGAACATAGATTCCCCAGAATCGCCATTCCGGTTCTGTTTTCGCTTTGGTATATATCTTTCTTCTCAGGTCTTGTAATTTTATTGGCATTTTTATCATTTTTACCTTTACCTTCCTTTTTGTTAAAAGATTTCTACTAGTAGGGTGCCTTTGCTCCATGAGAGTTACCTCACTTCTTTACTACTACGCACCCATCCGCCACCCTCTCATCTTCTGTTCTTTTCCTGTTTTCCAGTTATAGAACCTACCACTCCAAGGTATTTCTCCTTGGGATGAGGAGGGCTTCTCCAGTTGCTTTGTATGTCCTCATTACCATGCTATCACTACCACCCCGCTGAAGTAGAACAATTGTATCAGTCGTTTTTCAACTGCCTATTCTGCTTTCGCCCATTGACCGCTGGCTCAGCCTTCAGTTCTTATCGTTTTCGAGGCCACCTATGTGTTTGCTTTCGCTACGGCCTAGTAATTCGCCATTATCCTATGATAACGTTGTCGGTAGGCTTCAACATTTTGCTTTCCCTCCACATTGCTACCCTAGCTACAGGACTTCGACTTTTATCCTGGTGGGTCTACCTCCCACTGAACATACTTGCCTTCTCTGGACACACGATCGATTGCAATAATATCAGGTTTAAAACGCTCTTTAATAACATTTTTAATTTCATCTATTTCTTCACTGCTGAAAGATAATTGTACTCTTGGTGTAATGATTAAGTTATTGGCAGCTATATTCAAAAGTTCGTTATCCAGTTGAAGTTGTTGCAAACGTTCTTTCATATATTCATATTCAATTTCAGTTTGCAGATAGAAAATTTTCATAGGTTTGCTTGGAGTCATACCCAAAAATGAAACTCCAGCAGCCATGTAAACAAGCCAAGAGATCAAAAAGTCGCTTTTGCCAATCTTAGGTGGGCCACCCAGTACTAATAGACCTCTTTTAGTTAGAATCCTTGGTGCGATTATATCTTCTGGTATTGGCGATTGATCATCCAAGTATTCTTTTACACTGAAAAAGGGAATTTTTTGAGTAATGGTGAAAAAGTCTTGTAACATATATAACCTCTAAAAGTTAACTTTGAGTAGAAATTTAAGCAGCAGTAGCAAAAGCCTTAGCTTTAATTTTCGCAAGTAAATTACCCAGATGCGGTTCTTCAACCATATTCAGGCAGCCACTGCGATCTTTAGCAGGGTATCCCCAAGAGTTAATAGTCTGACAGACAAATGAACGTTTTTCTGTGCCATCATCTTTCTTGATTCCAACCATGCTGATTACCTCATCAACTATCCCTGGAATCTCACTAGCAGTTTTAGCCCCTTCACATTGAGGTAGCCATGTTGAACGATTACAGTCATCGAGATATTGACCTAGTGTGCCAACTATGATGATGTCTTTATCTCTGATATGTTGAAACTGATTGAGCCAAGCCATCATCTCTTGAGCAAGCAACCCATAAGCAGCTCTTTTATCTTCTTTTCCTGATCTATCGGAAAAAGCTTCAGGTTGCATCCTTGCCCATAATAGACATAAACGTGAAGCAACGGTTATACTATCCACAAAGATGCATCGGTATTTAGACACTTCAGAAAGAAGATCTTTGTGCTTGCTACAGACATGCTCATAGTGTTTCTGACTATACGCCTGATCAGATTTTAGTGCAGGGTTCGGACCACCAATTAGGCAGGCAATATCCCGAGCTTGATTCCAAGTACGAACACTAATTGAATCTCCCTGCCAATCTTGAACAGCAAGCAGACCTGCTTCAAAGTCAAGACATAGTGTTGGTTCACTTATAGTCTTTAAGAGGCTGGTTTTACCAATACCGTAAGGACCAAAAATTACTACTTTTATGCCTGTAGTTGTTTTCAATCTTTCATTATTGTTTAAAATTTTAAAAGTCATTTATTCACCTCAATGGTATATGTTATATATTCAGGAAAGGTAGAATTTATGTTCAATTTTTCTTTTTGCCCTTGTAGTAGATGGAAGAGAGTTTTATACGTATTTTTCTTACCATAGTATTTAAAGTAGTTCTTGATATGTTGTTCATCTTAGCAACTTCATATAAGTTAAAGTACTTGAGTTGCTCGCATATCTTTTGCATCTTTCTTGGTAGCGTTGAAATCATGTAATCTACATCAGTACGTTTCGCTACTTCATCTTCAAAAGCTTCTGTTTTCTCAATATTGACATAGTTATTAATATTGCGCTTCATACATAGTTGTTTCTCCAATAAGTTATTGGCACGACGTTCAGTTAATCTTGCTACAAAAGTGTTAAAGCTACCTTTACTTTCGTCATATCTATCAAGATAAGTCCAAATTTCACAGAAAAGTTCTTGCTCAAGATCTTCATGAGTTTCATGAGCAAAGCATTCAAAAAGTTTTAATCTCTTAGCTTGATACCGTATATTTTGAACAACTATGGCAGTTTTTAGTTTCATAACTTTTCCCTAAAACAATTAATGCTTTAAGGATGAGAAACTATAGGTGCACTTTGTAGGACAGGAGCAAAAATAAATAATACAGATGCAATTTTTAACCTATTGATATTCTATTGTTTTTTTTCGAGAATAATACAGTTCGATTTTTAAATAATACTGCAACAAAAAATTAGGCAAAAATTCATTTTTTTTGGACAAAAATTTTCCAAATCCTGAATATATATTATATAAGCCTTTCAAACTCATCATAGGTGTCAATTCTTACACAATCAGGAAGAGCAGCAATAGCAGCCAGCATAAAAGAGCAATCTCTACATCTTGCTTGGGGCAGTGGTGATGCCAATTGGGAAAGTAGTCATCAAGTCGAAAAAGTTTTTGTTGAGGATGAAATAGCTCTAGATCACCATACTATTAAAGATGTAAGGGTTTTTACAGGACAAACAACTTATCAGCCAAGTATAGATTATATAGTTGATAGCAGTAGTGGTGTAATAAAACGTACGGAAAATAGCTCTATCACGGCAAATAGTGCAGTTACTATAGAGTATACTGAAAGCACACCACCAGAGCTGATAACTTCTGAAAAACTGCTCAATGAGCTTGGTAGACGTACTGCAGATGAAGTTCTTTTTTGCACAGGTGATGAGAATGGAGAGCTTTTGACTCCAACAGGGAGGTTTAGGTCCTCAAATGTACCAACCAATAATTTATACCTTAAATTTACTTTCGATTTCACGGACGCAGCAAATCAAGTTATACGGGAATTAGGGGTTATGGTTGGTACTAAAATAAAAGAAGGATTACCTGAAGGACAGAGATATTTTGAACCACAAGATATAGAAGATCCTGGAATTTTATTGGTCCTTGAGCATACAGTGCCGCTTATCAGAACTGCTGCCACCCGGGAAACTTTTTCATTTGTTGTAACTTTTTGAATTTTTCTAGCATAAAATGACTTTAAACGCCTATTACAATCGCTTTAATCCTGACAAAGAATACGAAAAAAGTTTGTTCCTGGCAGGAAGAGGTCTACAGTCAGCAGAATTAAACGAGACTCAGGAGTATGCTCTTTCTAAGCTTAAAGGCATAGGTGATGCAATATTTCGTGATGGTGATGTTATAACAGGAAGCAATTGTATTATAGATAGAGAAACTGGTAAAGTTACGCTTGAATCAGGAAAAATCTATCTTCGTGGAGCAGTTAGAAAAGTCGAAAAAGAAGAATTTATTATTCCACTGAGTACTATAGTTCGCATAGGTGTTTATTATCTAGAATCTACGATTACAGAACTTGAGGACGAAAATCTTCGTGATCCTGCTGTTGGTACAAGAAACTATCAGGAAGTAGGAGCTGCAAGGCTTAAAGTTTCCACCATTTGGGGTTATCAAGCAGAAGGTCTTTCTCCACGTTTTTCTGAAGGAGAATTTTATCCAATTTATAACATTGAAAATGGAGTATTAATAGAACATTCACCGCCACCACAAGCAAATATAGTAACTACTGCTCTTGCTCGTTATGACAAAGAAGCCAATGGTTCCTATGTCGTAAATGGTCTTGAAGTAATGTTCCTGCAAAAGGAAGAGGGAGAAGGAGGAAAAAAAATATTTGTGATTAATGAGGGCAAAGCTCATGTTGATGGCTATGAGATTGAACTTCCTCACAGTATTCGTGTTTCTTTTGATGAAGATCCGGATATAAAATCAGTTGAATCAGAACCACATACTTTTCAGCCAAATAGCCAAAGAGTAATGGAACTTAAAGTTAATGATTTTCCAATAAGTGAAATTAAAAAAGTAGATATAACCGTTCAAAAAACCATTACCATTACTCATGGTTCATATTCAGGAGCTGTTGATCCAATACCTGACTCTGCAGTACTTGAGATTATTCAAGTTAAACAAGGCAATGTTATTTATGAAAATAGTATAGATTACAAATTAAACGCAGGAAATGTTGATTGGTCATTACCAGGTAAAGAACCAGCTCCTGGAAGTAGTTATCAAATAACTTACCGCTGTCGTACTCATGTAAGTCCTGAAGATATAAGTGAACAGGGATGCAAAGTAAAAGGAGCAGTTGATAACAGCTTGGTTTTGATTGATTACACCTGGAAAATGCCCCGCTATGATTTAATTACTATCGATAGCAAAGGGGTGGTAAGAAGAATAAAAGGAATTTCCCACTCTTGGAGACCATCGATGCCTAAAGCACCTAGCGGACAACTTTTGCTCTGCTACATTCATCAGACATGGAAAAACGGAGAAAAAGAAGGGGTAAAAATAGTGAATAATGCTATTCATGCTGTACCGATGAATGAGCTTGAAGCAATGAAAAAAGGAATAAATGATCTTTATGCGCTGGTTGCACAGGAACGTTTACGCAGTGATGCAAATTCAAGAGAACCTACAACGAAAAAAGGAGTATTTGTTGATTCGTTTTTTGATGATGATATGCGTGATCAAGGAATTTCGCAGTCTGCAGCAATAGTAAACAAAGAATTAATTTTACCTATAGATGTGGAAATTATTGATGTTGAAAGAGGTAAAGAACCTTATCTTTTACCTTATAAACTTGAACCGGTACTGGAGCAGCTTTTACAGACTAAAGGAGAAAAGATCAATCCATATCAAGCTTTTGATCCAGTTTCGGCACAAATTACTCTAAATAAAAACATTGACCACTGGACAGAGGTTACCACGAATTGGAAAAGTCCAGTAACCAGAGTATTTAATGTTAAAGAAACAACAGAGCTGCTGTCAAGTACCTCATACGAAACTGAATTTATGAGAGAAGCAGTACAGAATTTTGAAATTGAAGGTTTTGAGCCAAGTGAGAAGCTTAAAGAGATAAAATTTGACGGAATAATTATTCAACCTATAGCATAAAAATATGTTAATAGTTAACAATCAAGGACAAATAAGTGGAAAAATAAAAATCCCAGCAAATATTCCAGCAGGTACTAAATTAGTACAGTTTTATGGTGATAAAGGAAGCTATGGAGAAGCAACGTACACTGGTAAAAAAACTATTACCATAGAAGAGAGAAGAAGAGTTATCGCAGCAAGAAGAGTTGATCCTTTAGCGCAAACATTTACTTTAAATGAGAGCAGACACATAGGAGGTCTAGAGTTATGGTTTATAAATAAAGGCAAAAAACGTGTTGTTGTGCAGATTAGAGAAACAGCAGTGGGAATGCCCTCGCAGACTGTCATTGCTGAAAGTTATATTGAGCCAAAAGATATAAAGATAGATGGCACAGCAACACGTATAGAATGGTCACCAATGTTTTGCCATGCAGGAGAGGAGTATGCGATAGTACTACTTACTGATGATGCAGATACTGCAGTAAAAATAGCAGAGCTTGGCAAGTATGATGCAGTAAATAGCCGTTGGGTAACAAGTCAACCATATCAAGTAGGAGTATTACTGTCATCTAGCAATGCAAGCACCTGGACTCCACATCAAAATTTAGATTTAACGTTTCGACTACTAGCTGCAAAATTTAGTGAAGTTTCTCATGTTGTTGACCTGGGCAAAGTTACTGTAAATAATGTATCAGATTTAATTGTTTTGACGAACGTCGAAAAAGTAGCATTTGATACCAATGTAGAATTTATCTTAACAGATGAAGAGGGAAGAGAAAACTTTTTGTCTGATAATTTGCCGCTCGCGCTGCGTGAAAGAATAAATGGGGAATTAACGGTAAAAGCAAGCCTAAAAGGAAGGCGAGAAAAAAGTCCTGTTCTCTATCCTGGGTTACAGCTAGTTCTGGGTAATCTTTCAGAGTTCGGAGATTATGTTACAAGAAGCATTACAGCAGGAGCTAACACTAAGATTACCATAACATATGATGCGCTGATACCTGGCACTGCAGATGTTAAAGCATATGTACAAAAAAACGTGGATTGGCAATTAGTAAATTTAACATCAGGAAAACCAATTGGAGAAAATTTGGTAGAGAGAACTCATGTGCTATCAAATTTTAATGGTAATGATACAAGGATAAAATTGGTTTTAAGTGGAACGGTTGTCTATCGTCCAAAAGTCAAAAATCTACGAATCATTATCACTTAGCAGAATGTCAGATGATAAAACAAGTAGAGGATACTCTTTGCCTCATCCAGAAAACATTGCTGTGCAAGATGTTGTTCGTATCCGTACCACAATTAAGAAAATAGATGCAGATATTACCGAAAGAGAAGATGAGCATAATCAACTTAAGAGTAATTTTGAGCGGTTTAATTTTGAGACTTTTTTAGATTTTTGGAAATGAAAGAAGCAATATACCAAAGGATAAAGGATTTAGCAGCAAACAGCACACCTGATCAACTGGCATATCTTGCAAAATCGCTGGAATTGATAGCAGATAAAAAAGCTATTGCTGACATTGTGCAGATGACTGAGATAAAAGAGATAATTGATGCACTACAAAAGAGGCTTAAGGATTTAGCAGCAAACAGTACACCAGATCAATTAGCATATCTTGCTAAAGCATTGGAATCAATAGTCGACAAAAGTGCAGTTTCTGAAATTGTACAGATGACTGATGGTAAGCTAAAAGAACTTCTTGATAGTGCAAAAAAACACTTAACTGATCTGGATAATAAAAAAGCTAGTTCTTTAGCAGTGATCTCTGAATCAGAGAAGCAGTTATTAAAGAGAATTGATGAAAAAGGAACAACAAATTTATCGCTACTTGATACGAGAAAGAATGCCAATATTGAAGCAATAAATAGCATTAGTAATAGTCATAAAGATGGTCTTAAAGGTTTAGTAGAAGATTTTCGTGCTGTTAATAATGTACCACCTGGCTCATCAATTATAGGAGAAATAGAAACTCGAATTGAAAACATCTCTAATGAGGTAAAAACTCGGGATGAACAGTTAAAAGTGTCTCTTATAAATGAAATAAGAAAGCGCAACATGGTTGAACCAGGGTCATTACCTTTCTTATTTGGTGTACTTGGCAGAAAAAATAATTATTTTGGCCACGGAACTTTTACGACAGAGCTTGGAAAGTGGAGTAGTGATATAACAAAAACTGACTATATGTTACAACTACTAGCAGGTAGCCATACGTACAATACAGATTACGTTAGTTTTTATCGGCCAAGACAACTAAGTTTTATAGAGGGAAGTAAAGGAACATTTATTTACGGAGAGTTATGCACAAAAAGTTTTTCTGGTAGTTATGATGAGATATACTATTACCCGTATGCTGCACTTGGAGTAGTATTTGTAAAAAATACAACCAATGTGAACATAAATAAGACAATGGAATTTGTTGGATCATCTTATTCTAGTACGGAGTATGGGGGAGCAGGATTATTTGTGGGAACTCCTGATAACACTAATTCTAATAAATCAAGTATTTCAAAAATAGTATGGAAAAATGTTTACCAATACACGAGTTCTGATAGCAAGTTAGCCGGATCTGGTAATGTGGAGATTCCAGCAGGAAAAACAGTTGCAATATTACTTTACACATCATCTTACCTATGTTCCAGAACACAAGTCAGTCAAGGTATGCTTGCATCAAATTATGTACACAACTATGGTCAATTTATTCAGTGGGGGATTTATAACATACGTAGCAATGTTCTAAATACAGGACTTGAAGTAGATGTGGAGAGAACGCTAAAAGCTTGGCAATGTCCAGGATTAGAACGAACTGATCAAATATGGCGATGAGGAGGAATTTGTGACTATTTATATACGTTTTGAAAACCACAAGCAGATTGAAACAACAATACTTGAAAATAAGCCAACAGGAAATGATTGGTATGAAGCGCCAAAGAATTTTGATTGGCAAAAAAGTTATTGTTTAACAGAAGGAGGAGAAATTGCTCAGCGAAATCAAGAAGATATTGAGTTGGAGTTACTGGATAATGCAAAGCTTTCTGCACTTGATAGTATGCGTTTTTATTATGATAATCATACTCACCAATACGCAGGACATTCTTACCAGAAGTCTAAATCTTATGAGATTCAAGCGAAAGCCGCAGAGAACATCTTAGCAGCACCAGAATCTATGAATGCAAAGGATAAAGAAATTATAGAACCTTTAGCAAAAGTCCGTGGTATTACAGTTATTGAAATGGCAAGAATAATCGAAGAAAAAGTGAAAAAAGCAGTAAAAGCGATAGTGAAATGCGAGGAGTTGGAAGACATGGCGAAGAGGAAAATTGAAGAAGCTAAAAGTGAAGTAGAGCTACAGGCTTTGCTCAATGATTTTAAACAAAGAATGCAAAAAAAATGACAGAGCAATTTTTACATGGTGTAAATGTTATTGAGGTAACCTCAGGGGCCAAGGTAGTACGCACAGCTAAATCATCAGTGATAGGTGTAATTGGTACTGCACCTGAAGCAGATGGGCAAAAATTTCCACTGAATAAGCCAGTACTGATAGCAGGAAGCTTAAAAGAAGCGGTAAAACTTGGCAAAAAGGGGACTCTTTTTTCAGCAGTAAATGGAGTATTTTCCCAAATTGGTGCAACAGTAGTAGTTATTCGAGTTGAGGAAAGTGAAAACAGCGATCTAAAATTAAAAGAAGAAGAGACGCTGAAAAATATAATTGGCGGTGTTGATGAAGAAACTGGAGAATATCAGGGAATTGAGGCATTCCTCAGCAGTGAAAGTATCGTTCATGTTGCGCCAAGAATATTAATTGCACCTCAATTTACTCACCAACTACCAGAAGATGGCAAAAATCCAGTAGTTGCAGCATTAACTCCTATAGCAGAAAAACTGAGAAGCATAATAGTAGCAGATGGACCAAATACTAATGATGAAGAAGTAATAAAATGGAGAAAAAGTGTAGGCAGCTCAAGAGTTTACGTGATTGACCCATGGGTTAAGGTATTTATTGAAGGAAAAGAAGGAACCTTGCCAGCAAGCCCATTTGTAGCTGGTTTAATAGCAAAAGTAGATAGCGAACAAGGATTTTGGCACTCACCTTCAAATAAAGAGATAAATGGTATTGTTGGCACAAGCAGGCCTATTGATTTTACGCTCGGTAATACAAATTGTAGAGCAAACCATTTAAATGAAAATGAAGTAACAACGATAATTCATCAAAATGGCTATAGGCTTTGGGGAAATAGAACATGTTCAGATGATTCAAAATGGGCTTTTCTATCAGTGAGAAGAACTGCAGATTTAATCAACGATAGTCTGCTGCGAGCTCATCTATGGGCAGTTGATCGCAATATTACCAAAACTTATATAGATGATGTGATTGAGGGGGTGAATTCTTATTGGCCAATTTAAAAGCACAAGGAGCTATTATTAGCGGAAAATGTTATGCAACACCAGAACTCAATACACCAACAAACATTGCAAGTGGAAAAGTATACTTTGACTTTGAGTTTACACCACCATATCCGGCAGAACAGGTTACTTTCAGGTCACACCTTGTGAGTGGCGTAATATTGTAAAAAGGAGAGAAAGAGAGATGTTACCAAAGATCCTAAAGAATTTTAACGTATTCGTTGATGGTCGAGGTTATGCTGGTCGTATCGATGAAATTAGCCTACCAAAACTTGCGATAAAAACTGAAGAATATCGCGCAGGTGGAATGGATATACCAGTCAGCATTGACATGGGCATGGAGAAATTAGAAGCAGAGCTCACTTTTTCTGAATATGACTCTGAGCTCTTTAGGCTTTTCGGTTTGATAGATGGGAATTCAGTAGCTTTGACACTCAGAGGTGGAATGCAAGGGAGTGGTAGTAACGATATTGAAGCTGTAGTAATCAATCTCAGGGGAATATTCAAAGAATTTGATTTTGGTAGCTGGAAACCTGCTGAAAAAGCCACTCTCAAATGCACTGTAGCTGCCCATTATTATAAACTTACGATAGGTGGTAATGAACTGATAGAGATCGACGCTGAAAATATGATTAGAAAGATAAATGGCGTTGATCAAATGGCCTTTCTGCAAACGATTCTAGGGATCTAATATGGTTGACAAAATTACATAAAAATGTTAAAATATAAGAAGTTGTAGGTATATAGTTAATATGGATTCTAAAGCTCATACAAATTCCATAGAGCAGCTAACTGGTTTACTTGTTAGTGTAGCACAATCTCAAGACAAGTCCGTTTTAAAGTTATTAACTGAATTAATGGAAGAAGAAATTGAAGATATGGAATTATCTAAGATTGCTGACGAACGCTATAAAGAAAAGAGGGTTAAACATCAAGATGCCTTCTGGGATTAAGCCTTACAATATAGACTATTCAGAATCTGTTATAAAGAAAGACATTCCGGCTCTTCCAGCAAAAGTAAAGTTAATGATTAAGAAGGCAATAATGGAGCGTCTAACAGCTGATCCAATTGGACTTGGAAAGCCATTAAAGCACAACTTAAGCGGGCAACGTAGTCTACGTGTAAGTACCTACCGTATACTTTATTACATAGATGCGCCAGAGCATACAGTAGTTATTACTTCAATTGAACATAGGAAAGATTCTTATCAAAGCTAACCCTATTTATAGCACCATAGTTATAACAAAGAAATTAGTTATGTAAAAGCCGATATAGACTTTTATTTAATTAACTTTTTAAGGAGGAACATGCAAGCTATAACACTTAATAACCCAATAACAGTTGATGGTATTTCTGTCTCAGAACTTACTGTTAGACGTCCAAAAGTTAGAGACTATTTGGTAATAGAACGCCTTAATGGTAGTGACCTAAATAAGGAAGTAACTTTGACTGCCAATTTGACATCAGTTGCAAAAGAAGCGATTGAAGAGTTAGATATTGCTGATTATGTAAAAGTGCAAGAGGTATTAAAAGATTTTTTTTCACCAATTATCCAAAAAACTTGAGGTCAGAAGTAACCGAGCTCAGTTCTATTATTGGTAGTGGAATTGAGCCTTTGCTTGATATGGAAATTAACGAATTTATCTTATGGCATGAAGCAGCGAGGAAGGTACAATGTCAACGTTATCTATAAAAATCGGAGCAGTCTTAGATGGCAGTTTTAATACTGTAATAAAAGGAAGTAGTAGTCAACTTACTCATCTTGGTGAGAATATAAGAAAGCTTGACTCATCTTTAAAATCAGTATCAAAGTTTAAGCAGTTGGGTCATGATGTTTTGACTAGCAAGAGGTCATGGAAAGGTTTTGAGGATCAAGTAAAATCTTTAGCTAAACAAATGAAAGCGATAGAGAAACCAAGCAAAACTTTAAAAGCTGAGTTTGATAAAGCTAAGTTTTCTGCAACAAAAGCAAAAGAAGCATATTTGAAAAAGAGAGATGCTTTACATTCATTTAATGAAGAAGTAAGAAAAAGTGGAAGAAATATTAAGTCATTAGTAAGTGATCAATATAAACTTGGTTCTTCTATTGAAGTGCTAAAAGGTAAGTATGGTAAGCTTGGGTCTGCAATACGTAGTCACCAAAGTTTTTTAGCAAGTAAAGCACATTTTAAGTCACAAATTATAGAGACTATTGGGCTAGGTCTTTCGCTTGCAGCTCCAGTTAAAGTTGCGATTGATTTTGAATCGGCTATGGCTGATGTTAAGAAGGTAGTAAAGTTTGATAATAAAAAAGATGAAGTAACTAAATTTGCTGAAGGGTTAAAGGAAATGTCAAGAACAATACCATTATCAGCCGCAGAATTAGCACAAATAGCTGCAAGCGGTGGTCAACTTGGTATCAAGAAAGAAGATCTTTTTAAGTTTACAGAAACAGTAGCAAAAATGTCTACAGCATTTGATATGTCTGCAGAGCAAGCAGGTGATTCCATAGCTAAACTTTCTAACGTCTATGGAATTGATGTTAGTGAAATGGAGCATGTTGGTAATGTAATCAACCACTTATCAGATAACACTGCTGCTAAAGCAAAAGATATGGTTGAAGCTCTAGCAACAGTTGGTGGTACTGCAAAGCAGTTTGGATTAAAGTTTGAACAAACAAGCAGCTTAGTAAATGCTTTTATTAGTTTAGGTAAACAACCAGCAAAAGCTGCAACTGCTATAAATGCACTGCTTAGCAAACTTCAAACTGCTGAAGGTCAAGGAAAAGAATTCAAAGCAGCACTAGAAGAAATGGGCATAACCGCGGAAGAAATGGTACAAAGGATCAGTGAAAGCGGAGAAGAAGCACTACTTCACTTTTTTCAAACTCTAAAGAAAATGGATAATCAGGAACGTTCTACAATCCTGATGAAACTTTTCGGTCAGGAATATCAAGATGATATTGCATTATTAGCTGGAAGTTTTAATAAGTATGAGGATGCAATAAAGTTACTGGCTAATACAGAAAAGTACGGAAGCTCTCTGCAAGAAGAATTCAAAAATCGTGCAGACACTACAGCTAATAAATTACAATTACTTAAAAATGCAATAGTTGAAGCTGGCATGAATCTAGGGTCAGTAATGTTACCTACCTTGAATTATGTAGCTGGAAGTTTGAAAACAATAACAGAGCATATAGCTTCTTTTGCAGAAAAATATCCAACTTTAACCACGACGATCATGGGTACTGTAGCAGCTTTGATAAGTTTAAAAATTGCAGCAGTAGGACTAGGATACGGATTTACATTGCTAGGAAGTACGATTTTTGGTCTGAAAGCAAACCTACTTGGAGTATTTTCATTTTTATCAGCTACAGTTTTTCCTGCAGTAGTAACAGGACTAAGAGCAATAACGCTTGCTGTAATGAGTAATCCTATAGGGCTTTTAATTGCTGGACTTGTTACTGGCGCAGCTCTTGTTATCACTAACTGGCAAAAGGTGAAAGACTTTTTCTTTAGCTTTTGGAAATCGATAATAAAACCCATAGAAGAAACTTTTTCATGGATAGGGGAAAGTGTATTTGGAAAAGTATTAGGGAATAGCCCACTGAAAGAGTTTGAAAAAAGAAAAACTGAAGTAAAAGCAGTACATAGTCCCCTAAAGAGTAATATTCTCAACAGTGGAAATCCTTTGCTAAGTAACAGTATAATTAAAGAATTTTCCAAGAGAAATCAGAATAATTTCAGAATCAAAAGCCTTATTGAGGAGAAAAAGTTTACAGAGAGCGATAATGATAAGATATTTGCAGATTTTGGAAGGAGTAAATTTGAAAATAAAGAACAAAATAAAACTCAGAACATCACTAATAATTACACTATCAGCATTAAAGCAGAGCCAAATCAAGATGTTCGTAGTCTTGCAGATGAAGTAATAAAAAGGATAAGAGAAAAATCACGTGATGCTTTATTTGATACAGTAGAGACGTTTTATTGATCAACTATGTTTTTTAAAATTTTTTATTTGTGTTATCTCTTGGTCCATATAAATTTACTCCGATAAGTTTGAAGTATAGTAAAGAAAATCGTTGGAGTGTAATTGAATGTATCGATAAAATGCCGTCACTACAAAATATTGGTCGAGGAGTGGAAAATGTAGATATAGAAGGAGTTATTTACCTTAATATTCTCAACAGAGTAAATCAATTAAAGAATATGAAAGAAGCTGAAAAACCGCATGTTTTAGTAGATAGTCTAGGTAATATTTTAGGACAATTCGTAATTACTAGGTTAGAAGAAAAGCAGATGTATTTTTTACCTAATGGACTACCAAGAAAAGTTGAATTTAGTTTGAGTTTGAAGAGCTATAGATGACTATATATTACTTAACTAAAGAAGGAGAAATGCTAGATCTAATTTGCTGGAAACATTATGGATTTACCGATGGAATAGTGGAGGAAGTATTGCTTAAAAATCCAGGCCTTGCAGAACATGGAAGTTTTTTACCGGTAGGACTAAAAATTAAATTGCCTGTAACAGAAAAACCTCTACAAAAGTCAAAATTAAAAGTATGGGAATAAATGCAGCCAGATTTTATAATAGATAAATGTGAATCAATTAAAGATAGAGTTATATCATTGCGCCTTACAGATGAATCTGGGACAATAGACGATGTAGTTGAAGTGTGTGTTAATTACAGAGATGAAAACTTAAATATTCCGAATGAATTGAATATTTCTTTAGGGTACAGGGAAACCGGAGTGATGCCTATGGGTATATATACAGTTAATGAGATTACGGTGCAGAACCCACCAAAGACTTTACTCATAAAAGCTCATGCAACAAATTTGAAATTATCATTAAAGGAAAAAATATCCAAAGAATGGAATCAAATTACTCTAGGTAACTTGGTTAAGGAAATAGCAGAAAAGCATGGATATGGGTACAGAGTTGCAGAAGAGTTTGAAAATGTGTTGATTCCATATATTAACCAAATAGAAGAAAGTGATATAAGTTTATTAACAAAAATAGCAATAGAATACGGAGCAATGGCAAAACTAGCTGGCGGATATATACTCTTTATTCCAAAAGGCAAAGCAAAGTCGGCAACTGGAAAAGCTTTAGGAACAACAGCTATTAGACCTCAAGACACAATAAATTGGAAAGTGCACTTTACAGTGAGCAGGTACACCTCGGTAATTGCGAAATGGCATAGCTATGAAAAAGGTGAAACTATGTCAGAAACAGCTGGCACTGGTAGTCCAAGTTATACTATACAAACGCTTTACTCTAATGTAGAATCAGCAATCAGTGCAGCAAATGCTAAGTTAAAACAACTAAAGCAAAATAATGCAGTATTGGATATCACTATGCCTGGTAATCCAGAACTATTTGCAGAGGCGAAACTTAGCTTATTAGAATTTCATCAAGACATAGATGGTGAATGGGTAATCGACAGAGCAGAACATGTGTTAGATAGTTCAGGTTATCGCACTGTGTTATCAGCATCAACGTTAAAGAAAAATCAGTAAAACAAATGTTTAATATTGAAAAAGGTATTGAATATGAATAGAGACTCAAGAAATAAGCTACATTTTTGGTGGTTTATAGTAACAGTAGTATGTGTTATTATTACTTATTGCTATATGAAAGCAAAAGCTACAGATAATTATAAAACAATATTACAAATTGCATCTGAAAATTGTAACTTAGAGATTGTTAAATTCTCAGTAGAAAATTTGTTAGATACTAGCGTACAGATTAATAAGTTAACAGCATTACATCATGCATCTGATTCTGGGTGTCTAAGAATTGTTGAGTTTTTAGTGAAAGAAAAAGCAAATATAAATGCTACAGGTGGGTATATGGGATGGACAGCTTTGCACCATGCAGCAGATAAGGGACATTTGGAAATCGTTGAGTTTTTACTAAGCAAAGGAGCAAATCCTACAGCTACAGCTCAAGACGGAAGAAGACCTAGAAATATGGCTGTAGTGGAATCGCGACACAATAAAAATAACAAACATTACGATAAAATCATAAAGCTACTTGCTAAAGCAGAGGATCAATACGAATCAACAAAAAGTAATCACTAAAGCTGTAAGTTTTCTATGATCTCTATATAAATCCTCAAACTATCCATAATAGATTAATACTTTCACATGAAAAAGCAAAAAATCCCAATAGCGGTAATAATAACAATAGTTCTACAGACTGTAGGATTCATATGGTGGTTGGCAAAACTTGACTTACGTGTACACATCCATGATAAATTTATAGAAAAAAACCAAGGACTAATCGAAATAGTCTATCGACTTGAAGAGAGAGTGAAAAACCTCACTGAAGAAGTCAACGAACTTGAAGCTATTCACAAACACAAATAAATTTTACAGTGACAAAGTACATTTTATCTGTAGATGGAGGTGGCATTAGAGGGATAATACCTGCCATTATTCTAGCAGAAATTGAATCTAGGACAAAAAAGCCAATTTCCCAGATTTTTGATTTAATGGCAGGAACCTCAACCGGTGGGATTATTGTTGCTGGACTTTGTAAAAGCAATAAACTTCAATACTCTGCCAATGATTTGGTTGAACTTTACCAAGAGTATGGAGCATATATCTTTCAATCATCATTTTGGAGAAAATCAATTGCTTCTTGGCTGAGTGGTTCTCAGTACTCATATAGAAATATGGAATTTATTCTCAACAAATACTTTGGTGAAAGTACTATGGCCGATGTTGCGAGTAATCTACTACTCACCAGTTATGACATTCACAATAGTTGTGAATTTTTCTTCAAAAGTTGGAAAGAAAAAAACATTAAGTTGAAAGATGCACTCAGAGCTACAACAGCTGCTCCAACGTACTTCACACCAAAACGTCTGAAAATTAGCCAAACAGAGAGAGTATTGATAGATGGTGGAGTGTTTGCCAATAATCCAGCGGCTTGTGCATATGCAAGTGGTAAGAGGTTATTTCCAAATGATGAGATTATACTGCTATCAATAGGCACTGGTGGAACAGATAGAAGTATAAAGTATGCTAACTCAAGGAAATTTGGCAAAATAGGGTGGATCAAGCCACTACTGAATGTGATGTTTGCCTCTGGATTGGATTGCGTTGATTATCAACTAGAACAAGTAATAGATGATAAATACATAAGAATACAATCGCAATTGAAAGTAGCATCGACTGAGATGGACAATATTACACTCAAAAATATCAAATCTCTTCAGCAAGAGGCAAATGCAATGATAAAGGACAACCAGAAATTAATAGATAAACTTTGCGATTTCATATCTTAATTTATACCAAGCAAAATTCAACTGAGCCAAAAAAGTTGGTTAGCAAATTCTACTGGTTAAATCATTAACTAACTTTACTTATATCTTAAACACATTCAATTTTCACACTCACCCAACTCATCAGCAGTTAGGCCACTTGCTCGCACAATAATATCAATAGCAACACCTTCCTTAACTAGATCTTTTGCAATCTTGATTTTCTCTGCTTTTTTAACCTTTTCTTTACCAGTTTGCATTCCTTCAGATAAAGATCTGGCTACCGTATCCAGTAATTCTTGATCCTCAATTTTTTCGCATTTACCTATAAACCCAAAAACTGGCTCATTTTCATATTCTGTTAGTCCAAGAGCTTTAATGTTAACTGATAATGTCTTTGCTATCTTATATAATATTTCAATTGGAATGTCTGTATATCCTCGTTCATAGTCGTGTATTTCTTTAGGTGTTGAACCTATTTTATTTGCCAAGTCCTCCTGAGTGTATTCCCGTATTAATCTCTGCTCTTTTATCCTTTTCCCCACTTTGTAGAGTATAGAATCAGTACAAATTTCTTTCTCTATATCATCATATTCATAAGTAGATAAGCGAGTCACTTGGGAAATAATATCAACTGAAACTCCTTCTTTCACTAGATTCTTTGCTACTTCTATTTTCGCTTCTTCTTGGCTAATTTTCTCGCTAATATATACAAACCTTACTAATGGATACAGCTTCTTGCGTAATTCCTGATCCTTAATTTCTCTATGTATTTTTGTTAGATAGACTATTTCTTTATCCTCATCTTCATACCAACTGTTTTCTCTTAGTACTGTTGGTACTGGAAGTAGATCTATAACATTAACTGATAATGCTCCTGCTATTATATACGATTCTTTGATTGTAATAGCCTTGCACCCTAGTTCAAAGTTATGTATTTCCTTATATGTTAAACCAATTTTGCTTGCTAATTTTGCCTGAGTATACCCTTGTACTATCCTACAACCTTCTATTTTTTTCCCCAGCTCGTAGCTCAATATGCTCTGAATTATCATAGATAAATCCTCTAAAAGCTGTTTTTCCTACAGAAGCAAACATATATTCTATCACAAAAAAATCCACTATTGGCTAAGTTTTTATGAAATCACAAAAATTCCTCAATCATATAATTTGATAAGCCTGTCGTTTGCAAGATAATATCAACAGAAATTCCTTCTTTCACTAAATTCCTTGCAACTTCAATCTTCTTTTCCTCTCTGACCTTTTCTCTACAAACATGTATACCTTCAAATAAAGACTTGATTAGCATATCGCGTAATTCCCGACTCTCAATCTTTTTGTATTCTTCTATCAACTTTGATAGCTTTTCTTCCGCTTCACTATCCTCATCTGATTCGGGAAGTAGATCTATGATACTGATTGATAATACCTTTGCTATTTCATCTAACATTTCAAGTGAGACAGCAGCTCTCCCTTGTTCATACTCGTATATTCCTTGATTTGTTATGCCAACTTTATTCGCTAAATCTTTTTGTGTATATCCTCGTATCAATCTCCACTCTTTTATCCTTTGCCCTACTTTGTATGGAATGGGAATTTTGTTCTCCTCACACTCACCAATAGATAAGTTAGTTGTTCGAGAGATAACATGAGCAGAAACTCCTACTTTCATCAAACCCCTTGCTACTTCTATTTTTACCGCTTTTCTGCTTCTTTCCTCACTCAAACGAATAAATTTGGTTAATAAATAAAATACCTCGCTTAATTCTTTATCTTTATAACCCTTTACTAAATTTAATATTTCTTCATCTTCAAAATATCTTTTTTCATTTGGTAGCGTCTCTCCACAAACTAGACCTTTAACATTTACTGATAATGCTTCTGCTATAGCATATAATTTCTTAATTGGAATTTTACGACTCCCTTTTTCATATTGCAGTATTGCCCAGTACTTTACACCAACCTTCTCCGCTAAATCCTTCTGAGTATACCCTCTCTCTAACCTCCAATTTTTTACTTTTTGCCCTACCTCACAGTCTAGACTTTTTTCCATACAAAGAACCATACATATAATATTTTCTACTATAGCTCAAAGGCTCCAGATATAATGGGGAGAGTAGACCAGTGGAACTTCCCCTACCAGTCTCTCGCAGAACTGTACATAAACCTCTCAGCTTATACAGCTCCCATTATTTAGCCTTTTTGACCCTAAACCTAGTGTCCAATGATAGAAAATATTTGGAGACCTATCTCTCACCTTTCCTAGAAATTGTCTTGCTAGTCTTCCGTGACTCCTGAGTCTCTTATATTTCCTTTTGACCCACTTTTCTAGATGCCGCTCTACATTCTTTAGAGATTTGTAGACCTCAGTTCTGTAAAATTTGCCATAGTACTGATACCAGCCTCTGACTATTGGATTTACTTTTCCTGATATCTCCTCTAATGTTATATGCGTATTTCGTAGCATTTTCCATGATCTTATGGTTGTAGTAATCTTTTTCTTGGCCTTGTTGCTAATTGCTGGGAGAAATGAAACAAAATGCTTCCCTATTTTATTTCTTGCTAACCTGGGTCTGAATGTGTAACCCAGAAAATCAAAACTTTGTTTAGGAAATTCATCTCTCCTATTGTCATCCTTACAGTACACTATCTGTGTCTTTTTAGGATGTAATTTCAACCTATACTCAGCCAATCTTTCTTCGATCATTACTTTCACAAATCTTGTCTGTTTCTCTGTTCTGCAGTGCACTATCGCATCGTCCACATATCTCTCAAATGGTACCGTCGGATAGTTCTTTTTCATCCATATATCAAACACATGATGCATGAATATATTAGAGATGATTGGGCTAACTGAACCTCCTTGCGGAACTCCTTTATCCCTAACTACTTTACTGCCATCTGCAAGTTGTATAGGGGATTTCATCCACCTTTCAACATATAGTATGACCCATTTGCAGTCTGTGTGTTTCTTGATAGCCTGAAGTGCTAAGTCGTGATCCAGATTGTCGAAGAACCCTGATATATCAAGGTCTACCACCCAATCGTACTTCCAGCATCTCTTACGCGCTGTATCTACCGCATCCAATGCTGATTTATTCGATCTATAACCATATGAATCCTCATGGAATTTTGGCTCCACTAACGGTTCGAGATACATTGTTGCTGCTGTTTGCGCTATCCTATCTGATACTGAAGGAACACATAAAATTCTTTGTCCTCCTCCCATATCTTTCGGTATTGCTACAGCTTTTACAGGCTCTGGAAAATAACTTCCGGATGTCATACGATTCCATAGTTTGTATAGATTATCTTTTAGATTTTCCTCAAACTTTGTTATCGAAACCCCATCTACACCAGCAGCACCTCTATTTTTCGATACTTGTTTATAAGCTCTCCAAATAAGTTGCTTTGGTATATCAAAAGACTTTGTTTTATTCATTAACTCCTCCCTTTCGGTTGATAAATAACTAAAACTAAATAACTCAGCTCCTTCGCTCCATTTCCATTACAGAAACTTCTTCACTACTACGAGCTGATCCGCCCCTGTTTTCCGCATCGGTACTCTCATCCTCAGAGATCAGCTCCTTGGATTTCTCCCTTATCATCGAAACGACAGGTTCCCGCAGTTCCACGCAATAGCCCAAAATAGATTCATGCCACCTCTATGCCGGACGCCATCTATCCAGTAAACAAGCTCCCGATAGATTTATCCCAGGTTAAGTCTAACCCCTGGTTTTGACATCATCCAATTCCTTTCGACACTTTATCAGTGGTTCATTTTCATTCATCTCTCTATTTTACACATGACGCATATTTGCGCCTTTTCCATAACGCTCACTACCTTAGCTTTTTACCAAAGCAGCTTATGGTTGTTTGAAGCCTGCTCTTGTAAGCCGGCTCCGAGGGGCCCACCCCCATCTATTGCGTAGCTTTTGCACTTAGTTTGCTCTTACTTGAACATTCCTTGTGTCTCTACGGCACACTAGACTCTGGAACCTTAAAATAAATGAATTAAAGCCCCCTAAAAGTTTCTTTACTATTTTCACGTACTTTATCTACCCATGAAGACAATTTTTCACTTGGGCTATCAACCTCCTTCATAAGCTGCTTGCTATTCCATATGCCACATCTCATAAAACTTCCCTTTTCTACTGCTTCTTTAAGTTTTACTCCAGCAAAAAGACAATTTTTTCCTATTTCTTCGCCTCTTTCTTGTAATTTAGACCACATTTCCTTATTTTCTACTCTGACTTGTACTTGATCATATTTTTTTACATCGTGGTACAATATAATATCTAGCTTACCAATGCTTGTAGGAAATTCTAATATAATAGAGCTTCCATCTGACATATCGATATAGTTTCTTATACCTCCCTTCTCACTTTTAACCTCAACTGCATCATTGCCAATTTTTAAAATATTACTTCCTAACTCTCTCAGTATTTTGGCTACCTCTACCTTGCTATCCCCAGAAAATTCTATATACGATGTTGTATTATCTATTTCAACATCTATTAATTCTCCTTCTTGCACAGCACTTTCTCCAGCTTTCTCTAGTTCTTCTAGTCTCTCATCTATCTGTGGCTGAACTTCTGGTTGTAGCTCATTATAGATTTCACCTATCAATTTATTCTCCAATAAAGTATCATGAAACTCTGCACCGTTTAGCATTAGTTTACGTATTAGCTTTTTACGATCAGCCTTATCAAATTTATGAAAATGTGTACCCAATATTACATACTCAGCAAAGCTCCATTCCCCATCATTACATGCATTTAGCCTTTCTCCAGATGCTAATACTTGGTCTATGGCTTTATGCAATTCATTTACGCTTTTTGCCTCTACTACAGAACTCTTAAACCAGCTTAACTTTTCACTTTCGCTTGCACTTGGCTTTATTTTTTTCAAAGCTGAAGTAAATGGATTTAAATATTCTGCTTGATCGTTTAAAGGTTTTGTACCATATATATAATCAAGCCCTTTTCCATAGTTGATTTGAACGTCTCTATTAGAGGAGGGCACTTCTCCAGGTTTTTTAGCCTTATTAATTTTGCCTACAAAGGTGGATTGCTCCTTAGTACGACCAATTCCTATAATCGCATTTGATATTTCACCCTTTGATAATCTATCAAGATCAACATTTAATTCGTAAACACCTCCTTCTTGATCATCAAAAGGTACAATTATTTTATTAACCATATTAGCCTCCGCTATTAAATATACTTTACTAAGTCTACAACCGACTTTATTACTTTATTATTAACTTAATATATACTTTTTCATTAATTATAAGCAATAATTAATGCATTTACAAATACTTTCTTCATTCAAGTAGTTAAACAGCTCATGAAAATCTTCAAACATCTCCTTTATAACAGTCCTTGCTCTTTAAAGCTAAAATACCCAACACTTGTGATGATAATATGATCCAGTAACCTAATCCCTATAGTCTGACAAGCTTTAGCCAAGTCTTTAGTTACAGCTTCATCCTCATCAGATGGCTTTAACCTTCCTTCTGGGTGGTTATGCGATATTATTATTGACGTCGCTTTTCTTATTAATGCCTTTCTTGTTACTTCTCTTATGTAAAAAGGTACCTTATCTACTGTACCAGTAAACACTTCTTCCCCCTTTAAACGGCACTTTTGATCAAAATATATTATTTTCATCTTTTCCTCCTCTGAATAGCCAATACTCACCCTTAAATATTTTACTATGGTTTCCAAGTTATCCATTACAGGTCCTTTCTTTAACTCTTCTCTTGGTACTCTCTTTGAAGCTTCCTTTAGGCATAAAATTACTGCTACTGTAGAGTCAGTTATCCCTTCTATAGTTTTCAAGTCATCTATTTCCTGGCCTAAAACTCCTCCTATTCCAAAACTATCTATTAGCTTTCTAGCAATAATTCGAGCTTCTTCCCTGTCATGCACTGCACTTAGAAACGTTTCTATTACTTCACGATCAAGTAGTGCTTTACCGTTGCTTTCTAATGCTCTGAATTCTATTTCTTCTCTACGATCCTTACTGTTTTCCTTATTATTCATAAAAATTACCCTTCACTAATAACAAAATGTTTTTATATATTTACTGCTGTTTTTTGTCAGCATTGGCATAAAGCCATAGCTTTTGAGTGAAGTCAAATCAATTTTTAAATCTTTTTTACTTATTTTTTCATCAAAAAGTAAAGATATTAATAGATACTGATTTTTTTATTTTAAATTTGTTGAATTTCGTCTAAAGAGATGCCTACTGTTTTTAAAATAATATTGATAGAAATTCCTTCCTTAACTAAATTCTTTGCAATTTTCATCTTTTCTGCTCTTTTCACTTTCTCTTCGCAAATTTGTATGCTTTTAAACAGAGATTTCATTAGTGCATTACGTAGTTCTTGGCTTTCAATCTTTTTGTATTCTTTTATTAAATCAGGTACCACTTTATCATCTGCATCTTCTGTTAGCTCAAGTAGGTCGATAATATTAATCGATAATGCCTTTGCTATCTCATATAATTTATCAAGTGGAACAGCAACCCTTCCTTGTTCATAATTGCTTATTTCGTCACGTGTTGTACTCATTTTCTCTGCTAAATCCTTTTGAGTATACTCCCGTACTGCCCTACACTCCTTTATCTTTTTTCCTATTTTGTAGTATATATAACCTGTTTTTTCTTCAACACATTCATCAGCAGAGAGGCCAATTGCCTGTGAAACAATATCAACAGAAATCCCTGCTTTAACCAGGCCCTTTGCAATTTTTACTTTCTCTGCTTTTTTACTACTTTTCTCACCAACTCGGGTAAATTTTGTTAGCAAGTAAAACACCTTGCGCAACTCTTGATCATTAATCGTTTTATATTTTCTTACTAGATTGAATATTTCCTCTTCTTCGTTTTTAAGGCAAATTGAATAAGATCTATGATGCCAACCGATAACACTTCTGCTATAGCATACAATTTCTCAATCGAAATTTTACGTATTCCTTTTTCATACTGTAGTACTATTTGATATGTTACACCGATTTTTCCCGCTAAATCTTTTTGAGTATATCCCTTTGCTAACCTAAAACTTCTTACCTTCTCTCCCACTTCGTGATCTAAAGAATTAGTATAGCTAACGGTCATTCTTTTTCATAACCTGCCATTTTAAAAGTTTTAGATAGAAATTTTGCTAGCATATGTTACCTTTGTTGAGAACTAGTATATTAAATGCCTATAATGTGACAAGCTAAGAAGTTCACACTTTAAATAGGTATCTTTGGAGGCTGCTAAATCATAAATCCATTTTTGGCATTTTAATATATCTTATAGAAGAGTTGATAAAAAGATCTACAAAAGGGCGTCTAAGGTGCATACTAGGGTTATCTATGAAGATAATTTTTCCCAACTCTTGAAATTTTGCTAACTTTAATAGGCTTTAGTATAAAAACGTTGTATATTTCTTCACAATTGTGTATAATTATCAATGCTTTTTACGTACTCTTGCTATGGCTCTTTCAAAGTTTCTCGACCCGAAGAATGATGTCGCATTTCGCCGTATCTTTGGTACTGAAAAGAATAAAGACATCCTCATTCACTTTCTCAACGATATTCTGGGCTTTACTGGCAAAAACGCAATACAGGATATAGAGTTCTTAAGTACTATTCAAGACCCTGATATTGCCTCTAAAAAACAAAGTATTGTTGATGTCCTCTGTAGAGATTCTTCAGGTGTTCAGTACGTTTGCGAGATGGTGCGACCTGAAAGTCTTCGGTCATATTGTTTAAAAGGAGAGGAATTCATTCAGAAAGAAACTGAAAGGATTCTAAAACTTATTAAACCAGATGTTTTGCCGTCTGAGTCTACGCATCAGTGCGAATCGGGCAACCGGTTGGTGCCAAGCGATGCGGACAATGAACCTCCTCTTGAAAAAGAAGATGCTCAATCGTGAGAGGGGCATAAACTGCAAGCATCATGTGGTTGGAGGGCTAGGCTAGTGGTATGGTGAACGTAAGTGAAGCTTTATAAGTACCGATACGATGAAAGAGCTAAAGATGCTGATAAGCTCTGACCAAAAGGTAATGTGGATAAGTTACATTTTTCATTTCTAGATGTACGCAAATAATAACTCCACCGGTATAGAGAAGCCACCTAACCCACTGTTGTATGACTGGAGAAACAGGGTAAGCCTGTATTTTCGCCTACATGGCAAGCAAACCGCAAGGAATGCTGATGGAAGTGCAGGTAAAGGAGAATGGAGAAAGCGAATGCCATTTTGTAACGAAATGGATAGAATTTGTAACATTAATTCGCGTGAAAACGAGCAGACTTCCATTTGGTCCCTCGTGACAAGAAACTTTGTTAACCACTTAAGGTAGGAAAGCAGATGATTACAAGTAAACCTGTAAGTGCATCTACCGAAAGCTTTGAAGCATGGAAGCAATTGCCATGGAAGAAATGCCAGAAAGTTATTGTGAGGCTACAAAGACGTATTGTTAAGGCTGTCCAAGAAGGAAGATGGGGTAAGGTAAAAGCTTTACAACATCTTCTCACACGCTCTTTTAGCGGAAAAGCTTTGGCTGTTAAGAGAGTAACTGAAAACCAAGGAAAAACCACAGCAGGTGTAGATCGTCAACTATGGTCAACTTGCAATGCTAAATTTCAAGGAATAAAGCAGTTAAAGCAAAGAGGATATAAACCTTCTCCGCTAAAACGGATTTATATCAGTAAATCTAATGGCAAAAGAAGACCTCTTGGAATACCCACGATAAAAGATAGAGCCATGCAAGCATTATATCTGTTTGCTCTGGAACCGATAGCTGAAACGATCAGTGATCGTCACTCCTATGGCTTTAGACCTAAAAGATCCTGTGCAGATGCTACAGTAGCTTGTCATTTGTTACTGGCAAGTCGTAATCAACTACAATGGATACTTGAAGGTGATATCAAAGGATGCTTTGACAACATTAATCATGAATGGCTTATGAAGCATATTCCTATGGAGAAAAAAATTCTGCATAGTTGGTTAAAAGCTGGCTTCCTAGAATCAAAAACTCTGTATCCCACAACTGCAGGTACCCCGCAAGGTGGTATAATTTCTCCAATACTAGCCAATTTAGCCTTAAACGGACTTGAAAAGTTATTGGAAAGTCGATTTGGTAAACTCGGCAGTAGAAAAAGAAACAAAATCAGAAGTGGAGTGAATGTAATCAGATACGCAGACGACTTTATTATTTCAGGTTTCACACATGAAGTACTGGAAAAGGAAGTTAAGCCTTTAGTATCATCTTTTCTTCATGAGCGAGGTTTAATTCTGTCAGAAGAGAAGACAAAGATTACATCTATCACAACAGGGTTTGACTTTCTTGGTTGTAATGTACGTAGATATAATAAGAAGTTAATTATTAAACCTTCGAAAGAAAGTATTAAAAGACTTCTTAATAAAGCACGTACATTGATAAAAGCAAATATAGCGAACACTCAGGCTATAGTAATTAAGTCACTCAACTCTCTACTGAGAGGATGGGGAAATTACTATCACCATGTGTGTGCTAAAAAAGCGTTTAGAAAGATCGACAATGAAATTTGGCATAGTTTATGGAAATGGGCAAAGAAAAGACATCCTCGTAAAGGATTACGTTGGATAAAGAATCGTTACTTCAAAGTAATGGGTCAACGACAATGGGTCTTTGCTGCACCCCTATGCAAGAACAAACCAAAAGAGATACGGTATTTAAGACTGCTTAAGCTGATTGATATACCTATCAGACGACATGTTAAAATCAGAGCGGATGCAAATCCCCTTGACTTAAAATGGAAAAAGTATTTTGATGAGAGAGTGAAACGAACAAGAATGTTAGCAAGCTCTTTCTCAAGAGAAGGTTCTCTACTGTTGGTGTCACCATTAAGAATGATGTTTCCTGAGGAATCATGAAGGACAAGCCGGTTCTAGAAAAGAAGAACTTAGATAAGGGGCTCAAGCGTAGTGTGGGGAAACCTGCATGCTGCGTTTCTAAGGGAGGGGGTAGTAGTAATACTGCTTCCTTACCTGACCAGTTTACTAAGACCAAAGGCTTCGAAAAACGTGCTCAATATTATGCTGCTAAAGCCTACTCAAGTCAAGCTGATCAAGGTGATAATTATCATAATCTCAAGGAAATTATCTTCATAGCTGTTGCTGATTGTATTATTTTTCCAGATAAGGCTGAGTACAAATCTAATCATGTCATTTTAGATCAAAATAGCTTTGAACATGACTTAAAGGATTTTTACTTTGTATTCATAGAACTACCAAAATTTACAAAGACAAAAGAAGACCAATTAGAAAATATAGTAGAAAAATGGTGTTACTTTTTTCGCTATGCAGGAGAAACAAGGGAAGAGGATCTAGATAAGATAGTTGGTAGTGACGTAATAATAAAACGAGCTTATGAAGAAATGAATAAGTTTAATTGGTCAGAAGAAGAGTTACTAGCATATGAACAAATGAAAAAACGCATAATGGATGAGGTAGCTGCTTTAGCTCAAAAATTTGATGAGGGCCTTAAAGTAGGTCAAGAAAAAGGTAGACAAGAAGAAAAAATTGAAGTAGCAAAAAACTCACTCAAGGCCGGTGTATCTATTGATGTTATAGCTCAAATTACCGGTCTCTCTCATTCTGAAATTTCACAACTCAAAGAAAAAACATAATATTCCTACTTATTCACTTTAACACTTATAAAAACCTTTTCTAAGTTAGACATGTCCCCTAATTAAGAATCTAGTGAACTGTCTAAAATGGCTATAAAGATTGCACATAGAATTATATAAATTACTATCATAACGTTACCCTCTTATTCAGCCTTACATATTAAAGATATATACCGTAAGTTTAATATTGATAGTACATTAACCATTTATTTCCCAATTCTAGTCTTGTACTTCTCATTCCTACTTCATCCATGTTAGTATTAGAACCATCAAACTTGCTAAGGGGATCTACCACCTCCACTTTAAATTCTATTATAAGCTTTTCACTATTTGGCATATTATACCTTCCATATTCTCATCTACTTACTCAAAGTATTTCCAAGCTTGGTTACTCCTACATCAGAAAGACAAGTTGATACTTTGTCCTTTGAATGGCTGTGAACTGAAGCATTACTTAAATAACTTTGAGGCTCTAAACTTATCTGCTGTTTTTTTGTACCATCAACTTCTAATCTACCATCTCTGTTGTGTAATATCTGCTCTATTGATTGATTTAGCAGACCCTTATTAAATTGAGCTATAAACTTTTCAAATTTCTTCGGACTTAATTTACCAGCTTCTTTACCAGAACATGCTTTCTCTACATATGAGTTGAAAATCCCCGAAATCTCATCAAATTTACCACTCATGATTTTTCCTGTAACTTCTTTCTGTATTTCCACAAAATCAATATTTAATCGATGCATTGACACACCACTTTTTAATCCAGCTTGCTCTACTACTTTCTCAAATTCCTCTGTAATATTTAATGCATAGCCCTGCGCTTCCAGTAATGATACGTGCTGATCTGCTGTAGAAATGTATTTTTGACCTGTAACTTTTCTAATAAGCACATCAAGTAACATGATTGTGCCGTTTATATCTACTGGTGAATCAACTTGTGAGATTGGACTTGTAGTACTTGATACTCCGTCAGACAATGTAGGTTTAGAATCTAATAACCGACCTATTGAGGTTTTTACTGAACCGAACAAACTGTTTATCCATGAAGATAGTGCACTTGCTCTGCTTGTAGCTTTCTTATAGCGCACCTCTTCTGCCTTATTCACTTTGATTTTTTTTCTATTTATTGCAGCAATCTCTATGCCACCTATTACCATAACCTCTACATCATCATATCCTACTGTAGGACTTTTTTCATCTATCATAGACTCAATTTTACCTACTATAGCTTTTCCTTCTATTCTAGCTTTTGTTGTCTTTTCAATAGGTGAATAACGATGACGGTTCCCTCTATGATAAGCATGTCTTTTATGATGACGTATATGCTTTGGTGCAACGTATTCATTTCTTCTTTCTGCCTTCTCTAAAAAGGAAATTATGTTTGTGAAA
Organism: Wolbachia endosymbiont (group B) of Chesias legatella; assembly: GCF_964026945.1. Classification (NCBI taxonomy): domain Bacteria; kingdom Pseudomonadati; phylum Pseudomonadota; class Alphaproteobacteria; order Rickettsiales; family Anaplasmataceae; genus Wolbachia; species Wolbachia endosymbiont (group B) of Chesias legatella. Next base: position 554,794 of record NZ_OZ034711.1, on the reverse strand, counting down.
CCTTTATCTCTTGCAATATCTAAAGGCTTCTTACTATTATTGTCACGAATATTAACATCAGCATTTTTAAAAATCAGAAGTTGTAACAAACTAAAATCATGATTATTTTGAACTAAATAACCCATTAGAAGGACAACGCGGTGCAAAGACGTCTTGCCCTGGGTATCCTGAGCATTAACATCAATACCACTGTTAAGCAGCAGCTCTACAATCTTTAACTTAGTATCTTTTAGGTTATTAACGCCGTTATCAACAAAACACTGAGAGATAGCAAGGTGCAGAAATGTCTCGCCGAAATCGTTTTTAGCATTGATAAGAGTATATCTATCATCCCTGTTTCTCATACCATCAAGAAGAGCTTCAAGCAAGTTCGACTTATTCTCCTGGATAGCTTTTCTTATAAGTGACTTTGCTTCTTCAGGCCCTGAGGTTTTTATTAGCTGAGAATACTGTTTCTGTTTTTCTTTATTAAAGTCCATTATAACATCTTGTGGATTGCAAGTAGAAGCTATACATTTTGAGTTAGAAACTATTGTATCATTAAAAGCAAACATCATTTCTCTTGCTGGTTGATAAGTATTCCAGTTCTCTACTTTTACAAGAGTGTTATTTTTATGTGATAGCAATAAGGTATCATTCATAACTTTCATATCGAAATCTAATATAGACTTACCTTTCAAATCAACTAAACCAATATCATTCTTATTAATAGGCTGATTATGATAAATCTGTAACCCTTGTTCATCTGGTTTATAATACCTGAAAGAACTAAAATCATCAGCTCTTTCTCCAAATTCTTCTGGTTCTATAATTCTATTGTTTAGTTCTATAGATAAATCCCAGTTTCTATGAACAAAAGAATAGTAATCTGTGATATATGCTCCTTTATCTGATAACAATAGCAAATCATTATTGAGTTTTAAAAAAAGCACCTTATCTGAATCAAATGTGAAACAATTATAATGATTTAACAGATCAGTACCATTAACGCTAAATCTTCCATCTATTTTTAAGCTATGAGAACAATAATCACGCTCTAGTTCACCATTCTGAAGTTTATAATATTTTTCCCTATCAAATGTTACCGTAACATCTTTATAATCTGGTAGCAGGGTTACATTTAGTCTACTTTTGTTAATCTTTATTTCTCCTTCATTATTCTCTGCAAATTGTATATCATTTAATGTGCTATTTAATTGACTAAAGTCTAATATACCATTTGCTTGAGCAATCGTAATATTAGCACTTTTTTCATCGAAAAGATAAAGATGGTTTATATTACTTGGAGCTTCCCAGTAAAAATTATGGTGCTCTTTATCAGGATAAAAAATATGATTACTAAAACTACCTATAGTACTACGATAATTAGTACTTGATAATTGCTTTGTAATATTAAAGTTCCGATTATCTATTGTTTGCAACTTATCTAACTCATCATCTAATATAACATCACTACCAACGCTTTTTGTTATTTGTAGACTTGCTACTGTTCCAGTATTACTCTCTACTTTCGTTGGAGTTACAAACAAACCATCTGCTGTTTTTATTAATGTCTGTTTATCTACACTTATAGAATCTCCACTTTTATTATAAATATTTGTTCTGTCGTTAACATGAGTTATTTTATCTATATCACTAAAATTTATCGGCAATAATACTAAGCCACTTCCGTGAATAGAATCACCAAAATAACCTTTTATTGTAGCAAAGTTTTTTGCTGTTATTATATCATTTCCACCCTTACCATCTACATAATCTGCATTAGAGAACTTTATATAATTAGTTCTATTACTGCCGATAATAGAATGTATGTTTATTGAATCTGTAGTAAGATTACCTTGTGTTATAACTATATTCTTTTGTCTATCTGCTCCTAAATCACAAGAGAACTTCCCTGCTATGTAAAAGAAATTTCTACCTGAGTTATACACCTTGCAACTATCTAATGACTTTTCAAAATAGTACCTATTTTCTACCTTACCTCTTCTACCTCGATCACCATTTAAAATATCCTTTTCTTGAAAAACAACATTAATATTAGCATTTTGAGCTGTTATATAGTATACGCTTCCATACCCACGGAAATTCTTATTTCTGTATATAACCGCATTATAACAGTCGCTAGGGTATTCTTGTAAAAACCACTTTTCAAATGTTCTATTTAGTAATACATTACTATGATCATATAAGTTATCACATCCTGAGCCAATTCCATTTACAACACAGTCAGTACAGGGAGGATTATCAATTTGTACTTTAATATCGCTATCGTGTGGTCCGCAAACGACACTATAACTTTCAATGTTCGTAGGAATCACTCTAGAATTAATATCACTGATATGAAATGGATATGTAACATTCGTATTGAATCCAAAATCAAACTTAGTATCAACTATTTTTGTGTTAGTACGACAATAAACTCTGAGGAGTTGTATTTCCCCATAAACACGCTTTTCCTTTGTAACCAATATATAAGGCAGCGACATAACTATTTTATCATAATTACCTTTATATTGGCTTATAAGCTTTAATACATATTGTTTATATATACTTTCTGCCTCTATATCATTTTCTATATAATCTGGTACTTTTTTACCAAGAAAGAAATCCCAATACAAATCATGCTTCTCCTGATCTGTAAGATTTATGTGCTCTTCCAATTTCTCTACCTCAAGCTCTGCTTCTACAAATTGCGATATAATAATAACAGCAACTGAAATAGCAGTACCAACTGGACCAGCAAATTCTCCCATTACTCCAGCTTCTATTCCTACGGCTGACATTGTCTCAGTAACAATCGCAGGTACATCTGCAGCTATAAAAATGGAGTTAGTTGCGATGTTTAGGTCAGCAATCTTTATATCTACAGGATTCGTTGCACTTTCCCGAGCTTTTATCGACTCTGCTAACCCTAAAAATGCTGCAAAGTTACCTATAGCAGGTCCCATAACTGGGGCAAACCCCTTTAGCATTTGAGAATCAAGTTTTTCTCCTAATCCTAATATTTTTCCAGAGATTTTCTCACCAATCTTTGGCATTACCCAGAGATTTAATGCATCATAACCTAGGCCTTCTACATCTCCATTTGCTATATGTTTACCAACTAAAAATACTGTAAAGGCAAAACCTGCACTTTCTGCTACTTTCCCTATTTTTTCTGCTACCCCATATCCTCTGAGAATATTTTTGATTTCTTCTTTATTTTCTTTCATCTCCTTTACAATATCCTTGATCTCTGGGTCTATTGAATTTAGATCTACATTTTTAACCTTTGCAATAAATGCTTCTTCAACATTTTGGTCTGTAGCTTCACCTCTAGAGATTCGTTCAGAAACTTTGAAAAGCTGATCATAAAACTCAATATTCTTTACTCTTTCCGCTACCTTGTTAGCATTAAACAACTCTTTAATACGTTGCTCTTTTTCTTCCTCTGTAATATTTTCTTCATCACGTGAGTCTATGCAGTACATGCCTATATTTCTTATTTTTCTTCTTTTAGCTTCTAAACATTCCATTTGAGGCCCAGTTTCAAGCCTTAGCCTTTTTCTTGCACCACCTCTTTCGGGAGAGCTAATCTCACCTTGAGATGTGGTATGATAGACTTCAATACTTTTTATGCTTGCTGTAATTAAATCTTTATCGGACCTACTAGATTGATTAAAAACCATGGCTAAAAACTTGGCTGTTCTCTTATCAGTAAAAGATCTAAGAATTTTATATTTGTCACTCATCTGTTTTTCTGCATGTCCTAATTTTTTCTTTACACTACTATTAGCACATTTTAATTCTATGATAATTGGTTCATCTTCCTCAATAGTAGATTCATCTCCTTGCAAATATGTAAAAGATAGCGCCAGGTCCATTTTCCCTAATGAAGATATATTAGATTCCACATACACTTTAATCTCTTTACCATCTTGCGTTTTTCCATTTATCAATAACCCTTGCATTATTGCTTGAAAGTCCACTTCTCTTTTTATTAATTCCTTAAAAGGCAATAAAGCTTCTACTAAAGGAGATAGTGACTCTTTTAACTTATTTCCCATCATCTCTTCATCTTTACTTTCCTTAAGCAAGTCTACAACATCAATTCCACGTAATTGTTCAATTAAGCTATTTACGTCAACATTCCCTATTCTTTCAAATTTACCCTTGTATCTATTTTTAGAGTTATGAGAGACTTCTTTTATATTTATATCCTGAAAATAAGACTTATCTTTTCTTTCTCCTACTTCAAACCCACCTAGGTTATTCTTTACTCCTGTGTTTATTATCAGGTCGATTTTAACTGCAGAATCAATATCCAGTTCATCAATTGGAGGAATTTTATTACTGTCAAATCTCTTTTGCCTTCTAAGTTCTCTTAATTCACCACTACGTTCTATAATATTTAATATTACTGCTCTATCTTCCCCTTGATTGAATAGTAGAAATGTAGTAGCCTCTCTTCCTATACTTCTATCTTCATTCTGATAAGTGAAAATATTTTTATCTATACTATCCATAGCTAAAATCTGTCCGAACACTAGTTTGCTTAAATAGTTTTTATCCTTACTTGGTATCAAGTGATATAAGTTCTTTAGTTCTGCCTTTAAATTTTCCTTTGCTTCATTGCCATCAAAATCTTTAGCACCTTCTAATAATTGATGCACAAAACCTTGGGATTGAAAAATCTTAGCTTGTTCTGTCTTTACTTCAGCATAACTAATTCCCACTATAACCGCCTCTTCTGCTTTAGTTCTAATGCTGAGGTTATACAAATAACCTTTGTTCTTGATCTGTGTTATAGCTTCATCAGCAGTATGACCTTCTCCTTTAAACTCAACAACTACTGGAACAGGTTTAGGATTTATCCTACCATTTGCATCTTTTGTACGTGACATAAGTATTAAATCTGCACGTCCGTTACCTGCAGCACGTTCAACATAACAATTAAGACCATAACGATATTTAAAATTTAATGCTAAAGCTCCATAAACAAACCCATGATATGCTGCTTCTGAGTTGCCCAGTGAAAACTTTCCCTGATTACTTTTGTATATTTCGGCCAGTTCAAGAAAAATTTCTCTAATACCAACTATTACTTGATCTATACTCTTATCAGAAAGCTGTTTAAATGCACCTTCAAGACTTGTAGACCGACCTATATTGATCTCCTCAAATTCACTAGTTTGAGATGGAGAAGACACCAAATCCTTAAATTTTTCTTTTACTCTATCTCTTTGTTCTCTATATAGTTCGAATGACAGGTTGCCTAAATCTTCTTCAGTACGCATATGAAACGAATACTCATTTATATCTGTGTTATCTATGTCAGAGATCTCTAGTGTTTTTGCTATCTCTTTAAGTTCATCATCATTATAACAATATTTCCGTTTTAAATCCCCATAACCTGTAATTTGATCATTTGTAAAAGCTCTAAGAACCACTTGTTTTCTTCCACTTTTTTCAAGAAAAAAGCATAGTTTTACAATGCTAATCTCATTTTTCAATCCCTCTACTTTCAAATTAGTACGCTTAATATACACCTTATTGATGCCAAGCTTTTCTACTAGACCACTATTAGGAAGGGTTAAAATCGATCCTAATATGCTATGAATAAAAAACTCAGGACTAGATGTTGAACCAATATTTGGAGTTTCACGAAGAAATAAACTAAACTTTTCAGCAAATCCCTTAGGTGCATCGAAATTTACTGAGAGAACAGGGTTACCCTTACTGTTACCTGGATTAATTGGTTCAGTGAGTAATAATTCTATTAACTCAAGCTTGTGTTCAATATGTTTCGCTTCAGCTGTTGCTCTTGGCATTTTCTTATCTATTTCTTCATACTGTGTGTCACTTCCTCAAGTTCTATACTACGAAGTTTCTTTGCTGGACTACTTTCTTCTCCTTCTATTCCTCTCTTTTTGTCATTTTCTTGAATAAGATTATCCAGTAATTGAAAAAACTTATCCCATTTATCTTTCCTCTTTGTAAATTCCTCTCTTGAACAACACCATGTTATACGTTCTTTAAATTCCTCCCTAAATTTTACCATTTCATTTTTTGATGATATACATTCTCGAATGAAGAACTCAATAAATCCCCCCCTATCACCATAAATCAAATCTTGGCAAATATCTTGCCCCCTACTACAAAAAATAAGCCTTTCTTTCTCTTTGGGAGTTGCATCTTGAAAGATCAGTTTGATATTTTCCACATCTTCAACCTTAAATAAGTCTAGTAATAATAACCCACCTGATCCGCATTTATCTATTACATGTTTTGTGTGAGTACTAGGACCTTGCTGCCAAAATATTCCAAAGAGCTTTTGATAATTGTAATCTTTATTACCATCTATCATCTTATTAACGATTACTCTCAATAAACAATCATAACCTTCTTCAGAAAGGAAAGCCCACATATGCTGCGCTGTTTCCATAAAAAAACTCTGCCATGGCCAATCCAAAAAGCACTTTAGCACTTCATAAGAGCAGCTCTTGAACACTTCCATTTGTTGTTCTCTATCCATTTCTGAAAGTAAAAAGCACAAAACATCAATATAATTCTCCCTGGAAAAATCTGTAAACTCACTAACACAGTCACAACGTCTTTTTGCCACATATTCTGCAGTTCTTACTAAGACCTTATCTTTTTCTTCAGGAGTTAACTTTTGTAGGAAATATCTGGTTGCTGCTTCATTGCCACTAACTGCTGAACGTCGAAATGCATACTCATAATGAGTAACACTATCATCTTGACAATATCTTCTTATTATATCGCCTAACTGAGCTGTTTCTTCTTCTATATGATGGGACCAGAACGATACTAGAGGTGATTCATTTATTCTTATTTTCCTAAGATCTTTTCCATAGAGTTTCCTACCACTGATTTGTTTCCATAGGGTGAGAATGTTATCTTCTAAACAATAAGTGCATGCTAATCTATAGCGCTTAGCAATATCTAAATTTTCATCTTGCACTAATATCTTTGCTGTTTTCTCTTTATCAATAGTGCCTTGTGGTGTCCAACAAAGCTTGCTTAAGCTTGCTCTAGCATCTTTGCCACCTAAAAGATTTTTATGATATTGTTTCCATATGAGTATCTGCCAACCTATTGCTTCAACAAAACTTGATAGTTCCTTTTTTAACAATTCTGGCAGCGGAAGTTTTAGTACCTTTTTTATCACTTCATCCTCTACCTTTTGCCATTCTCTTTTTCTTTCACTGACATTTAGGATTGGTGATGAGAAGTAAAACTTTGACGCTAAATCCCAGGCATCATCTTGATTCCATAACGTAATAGCTATTTCCACAAGAGCTTTATGCTTAAGTGATGGCATTAGAGTGTAATTCATTACCTAACCCGATTAAAATACTCAATATACTATGATTTTCTATCGGTTCAAGATAAAACACAGCTAAAAAATTGTGTAAAGTTTAACGGCACAAAAAAAATTCTATTAACCCCAACTATGGGTTAGAAAGAAGTGAAAAAAGGCTGGAAAGTGGGTAAACTCCAAGTAATTCTTTCAATTTAGGAGATTACCTATGAAGAAAGATATTACAGAGCCCAACTTTCGAATGTGTGCCAAACCTTGATTCATCAAAGAAAAATAGCTCTTTTTCTGGATACTTGCCAATAACTTCATTGAGATTTTTTTTTGAATTCCTCTTGTTTACTTTTATCTTGTACGTTGTGTACTGGTCTTGGTGTAATATATGAAAATTTCATCTTTTGTATATGGCGGTGTACTGTAGATTTGCTGATATTTAATCCGAACTTTTCCTGGATTCTTATTCTCATTTCTTTAATGGTAATATTAGGATTTTCTTCTATCCATGCTTCAACTTGCTGTAGTTGAGCCTGATTTAATTTAGTTCTTTTACGGCGTTGTGGAGGAGCAAACAGTTTTTCTTCTCTGCCAAATTTTAAGAATTTTATCCACGAAGTTAGTGCGCTTCTTGAAATGCAATATATTTTTGCTACAGCCGTTATACTATGCTTTTTTGCCGCAATTACAGCATTTAGTTTTTTTGAAACATATGCATTGTTCCTTACTTTCTTCAGCATTTCTTTTGCTCACTTTTTCATCCAATAATTTTGATCTTAATGCCATTTAAACCTCGCTACTTCACTTACTTTAGTATGGCTTTTTTTCCATTATTGTCTATCCGTTCTTTGTATAGTGGGAATGGGAATTGGTATTACTTAATAAATTTACTGATATCGGTATGCCTCTTTTCGAATTTGCCTTGTAAATTCCTTCCATCTCTACATCTTATTGACAGCTATGCAACAAAGCCATTCAGGATCTGCATTATTGTTTAACAGAATTTCGACAATTTCTCTGTAACCTTTTTGAGCTGCAAGGTGTAATGGTACACAATCCTGATTTTCAAGTTAGCATTTTCTCCATTATCTAGCAGCATTTTAGCTATCTGATTCACAATACAAGAGTTCTATTTAGAGCTATTTTCAAAAATCTTTGTGCTTTGTATATGTAGCTTATATTTGTTTGGAATGCTTGACTCCTGATTTATAAAATGCTATCATTAATGATACTACAATGTGTAAAGTGAGGAGGTTATGAATCTTAGACTAATTCAGGAAGAAACAAAAGAAATTCCATTTTGCACAACTCCTTATTCATTGCATTATGAAATTCGAAGGCCACTAATGGAAATGTTTGGGCTAGGGTCTAAAAAAGGCTGTTGTTCTAATCCGTACACTGGGAAGTGCATGATAACTGATAATAAATTAGCCCCTATTGTGCAGCTTACACAAGGAGTGGATGCGGATATAGTAATAGATAACACAACTAAAACAGTATATGCAAAAGAGATTAAAAATAAACAACAAAAAATAGATTTAATATATGATAAGGATCGTATTGGCGCAAAAGAAGTGCATGATATTCAGCTTCTTAAGGCTGGTAAAAGAGTAACAATACCATCTAAATATAAAAGTTTTGAAGATTATAGGAGAGAGCTACAGAAAAAATCTTCTTATATAGTTATAAGGGCTGAAGTAACACAACATTTAGATCATTCAGGAAAGCTGCTGAATGATCCTATAGAAAGCGTTGTTCATTATACTACTTTTCCTAAGTTAAAAGGAAATACCTTAGACTACAAGTATTTTGCTAGAAGTCGAGAGTTAATAGGTAGCAGAAAATCTGAGCTACAAGATAAGTTTAAAAACGTAGTAAAACTGAATGCCTTAATGGCTGCCAAACATAAAGAAGGATTAAGCATTGTGGTACCTAATGCTTTTTTGAGTGGTTTGAGTAATGATGAGCAAAAAGAAGCAAAAATAGCTTTTGTCAATGCAGCAATAGAAGCTGCTAAGGAAATAGAGCAAGATAGTGGAAAATACTCAGGATTTTGTGGGATATTTGTCAATACTGGAAATACTCAAGATTTAAATAAGCTGATAAGCGACAGTGGCATCAAAAGCATTGCTATTAATTATGGTGATCTTAGCGCGCCAAGTAGGGTATCAAAAGAAGGAAAGTTTGCAGAATCTATAATGGGTGAGGGAGTTGGATACGTTGGTAATGGTGCATTATCCGCACGAGGTAATATTGCAGTGGAGGAAAATCTTACTAGAAGAACGTTAGGAGAAACTGTGTTAATGTTTAGTGGAGCATTTAATGAAAAGGTGCTAGATAAAAATTGTTACAGGGGAGAAAATGTGAAATCTGACAGAGTACAAAATAAGACACAAAACATTCAACGTCACAGGTCAACTGTGTATTTCACTTTATCAGCATCTCTTTCAGCTTTGATTATAGCATTAGCATTTGTGACACAAACATATATATTTTTAGCAGCACTTATTGTACCTGCAGTAATTGGACTATGTGGGTGGTCATTATATGAGAAAGAAAAAGGAGATAAACCTAGCTCTAATATTCAAAATAATGTAAAAGCAGAGAGAGCCCTTGATAGTTATAGGGATACACAAACGAACTAGAGCACTTTGCTTATGTACTTATTTAATTTCAGTGTTTGCTATTTGTTTTTTATCCCATTGCTAATACCAATACTCATTGTTGGTAGGTCAAATAGGAGAGATTGCAGATGTAATAGTTTAGACTTAATCTGACAGGGTAATAAAGTAAGATAAAAATATAAACAAATTTTAAAGGAGTGTCAGATATGAGTACAACACAAGAAAAAATACTAAAATCAAAGTTGGGGTTGTTAGAGCCCGTCTTGAAACTGAGTAGAAAGAAGTTAAGAAGTATGGTATAAGATATATTTTAAGATGTACCAAGCGACATAAGTGACAAAGAATGGAAGATAATAGAGCCATATTTTGAACCTTAAAAGACCGGCAGAGCAAGAAAACATAGTATTAGAACAATTGTTAACGCAATCCGCTATATGATGAGAACAGGATGTCAATGAAGACAACTGCCTAAAGATTTTCCACCATGGAAAACCGTGTATAGTTGTGATTCGCGCTTAAAAAAAAGTGGAATATGGCAAGAAATTCATGATTTTCTAGTTAAAAAAGTAAGAGAGATAATCGGTAAGAATGAAACTCCATCAGTGGGAATAATAGACAGCCAGTCAGTAAAAACGACTCAAAAAGGGGATCGAGAGGGATACGATGCTGGAAAGAAAATAAAGGGCAGAAAACGCCATATCATTGTAGATACTGTGGGTCTTGTAATTGCTGCTGAAGTACACAGTGCAAGTATTCAAGATCGCGATAGTGCTCTAGATCTTTTTGCTCAGGCTAAATGCAAAGCCCCAACCTTACGAAAGTTTTTTGCCGATCAAGGGTACACAGGTAAATTACAAAATCGATGTTTATTGGAAACTGGATGTTTGCTAACAATTGCCAAGAAATTGGTTGATACAGGATTTCAGATTATTCCTAAACGTTGGATCGTAGAACGGACATTTGCCTGGCTTTCCAATTTTAGACGTATGAACAAGGATTATGAGCATTCTCCCCTCACTTCAAAAACTAATATCTTCTTTAATATGATCACTATTATACTTCACAAATTAGCTCATTTTTTGGTTTGAAGACATGCTCTAAGTGATTATTTTTAGCAGCAAGAGATATAGGTGTTTGTCCGTATTGATTTTTTGCATAAATATCAGCTCTTTCTTCACCCACAAGATAGGTTACTACACTCAAATTACCAACTTTAGCAGCTAAGTGTAAAGGAGTATTGCCATCACTACCTTTAGTGTTAATGCTGGCTCCTCTTTCTATAAGCTCCTTAACTCTATCAAGGTTACCTTTTTTACAGCATCAAATAATTCGCTGTTTGGGTTCTCAATAGAAACCTCTGTTATAGTTGTTGAAGTTTCTGTAGTAAGCTCAGATATTTGCATAAACCCCCCAATGATATTAACCTTTCTTTACACTATAAAGCTGTTACTAAATTATATAAATTTGAGTATCTATAGCATAAGACCTGCTGCGAATCAAGCGATAAAAAAAGGGAAGGAGGGTGACTAAAATCAAGGTTAACTAAAAGGAGTGCTTAAGATTCACAATACCAGCAATAATATTGAACCTCAGGTTATATTTTTTCTGAAAATTGCGGTAAACATGGGACATAATCTTAAATATCTTTACCTCACGGATCTTATTTTCTACTCTCATTCTAAATGATGCTAATCGTCTATTATGCTCTTTCTGCTCTGAAATTAATGGCTTTTTACGGTACTTTTTATATGACATTACTTTGCAATTTTTGCCAACCTTGATATCCAGAATCGGCATATTTTATGCTATCGAGTGGTAGATATTTTCCTTGTTTCCTTATGCGAAAATCACTAATTCTACTACGATATGACTTTGACACTGATAAAATTCTTCCATCTTCTTCGATAACAATCTCAGTTTTCATAGTGTTGGTTCTTTTTTTTCCTGAATATGACTTCTTCCGTTTTTTACTATCTTCTGGCCTCTGTATTTGCTGTTCTGTAACATCAGCCAGAATCTTTAGTATTTTTTCTGATGTCATACTTCTATCTTTTGTTATAGTAACTTTCTTGGCAAGTAATGGCTCTATTTTCTTCAGTAACCTACATACATTTGCGTTGTGCATATTGAACAGGCACCCTAAAAATCTATGTGTTATGTAAGTGCGATAGTACAAAATTACGCAAAATAACTTATCTTCCAGAGTTGGTAGTTGTGATCTTCTACCATGGCACTTTTTCTGTTTTTCAAGTTTTTTCCACTCAGACCTCACTTTTTCCACCACCTTTTCAAACTCCTCTATAGTTAAACCTGTTATATTACGAAAGTTTCTTGGGTGCTTCTTCATTTTATAGTAACTAAAGCTCATTTTTTACCTTACTCGATCTGCTTATTCTTCTTCTACCTCTCTCGCATCACTTTTTCAATTACCTTTTGCAGCAGGTCTTTTGCTATTCTCAAATGGATTACTGTTAATTTAATATTAAGTATTATTAAGAACCTAAACAATATGACCATTTCCAGTGTTCAAAACTAATGGTGGTGAGAAGTGTTTTTCTTGGAATCAATTGGTCTACCACGTGATCCATACGAACTTTTTTATATATTAATTTTGCTATACGCTAAAACTATCTATATTAGCCTACTTCAGCTAAATTTACATATGAACCAATTTGTCTAAATTTGTTGTAAAGATTTCAAGCTTCTATTTTCACAATCCTGCTTTTATTTGAGCTGCTCTCACAAAGGTAGGCATTTTTCTTGCATCTTTTAAAAGAGTAAATGATTAAATTTGTTGTAACGCTATAGAATCCAGTATTTTCTGCAAACTATAATATAGTTCAGTTAATATATTCATAAAGTTGATAATTGTAAAACAATTTGTTATAATTGTTAATCAAATAACATTAGTAGGATAAAAATGGATTTCTCTAATTATGTTAGAGCCAACGGATTACGTTTGTATGATATAAAAGTAGATATCAATGAATTGATAAGATTTTTGCAACAGAACAAATATATTAAAGAACTTTCTCTCATTCGTTGTAATATTGGTAACGAAGGAGCAAAAGCTTTAGCTAATAGTAATCTTACAAACCTTACTCAACTTGATTTACATCGCAATAATATTGGTCACGAAGGAGCAAAAGCTTTAGCTAAGAGTAATCTTACAAACCTTACTGAACTTAATTTAAGTTACAATAATATTGGTAACGAAGGAGCAAAAGCTTTAGCTAATAGTAATCTTACAAACCTTACTGAACTTAATTTAAGTTACAATAATATTGGTCACGAAGGAGCAAAAGCTTTAGCTAAGAGTAATCTTACAAACCTTACTAAACTTGATTTAAGTTTCAATATGATTGGTCACGAAGGAGCAAAAGCTTTAGCTAAGAGTAATCTTACAAACCTTACTCAACTTGGTTTGCTATTTAACTTGATTGATGCAGAAGGAGCAGAAGCTTTAGCTGATAGTAATCTTACAAACCTTACTCAACTTAATTTAAGTGTCAATCAGATTGATGTAAAAGGAGCAGAAGCTTTAGCTAATGGTAATCTTACAAAACTTACTAAACTTGATTTAAGTTACAATATGATTGGTCACAAAGGAGCAAAAGCTTTAGCCGAATCTGAGAAATACTACAAATTCATAGATAAAGTTACTCATATAGAAGATAATAACGAATTCTTCGATAGAATTACTCATATAGAAGATAATAACGAACCTATGGGTTTTTGTAAACGTCTGAAAGAATTATGGTCTCAAGCAAGAGCAAAATCTAAGAGTAATGTTTGCAAGCTAGATGAAAGCACTGTAAAAAAGTTGTTTTTTGATCTTGCACAACGCGGTCATCATACAGAGGGAATAGAGGTTTTGCTGGATGACTATGATAAATATCCTTTTCTAATTAATTCAAGAAATGAGCAAGGACACACACTATCTCATTTCTATAACAACGACCTTCAAATGCAAAATTTTTTGTTTGAACGTGGTATGATACCTGAACAAAGAAGAGATGACTTGCGCATTGCACAAGACCCTCAATCTGTTCATAGAGGTTCAGTAAGTAAGCGGATAAACTTTTTTACTAAAAAATTGGTTGAATCCACGGAAGCCAGTGAAGAACAGTTAAAGCAAGCAGCGACTTCTTACGTAGAAAGTATAGAACTACTTGAACAATATCAGAATGATCCAATAAGACTAAAGCTTCTCAGTTTAATTGACAGTGAAAAAAGCAATGTGATGGCACAAACATTAGGTTATAATCCTGTACCAAATGACAAAGAGTTTATAAAAACTGTAATCGACAAAGCTAAAGATGCATTAAACACTAAATACTTAAAGAAAAATAAATTTGGTGAATATGAACGAGGATACCCTACAGAACCATTACAATATGATTATACGAGATATGATGCAAAGATTACTATACCTGAATCTATAGGTTATATAAAACTACTTATTGATAATTTTTCCGTTCCACTGAAAGAAAAAAAGGAGTTGCTAGTCACTCTTATGGAACAAAATCCAGATTTGGTAAAGAACAAATCATCTAAGGTAAAAGAAAAACTTGGAAATAGCGTAATCCTCGATAAAGAACAGTTTAATAAAGAAGAACTACATGGATTATTAAATGGTATAGATGACGGTAAAAAAGTAGATGAGTTGTTTAAAGAAATCAGTGACTTAGATATAGAAAAGATCTGGAGAGAGCAAAAAGAGTTCGTTCTTCTAAAACAAATATATGTAGCGTCAACAACATATGGTAAAAATGAAAGTGCTTGTACAACAGGTATATGGACCCAAATTATTAATAGTATAAACGAAATTAGCTCTGAGATCGTGGATCAATATGATCGCTATTTAGAAGAAGAACAAAAACTAGAAGCACAGAAAAATGTTATTACAGAAGAGAACATTAAACCATTTCTGGAAGATTTGGCTAAGAATCTAGTTCAACATGCGGAATCTCATCCGGAATTGAAAGAAGCTCTTGAAGATTTTGCTATATGCAATGTAAATATTGATAATCCTGAAGAAATTACCCTTGAACGGCAAAAAATTTTAGCAGAGATAAATAAATATTTTTATGAACATATTCAAAAGGCTTTACCGAATTACTATGGACTTATACCAAATAATGATGAATACAAACTTATCATCAATGGACTGTCAGAGGTAAAAAAAAAATGCAAGATTTTACACAAGAGCCATCTAATCAGCAAGAGAATATTACAAGAGAAGAGGAAAATAATACACAATTAGTTCCAAAAAGATCACACTCAGAAACTTCAGTTGTAGCAACAGATCAAACAAATGGTATTCAAAATAATAATCAACAGCCGAGTAATTTAAATAATGATGCTCCACGAAGTAAAGAAAAAAATAAACTGCCTACTGTATGTGCTTTCACATTAGCAATAGCTGGAATTGTTTCAGGGATAGCTATTGCAGTTTACTCAGGAATGTTAGCGGTAGGAATAGCAGTTGGAGTTTGTTGTCTAATTGCTGCTGCAGTCATATACTGTTGTAATAGTCCTTCAAATTTACTTAAAGATAGCAATGTTGAAATTGTAGTGAATCAAATAACAGTGGAATGATTATAACTCAAGGTAAGGAGAAATATCAGGAAGGTTGGCTTTGTTACCTATGAAAGGTTACCTTCCTGAAAATGTTATTTTTTTGCAATCAATTTATCCAATTTAGTGGGAGTGTTAAATTTACTAATCTTTCCATAAGCGAGGTTAAAGAATTGTAGAAACTTTAATTATTTATAGGTTCTTCTAAAGAAATTATCTTATTTTTTATTGGCAGACAGCTTGCTTAAACCCGTAAAATTTCTCCATCTGCTCACTCCATAACATCGGTATTTCTCTTTTGAGCTTTCTCCATAACACAAGAAAAACTAACCTCTTTTTTAGCGAATGTCAGGCTAGTTTTTCTTTCAACTTTTACTATACAATGCTTTCTTCTACTTGAATATACCTCAAGATGTTCTGTGTATCTTCTACAAAGTTATTCTTAATGTTTGCTAACTCTTCTTCTTTCTCGGATAACTTACTCTCTATTATTCTATTAAAACAATCAAAATCTCTGCATTTCAATTTTAATCTCATATCTTCATTTTCATAAAAGCTTTTTATAACATCATAATATTCTCTAGTTTCATCGGTCTCTGGCTGTTGTTTCTCTTTAAATATTGCTTTTAATTTTGAATCTATATCTAACTCTTTTCTTATTTCTTCAATTGCTGCTTTATGATACCCTTCATAATCTTTAAGTTTCTCTAATATCCTACATTCTGCTGTCTCCTTTAATGTTTTAAGTAGATCTTTAGCATGAGGTTTTTCAATTTTTTCCTTCCACTCATCATACGTATATTCTTGTCGACTACCATATTTTGTATCTTGACACTCACTTCCTATGTTAAACAGCTCTTTGTTACAGATTTTATCACCCTGATAAAAGTAATCGCTTATATTGATTTTATTATTGCCAGTTACGGTTTGTTTAATTGCTGCTTTATTTTCTGCAAGTTCTTCTCTATATTTAGAGATACAGTTTCTCATTTCTTCTTTACAATCTGTAGTCATAAGCTGTTTCCTTTAATAAAATTAAAACCTATTTTAGCATAAAATAATTAATACTTTATTACTAATCTGAGGTATACTAAGGTAGTGATAAGAAGTCCAGCATCTACGAAGTTTATTTAAACTATTTTCAAAACGAATAAAATGTAATTTTAGGTAAATAAAATGAATTACGATGTAATCATTTCAGGTAGTGGGCTAATTGGTCTTATTACTGCTATTGGCCTGAGTAATGACTCTGTATCTGTAGCCGTAATTGAGAAAAATAGTTTACCACGTGCAGTTGATGATAATCGAGCATTTGCTATTTCTCAAGGATCAAAAAAAATACTAGAAAAATTAGGGATTTGGCGGCTCTTAGAAGGCGAAGCTGAACCAATACTTGATATATGCATATTAGATGGAGATAGTCCATTTACTGTGCATTATGACCATAAAATGGTTGGTGAAGAGCCAATGGGCTACGTAATCAAGAGCGCTATTATATGGAATGCAATCAATAACAATTTTTTGCATAAACTCAATATATATTCTCCACGTTCCTATAAAACAATCTCTTGTGACGAAGGATACATGGAAGTTACTCTTGATAATGATCAAAAATTGATATCATCACTATTTATCTGTGCTGAAGGTAAAAACTCTAAGTTGCCAGAGTTGTTTTCTATACCAATGATAAAATTTGATTATAAACAAAATAGCATGGTATTTAATGTAAAACATGAATTACATCACCAAAACTTAGCTGTAGAGCGGTTTTTTCCTGGTGGTCCATTTGCAATTTTGCCAATGAAAGGTGGCTATACTTCTTCAATAGTTTGGACAGAAAAATGCGAAATTTCAAAAATGCTGATGAGCTTATCTGAAGAGGAGTTTATCATAGAACTCAAAAAAAGATTTGGTTCTTATTTGGGAGAAATTGAATTAGAGGGTGAAAGAAAATCTTACCCTTTGAGTTTTACTTTTGCGAGAAAGCTTCATAAAAGCAGAATTTTGCTGATTGGCGATGCAGCACATTCAATCCACCCGGTTGCAGGTCAAGGACTTAACCTTGGAATGAGAGATGTAGAGAGTGTTATTAGACAAATAACTGCTGCAAAATCCTCTGGCATTGATGTTGGCAGTAATTATCTATTGAAGAAAATTTCACGTGATAGATACTTTGATAATTTTACTATGGCACTTGCAACTGATGGACTAAATAGAATATTTTCCAACAGAATACTTTGCGTTAAAGTTCTGAGCAATCTTGGTTTAATGGTAGTTGAAAATTCAGATTTTCTTAAAAAAAGCTTCGTTCGACATGCTATGGGGTTTATATAAATCATTAGATTTCTTTCATCATAATCAGGTGTCATTAGAGTAGTTGACACTGGAGCCCAAATTCCATAATGTCATGCCAGTGCCCAGACACTGGCATCCAGAAAAATTTATAAGCAAACTTGAGCTTATGCTAAATTTGATGAAATGAAAAACTGAATTCCAGCGGGCTTTGTTGCATCACTCTTCGGATAATAGGTAACGTGGAATAAATTCATGAAGCTATCTCAAATTTAGCCATGCCTATATCAGTAAATTTGTTAAGCAAATAACACTTGAGTAGCAGTTCTCTCTCACGATTAACCTCAGATTTGTTTCTAAAACTAAACCCAAATGTTTGCTTCAGTCGCGAGAAAAAACTTTCTATATAAGATCTCTTCCCATAATTTATCTCTTTTTTCCACCTCTTCATACCATCTTCATCATATGACTTTATGAGCTTGATTGTAGAATTTCTCTCATCCATATAATCCAACTTTGGATGCTCTACTGCATTATTTTGCGGAGGAATCCTTGTCTTTATGTCAAGCTCATCGCACAGTTTGTATAACTTCTTTCGATTATATGCCCTGTCTGCATATAGTGTGCTTATATTATATTTAACATCAATCCTTGCAATAAGATCACATGCTTCATAGTGGTCAGAATAAACTCCGCCACTGTATTTTGCTGCTATAACTTTTTTGCTACCTATCTCTAGCATTACATGCAGTTTTCTTGTTTGCTCATAGCGGCGATACTTTCTATCTGTACCATTTGCCTTCTGGAATATTATTGTAGATCAGTACTATCTATGGCAATCCCAATATCTTCTGTATTATTTTTATCATGTCTTCGATCATTAATTTTGATGTTAAGTTTTTTAAGCCTTCTTGAGGCCTAGGAATAGCTAATAACTTGCAAGTTTTTCCTTACTTGCTCAAGGTACCCTGCTATAAATCCCGCTGTTTGTCTCAGACCTATTCTAAATAAATAAGTTATTATGTGAACCAGAATCACGACCTTATCGCTATAAATATAGTTGCCACCAGCCATTTTTGGACCTTTTTCGTACCAATTTTCTATGGCATCATTGACGTAATAAAAAATATTTCCCCTCTCTTGGAGAAATTTGTTATATTCATGGCAGTTACTGACTCTCATTTTTTGTGGCATATTTTTCTTTAGTAGGTTAAATGCTTGTCTTATAGTGAATTTTGTCAGTAACTGCCAGTTCTTTTTATTTGACCTATGCAACAAAGCCATTCCAGCGTCACGCACTGGAATGACAAGAAAAAGGGTACTGGCATGACATTAAATGATTTTCCTTATTTTAGCATTAAACGCGATGAAGAAAATCATTTATAATCGCTATAGCAACTAGTGTTGAAACCTGACGTACCTTTTGGCTTGACAAACGAGAGTTTTTATCTGATTTGACAACAAGGGCTTCTAGATGACTTTGAAAGTAAATATTACCATGCTTATCTTCGATAGCTTCTATTACCCCGTCATTGGCAAATGCTGCAATTTTATATCCAAGTAGCTCTAGCCTTCTTCTATTCTCTGTAGTATTACTTACTGTACCTGAATGAGCATTCGGAAAATAAGTTGAAAACCAGCCATTTTGATTAGGTAGTAAAAATCTAGCTACCACTTTTTCCAAACGACTACCTGGAACAATTTTTATCTGCTGAAGAGATATATTCTCTTTTTGTGGATAGGATGATGATTTTAAATGATTCTTCTCATCATTAACAACATTTGTTATTTCAATTTCTTTTGCATTCATAATGTCTTGTAAACCACCGCATATGGCAAGCAAATGAATTGTAGGATTGTCATCTACTATTTTTACAATTGCTTCATTCACAAGCTGGCGGTAAGGGTTAAGAGCTGAATGAAAGTTATCTGAAATAAATATTCTGTTTATCTTTTGCTCTTTGATAAATTTTGCAACTTCAACTTTTATTCGATCTAGTATCAGCTTTTTTGCCAATATTTCATCTTGTTTTGCGAACTCTTCTTGGATTTCTTTTAGATTAATTATTTTGTCGTAGTCAATGAATATAGTTTTAACCCCAAAATTATTGAATATCTCATAGATATTTTGAGATTCATCTGTTTGCAATAAACCAACAATTATATTATAATTTACTGCATTTTCCACTGTCAAAGCAGATAATTCTTTGTTTACTTTTTCACTATAAGCAATATTACTCAATAGTAGAAATGTAATTAATAGTATATTAAATATTCTATTGTAACATTTATACATTATTTCCTAAATAATTATATTAATATTATAATATATTATAGAACATTAAGAAAAAGAATGTGGCCTGAGCAGGAATCGAACCAGCGACACAAGGATTTTCAGTCCTTTGCTCTACCAACTGAGCTATCAGGCCAACTACGTACTTTCATTTTTAGATAAAAAACGTTATCATGTCCATCAAAAGTTTTTGAAGTATAGAAACAAAGAATGAACATTAGTAACAAAATAGGAATTTATCCTGGTACATTTGACCCCATAACTTTTGGGCACCTTGACATAATAAAAAGAGCATGTAAGCTAGTCGATAAGTTGATAATTGGTGTTGCAGAGAATGTTAATAAACATACTAATTTTGACATAAGTCTACGCACAAGCATGGCTAAAAATGAAGTGAAAGGAGCAGGAATTGATGCAGATATTATATCCTTTAATGGGTTGCTAGTGAAGTTTGCCAAAGAGCAAAATGCTTCTGTTATTATTAGAGGACTGAGAGCAGTATCGGATTTTGATTACGAGTTTCAAATGAGTTGGGTAAATTATAAGCTCTTTCCTGAAATCGAAACTATATTTCTTCCTGCATCTGAGGATACTCAATTTATCTCATCAAGTTTTGTAAAGGAAATAGCGAGATTAGGAGGAGATGTTAGCAACTTTGTGTCAAAAAGTGTCCAAAGTGAATTGATTAATCTAAATAGGGTAGAAAATGGAGAATAAGTATTTGTTGTCTTTTTTATTTCCAAAAGAGTATGTTAGATGTGTAAAATATTGTAAGCTAAAGGAGAGACATGTTAAAAGTGAGGGATAATAATGTAATAGTTTGCTGCCGTGGTGATGAGAATGATGATGGTTCTGGTCATCCAATAGTATACTTACACAAAGAAGGAGAAATGTATTGTCCTTATTGTAATAAGTCAATGGATGAAATAGTGAGTGCCGAAGAATTTCAATCTGTTGAGGTGAAAGTAATAAGCAAGAAGGAAAGAACCAAAGGTTAATAGTACTTCATTTTTTTAGCTTATGTAAATAGCAATGAGAGGGGCAGTAAAAATGAAACTATCCATACGGTCGAGTACTCCTCCATGGCCTGGTATAATACCTCCACTATCTTTAACATTGTAAACTCTTTTGATGAGTGACTCAGTGAAATCTCCAAGTTGAGCTAGAATAGCAACTATCAAACCAATTATTGGAGAATAAAAAATTGGAAATAAACTCAAAAATATTGAGCCAAAAATTGTACACACTATTCCAGCTAAGACTGCACCAAAAAGTCCTAACCAAGTTTTCCCAGGGCTAATGATTGGACAAATTCTAGTTTTACCAAAATTTTTGCCGAAAAAATAGGCAGCAATATCGATGCTCCAAATAGTTAAGATAAGCCATACTAATGCATATTTTCCCTGTGGTAGATTATATAGGCATATTAGCGAGGCATTTGGTAGTGCGATTAATAGTAATGCGAAAATGTATAAGATTCTATTGCCCTGAGTTAGATTATACCATTCAAAAGAAGATAAAACTGCAATTGAAAAAATTAGTAGATAAAATGATAAATCACTGAAATATGTAGCAAAAGAAAATATGAGTAATATTACTATTGAGGACAATATTCTAACCATAAAGTTATTATCTACCATATTTTTTTTCTCTTTTTGTATAATCTTCTAGTGCTTTGGTCAAATCTTGACAAGAAAAATCGGGCCACAAAGTATCACAAAAATACAATTCAGCATAAGCTGCTTGCCATAATAAAAAATTGCTCAACCTTTTTTCGCCACCAGTGCGAATTAATAAATCCAATTTTGGCAAATCTTTAGTATACAGAAATTTTTCAAATTCCTCTTCCAATACGCAATCAATATTTCCTTTTATGACGTTGTTGATAGCATGTATAATTTCCTGCTTTGCTCCATAACTAACTGCAACAGTGAGTAATAGACCATCGTTCTTATGTGTCACTTCTTCTGCTTTTTTGATTTGATCGAATATTTTACTGGGCAATAGACTTAAATTGCCAATAAAATTTAACTTAATGTTACAATTGTAAATGAATTTCATTTTATCTTCATTAGTTAAAGTGGAGTAAAATAAATTAAATAGGTAGTCTGTTTCGTTTTCAGATCTGAGCCAATTTTCCATGGAAAATGCATACAAAGTTAAGTAAGGTATGGCCAGGACTGTGCAATACTTAGCAATATCAAATGCAACCTCACTGCCTTTTCTATAGCCATCAATTTTTACCCTTCCTTGATTGTTTGCCCACCTACCATTACCATCCATAATAATTGCTAGATGTTTTGGCAGAGATTCTAGATTCAACATTTGAATTCAACCTGTTCTAATTAGCTTAATGTCTATATCTCTGTATGAAACGTTCACTATATCCACCTAAAACTATATTATTACTGAAAAATCATTGATAGTCTATATTACAAAAATTTTCTCAACCTCGGTGTCAGCTGCCAGTGATTTTACCAAGAAAATATAGTAAAAATAGTCTGATATAGATGGTTTTACGATATAGTAAAATTATTATAAATAAATGAATTTGGTGTTATTAGAAATACCTAGCTCTTTTATGTGAATTGATATTCTCAATAACCTGCTCTAAAGATAAATTATATAATTTTGACACAGGTTCTTCGCATGTGATATTTTTCTCGAATGTAGGGAATTCTACAAGCGATATTATATCCAGATTTGGGCAAAAATGTTTAATAAGCAACTCTATATTCGGCTCTGAGTAAAGATGTTCAATTATATCATTGTAAACACTATTTTTGTTATTCAAATAATCGATATTAATATCTCTGACTCGACCAGCTCTAAACAGAGGTATGACAAACCTCAAAGTTGACTTTACGCTAGGTTCAAAATTTTTAAATATACTGATGAATACCTTACCAGTAACATTATCTGTTATTGCTTTTAGCTCTTTATTGGTAACAGAATTGATGCCCTTAACAACATCTTGATCTTCTAGTACTTTTATAATATCTTGAGAACTAAACTTATTAAATATGAGTTCTAATTTCTCAGGAGCAATTGAATTGATGCAATCAACAATTTTTTGATCTTTTAGTGTTTTTATAATATTTTCAAAACTAAAATTCCCATTATTAAATATGAGTTCTAATTTCTTAAGAGCAATCGAATCGATGCAATCAACAATTTTCTGATTTTCTAGTAATTCTATTGTATCTACACAGTTAAGCTTATCACTATAAAATATGAGTCGAAATTTTTCAATGTTAAAAGAAATGATATTCTCAACAACCTCCTGATTTTTTAGTAGTATTATAATATCGCTAAGAAGAAACTTATCATTACAAAGTATGAATTGAAGTTTTTCATAATCAATAAAATTGATGTGCTTAACAAGCTCTTGATTTTCTAGCAACCTTATAACCTTGTGACTGCTACTAGCATACTTGCTACTATTAAACTTATCACTATTATGAATGAGTTCAAATTTTTCATAATCAATAAAATAGAGGTATTCAACAACTCTTTGATTTCCTAATAACTCTATAATATTTTCACCACTAAACTTATCACTCTTGAGTATAAGTTGAAGCTTTTGATCATCAAGAGAGTTAATTCGATCAATAGAACTCGAATCTTTTAGTAATTCTGTAACATTTTGCTCACTAAGCTTACCATCACTCTCAACTATCATCCATTGAATAAAACGGATATTCCTAATAGCATTTTGATTTTCTAGTGGTATTCCCACATCTGCATCGTTGCAAAACTGAACATCATCAACATGTTTTTCATTAATTCCTTTATTTCCTAGTGCTTCTTTAGCGAAGTTATTCGGATCATTTTTTTCATCTTCCTCGTAATCATAATTCTCCTCACTATCACTACTCTCAAATTCATTATTGGTATTGCAAACCTCTCCACCTTTTAGTATTTCTAGAATATTGAGCTCCGAAGATGCACAATCTAGTATGGACCTAAACACTTCATCATCGTAATTGTTGATGTGATTAACAATGCTCTCATCTGATAGTAATTCTTCAATACCTTCGAGACTAAAATTCTTGTAACACTTGCATAAGATTTCAAATTTATTTTCATTCATTGAATTGATGCCATCAACAACTCTTTGAGTTGGTAGTAATTTTCCGTTATACAACTTACATATCCGTTGAAATTTTTCGTTACCTAAATCTTTTGAGCTGCCTGCTTTATCAAAAGCCATAATCTTATTCCAATTTACTTAGTATTTTAATTTTAAATATATAAAAAGAAATAATCAAGCATTATGATAAAAGGCCTAATGAATTTATTAGTTTATTTATGTTTCTTTTCATGTATAAATTTATAGAAAGTTTTATAAAGAAGTTGTTTTATGAGCAAAATTATAGAAGTCAGAGCACCAAAAACTCTTGGTGGTGAATCAGTTACGGAAGGTATAGTAAAAATAAAGAAAAATATCGGTGAAGCAATAAAAGTAGATGACTTGATCTTTGAAATTGAAACTGATAAAACGGCGCTAGAACTAACTGCAGAAGCTTCAGGACAAATAACCGAATTTTTTGTGAAAGAAGATGATGTAATCAGCCCTGATCAATTACTGGCAAAACTTGCTGTAGGAGAAGTAAAAGAAGAAGTGAAGAAAGAAGATAAAGGCGAAAGCGCTGATAAAAAAGATGCCCCTTCAGCTCGTAAAATTATGGAAGAAAATGCAATTAGTGCAGAAAATGTAAAGGGAACTGGCATGGGAGGCAGAGTAACCAAAGCAGATGTGATAGACCATATGAGTAAAGCTGAACAACCTGCGGTAAAACAATATGAATCGCCAAAAAGTGTAGCAAGTGGAGAGAGAAGAGAAGAACGAGTGAAAATGAGCAAAATAAGGCAAGTCATTGCTGCTCGTTTGAAAGCATCGCAAAATACTGCTGCAATACTGACCACGTTCAATGAAATTGACATGAAAAATGTCATGGATCTGAGGGCAAAGTATAAAGAAACTTTTGAAAAGAAATATGGAATAAAACTGGGTTTCATGTCGTTTTTTATAAAGGCAGCAGTGCAAGCACTAAAAGAAATTCGTGAGATTAATGCTGAAATTTCAGGTGATGAAATCATATATAAAAATTATTATGACATAGGTGTTGCTGTTGGCACTGACAAAGGTCTTGTTGTACCAGTTATTCGCAATGCTGATCAAATGTCATTTGCTGAAATTGAACTAACTTTAGTTGCCCTTGGCAAAAAAGCACGAGAAGGTAAGCTGCAAGTATCGGAAATGGAAGGTGCAACATTTACTATCTCAAACGGTGGTGTATACGGTTCACTTCTTTCTACTCCAATAATCAACCCTCCCCAATCTGGAATACTTGGAATGCACTCAATACAAAATAGACCAGTTGCTGTGAGTAGCTCAATTGAAATCAGACCAATGATGTACATTGCTCTCTCTTACGACCACAGAATAGTTGATGGTAAAGGAGCAGTTACTTTCCTTGTGAAAATCAAAAATTACATAGAAGATCCAAATAGATTGGTTTTGGAAATTTAAGCAGGTTAAAAGCGACAAGTAAGTTTTTCTGAAGTTTTCAAGATGGGTGGCTTTGTTGAATGGCAAGGAATGAGGAGGAGTAATGAAAGGAATTTACGAGGCAAATTTGAAAATAGGCATACCTATATCAGTAAAGTTATTAATCAAATAGCATTTTAAAAGCACCTCTTGAGAGCGATTTACCTCAGATTTATTCTTAAAACTAAATCCAAATGTTTTTTTGAGCCTCAGGAAAAAACTCTCGATACGTGAACGTATTTCATACCTTGTCTTCTTTTTCCAGTGGGTTAAATTGTAAGTTTTCCTTATACTAATGTTGTTGTGTAATAGTTTAGACTTAATCTGACAGGCATGAATTATCTGACAGAAGAATTGACAAAGTCAAAACCGATATCAGCATCCTGTTTAATGCTATCAATATTTTTCTGATAAGCAATATGCATACTATCAAAAAAGGTTTGCATAGGCATAGCAATATTTACCTGAATGTGGTCTAGATCTATTGTAAGAATGCACCCAATGGTCTACGTCTAACTGAAGTTCTGCCAAAGAGGTGTAAATTTTCTTTCTAAAGATAATATTGTAACATTCATCTTGCATAGTTCTATGGAACCTTTCACATATGCCATTAGTCTGTGGAGAACGAGCTTTGGTTCGAGAATGATCAATATTTTCTACCCCTAAATATAGCTGGTAAGCGTGATTTTCAGGTCTGCCACAATACTCTGTACCACGATCCGTCAAAACACGTAGCAATGATACTTTCTGTTCATCAAAGAACGGTACTACCCTATCATTAAGAAGATCTGCAGCTGTGATAGCAGTCCTTTCTGTGTAAAGCTTAGCAAAAGCAACTCTGGAATAGGTATCAACAAAGGTTTGCTGGTCCAATACCTTTGATATTACCAACATAATAACTGTCTTGGCTACCTAAGTATCCTGGATGCTCTGTTTCAATTTCTCCATGGGCCTCTTTTTCTTCCTTAGCCTTTTCTAGAGCTGTTATCTGTTCTTCTGTTAAAATGATACCATCCTGAGCTACTTTTGCTTCTAATGCCTTTAACCTCTTTTTAAAATTTTCAAGATCGTTTCTTTGCCACACTGATCTTATTCCACTTGCAGAGATCTCTCTTTTTCAGTTCGTTTGCTGCTCTTTCTTGTCCGTATGCTGGAAACTCTATTGCTATTTCAACTATAGTATTTCCTAAAGTAAATGATAAAGGTATAATGAAGTATTTGAGTTATAATGGCATATAGTGTGGATTTAAGGGAAAAGGCAGTATTGATGATAGAAAAAGGGAAGACAAAGGTTGAGATAGCAGAGCTCATGGAGATAGGAATAGCAACTCTGTACCGCTGGTTAAAAAAGAAAGCTGCTGGTGAAAGCCTAAAGCCATCTAAAAACGGTAGCTTTATTCGAAAAATAGACCCAAAAATACTCGAAGAATATGTTACAAAGAATCCAGATCATACTCTGGCAGAGATGAAACAAAATCTTGGATTTGGAATAAATTCAATTTGGTATAGACTAAAACAGCTAAAAATTACTTTAAAAAAAAGTCACACTATATCAAGAGCGCAATCAAGAAGATAGGCAGCAATTTATTGATAAAATCTCAAAAATAGACCATTCCAGCATCTTATATATAGATGAAGCAGGAGTTGATAATAAGTTATACCGAGAATATGGACGTGCTCCAAGAGGAAAGAAAATTTATGCAGATATTCCAGGGAGAACTCGAGAGAGAATCAGTATAGTAGCCGGGTGGATTGGAATGAGATTTATTGCACCAATGACTTTCAAAGGTGGGTGTGACAAAGAGGTATTCAATATATGGTTGGAGAAGATGTTATTACCTAAATTGCCACTTGGCACAACCATAGTTATGGATAATGCTACATTTCATAAGACCACTAAAACAAAATCATTAATAGAGTCTTTTGGCTGTCATGTGCTGTATCTTCCAACATATTCACCAGATTTGAATCCCATAGAACACTGTTGGCATACCATCAAAAGCCGCCTCAGACCTCTAATGTATAAATGTACAGACTTACAACTTTTGGTTGGTAATACCATAATGGAAATTTATCATTCATTTTAGAAAATACTATACTGCTTTTTCTATATCCTCCGACACTCTATTTGCATACAATGGCTTGCTTTTGCTTATCTCGTGTAAAGCCTCTTCTCCTCCTGTTTCATACAGTTCTTTGAAGCGGTAAAATGTATCCCTCCATTACTTTACACGCCTGTGATACATTTCCTAATTGCTTTGCAAGTTCTAGCAATCCCAACTTTGGTTTTAGTATTTTTGTTTGTATTGTACTCATTTCTAACACTCCTTTTGTTTGTTTATTATTTTATAACTTACTTTTTTAAAGTGTCAGATCAAGTGTTATTTAGTACATTTTTTTTTAAAATTTGCTGTATACGTCTTGTACCTATATTAATTTTGGCACTCAGCTCTTTCACACTTCTATATTTTCCCTCTTCTAGCTGACGTTTCCAGGAATGGGCTCTTACCACTGCTCTAAGTAGCGCATTATTTGTCTTACCTTCTGGCTCGATTACTGTGCATTTCTTTCCCTTCTTCTTTATTGGTATAAATTTTTCCTCTGATTCAGAACATACTTCTATTCCATCTTCTTTTACCATTACTCCCTTTATTAATTTCCTCACTACTTCTTTCTGCTTTCCAAAACTTAAATTTTTCCACTCTTCCGCTTTTTCTCCCCATTTTTCATATAGCTGTTCAGCTCTCTTCATCACTTCTTTTTCTACTTCTCCTGCTACTATTGTTCGATTCACTGATTCACAATTCTTTCCCCTTAAGTGGTTATTACATACGTAGTATCGATATCTCTTATTCTCTTTTTTTGCATATGTCAGTGTCATATTTACATTACAGCTCTTGCACTTAATTATTCCCTTTAGCAGCGCTTCCTTATATTTTGCTTTTCTATATGGCTGATTCTTTATTAATTCTTGTGCTTTTTTCCACTTTTCCTCTTCTATTATTGCTTCATGTTTTCCTTCATACTCTTTCTCATAATGCCGTATTTTTCCCATATATATTGGGTTTGTTATTATTCTTCTCACCGTCGCTTTTTTAAAGATATCTGATTTTATCCGGTACCCTTGACTATTTAACTCTCTTGCCAGTTCTGCCATTGACTTTAGCTCCACATATCTTTCAAATATATAACTTACCACTTTTGCTTCTTTCTCATTTATTATTAATTCTTTATCTTTTACATCATATCCCAGCGGTAAAGTTCCACCCATCCATAAACCTTGTTCTTTTGATGTTGCTATTTTGTTTTTTACTCTCTCTACTATCATCTCTCTTTCTAGTTGTGCTGCACCTGATAATACCGTTTGTACGAACTTTCCCATTGGCGTATTATTATCAAATATCTGCGTTACTGCTATAAAATTTACTCTATGCCTTCTAAAAAATGATGTCACTTCTATACTATCTTTTGTTTCCCTTGATAGCCTATCCAGAGTATACACTACCACACAATCTACTTCTCCTCCTTTAACATCTTCAAATAATTCCTTTATTGCTGGTCTTTCTAAATTCTTTCCTGAATATCCGCCATCATCATACCTTTTGGCCAATGCTACCCAGCCTTCTTTGCTCTTTATGTACTTCTCACATGCTACTCGTTGCGCATCTAAACTGTTAAACTTCTGCTCTAGAACGTCTTCATTTGACTTTCTCGTATATATTCCACATCTTATCCCTTTACACATTTTCCCTTCCCTTTTGATCACGCAAACCAAATAGGAGCGGCCCATTGTAACTCATTCCCATTATTTTTCCGGCTACTGCTGACAATGATGTAAAAAACTCTTCTTTGTAGATTAAACCCTTGTCTGTTACCATTACCGCATGCGTTTCTTCCCCTCTCTCTAATATTAGCTCTGTTCCTGCTACTGGCAATTTGTCACTACTTATTCTTTTTCCCTTCTCTAGTCGATCTGCCAGATACTCTAGTCTTTTTGACCCTTTTCTTGACATTTTTCCATATGCTTCCTCCTGCATTCTATATGATAGTCTTGGTATCAGATATTTCTTTGAATGTTTAGGTGCCTCTTCCCCATATACCTTCTTCCATATTTTTCTCAGCTCATCTAAAGGTTTTCTCTCTAAATTCATTACTTTCTTTTCTATTTCTTTCTCCATATTTTTAGCCCTTCATAAATAGCTTTTCAATTCTGTCTGTTTCTTTCTTCAATACTTCAGCTACCTCTTTACTATTTTTCACATAATCCATCGCTGTCATTCCAAATTTATCTGCTTGCTCTATTTCTGCTCCTGCTTCCACTAACTCTTTTACTATCTCTACTTTCCCCACCATACATGCAAGGTGCAATGGAGTGCATTTATTGCCATACTCTTCAGCATTTACATTTGCTCCTGACTTTATCAACTCTCTCACGGTTTCTAGGCGTTTTTCCGTTACCGCTAGGTGCAGTGCTGTGTATCCTTCTACATCTGCTGCATTCACATTCACTCCTTTTTCGACTAATAACTCCACTGTTTTTACCTCTACTGCATAATGTAGAGCTGTTCTTCCTTTTTCGTCTCTTGCATAAATACTTTTAAATGAGTTCTCTAATAGTGACTCCTCTTTTCCTTTTTTACTCATGACCTACCTCACCTTTTCTTTGAATTTTAAGCCCTCCTTTTCACCACCTCATCTATCATCTCATTTACTTGGCTCATTATCTTGCTTGCTAAATTTTGACATTCTTCCTTTATCAGTGATTTGTCTCTCTTCCTTATTTCTCCTATCTCTATTATTTTTAGCTCCGGCATGTAGCTTACATTCAACATGTCTGCTATTTCTCCCACTAGCCCCTCTATTCCATAGCAGGTCAGTTCTCTACTTTTTGTTATTCCTCCTTTTTCTCTCAAAAATTTACTTGCCTTTTCACTCTCTTTGCTATCACATAGACGATACTTTTCACTTTCCCAGATGTAATACATTGGTGTTGCACCATATTTATTCAGTTGATTAACCTCAGCCCCTGCTTTTACTAGCTCTTTTATTATTTCAACTCCTGCTCCTCCTATTTTGCACGCAGAGTGCAGTGGCGTACATCCAGTGACATATTGAGTGGCATTTACTTCTGCTCCCGACATTAGCAGCACTTTTACATTTTCTAAGCTTTTCGCAAATACTGCACAGTGTAGTGGTGTATAACCATTCTTATCTCTTGCATTAACCTCAGCTCCTTTTTTTATTAATAATCTCACTGTTTTGTAATCGGATGCTTGATGCAAGATCGTCTCTCCTTCTTCATTTTTTTTGTTAATATTTTTAAATCCGTTACTTGATACTTCTTTAAAAAACTTACTAAAAGATTCTTTGCTAAACTTCATACTTACCTCACAAAATTAGCTTTTCTAGCGCCAGACAAATTTCTTATATTTACCTGCTGCTATTCAAGTCATGTCCTTTTTAGCATGAGAAAGCAAGTCTTTTTCTTTTTATTTCATACACTTTTACCTATTATTAATATAATATATGAGGATCTAAATATAAGCGCTTAACTCATTAGAGATATTACTTGACTACTTTTCCAACTTCTGTGCAAATGTCGATGTTCATGCCACTTCAGTACTCCCGGGTAAAATACTAAAATGTGCTTTTCTAATTCGTGTATTGAGTCTTTTTGCTCTGAATCCAAATCATTTTTATAGTAAACGTTGTGTTCTGCTAAAACATATTTTGTGATCTTCTGATCAGTATAATTTTCTACTTTGTAATTATGGATAATGCTGAATCTTTCCAGAATTGGCTTGTGTTTTAAATTCCAAAATTGTTCAGATAGTTTGCTACTCCCTAATAAAAATTTATTTCCTTCTTCTTCTATGCTACCAACCGGAAAGCACGCATTTATTTCTTCTAAGTTCCAACTGTCCGATAATATAACTTGCGCCTTCGCAAACTTAATTTCTGGTAATAAACTCTGTGGTAATGGATATAGTGCTTTTAAATTGTACCACTGATGATTTCTTTCATAGATGCCTTTGTAATCCTTTGTGTGAGGCTCTGTTTCTCCAAGTACTGCTACATCTAATCGATATATGTCATTACTAAATGCTTGCTCATAATGGTTACGTAGATAACTCTCTATAACCTTAATTGATGTACCACTAAACTTAAAAAAATTTACTCTTCCAAACGATAATACTGGTCCATCTTTTTCAACTTTTCTACCTGAATAGTCTGATAATAAGCTGCCAAATACACTCTCATCTAAAATAAACCTGTCAACGTTGTAGTGGTCATTGAAAATCCTCATTAGCCGCGATCTTACAGGCAGTGATAGTTTTGCCAGCTCTACTACTGCATCTACGAAGAAGTCATTTGGAACATCTTTTATTCCAATTTGCAGCTCAAAGAAGTGCTTACCAGGTGGCTCTTCGATAATTGTAATATCTTCTATATTTGCCCACTTTAGTGCTATTTTGAGTGATGCTGGAGTTCCTCTCAGTCTTTGAAATTTTACTCCTTCTATTACGGCTTTTCTTCTATCTTTTACCCAACGCAGTATCTCTTCTAAACCATATTCTTCTATTATCCACGGCAGTATTTCATCTTTGAGACTAAATTTAAATTCCCTGATGCAACTTGGATTAACTTTGTAGTCGATTGCTTCTACTAGCACTTTTTCTTGCTTTGTTGCGTTTGGCGGTA
The DNA here is from genome assembly GCF_964026945.1 of Wolbachia endosymbiont (group B) of Chesias legatella. NCBI lineage: Bacteria > Pseudomonadati > Pseudomonadota > Alphaproteobacteria > Rickettsiales > Anaplasmataceae > Wolbachia > Wolbachia endosymbiont (group B) of Chesias legatella. Next base: position 522,434 of record NZ_OZ034711.1, on the reverse strand, counting down.
ATAAACTTTTCATTTGCTTTTTCTTGCTCTAACTCTTTTGCTTATATGATACATAAGTAAACAAGAGATAGTTCTGACCTTGGTACGGAAATTTCCTCATTAAAAGTGTATCTGTTACTAAATTTGCTTAACGTAAAAACTGCTTGCCGTTACATTAGACATACTACTTCCAGGCTCATTGAGAGATACTCTGTTTTTTTTATTATCTTCTATTCTATGATTTCTACCACCGAGAGATACAATACCTTTGTTGGCAATGCAAATTATCATAGCACCATCAGATTTTGTGAATATCTCTTTCTCCTCGCTTCTAGTATAGTTATGGCTATCATGCAACGCTTTTGCAATACTGTAAATGAGCTTCATATCACCATATGATACTTTTTCAATGCCAGCTCGTGTCAATGCTTTTAGGTCTGAACATATCCTGCTTGCAACTTGGTTAATAATAGCTTTTCTGCCATGCAACCCTCTTTGAATTTCCACAATATCAATCTCAATAATAGCTGTTCTGTCTTCCTTACTAAGCTTGATGTTGGGATGTTCTCTTTGCAGATCGTCAATTTCTTTCTGCTTCAGTTTACTTGAAAAGCACCTGGGTATTGAAAACGCAACAAATCCAGATCCAACTTTCAAGATCTTCATGCCCAACTCTGCACTGCTTCTTAACATTTCTGCGTGTAAACAAACCCTTGGATGGCCATCCACCACTTCTTTTAATGCAACTCTTGCATCTCTTTTAACCTTATCTGATGAATTACACCAATTACATGGATTAAACACATAAACTATTGCATGTAATGGCAAAAGTAGTGCTCTGCCTACAGCCCCGCAAAAGTTTGCATTTGATTGTTGTTCCTGTGCCATTAAAATACCCCCTAATGTTACCTATTTAAGTTTTGTATTCTCCACACATACAATATAATCTGAGGTAATATCGTGTCAATTGATTTACTGCTAATGTAATATATTCAAAAATATTATGAACTTCTTAAAAGTGCTTGCTAGTAAAAGAATACGTTTCAAATCCTATATTTCCTCTAATTTAACATGACTAAGAACTGCACACTCATTACCTAGCACCACAACATCCTCTCTTGGCTCGATTAATTCTACGTTTTCTACACCCTCTACAAATAAATTTGCTATTATCCATGATCTTGTAACATTCCACCCTAATCTTTTTGCTAATTCAAACTTCTCAATAAACTGCTTCCTGATTTCTTCCTCTGATATTAAAGGACTTATGCTCATTCTGCTGTGGATATCTATTTCCGTAATATTGCAACCAATTACTGTTATCGTATCGGTTAAAACCCTTATATCATCTCTAGTAACTTGCTTTTTTACAATTTCAAGTAGCTCTTCTAACGCTATGCCAGTTTGTGTTGATAAAATTGAAATTTGTACTTTCCCTGGTATAGTTGATTCCACTAGTGCATCTTTTACTCTACTATCTGCTGACAGTGCATGATATTTATAATATTCCTTACTTCCTCCTGTTGACCAACCTGCTATTTTTGCTTTTACCCTCTTTCTAAATCTTTCATCATCTTCTCCTTTTTGTCTTTCCACTTCATAAAACTCAGCCAAATTATCAAGATCTTCTCCCGTTGCAAATTTAAGTAAATTACCCTTTACAGCTTCGTTTATCCTTTGTCTGAGTAAAAGTTCTCGCCATGCTGCTACCTCCAGAATCTTTATCGCTGGATCACTTTCAACTAATGCTGTAAAACTTGCGTCACGCTTCACCAACTCTTCCCTCATCCGAGACAGAATTTCTTCGAAGTTCAGTGGCTCAATAATGTTAGGCTGCTCCATCTTTATACCACAACTCCATCAAAGCGAATATTTTTTCCACTTGGTAAGTACAATCCTTCTAGGTCAAGCGTTACTTTTCCTTCTTTCACTTCTGTTATTTTTACTTTTTCTAACTTAAATCTTTTTTCCCATTTTTCCAAAGCTTCTGCAGTTGCTGCGTAAATTTCCAAAGTTAAATCCCTATTTATTGGCTTATCTACTAACTCAAATAATCTTGATCCATAATCTCTTCTCATTATTCTACTCTTAATAGGAGTGGTCAGTATATCAATTATCGACTGCTTTAAGTGCTCTATTCCTTCTAACGTTTTTCCTGTTTTAGCATCCATACCCTTCATTTCTATTTTGCAAAGACGCTTTCACTGCCTTTTATTACTTTAAACCCACATGAAACTATATCTCCTACTCTTCCTACACTAAGACCATTTGCAAACACTGTTTTTGATCCTTGAATCATTACTTTTCCTTCACTAAAACTGTCTCCTTGTCTACATATTGACTTACCGTTTACAAAAACATTATTACTTCCGCTAATGCAGAAATGTGGTATAGCTTCTCCACAGCAGTCTCCTAACCTCACTATTCCTTTGTTCAATTTAAGTCGATCCTTTCTGCTTTCAGTTTTATTCCACTTTTTGTCATTTCTATACTTGATCCCCCAACTTTCAGTGTTATTTTGTCTACTACTTCAATCTCTAAATGATGCTCCTCTTTATCATATAACAATCTTGTTCCATCCTGAAACTTCACACTATTTATTTCTTTTTTATTCTCTGGTGCAGCATACTTCTGTTGATATATTCCAGGAAGTACTACTCCTAATGATAACTCTCCCAATGGTGACAATATTACTACCTGTTCATTTATGCTTGGTGGTAGCCAGCTTCTTTCCTCTCCTGCTCTAGAAGTTATCCATGGAAGAAAATCTGTTAAAAGTTCTCCTATCTTCACTCTTACTTTTGCTTTCTCATAATCTACTTCTTTTACAACTCCTATACGAACAATGTTGGCCATTTTTCTCTGTAGTTCCGAAATTGCAAAATTATTTTCTAACATTTATTTCACCGATTTCTATTTTGTGTGGCATAAATTTTCCTTCTTTCCAAATAGATCGCCCTACGTGTATTGTATGCACCCATTCAACCATCCACACGAGATATGCATCTAATTCTGGCCTAAATCCGTCAATTTCCGCAGAGATAAATTCTCCTGGCGAAACATTTTCCACGTTCCAAGTATTTTTATTTACTACTCTTGCTACTTCTGCTGCTAATGTTCTGACAATAATAGCTGCATTTTCTATTGTGCTATCAATCACAATTCGTGCCTCAAATCTTGCTTTCAGAGCTAATTCTTCAGTACCTGGATCTTTACCTGGTTCTAAACTTGCTAGTTCCACAAACACCGCTGGCGCTAATAATTCTTTTCTTATCGATGGATAAATTTCACATGTCTGTATAGACGGTATTTCTTCCTTCAGTGTGCTGCAAATTGTTTGATGTAAATCTGTCCAGAACTTTGTCATATCTTTAAAATATAGTTTAGCTCATGCTTAAAGTATTTCTCAAACTCTCTCTCACTCTCATAATTAACAAGGTCTTTTATTATTCTTGAGCCTTCTGGTTCCAGCGGTAGTTTTACTTCCTTTATTGGCAATGCTGCTCTTCCTTCACGTTTAAACATACCGCTATTTCCTTTTGGCATAACTGCTTCAAATCCTCCTATAAACTCATGCTTTCCTACTTTCGATCCTCTTCTTGTTTTTTGTATTTTACCAATTGTTGATGCTCTAATGTCATAGAGATTTGCTCTAATTAACACTTCTAATCTGCTAGTTTTTGCCTTAAAAATTCTTAATCTCTTTCTTATCAAACTTAATTTTATCTTCTTTTCCTCACTAATTTCTTTTGCTGTCTTCAATTTTAGCCATAGTGCTGTTCTGTTTAACGCTCTCACTATTGCTAATTCTATTTTTTTTCTTTTAGCATTTATACTTTCTATTACCTCATTACTATTAACTTCTATATGCACAGACATTTTACACCCCATACGCTTCGATTCGCCAGACCATTCCAGATTTATCTCTAAGTGGTGGTGTGTGTATTTTGTATTTGCAATCACCTATAACAAAAATATCTCCTACAATTGGCCTCAGTATATCAAAAATGCTTACCTCAAGAAAAAGCATCTCTCCCACAAATTGTCCTTCACCAATCTCGTATAATTTATCTGGCTGTTGCTTTAATACCTGTACCATATATGACTTATCCTTTGATTTATATAAAGCCACTTCTCCTAAATGGGCAAAACAATCTTTAAATAATCTCTTAATATTCTCTTGCACGTTTCTCCGCTATATACTAACATTTATATGCTAAGAAGAGGTAAAGCATTCTTCTGCCTCACACCGCTTTATATTTGCTCTACCTATGTTGCAACGATCTTGACTAGTATCGCTGGACGGTGGCACATTGGCAGAGGGTTCGACTGCGTATGCAAATCAGTCCCTCTATCAAATCTTCTTGGCTCTTGTTTTGCATAGAGTGGCTGTCCTAGTGTATTTACTGTTTCATTAAAATCTGCTGGTGCAAAATATGTTGTAAATGTGCTCGCTGTTCCTACTGGAAAACAGTGCCCTGTATCTTTCTCAATAAATCTTCTCACCGTTCCTTCAGGGTCAGTTGCTTGCCCTCTATATTCCTCAAATGTTATACCACAAAACGTAAATCCTGACCTCATATCATTTCTTAGCGCCGCTCCTTCTTGCCATCTCTCGTATGCTTCTTTCACTTTACTATGTGAAGTTAGTGCATCAAAAAACTCAGGGCTTACCAAGGCATGAATTCCGGTCATATATTCACCACTTAGATTATCTTCTATATGCCGGAGTACTTCCATACACTTACGCTTTACATCAGTTGTTGCAGTTCCTAGTGCAAAATTTACTACTTTTGGTGTGATTTCAAATTCGTTGTACAGATTTAATAATTCTGACCCATCAGCATCTAAAATTATTCCTTTTAGCGCTCCCATTCGCAAATGCTCTAATGTTATTGCATGTTTATTTCTCATTAGCTGCAAATGGTCAGTTATTACATCTGCCAGCGCTTTCAGTTCACTCTCTGATCCAAATGCTCTTATTCCCTGTACTTCCTCTGGCAGTACTACATCATCATGCGGAATATGTGGAATTGTAAATGTTCTTACCTTTCTTTTTCCTCTTTTTCCTACTGTTGCTGGCGCCCCTGGAACTTGCGTTGGTAGTAAACTTAAAACTCCGTTATGTTCTTCTATGGTAATATGTCTAAATCTTACTGACCTACTTGGAAATAAATTTAAATTTTCAACTCGTCCATAATTTACCGGCAATATATTCATCGCATTTGTTAGTGCCGTCATGCTAAATGCTGTATTTGTAAATGGATTTTGCATTTTTTCTTTTCCCCCTTTTGTATTTTTAATAGTTTTTTTAAGCTCCCTTGCGGATCTCGTCCTTCAAGTTGCTTTATTGCTGTAGCTTTCTGTTCTTCAGTAATATTTGCTGGCCATACAACTGCATGATCAGCTAGCATTGCACCACGAGCAATAATTACTCCTTTACTATTTTCCTTTGCGTTTACATCGCTTGCTATTACACCTATCGCTGTTTGTGTACCATCTGTGGCAGTTGGATTTATTATCTTAACCATGCTATCTTTATCGATAGCCACTACTGTACCAAGTTTAAGATTTTGTCCCTTGGCTACTGTTATTTGGTCTCTTGAATATAAACTTGATGCCTCATACTTTAATAAGTCACCTAGATTATTTTGTTCTGTTATACATGTCATATTTTCTTTTCTCCTTTTTTTCCTTTAGTTTTACCGCCATGTTTGTAGTTATTGTACGCGGCGGTTATAAAAAAACTTAAATACTTGATTGTGCTCTAGCTTTAGCTACCTGCATCATCAATTCTTCTCCTGAATTCTGTGGTATTGCACTCAGTATCTCTGTCTTCTTCGTTCTTTCTGCAAGTAATTCCATTAAAACCTCCCTTGCTTGCTCAACACTTACGCTTTGCTCAATAAATTCTCCTATCTTTTCTGGCATCTTTGATATATTACATAATCTTATTATCTCTAAAATTTCTCTACGACAGTTCTCGTAGCCTTCCTCAGTTAACTCATTAGTTGTCATACTAACACTCCTACTTTTATGATTATTGATAAATTCAAAAAATGTTGTAACTCCATCTGCAAGACCTATTTCTACTGCTTTCTCGCCAAAATACAGCCCTGCTTCTGTTGATCGAATCTTTTCCATTGAAAGACCTCTGTTTCTTGCTATTAGCTGCAAAAACATTTCATATAGTCGGCCTACTTCTTTTTGTAAGCTTCCCAGACTTTCAGACGTCATTGGCTCATGTGGGTTTAAATCATTCTTTCGACTACCAGCAAAGATTGTGGTGTACTTAATACCTTGCTTTTCATCAAACCTACTTTGATCTATATGACTTGCTATTACTCCTATACTCCCAACTCCTGAAGTGCGGGTGAGAAAAATCTTTTCAGCGCTAGAAGCTATAGCATATGCAGCAGAGTACGCATCATCATTTGCTATTGCCACAATTCTCTTTTTTGCTCTTGATTCGTAAATAAAATCAGCCAAGTCGAATAAACCGTTTACTTCTCCGCCTGGACTATCTATATCAAGCAGAATAGTTTCTATATCTTTGTTTGATAATGCTTCTACTACTTCTTCTTGAATTTTCTCATACGATGTCATGCCTAGAAAATCATCAAAAGCTCCTGGTTTTTTGGTCAAAATTCCATGTATTGCTATTACTGCTGTTTTTTCTATATTCTGATTTACTGCATGTTTTATATTTTTAAAGATAGGTTGTTTTCCGTTATATAGCGACAACAGGTCAAAGCTTTTTTGCTCTATCATCATCGGCTTGCACATCCAGTTAGTTTGTAAAATTTTCATAATGTAAATGAGATTTATTTTGTTTGTGTCCTGACATCAGAATCAAAGAGAAGGTTGAAAGAATCAGCACGTTTTTGATCTTCTGCTATTTCTTGGTCAATTTCTTCTACATCATAACCCAATTCTGAAACAACTTCTGAGCGACTCTTAAATCCATTTCTTACTGCCATTTGCTGTGCTTGCTGGTCTTTTAGTGGATCTACCCAATCAAATCCCTGTGGTATCCATTTTACTTCTTCTTTCGCTGCTTTTACTACTTTTTCATCTATACTCAGTTCTCCACAAAGCACTGCTAACTCTAGCCATCTATTCCATACTGGTCTGCAAAACTGAAATACCATAATGTTGTGTTGCAGCATAGCACATCGACGACGAAACTCTATTAATCCCGCTCGAATGGATGAATAATTAACGCCTTCCTGTTAGTTGCTCGTATGTTATCCCTGTGCCAATCGCTATTGCCCTCAGTTGCTGTCTCATGAATGCTTCATAACTTCCTCCAACATCAGACGGCTCTGAAAATTTTATGTCTTCTCCTGGATCAAGTAGCTGCATGGTTCCTGGCTCGAGTCCTGATAAAGCTACACCATGCTCATTGGCTTCACCTTCACCTAAAATACTTGCTTCTGGATCAAGTCTGGTAATAAATCCAGCAAACATCGCAGCAGTCTTTTTTCGTACTAATTCTGCATCATCATACTGGTCAAGTTCGTAAAGCTTCAAAAGCACGTTAGAAAGCCAAGGTTCCCCTCTCAGGTCTTAATGGTCTATAAATATGTAAAACATCATTTGCTGGTACTCTTACTGACTCTCCAAAGGTATTTTCACCAGGGTGTTCTTTAAATAAGTAATAAGCTTCTCTTTGACCAAGCCTGTTAAACTCAATACCATTACGAATTATGTTACCATTTGCTAAAGTTAGATTTGTTTTATTGTCCAAATGCTCTGATTCTAGTACTTGCAGTTGTAATGGTACAGAAGATCCATCTTCGTGTTTACGATTTCGGAGGCGTACAAAACATTCTCCTCCCTCTATCATACTTCTGCATACTAGAGCTTGTAATCCATAAAAATCACTTATTCCACAGCTATCTGCTTCATCTGTCCATTTTAGCCATAACTCTTGCACTTTCTTTCGAAATTCTCCATCTCTTGCTTTTGATTGCGGTTTTATTCCTGTTCCAATAGAGTTACTTACTATCGTATCAATGATATTTGCTGCATATGGATTTTTTCTCACCATATCACGTGATCGACTACGCAGGTGCTCAAGGCTTTGAGAGAGTAAATTATTTATGCTTCCTGCTTCTCCTTGCCAATACATTACCCTTCTTCCTGAGCCAGATGCATCCCAGGCTGAACTTTTGATTTTTGGCTTACCAAATAATTGTTTAAATGACTTTAATAGCATTACTTTTCCTTATCTGAAATTTTCAATAATTCAGCCTCTAGCTCTTCTATTGTTGGTAGCGCTGTTTTTATCTCCTCTGGTAGGTTTTCAGTTATTCGATATTCAGCAAGGCCTATCGGTTTGGTCATATCTTGCAATGTATACTCAGCAAGCACGTTATTTTTCGATTTACATAGGATTAATCCTATAGACGGTTGATCTGTTGAGTGCTTGAGTAAATTATCTACTGCAGATAAGTAGAAATTCATTTTACCAGCGTATTCTGGTTTAAACTTATTATCTTTCAATTCAATTACTATAAAACAACGTAATTTCAGATGGTAAAACAATAAATCAACAAAGAAGTCTTCATCACCAACATCTAAGTGAAACTGCCTACCAACAAATGCAAATCCTTCCCCTAGCTCTAGCAAAAACTTCTCCATGTGCCCTACAAGCCCTTTTTCTACTTCTCTTTCATGAGCATCCTTTCCTATACTTAAAAAATCAAAAATATATGGATCCTTTAATGTGTAATGCGCTAAATCTGATTGAGGCAAAGGTAGCTTCTCTTTAAAATTAGTGATAGCTTTTCCCTGACGTTTATGTAACCCAAGTTCAATCTGCATTAACATGATGTTTCTTGACCAGCCATGTGCTATAGCTTCTTTTATGTAGAATAGCCTCGCTTCTTTGTCCCGAACTAAGTCCATCAGAAATACATTATGTCCCCATGGCAATTGGGCAACAAGTTGTTGCACAAATTCAATATCTTGATATTCCCTTGCAAATTGCTTCATGTATTTTAGATTCCTTGTGCTAAAACCTTTCATTTCTGGAAACTCAGCCCTTAAGTCTCTACTTAACTGCTCAATTACTTTGGATCCCCAACCTTGATTCTTTTGTTTTTCTAGAATCTGCGTTCCAATATAATGATAGAGTAGTAGCAGCTCTTTATTTACTGTCCTTGCTGCTTTATAACGACTAGTAGCAATCTGTTCTTTGAGCTGCTCTAAAAATTCTGTATATTCTTTTGCTACAATTTTTGTCATATGGTTCCTTTCAACGATTTTTATTATTATATGATCCCCTTACTCGTTGAAAAAACAATTTTCCTCTTTCCAGCAATCTTTAGCTCAGCTTTAATACGTTGTCTTAAGTTTAGTAAATCATTTATATCTACTTCAGCATATCTTACCACATGATCACCATATGCAATTGATACTACTCGCTCTCCGTTTTGCAGCTTCTTTATCGCTTCTTCGACTTGAATTAAATAATCTTCGTTATACATTTATTACTTGCTGATCCATTTGCTTTTGACTATTTTCTTTGATTTTTTACTTTCTGGTTTTTCACTTAAACTATTCCATTTACTCTCTGGCCATCTGTCTATTCCCAGTGCTATTGATGCTGCTCTCGCATAAATTCGGCAATCCAGTACTTCATTTCTTTCTCTTACCTTTTGCCACTCTTGTTTAGTGTATCCTTTTACTACCTTGCTGACTAATTGCTCTGCTGTTAGCTGCTTAAAATATTCAGGTGCATACTCTGGAAAATGACAGTATCCTGCTGGAGCTTCTTCACCGTCCTTTAAAACATTAAGTAATTGAAAAAGTTCTGACTTTAAAATCGATACTCCTACTGGCCAGAGCTTTATTCCTCTTTTTAGCTTTTGACCACCAACTGTTATATCTACTCTACTTGGGCTGCTAAGTGGTACTAGTGCTTTATTTACACCTTTGACTGCCATTACTCTTCCAGATCCTTGATGACCTCTTACCCAGTTGTAAACTTCCTGTGTTGCATATCCTGCATCAACTGCCATCATACTTATCATATATTCAAGCCCATTTTCACCGATAAAATGATGATTTAACAGCTCTGAAAGCTTTTTCCATACTTCTCCACTTCCTGTGTCTCCTTCAAATACTCGGTAGTCTATTGACCAACTTTCACGGCTTTTTCCCCATGCTACAACTTCTACTTCTAACCGATCTTTTTGTACATCTACTCCTGCAGTAAGTACCACTTCTCTCTTAGGTACTGTGCCTACGGGAAAAAATTCTCTCCTGTTAAATAATTGCTTCCAGTCTGGTACTTCTCCTTTGTCTACCTAAGTTTCTCCTAGCGTGGTATTTATCCAAACCTTCAGTAATTGTTCACTTTCTTTTGCATGAAGAAAATCCTCTACTGCTTGTTGCCAACTATACCAGCCAACTGGACTATAAAGACTTGAAAGATGAAATCCTTTTTTCTCACCTTTTACTCTATTAGTAGGCCTCCATTCTCCACGCTCAAGCATCTCTGTCTTTTGATGATTTTCTATTTTGCCTCTACATTCAGTGCAGACATAATGTGCTGTTCTTGAGTCGTTGTTTTCCCATTTAATTTGTGGCCATTTTAATACTTGATAGTAATTACAATACGGACATGGTACAAAAAAGTATCTCTTATCTGTTGCTTCAAATTCTTTCTCAATTCTGCTTATTCCATGAATCGTTGGTGTTGATACTAAAAAAATCTTTCGCCGTGCAAATGTATTAGTACGGGCTATGCTGAGTAAAACTGGATCTCCTTCACCTCCTGAATCTCCTGGATAGGCATCTATTTCATCAAGAAAGAGGTATTTTACTGGCATAGAGCGAAGTCCTACACTGCTATTTGCTCCAGTTATTACTACTATTCCACCTGGAAACTCCTTGCTTTGCACAGTATTGCCCGAGTCTCTTGATCTTGGGTCTTTTACTTTACTTTTTAAACATGGTGTGCTTTCAATCAGTGGTGCAAATCTTCCCTTCGACCAACGCTTTCCCATTTCAACTGTTGGCTGTACTACTAGCATTGGCCCTGGTGTTTGATCGATGATATAGCCTATCCAATTGTTACCTGCTTCTGTTCCTCCAATTTGTGCTCCTTTCATGAATACCACTTTTTCTACTGGCGAGGACGGAGATAGTGAATCCATGATCTCTTTTAAATAAGGCGTTCTTTCTGTTCTCCATTTTCCTGGCTCTGATGCTGCAGTTGCTGCTAAAACTCGATACTCATTTGCCCACTCTGATACTTTAAGCTCTGGATCTGGTTTTAAACCTTCAGAAAAAGATGTGGCGTATATCATTGTCTGCATCTACTCATAATTGGTTCTATCTGAATATCATTAACAGTAGAACTACACTCCTCCATAAACATCTTTTTCTGAAATTCCTTTTCTATATATCTTTTGCTCATCTCACTTAGCATTATTGCTATAACAAGCGCAAATACTCCTGTTATTGTTGCAAAAATGATCGCACTGCTTATTGTGGCTGCTGTTAAACCTATATATGCTGCCATTGCTACTGCACTTACTGAGGTAAAAACACAGATCACACTATTGTATTTTCTTACTTTTGCATCTCTATGCTCTATACACCTATAATAAATTGGTACAGATCTGCCTATCTCATCTGGTAATTTGATGCTCTTTTCTTTAAATAAAGTTTTTAGCAATTCTAAATTATTTGACTTGATTGCTAAGTGCAGAACAGGTGTATAGTTTGCTCCTTTTTTCAGTAGTAATTTTACTACATGTAAATGTCCTTTTTCTGCAGCAAGGTAAATCGGTGATAGACCTTTATTGTTTGAAATATCAATATCAATTTTTTCTTTTAAAATAGACTCTACAAGCTCAATTTCTCCTCTTTGTGCAGCTAAGTGAAGTAGACTATTCTTTTCAGAACCGTATTTATTACTTATCAAAGCCTTCTTTATCTCAGGTTTAGCGTAATCAAATGGTGTTTTGCCACTATCGTCTTTTACCAGAGGGTCTATATCTTCTCGCGTTAGTAAAACTTCTATTGTTTTCAGTCTTTCAGCATAATGTAGTGGTGTTTTATTTTCGTAGTCTTGCAAATTGACTTGAGCATTAGGCTCCCTTATTAAGCATTTGAGGATATCCAAACACAAATCTCTTTCATCGTAATTAGTATTACTTACAGCTATATGAACAGGTGACAATTTCATTGAGTTTTGTCCCATGCGTGCACTATTCACATCTGCTCCAAGCTTCAGCAGTAACTTTACTATCTCCAACTTTTTATTATTAACTGCATAGTGCATTGGTGTCTGATTTCGCGCATCAAAGACATCTATTTCAGCGTTTCCTTCTCTTATCAAAATCTTTACAACTTCTGCATGTCCTATACCTGCTGCTAGATGTAATGGCGTATGATGCAGAGCATTTCGTACGTTAACGTCAACACCTTTTCCTATCAAATATCTAACTGCATTAACTTCACCTATCATTGCAGCTAAATGAAGTAAGTTATCTTGTTCTGACCCGTATTTATTATTAATTAGCGCTTTTAATATTTCTGCTTTTTTCCCTTCTTTGAAGAGATGTTTTACCATCATTATCTTCCACAAAAGGATTAATGTTCTTCTTCGTAAGTAGCAGATCCACCATGCTTAAACTCTATAGCGCAATGTAGTGGTGTCTTTCCATTTAATCCTCTAACATTAACATCTAATCCAGGTTGATTAATGAGGCACTTTATTAATTCTAAACTTAAGTGAGCAGACATTTTATATTTAAAATTTATTGTTAGATAATTCTTCAAGCGAGTTTGTAATCTCTTCAGTTAGCGCCATATGAATCTTTTCAGTATCACTCAGTGATGCAAGTAGTGCTGAAACTCTATTTGGAATATTAAGCAAATTATTACGGACAACTCTTGCTACGTTAAATGCTTCACTTTTTACTTCTTCTACTGCTACAAGTTCACCAATCTCAGCTTTTGCCTTTGCCTCAAGCAGTTTACCTCGTTCCATTTCATTTTTTATTCGAGTTTTAAGCAACATCGTGGAAAGTTTTTCTCCATTTTCTGAATAGTTTTTTCTTCTCAATGGTTGACTTGGATCTCTTATTGCTGCCACTGCTTCATTTGCCTGTTCTCTATTGATCAAACCATTCTCCAACTCAACTATTCCTTTTTTTACTAAATAACAGACATATTGCTTTGAAAATCCTTGTTCTCTTGCCCATTCTGTTTGTGTTATTAATTTCACTTTTTTTGCTCCTCTCTTTATTGCTCCTTTTTTTCTTCTTGAATCTCTTGAAAAGTTTTACCAGCACCAGAAAGAATTGCCTCCCTGCCTGTATACACTTGCCAACGTTTTATGGTTACATCTACAAACTTTGAATCTAGCTCTATTGTTCTGCAAATTCTTCCTGTTCTCTCACATGCAATCAGTGTGCTGCCAGAACCGCTAAATGGATCAAGTACTATGTCTCCAGATCTACTGCTGTTTACTATTGCTCTCTCCATTAGCTCTACTGGCTTCATCGTTGGATGTAGTGTATTGTGCGTTGGCTTATCATAAAACCACAGATCACTTTGATTTCTACCTCCATGCCACTCACGTTTATTGCCGCTTTTCCATCCATAGAGCATTGCTTCGTATTGTCTTTGATAATCTGATCTGCCTAGCGTAAAGTGATTCTTTGCCCAAATGATAAAAGTTGACCATTTTCCTCCTGCCTCCTCAAATACTTTTTGCAACGTTGAAAACTCTGATGATGATATGCAGATGTAAATTGCTCCTTTGGTGTATGCTAAAATATGAGTGCAAATATCATAGAGAAAAAGTTCGTACTTTTCACCTTGATTATCATTTAATATCTTTTTGTCTTCTCTCTCTTGACTGTTACCATATGCTACGTTATACGGAGGATCACACACAGTAATATCTGCCATTTTATCATCTAACAGCGCTTTATATGATTCAACTACAGAGCTATCACCACAATAGATTCGATGATCACCTAAAATCCAAAGATCACCTGGTTTTGTTACTTTTTTGTCATCAATAGCTAAGTCAGAAAGATCTTCTTTTTCACTATCTAAATCATCAAGGAAATGTTGAACTTTTTCTAATTCAAATCCAGTCATTTTAAGATCAAACTGTAAATCTTCTAACTCTTGAATTTCTACTTTCAAAAGCTCATCATCCCACTTTGCCCAGTTAGCTGATTGATTAGCAAGTAGTCGAAAAGCTTTAGTTTGTGGTTCATTTAAATTATCACTGAGGACTACTGGAATACTTTCCATACCAAGTTTTCTTGCTGCTTTAAGTCTTAAATGACCATCAACCACAGTTCCATCGCTTTTTGCAACTATTGGAATACGAAAGCCAAATTCTCGAATAGAAGCACACATTCTATTTACTACATCGTCATTTTTACGTGGATTACGCTCATATTCGATGAGATTTTGAGTAGGATAATAGTGGATTGCTAAATTCATATAATTACTGTGCTAATTAAAAAGTTAATATTTAAAATATCTCTGACGCTAAAGAAGGCTTGGGGTCGAACCCACCAAACCCGCCAGTATGGCCGAAAGGACCCACTTTTTATGGATTTTTCGTCTTATTAATATCTTTACTAATATAGAACATTAATGCCAAAGCATCGGCCTCATTATCATCTCTAGGTGAAAAACTTTTTTCACGTATCGCTTCAATAACTTCACTCTTACTTGCATTGCCTTTGCCTGTTATAAAGCGTTTTATAGTTTTAACATTAACACCTTGGTAGGGAATATTGTTCTCTTCACACCAAGCAGACAGCACTGCGAGAAAACCGCCATAGCAATGCGCTGAATCAGTTCCTAGATGTCTTCTTACTTCCTCAAAATACACTGCAGAAATGTCTTTCAAAGAATTAAGCCAATTACGAAAATTCAAGAAGCACATGCCACCTCCGCTAAAACGGCTACCATGAAAACTTTTGCTTCCACTTTCAATTACTCCGTTGTGAAGAATAGACCATCCTGTTTGTTTGCCGAGATCTAGTGTTAGGATTGACATTTGCTATTATTTAAAAAATTACAAGTAGCACTTACTCCAAAATATCGTCTGGTTTCTGCAAAATACACTAGAAATTCATAGGTTTTTGTAGGCCAACAACGAGAATTATGTGCTACTGCAGAAAGTTGTTTTCTTATTATATATATTCACCAAAATTACGAAAACTGTTCAATTTTTTTTGCAAAGGATAAAAACCGTTGCTCGCAAGTTCGTTTTGTAACAGTAAGATTACTAAGAATACCATTTAATTAAGTTTTAAAGGGTACTACATGCATTCTTTGATGAGGTGCTGAGATTGATCTATAAAGTTACATCTAGCTTTAAAATGAAGTTTTTACCTCATCTAAAAAAATACAAGTATACTCAATGTTTGTTTGCCGAGTTTTGAATTGACACTTAAAGCTTTTGTATTTGAAGCGCATCCACAAACTATATCAATGCCCTTCTATTATATATATATACCGGATTTCTTACTACTTTTTCCGGGATTTTCTCAAAAAAAGTTAAAATAATTTCAAAACTGCTTACCAGCTAAAGAATAAAGTAGATAGTTCTCTATTTTTAGAGTTTTACAGTTGCTTGTCTTTTTTACAAATAACCTATATGCTACTTGAAGTAAGGTAGAGTAGATATGATAATAAATGAAAACGAAATTTTATTATATACAACTCCAGATGGAGACGTAAGAATTGATGTTTTGTATCGAGATGAAAACATTTGGCTTACACAAAAAAGAATGGCGGAGTTGTTTGATGTTAATATTAGAACAATTAGTGAGCATTTACAGAACATATTTGCTAGTCAAGAGTTAGATAAAGATTCAGTTATCCGGATTTTCCGGAATACTGCTGAAGATGGTAAACAGTACCCTACACAATTTTATAATTTGGATGCAATTATAGCTATTGGTTATCGAGTTAATTCTAAAAAGGCTACATCTTTCAGAGTATGGGCTACAAAAATTTTGAGAGATTTCATCATCAAAGGATTTGCATTAGATAGCGAACGGCTAAAAAACGGCCCAAAATTTGGCAAAGACTACTTCAATGAATTACTTGAAAAAATCAGGGAAATACGAGCATCCGAACGTAGGTTTTACCAGAAGATTACCGACATTTATGCTGAATGCTCTGCAGACTATAATCCAAATTCAGAAATAACAAAACAATTTTATGCAAAAGTACAGAATAAATTATATTGGGCGATTTACGGCTTGACTGCAGCAGAGCTAATATATTCTCGAGTTGATCATAAAAAACCACATATGGGACTAACTACTTGGAAAGATGGTCTAGGTAATAAAATTCATAAGAGTGATGTAAGTGTTGCAAAAAACTACTTGACTGAAAAAGAATTAAGTGAACTAAATCACATTGTTTCGATGTATCTAGATTATGCAGAACTTCAAGCAAGAAAGAATCGGCTAATGAAAATGCAGAATTGGGTTGAAAAATTGGATGCATTTCTATTGTTCAATGATTATGAAGTGCTTAAAGATGCTGGTAAAGTTAGTGCTGAAGTTGCAAAAGCCCTAGCTGAAGGAGAATACGAAAAGTACAGAGTTGTACAGGACAAATTACATGAATCTGATTTTGATGAATTAATTAAAGCAGGTGAGAAAATAACTACAACAAAGACCAGCTTATAGTTGAGTTATCTGTGTTTGACATCTTGTCTACCACGGATTCCATTCCATACTGCTCTTGAGCTAAACTCACCTATTATTTTGTCGCTCTTTGGCAGAATCAGTATTGAAGCATCAAATGCAAGTACTCTGAAGCCATGGTGGGTTTTAAATTCCTGATCTTGGTAGTATAGGGAAACTATATCATCATTTAACTCTGAAAACGCAGTATGTTTTAGCTTCTTTCTTGCTTGAGTAAATGCACTTGCCGTAATTGTATAATCTTTTCTTGTATGCAGAACAAACTCATTAAGCATCACTTGTAATGACTTTACACTCTTTCTAAAAATCAGGAGAAATACATTAACGAAGGGCAGCTTTCTTTTTCGTGAGAAGTCTTTTGAGGATGCTCTGTGTGCGTTTATAAAGTTTAAACTCATCAATTTATTTTTTATAAACATGATTATTCTTTTTTTTACTCATGTCATTACTTCTTTTAATTTGTGAATCTTACCTGATTTTATAATACAGTTCATCACTTTTCCTTAACTTAATGGCAGTGATGACAAGAGAGGGGCTACTTTCATTTGCTGTCTTCAAAAATTTACAATTATGCTTCATATATTTTATTAAATATTTTACTTAAAAATTCAATTTCTTATTATAAGAGATAAGCAATTCATGAATAATGAAAGATTACAAAAAAGGTCATAGAAAGCGCCTAAGAGAGAGAATTATTTCAGATAACGGACAATCATTACTTGATTATGAGATTTTAGAACACATTTTATATTCAGCATATAGTAGAATCGATGTAAAGCCAGTAGCAAAGAGTTTGATAGAAAATTTTGGTAATTTAAATAAGGTTTTTAATGCCGATTTAGAAGCACTGCAAAATATTAAAGGAGTTAATAATGCAGCCATATCTGCTATCTTTTGTGTGAAACAGGCTTTTGTTCGTTCTGCACGAGAAGAAATAAAGGACTTACCTATAATCAATAATTGGAAAAAATTGCTTGATTATTTAAAAGCAAGTATAGGAAGCCTTAATAAAGAAAATTTTCGCGTTATCTATATGAATAAAAAATATCGTCTAATAGCGGAAGATCTGCAAAACTTTGGTACAGTAGATCAAACTCCTCTTTATGTTAGAGAGATCATAAAACGCGCTCTTTTGATTGGCTCAACGTCCATTGTAATATCCCACAATCACCCAAGTGGAGATATACAGCCTTCAAGTAGCGATATGTTTCTCACCAGACAGCTTGCAGAAGCTTGCAAAAGCATAGGAATAGAATTAATAGATCATATTATTATCACATTTAGTAGCTATTTTAGTTTCAAGGAAAATAGGCTTTTATTAGAGTAGATCTAAAATTGCTTTTGCCATTTTTCTTATTATGGAAGTAAAGCTATACATGAGGTGGTTGCCAGTGGAACAAAAATTTTCCTTCTGGAAGACAATGTGTGATTTAGGTGGCGTAATAGTGGCAAATTGAAAGAAATACATGGTATTTGCCACTATTAGAAATCTCCTGTTTTGATAAGACTTATGAGATCTTTATTGGTTTTTTGAATTTTGTTGAAGCACTCACATGCTTACTCTAATATTTTGTTCACAGAGCCTAGTTAGCTCAATTTCAACGTTAATTTGTGAAGCTCTGAGTTCTGTTAGGGAATTTTCTGGTTGAATATCTAGCTTATTCTGTATGTTCGATAAACAAATTAAAGCCGAATCAAAAATTTCATCATACTGCTCTGCTTCATTCACACAATTGATTATTTCCTTCACATCTTGCGGCGTATCTTTTAATATTGCTCTTATTTGGTTTAGGTTTTGACGAATTTTTTCCTGATATACAGCAATTCTCTCTTGATATATATCAATCATTTTTTGACATGAGGTGCCTCTAAATGGGTGTTCTGCTTTTTCCTTTATGTAGGAGCTCTGAAAATTTTTGCAATTAAGGACTGCTTCTCTACATTTTTTTATGTCACTAATTATACTGGTTATTGACTTACTTGCTTTCTCATGCTCTTCTTTTTTGATTATACATTCATTCTTTGTTTGGCTCATTTTATCATACAGATTTCTGCATTCTTTATATGATACCAGCGGTTGTAGTATTCCTTCCTCTACACCTTTATTATAAAAATTCTTCAACTCATCGCTTGATAGTATTCGTATAGCATCTTCCCTTTTACCTTGTGATTTAGGATACTTTTTGTTCAGTGAACTAATATAATTTAATAGGAAACTCTTAGTTAAATCTTCCTTTTTAACTTCTGATAATTTTTCTAGTGTTTCTATATATTTCAAAGTTTCCGCAAAAAGCTGCGCACCAGATGTAGCAAATCCTGGCAGTGGTTTGCTCTGCGCCTTATAAAAATCGGTTTGTAAAAAATCTTCGGCTTGTTTTTTTATTACTGAAAGTTCATTGAAGGCTTTTTCTGGATTGATTTTTTTTAAAATACTAGTAGCTTTTTTAATCGCTCTTTCTCTCTTTTTATTATCTTGTTTTTCGTTTAAGATTAAGCTTTCAGCTTCAGTAAAAGCATTGCCTTGGGCACTTTTGGCAATATTACAAACAACGTTTTTTACAACTTGCTTAGTTGCTACATAATCTATTTCCTTTGTAAAGCAATCAATAAATAGCTGCCAAATTTTTTTGTTAACGGACTTACTTGTCTTATGTTCTAAATCTTCTACATCTTTGAATCCTAAAATAGTATAGAGATTTTTTTCAATTATTGGTTCAGCATGTTGTTTTGCCACTTTACCTTTTATATTGAATAGAAATTCACTAATCTTAGTTGTGCCCATAATATTACCTCACAATATTAATGTTATATAATATAAAGTATAAAAGCTTAATGATTAATTTTTACTTACTATTAATATAATTGAAGATTAACTTTGTTCCTATATTAAAACTTTAACTCCCAATTTATTATTAGTAATATCATTATATGAATCTTATGCCTGAATTTGGGAATATATTGTTATTGGTAGCCTGTTTGTTATCTTTAACGTATTTGTTTCTACCGTTTAGTTCTTACCGATTCGTCTCCTCTGCCATATTTTTTTGTGTGTCAGCATCAATGGCTATTTTGATCTACTGCCACATTAAAAATGATTTCTCACTTGAAAACGTATATTACCACTCACACACAACAAAACCTTTGATCTATAAGATTTGTGGTGTTTGGGGAAATAAAGAAGGGTCTATGTTGCTTTGGACCTTAGTGCTTGTCATGTATTTATTACTAATGGATATTTATATACCTTCTGTCATCCCAGTGCCCAGACACTGGAATTTAATTGCAAATGAGTACATCAAATGGCAGTGTAATAAAAACTGGATTCCAGTGTCAGCTACTTGCATGACACCAGAACGAACTAATGGTAGTAAATTAAAAAAAATATCTCTTATCACCCAAGGCTTGATTTGCTTTTGTTTTTTACTGTTCACTTTACTTGAATCCAGCCCCTTCACTAAAATGCCAGGCATTGAAACAGATGGACTGGGTTTTAATCCGATATTGCAGGATATAGGCCTTGCTATTCATCCACCGGTATTATATTTGGGGTACCTTGGATTTAGCGTTCCTTTTTCGCTCTCTATAGCTGGATTAATTTTAAATACTGAAGGAAATGTTTGGGCTAAAATTGTCAGGCCTTGGGTACTTATTTCTTGGTCGCTGCTCACTTTGGGCATCAGCTTGGGTAGCTGGTGGGCATATCGTGAACTCGGTTGGGGTGGATTTTGGTTTTGGGATCCAGTGGAAAACGTTTCTTTGATGCCGTGGCTAATTGCAGTGGCGCTGACACATTTGTTGCTCGTTGTACGAAATTTCAATACTTTAAGGAATTTTGCTATTTTACTTACGCTCACAACTTTTATATTGAGTGTGACTGGAACATTTCTAGTCCGCTCAGGAATACTTACCTCAGTGCACACGTTTGCAGATGACCCAAGATATGGACTGTATATATTAGCTCTACTTGGTGTAATTACAGTCAGTAGCTTAGTAATATTTGTAGTGTTTACGAGAAAGAATCACACATCTTTCCAGTATTCGATATTGGAATCTGAAAAGAAATCTGCTACTCAAGTGACAGAAGGTAGAAGATTCTTTTCACGCCTTACGATGATGCTGATGAACAATTTATTATTCATCACTGCCTTTTTCATCGTGTTCGTTGGCACTTTATACCCTACAGTGCTTGAGTATTTAACCGGTGAATTAATTTCAGTTGGAGCACCATATTACAATTCTTTATTTAACTCTATTGCACTAGCTATTCTAGTGCTCACCATGATAGGGCAATACTGCAGTTGGCAGGGAAATAGTCTATTGCCAATATTCCGTGAATATAGATTTTCATTTTGTAGTGCTGCAGCTATTTTGCCGTTTATCTTTCACATGGAGCTAATGATTGTGCTATCAATTACCATCTCCATAGCATTATTAATCTTTGTTTTAGAAGCATATAGTAAAAGAATTTGTTTATTTAAGGTAGCATTTGGTGAATCAATTTTATTAGCAAGAAGAGTTTCTAAGTCCTACTATGCAATGATGCTTGCTCATGCTGGAGTGGCAATTCTAGTGCTTGGTATATCTTATTCAGTTGGTTGGCAGGAGAAAAAAGAAAACTACTTGGGAATAGGAGACAGCATAACAGTCAATAAATTTAAAGTTACTTTACGAAATATTGAGCTAATAAAAGAAAAAAATTTCCATGCAGTGAGGGGTACAATGGATATCAGGAATTTGCTGAATAATAAGATATTAGGTGAAGTAACTCCTGAATATAGATTTTACCTTGCGGAAGGTCAGAAAAATGTTGAAAGCAGTATCTACCACAATTTATTTTCTGATATTTATGTTGTAATTGGAGAGATTGATAAGAGTAAGAGCAAAATCGCAGCTAAAGTGCACTATAAACCTGGAATGTCTATAATCTGGCTAGGATCCTTTCTTATCGCTTTTGGTTCGCTCCTTGCTGCTTTGCCTTCTAGCAAAAAAGTAGTTCCTTCAGTATCATAAAGTTTGCATTTTTTGGCAATTTAAACTTAAGCTAAGCAACACTAACCTTGCTAGCGAATTTTCTCTATGTTCTGTTGTACAATAGGAAATAAAGATATATTTTCTAATGAAGAACTTACATGATATATGGAATCTACTTCCTCAGGCCTTTTAAAATATCCCTGCTTAATAGCGTCGTAGACAGAAGAACCACCAAGCAAGCAGTTCTCACCTAACTCTTCTTTATAATTTTTAAACTTTTCCAATATTTCCTCCTTGTTACTCACTTCTACTATAATTTTTCCTTCATCTTGCACATCAGAATACAATCTAGCATCTACTTTTCCCAAATCAGTATGAAAAGTCAGTACTATATTACCTATAAGGTCAGTATAATTTCTTACCCCACCTTCCGTTAAAATTTCTGTCTCGCTTTCACCGATTGCTATCACGTCTCTTCGAAATTCTGTGCTTTCATCTGTTCCATTTATGATTTTTGCAACCTCGACTATACTATTCTTTGAGTATTTCAAGTAGAAAGTGAAGTTGTCCATTTTTGCCTCTTTTACCTTACCAGTAGTTGCGTTTTTTGCAGCTTCCAAAAACCTTAGAGAGTAATGTATATAGCTTTTACGTGCTTCTTTAAGATTAGCTTTGTGGTCTTTAAACTTCTCTAGTTTATCAATTACAATTATACTACTTAAAGTTTCAAATACTGCACCTCTTTTTACCAAATTACATACTATGCGACTAGCAACTTCTATGTCCCTTTCAACTTGAAAAATCTTTAATTCACTAATTCTTCTTATTACATAATCTGTAAAATTATACTTACTCTCATAAGTATTTTCATATATATTTCCCTCACAAGTAAGATTGAACCTTACCCTAAATTTTATAGCTTCATTTACAACCTGTTCTAGCTGATTTATGTCTTGAACTTCATCTAATTTACAAAAATATTTATCTGGATCTTGCTCATCTAGTAGAAAATCCTCTCCCCATAGATTTACACTTTTGCACAAAGGCTTTTTTCCATTATAGTCAACTTGTGTTTTTTTACGAAAAGTTTCATAAATAACATCATCAGTTAAAAAGTACTCTTTAATATTAAGGTTGGGATTGTTAACTGCAAATTCTATTGGGGTTTTACCTTTTTTATCCTTTATATCAAGATTAGCTCCTTTCCTTAGAAGCAATTTGATAATTGTATCACAATGACCAGAACGAGTAGCATAATGTAAAGGTGTTCTTCCTGTGTCGTCCTTTTCATTAGGATCAGCACCTGAATTCAACAGTAAATCTATGAATTCTCCCGCATTGCTACATTCCATACTTGATAGAATATGCAGTATTGTCAGTTTAGATTCTCCTCTTTTAAGGTTGAGGATGGTTTTTAGATCTTGATTACTTTTATGATCCAGTAAAAATTTTTTAATTTTTTCAACATCGTTCTTATAATCCTTATAAGTAACATGTGGAAAGTCTTTAAAAGTACTTAAGAATTTTTTATTCAACTCCTTCTGACTCTCTGTTAAGTTGGACATGTCAACAAGCCACGTAGATATCAACTTACCAAATGCACCTCTTTCAGCAATATCAGTTAAAGAACAGTCATTGCGAAGTACCAGTGAGTATTTAATCAATTCATATTCATCATCCTCTTGTTGCTGTGTTTCTTCTGCTTTCTTAGAGTGCTTAAAATCATTTTTTATTAATTCAATCAAGAGCTTTAATGTGTTAAAACTTTTATGTCCCAATAAAGGATCTGCTTTGTTTTCAAGTAGAATTCTTGCTATTTCTGAATAGCCATTTCTAATAGCCCAGCATAACGGAGTACGCCCGTATTTATCCGCTATGTCAACAGCAGCTTCCTTTTCTATGATAGCTTTTACTATTTCCACTTGGCAATTTTCAGCAGAAACAGCATGATGTAATGCAGTACTCTCAGCCTGACTTACTGCATCAACATTAGCTCCCGTGTCTAATAGGAGTTCTACTATCTCTTTATTTGCATTGTGAGCAGCACAATGCAAAGGAGTACACCCATTTTGATCTGCTGTATTAACATTAGCCCCGTTTGCTATGAGAACTTTTATTATCTCTGTATAACCAAAGCGAACAGCAGCGTGTAAAGGAGTTATCTTAACTTTATCTACTGCATCAACATTAGCCCCCGTGTCTAATAGGAGTTCTACTATCTCTTTATGTCCATTGTGAGCAGCACAATGCAAAGGAGTACACCCATCTTGATCTGCTGCATTAACATTAGCCCCGTTTGCTATGAGAATCTCTACCACTCCTATACTACCACTTGCAGCAGCAAAGTGTAAAGGATTCCATCCATCTTGATCTGCTGTATTAACATTACCCCCTTTTTTTATTAAAAGCTCTGCTATCTTTACAAGATCATTTCTAGCAGCTATATGTAACAATGTACTTTGATCATCGAATGTATAATTTATGTTAAATCCATTATCTTGCCACTTTTTATACGTGTCTGGATCTTCTTTTTCCAATTCCTCTTTTACCCTTTCGATTATATTGTTCTCATTTAAGTCACTTATTGTCCTTAATATTTTTAACAACCGTTCATATTCCATAATTCTACCTCAAACTATTTGTTTTTGTACTATAGCTAAAAAAAATTATTGATCCATAATAAAATAACCAACACCAGAGTAAGTGGTTTGCTGCTAACATATTTAAAAATGTTATGAACTTAATAAGAGAAAAAAATACCCCTGTAATGGAGCAATATTTAAATTTGAAAGCTCAATACACGGATCATCTATTGTTTTATAGACTGGGCGATTTTTATGAATTATTTTTCGATGATGCTATTAAAGCTGCGAAATTGCTGAATATAGTGCTAACCAAGAAAGGCAATTCAAATGGGCAAGAAATACCAATGTGTGGAGTGCCAGCACACAGTAGCGAATCTTACCTACACAAGTTAATAGATTTAGGATTCAAAGTAGCAATCTGTGACCAATTAGAAACTGCTGATGAAGCAAAAAAGAGGGGCTATAAATCCATAGTAAAACGTGATGTAGTACGAGTTGTAACTCCAGGTACAATTATAGAAGATTCGCTACTGGAGGATAAAAGCAATAATTATCTCGCGTCCATAGTTGAACAAAATGACGAATATGCTATTAGTTGGCTTGAATTATCGACGGGAAAATTTTTTCACACTTTAACGAGTTTGAAGGCTCTAGATAGTGATTTATTGCGTATATCACCAAGAGAATTATTAATTTCTGAAAAATTCACTGAGGACGAAAAAATTAGATCGATTTTAAAAAATTATAAAATATCAATTACGCAACACGCACAGAGCTTTTTTGAGTATAGTAAATCTCACAGAACGTTATGCGAGTTTTATAAAATCAGGGAACTTGGGAGTATAGGAAATTTCAGCAAAGTAGAAATCATGGCGTGTGGTGCACTGCTTGAATATGTCAGAGTAACACAAAGGGGCTCCATTCCAAGGCTTGAATTCCCAAAAACCTATAAGCAACAAAATTTCATGCTTATTGATGCTTCAGCAAGGAGAAACCTTGAGTTGTTTTCAACTCAATTTGGTGAAAAGAAAGGTTCACTAATTTCAGTTATTGATCACACAGTAACAGCCTCTGGTGGACGCCTGCTCAAACAAATGCTCGCTTCACCCCTTGCTTGCTCTAAGGCAATTAATTTGAGGCTCAGCACCGCTCAATTTTTTGTAAATAATCATGAGCCACGCAGAAAAATACGAGAGATATTATCTAACATTCCAGATATTGAGAGGTCTTTATCGCGCTTAATACTAGGGCGTGGTTCACCAAAGGATATGAACCTATTAAAAATAGGCCTAGGAAAAACTTTAGAGTTGTCTGAGTTTCTGTCTACCTTGCATAATTATTGTTTAAGTGAAAAATCAGAAATTAACTCTCAGATGTCATTCCAGTGCTTGACCAGAGAAAAGGAACCAGTGTCTACTACTCAGGTGATAAGTAGTGACGAAAGTGAACTAAGCACAATACATAAAAGCCTTGGCAATCATAAAGACCTATTTGAACTGTTAAATAGTGCTATACTCGATAATAACCTCAGTTCCGTGAAAGAAGGAGGATTTATTCACTCAAAATACAACTCAGAATTATCTGAGTTATCCTACATATTAAATAATAGTAATAAACTAATAACCAAACTCCGTGAATCTTATCGCGACCTAACTGGTATTGCCGCACTTAAAATATTACATAACAACATACTCGGTTATTACGTTGAAGTGTCGGCAAATCACAAAATAACTTCGGATATATTTATTCATAGACAAAGCTTAGCAAATAGCATGCGCTACACTACTAATGAGTTGAAAGAACTAGAAAATAAAATTCTTACGGCACGTGATGCTGCAATCGGCTTAGAAATGAAAATTTTTAGTGAACTGTGTAGTGAAGTCGCTAAAGAATCTGAAAAAATTGCTCTTGCTGCAAATGCTTTGGCAAAACTTGATATTAGAACCGCGTTTGCAGAGCTTGCAGTGCAAAATAATTACGTAAAACCCATCATTGATGACAGCAAAGAGTTCAATATCTGTAGCGGAAGACATCCAGTGGTTGAAGTTAACGATAAATTCATTGCAAATAGAATCAATTTAGCTGGTATACATCTAATTACTGGTCCTAATATGGCTGGAAAAAGCACTTTCTTGAGGCAAAACGCTCTCATTGCAGTTTTAGCTCACATGGGGTCATTTGTGCCAGCAGAGAGTGCGCATATTGGAGTGATTGACAAGATATTCAGCAGGGTTGGCGCAACGGATAATATAACAGCTGGTTATTCTACCTTCATGGTAGAGATGATCGAAACAGCAACGATAGTAAATCAGGCAACGGACCGTTCCTTGGTGATACTTGATGAAATTGGTAGGGGCACAGGAGTGTATGATGGATTATCTATTGCACAGGCGGTGATTGAACATATTCACAATGTAAATAAGTGCCGCGCCATTTTTGCAACTCATTATCATGAATTGACTAAAGTAGGTGAATACTTAGAAAATGTGAAATGTTTTTGTATGAAAATAAAAGAATGGAAAGGAGAAGTCATCTTTTTACATGAAGTAATTGAAGGCATTGCAGATGAGTCATATGGAATACATGTAGCAAAACTTGCTGGTTTTCCTGATTCTGTTTTAAACAGAGCAAGAGAAGTATTTGAGGAGCTAAAGGCTTGAGGAAAGTAACATTATATTACTCCACAATTATGGAGTTTTAGCAATCTATGGCGCTTTAATTTTAGTCAGCTTTCTGAGTAGCTGAATTAACGTAGCATTGATCTATTGCCACATTGGTCAAGATTCCAATTCCACCACCTACAACTGCACCTACAGCTCCTAATGCTAGTTGAGTACCAATTCCAGCAGAAGACCCAATGATTAATGGAGCAAGAAAATATAATGCTAAAGCGCAAGTTATTGCAGCTACACTTATAACAGCCAGCTTTCTCGGACAAAAATTTTCTGGTGCCTCAGCACTAGATATGAATGATGATTTTACTAGATTTTTTCTACTTTCATGATCTAAAAAGCCACTCACTGTTCTCATTATAGGACGGGTAGAGCCGTCACCAGTCAAGTCAATTCTATCTTCCACTATATCATGAAGTTCTTTAACTTGAGCTTTATATTCGTCCCAGTAGACTGATAACTCTTGTTGGTCATTGAGAAGATCTGGTTTATTTGAAGTTGTTAACCAGTGTGAGTCATGTTCCAAAATATATCGAATTGTAGCTTTCCCTATATCTATATGCCCTTCAGTAATTGCATACTTTAAAACACCTTCTGCTTTTTCCCTTCCAACATTAAGATCAGCACCAGCTTTTATCAATAATTCTACTATCTTTGGAGAATTATGAAATATAGCAATATCTAAAGGGACCATCTCATTACAATTTTTGATATTTAAGTTTGCTTTTTGTTCTATTAAATAACTTATAAATTTTAAGGTTTTATCAGATTTTTGATCGTCTATGCCTTTATATTCGTAATATTTTCTAATTGCAAAACTCAACGCAGTTTCACCCTTCAACTCACTACCACCCATAATTAATCTCTGATAGCTTTTTACCTCTTGATTTATTAAATTAACATCCGCACCGTTTTCTATTAAAGCCTTAGCTCCTTTGAAATTGCTTTTTGCAATTTGCAGATGAAGTAAGTAACGACCAAGATGATCAGTTGCATTAGGATTTGCACCTTGTTCAATCAAATACCTTGCAATTTTATCATTAAATTTGTGATCATAAGTTGCAGATTGTAGTGGCTCAGGATTTTGCTGTAACTCATGTTTAGCTATTGATTTATTTATCTCACAGATTGATTTTACTAACCCTAAATTTCTTTTCATAATCGCCTTTTTGACTGCAGCGCTGAAACTTACACCTTGCTCTATTAAATACTTAGCTATTTCTTCATCAACAGCATCACCTAATAAATTTGTACCGCTTTGGGAATTAACGTCAGTAACAACATCTCGAATAATGGAACTATTTTTCTCAAAAATTGACTTTACTTTTTCTGAATCATTTTTGGTAACAGTATCAACAAGATCTTTTATTACAGCATCCACCCTCTTTTTTTTAGCCAACATTTCCTCTAATTCTTCAGAATTCATAAGTATACCTCAACACACACAATCAAAAAAATTATATCCAAATCAGAATTGTTTGTAAAGGATTTTTAGATATTAGCTTGCCCAAAGGTTAATTTATTTTATAATCTTTCTGTATTCTAGAAATTTCAATTAAATGAACTGCTATAAAACTCACGCGTGTAATGAATTAAGGAAGAATGATGTAGAAAAGGAAGTTACTCTCTCTGGGTGGCTGTACCGTAAACGTGACCATGGTAACCTAATCTTTGTTGATTTAAGAGATTTTTATGGAATTACTCAACTGGTATTCAATAATGACAAAGACTTTTTTGATGAAATTTCAAATTTAAAATCAGAAAGTGTGATTACTGTCACAGGAATAGTCAAAGCTAGAACTGAAGACACGGTAAATAGCTCTATTTCCACAGGAGAAATTGAAGTTATAGTTAGTAATTTACAAGTTGAATCGGAAGTTGAGTTCCACTGTGATGAAGAAATAGCAAAAGAAGAAAGGAGTATATTAGCAAGTATCGCCGGTGAGCAAGAATACCCAGAAAACATGAGATTTAAATATCGTTTTCTTGACTTAAGACGTGAAAAAGCCCGTAACAACATTATTCTACGCTCACAGATCATTTCAGAGCTCAGGAGGCTCATGATAGAGCAAGGATTTTTGGAAATTCAAACTCCAATACTTACTGCCTCTTCTCCTGAAGGTGCACGTGACTACTTAGTGCCAAGCAGACTAAATCCTGGTAAATTCTATGCATTACCACAAGCTCCACAGATTTTTAAGCAGTTGCTTATGGTTTCAGGGTTTGATAAATATTTTCAAATTGCACCTTGTTTTCGTGATGAGGACGCAAGGGCTGACCGTTCTCCTGGGGAGTTTTATCAGCTCGACCTTGAAATGTCTTTTGTGACTCAAGAAGATATATTTCAGGTTATTGAATCTACTTTATATAAAGTGTTCGCGAAATTTTCTCGCAAGTCTGTCGATAAAGATTTTCCACGCATTACATACAAAGATGCAATGCTCAAATATGGCTCTGATAAGCCAGATTTGCGTAATCCATTATTAATTAGCGATGTAACAGAAATTTTCCGTGATTCAGAGTTCAATATTTTCAAAAGCAATATCGAGCGAGGTATGGTAGTCAGAGCCATCCCTGCTCCTAAAACAGCAGAGGAACCACGCAGTTTTTTTGATAAAAAAATAGAACATGCGCAAAAAGAGTTTGGCGCTAAAGGTCTTGGATATATAACGTTTGATAAAGATGGCATTGCAAAAGGGCCAATTGCTAAATTCCTCGATGACAATAGGCTAAATTCCATAAAAGAAATAACGAATGTAAAGCCTGGAGATAGTGTATTTTTTGCTTCTGATAAGGAAAATGAAGCAGCAACAATTGCAGGGAAAGTGCGCACTCTTTTAGGTTCAGAATTGGGATTAATAGATGACGATATCTTCAAATTCTGTTGGATTATTGATTTTCCATATTTTGTATATGACGATAAGAGCAAAAAAATAGATTTCTTTCACAACCCATTCTCTATGCCACATGGTGGCTTGAAGGATTTAGAAGAAAATAATCCACTAGACATCCTTGCTTATCAATATGATCTTGTTTGTAATGGAATAGAGCTTTCAAGTGGAGCAATTCGTAATAACAAACTGAATATAATGTACAAAGCTTTTGCCATTGCAGGCTACAGCAAAGAAGAAGTTGATACAAAATTTGGTGCACTCGTGCGTGCATTCAGATTTGGTGTTCCCCCTCATGGTGGAATAGCACCAGGGGTTGATAGAATGGTTATGCTACTTGCCGATGAACCAAACATTCGTGAAGTAATCTGTTTTCCTATGAATCAGCAAGGTGAGGATGTTCTAATGGGTGCTCCTTCTGAAGTAGAGTATAAGCATTTACGTGAATTATCCTTAAAGGTTATTGAATAAAAATTTTTATAGCGAAGTGTGGTAAATCAGAAGTCATGAATGATATTCAAAAAGCAATACTATCAAGCATAATCTGCAATATGATTATATGGTATGAAGTAACTCTGTTTGGAGTTTTAATGCATATAATAAGCAACGTTTTTTTTCCTTCAGAAAGTGATTATTTAAGCACAATCAAATTTCTTGCCAGTTTTGCAATTGGATTTGGATTTAGACCGCTTGGTGCGTTTATTTTTGGTTACATTGGAGATAAGTACGGTAGGAGGAAAATTTTGCTGACTTCCGTAACATTAGCTTCGATATCATCCACCGCAATTGCGGTCATACCAGGCTTTAAAGAAATAGGAATATTTTCTCCTATATTACTTCTGCTTTGTAGAATAATACAAGGAATGGCAGCAGGTGGAGAAACAAGTATCAATTCAGCTTTTTTAATAGAGCATTCAAGCGATAAAAAAAATCTAGGCTTTTTAGGTAGCATGAAAGCTTTTAGTGGTGCTCTTGGTTCTATTACATGCTTTGTAATGATAGCTGTTTGCAAAAAGTTTACAGGTGAAAATTATGAAATTTGGGGCTGGAGGTTGCTCTTCTATTTCTGCTCTGTTATGGGTGTAATAGGCTTTTTAATAAGGTACATAATGGAAGAGAGTCTAGCATATAAAACTCATGACCAAAATAAAAGCTTATCTAATTCTCCCTTTTTAGAATTAATCAAGAATTATAAAAGAGCATTTGTGATAGCAATTGGACTTGGCATTGCTCAAAACGCAATTGTTTATTCAGTAATCATGTTTTACAACATATCTGTAAAAGAGCTTATTCTTTCAGATATTGATATTAAAAATGTAGTAAGGATTATGGTTGAAATTACATTTGGAACGTCTGCAGTGCTGTTTGCAATACTGTCTGATAAAGTTGGAAGAAAAAACGTGATAATTCCCACATTAGTAGCTTTAGCTTGCATCAGTTTGCCAGCACTTTCGCTATTATCACATGATAACCACTATATTGTAACGCTCACTTTCCTATTAATAAGTGTGCCGATAGGTGCATCTTTTGGAATATATAATTCTCTTGCCTGCGAATTGTTTCCAACGAAAGTTAGATGCACTGGCTTTAGCCTCGCACATAACATATCTGCAGGTATTTTTGGTGGTCTTTCTCCATCGATATGCATGTGGCTTATAGAAAAAACCGAAACAAAACTTGCAGCAGGGATTTATCTTACTGCCTGCGCATTAATTAGCCTAATATCTGTGCTTCAAATTAAAGCCAAAGACAGAAAAGTTGATTGGTGAAGTCGTTTCAGTTGAAAGACAGCACTTCAATAGATTTTTCGATATGCCCAGGGACAGGAGCAGTAATAGTGATTTCTTTATTATTTGGCAGTTTTAAAGATAAAGAATGCGAATGAAGATGAATCTGATTTGCTACTCCATCAATAAAAGCTTTTTTACCACCATATTTACCATCACCAAGAATAGGACAATTTATATGAGTTAAATGTACACGTAACTGATGGGTTCTACCGGTAATTGGTTGTAATTTTAAATAAGCAACATTATGTTTTAACCTTGATATGATTGAAAAATGCGTAGTGGCATTTTGAGGTGAGTCTTCATCAATAACCACTTTTTCTTGCCCTGAAACATATTTTTTTGCCAATGGATAGTCTATTGTTCCACTATCTTTGCTCGGTATACCAGAAGTTAATGCTAGGTAAGTTTTTTTTACCCTACGTCCTTTAAATTCTTCCATAAGGTATCTGGCAACATTAGCGTTGCGTGCGAATATTATCACTCCACTCGTATCTCTATCTAGCCTATGGACAATTTTAAATGTTTCTCCCTCTCTTATTTGGTCAAGCAAATCACTCATGCTAATCTTTACTTTTACGCCACCTTGAACGATGACCCCTGCGGGTTTGTTTATAGCTAGTATATATTCGTCTTCATATAATATGTTCTCTCTTAGTAGATTCATTAACTTTTCATTATATTTACGATCAGAATTAGTGTTTTCAATATAATCTAAGTATCTTATCGTTATAGTTTGCCCAGAATTCACTCTATCGCTGGATTTTGCCGTGCAATTATCAACCTTGATTAATCCTTTCCTTAAAGACTTCTCAATTGCAGATTGTTTCAAATTGGGAAAAATTCTTCTGATGTACCTATCGAGCCTAACGTTATTGTCTTCTACTAATATAGTTTTGATACCTTCTGACATCTTACTTATAAAAATTTTATTGTGTAAACTAAAATCTAACATAGCTAATGTACTCCTCAGTTTCAGCTACTTGCATCGAGTGCTACGTGCTGGAATTTAGAGGATTATTTAACTATTTATAACAGCTTCATATTTTCCTACAGCTGAGTAAAGTGGTAACAATGATAGTTTCTCGATCATAGAGAGGTGAGTATTAGGCTCTTTAGTACTAGGGCCTGGACACGCTTCAGTATTAGGCCCTAACTTCATACACTCAATGCCGTTAGCTAAAGATGTTATTCTTCCTACATTAACATTTTTAGTGCGATATGACCACCTGCAAGGACTATGTAATACTTGTTCTTTTACTCCATCCATTTCAGCTGGACACGCTTTAGTGTTAGTTCCTAACTGCATACATTTAATGGGGTCAGTTATAAGTACTACTCCTTTTTCATTAAGTTTAGCGTTATACTGTAATTGTTCAATTTGATTAGCTTGGTCTCTTATCATAAATTCAAAGCTGATAGATAGATGTAATTCTATTTCTCTCAACATATGTGATGCTATGTGTTGTACCATATGTGAATCTGTGTGTTGCACTGTCATTAATGCTTTGTTTCTGAGTATACTTAATTCTAAGTTAAGCCGCGTAAGTATATCTGATACTCTTTTTTCTGCTTCTATTAGAAGATTACTTATACCTTGACGTTCAGCTAAATCTTTTACAGTTTCACCGCAGTGATCAGGCAATGAAGTTTTTGCGCAATAAAATAGTAAGGTCATTACTACTATCCAGTGTCTACGTTCGATAGCATAACTTAAAGGACATTCGCCTGAGTTATTCTGTGCATTAACATTTGCTCCATATGAAATTAAGGTCATTACTACTTTCGGATGGTTATACTTGGCAGCTTTATGTAAAGCAGTTGATCCTAAATCGTCACTTGCATTAACATTTACTCCAGCTGCTAATAAAGCACATACCATTAGTATATTACCATTTCTGGAAGCATAACGTAAAAAATCAGTTTCCACCAATTTTATCACATCCTTACATATTTCAAGTTGTATCATAGTATTTACTGCTTTTAGAAAATTATATGGATGAATAGAAAATAATATTTTCTGTGGATCATTCGTCTCAATATTTGCTCCATTGGCTATTAGACAATTCATTACTTCTATATTGCCTCTTGCAGCAGCACAATTAAAAGGAGTCCATCCCCATGCATCCTTATAGTTAATCTCTGCTCCATAGTTTATTAAGAGCTCTACTGCTTCCACATTATCATTCGTAGCAGCAATATGTAAGGGAGATCGCCCAATTAACATATCCTCTATATCAACACTTGCTCTATATCGTAATATGGCCTGTAATAGGCTCCTTAATATTGATGTATTATTCCTTGCAGCAGCCCAATATAAAGGAGTCCATCCAAATACATCCACTGTCTCAATATTTTCGTCAATATTCTTATCGTTTTGTATTATACAATCCACCATTGCTTCATCAACATTTGCAACAGCAATATGTAAAGGAGTAAGTTTAAGCGCCCCATTCTTCTTAACATCTGCTCCACTATTCATTAAGAACTTTACTACTTCTTTATGGCTATTCCTGGCAGCCTCATATAAAGCAGTCAATCTCGCTAGATCCTCTGCATTAACATCTGCATTATTTTTTACTAAGATTTTTGTTATTTCTATATCGCCATTTACAGCTGGCTGATATAAAGTAGTCCGTTGAGATGAATCCAACTGATTAACATTTGCCCCTTCTTCTATTAGCTTGCGTGCTACTTCTGTGTTCCTATTTTCAACAGCCCAATGTAAAGCAGTCCATTCGGAAAACGGACTTGGTGCATTAATATCGATTCCTTTTACTTTAAGCATAGAATTGATTAAATTGTTCAGCTTAAAATCAATAGCTAAATATAATAACGTGTATGAAAAGCGTTCATGCAAACAATCTATTTCAAACCAATAATTTATATTAAACTCATTTTCTTCCCACTCTTTATACACATTTCCACTTTCTTTCTTTAGTCTATTTAGTGTTTCTAGTATCTTTTGTGTATCTAGCATCACTGGTACCTTTTCTGAGATCTTTCGTGCATTTAGCACATCCTCTAGCGCCACTGCTTTTGATTCTTCTGATGTCTCTTGTACACCTAACCTTTTTAGCATTCTTTTTACCATCTGTTGCGCATTTGATACCCTTGACTCCTTTAGTATCTTTTTTGCTTCTTCTTTTGTCTGCGGTACATTTACCACCTTTAGTCTCTTTTTTAATGGCTCTTGTGTCTCTTTTACTCTTGGAATCTTGCTTGATACTTCTAATCCATGCGATATCTCTTCTAACATTCTTGATGTTTCTGCTTGCCCTAGTATCTTTACTTCCTTTAATAGCTCTTTTATTCTTTCAATTACATTGTCTTTACTTAAATTTACCTCTTGATCAATTACACCTAATATTATGTTCCACTGTTCATATGTCATTACCATAGCTTTACCTCATACTACAGAGTATTTTTTGATGCTATATATTATGGTAGAATAGTCAACGCATTTTCCATAGCGTAACTTGAGAGTCTAAAAGGACTGTTATTAACTTACAGAAAACCAAGCTTGCCTGAAACCACTTAATTGATTATAATCATAGGTTTTAAGGCAGTAAAATGACAGCTTTTTTTCCTTTGGTTATTTTTTTAATCTTATACCTTGGAAGTGGTGTCTATTTTTCCTTTATTGGAATTGATAATCCGCTTCGCCAAGTTTCACCGGTAATTTGCCTACTACCGGCGCTATTTTTTGCTGTTGCATGTAGTGCAGGTAAAATTCAACGTAATATCGATACTGTCATCGAGGGTATGGGCGATAAAAACACCCTTACTATGTGTTTAATTTTTCTATTTTCTGGAGCATTTTCTGTGGTGACTCAATCAATTGGTAGTGCAGATACTGTTGCTGATTTAATTCTCAATTTTCTTCCAGCAAGATTATTACTGCCTGGAGTATTTTTGGCTTCCGCTTTTATATCAACTGCAATTGGTACGTCTATGGGAGTTGTTGTATTAATGGTACCAATAGCTGTTAACTTAGCAAAAAGTGGGGCTTTTGGTCTTGAAATAGGAACTGCAACTGTAGTTGGAGGTGCCGTATTTGGTGATAATCTTTCAATGATATCTGACACTACTATTGCATCTGTTTCTTCACAGGGGGCCACGATAAAGGATAAACTTAAAGTGAATTCTAAAGTAGCATTTGTTGCCAGCATTATAACGCTTGTCTATCTGGCAATTATGGCAGATAGTACAAAAATTATTCCTACATCAAATTTAGATTATTTATCAGTAATAAAGATTATTCCTTATATTTCTTTAATAATCATGGGGTTATTTGAAGTTACTACTTTAGTAACAATAACTATAAATATAATTGTTGCTAGTGTATTAGGGATGACTTTTTTTGACTATACTATCATTCAACTCTCTCATGACATATATGACGGTTTCAAAAAAGTAAACGAGATAGTGATATTTGCTCTATTTATTGGCGGATTGAGTCATATAATGTACAAGCAGGGTCAAAAGGCATTACACAAACTTATCGATGAAAGCAATATCACAAAAACTAAAGCTGAATTTGTAATAGCGGGCATAGCATCTATGTTTACTGTTTTAGTTGCTAATAATACCATTGCTATTTTATTAAGTGGCGATATTGCAAAAAGGCTCGCGCAAAAGCATAATATTCCGTCATACCGTAGTGCATACTTGTTAGACATTTTTGCTTGCGTTACAAAAGGCATTTTGCCTTATGGTTCCCAGCTGCTGCTAGCAGGTAGCATTGCTTCTGTCTCACCTATTTCTTTGTTAACACAAGTTTATTACTGCTTTATTTTAGCAGCAGTTACAGTAGGTGAAATAATCATCAATGGCAGACGTTGCGCAGCTACAACTTAATGTACGAAGATTTCTCTTCATATTACATTTTTGTGCCCATAAGAAACGAGTTGCCATTTTCATCAGCTACTTGGATAATAGATATATTCACAAAATTGTTCCATTTTTCTCAATAGATTTTGGTTTTCTTTTCCCCTTATTAGCAGAGCATAAAACTTAGCTTTTTAATAAATCTCATTTTAACTCCAATACACTAACTATGAAACAATCTATATTGCCATCAAAAACGGAATTTATATTGCCAACTTCATGTCCAGTCCTTAAATCCTTTACCATTTGATATGGATGCATAACATACGATCTGATCTGACTGCCCCAACCTATATCGCATTTCTTGCCATATTCTTCGGCCATTTTCTGTTCTTTTTTTTCCAATTCAATTTGATATAAACGTCCTTTAAGTAGTTTAAGTGCTTCATCTTTATTTTTATGTTGAGAACGACCATTTTGGCATTGAGCTACAACGCCTGTTGGAATATGCGTAATACGTACCGCGCTTTCAGTCTTATTTACATGCTGACCACCTGCTCCAGAAGCACGGTAAGTGTCGATCTTTAAATCCTTTTCATCCACAACAATATCTATTGAATCTTCAATCACTGGAGTTACTCCTACACTTGCAAAACTGGTATGACGTTTACCATTTGCATCAAATGGTGATATTCTAACCAATCTATGAACTCCACTTTCGCTTTTTGCCCACCCGTAAGCTTTTTCTCCGATGATCTTTATTGTTGTAGATTTTATACCAACTGCATCACCATCTAATTTTTCTACAACTTCAACTTTAAAATTGTGATAAATTTCTGCCCATCTTGTATACATGCGCATGAGCATCTCAGTCCAATCATTGCTCTCTGTTCCACCAGCTCCTGAGTGGATTTCTAAAAAGCAGTTATTGTTATCTGCTTCACCAGTAAATAAGGATTCTGTCTCTTTAAGTTTGATTAATTTCTCTAGCTTTACTAACTCACCTTTAACTTCAGAAAAAAATTCTTCATCATTCTCATCAATAGCAGATTTCATCAAGCTGATAGCATCGTTGTAATTGCTTTCTAGCTTTGAAAACGATTCTATGTCATGCTTAATTTTAGAGCGTTCTTTTAAAATTTCTTGTGCTTTTTGATTGTCTTGCCACAGATTATCATTCAACGCTTGAGAATCCAGCTCTTCAAGACGCAACTTCAATTTTTCTATGTCAAAGACACCTCCTGATAAGAGAAATACTTTTATTTAAGCCTTGAAAGTATTCAAGGATTTCTGGATGGGTTTTCATTATACTTTAGACTTTAATATATTTATTATCACTAACAATAACAGCAAACAAAATAGAAATTTAACCATATAATAGTTAATTCAAAATAATTTTATTATACTTGAATGTTCAATAAAATCAAGTGTGTATATTTATTAAAAAAATAAGGTAAAGTAATGAATATTAAAACAAGTTCTCATTATGGTTTAGACAAAAAGGCTATTGATGATTTAATAGAGTCTCTCGATAATCAAGAATTAGAGAATGTTCGTAATATTGTAAAAACGATAGATAGCGTTCAGTTAGCTTATTTTTTATCTACTTCGATCAGTGATCACAGGGAGAAATTAGTTAATATCCTCGATCAACATTTGTTAAGTGATGCCTTAGTACATGTAGTACCAGATTTACAAGTAGAGATCATAGAAATATTGGGAATAGAAAATACAGCAAAGTTACTAATGCTTCTTGATATAGAAGACATAGTAGCTATAGTGAAAGATTTAGATAGAAAGTCTATAGAAAATATACTTAACTACTTACCCAATGCAACTCAAAAATTAGTAGAGGAATTGTTATCATACCCAGAAGAAAGTGCAGGAAGGTTGATACATAAAAATATGGTTATAGCTCCATATTATTGGACGATAAATCAGCTAATGGAATTCTTACGCAACTATAAAAAAATACCAGAAACATTTTATCAAATTTTCATCATTAACTCAAAATTAGAACCCATAGGCATTTTCAACTTAAATAAGGTAATATCTCACTCAGGAGAAACAATAATAAAAGAGATAATGAGTCAAGATATAAAAATAATAAAAACTGGAATGGACCAAGAAGAAGTAGCAAGAATATTTAAAGATTACGCTCTATTATCAGCTCCAGTAGTAAATAAGAATGGTAAAATTATAGGTGTAATCCTTATTGAAGATGTAATCAAAATTGTTCAACAAGAAGCAGAAGAGGATGTGCTTAAAATAAGCGGTGTATCTTCTAAATCTGATATAAATGCCCCTATACATAAAACTATAATTAAAAGACTACCTTGGTTACTGTTTAACCTCTTAGCTGCAACAATATGTTCTATAGTAGTTGGCTTTTTCGATAACGTAATACAAAGTTTTATAGTACTGCCAATAATTATGCCAATCATTGCATCGATGAGCGGAAATGCAGGATCCCAAACAGTAACACTAACTATCCGGGCAATCGCAACAAAATATCTAACTGAGCAAAATGCAAAAAGAATACTGATGAAAGAATTTTTAATAGGTCTTATAAACGGGGTGATCTTATCTACTATTTCATTAGTAGTGTTAGCAATAAGGTTTCACAATGTCAAAGTGGAGATGATTTTTGTGGTCTCCATGATTATGATGTCAATTATTGCAACGTTCATCGGAACTTTCATTCCTATAATGCTTCATCGTTTAAGATCCGATCCTGCTGTTTCGTCTTCAATCTTAACATCAGCAACAACTGATATTCTCTCAGCTCTTATATTTTTTGGTCTAGCCACGATCTTTTTATTAAATAGCTGAATCTTGCTATATAAAAAAATTGCTTTACAAGCTTTAACTGCCACGTTATCATTACTCACAGGTGAATTGAAGAAGAAAATAACAGTCGATAAAGAAATAAAAGTACATGAAACTGAGCTGCTTTAGTTTTAAAATAAAATGCTAGAATATGCAAAAAAGTCCTTGCTCTGCTAAATCTTTTTAGCTATAGTACAATTTAATGTAATCAATATGTGGGGTATGGTGTTAGATGCACTGTATTATGTATGTCATTGGGAAAGCAATACTAGCTTTCTTAGGCATATATCTAGTTTAGTAAGAAATAAAAAGAAAAACACACTGTTACTCAGCAATTAAAGTTACTTAGGGTTACTATAAAGTTTCTACAGTAAATTGCTTTGGTACAACTGCATAAGAATCAAATGTTGAAACCAATCTTCAGAAAAGAGGTTTACGACAAAACAATCAAAATATGAATATTAAAATATAGGGGGCTTTATGTTAGGTAAAGAAAATACAAAGGGACAAGTAATAGATAATCAAATGGATTATGTAGATGATGAGTCAACAATAGGAGCAAAAGGAGGTCTTAATCATGAAGATAGATCATCTAGTGAAGAACTTCAGCGTGGACGAAGTCAAGAGAGCCCTAGAGTAACAAGATCTTCATCTATAGGCAGCAGTAGTACATCGACTGATGATGAAGAAATGTTTAGCTGTATAAGCATTACAAGTGATGAAATAGTGAAAAAAGCAACTTTTTTTGTTAAGACTTTTGTTAAAGAATTCGAGGAAAAATTATCTAAATATTTTGAGGAGGCAGAACCAGACTCAAATATACAAAAAATAAGCAAAGCTTCAGCCAGCTTTAGTTCTGTTTTGAATAATACTATTCCAGCAAGTCCACTGAAATTATTTAGTGTTAAAGTTAATGAGAGTATCAATCATTGTGTTACAGGAAAACGGCATAAGAAAGGAGCGAAAAATATTTTTACAATAACTACGCCTTGCTACAAAGCTGAAATGAGAGAGATTTTAGTAAAAGCTGGCTTAGAAATTTTTCACAGGTTTGAGGTACCATTCATAAAAGTTGTAGATATCAATCCCTCTTTTTATCATAGGAGAGTTAAGAAGTTAGCAATAGATGCTGTACATAGAACAATGAATTACCTTTTAACTTCTGAGGAACAAAACTTTTCTGTTGATCTTATAACACAAGGTGTTGTTCTAGGTAAGTCAAAAAAGAAAGGATATTTTACGCGTCCTGGATATGAAGTAAAAGATGAGCAAAGTGGTGAAAGTTTAGTAACCTCAGAATTGTATGAATGGGTAGGAATAAAGAAAAAAGAAGAAGATGAAACTGTTAATTATTATCAATATAATTCTGAGGAACATAATCTAGAGGAATATAACTGTGCTGAAAAATACGGCTATCGGCTTCCCTTTGAATGGGAGTTAAGAAAGTGGGAGGAGGTAAAACAAAAGTATGTATCTAGTGAAGTACCCATAGAAAGATATGTGTATATTTTAAATGATGAAAAAAAAGAAGAATTAGCTCTTTTTATATTAAAGGAGATTAATGAACAAGATCCTGTGAAAAGGAAAGATATAGAAGATGTAAAAGAACATCTTAGAAAGCAAGATGAAGATAGGCGTCAATTTTCCTATAGTTTTGGCAAGACACCAGAAAATTTCATTGAAAGAAAAGAGGTGGTAAAAAATTTGAACCTAAGGTTACACAGTAGTAGTCAAGAAGTAAAAATGTCACGAGTAGTCTTAATTAGTGGGAAGTCTGGAATAGGAAAAAGCGAACTTGCTAGAGGCTATGGGTTTAGTGAAAGGCGTAAGGCTACTTGGGCAAGGATTATGTGGATAGATGCCTCGTCATGTACCAATCTTTCAAATTCATTTCATGGGTTGGCTGAAAGGTTAGGGATTTCTAGAAAAAGTGAGCAAAGGAGAGAGAGAAACATTAAATCTATTGTCGAGGATGTATATGAGTATCTTCAAGACACAAAAAGTTTGTTTGTTTTCGATGATGCTAGTAGTTATAAGGAGATTGAGAATTTTTTACCATCCAGCTTCCCTGTTTTTTCTAATAGAGAAAAACCTTACGTTTTAATTACTTCTCCTAACAAGAATTGGAAAGAAGAAATAGAAGATATAGAAGAAATAAAGTTGGGTAATTTAAAAAAAGAAGAAGCCGAGGAATTTACTCGAAAAACCTTAGGGGAAGATGAATCACAAGGTAAATCTATATCAGAGTTAATAGAAGAGTTTAATTGTTTTCCATTAGATTTGAAAGCAGCAACATCATGCATTAAACAAAAAGGTCTTAGTATTAGAGAATATCTGGAGGAATATAGAGTAGCTCAGCAATCAAAACCTGATTTTTTGGAGACACAAGTTGTTAATAAAAAATCTTTTAAAGCTTTGAAGATTAACATTGATAAAATAAAAGAAGAAAAAAATGTTGGGCAGCAAGCGTATGTTATTTTAGTATTCATGGCTTACCTGGACCCTAATCAAATTAATACAAAAGAAATTTTTTTCAAGGGGGAATCAAAAGAAAATCAACAAAGGGTTTTGGATGCACTTGATCTACTTAATCAGTTCTCATTGATTGGATTAGAGAAAGGGATAGCAAAAATTCATCAAGAAGTACAAAAAATGATAAGGTTAGGGCAAAGAAAAGAAGAAAGAGAAGAAAAATTTTTAAGAAAAATAATGACATCATTGATGAATAATAACTGTAAAAATGTAAGCCATATCATATCCATTTGGAATTATGCAAGTGAATATAAAAAGTTAGTTAATGAATTTATTCAATCTGATTATTACGGAATGAATATCTTACATTTTCTGGCCATAGATGATAATGAAGAAGTTATTAAGCTTATATTCGAGAATGTAGATCCAAGTAAATTAAGTAAAATTGTTAATGTCGGTGATAAAGATGGATCTACTCCTTTAGAATATGCTGTTATATATGGTCACTTAGCGTTAGTTAAATACTTTATAGGAAAAGGGGCTGATTTTAAGGTAAATGATGACCCGAGCCTTACCCTTTTAGACTGTGCTGCTCTCCATAATCGACTAGAAATAGTTAGGTATTTTATTGATAACGAATATTTTCAGTTTGATAGTACTGTTTTATACTATGCTATTGAAAATAATTGCTTAGAGGTCGTTAGATACTTTATAGAGGAAAAAAAGATTTATATAAATTTAAAGGACGGAGAAGATAAAGGTTATTTGCACTATGCTGTTGAACATAATTCCTTGGAGATTTTTGAGTACCTTCTAGCGTACGGGGCTACAGTAGATTTACAGGATAAGAATGGTATGACTCCTTTGCATTTTGCTGCTATGTATGGTTACCTAGGAATTGTTCGCTACCTTGTAGGTTATGGAGCTGGTATAAATCTACAGGATAAGAATGGTATGACTCCTTTGCATTTTGCTGCTATGTATGGTTACCTAGGAATTGTTCGCTACCTCGTAGAGCATGGGGCTGATATAAATTTACAGA
The DNA here is from genome assembly GCF_964026945.1 of Wolbachia endosymbiont (group B) of Chesias legatella. Classification (NCBI taxonomy): domain Bacteria; kingdom Pseudomonadati; phylum Pseudomonadota; class Alphaproteobacteria; order Rickettsiales; family Anaplasmataceae; genus Wolbachia; species Wolbachia endosymbiont (group B) of Chesias legatella. Next base: position 479,658 of record NZ_OZ034711.1, on the reverse strand, counting down.
ATGAAGATCATATGACTCCTTTGTACCTTGCTGATGTATATGGTCACTCAAGCACTGTTCGCTACCTTGTAATGAATAACGTTAATACGAATCTAGAGGATATTAGTAATAATATTTCTCAGAACTACGATGTTAAGTTTCATTGCTACGACAGCGCTAGGTCCCTTTTTTCTTTAGAACAAGGAGCTAATGTGAAACTTGAACTCAACGATGATTTGTACCATTATACTAACAATTATTACCCAAGTAGTATTTGTTGCTATCAACCTCAATCTACTGTGTACTCAGCTCCATACTTAAAAACACAATCACATAAAAGAAACCTAGAGACATTTGATGAACATACACTACCTAAAAAAAGAAAATTAGAAAATATAAGTGAAGCATTGCAATTTGAAGATAAAAGCACGGTTAACTTAACTCATAGGTCACCTATATCTTCATTTAACAGCGTCTCTGTACAACCTGCAAACAAGGACTTAAGACTATAATTTTACAGTAAGCTATTTAATTTTATGAGGGGAATTTCAAAAAAACAGAGAAATAAAGTAATAAATTGATATAAATTCGCGTAGAACAAGTGGTAGACCAACCCATTCCAAAACAAAAAGCTCTCACGCTTGCTCGTTTTGGGTGCTGAAAATGGATGTATTATTAAGTTTTTAGTGATACGTAAAGTTAAGTTAGTATTTAGAAATAGAAAGAGTACATTGCAGTAAAAAAACAGAAGTGTTTTTGCAAGCACTGGCTTTAGTTTTAAAAATACAAACTAAAATAAAATGCTAAAAAGTTCTTGCTCTGCTAGATCTTTTTAGCTATAATGTAATTCAATGTAAAGAATACATGGGGTGTTAGATGAATTGTATTATGTACATCATTCAGAAAGCAATCCTGGCTTTTTTAAGAATATATCTAGTTTAGTAAGAAATCAAAAGAAAGGCACACTGTTACTTAGCAATCAAAGTTACTTAGGATTACCATGAGGTTTCTACAGTAAATTTGTAGAGCAGTTTAGTACAGCTGTATAAGAATCAAATGAATTAGATGTCAAAACCAATCTTCAGAAAAGAGGTTTACGACCAAACAATTCAAATATGAATATTAAAATATAGGGGGCTTTATGTTAAGTAAAGAAAATACATGGAAACAAGTAGCAGATAATCAATCTAGGTTAATAAGAATGCAAAAAGAAGACACACTGCTATCTAGTAGTCAGCAAATATTACAGCTGGAAGGTTTTACAATAGGGAAAGCAATTGGAAAAGGGGATTGTTTCTTTGATGCAGTTGCACAAGGACTTAAGCAATTAAAACCTGAAATGAACTTTACTGTGAAATCTTTGAGAGAAATTTGTAGGAAGCAAGCTTTAATTAGTCAAGAAATGAAAGAAAAGATTATAGCCGATGCTAGAAACCGTGAAGATTCTACAGTAATACCTCCAGGGCCTGGTATTGATGATGATGAATTATGGAAGACTTATTTGGTTGGTATAGAATACAGTAATGAAGATATAGAAAGAATGCAGAAGGACAATAAAGAAGTGGCTTCATCATTAACTGATTTAAAGTATGGAAATACGTTGCAGGTTCCTATATGTGGCAGACCTAAAATTGAGGGAAGCATGATTTGTAATGAATATAATGTTAAGCTGCATGTTATTGAATATCTTCCCATATATGAATGGTCAGGGTCTCTTATTGATGGATTAGGATCCAAATTTGTAAGTACAGATTATAATGAAAAAGATACTATACATATAATAAATAAAGGAGATTTTCATTTTGAGCCAATCTTGAGCGAGACACTATTAATAAGTGAAATACAGAAAGAATTTACTAGTATTCTAGAGGGTTCTAATCTTATAGAAGATAGAAAGCTTGAAAAGCTAAAAAGTTTTTTTGAAGCATATCCGAGTCTAAACGTTAATTTTCAGGTGAATCAATATAATGATACACCGATACATATTGCTGTTCGTGCTGGAGAATCAAAAATTGTTAGGTTTTTGCTAAAGATAGGAACGCAAGTTGATGTTTTAAATGGAGAGGGAAAGACTCCTATAGATATTGCTAAAGATAATAACAGAAAAGATATCGCTAAGATACTGCAACCGCTTATTTCATATAAAGAAGTTGATATACCAGGAGATGGCAGTTGCTTATTTTGGTCCGTTGCTTTAGCTTACTTAACTCCCGTAAAATTTGATGATTATGCCTTTCATGAAAGGTTTAAAGAATTATTTGCGAGCGACCATGATGTACATTCAATTCAAAGGCTAATGCAAAGTAATGCAAATATTTATGAAGATAGTGTAATGAAGCAATTAGTAACGAAGACATTTCGTTGTGAGGTTGCTGATGAAGTATGTTTCAGCCAAAGAAGATTTGAAAATAAGGTTGAAATTATGGATCTTTTTGAGAGTCACAGTGGAAGTTATTTTACAGGAGGTACCTTTAAAAAAGAGTTTGAACATGAATTCGGTGCTGAAAAAATTGAGCAGTATAATATTGACACTAGTAAACTCCAACCCAATTTTTTTGATGAAAGTGCAATAAAGGAAATTTGTACTGAACTTAATAAGATAAAAAAACGTGATCAAGTTCAGGAATTTATATTTGATACATACTTGAAATGCATGGAAATGACTCAAACTTGGGGTGGAAAGCATGAAATAAATGCAATGTCTGATCTACTAAATACAGCGATAATAGTGTCTGAGAAAGATTCAAAAGATCTTATATACAATGAAAAGAAAAAATACTGTAACAAAATACGCTTGTCTTATAAAGAAAATAATCATTATCAATTTTATCAAGTAGAGTATTCAAATTTGATGAAGTTTGTTCTGAGTTTCATTCAATCATTTGAAACGAGGCTTATTATATATGATATACTTGCAAGTACACTGAGAGAGGGGAACAGAATATTTTCGGATGGGGTGAGCATTAACAGGTTTGTGCAAAGTATTTTTGGATGTTCAACACATGATGATTGGGAGATGTTTGGTATGAAAGAATCTTTGAGAGAAGGTAATGTAACAAAAGCGACAAAAAGTTTTATTAATCTATCAGACTTAATAGGAACGTTTAATGAATATAAACTGGGCTTTAGAAAAATATTAATGGATGCTGGATGCAATATTTTTCAAAGTTTTGAAATGCAGTTTGAGAAAATAGGTTTTGATCATGTTTCAAAAATAGCAGATGACATTGTAGATAAGATAATTGAATGTTACATTCAGAAAGAACATAAGAGAGATTTGAGAAATATAGGGATAACTGAAACCCTTGTTCTAAATACATACTTTCAAGGTATGTTTGCGCAGTATGGAGAAATAAGTTATAATCTTAGAGACCTATATGAAAATATCGGAATTGCAGAAGGCAGTGAAGGCTCTTTCGTCTATTATAGAAAGAAAAGTGGGGATAAATCTAGTCAGTATGGTTATCGCCGTTCCCTTATGGGTGAAAAGTCGAAAAGAACATATGATACAAGATATATTAGAGTAGAAGCTACAAACGTAGAACTTGAAAACTATGTGTATACTTTAGATGCCTTAAATATACAAGAATTTAAGGCTAAAGTGGAGAAGGTATTTTATATTGTCAATAAAGAAATCCAAATGCCAAGCAAAAAGATAATTGAGGATCTTATAGTAAAAATTAAATCCCATATTGAACAAGAGGTAAGCTTTTTAAACGAGCATATCTTATTTTGTTGTCAAGAGCGCAAACAAAATTTAGATATGAATTTGAAATACTTAGTTAAAGAAAAAGGAAAAAAAGAACAACATATAATAGGAGGCAAAGAGTTAATAGGAAGAACTGAAAAAAATAGTGATGTTGTATCTTTGATGGAAAAAAATTTAAAAACAATTCCAAATTCGTTTTATTATCTAAAAGTAAAAGAAGCATTTGTAAATCATGCTGAAACAGTCTCTCAAAACTATAGCAACCTACTTGAATCAGAGCATGGTAATACAGCAAGATCTAGGAGTTTTTGGCCTAGTATAAAAGTATCAGATATAAAAAGATTATCATCTCTACTTGGGAAAATGAATTTTAAGGATGTATGTGCTCCAGTAGAAGAATTCACTGGAAGAAAGAAACAAATAGAGGAGATATATACAAAATTACATGGGGGAGAAGTAATAATAGTAGGTCCATCTGGAATTGGCAAAACTCAACTAGCTAGAAAATTTGTTGAAGAAAACAAAGGAGTTTATCTTAATGTCTATGAGGTAAATACTCAAGATATATTGTCCATAGAAAGTTCTTTTGATTCCCTTGTCCGAGATAGGCTAAGCATGTGTATGGAAAGAGAAAGAAATAAAGTAGAGGAAAAATGCCTATTCCTTTTTCAGGGAGTTAAAAAAGAAGATCTAGAGAGAATTTTAAAGATCAGAGGTAAAAGAGGTGGTTTTGACTGCTTATTTACTTCTTCTGATCAAGGTTATCAAGATATAGCAGAAGTGTCTTTAGATAGTCTTGGAGAAAAAGAAGCTATACAACTTGTAAAAAGAATTTTAGAGATAGCAGATAAGTCGCAAGATGAAAAAATAAAAGCACTAATAAGAAAACTCGAAGGTTTTCCATTAGCTATAAATCTAGCAGTAGCATGTATTAAAAACAAAGGATCAAGCTCTTTGAGCGAAGCATTTGGAATTTTTGAATATTTAATACAATACGAAAGGTTTAATCAGAAATTTCCACGAAACACTAGACAAAATGAATACGATAGAATACTGCAAATAACATTACTAATCTCGATGGAAACAATAGAAAAGATGAGTTCTGGAGAGAAAGTTCTAAAAATTTTAAATGCTATGGCTTATTTTGGTCATGGTACAATTGATCCCAATTTATTTCTTCCCTGGATTAGATATGAGGATAGGCTATACTCCATTTTTAAATTGCTAGAACAATATTCGATAATTTATCCAAAAAAGGAAGGTAAATACAAGGTCTATACTATGCATGAATTAATAAAAAAAGTAATACGTTCACAGTTTACCATAGATGAGGAAAAACACATATTAAGTTGTGTCATAGAACTGGTATCTGAAACTGAAGGAGGGTTTTTAGATGTAGTTCACCTCTTATCTTTGTTTGATCATGGTCAAAAATATGACTATCTAATAGAAGAAAATAAGAATCTTCCTTGTTTAATTTTAAGTGGCTTAAATGAGTTATATGAGTATCAAAAAGTTATCAATCTTACGTCGCAATTATATCAATTACTTGCTGTAGATGATGGATATTCAAGGTTGATCAAATATGAGTTTGCCTGTGCGCGAGCTGGTTTGGGATGGTATGATAAAGCATTAAAAGTCTTTCTAGATTTGAAAAAATTAGAGAAGGTAAATGATGTATTTCCTTCTCTTGCTTTGGATAAAAAAATACTTTCTATTTATCTCAAACAAAAAAATTATAAAAAAGCATTGTCGTACAGTAAATACAATAACTTTATATTTACTAGTTCATTTAACGAAGAAATCATGGAACTTATAGAAGAACATCTAGATATGGCAGTTATTATAGCTGAAGTATTTGTAATGCAAAAAAGATATACTGATGCATTTACAACTTTGTACTATGTAAGACAACTGAGAAATGAAATTTTCCTTAAAATAAGTGATTTTAACTCCGATGATGATCCTTATCTTGATCCTTCCGAGGTGTATGAATTTTATAATTTAGATACAAAATATATCTATGCCTTAGCATATTTCTTTATGAGTCAAGAAAGAAAAAAAGTAACTATAAATGAAGAAGCGTTACCACATAAAGAAGATTTACCTCGTGAATTGAGTATACAAGCTTTATTTAGGCAGCTACAAGATATTCTGATAAATCAAGAGAGTAGTCAGTACTTACAACCGGCTCCTTATTTTGTTGCAATAGAGGTAGGAAAAGTAATTCAAAGAGAATTAAGAGAGAAAGCATTGCAATATTTTGAGAAAGTGCTGAAGCTACAAAAAAATTATGGATTTTTAGATAATCATCCTAACGTACTATCTGTGAAGTTTTATATAGCTGTTTTACATAGTTGCTTAGAGGATAAAGAAAAAGCATTACAAGAACTTCAACGATTGCAAGAATTACAAGAGAAGGTTATAGGGATAAATCATCTTGATACTTTAGATACTGTATATGCTATACAAAAGTTGTTTACTAGAGATGAAGATAAATCAACATATTTAAAAAATGAGGTAGAAAAAAGAGAATCGCTCTTACAATTTGAAAAATCTGATTTGAATGCTAAGGGTGTCTCAATCTTAAAAGAGCTTTATGTAGAAAAAAATAGCGAAAGTTCTTCTTCAGTATCAAGTGAAGAGTTACTGCTAGAAAACAAAAGGTTTCTAGACACAGAGAGTACAAAAACTAAAAGGAGAAAAATAGATAACCAGCCAGCCATTAAGAGTTATCTTAACGATGTCAACGTAAATCTTAGCCGTCAGCAAGATGCTATAGTCAATTTATAATATTGACTGGCAAAACATTATCTTCTTACAACAGATGGGTCTAGATGCTTAAATTTTTAATATTATTTAATGATAATCTAAGGACAATTACAGTAAGGTTTCAGCAGAAGTTTAGATACATGGTTCCAGAGTGTGATGGTAGTGTAAATAAATGAGGAGCACTGTAAACATATAAATTCGAAAGGTGTAAGACCATTAAGAGTTTTAATTCTTCTAGCATAATTGTAAGCCATCATAAAATTGTAAAGATGCTTTTTGAGCTGCTGATGTGAGCGGTGGTAATATTTTTTAACTGTAGCATTTTTAAAAGTTTTATTCATACGTTCAACTTGCCCATTTGTCCAAGACTTTTGTCAAACGGTGTTCAGTGTCATTTTCTTCACAAACTCTATTAAATATGTGTTGAAAAGCGTATTTATGGTGCTTCTGGGAGGCTTTGTTGAATGGCAAGGAATGAGGAGGAGTAATGAAAGGAATTTACGAGGCAAATTTGAAAATAGGCATACCTATATCAGTAAAGTTATTAATCAAATAGCATTTTAAAAGCACATCTTTGAGAGGGAGTGTTAAATAAACTGTGTCAAATCGCATTTTTAGTTCAACTCGATTTTTAACCTACCAGGAAAAAAGATATCAAGTTGAGAGATAGTTAAAGCCCAATCATGTATAGGCATAGTCCATTTCTCTCCTGCCTTCTTTATAGCACAATATACCTGTTTATACAAGGCATTTGTGCTAGTAAATGAGCCCTTAGTTTTAGTAAATTTTCTGATCTGTCTATGTAGTCCCTCAATAGGATTTGTGGTATAAATTAACTTTCTTACAGGGCCAGAATATTTAAAATAACTAGACAGATTTTCCCAATTATTCTCCCAAAACTAAAGTATATTTTTCTCCCCATTTTTCCTCCAGTTCAAGTAAATAATTCTCGGCTATTTCTCTACTTGATATGTTTTTTTCAAATCATTCATGAAAACTTTTGCTCGATACATATTTCAGTGAATTTCTTATCTGATGTACTATACATTTCTGCTTTAGGAAATACGCTATTTATAGCTGTAGGAAAGCTTTTTAACGCAAGCTATCAGAATATCATCTACTCCTCTCTCTTTTAGGTCATTTAGTACTCCCAACCAGAACTTCACTTTCAGCCAAATAAAAACCCAAAACTTCTTTTCTGCCATTTTGCTAATATGTTATACATACATTTGCTTACACAATGCCCGTCCTCCTTGACCTTAAAAAACCATGAACACTATTGGATATACAGATTGCAGCGGACGACTGCGCCATTCGTTGATTACCGGTAACAATTTGTCAGTAATACTTGATATCTCTGCTGCAGATATTTTATATTTCTTCTACATGCGATGCTATATCCCATGCCACTGGCATATGTACTTAAAACCTTTGCTTCAAGTTCGGTTGTTTGCCTTTTTCTGACTACTTGTGGCTCGAAACTTCCTTCTCTATCTCTTGGTGTCAATAGTTCAAATACTTGTCCGTAAAGTCTTTGAATTTCTTCGGTTGTTTTCTTCGCTTTCAGCTGACAAATGGTTTTCTATCTCGCCTTCCCTCTAGCAGTTTTTTTATAAATGGTGTTAATGCTCCATCTCTTCCTGTCAATGGTCTTCCTTCTCGTATAGATGATAAGATATTTGTTTCTAATTCTTTATAGTCTACCAAACCGGTAGTTCTGTTTGCTTGACTCATTGTCAAACCTCCATTTTTTTATCAATTTATTACTTTACTTCTCGGTTTAACACAGTTTATTTAACCATACGCGTCAAGTTAAGGAAATAAAGGTATGAAAGAGATAGAATAATAAGGTATAAGTTCTCCCAGAAATACTTTTAGTGAGAGAACCAATGAATAAAATAACTAGCTTATCAAAAAAGCTCAAAGAATTTTTTAATGAAAAAGCAGATAAAATCTCAACTACAACAAGGTTTATAAAAAGAAAGAGAAAGCTAAAAGGTTCATCGTTCGTAAAAGCCATGGTCTTGGGTAATATAGGGGTTGATAATTGTAGCGTAGAAACAATGTGTCAATTACTAAACGAGGACTCGATAGATATAACAAAACAAGGTTTGGATTTTAGATTTACTGAAGAAGCAGTGGAATTTATGAAAAGGATGTATAATGAATCTGTGGTTCTCTTCAAAAATATCTTGCAAGTTGATTGCAAAATCTTACAGCAATTTAATAGTGTTAAATTATTGGACAGTAGCTATATTACTCTACCTAACAGTATGGAAGAGATGTATAAAGGTTATGGTACTAGCTACAGTGGCTATGAAAGCAATACTAAGTCTGGAATAAAGTTACAATTAGTTTTCGACTACATGAATCAGATAATAGACCAACTTAATTTAACGGAGGGAGTAAGATCAGACCAGGGATATAGGAAACATTTAAGTAATATATTAAGCAATGATTTGCTAATATCTGATCTCGGTTATTTTGTGTCAAGTTCTTTTAAACAAATCAATGAAATAGGAGCTTATTTCATAAGTCGTTATAAATCCGATACCAACATATATGATGTAGAAACAAATCAAAAAATGGAGTTATTAGAATGTTTAGAGGATAAGTTATTTTTAGAAAACGAGGTATTGTTAGGAAAAGAAGCAAAAATTAGAGTAAGAATTATATGTCAGAAACTAACTGAAGAACAGTCTATGGCCAGAAGAAGGAAAGCTAATAGATTAGCAAGATCGCAGGGATATACATCCTCTAAAAGAAATCAAAAATTGTTGAACTGGTCAATATTTATAACTAATGTTCCAGAAAATAAAATTAGTGCTGAGCAAGTATTAACGATTTACAGAGTAAGGTGGCAAATTGAGTTATTATTTAAATTGTATAAAAGCCATATCAGACTTGATAAGCTAAAAGGAAAGCCATGCAGAGTATTATGTGAACTATATGCTAAATTGTGCGCAATTCTTATATTTCACGGCATAGTTGGTTGCACAGAAGTGAAAAAGAATACAGAACTTAGCTTAACAAAGGCATTTATTGAGCTAAAAAGGCGGGTTAGAGAGTTATTCTTAACATTAAATTGTGTAGTCAGTAAAGTTCAAATTTTCCTCAAAAAACTCATCTCAACCTGGTCAAAATTCTCCTTAAAAGATAAATATAGAAAAACAAGAATATCAACTTTGAGTGCACTAAATTTGTTCATTTTTCCTTAACTTGACGCGTATGGTTTATTTAACACTCCCGACAAGTTCTAATCATTAATGTTATACACGTTCTTTTCTTTTTCTATTCTCTCTTGTTCTTCAATACAATACATAGCAAGCGGGTTAGCTTTAAGTCTTTCGACTCCTATTTCTTCTCCCGTTCCATCGCAGTAACCATAAATGCCTAGTTTTATTTTTTCCAACGCCTCCTTAATTTTTTCTTTTCTATCTTTTCGGCGCTTAATTAATTCTCCATTTTCACTATCAGAATAAATACTACTATCTTCTAGATCTTGTTTCTCCAGTTCAGAGAGTATTGATTTTAACTTTAAGCTAAAGTATTCCAGTTGTTTTACGTTCATATATTCTTCATTTTCTGAAGGAACGTAATCTTCCGGTAACTTTATTTTTATTAATTTTTCCATAGCATTATCAATAAAATATATTAAAACTTATATAACTTGTAAACACAAAAAATTATACTACCCTCAAAGTAAACACTATAATTTATAATAAACATTTAAAATCCTGGTATGATTAGTTTGGTAAAAAAATTAGTAATAAATGATAATAATCTTACTTATATAGTATGTATTTTTATTATAATGTTAAGTTTATCTTCATATACACTTGAAAACAACAGTAAACAAGAAGTCATATTAACATTAACATGGATATGTGCTACATTTGTTTTGCAGATCTCTACAAATAATTTATTTACATCTGATTATCATGATGGAATATTAGAGCAAATCTTTGTGCAGCCACTCTCTTCTAGGCTGATAGTTGCTTATAAAATCTTCGCTCACTGGTTGTTATTTGGGTTACCGATTTCAGTGATTTCTTTCATGTTCAGCTTTGCAATTCTAGGCAATAATATTGAACATTCAATAGCAGTTGGAGTGTCTTTATTATTTAATACGCTGATAATCATTAATATTTCAGCTACTGGAAATGCATTGATGATTGGTCGAAATAACTTAGCATCAGGAGTGTCGCAAATTCTTGTTTTGCCAATGATAATGCCAACTTTTGTATATTTCAAATTGCTAACTCAATTTGAAAATTTATCCTTGAATATTTATACACTACTAATCACCATCTTAGTTTTTGTCATTTTAATTGTTAACAGCACTATAACTACTCACATAGCATTAAAATTTGCTGTGGAGCAGGATTGAAAAAACTTACTAGTTATTTACTTGTATCTGCTTAGTTAAGGGTGTTAACTTAAGTAGAGATGGAGACATTAGACTTCTTGCATGAATTACAGCGTGTGAAACCATTATTGGATTTCAGACTGGCTGGTTATGCAAGAAATCTAATATCTATCGAAGAGTCAGAAACTTTTATAACTTACCTTTAATCAACCTAACCCATGCGTGCCAATCTCTCTCACCAAGATTGCTTTCGAAAGACAGAAGATCCTTTACGGCTTTTGAGCAAATTTCTTCACTTGGAATTGACAACTCCCTATTCATTGCTAGCATCAGGCATTGAGTTTTACAAGCTTGTTCTAAGTGATACGTATAAAACATTGCTTCTTGTATAGTCTGACCACATGTTATAGATCCATGATTGCGCATTAACATCACAAAATTTTCTTTCAAATCAGCTATTAATCTTTTTCCTTCTGTATCATCAAGTGCCAGGGAATTATAATCATGGTAAGATACCTTATTATAAAAGTGCAGCGCCCACTGACTTATTGGGAGTAATCCATCCTTGAGAGAAGAAACTGCTACAATAGAAGGTGTATGTAGATGAAAAATTGCTTGAATATCTTTCCTTGCTTGATAAATGAAGCCATGGATTACATAGCCAGTTTTATTATATTGATATTCTTTGCCTTCAATTATATTCCCATCAAACGATACTTTCATCAATGAACTTTCATCTACTTCATAAAAACGTATACCAAACGGATAAACATAAAATGACTTTTTATCTTCAGAACGTACAGAGAGATGAGTATACGTATGATCATCTAATTTAAGATAAGATAAAATTTGATAGGCGTTAACTAGGTCTCTTTTCAACTCACTATTTGTTAATAACATAGCTCTTGACTAAAATTTTCTAAAGATTTATACGTAAAAAAAAGTTTATTACAAACTAAAAGGTGAACCTACGTTAAAATACTAAGCACTTTTACTTGCCTTAGGTGATTAGAGTTTACATTTCTAGATTAAATAATATTTTAACTATAAAAACGGCTTTTTATGTAATATTTCATATGTTTTAAAGCCTTGTTTTTATGTTATTATAAGTGTAGATTTTAATATTAAAAGTAATATGGTAAATATTGACATAAAAAAACAGCTAACAAAATTTTTCATATATATCACCGGTCTTCCAGGAAGTGGTAAACTTTCTACAGCAATAGTATTATCTAGTATGATAAATGCACTAATTGTAAGTGGATTTGAATATAATCAAACTTCCAAAGAAGTTCAAAATAGAATATATAACATTGTGCAGGTTATGCTTCAGGCAGTAGAAGCCTATCCAATTGATTCAAAAATTATATATTTCTTGATGACTTAATGAAAAATAATAATGACAACATAACAATATATAACTCAATAGTAGAACTTAGTAAAAAAATGAGCACAAAAATCCTTCCCATAGTACTTAGGTGCAATCCATTGATATTACAAGAGCGTACTATATTAAAAAAGCAAAGAAAAAATAGGAAGGTTACCAATATAAATAGTATTAAATTTAGAGCGGAAAATTTATTTGTGCCACCAAATGCTATAGAGATAGAAAATTCAAATATGAGTATAAAAGAAGTAGCAGAAGAAATAGTAAGTCAGATGTACAAACTTGGCCAAATTAATAGTGTTTACGTGTACTAAATAACACTTGATCTGACACTTTAAAAAAGTAAGTTATAAAATAATAAACAAACAAAAGGAGTGTTAGAAATGAGTACAATACAAACAAAAATACTAAAACCAAAGTTGGGATTGCTAGAACTTGCAAAGCAATTAGGAAATGTATCACAGGCGTGTAAAGTAATGGAGAGATACGTTTTATCGATTCAAGGAATTATATGAAAATGGAGGAGAAGAAGCATTACATGAAATAAGTAAGAAAAAACCTCTATTAGCAAACAGAGTTTCCGAAGATATAGAAAGGGCAGTAATTGCCATAGCTACAGAATTTCCAGCATATGGACAACAAAGAGCTGCAAATGAGCTTAGAAAAAGGGGCATAATAATCTCTGAAGGTGGAGTGAGATCTGTATGGCTGAGAAATGACCTTGAGACCTTCAAAAAAAGACTGAAGGCTCTTGAGGCAAAAGTTATGCAAGATGGAATAATTCTAACAGAGGAGCAACTTGCGGCTTTAGAAAAAGTTAAAGAACAAAGGGAAGCACATGGTGAAATTGAAACAGAACATCCCGGTTATTTAGGTTCTCAAGATACTTATTATGTAGGCAATATCAAGGGTATAGGAAGAATCTATCAGCAAACTTTTATTGATACCTATTCAAGAGTTGCTATGGCAAAGCTTTATACAGACAAAACTGCAATTACTGCAGCAGATCTTCTTAATATACCTTTCTTTGATGGGCAAAACGTACCATTGTTGCGCATTTTGACTGATAGGGGTACGGAATACTGTGGCAAACCAGAAAATCACGCTTATCAGCTATATTTAGGAATTGAAAATATTCTAAAACCAACTCCGCAAACTAATGGCATATGCGAGAGATTCCATAAAACTATGCAAGATGAGTGTTACAATATTATTTTTCGCAAGAAAATCTACAATTCTTTGGAAGATCTGCAGATAGATGTTGATCATTGGTTGCGTTCTTACAATGAGAGCAGGCCTCACTCAGGTAAATACTGCTATGCCTATGCAAACTTTTCTTGATAGCAAACACATTGCTTTTCAGAAAAATATTAGTAGCATTAAACAAGAGACTGATATTAGTTTTAACTACCTCAATTCTTCTGTCAGTTAATTCGTGTCTGTCAGATTAAGTTGTGTCTAGTACAAAAGTTTTTCCTAAAGAGTCATACAGACAAGAGTAGTCATAAAAAAAGTAGGGAGATTTTCGAAAAAGAAAACAGTATATATAAAGCACTGAGTACAATAATAGAAATATATGAAAAGTACTACTTCGGAGCAGTATTTTGTGATTTAAAGGAGTTTTTAGGTTGGAAGTTAGAAGATATAACAGAAAAGAGTGTTGCTGAGCATGTGTTATCAATGGAACAACCGTTAACATCTGGTTGTGAATTAACACTTATAGCATATAATGAACATAAAAAATCAACTAGAGGTATTAAAGATAAAATATTAGAAAATTTTAGAAGATTAATAGAAGTACAAAATGAATTATTAAATGATGATAAAAATGAGGAACTAAAGAAAGAAAAGAAGGATATAGAAGATAAACAAAAAGATTTATCGGAGAAATTAAAATCACAACTTAAAGAATTAAGAGTGTCTTATAAATACCTTAAAAAACACTTTAGTGAAGAGATAGAAAGATGTAAGAAAACAATAAATTCATCAGAGGATAAGTTTATAAAATATAAGAATACGAAACGTATAAAAAACCTGAAAATAAAGTTGGAAATGTATGAAAGAGAAGAAGAGAATATGGAAAACTTCCTTTTTAAGGTTGAGGAAACAGAGGGCAAAATATTGCTCAAAGAAGTAAGAAACCATAAACTGGAAATAGGAGGTTGTGCTTTAGCTGTAATAGTTACTGGTAGTGTGGCGGTTAAGTTACCAGTTATAGCATTACCATTGGTTTTTGTGTTACCATTTATAAAAGGTTTTTATGATGATTACAAAAAATCCAATGAAGAACGTAAAGAGAGAAAGTCGAAGGAGACGGAACATGACTATATGATAGCATACCAGGATCTATGTAATGGATATGATAAATTGATGAAGGAAGGGACAATACTTGGTAATTTTCTAGTTAGTGTAGGCATAGGACATAAAGAAAATGAAAAGGAATTAAAAGAAAAAGCAGAAAGCTTAAAAGGGAAATTTAAAACACAAAATGAGACGAAAGTTAATGTTGAAGAGTATCTGAAGGACGAAAAAGGAAAGGCTAAGTTTCTTAAGAAGGAAGCAAAAGAAGTCGCAATACGTTTGGAAAAAGCAATAGAGAGTCTGAATAAAGAAAAAGTAAGAAATGAAATGGCACAGGCAGGAAAAAAAGCTATTCATTTAATGTATAGTAAAGCTTGTAATTTTAAAATACCCATAGAGACAATAATACAAAATCAAAGTGTGCAAGAGTGCTTAGAACAGCAGTGTACTTTCCTGGTGTTAAATACAGACTATAAAGAGAAATTTAAGGGTATTTGCAATGAATACAGAAATCTCAAAGAAGAGTTAAAGAGCAAACAGCTTAGACTTCAAGAAAAATATGTATTCGATAAGGAAGAAAAAAAGCATGTTATGGGTAAGTTGGCAAAATTAAATGATGAAATTGATAGATTAAGCAAAAATTTTGTTCAGCGTGAGCATAAGGAAAATGAATCTGCAGAAGAATTTGATGACGAGGCTATTAATGAATTAAGATTCCATGTAATTGCAGAAACAAAGCAAGCAAGAAAAGCTACAGAGCAAGAAAGAAAAGCATTGATAGAGGAAAAAAATGCAGTTGAAGAAATAGTGACACAATTACAAATGTCAGATTCGGTGCAAATGCAACTACCAAGCTCTGCATTTAGTAGTGTAGCTCATGAACCGGTTGCAGGACCTTCTTGGAGAATATAAAAGATTTAAAATTTTTGAAAAGCTTGAACTAATATAGAAAAGATTTTATAAAAATATCAGTCTATTAGTGCCACAGCAAATTGAATTATTTACTTTTTACAAAAACATAAAAAGATCGTATATTTGTGAGAACACGTTGAGTAAAAACATGGTCACAAAAATAAAAGTGTGAAATCTTTGCAACAAAGATAAACAAGTCAGTTCGTATGTAAATTTAGCAAAACGAGCCAATCTAGCTGGTTTTATGGTATAGTAAAATTATTATATAAAAAAGTTCGTATGTATCGTTTGGTAGACCAACGCATCCCAAGAAAAACAGTTCTCACGCTTCTTGGTTTTGGTTGCTGGAAATGGCTACTTTTATTAGACTTTTAGTAAAATATGATACTAGATCAATAGTAATTTATTTAATAGCAAAGGAAAACTGAGGTAATGTAGAGAAAATAAAATTTAAAGATAAAACGAAACTCTTAATATAAGCCCAGCTCAAAAACTTCAACAAAATACCATAATATTCAAAAATCCTTTGTTTTTCTGATGCATCTAATTACTATATAAAAGCTTTAGGTAATATAGGGGGTGTGTATGCTGAGGACACAACATCGAGTAAGTAATCTAAAAAAAGAGATTAATTCAGAAATCATTGATCGGTTGAAAGAGCAGCTGAATAAGCAACAAAACAGTAAATCTTTTCAATTTAAAAATAGAATAAGACGTCAATATAACCCTAATGATATTAATATTGCCAAGTTGTTTCTTGCGATACGTGAGCATAGAACGGATAATCCTCAGCTAAATAAGATTAGTGAAATTGAAGGGTTACTTACTCAAGTAGAAAATATTAATGATATTGATCTCAATGATGGTGGTAATACACCATTACATGTTGCTGTAAGCAAAAATCATCAAGACATTGTCGAACTTCTTTTGAATGTGCCTGGTATAGATGTAAACATTAAAAATAAGGATGGTAAAACTCCACTTGATATTGCTAAGCAATCAAATAAGGAAAAGATTATTGAGACTTTAGAAGAACATTTAAAAAAATCTTCTGGTCAAGTAAAAAGACTTTCTACACAGGAAAAGGAAGTGCATGAAAAGCTCAGAAAGTTTGTTGAAGATTTTGTATTTATTTATGAACGCTCTTTATCAGAATATTATGAAAGACTAGAAAATCAAAAGGAAAAACCAGGTAAATGGGCTGATTTTATTAATAAACTGACGAGGACAGGAAAAGGTGGAACAGAACAAGGAGAAGGGGAATCAAAGGTAATTCCTCTTATTGGAATCAACGTTCTTCAAATAATAACATCTGGCATTGGTAGTCATCATAATAGAAAAGAGCTAAAAAAGCTGACAGATCAATTGTATATCTTTAAAAAAGATCCGGTTAAAGTTAGGGAAGAGTTAGTAAAATCTGGTGTTGAGATCTTTCAAAGTTTTGAGAGCCAATTTGTACAAGTTAAAGCAGATGGAAGTTGGCAGAGAGCAATGACAAAATTAGCAGAAGATGCTGTGAGCAGAGTGGTTGATTACTATAGAAAAAATACCGAAGAAGAGTTTTGTGCTTTCTCAATTACTGAGGGTATTATTTTGGGAAAGTCAAAAACATATAAACAAACTTCTACTGGTATTCCTCATATTAAGCCAGGACATACTTTAGAAAGTAAAAATTCATGGAATACTGCAGAATTATTTGATAAAGCGGGATTAGTAACAATAAAGAGCGATGGTAGTGCTGATAAATACTATAGGAGAAGAGATGGAAAGAGTGATACTAGCAAATATGGCTATCGTCTTCTTTTTAAATGGGAAGTAGAAAAGAAGATAAAAAAATTCACAATAGAATACAGTGAAGAAAATCCTCCTAGAGAAGAGTATAGGTATGTTTTAAAGCCATATGAGGGAAAATGGCAAGGTGAATTATTGAATGAGATTAATAAGCAAGATCCGAAGTTAATTGAAGAGAGGTTACTAAGCAATTTTAAAGAGGAATTTAAGCAGGAAGCTGAAAAGAACTTCAATGAATTAGAGGGTTATATAGGTAAGAACTTTAATGAGCTATCAAGTTATATAGAAAGTAATCAAAACGAGGTTAAGAAAGTCTTTAGTGAGATAATAAAGCAACATCAGGAAGCTAGTCAAAAGATAGCACACTCTATTGCAGAGGGAAGAAAGGAAATTAGAGAAAGTTTCGAGAAAGTAGATAAAAAGCTTGATGAAATACATAGTATAATCGTAGCAAGAGAGCAAGTAAGAGAGCCAATTTGGTTTGATGTAAAGAAGCCAGTAATTTTGTTTGCTGGAAGAAGGGAAGAGTTAATTGACCTACATAATAAGATACAACGTAGTTCAGAAAAAGTAACAGTAATATCACAAATAACCTTAATTAGCGGTTTAGGGGGAATAGGTAAAACTGAGTTAGCTAGACAATATGTTCAAGAATATAGTAAAAATTATTATGACAACGTTATATGGATCAACGGTGAAAGCGAGGTAGCTCTTATTGAATCATTTACTCGATTAGCGAAGGATAAGCTAAAAATTGATACAAAAGATGCAAATGGAAAAGAAAAGGATATAAGATCTACCGTAGAAGAAGTTTACAATTTTTTTAGTAATAGCAAAAGCTTATTTATTTTTGATGATGCTGAGGAAAGTAATTATTTGAATAAATTTTTACCACTACATGATTCATTACCGGGTGGTAATGGACCTTATATTTTAATTACTTCTCGTAATCTAGAGTGGGACAAAGGGATAGAAATTATTAACCTGAACGAATTAAAGCCAGAAGAAGCGATAGAATTTGTAAAAAAGGGCTTGAGTATAGAAGATGAATCTCAAAATGAAAAGATAAAAACCTTAGTAGAAAAATTGCAATACTTTCCTTTAGCTATAAAACAAGCAATAGCATACATTGAGGACCAAAGAGTTACCAGGGAATTTGATATAGATGATTATCTGAATGAATATGAAAAGAAGACGAAAGACCTGCTTGATTCTGCATTATTCAGAGGAATTGATAATGATTACGCAAAAACAACTTTCACCACTTGGAAAATTACAACCGATGAAATAGCAGGTAACAAAGGATATGGAGAATTAGCTTTAAGGATTTTAAATATTGTATCTTATCTTGCACCTGAGAAGATTAGCAGAGAAGTATTTTTAGGTTTGACAGGGATTAGCGAGGAGGAATTAAGGTCAGCTATTCGTTCACTTATAAAATATTCTATGGTGAGTGGCGAGCAAAAGCAAAGTGTGTTGAGTACCCATAAATTAGTTCAAGAAGTGACAAGAATAGCGTTAGCAGAGGAGGGTAAAAGCAAGGAGGTTATGGACGAGACTTTCAAGTTACTAGAAGCAAATTTTCCTTATGGTGGTGATAAATTAGAAGACTATCTTAGGAAACGAGAATTATTACCACACTTAGAGGCATTTTTATCACATATAGATAATTGGTTAAAAAAGAACCCTCAAGATAAAGAAAAAATAGAAGAAGATTACCTTAAGAATTTATTAATATGGATAAGTGATGGGTATTTTAGCTTTGGTAATCCCAAAAGACAAAAGGAGTTGCTAGAAAGGGCTTTACCTATTTTAGAGAAGCATTACGGAGTAGAGCACTTTGAAGTTGCTAAAACATTAATAAACTTGAGCATCCCTTATGAGGCTTTAGGTGGTTATGAAGAAGCAAAAGAGTTACTAGAAAGGGCTTTACCTATTTTAGATTATATGGGAAATCATGTTGAAGTAGCTAAAACATTAGTAAACCTGAGCATCCCTTATGGAGCTTTAGGTGATTATCAAAAAGCAAAAGAGCTGCTAGAAAATGCTTTATCTATTTTAGAGAAATATTATGGAGCAGAACATTTTGAAGTAGCTATGGCTCTAGTAAATCTTAGTACCACTTATGGAGCTTTAGGTGATCATGAAGAAGCAAAAGAGTTACTAGAAAGGGCTTTACCTATTTTAGAAAGACATTATGGAGAAGATCATTTTTACGTAGCTATGGTTCTAGCAAATCTTTGTGTTGTTTACGAGATTTTGGGTGATGCTCAAAGAGCAAAAGATTTGCTAGAAAGGGCTTTGCCTATTTTACGAAAGCATTATGGAGAAGATCATGTTGAAGTAGCTATAGCTCTAACGAATCTTAGTAACTTTTACGAAACTTTAGGTGATTATGAAGAAGCAAAAGATTTACTAGAAAGGGCTTTGCCTATTTTAGAGAAGCACTATGGAACAGGGCATTTTCAAGTAGGGATAATGCTAGAAAGTTTAGGTATGTCTTGTCTAGTTTTAGGTGATTATGAAGAAGCAAAAGAGTTACTAGAAAGGGCTTTACCTATTTTAGAGAGACATTACGGAGAAGATCATTTTGAAGTAGCTGAAACATTAGTAAATCTGGGTATCAATTATGGAGCTTTAAATGATTATCAGCAACAGAGTGAGTTGCTAGAAAGGGCTTTGCCTATTTTAGAGAAGCATTATGGAGAAGATCATTTTGAAGTAGCTATAGCCTTAGAAAATTTAGCTTTTGCTGAGAAAGCTTTAGGTAATCATCAAAGAGCAGCAGAGTTACTAGAAAGGGCTAATAAAATATATCGAAAAGGTAAAGTTGAAGAATGTTTGCCGAGTACAAGTTTAGGAAGAAGAAAAAGAGAAGTAAAGATCGGGGAGTGTGAGCTTTCTTGGGAAGATGTAGATAAATTTAACACAGAAAAAGATGAGAAAAGAGATTTTAGTAAAATTAAGATAGATAGTGAAAAGTTCGTTAATTATATTAAAGATCTACCAGAGGAAAAGCATTCTCAGCTAATTGAGCTAGCAGGTAAAGTTCAAGTTAAGGGTAAGTTTAGCAATTTGGTTGATAAGCTTACCAGTAATCAGAAAGTCATGAATCATTTAAGTAGAGTAAAGAAAATCTCTAGCATAACCATGCATGGAATGATGGTTAAAAATGTTTTAGCTGACTTTTTTAATGGAGATTATCAGGGTGTAGCAATTAATGTTGGTTTTATAGCCGGTGGTCAAGGATTTGCTAAAGTTGCTGAAGTTGCATCTCGTAAAGGATTAAATTTACTCTCAGAAGGAAAAGCATTACTTGGTAAATATTTAAGAGCAGCATCACCTTTTCTTGCACGTGGTACTTCTGCCTTTGTTGTTTATGATCTAGTAAATCAGATAAAAGCATTTAGAAACGGTACGGAAGAAGCATTAGTTGGCGTAGTAGGAGATAGTATTTACCTAGGTGTTGATACTGCAGAGGTTGGGATTGAAGTTGCTGAAGGTTTTGAAGTATTAGAAGGAGTATCATCTATTACTGGACCAATTGGAGCAGGAATGGGAGCTGTAGTATTTGTTGGTACTGATATTTATACGGCAATAAAGAGAGTTGATAAAATTGATGAAATAATTCACTTAACTGGAAGGGAAAAATTTATTGAGGGATTGCATGCATTTATAGGTATGCAACCTGAACAATATATAGAAGAATTAATGGAGGAAAAACAACTTTATAACCAATTAGTTAAGCAAGGATTTGAGTATCTAAAGAAGCATAGTGATATTCAAAGCTATGTCTTTCCTACTGGTAAATCAATTGTAGATTTTTGTCGTGAAATGTCATACCCAACATCAATTGGAATTATATTAGGCTATCATACTGAAGAATGCACAACTAAGTTTGAGATAGATTTGAACAGTACAGTACTACTTGATAGAAAAAGAAATGATATAAAATGGAGTAGAGCAAGACCGGATGATCCAAGCGGTGGAAGATTATTTTGTTTACCAAGAGGAGATGGTGAGCCTGCTCCAAATTATGGTTCATATTTATGTGAAAATGCAATTGGTTTATCTAATAACAAAACAGAAGGGTATACTCTAATTAATTTAGGAGAAGGTGAAGATTATGCAAAAGGATTTAAGGATAGCCCGAACATATTTGTAGTGAATGATGGTTCTAAAGAATACTATGGGGGAAATAAGAATGATATATTTGTTTTACAGGGAGATCTTATAGCAGGGTACTTGTACGGAGAGGATGGAATTGATACCTTAGATCTCACTGGGTTTGCTCAAGAAGCTATAAGTGTTAGTGTGTATTTAAATACAAACATTAGTACTATCATATATAAGCACAGTGGTTATTCTGGATTAAAAATTAATTCAGTAGAAAGAGTGCTTGGTAGAAAAGCTAAGGCAGACCGTATATTTAATGTATGTGAAACTAAATTCGTGGATGGTAATGGTGGTAGTAAAGAAAAACTTGATTATTTGCAGATAGAAAGTAATAACTGTGCCTATAATATACAAGTAATAGTTAGGCCTTATACTCAACTAGATAATCTGGCACTAAAAGGTAACTTTAGCTATATTATACCATTTCAAAAAGGTATCGCATTTGTTAAATTACTTAATAGTTTTGAAAGTAATCATAGGTTTATATTCGACTACTTGCTTGCTGATATTCAGAGTGTTGATGTTAAAGATCAAAATAGCATAAAGTTCAATTTTTTTCCAAAAGTTGCAAATGGAAACTTTAGTATAGCTATCTCATATAACATAATGAACAATATAATCTATCAATTAAAAGACAGCGCTGAAATAAAAGTGGGTAAGGAAAGAAATTTGTATGCAATACAGAGTACTAATACAACTATTGATGAAATTATAAAAAGTTATCCAGCTATAGCGAATAAACTCAATATGACTATCGCTGTGCAATCAGGTGGTGAATCTATACTTGTTGGACATGGGAAATTTGAGGCACTTCACAATCACCCAATCCATAACAGTCACTTAATTGGAAATGGTGGTGAGAATATATACGTAATTACTATAGCTTCAGGTAAGAAAAGATATGAACATAGTATTTCTTCTATACCAGAAGTAAACATCTATAATTTTGATGAAGGAAGTTCCATAGATACATTAGATTTACGTAACGTGGTAAAAATAATACAAGATGATTTGAAAATACATATTAATCTGCCAAGAATTTTTCAAGATGGAAATGATTTGCTAGTTAAGTTAGAAACAGAAATGGGACAAAGTTTTTTATTAGAAGTGCTAACAATAAGATTAAAAGACGGTTTGGATTGGTATGAAAATCTTCATATCATCTCAGATAGTGCGCCTATGAAAATAAGTTCTGAATTAGAATTAAAACCACAACCTTTGATATTTGAAAAGGATAAGGAGATTATTGTGGTAACTGATCAAGATGTGGAGAAAGGTACTGAGCTTATAACGCCTAGAAAAGGAGGAAACTATACTTTTGTTCGTAACAATTTCCGTGATTTAATAATAACTAATGCTTTTGACTCGACTATTACTAGAGATGATCTTTGCAGTATTACACTTAATAAATTCTATAAAATAACTAAGATGAAAACGTTATCAATAAAATTTGCTGATAAAGAGATAGTGTTAAAAGATCATGAGAAGGAAATAAGTATGGCAAGAGATATAAATATTGTAAAAAGAGAGTATAAGGATCAAGTGTACGATGATGTTTTCACAGAAGTTATGATGTTATCTGACCAACCTCATAGACATAGGCAGCACATTAGAAACCGTAGAAGTGAGTACACAATGAGTAGTGGTACAAGACCATCTTCGTGGATAAATGGTTTATTTGGTTGGATAAAAAGCTCTATAGGTGGGTTTATAGCTGCTTTGCCTGAAACCTCAGCAAATTATTCTAATACAGCTGGTAATAGCCAATTTAGCAGTGAAGTTTGTGTCAGCAATAATATTGGCTTAGGATTCTTCTTATTACAAAGTTTCTTAGATAAAAAATATCCTCTTCCTAAGTTTTGTTCTGTTACTCCTGAAGAAGCTCTGGCTAACACACTGAATATCGTAGAAGAATTTGAAAAGATATTTGAAAAAACAGCTAAACAATCTGATGTACTAGTAAAAGATGTTAACTTTTTTAAAGTATATTTAGATATAGCAGGCCACGTAAGGAACGAGAGTTACTCCCAAATACCAAATATTTTATATTCAGCTGCAAAAGAAGCTTGTCCGAAAAGTGAAAAGTTTCTGAGTATTTTAAAATGCAATATTGAAAAGATGCTAGACAAGCAGCAGATGACTAATAGTAGATATGAAATGCAAATACCTAACGACATTGCTGATAATAAACCTAGAAGCTATTTCAATAATACAACAGTGGACAAGCGACTACAAAGATCATATCAAGCCATTTCTTCCTGAAGTTGTTTAATTTCATCTACCGAAAGGCCGGTAATTTGAGCTATAACATCTATAGAAACAGCGGCCTTAAGTGAATTTTGTAACTTCAATTTTACCTTTTTGTTGATGGCCGATTTGGATGCCTTCTAGTCTACCTTTTTGAGTAGCATCATCGAGTTTTTGAGCAAGAACAGCCTGTTCATCACGAATACGCTTGATCTCTTGTTCATAGGCAATAAATTCTTTTCTGACCAGTTGAATCTATTCAGCTCTTCATAGGCCTTTTTAATTATTATAGTCCTTCTCATAATAGTAGAAACATGATAAAATAGAGACTTAGGGTAATAAGAAGGTAAAAGTGCCAGCAGCATACAGTTATGACTTAAGGAAAAAAGCCATGCAGGCGTTAGATGAAGGAGAGAGTAAAACAGCAGTAGCAAAGAGGTTCAAAATCGGTAGAGTAACATTATACAAATGGGAGAAAAGGCGGAAAGAAACAGGAATCGAAGAAACTGGGGAATAGAGGCTATAATCATAAAATCACTGATTGGAATTCATTTGCAGAATTTATAAAAAAATACGGCGGTAAAACACAATCAGAGGTGGCCAAACTCTGGGGAAATATAAGTCGTCAAACGATTCATAGAGCTCTAAAAAAAATTGGATTTACACGCAAAAAAAGAGTTATGGATATAAAGAAAGAAACGAAGAAAAACGAGCTCAATTTTTGAAAATCATATCGGCAAAGTCCCATAAAAATTTGGTATATATTGATGAATCCGGTATAGACAATACAGAAGATTACCTATATGGATATTGCAGAAAAGGAGAATGCACTAAAATCAGGTAAGAAAACTCAGAGAGTTAGCATGATTGCAGCTTTAAATAAGGGAAAAATCGTTGCACCTATGACCTTCGAAGGCTATTGTGATACAGAGGTTTTTAATGGCTGGTTTGAGCAATTTCTTGCACCAATTTTACATCCTGGACAAACGGTGATTTTGGATAATGCAACTTTTCATAAGTCTAAAAAGACTGTTGAATTTGCCAAAAGTGTTGGTGTAGATATTCTGTATCTACCGCCATATTCTCCAGATTTCAATAAAATTGAGCACCATTGGTTTCCTATAAAAACAGAATCAGGAAAAACATTCCTCTTTTTAAATCTTTTCGCCAGGCTGTCGACTCTGCTTTCCTTCATTTGTTCCCACTATAGTATTTCCTAAAGTAAATGATAAAGGTATAATGAAGTATTTGAGTTATAATGGCATATAGTGTGGATTTAAGGGAAAAGGCAGTATTGATGATAGAAAAAGGGAAGACAAAGGTTGAGATAGCAGAGCTCATGGAGATAGGAATAGCAACTCTGTACCGCTGGTTAAAAAAGAAAGCTGCTGGTGAAAGCCTAAAGCCATCTAAAAACGGTAGCTTTATTCGAAAAATAGACCCAAAAATACTCGAAGAATATGTTACAAAGAATCCAGATCATACTCTGGCAGAGATGAAACAAAATCTTGGATTTGGAATAAATTCAATTTGGTATAGACTAAAACAGCTAAAAATTACTTTAAAAAAAAGTCACACTATATCAAGAGCGCAATCAAGAAGATAGGCAGCAATTTATTGATAAAATCTCAAAAATAGACCATTCCAGCATCTTATATATAGATGAAGCAGGAGTTGATAATAAGTTATACCGAGAATATGGACGTGCTCCAAGAGGAAAGAAAATTTATGCAGATATTCCAGGGAGAACTCGAGAGAGAATCAGTATAGTAGCCGGGTGGATTGGAATGAGATTTATTGCACCAATGACTTTCAAAGGTGGGTGTGACAAAGAGGTATTCAATATATGGTTGGAGAAGATGTTATTACCTAAATTGCCACTTGGCACAACCATAGTTATGGATAATGCTACATTTCATAAGACCACTAAAACAAAATCATTAATAGAGTCTTTTGGCTGTCATGTGCTGTATCTTCCAACATATTCACCAGATTTGAATCCCATAGAACACTGTTGGCATACCATCAAAAGCCGCCTCAGACCTCTAATGTATAAATGTACAGACTTACAACTTTTGGTTGGTAATACCATAATGGAAATTTATCATTCATTTTAGAAAATACTATATTATGAGAAGGGCTATACATGGAGAAGAAGCGCCTAGATACTCAAAGAAATATCTGATACCAAGATTAGCTTATAGAATGCAGGAAAAAGCGTATGGAGAAATGTCAAGAAAGGGGAGAAAAAGACTAGAGTATCTGGCAGATCGGCTAGAGAAAGGCAAAAGAATAAGTAGCGATAAACTGCCAGTAGAGGGAACAGAGCTAATATTAGAGAGAGGGGAAGAGACGCATCACTGCCATTAAGTTAAGGAAAAGTGATGAACTGTATTATAAAATCAGGTAAGATTCACAAATTAAAAGAAGTAATGACATGAGTAAAAAAAAGAATAATCATGTTTATAAAAAATAAATTGATGAGTTTAAACTTTATAAACGCACACAGAGCATCCTCAAAAGACTTCTCACGAAAAAGAAAGCTGCCCTTCGTTAATGTATTTCTCCTGATTTTTAGAAAGAGTGTAAAGTCATTACAAGTGATGCTTAATGAGTTTGTTCTGCATACAAGAAAAGATTATACAATTACGGCAAGTGCATTTACTCAAGCAAGAAAGAAGCTAAAACATACTGCGTTTTCAGAGTTAAATGATGATATAGTTTCCCTATACTACCAAGATCAGGAATTTAAAACCCACCATGGCTTCAGAGTACTTGCATTTGATGCTTCAATACTGATTCTGCCAAAGAGCGACAAAATAATAGGTGAGTTTAGCTCAAGAGCAGTATGGAATGGAATCCAGAGATTTGAAGACTATACAAGTGCAACCTTTGAAGTTTGCTACGATGTGCTAAATAATATTGCAATAAAATCTGTGCTAAGTAGAGGTGACAGCTATGAGGTTGATTTAGCAATCGGTATGCTTGAATCCATAAAATCAGACGATTTGTTAATCTGTGATAGAGGATACGTATCTTATCGATTTCTTGCTGAGCTTACAGGAAGGAAAATCAATTATATAATTCGCTGTTCAAGTTCGTCTTTCAATGAAATAAACGCTATGTTTAAGCCGGAAAGCCCATCTAGTACGGTGGTAGTGTCTACCGCACCTATTAAAGTAGCAAGACAGCTACGAAAGCTAGGATTACCTGATGAGATGAAATTCAGGTTAGTCAAAATAATACTTTCTTCTGGCGAAGTTGAAGTGTTAGTAACATCTCTGTTAGATGAGAAACGTTTTACAGTTGAAGAGTTTGAGAGATTATATTACTTGCGCTGGGGAGTAGAAACATTTTTTTCTAGGCTGAAGGGAAGATTAAATTTAGAGAATTTCACAGGAAAAAGTATTGAAACTATCAAGCAGGATTTTTGGTCAACTATCTTCATCAGTAATCTAGAAAGTATCATGATAGAAGATGATGAAGAGACATTGAGCTCACAGAATAGTAAACTAAAAAAAAGCATCAATAAATCTGTCTCATTTAATGCGATTAAAAACTTAGCCTTTGATATTTTTTCTACAGAGTCAGACATAGACTGCATTATGTATCGACTATCACAGTTATTTTTGATGAACACTTTAGTGGTGAGAAAAGGGAGAAGAGTTGATCGTCATAAGATATCTGATATTCGTTCACTCAACTACCAGAAAAGAGCTAGAAAACATGTGTTTTAAATTCAAGATATCTTTTCAGTATCATTGCATTAGTACATTCTTTGCAAAATAACCTGCAATTATTACTTTTTTAAATAACTTGCACTTTTCAGACTCCCTTTTCTTAAAAATTCACCCTAGTATTTACCATAATTATCAATCACTTCAAATTTTTTGTCCAATCTTAACTTCTCTTTCCCTTAACTTAATGGCAGTGATCCCAGTGTCCCTTCTATACATCATCCCAGTGCTCCTTCTATGTCATCCCAGTGCTTGACACTGGTTTCTTACCAACAAAAACCTAGCATAACTTTTGTGCTCAAAAAATTTCCAGCATCAAGTGCTGACCTGAAGCTTTAGCTACAAATATTAATAAATTTACCAAGCGAAAAAAAGGCAAAAAAATCCCCATGTAACGAGTTTAATAATGTAAATTGGCGCTGTAATAATGTGCTAACGCTTAAAATAAGCGCGTTTTGGCTGAATGTAGAAAAAATAAAAAAGACATGCAGCCGCTATAATTTTTATGTAATTTGCCAATAAATATCTGAGTTTTTTACTGAATTTTTGTTATTGAACCCGCGCGGATCGAAAACAAGGATAAATACTCTTATTGTCATAATAAGGGGGCTGGCGCAGTTTGTCAAGGAAGTTTTATGCGAGAGATCTATTGAAATACTCCTGCAAAATCATACTATTAATTAGTACACTATAAATTTAAAATTATAAATATGTTAAGCAAATTAGTAACTTTGCTATTAATTTTTATATTTCCCTTTTACTCACACTCATATCAGTTTAGAACCAAAGCAAAGCAAGCAATTGTTTTAGATTTAGCTTCAGACTCTTTCATTTTTGAACACAATTCCAGGGAAAAAATGGCCCCATCTTCAATGAGCAAATTGATGACTTTATATGTAGCTTTTGACTATCTAAAAGCTGGAATAATAAAAATGGAAGATAAATTTCGAGTGAGCAGAAAAGCGTGGGAAAGGAAAGGCTCTTCTATGTTTTTGAAAGAAGGTCAATTTGTTACGGTAAAAGAACTACTTGAAGGAGTTACAATTGCCTCAGGTAATGATGCATGCATAGCGCTAGCCGAGGGTATTGCAGGATCAGAAGAGAATTTTGTTGCTGAAATGAATGAAGTTGCACAAGATTTGAATCTTAATGATAGTCATTTTGTTAACTCAAGCGGATGGCCAGATGAAAACCATTTTATGAGCGCAAAAGACTTGGTAACACTGGCAAAAAGGATTTTTACTGATTTTCCTGAATACTATGATCTATTCTCTGAACAATATTTGACATATAACGATATTGTACAAAAAAATAAAAATCTTTTACTTTTCCATGATATTGGAGTTGATGGTCTAAAGACAGGTCATACAAGTGCTGGTGGTTATGGCATTATAGCATCTGCAAAACGGAACGATAGAAGAATTTTTGCTGTCGTGAATGGTTTGGACACCGAGAAAGAGCGAATAGAGGAAGCAAAAAGACTAATACAATATTCCTTAAATCATTTTAATACCAAGAAAATATTTGCTAAGGATAGCGTAGTTGAAGAAATAAATATTGTTTATGGAAAAGATAAAAAAGTGCCCGTTACAGTTGCAAACGATGTTACCATAACTTATAACCGCAGATTACATGATAAAATTAAAGTGCGTATTGAGTATAAAGATATGCTACCCGCACCAATTAAAAAAGGTCAAGAAGTGGGCAAAATTTTTATAGAAATACCTGGTACTGAGCAACAAACTATACCTGTTTATGCAGCAAATGATGTGCAGGAATTGAGCTATATAAAAAAAATTTTTAGAAAGTTGTTTTAATCAGCAAATGTAAGTTAAGTAGACCTGAAATACTAATCTACTTTCAACCCCTCAGCATGTAAACTGCGTGGTAAAGATTCCAACTCTTTTGCAGCAGTGAGTTCTTTATTTTTTGCATGTATACCAAGCTTATTGAATTCTCGAGCAGCGGGAAATACTCTTGCCTCAAGCGAGCCAGCAGTTTTATTGTAATGGTCGACAGCGCTTTTTAAGCTCCTGCGTAAATTGTCAAAGTTTTCGCCCATTGTGCAGATTCGCTCATATAAAATATGGCCTAGTTTACTTATTTTCTTTGCATTTTCTGCTATCACCTCTTGCTTCCATCCATAGGCTACTGCCCTAAGCAGCGCAATTAAAGTTATCGGTGTTGCAATAATAACTTTTTTTTCTATTCCAATTTCTATCAAAGCTGGTTCACACTCCAGTGCTGCGCTGAAAACTCCTTCTCCTGTTAAGAAAAGTACTACAAGTTCTGGCGTATTTTCAAACTGATTCCAATATTCCTTTCTGCCTAGATCGTTTATATGTTTTTTTATTGCCAGAGAATGATTCTTCAATTTTTCCCTTTGTATCTGCAAATCATTTTGCGACATAGCATCCATATAAGAATCAAGTGGTACTTTAGCATCTATTATTATTTGCTTTCCTGATGGCATTTTTATTATCAAATCAGGACGCAACAAATTGTCCTCATTTTTATCAATTACTGAGGCTTGAGTCAAAAAATCGCAATATTCAATCATTCCCGCCATTTCTACTACTCTTTTTAGCTGCATTTCACCCCATTTACCCCTAATGTGAGGCTTCCTCAGGGCGTTAGCAAGGCTAGAAGTTTGACTCATTAATGCTCCAATTTGCTCCCTTAAACCTTCATAGGCCCCTACCCTCTCCTTCTCTAGGTCACGTATTTCACTATCGAATTTTTCTAACTTTTCTTTTATTGGAGTGACAACTTCGTTGATCGTTGCTTGCCTTTTTTTGAAATCACTTTCTGTTTCTTTTAGTTTACTATCGATTACTTCCTTCGCTAAATTCAGAAAATTATTGTTGTTTACCTGCAAAGCATCAAGAGAAAGCGCTTTAAAAGTATTTGTAAGCCTCTCCTCTGCTTTTGTCAGTAATTCTATTTCCTTTTTCTTTTCCTCACGCTCTTTTTGTAGAATTACTTCAAGCTCTGCTTTTTTGACTTTCAACCCAACTATCTCTTCATCCTTATTCAGTAAAGTTCGCTTTGCC
Organism: Wolbachia endosymbiont (group B) of Chesias legatella; assembly: GCF_964026945.1. Classification (NCBI taxonomy): domain Bacteria; kingdom Pseudomonadati; phylum Pseudomonadota; class Alphaproteobacteria; order Rickettsiales; family Anaplasmataceae; genus Wolbachia; species Wolbachia endosymbiont (group B) of Chesias legatella. Next base: position 449,225 of record NZ_OZ034711.1, on the reverse strand, counting down.
TCTTGAAGCTCACGCTCTAATTTAAGTTCAAGATTTGCTTTCTCCTCACTTAGCTTTCTATTCTTTTTTACGACGAAAAAGAGAAATAACAGTAAAAAAAGAAAATTTAACCCGAGAACTATAGAATTGAGAAGCATCAGAATACAGAAAAAACCGCACTCACAATACTATCTAATTTTTCTATATATAAAAAAGAAAAAAGAGCATCAAATGAGGTACTCTTTTGTGAAGGATTTGGTTTACTAATTAATAATCGCCTACACTTGGATTAGTGACATAATGTCTTTTTATTAAAAATCTTATGTAATAGTTATTTTTATCATATCAAATAGCACATATATTAACAACTCGATTTTACTCTCATTGCTTACTATTTACCACATTACAACACTTACAAACCGGTTATTTCATTAAAAACTTAGCTTCAGCCCAGCCAAAAGCACATACCCGGAGTTATTACTTTCGATTTCAGGTTCTTTGGTACTAAATTTTACAATATCTAAGTAGTATGAAGTGCCAAGAGCTAATGGATATTCAAGACTGAAAGCCTGTGATGTTAATTCGTTTGTACCTTTGCCTACAATATCCCTGCTACTACTAAAATATGTTAAGCTCACTTTACGAGAATCAGAATGATAAGCAACACCTGCATTTATATAATTCATATTACTTGTTTCAGGACTACGTTTCTCACCAGATTTACCGCCATTACCGTACGAAAAAATGCAATCAAGTTCAAAAAGTTTTAGCTTCAAGCCAAAATTCCAGTGTAGCAATTGATTACGGCATTTATAATTTTCAGAAGTACCATCCGAGCAATCAGTTAAATTTTCTCTTGCAAACTCACCAGTAAAAGCAGTAGTAAAATTTATTTCATCTGATAAGCCATTTTTATAGGAAAGACCAGCGGCTATTAGATTGTTATATTGCAAATTATTTTTTCCTGGAACATAACTGAGTCCAAGTTGAAAGTTATAGATTTCAGGAGAAATATAGTTTATCGTTGGTTGTTTTAACTTCAGCTCTAGTCCATTATAGTCGCTGTAAATATTGGGTTTTACCCAAAATACCTCATCTTTATCATACCCAGGATCATTATCTTTTTTTTCATTACCGCGCAAATTTGAGTAATTTGTCCAATGACCATTTATTCCTCCGGCAGCTGTGTAAATTTTTGAAGTGTTAATTAACATACTCTGACTAACTAAACTTCCTTTACCATATTCAATTGATCCAAATTCCTGGTTCTTTATGATAAAATACCACTTCTCCATTTCTAACTTTTCTATGTCTAGTGACTTTAAGTTTGCAATACCAGAAACTCCTACCTTAACATTAAACCCCATTTGTGTATTTGGATAAACTTGCTGCAAATAAAGAAAGCGCAGGTCTGAATAGCTTGAGGTCTTGTCTTTTGTAGAGCTAAAAGAATCTCTGTTGAAAGCGTAGCCAAATCTTAAATCTATTTTTCCATCTAGTTCTGCATAAAATATCTCCTTATCTAGAATTACCCTAGCGTTAGCACTCCCTACCACGAATAATAATGAAAATAGTGTGATCAGTAACCTCATAGGCAAGCTTAAATTCTTAATATAAGCTTAACAGAAATAAAAAACAATCCTTGTGTTAGTTATAAATAACAATCACAAAAGTGTTTAAGCACTCTTCACGCTACACTTTTTAATTACATTCCCATAAATCATTGATATGCCTGGTAGATTTCGTCTCAATAACTGCTTATTAATGGCAGAATGTATGCGATTAACTATTTTAGATGTGTTATTTGCATCACAGTTAATCAAAATAAAAAGTACCTTATTCTCATCAATACATCCTAGAAAATCATCACTACGGCAATTTTTATAAAAATGCTCTATGATTACACTCAATGCATCGTTTGTCTCATTCAATTTACTATTGAAGCCTATTATCCCTATAACTGCATTAATTTGATATTCAAAGGCAAAATTTAATACAACATATAACTCAAAAATAGTGGACTCATTGTCTGGTATGTTAAACAAATTGTGGTTTTTATATTTTTTACCTATCAGATATTTATCCCTAAACATTCCTAGCTTATGAAACAGGCTAATGTCACGTATTAATAGCTCATAATTAATCTTGCTATTAGTAAATTGCGTTGTGCGAAAAACTTTTACCTTTGTTTTTATATCTTCTCCTTGAGCGTCGATTAAAGAAAAGCCTATCACTTTTGGCAATATATCGGGCAAATCGCGCCCATCTTCAGTATACTCCAAATAGCTTTTCATATCTTCAGCTGCTCTTTTACTTAAAATATTGATTAACGGCTTATTAAGTAAATTCTCTCCCTCACATTTTAATAAATTCCTTGCAGCTTGATTGAGTCCCAAGATTAATACGTTCTTTTTCTCATTATCCTGACAAACAGATATCACAGCATCATCTTTCCTTCTTTCAGTTATAAAATCTTCCATATCTTCTCACATATAACGTATTTATAAGTATAATAAGATTGTATTAAAATTCATTTACCCATTAATATACTTGATAAAGTATAGAAAAATCGTCATGTTGCTGCATGTTCTAAGTAATGATAAAGGAATCAAAATTACAAATATAATTTTGCTTATTCTCTTTATACCTTCACTACAACAACTTATTTTGCTGTATTGGATTAGATGGTTGAATATAACCGAAACTACTGTAACACGATTCTTCGTATGAAGGTAGTAGTTCCTCAAGCGGTGCTGAAGGTTGTACTTTTTCATAATTGTCAGAAGGAAAATTGTCTAATTCTTTATTATTAGTTGCCTTATCCATACATTTTATTGGTTGCTCTATATAGTCTTGTATTTCTTTTGTAAAACTATGATTTAGATAACAACTTGTTAAGTAAGCTACACCTGCTACTGTTAGTGCTAATGCTACAAAAACTAAAGGTGAAGCTCCTATACACCTAAAAACCTTTACTTTATACATACTCATATGAGCAGGTGGGTCAATGGTTGTTGCCAAAAAAATAAAAAAACCAAGTGAAAAAAATATTAACACGCAAATTCCACCCAATGAACAAGATCCTAACGCTACTTCTTTTAATGATTCTTCGTTTTTCTTGTTATTATTAAGGCTTCGATACATTTTATTAACGTTAGTATTGCTAATATAATCTTCTAGTTCTTTTAAAATTTGAGTCTTTAACTCTTCAATCTCATTATCTATTAACGAATAGTATTTTTTATACCGCTGCTTCAATTGAACGTCTAATACTGATTTACCACCATTGAGAAGATTTAAAATGTCTTTTTTGCATAACTCAATCTCCTGAGAAATTTTAGAATCGTTTTGTCCTTTTATATCTTGATCCACTTTATCCTGTAGTTTTTGACCAAAATCTTTAAATACAGTTCTGCAAGAAAGGTATTTTAATATAATAGGTAAAGCTAGCTCATTTCCCTTACTAAGCAAAGATAAAAGCTTCAAAGCAAAAGAATTAGGTACTGCCTCTCTTGGTAGAATTAAGGTGAAATCTTCCAATACTTGGCAAACTAATTTTATTGAAGAATCTTTAAACCCTTTTGTACCAAATTTTAATGAAGCAAAAAATTCTTCTAATTCTTCAAAAGGACAACTATTTTCCTCTAATTTTACTTTTATAATATTGCTTAACATTGTAACTCCACTAACCGTTTTATACATGTAGCTTAACACTATTTTAATAATTTATTAAGAAAGTTTAATTGTTAATTATAATATTTAATAAAATAAATAGACTCTTTTACATTTCATTTGCAAGAATCTTTTGCTTAGTTTGTAAATAAAGATTTTCTGAATCTAATTGCCGCAGGTTACGTTTAGTAATATAATCTCATATTAAATAAAACTTTACCTAAGTTTATGCCAGACTCTACGTTAGTTTTAACAACTATTCTTATATTCTTCATCTTTACGTTGTCACTTTTTTTTATAAAAAGGATATTTGGATCAACGAACAAGAAGATAATAAAATCCTTCAGAAAAATTGCTCAGCAGATTAATGCGCTAGAGCAAGAAATGCAGAGCTTATCTGATGAGGATCTTGCTAGTAAAACTGCGGAATTAAAACAAGAACTGAAAAATGGAAAAACACTAAATGACCTTCTCGTACCTGCATTTGCGGTTGTACGAGAAGCATCACGAAGATTCCTTAACATGAGGCATTTCGACGTTCAGCTAATTGGTGGCATGGTTCTCCATAATGGCATGATATCAGAAATGAAAACAGGAGAAGGAAAGACACTAGTCGCAACTTTAGCTGCATATCTAAATTCTTTAGAAGGAAAAGGTGTGCACGTCGTAACTGTTAACGACTATCTTGCAAAACGAGATACAGAGTGGATGAGTAAATTATATAATTCTCTTGGAGTTTCTGTTGCATTTATTACAAATAATTTGAAAGACGACGAGAGAAAAAAGGCTTATAGCGCAGATATAGTATACTCAACAAATAATGAACTTGCCTTTGATTATCTACGAGATAATATGAAATTTTCTCAAGAAGATATGGTTCAGAGAGGCTTCAATTATGCAATAGTAGACGAAGTAGACTCCATACTGATTGATGAAGCGCGTACTCCGCTCATTATTTCTGGCCCACTTGAGGAAAATAATCAGATATATAAGCATATCAATAAAATAGTAATCAAATTAGTTGATTCTGACTATGAAGTCGATGAAAAGAGTAGAGCAGTGTTCCTCACTGAAAATGGCATTTCACGAGTGGAGGAATTACTAAAATCGTATAACCTCATTCCTGAAAATTCCTCGCTCTATGATACTAGCAATATTATACTGACTCATTATATAGATCAAGCACTTCGTGCACATAAGCTGTTTACTGCTGATAAAGATTATATAGTGAAAAACGGTAAGGTGGTAATTATTGATGAGTTTACTGGGCGCATGATGGAAGGTAGGAGATATTCTGATGGTCTTCACCAGGCACTGGAGGCAAAGGAGAATCTTGAAATTCAGCATGAAAGTCAAACTTTAGCATCAGTCACATTTCAGAACTACTTTCGTATGTACAACAAACTTTCTGGTATGACAGGAACAGCAGCAACAGAGGCAGAGGAGTTTCGTGATATATATAGATTAAATGTAGTAAAAATTCCAACTAATGTGCCTGTTAAGAGAATAGATGTTGATGATGAAATTTATGGCACAGAAAAAGAAAAATTTAATGCTGTATTGAAGTTCATAGAAGAATGCCACAAACGCCTTCAACCAGTGCTTGTTGGCACTGTGAGTATTGAAAATTCTGAAAAACTTTCCGATCTTTTGAAAAGCCATTCTCTTAAGCATTCAGTATTGAATGCTCGTTATCATGAACAAGAAGCGTATATAATAGCGCAAGCTGGAATACCAGGCAGCATTACTATAGCAACAAACATGGCAGGACGTGGAACTGATATTCAGCTTGGTGGAAATGTTGAAATGATTGCAAAAATAGAGCTCGAGAAAATAAAAAATGCTGATGAAAGAGAAAAAAAATATCAAGAAATAGTCGAAAGAGTAAAAAAAGATAAGGAAATTGCTATAAAAGCTGGTGGCTTATGTGTTATTGGAACCGAAAGGCATGAAAGCAGGAGAATAGATGATCAACTGCGTGGCCGTTCTGGCCGTCAAGGTGACCCTGGACTTTCTAAGTTCTTTCTATCACTTGAAGATGATTTAATGAGGATATTTGGTTCTGATAGAATGAGGAATTTTTTGCAAAGAGTGGGACTAAAGAACAACGAGGCTATTCATCATCCATGGATTAATAAAGCACTTGAAAAAGCACAGAAGAAAGTTGAAGTTAGAAATTATGATGTGCGGAAGTCTTTGCTAAAGTTTGATGATGTAATCAACAATCAACGTAAAGTTATTTTTAAGCAGAGAAATCATATTTTAAACAATGAAATCAATGATTTAGTTGAAGTATATAGTGAAGTAAATGAGGATATAATAGAAGGTATAGTACAAAGTGGTTATTACGAAGATTATGTTGAAGATATTGCAAAAGAATTCCACATAAGATACGGGATAACGCTTAATCTAGAAGAGTTTTTGAATAAACAAGAAGCTTTGGATTATATAAATGACAAGATACAAGAATTTTTTACTGAGAAAGAAAAATATTTCAATAGTCAACAAACTACAGATTTGTGGAATACGATAGTGAAACAAGTGATGATCATGACACTTGATCATTTATGGAGGGAGCACCTTTCGGTCTTAGAGAGCCTAAGACAAAGCATAAATTTGCGTGCCATGGGGCAAAAAGACCCACTGAATGAATTCAAACGCGAAGCTTTCTTAATGTTTGAGTCGATGCTTGAAAAGTGGGGGGAGCTTACCATTCACCGCCTAGCGCACTTTAAGTTGCTAGACAATCAAGAAATAGGCAATAGGTCACGCTCTACTAAAAATAGCAGACTTCCAAAAGTTTCAAGAAATGACAAGTGCCCTTGTAACTCTGGAAAAAAATACAAACACTGTCACGGTGCAGTTGCCGTAGTGAATTAGTTGTTGCAAGCACATTATAGCTGCTATAGCTAACCGAAGTAAGATTTGCCCGAGCACTAAAAAACAAAATCAATAGCCGAATTAATATTGGGCCAAAAGGTTTGTAGAGCCTTTCTTATGGCGTGCTTGATCAGAACTTCTCAATCGGATTTAAATCTGGCGAGTATGGAGGCAAGAACAAAATTTTACACCCAATATTTTCTATCAAATTTTTCGTCCTTGCAGATTTATAAAAGCTCGCATTGTCGAGAACAATAGTCTGTCCAGGTTTAAATACAGGAACAAGTACATTTTCTACATAAGCATCAAAAATCTCCCTGTTGCAGTAGCCATCAATTATCCATGGTTTTTCCTTCATTCAGTGCTCCAATTATGCTTACCCTCTTTCTTTTAAACCCTGGGCAAATAACCTCTTTCCTCTTTGAGACCACCCATATTCATAAAATTCATTATCTTCTATTCCAGACTCATCTATGTATATCAAGTTTTCTTTGTTTATTTCTTCTACTTTTTTTATGAACTCTTTGCGTTTCTCTTTATCTCTTTACTCGATAAAGAAAAGTTTTTTTTATATTTATAGTTTACTTTGCTAAGGTAGTTATATACTGTGTTTTTACACATATTACCAAATTCTTCAATTATCTTTTCAATTCTAATATCTTAATTTCCATCCAGAAATTTGGCAAATCTATCTAAGTCTTTAATCTTATGACCATATCCTTTGTGATAGCCTGAAGATGGTTTCTGTTTCTTTTTTCCTCCACAAATATATTGGTTTTATGCTCACTTTGAATATTTGACTGATTTTTTTTATCGTCATTGTTTTTTTATCGACTCCTTTGAAAACACGTTCTTTCAGATCCTCACTATATGGACTTGGCATCTTCTTCTTTCTCATTACTTATTATACCATTCTAACCAATTTTGCCATATAGCTAAACCTTTCTTGGGTTAGCTATAGATGATAAAATATTTGATTCTAGTTCTTTATAGTCTACTAATCCGGTAGTTCTATTTGCTTGACTCATTTCAAACCTCCATTTTTTATATCAATTTATTACTTTTCTTTTCGGCTTGACACACTTTTTTGAAGTTCCCCACTTTTTCTATCACCTTTTCAAATTCTTCTACAGTTAAGCCTGTTATATTACGAAAATTTCTTGGGTGTTTCTTTATATTGTAGTAACTAAAGCTCATTTTTTTACCTTATTCTATCTGCTTATTCCTCTTCCATCATTTTATCATTACCTTTTGCAGCAGGTCTATTGATGCATGAGTCTGGAATCTAGGAATTCTGATTATATATTAAGTTAGTAAGTATAAAAGTTATGTAAAAATACAACGTTTTTATTGAGATTACGGAAAGCCAGCGTCACACGCTGGAATGACATCTTTCTTGGTGGACTCAAATCATAATGTTTGTACGGTTGTGGATTTATAACTAAAGCAATCTAGAAAATTAATGATATTTTATTCCCCGGCAAACGCTCTATTTTATTTTCCGTCTCTAGTTCCAAAAGAGCCATTAGAGCTATGTTGGTAGAAAGTCCGCTTGCTAATATAAGTTCATCTATATCAACAGGTACAGAGTTAATATGATCAACTATAACAGATTTTGCCTGTTGTAATTTTTCTTGTTTTTGGTCAGCAACGGCATCAAATAGATTTTTTTGCTGAAGAGGTAAACTAAATCTCACGCTCTCTACTATATCATCAGCGGATTCAACAAGTTTAGCGCCGTTCTTAATTAAATAATTACTACCACTACAGCGTGAATCTAAAGGGAAACCAGAAACTGCAAACACCTCTCTTCCTTGATTCAAAGCAAAATCTGCTGTGATGAGAGAACCAGACTTTTTTGATGCTTCAATTACCACAACACCGAGTGAAAGGCCAGATATAATTCGGTTTCTTTGGGGAAAATACTGAGGCTTTGGTTTAGTAGCAAATGGAAGCTCAGTAATTACTAACCCGCCATTTTCAGTGATTCTTTTGTATAGATCAAAATTTTCTCTTGGGTATACTACGTCAATTCCGCTTGCTGTGACAGCAATGGTTGGGTGATTTTTGTATATTACACTGTTTGCTGCAGTATCGATCCCTCTTGCAAGTCCAGAAATTACGATGAAACCAACTTCGCTTAAATCAAGTGCCAACTTATTGGCAAAATTTCTTCCATTGATTGAAGAATTACGTCCACCGATTATTGCAATTATCTCACGGCTTAACAATGATATATCACCAAGTGTAGTTATTACAGGAGGACAACTCGGTATATTCCTTAAAATGTCAGGGTAATCTGGATCACATGCTGGTATTATTTTGGCTCCAATTTTTTCTGCATTCTTAATTTCTTCTTGTACATTTTTAATTCCATAATCCTTGTTAGCCAATTCATTAAGATACTTAAGCACTTCATCTAGTGAGCCACATGCTCTTAGTATACTAAAAAACTTTACTGGTCCCACAGTTCTAGCCAAGCTTAGCCATATTTCTAATTCTTCGTTATTTAATTTATTTATCTTCATAAAAGGCTTGAATTTCTTATCAGTTTAGTGTACCCAAGATAATGCAAATATACAGTATTTTATGACGCATTTTGTTACAGATAAATGCATAAAATGTAAATATACGGACTGTGTAGAAGTATGTCCCGTTGACTGCTTTTATGAAGGTAAAAATATGCTCGTGATTAACCCAGATGAGTGTATTGATTGTGGAGTGTGTATACCTGAATGTCCAGTAGATGCAATTGTAACTGATGATTCCATAAAAGATATTCTAGAGCTAGATGAAGGCTTACTGAACAATGAACAAAAAATCTTTAAATCATTTTACAACATAAATGTAGAATATTCGCAAAAGTGGCCAAATGTCACAGCTAAAAAGCAACCCCTAGATACAGCAGAAGAGTATAAAGAAAAAAAGGATAAAACAGCTTATTTTGACGAAAATTTAGGTTAATAGAGTACGAAAGTGGACTCACACTTTTTTGATTAAATAGACATTGAACTGTAAGCATCTATTTCATCTGCCATAGACGATAATTGTGCACTCTCAAAACGGAGATTGTTTGCAATGTCTATTAATTTCTCACTAATTTGTGAACGAGGTTCAGGCACTGGAAAGAAAGCATCACATCTAGCCTTGCACAGAGGTTTGTCTGTTTCATTGAACGCCTCTTCACAGTTTTTATGGCAAATATGAGATAGGTTGCGTGCCTGAAACGTTAATGAATTCGAGTTTTGTGTAGACATAACCATAATATACTCCTAAATTAAAAAACTAACTCCACGGTAGCATTTATGTGTTAATAAAATTGTAATATTTATATTAGCATAATTACTTTTCAGATACGTTTATTACTTTATTGAAAAGTTCAGAATAAATAGAGAGTACAAAAGAAGCCTCACATCTTTTTGGTTAAATAGACATTAAATCATAAGCGTTCACTTCATAAGAAAATGTATTATCTGCTGATATATTATTATCAATATCGTTTAGTTTATTCACCGATTTAAGTTCATTGCTCAGCTTCGTGAAACCTTCTGTAATTGTCTTATTTAATTTATAATGCGATGACCATAACGGTTTAGTGATTGATTTAATACAATCTTTACTTAATGGACATTCATTATTATCTGTTACCATAATATTCTCCTTAATTAATATTATATTTAATATAGTATAAAAGTATTAATACTATATTAAATATGGAATTAAGAGTAAATAAAGCAATACAGAAACGTCTTACAGTTGATTCAGTGAATCTTGCACCATAGCTTTAAAGGGTTTAGAAGACTAAGAGTTGGCGATGTGTATTATACAGACACCAAAAACATGAAGGTTACAATAGGATATAGGGACACCATTTACGTTTGAAGGAAATATGTTTTGCAATAACCCTATTCTATAATGCAAAACCCAATGTATTACTTGCAATCTGGTGTCTGATCACAAAGGAACCAGTTTACATAAAACTACTTGCCACCTGCAAATTGCAATATCTGTACAGCTGTGGAATTTTTCAAAGCGTTTTTTCTATTGAAGATAAAAGTATCTTTTATATATGATATATAGCAAAATATTAGGGTGCTTATGGTTCCAACTATAGCAATTTTAAGTGGTGGATTTTCTTGCGAAAGAGAAATATCGCTTATGAGTGGAAAAGCAGTAAAGAAGGCGCTTGATAGCCTTTCATATAATGCAATAGAAATAGATGTTGATAGCAACATTGCTCAAAAGCTTAAAAAAACTAATCCCGCTCTTGCTTTTATTGCTCTACATGGACCTTACGGTGAAGATGGCTGTATTCAAGGTTTACTGGAGATTTTAGGTATAAAATATACACACTCAGAAGTTATGGCTTCGGCTGTTGCTATGAATAAAGTGATGTCAAAGCATATATTCCATTCTCTTAATATCGACACTCCAAGAGGTTATGTAATTAGTCGAGAAGATGTGCTAAAAAATAATATTAAAGTTGATTATCCGTACGTCTTAAAACCGATTAACGAAGGCTCAAGCATTGGAGTACACATGATTTTCTCACATGAGGATTACTTAGAGCTGAAAAATAACAGTTCTACTATAATGGAAAAGATGATCATAGAAGAATACATACCGGGTATAGAGTTACATACTGCTGTGTTGCTGAATGAAGCAATTGGCACTATGGAAATACGACCAAAAAATAAATTCTATGATTATGAAGCAAAGTATACAGATGGATTTGCAGAACATATATTTCCTGCTAAAATTCCTGACAACATATATAGAATGACCTTGGAACACGCACTAAAAGTTCATCAATTTTTAGGATGCAAAACTGTTTCCCGCTCAGACTTCCGTTATAATCCCCAAAATAACACTTTAAAAATGCTTGAGATTAATACACATCCTGGCTTTACTGAATTATCGTTAGTACCAGAAATTGCAAAATTGACAAAAGGAATTGATTTTAATGAATTAATTAAAATTATTGTCAAAGACAGTTTACACCACAAGAATATTAGAGATCAAGCCGATGTTGAACAATGTTACTAGAAGCCAAAGGAGTTTTTTGCGCAAGTGTGCTTTCATGATTATAACTGCACTTTTCCTTACACTAGTACTTTATAGTTCACTTGATAAAATAACAAATCGATTCAATTACTACTTTACTTGGTGTAACGATCGCTTATCGAGCTTATTAATTAGCAATGGATTTTCAATCGACAAAGTAACCGTTACTGGAAACAAATTTACAAATGAACAGGACATTCTAAGTTTAGTAGATAGAACACAACCTATCATGTATGTATCACTCTCAAAACTAACAGATAATATACAATCTGTAAGCGAATGGATAAAACATGTAAGAATTTATAGGATTTTACCCAACACCTTACGCATTGATGTAAATGAACACAAACCTTTTGCTCTTTGGAAAGATGATAACAGAACTTCAGTAATTGACTCTGAAGGTAAAGTAATCGTAGATGATTACCAGATAGATAACCTCGTTATAATCAAAGGACAAAATTCGTTATCAAGCCTAAAATTCATTAAATATATACTAGAGAGGAAAACTCAATTAAGTGATCATATTTCTTCTTGTGTTTATGTAGGCAATAGAAGATGGAATATCATACTCGATGACAGTGCCACAGTAAAATTGCCTGAAGATAATCCTTATAGCGCATGGGATTATTTAAGCCACTTGCAAAATACAACCGACTTTACTTTTAGCAATTGGAGCATAATTGATATGCGTGTTGCTGATAAGATCTTTGTGAAGAAGTGATCTGCTCGGTGCTCCTTTTCATTTCATGCAAGTAGCCCTTTCTCTGTCATCCGAGTAGCTTAAAACTGGAATCCAGATTGCAAGTAATTGATTGGGTTGGGTGAGTATGGGTTTTGCATTATAGAAGGAAGCATTAACCATTACTAAACACAAAGCCTTGATCTGGAGTACAATGTTTTAAGACAGAAACACCACAAAGATCTCCCTTAGATTGAGAGTCTTCTTTAGCACGCTTGAGTCGTTTAAATATCTTAGTGTCTGTACCTATATTTTTCTCAGCATAATCGTATAAAAGCTGCAATATCTTTCCACTAGCGTTAATGGCAATTTCAATAGTCGTATTTTCATCATTACCATCTGGAGAGTAGTTTAAGCTTGGTTTGAAACCATGTTTGTTTTTTGATTCCAATAATTCTTCTATCTCTTTGAGTAATTTATCTAGCTTACCCTTATCCTTTTCATTTGATGCTTCTTTTACCTTTTGAAACAAATTATAATCCTGTCGCAATTTTTGAGAAAATTTTTCTTTGCCTTCTTTATTTTCCTTGTTAATAGATGCAGCTTTTATACAACCAATATTAATATTTGGATCGGCAAGCAGAAGGTCAATAATCTTGGAATAGCTATTTTCTAGTGCTAACGACAAAGGAGTGTTACCTTCATCAGTCTTAGCATTAACATCAGCTCTATAATCCAGAAGAAGTTTCACTACATCAACGTGACCTTTTTTTGCTGCTATATGTAAAGGAGTAGCATTTTGTATCCACTTAGCATTAACATCAACTCCATAATTCAGAAGAAGTTTAACTGTTTCAACAGAACCAGATATTGTTGCTAAATGTAGAGCAGTATATTCTTTGTACTTTCCAGCGGTCTTAGCATAAACGTCAGCCTTGTTATTCAGAAGAAGTGTAACTACATTCCTAGCACCCCTGTGTGCTGCAAAATGCAAAGGAGTAAAATCTTGATAGTTTCCAGTAGCTTTATAATCAACATTTGCCCCATGCTTCAGAAAGAATTCAACTACATACTTATAATCCTTTTCTGCTGCAAGATGTAAAGGAGTCAGCCCATTCCGATCGTTAGCATTAACATTAACATTTTTTTCTTCGATTAGGTATTTAACTATCTCTAAATGACCATTCTCAGCAGCGTTATGTAATGGAATCTTACCTGAAGCATCTTTAGCATTAACATCAGCTCTATAATCCAGAAGAAGTTTAACTATAGTATTTTCTAAAATGAATGATAAATTTCCATTATGGTATTACCAACCAAAAGTTGTAAGTCTGTACATTTATACATTAGAGGTCTGAGGCGGCTTTTGATGGTATGCCAACAGTGTTCTATGGGATTCAAATCTGGTGAATATGTTGGAAGATACAGCACATGACAGCCAAAAGACTCTATTAATGATTTTGTTTTAGTGGTCTTATGAAATGTAGCATTATCCATAACTATGGTTGTGCCAAGTGGCAATTTAGGTAATAACATCTTCTCCAACCATATATTGAATACCTCTTTGTCACACCCACCTTTGAAAGTCATTGGTGCAATAAATCTCATTCCAATCCACCCGGCTACTATACTGATTCTCTCTCGAGTTCTCCCTGGAATATCTGCATAAATTTTCTTTCCTCTTGGAGCACGTCCATATTCTCGGTATAACTTATTATCAACTCCTGCTTCATCTATATATAAGATGCTGGAATGGTCTATTTTTGAGATTTTATCAATAAATTGCTGCCTATCTTCTTGATTGCGCTCTTGATATAGTGTGACTTTTTTTTAAAGTAATTTTTAGCTGTTTTAGTCTATACCAAATTGAATTTATTCCAAATCCAAGATTTTGTTTCATCTCTGCCAGAGTATGATCTGGATTCTTTGTAACATATTCTTCGAGTATTTTTGGGTCTATTTTTCGAATAAAGCTACCGTTTTTAGATGGCTTTAGGCTTTCACCAGCAGCTTTCTTTTTTAACCAGCGGTACAGAGTTGCTATTCCTATCTCCATGAGCTCTGCTATCTCAACCTTTGTCTTCCCTTTTTCTATCATCAATACTGCCTTTTCCCTTAAATCCACACTATATGCCATTATAACTCAAATACTTCATTATACCTTTATCATTTACTTTAGGAAATACTATACATCAACGAGACCTTCTTTTGCTGCTATATGTAAAAGAGTAGCCCCTTTCTTATTTACATAATTAACCTGAGCTCCATTCTTCAGAAGAAATTCAACTACATTCTGCTCAACTTTGTGTGCTGCAAAATATAAAGGAGTAATACCTTCCTTACTCTGAGCATTAATATCAGCTCCATAATCCAGAAGAAGTTTAACTATATCTACGTAACCATTTCCTGCTGCTGTATGTAAAGAAGTCAAATTTTCCTGATTTACACCAGCTACAGCATGAACGTCAGCTCCATTACTCAGAAGAGATTTAACTACTTCATAATAACCATTTTCTACTGCCCAATGTAAAGAAGTACAATTTACTTCATCTCTAGCATAAACATTAACTCCTTGTTCAATTAATCTTTTAGCCTTTTTCAAATTTTTATTTTTTAAAGCTAAAAATAATTCCTTTGTATTCTTTTCTAATCTTTTTGATTCCTTTTTATCATTTAGATCCTGCTTATGCCTTCCATTCTGAGTCTTTGTACTCTTACTAGTACTATCTTTTTCATCTAAAGAAAGCTGTGGTTTCGCTTCTTGAACTTGATGAAATTTTTTAGCTTTCTTCTTTTTGTTTTTATTATGTCTACTTTCTTTACTCTGAGGTTTGCTAATATCATCTCCTTCATGTTCTGAGCTTTGTGAAGACCTAGAACTTATATCACTCTCTAACACTGAATTTGCACGCTTGTTTTTATCTAAGGCCTGATCCTTTTCATGATCTCTATTAGCTTTCAACGCATTCGTAACCTCTTCAGCATATTCTCTTTTTCCTTCCTTTTGCAATTTTGTTGCTATACGTTCAGCTTGCTCTATGTTTCCTTTCTCTATTAACTCTAGTGCCTTCTTTCTCCATTCCTCAGGACTCGATTTTTCTTGCTCAATATTTACATTATCTTCTTCCCCTGGTTCTATTATTTTCAATAAATTACTTTTATCATCTATAATGTAGACATTACTAGCAGCACGAGTAACTCCAACATACAGAGCGTTCATATAAAATTTATATTTCTCCAAAGACTTATCTTTCTTATCCTTATTTCTTGAAGTGTTAACTTCCTTTTCATTGTATGAATCACGAATTCTATTAATAGTATTATCTATCTCCCCGTCACTTTTATCCGTACATGCTATCTTCCATATTTCATTATAAGCTTTACATGATGTAAACTTGTAAAGAATCACATTTTCAAATTCCAAGCCTTTGGCTTCATGTATATTAAACACAAGTGGAGTATCAAATAACTGACGTGCACTTTTTTTACTTTCATCATTCAGAACTAAAACAGCGCAATTTATAGATTCATTTACTTGTTTTGCTATTTCTTCTTTTTTATCATCAGTAATAAAGCCAACGTTCCCTTTCTTCTTAGTCTCACTCTTCATGAAAAAAGCGTTGTCTACTGTTATTTTATCTTCTGAAGCAAAACAATAATTCTTAAGATGTAGTATACGATTGGCGAATTCAATAACTTGCTCACTATTACGATAATTCCTCTCAAGGGTATAAAAAACTCCCGATCCTTGGCTCATTATATATCTATTTTGACAAAGAAAAGATTTTAACTTAGATAAAGAGAAAAAACTTGGATGTATTACTTGATTAACATCACCACATAGTAAAAAGTTACTCTTATTCTCATCTTTTAAACTCTTTAACACCAGATCTAATGTGCTCTCAGTTAAATCCTGAACTTCATCTACAACAATCGCATCATACATTCCTTCTGTAATGCATTGATGAGTAACAAGATTAGGATCATAATACTCTGAATCTTTTTCTATAAACTTCCTGTACTCTTTAAAAAAATCATAAATATTACTCCTTTCATTCTCAGGAAACATAGATTCTCTCTTTCCTAATTTCTCATATAGGTCTTTTCCGTTCTCTCCTAATAAGCCTTTTCCCCCTATTACAGCTGTAAATTCTTCGAATATTTTATCTCCGTCTTTTTTATACTCCTTAAATTTATCTTTCTTGCATATTTCATCGAACCATGAAAAAAACTTATTTCTATCAATTGGCTTCTTTCCTTTTATATCTTCTGCTTTCTTTTCAAGAAACTCATGAAGAGATAAGAACTCAATTCTTTCTGGAATGCCAATCTTGAATTCACCAGCAATTTCATCATAGTATTCGTATTCAAATAATTTTTTTGATTGTTTTATAAGATTTTCAGACTGGGTAATATATAGAACTTTTCCTTCCTCGAACTTCTCTTTTATCCTTTTTAGGCTCTCCAAAGCCACTGATGTCTTTCCACTACCAGCAGCTCCATTGATAACTAAAGGCAATTCAATCCTTTCAACTATATCTTCCTGCTTTGCACTAAAAGTAATAAATTTACCGAGATAACTAACTTGTGGAGCATCTTCAATCTCTACTGTATCAGGAACTTCTTCACCTATTATTTTTATGTTTCTTATTTTCTCTCTATTCGTTAAAAATTTAGACTTATGATAATCATGATTCAGAATTACTTCTAAAATAACAAAAGCATCTTTGTCATTATGTTTTCTCCTCGTAAATAGTAATCTGTCACTATCACTTAATTTAGCTCGAAAATATTCAATATTCCCATCACCTTTTATTAACTTTATATTTCCTTGGCTTGTACTGTTGTTTTCCTCTAAATCTTTAATTATTTCATTGAACTTTTTCCTTAAAGGAGTTTTACCATTGTCTAAATCACAGTCATTAAACTCTTCACAATAAAATACAATACTCATAACTTTTATTAACTATTTAATTATATTAAGAATATAATAATATTATTAATACGTCAATATATTTATTACTAGATTAACCTTTATTATTTATTAATACGTAATTCTTATCTCATCATTAAATAAGTAATACTGCAAAGTTGTGGAATAAAAGTTAATGAATTTACTTTTTAGGCAGAGCTCTAATATTATAGATCTTTAATAGTATAATCTTCCCATTTGTCCACTCTGGGCCATGTACGATTAGTAGAAGAAAATAAATTTATACTCATTCAGTATTAAACAACTTAAGTAATTTGGTCACTTCCAGCACCCAAAACCAGTTAGTGTGAAAACATTTTTTTTAGAATCAATTGGTGTACCATATAAACTTTTCAATATAGTGATTTTGCTATACCATGAAATCAGCTATATTGGTTTACTTTCACTAAATTTACATATGAACCAATTTGCCTAACTTTGTTGCAATGATTTTAGGCTTCCATTTTTACAACCATATTTTTATAGGCTTGTTTTCATAAAGGTAGGTACTTTTTTTGCGTTTTTGGAAAAATGAACATTAAAGATTTTTATGATTCTAATTTGCAGTATGTTTCTGAAACTAAAGTGAATATTAATAATCCTATATAAAATATAAAAAAATACATAATTCTTGATTTTCTCATAGATATAGTTAACAATTAAGCTATATTATTTTAATAAAAAAGTTATGACTTTATGGTGGAAAAAGATATTAGCTGTAGAAAGTGATCCTAGACTTTTAATTGATATAGATAAACAAGCTAACTTAAAGAAAATGTTAGTTCTTTCTTTAAGGGAAGCTATAAATAAACCAGATGTTTCAATTGTTACAAACCTATACGAACATTTTACACAAAAATCTACTAGAAATAGGCGCGAGTACCCTAATTCACAATTCTCAATTATTCGGGAAATATATAAAAATGCCTTTATACTTGTAAGCAATGATATTGCCAAGCTCAATGAAAAAAATCTTAATCAGATCATTAGTAGAAAAGTAGGGCAGATCGAAACAATTTTGGCTATAGTCTCATTAATTGATAATAAACGACTGATAAAAAAAATGTTGAACTTAGTTGAAAAGAATATAAAAAACAATCCGGAAGGGCAGCAAGTTCTTTTAAAGAGTTTAGTTAATATACTAACATACTCGATAAAAAATGAGCGTCTTCAGACCATTAATTATATATGTACAGGACAGTTCTCTAAAAAAAATTTCTGTTCTGTTATTCAAGAAATATATATAAAAGCATTTGCAGATAGCAAAGTAGTAGAAGAGCTAGAAAATAAAATAGAAAAACAAGAAAAATCTGCTAAATATGAGTGGTGGATGGAGTTGAAAAAATATCTTGATTTCAATCAAAAGCTAAATGATTTACAAGAATTAAAAGAAATAGTAAATAAGTTTATTGAAGATTCTGATTATCATAATAAGCTGTGCCAAGATGAAAATTATCCAGCTCTTTCTTATTATAATACAGAAATAGACTTGGAAAGGTTAGAGCAAATAACACGTAAGTTTATTAACGATTCTGGTCACATATCAGAAAAGGAGGTATTAAAGCAAAAAAAGCTTCAAATACCTTTACCAGGGGAAAAGCAATTGGTAGAAAATTTGAGAAAATTAGAAAAAAGAATATCTACTTTCATTCAATCTGTTTATGAAAAAACTGCACATGATGAGCAATATCCAGGCTTTGTTCAGTCCCCTAAAAAGAAAGACTTTATGATACTAGCACAAATAATACATGAGTTGTTTCTTGAGAAAGATGATTTCGAATTTGTAGATAAGGAAGAATTACCTAGTCCATATTTAGAAAAAGTTAAAGAGAAATCATATATTAGAGGGGTGCTTAGCTATTTAACTGGCTTTGTTGCATAACTGTTTATAAAGAGCAGGGAGTGTTCAATTGTATTAAATAAGAGTCTGATATTAGTTTTCAATTCTTCTATCAGTTAATTCATTCCCGTCAGATTAAGTTGTGTTTAGCACAATTTGTTCCACTGTTCTTCATCTAAAATTTCCACACCCAATTCCATTGCTTTTTTATATTTTGAACCTGGATCTTCTCCTGCAATTAAATAGTCAGTTTTAGTAGAAAGGCTTGAACTGATCTTTGCCCCTAAAACTTTAGCTCTTACTTTTGCCTCCCCTCTGCTCATAGCACGTAGCTTACCAGTAAACACTATAATTTTGTTATTCAAAAAAGAATCGCTAGAGTTGGAGCTCACGGGAAGAATTTGCAGATATGCAGTAAGATCATTTAACATTTTAATGTTACGTTCCTGAGAAAAAAACGATTTTAAAGATTCAGCTACTTTTTCTCCTATACCATCTATACCTACCAACTCAACATCATTTGATGACATCGAATTATACCAGTTATCATAAGATACATAATAATTTGCGAGCAATTCTGCTGCAACTTGGCCGATAAATCTGATACCCAAAGAAAATATGAACCTATCTAGAGTGATTACTCTTCTGTTTTGTATAGCACTTAATAGATTAGCTATTGACTTCTCGCCCCAACCATGATGCTCTTTTAAGGAAAACTCTTTTAATCTTTCCTCTAAAATAAAAATGTCTGGAATTTGTCTTATTAGTTCCAGGTCATAAAAAAACTTTATTTGTTTTTCACCAAGGCCAACAATGTCAAATGCATCTTTTGACACAAAATGTTTTAGTTTTTCTACTATTTGAGCCTTGCAATTAAATTCTTTAGGACATCTTACTGCAACTCCTTCAATCTGCACTTTACTACCACATTCAGGACATATGTCAGGAAACACAAATTCAGGCATATTTGCATGACGAGAACCTTCATCTACTTTGACAATTTGAGGAATTACATCTCCAGCTCTTTTAATTGTTACAACATCTCCTTCTCTTATGTCTTTACGTTTTATCTCATCTTGGTTATGTAGACTTGCTCTGCTAACTAGTACTCCGCCAATATTGACTGGTACCAAATCTGCAACTGGAGTTAAAACCCCCGTTCTACCCACCTGTATAAATATTTTATTTAACTTTGTCTTTGCATAAACCGCAGAAAATTTATATGCAAGCGCTGAGCGTGGCGCTTTGTGTGTACTTCCCAGACGACTTTGTAGCACCAAATCATTCACTTTATAGACTATCCCATCGATATCATAATCCAAGTTATAACGATAATCATAGATCTCGTTATAGAACTTTAGCATTCCATTCAAACTACTTGTTAAGAAGCGATGCTCATTTACACAAAAGCCAAGTTCCTCAAGTCTATCTAGTACTTCACTTTGACTTTTCTCTATTCCACCAATTAAAGAATAAGCAAAATATCTAAGAGGCCTTTTTGCTGTAATGTTCGCATTCAATTGCTTTAAAGAACCAGCAGCTGCATTTCGAGGATTAGCGAATTCATTATTTTCATTTAACTTTAAAAAGTCGCTGTTACTGATATATATTTCACCCCTTACTTCTAGTCTTCCTTGCACATCTTGTAAAAACTTAGGAAAGCCTTTTATTGTTGCAACATTGTGAGTTACATCCTCTCCTACAAAACCGTCACCTCGAGTTGCAGCTTTAACAAATTTCCCATCTTCATAAATTGCAGAAAATGACAATCCATCAATTTTTGGCTCACATAATATCTCTATTTCATCTGCAATTAAAAATCTCTTTATTTTAGACAAAAATTTTTCTACACCTTGTTCATCATAAGCATTCTCAAGAGAAAGCATAGGTTCTTGATGTTCCACCTTAGAAAATCTCTCATCAGGCGGAGCACCAACACTATCTTGTGTTGCATAAGCTTCTGGCTCTATTGCAGCTAACTTTTTTTTCAGTTCATCATATTCAGCATCACTTATCTCTGGCTTACTTTTTTGATAATATAAGATATTATGATAATTAATTTGATTTTGCAGTTTTTCTCTCATCTTTTCCAAGTCAGTCATGATACCAATATAATGCTCTTTGTCGTCAAGTCATGAATTTTTTCAAAAGGTACTATAAATTTATACTACTGCCCTGAAAAGCAATACTAATATTAATATAATTTTTGTACTTGTATATTAATGTTAGTATAGTTTTTAAATTAAGGAGTACATTATGAAAGAATACAATTACAAAAATTTGGCTGACGAATCAAACTTCGGCTCTCAAGTGTATCGTGCAGGAATGTTTGATAAAATTCTTGGTATAAGCAAAGCAGCAAAAGAAGCTGCGAATCAAGTAATATCTAAAATGGGTGATGACTTAAAACTAGAAGCTAGAAAAGCAGCTCAAGATGAAGTAAAAAAAATAGAAGGAAAAATGCTAACTTTAGCTGAAGAGAAAGCTAACAAAATAGCTACCGAAAAAGCTAATCAAATAGAAAAAAAAATATCGACTTCAATTGATAAGACAGTAAAGTCAGTAGAAGCAAATGCTGAAAAAGCAGCAAAAAATGCAGCTGAAAAAGCAGTGAAAAAAGTAGGACCAGAAGTTGCAGATTTGCTAAAGCCAGAAATAAAAACTCAGGTAGAAGAAGCAGTAAAAAAATATACTGAAGAAAAAATTGAAAGCCTTATAAAACCTGAAATTACAAGCAAAATAAATGATCTTGTCACTACACAAAGTAAAGAAGTAAGTACACTTTTAGAAGATGAAATGAATAAATTAGTCGAAGATGCACATAAAAATTTGAATGGGAAAATAGATCAGATTAAATGTGAACTTACAGAAGTAAAATCTAATCTCTTAGAAGCTAGTGCAAAAAATTTCCTTGAGAGCGCAAAATTATTGTCTTTTGCTGCACAAGATGAAACATGTGAAAACCAAGATTTAGTGTATTTTTAATCACAACAGGGGTTTTATATAAGGTTTTTATGGGTTTTTTAACCCATAAAAACCTTAGGATAAATGAAGAGAAAAGTATCTGTTAAGTTTCATGGCTACTGTGCAAAATATTGAAGCAAAAAGGTTTCATCCCAGTGCTTACTACCTTGTCATCCCAGTGCTCAGACACTGAGATCCATTGTTCCTTTCTGGATTCCAGTGGGCTTTGTTGCATAGCAGGAAAAAAACTAGCGATTACTGACAAAATTCATTATAAAATGACGATTTAACTGATTAAGGATAAATATGTCACAAAAAATGAGAGTCAGTAACCAAGGTAAATATAACAAATTTCTTCAAGAAAGGGGAAATATTTTTCATTATATCAACTACGCCATTGAAAATTGGCACGAAAATAGACCAAAAGTAGCAGGTGGGAACAATATTTACAGCGATAAAGTTGTGATTTTGGTTCATATAATAACTTATATATTTAGAATTGGCTTGAGACAAACTGTGGGGTTTATAAAAGGATATCTGGAGCAAATAGGAAAAATTTTGCAAGTTATCAGCTATTCACAAGCATCAAAAAAAACTCAATATTAAGATTAATGACTGCAGAGTTAACAAAAACGATATGAAGGATATTGAAATTGCCATAGATAGTACAGTTATCAGCATCTACAATAATATTCCGGACCATAGTAAAGCAAATGGTACAGACAGAAAGTATCGCCGCTATGAGCAAACAAGAAAGCTACATGTAATGCTGGAGATAGGTAGCAAAAAAGTTATAGCTGCAAAATACAGTAGTGGAGTTTATTCCGACCACTTGCGATTTGCTGGAAAAATTTGATGTTAAATATGCTATAAAAGCACTATATGCAGATAGTGCATATGATAGAAAAAAGCTCTATAAGCTGTGTAATCAATATGGCATAAAAACGAAAATCCCTCCGAAAAATAATGCAGTAGAGCATCCAAAGTTAGACTATATGGCTGAGAGAAATTCTGCAATCAAGCTCATAAAGTCATATGATGAAGATGATATAAAGAAATGGAAAAAAGAGATAAATTATGGGAAGAGATCTTATATAGAAAGTTTTTTCTCGCGACTGAAGCAAACATTTGGGTTTAGTTTTAGGAACAAATCTGAGGTTAATCGTGAGAGAGAACTGCTACTCAAGTGTTATTTACTTAACAAATTTACTGAAATCGGCATGGCTAAATTTGAGATAGCTTCATGAATTTATTGTATGTTACCTACTATCCGAAGAGCTATGCAACAAAGCCATTCCAGCGTCACGCGCTGGAATGATACCTATTTGTTTTAGTAGTTCCTTTCCTGTCATTCAAGTAGCCTTTTCTTTTCATTCCAGTGCCCAGACACTGGTGCTCACAAGCAAACTAATCATAGGAGGTATTATAATAAAAAAAACGTTTTCAATGAAACTACATAAAGCAAGTGTCACGAACCGGAATGACACCTATTATTGTTTTTACTTTATATCTTTATTTGTCTATCTTATTTTGCCATTCTGTTGAACGAATACAGGAAAATAAACTGTAATATCTAACTTTGATGCAAGAAGATCAACATATAACACGTAAAAGTTACTGAATCACTTTAGCCATATATAGAATTACTTTGTTAAATATCCTCTACTCCCAGGTTTCATTATAGGTAATTGTTTTAATTCACTTGGCAGTTCTTCCTCGCTATAGTTTTTGATATTTAGTTCAATCAAAGATATTACAGGAAAGGGCAGTTTTGTTTCACTATTTCTCTTTATCAAAGAAGCTTCAGCAACAACTTTACCTCCCTTCTCTTCTCCACATTTTACTGCTTCAAGTGAAGATTTACCTGTGGTAATCACATCTTCAATTAGTAAGATTTTCTCACCTTGTTTAATCTCAAATCCACGGCGTAATTCAAATTTACCATTAACACGTTCGCAAAATATTGTTCGGATTCCAAGCTGTCTACCAATCTCATAACCCACGATTATTCCACCAATCGCAGGAGATAGTATTAAATCTATGGGTTCAATAAGCTCTTTTCTTATTTTATTCGCCAATAGCTCACAAACGTTCATTGCTCTGCTTGGATTTTCAAAAATTTTAGCGCATTGTATGTAAGTGTTGCTGTGCAGCCCTGACGAGAGTACAAAATGTCCGTGCAAAATCGCACCAGCCTCTTCAAATTCTTTTATTATTGTATTATCTAATATCATTCTTGAGTTTGAAATTCTTTATTAATTATCTGCGTTATACAGATATCAGACCACACATTTATTGCAGTTTCAAACATATCAATGATTGTATAAATAGGCAAAATCAATCCCATAATGTACAAAGGAACATTCATTGATACCAAATAACTAGTTGCCATAAAATAGCACCCCATCGGCACTCCAGCGTTACCAATTGCAGCTCCTGTAGCTAAAAAAATCCATATGAACATTTCACTTAAGGAAAATGTGTGCCCATTCATCTCTGCAACAAACATCACTGTGATTAAAATAAATGCAGCACATGCATTCATATTGATAGTTGTACATATTGGTAGAATAAAAGATGACAATTTCTTTGGCACCTTTAGCTTATTTTGCACACAGTCTATAGTTGTAGGTAGCGTCGCACTGGATGATTTAGAAAAAAATGCAAGTGTAAGTGCTGGCATAACTCCCTTCATTGTCTGAATTGGCGATATGCCTTTATACCACATGAGCAGTGGTAAAACCACAAAGGCTTGCACGAAATTTGCAGACATTATGCAAGCAAAATACCAAAAAAGACTATGGAATTCGCTGCCACCTTTTAACTCGTATAAAAAACATGTGATAAAAGACCATACAGCAAGAGGAATAAACTTTAATAACCCTTGAGCAATTCTAAGAAGTGTATCAAATAGTGCAGAAAATATTTGGTGTAATATATCTTGTTTTTCTTTTGAGAGCGAAATAATAGCTCCACCCATCAAAAAAGCAATCAATATGCTGCCAATAACGTTATTTTCAAGAAAAACTTGCACAAAATTTGATGGAATGAGTGATTTTAAGTATGAAAAGTAATTGTGGTTGCTGTCACTCACACTTTCTATTGTGTTACTTATGAAATTTTTTCTTACTGGATCTATAAATAAATAGAAAGATAGCGCAACAAATGCAGCTATAATGGTTGTAAGCAGCGTATAAAACAGCGTCTTCTTAAGTAATACTTTAATTTCAATTGAGTCTTTAAGCCCTGAAATTGTGGACACGATAGATAGAAAAACTAAAGGTAAGCTAATTAACTTCAATAAACTGATGAATATATCGCTAAATAGCTTTGCTACTTCAAATATTACTTCATTGTTTAAATAGTAAGCAATTACCGCAAACAGTATAGAAAAGAGTATTGTGAACTTATGCATTAAAAACAAAACTTCAAATTGATACTATACAACAATTTTTGGAATTAGGTTAAGATAACTTTACAGATGAAGGAAAAATGAGTAACATTTTATTATTGATTAAGTTTTAAAAATATGCCATATCCAATAGATGCTGCATTATCTATAATAGCTGGAATAGGGGGACTTACAGGTTATACAGTAGGTCTTGCATGTTATGCGCTGAGTGTACCTTTATCTCCTCTCATTATAGGCAGCATTACTACTGTTGTCTCTGCAATATTGGCTTCTGCATCCTTTATATTGGTGGCTTTTATGCTCGGTGGTCAATCATCAAATCCAAAGCGAGATTCTATTGTATTGTTTAGTCAGCTATTTTTTCCTCAGGTAGTAATCGGAATTGGTCTAAGTGCAGCTATAAATGCTGTTCCTGGTATAACGCTAGATATAAACTCAGCAGCTAACCTTGGTGCAATAATAGGACTTGCTGTACCAATCCTAACAGTGCTTGCAATGATATATCTACCACCTATAGTTGAAAAAGTAAAAGGAACCTTTTTTTCGCAGGAAAAGAATAACAACCATACTGCATCAAATGATAACAATAAGGACACTTTACAAATAGATAGCGTTGAACAGCCAAGAGATACAACTATAAATTTAGCTACCTAAAACCCTTATCTCCCACTCAAGTTCAATGTTAAATTTATCTTTTACTGCATCTTGTACTCTGTTGCCAAGGTTTTCTAAGTCAAGTGCAGTTGCATTATTGTAATTGAGCAGAAAATTACAATGTTTCTTAGAAATTTTAGCTCTACCGTTACTTAATCCTCGGCAGCCAGACTCATCAATCAGTTTCCATGCCTTGCAGCCTATTGGATTTTTGAATATACAACCAGCAGTTTTTCCTCTTACTGGTTGACTTTTATTTTTTTTATCAATAACTTCTTTCAATCTTTGCAATATAAGCTCATACTCTGAACTTACTCCTTTAAATTCAGCTTCAATAAAAATCCACCTGCCTTTTAGACTATGTCCACGATAAAAATATCCCATTTCTTCACTGGAAAATTCATATAAATTCCCATCTTCTAGATTCACTGCCCTTATAAACTTTACAACACTCGCAATATCACTACCATATGCACCTGCATTCATCTCTATCCCACCGCCAACTGTTCCTGGAATTCCAGCAAGAAACTCAAGCCCACTAATTTGCTGTTCTCCGGCAAAGTATGCAAGGTTACTAAGCAATGCAGCACCACCTGCAACAATGGAGTTATTATCTTTACATTTTATATATGCAAATTCCTTACCTAATTTCACCGTTATTCCTCGAATGCCACTATCTTGCACTATTATGTTGGATGTTGCACCGATAACGCTAATTGGTAACTCCGCATCTTTTATCAAGCACATTAGATCTTCAATGTCACGTGGCTTAAATAGTACATCAGCTTGGCCACCAACATTTAACCAAGTCATTTTAGACATTGAAACATTATAACGGTAGATTCCACATACTTTAGGTAAGCTTATAAGCATTTTGATTTTAACTCTAATCCTGCATCCATACCCATTTTTTCTGCATCTTCTACAAACGAAGTGCGTTCAGTAAAGTATATAACTCTCTCGCCCGCTAACATACAATAAAGATGTAGCATGTTTTCACTCACATATTCTGCTAAAGCTGCAAGCGGTGTAAAGCATGAACCATTTACTGTCTTCATGAAACTGCGCTCTGATTTTGCCCTTATAAAAGACATATTATTATTAATTTTCTCTAAAAGATCGATAACTTTTATATCATTCTTTCGGCATTGAATGCAAATTGCCCCCTGCCCTACTGCGCTTAACATGACTTTTGGTGGCAATACCTCTGTAATTAAGTGATATTTTTTTAATCTTATCAGCCCTGCTTCAGCTAAAATCATTCCATCAAAATTCTGATTTTGCAGTCTAGTTGTCACATTTCCACGCAGTGGCACTACATTTAAGTCTGGCCTGAGATTTAACAGCTGAACTTTTCTTCTTATTGAAGAAGTTGCAATTGTAGCCTGCTGTGGCAAAGTTTTTAGGCTCTTATATTTATGAGAAATAAATACATCACATGGACTTAGCCTCTCTAAAACACAAGGAATTGTTAAGTCCTTCGAGAAAAACGCAGGTACATCTTTTAGCGAATGAACCGCCATATCTATATTATTTTTGAGTAATTCAGCCTCAATCTCCCTGAGGAACAGTCCTTTACCTCCTATTTCAGCAAGGGTTACATTAGCATATTTATCACCAGAAGTTTTGATTTTAATGATCTCAACGGATAGATTAGGAAAAGACTCTAATAATCTTTGTTTTGCTTCCAAAGCTTGGATGATCGCAAGGTCGCTTCCTCTCGTACCTATTTTAACTAGCATATATCCTTCATATTATATGTCTATATTCTATGTCCATTTTTTATTATCTCCAGTTTAGTTATTGAATACTTTATAATTAGTGCATAGTATCACGAACATTTAGTAATCGACGAGTATGTATGTTTGATATTTTAAAAGATTCTAATGGCAGATTTAATAAAAAGAATATTTTACCTCTTGTAGGTGCCACTGTCGCTATTATTCTAACAGCATTAAGTGCAGTAGTAGCAATTCCCAGATTTTCCTCTCATCCTTCTCTATCTAGTCCTCTCGGTTGGAAAGATCCAAGTTATAGTGAATTTCTTGCTATTCACATACCAGCTACCATAGTTACTTTCTCAATACTTGGTTTATGCATTTACCTTCCGATTGATAGCATTAGAAAAAATAAACAAATAGAGAATCTTAAAGCTACCTCTGAACCTCATTCATGGATTTATAATGATATTTTAGAAAAACAAACGCAGACCATCAATTATAGATCAGGGCTTTAGGCGGTCCTAATCTTTTAGGTGCTTGTGATTAGCAACTATTCGGTCTACAATGCACTAATATAGTTTAAATTTATGCCAAACAAGATAATAGTTAAATCTCTTTCAGTGTTACTAATTTTTTTGCTGTCCTTATATATAATACTGCCAAATTTTATTGATAATAAGTTCTTTACCTCAAAAAAGAGAATAAATTTAGGGCTTGACCTGAAAGGTGGATCATCTCTGCTTCTAAATGTAGACTTAGATTTTTACTTCAAAGAGAAACTAAGCATGCTAACCGATGAAATAAAAGAAGGTCTGTTAACACAAAAGATTGAATTTAGCGCAAAAAACGATAAACAAGTGGTTGTAACTTTAAATAATATTGATGATTACAAAAAAGTTTCAACGTTAATACATAAAATAAACCCAAATTTAGAATTGAGTAGAAAAAATACTGCAATTTTCATTTCATATAAACCGCATTATAAGAATTCATTAATCAATGAAGTAGTTTCAGAGTCAATAGTTAATGTTCAAAGACGCTTAGATAAGCTTGGTACTAAGGAAGTAAGTGTGCAAAAACAAGGACAAAATAAGATATTAGTCCAAGTTCCTGGAGTAGAAGACACTCAGCAGATAAAATCTCTGCTTGGCAAAACAGCCAAGCTGGCCTTCCATTTGGCAAACACCAATGTAGCTAAAATGCAAGATATCGATCATGACACTACGATTATGCTCAAGGATTCTTTGGGTAATTCCTACCCGATATTCCGCAAAACTGAAATAGGCGGTGATTCATTAGTTAACGCATCAGTTAGATTTGGCAATTTAGGTAAACCAACAGTACATTTCAAATTCGACAGCATAGCAAGTAAAAAATTTGCAAAAATTACTAAAGAAAATGTAGGAAAGCCTTTTGCAATTGTTTTAGATAACACAGTCTTAACTGTACCAACAATACGTGAACCTATTCTAAATGGAGAGGGAGAAATTAGCGGTAATTTCACTGAAAAACAAGCGAGTGAACTTGCAATACTTTTAAAATCAGGTGCACTACCTGCACCACTTAAAATAATTGAAGAAAAAAACATTGGTCCAAGCCTTGGAGAAGAGTCAATAAAAGCAGGAGAAATTGCAGCAATAATCTCTATCATAGCCGTTGGTTTATCTATAATCATTACTTACGGGAAATTAGGCTTATTAGCGTCTGTTGCACTCGTTTTTAATGTAATCTCTATACTACTCATTCTTACCTTACTTGAAGCAACTCTTACTCTCCCTGGAATTGCTGGAATTGCGCTAACTGTTGGCATGTCAGTGGATGCAAATGTTTTAATATTTGAACGCATCCGCGAAGAAATAAGAGCAGGAAAAAGAACAGCTCGTGCCATTGAAGAAGGATTTAAAAACGCAATAAAAACAATTCTTGACTCAAACCTCACTACACTGATTGCTGCAGGAATAATGTTCATTATTGGTAGCGGAGCAATTAGAGGGTTTTCTGTCACTTTATCGATAGGAATCCTGTGCTCGATGTTTTCTGCAATTATAGTCACAAAACTTCTGATAGAATTGTGCATCAACCCACAAAAGCTAGTACTTTAGTATCTGTTCAGCAGAGTGACAAAATAAGATAGACGAGAAAAGACAACTAAATGGTTGTCATGAAAGTAGCTATCCAGTCTTTTCGTCGTCAAAAACGTTGTAACATGCTCACCAATTTAGTGAGCATAAAACCAACATATTTGTGGAGGAAAAGGAAAAAAGAAACAGAAACCATCTTCAGGCTATCACAAAGGATATGGCCATAAGATTAAAGATATGGATAGATTTATCAAATTTCTGAATGGAAATCAGGATATTAGAATTGAAAAGATATTATTACTAAAAATTAAACATCAAACCAACTTCAATATTATGAGTGGATATATCGTCTGCAATAGGTGTTGGAATATTAAAGTAACGATAGCCGAGAAAGGTTTTAACTTCTGGAATTACTGAGTAATCAACACCAAGCTTTATTTGATAAACAAGCCAAGGAACATTCAGTGGCACTAAATTTTTAGATGATTTATCAATCCTTTTTAATCTAAAAACTGTTGATCCTATACCAAGACCAATATACGGAGCAAATTGAGTATTTTGAACATTAGGGTTATAGTAAAAATTTAATAAGAATGCAGATACACTTGCTGATTTATCAAATACCGGAGGAGAGTTACTATCTTCAATATTGACTTTAGAATACATGGTCTCAAAATCAACTCGGCCATTTTCTCCAGCATAGTAACCTACAGATATGCTGCTAAGCCACTGAAAATCAATTTTACCGTTAAATTTTTTTATGTTTTTAATTTCATCTCCTAAGAATAGGTCTAAAAGAAAACTACCATAACGGCCCTCAGCTAAAGCAAGAATTCTTTTTCCTATTTCACGTATACCCTCCACAAATACTTCTGAGTTATCAGAATATATCTTACCACCGTTAGCACTAACATAGAAATCAAGTTTTTTTGATTTTGCCTTTGTAGGTTCAGCTTGATCTGTAATACGTGGCAACATATTTTTCTGACCAGCTGCTTGGAAAATAGAAGGTGAACTACTTTTAAGTTCTTGATATTTTATTGGTATTTCTCTTTCAGCAACCTCTTCAGAACGTATTACACTTTCATTATTATCTGTTTCTAATTTTAACGGTTGTACTTGCTCAATGTGTGTATTGTTATTGATATAAGTAATAAAAAAATAGACACACGGAATGAAGATGAAAAATAAAGCAATAGATATTCTAATTATCATAAATGAATTATCACTTATAGTATAACTACTATATCATATATTCCTTTAATGTACAAAAATTAAGAAATAATATTTCCAATTAAACAATTATTTTCTATTCCTTTAACATGAGCTTTCACAATACTTTTAGCTTGAACTCTTGATGTAAGTTTTATTAATGCAAAATTTTCTGTTCTACCAATATTATTCTGCTCAACCAAAACGCTTTGCTCAGTGCCGAGCAAAGATTGATAAAAACTGCTCATCATTTCTTTATTTATTTCTCTTAGATGCTTTACTCGTTCTTTACGTACATTCTCTGGTATTTGTGGCATCCGTGCAGCAGGTGTGTTTTTCCGCTCTGAATATGGAAAAGCATGTAGATAAACTACATTTATTTTTTTCAGTAAATCAACTGTATCCTGAAACATTTCATCAGTTTCTGTTGGAAATCCAGCAATAATATCAGCGCCAAATGCTATATTAGGTCTTAAGCTCTTCATTTTATGATAAAATTCTATCACTTGTTCTCTATTGTGACGACGTTTCATTCTCTTTAGTATTAAATTATTACCAGACTGTAGACTCAAGTGTAAGTGAGGCATAAGTCTTGACTCATTAGCTATTAAATCCATTAGTTCATCATCAACTTCAGCAACATCAATAGAGGAAAGTCTTAGTCTCTTTAACTGTGGTATATCCTTTAAAACTCTTCTAATCATTGAACTGAGTGATTGCTTACCAAACAAATCTGTACCAAAATCAGTAATATCAACACCTGTAAACACCACTTCTTGATACCCATTTTCTATAAAAATCTTAATTTGCTCTATAATATTGTTTACTGGCACAGATCGATTATTTCCTCTTGCCTCAGTAATTGAGCAAAATGTACAACTATGATTACAACCATTTTGAATTTCAATAAATGCCCTTGATTTATCTTCAAATCCATTAATGAGAATAGGTTTTACTTGGTTATCACTGACTAAGATTTCATCATTATTTAGTAGATAATTTTCAGCTCTTAGCTTGTCTTGATTACCTAGCACTTTACTTACACCAGGAATATCACTATATGATTTAGGATCTAATTGAACGGCACAGCCAACTACGATAATTTCTTTACTTGGGTCGTTTTTATAGATCTTACGTATTTTTTGCTTCACTTGGCGTTCTGCTTCGTTTGTCACTGCACAGCTATGCACTACAACAACATTTTCTCTCTTTGCTTTTTTTAATGCTTCTTTGATTAACTCACTCTCGTAGAAATTTAGACGACAACCAAATGTTATTACTTCATTCATGCTTTTGCTTTAATAGATCTAAATTATATCAAATATCCAAGCAAAATGACTATTTTTTTGGTAGATATTATAATTTAAGCATAACCTCTAGAGTTGAAAATCACAGGAAGAATTTGTAGATATACAGTAAGATCATTTAGCATTAAAAAAAGCTTAAGGCCAATGATGTTAACCTCAAGCGAATATAAACCAAAAAACATTTTGCTAAACCTTGAAGCTCTACCATGCAAATTCATCTATATCATTTGGTACATAAGTGTCAGAATAAGCTTCATCCAAACTTTCTGCTTTCCATGGAAGCCATGAAGAAGGTTTTATCTTCTCTAAAACTTTACCTGGTATTGATGTTATCTCTTGCTTTACGTCTTCTTTTAATTTTTCTATTTGTAACCGAGCAAAATCTTCCACGCGAACCATGAGTTTATCTGTTAGCTCTTTTATCATGTCTTGATTTTGTTCTGCAACTTTCTTTGTAATAGGTACGACAATTTTACTTATAATCTCTGTTCCTAATGGAACAACGATTTGCTTTGCAACCTGATCACTAACAGGTTTAATAAGGTAATCTGCTATACTCTTTGCTGTATCTCCAGTCAGATTTGTTACTTTTTTTAAACTATCACCAATAATACCATAGTTTTTTTGGTACATCATATCTTCATCAGCAACTTCATATCTTCCTAAATCATCATACATTCCCATTTGTTGGTGAGACAATCCATTTGCATCAGATACATATCCGTATTTATTAAGTGAATTGGAATTAGACCGCATAACATTCTCCTAATTATTTATATATGCCTATTTTAGTATGAAACAACTAACAAAACATTAACTTTTAAGAACTCTTCTCAATTAATACATCAATAAAGGTAAGACCATATAATTTTCTCCTTTCTTGATACTATTCTCCTCCGAACTTAGTTCACACAGTTATTCAGACACTTCTGAATTTACCACCCCCAATTCCACTGCTTTTTTATATTTTGACTAGGTCTTCTCCTACAATTAGATAATCAGTACTCTTATCTGAAATGTACCATATAACTACACCAAGCTACAAATATGACACAAGAGTTTAGATTATTTTAGTTATTCTCTTGTATAAGATACTCTTTATATCAAAAAGAGGACCATATGAGTGAAACAACTTTTTCTGAAAAAAATCAGCTTTCTAGAGAAGACATAGCAGAGTTAACAGAACTTATGTGTCTTGAACGAAGTGAAGTAAGTGAAAGTGGAACAGGGCTATTAGAACTTATAGCTGAACAGGAGCAAATACTTGAGGATTTAGGAATAGAATCAAAAGAGCTTTTATGTTCTCAGCATACAGGAATGTATGAGAACCTTAGTCAGCCCTATTCTACGGATCTCGAGGTTTTATAGCAGATATATAGATTATCATTATTATTGATACCTACTCAAGAGTTGCTATGGCAAACAGAGAAAACTGCAATTACTGCCGCTAATCTTTTTAATATATCTTTCTTTGATGGTGCTATTATCGCGCATTTTGACTGATATGGGCTATGATAAACCAGAAAATCACAGCTATATTTAGGAATTGAGACAAGGCCTCATTTAGGTAAATATTGCTATGCAGACTTTTCTTGATAGCAAGCATATTGCTTTTTAGAAAAATATTAGTAGCATCAAACATAGAGATTGATATTAGTTTTTCTGTCAGATTAAGTTGCGTCTAGTACAACTGACTATGCAAATAAGCTTTGAGATATTTTAATTATTATCAAGGTGAAGTTTCACGTTTTTTATTAAGAGGATCCACATCTGGATCTTCTATATAGTTTTGAGGTTGTTCTTGAAACACAAGACGTGCTCCCTCAAAGTTATACTCCTCACCTTCATATAAAGAATCTTCTTCTTCAAAATTGTGTTCTATTTCTACTTCAAACTTGAATCCTAACTTCTCGCAGAATTTGTAGAAATATTCTTTAATGGTATCAAATAAACTTCTGCCATCAATTTTGTAGTCTCTCAATTTTCGGGGCACAGTAAGTGACAATTTGCCATCTTTATATATCACATCATCTTTCCCATCTTGAGATTCAAGTGTAAATTCCAGTGAGCTGGATAGATCACATACCTTGTCACCTAATTGAACATCACTCTCTTGGGAGAGTATTGGTAATGTCATATCAGATCTAACACTCACATTATTTTGGTCAACATAATAGATATTTATAACTTTTTTAGGTGAGAGTATTTTCAATGAATGTTGGCTAAGTGCAAATTGAGATTCTATAAATACACCAGCTTCATACCCTGCCTGATTACAATTGGTAACCAATTCCTCTAAGATAGAGTCACTTGGAACCTGAGCGTTGGCATATTCAAATATTTCCTTAAAAACTTCTTTTGCAAATGCACGATAACTCTTGTTTTTATCTCCTTCTTTCGGTAATAGATGCGTGTGTTCTTTGCCTAAATCGTAAAATCTTTTAATCTCTTCTTTATATTGATCAGTTTTTTTATCACTAGGGATTTCCGGATCTTCACAATATTCTTCCAAAATCTTATCAAATCCTTCCTTATTTCTGTTTATCAGCGCTTTAATTAAGATTTTGTCTATATTTCTGTCTTTAATAACAAAGTCCATTCTGTCAAAATCTTTATATATAGCTTCACCAGAATTTGCTGCTTTATTATCTCTTGAAGCTCTTAATTTGCTAAAATCAAACTTTTCTGCCTGAGCTTTGAGTGTAACTACTGGATTTTCATTTTTTTCCTGTGTAGAGTTGTTCATTGTTAATACTTTGATATGAATTGCTGATAGTATAATAATACATAAAAATAGTTAATATGTCAATAATATACTTAACATAGACAGTCATAATAGGGTGACAGGATTTTAGTAAGGCTCTATTATGAATAAACGGTTTTACACAGTATGAATGTTGATGAGCAGTCAAGTGTGCTGACTTTTCTAAATAGTAAAATTGAGAATATACCAAGGTTTCATTCCGCAATATTGCCTAAACTTTGCGGTGGAGACAGAGTAATGGACTTGCTGTTTTATAGGCCGCTCAGCTATGTGGATAGAAGTAAATCACTACCTGATGCTCAAGTGGGAGAATTTACAACTTTTATGGCAAAAGTGTATGAGCACCAGCGCCCCACCGTTAGAGGTAGGCCATATAAAATAATCGTTGAAAGTGAAAGTCAGTATTTATTTATAGTTTTTTTTAATTACTCAGTTAAATATTTGTATAAATTATTTCCAGTTGGAACAGATATAGTAATCAGTGGTAAACTTGAAAAGTTTGCCGAACATTGGCAAATTACTCACCCAGATTATATGTTATCTGATATCAATCAATTTAAAGAAATAGCCTGCATAGAGCCAGTTTACCAATTATGTCGCGGTATTACTAACAAGAGCATTAGAAACATAATAAGTTCTAATCTAAAAGATTTGCCTGATTTGCCAGAGTGGATAGATGAAACATTAATCAAGCAAAAGAAATGGCTGAATTGGAAAGAAAGCATCATAAGATTGCACAGACCGAGCTCACTCGCAGAAGCAGAAGTTTGCAGAGAAAGACTTGCTTATGATGAGCTATTTGCGTACCAGTTGGCACTAAAGCTTGCAAGGGAAAATCATGTAAAAAAAGAGGGAAAAGAATTTATAATATTGAGTAAATACAAAGAGCAGGTCTTAAATGAATTACCGTTCCAATTAACAAATGATCAAATTCGAGCGATAGATGAAATCTCAGAAAGACAAAAATCCAGATACCGCATGGTAAGTCTGCTGCAAGGTGACGTTGGGAGTGGCAAAACTGTAGTTGCACTCTTTGCGATGCTGAATGTGGTAGAAAATAACATGCAAGTAGCTCTAATGGCACCAACTACTATCTTGGCTGAGCAACATTATAATTGGATCGAAGAAGCTCTATCTTGTACTGATATAAAAGTTGCTTTGCTTACCGGTAAAACTGCGCGCAAGGAAAGAAAGATTATTATGAACGAACTTGCAAGTGGTATTTTAAATATAGTAATTGGTACTCATGCATTATTTCAAGCCAACGTTACATTTAAAAATTTAGGACTCGCATTCATAGACGAACAACAGCGATTTGGAGTGATACAGAGGAATCGGTTGGTAGGAAAAGGAGAAAATACCGATATACTTTTTGTTACTGCAACTCCCATTCCAAGAACCTTGCAGCAAGCTATGTATGGTGATGTTGAATGTTCTATTTTAAGGGAAAAACCAAAATCTAGATTGCCAATAAAAACCGTTATTATGAACGTTAAAAAAGTATCAGATATTATTCAAAGACTGAAAGATGCTATAAATAGAGGCGAAAAAGCATATTGGATTTGTCCATATATAGAAGAAAACGAAGAACTCAATATTGCCGCAGCAGAAATGCGCTTTCAGGAACTACAAAAGACATTTTTTGATAGAGTTGGAATAATACACGGAAAACTAACTCAAGAGCAGAAAGATCAAGTGATGTTTTCCTTCAAGAGGAATGAATTTTCTCTGCTTGTTGCAACTACTGTGATAGAAGTTGGCATAGATGTACCAGATGCAACTATTATGATTATAGAGAATGCAGAGCAGTTCGGGTTATCGCAATTACATCAGTTAAGAGGTAGAGTAGGACGAGGAAATAAACCGTCTTTTTGTGTACTGTTATATGACAATCTCAGTAAAAGTTCGTATTCAAAGTTAAAGATTATGTGTGAGTCACAAGATGGATTTTATATTGCTGAAAAGGATATGATGCTGAGGGGTAGCGGAGATATTCTAGGCACAAAACAATCAGGGTGCATGGAGTTTAAATTTGCTGATTTATATGAGGACAGAGAATTGCTCAACCTTGCATATAATAGTGCAAAAGGTACAATAGCTAATTTTGAATTACTGCTTGATATATTTGAATATAGAAGTAGACTACATTTTTCAAAATTTCAGTAATCTTCCAAGCCATAACCTTCATGAGTAGAAATTCCTTGACAGACGGGAGTATTTAACAAACCATATGCGTCAAGTTAAGGAAAAATAAGAGTGAAGAAGAAGTTTTTACCATAAGAATAAATTGTGCAGAGTTAATAGCAGGCCCTGTAAACAAAATGTTAGCAGGTCAAATTAATCAAGGGCAGGAAGTATAAAAATGGAAAAAAAGCGGTAAATTAGCCTAATGACAATAAATATATATATAGAAGGTACCGTTTTAAAGAGCACAAAAGGAATACACAGTAAAAGCGAGAAGAAGTTGAGAATATGTATGGAAGCAGTGTGGAGAAGTGGCTGCCAATGATCAAAAATTTACCACAATTACAGAAGTATACACAAGAGGTTTAAAAGGTGATGCAAAAAGGGAATTTTGGCAAAATGACTTAAGTATGCACAACAAGATTTGCATAATTGATGATCAGATGTCATTCATGCTCAGCCTATATATAGAAAAAATTCTCAAGAGGGCTTAGGGTGGAACTAAAATTCATGGACTTGTTGACGCACGTAATTAATTTCTTTTTTTTAAGTTAATTAATGTTAACAAGCCACGTCTGCCTGTAATCATGTTAATACCAAAATATAATGTAAGAGAAGAAATGGGCAGTGCTATGCAACAATTTTTGTTTCTTTCTAACCATGCTTCCATATGAAAAACATATGACATAAAAAGGAAAACAAAAAGCTAAGAACCTTGACGCGCTTTACATCTTGGCTTTACCTTATTTATAATATAAACCTTACCACCCCTTTTCACAACTTTACAATTTTTATCTCTGTTACGATGAGATTTTAGTGACCCTTTAACTTTCATATCTACAGTAAGAATAGAATTACCTTACATTATGATCACTGACAGAGAGTTAGTCAATTGATAAATTTTTCACATTTTATTAAAATACTGTATAATTGTTGCTGATACTTCTTCGATTGACCTTTGCGTGACATCAATAATTGGCCAGTTATTTTGCTTAAAGAACTCCTCTGCTTCTTTAATTTCCTTTTCTACTTTTCTAGGGTCAGCATATATATTATTACCTTCATTATTAATTGAAGTCAGTCTATTTTTGCGTATTTCTATTAGCCTTCTTACGTCTATTGTTACTCCTATAGTCAGTTTATTTTTTAATTTTGCTAAGTCGACGTAAAAGGGTATCTCGCTAACAAAAGGAACATTTGCAACTTTATAGCCTCGGTAAGCTAAATACATACTGGTGGGAGATTTTGATGTGCGTGAAACTCCAACCAAAATTATATCGGCTTTATCAATATCTTGAATATTTTGTCCATCATCATGATTAATGGTATAGTTTATTGCCTCAATGCGCTGAAAATATTCGTTATTTATCTCAGCATGTAAGTCAAGTTTTTCGTCTTTTTCAATTTCAAGATAGGATGAGATTTCCCTAATAATGTGTGATAATATCGCTCTGTAGGGAATTTTTAGCTTTATACAATTATTTTTTAGATATTTTCTTAGCTCATCATTAGTAATAGTGCATATAACAAAATTATGCTCATCACTTTTTCTATTAATTTCCTCTAAAATTTTGTCAATCTGCTCTTCTCCTTTTACGAAAGACCAAACATATTCGATCGTTTCTACAGAACGAAAGTGTTTCAGAGCTGATTTTGCAACTGATATAACAGTTTCACCACTTGAATCTGACACTAAGTGTAGGTTAAGCTTTTTAAGGGTCATCAACGTTATACTAAAAATAATAGCAAGCAATCTGCTACTGAAATTGTGCTAATTTATTATACTACGTAAATATAGAAAAACTATCTTGTTGATA
Organism: Wolbachia endosymbiont (group B) of Chesias legatella; assembly: GCF_964026945.1. NCBI lineage: Bacteria > Pseudomonadati > Pseudomonadota > Alphaproteobacteria > Rickettsiales > Anaplasmataceae > Wolbachia > Wolbachia endosymbiont (group B) of Chesias legatella. Next base: position 410,023 of record NZ_OZ034711.1, on the reverse strand, counting down.
AAACTCAAACTAATTGATAAATTCTTAACACAATTATTCTCAAAACGAATGTTTTTATTAAAGCCTACAAATTTCACTTCTTTTGCTAAAAAAGCTCTACCTTGGCTTGGGGTTATTTGTTTCGCATGTTTTTTAATTGGAATGTTCTTGGCATTATTCTTCTCCCCAGGAGATTATAAACAAGGAGAAATTGTACGAATTATGTATCTTCATGTGCCTTCTGCATGGCTTGCTCTTGGAATATACGGACTCATTGCATCACTCAGTTTCATTTCGTTGGTATGGAACAATAGTGTTGCTAGTGTCTTAGCACATGCCGCTGCTCCTGCAGGGACAGTCTTTTCGGCAATATGCTTAATCACAGGTAGCGTCTGGGGAAAAGGAACATGGGGTACTTGGTGGGTATGGGATGCAAGGCTTACTTCAATGCTGATTTTGTTTTTTCTGTATGTTGGTTATCTTTCATTGTGGAGCGCTTTTGATAATCAAGCAAGAGCAGAGAAATCATCAGCAGTATTTGCCATTTTTAGTGCTATAAATATTCCCATAGTAAAATTTTCTGTGAATTTATGGTCTACTCTTCATCAGCCAGCAAGTATTTTTAGAAAAGGTGGAGTAGCAATAGAAGGTTCTTTACTGCTGCCACTCATTGCAATGTTTATATTTTGTACCACACTTTTCTTAGTAGTGTGGATACTTAATGCCCTTCATTTAATTAATTTGCAGAAGATAAAGAGAGAAATCAGCATGCGATATTAGGTATATAGTTCCAGAGTGTAATGTTGTGAACAGCGACGGAAATTAAAATGTAGAGCAATCATCAGCAGAGACTAAGTGGTATAAAAAATAGCTGAAGAATGTAAAAAAGGAAGTGGTATAGATAAACCTGTTACCGATAGAGAAGGTGAAATTGATACGGGCGAACCTGTTACTGATGAAGGAGAGAATGAAAATGGAGAAATTACATCTCGAAAAGTAACCTCAGATTGTTCCAAGTATGAAAATTGTGGGCCATATTCTCATTTTTATAAAGTTGATAATAAGATAGGTTGTCAAGGTTTTAGTGCATCTGATTTACTAAAGGAATTATATCCTGAGATGTACAGTAATCCTAAGATTGCAAAATATATAGAAGAGGGAGCAAATGGTAATTATGGTGCAGTAAATTTTAAATTTGCCTTTACAGAGGATCTTAATTCAATATCCTGGCTTGGTAATATAGAATGTGAAAAATGTGTCGATGATCAAATAGAGTTAGCGTGTCAAGAAGAAGAGATTAAGAGTTTCTGTTACCCGAACGTTTACCATAGTAATCCAGAATTCAACAAAAGCTTTTTTTCCAGAGGAGCATGTCCTAATCTCTTTAGAGAGCCCAGTGAAACAAGTGTTGTAAAAGCAAAACAAGTTGCACCATTGATACTTGTTAATACCTTAGGACAAATGATAGATAAAGAGGGTAATAACACTAAAGTATACTATGATGCATTGAAGCGTTATCTAAATGATGATAGTAAAATCAAGGATTGTGGAGATAATCAAAAGTGTAAGGATTATATTCCAATTATGGAGAAAGTTGCATGGAATAGTGATAAGGAAGTACTATTAAAAACTGCTGTTAATAATACGCAAGAAGCAAATCCTTACTATTATGGAAATGAGGATAATTCTACTTCCGTTGAATTTGGTTCTATATAAGGCTGAATTTGTCTAATTTTTTCTACACTAGACACAATTTAGTCGTATCTGAACAAATACATAATCTATATAAAGAGGACGTAGGTACCATCTGTCCTTTTAAGGCATTTATGTCAATGATATGCGTAATCCATGATTTTAAACATGATGATCCTCCTAAGTAATACAAAAAAACTCAGAAAAATGTATATAGCTATGATAGAAGTTATCTATACATAAGTACAATATACTTTAACTAGAGATTATAAATTAATGAAGTTGAAAAGTCTGCAGACGAAGATAGATTTCGAGCTCTAGAATATCTTCACTATCAAAATAACAAAGCTGTCAAAATTTGTCAAGTAATTTTTATCGCAACTGTACAAACATTGCACAGGACAAATTTAAAATGCTGTAAAATGGTGTCTGTTCAGACGCATGTGAAACCAGTGCTTCTTTTCATCCCACTTCCATGCGGCTAAACCCTTTTCATAATCTCCTATCTATCATTTCTTAAACCACTCCCCTGAACGGATACAATTAAATACATTTTTAACATTTTTATAGAAAACTATTAGTATAGATTTGTATGCTGCCCTCATGGCTATTTTAAAATGTTTAATACTCCTTTTCATTATTTCTTGTACACATCTACCTAACAAGCAACATTCTGTTAATATAGACAATTATAAGCACGATTATTCGTTGCAACAATATAATACTCCTTTGAAGAATAACGAACCAGCAATACCAGAAATGATACCTTTACCGGTAGAGTTTCCCGATCTTACAACCAGTAATCAGTTTCTTTCGATTAATGTTGATGAAAAAGTACCAGTAAAGGATTTACTGATTGAGATAGGAAAACTTTCTGACGTTAACTTAGACATAGATCCCAAAATATCAGGTAATATTATTTTAAAGCTAAAAGATAAGAACATAAACGAAGTAATTCAGAATATAGCCAACAGCGCCAAATTGCGTTACTCAATGAATAATGGTGTAATTAGAATTGAACAAGATTTGCCATATGCACAAAATTATTACGTAGACTTCATCAATATTCAACACTCTGCGCAAAGGAGTTTTATCATTGGTAACAATATTACCGACAGTGATGGTGATAGAAACTATATGAAATCTCAATATAGTAGTGATTTATGGAATTCATTAGAAAAAGGCTTAAATGCAATAATGGATGTTAACGGAGTAGATGATGGTGAGTTTCTTTCATCCAACAGAGAAGCTGGTGTCATTATTCTAAATGCTAGAAAAGATATTCACAAAGCTGTTGAAGAATATATTAATAAAGTTAAGAAATTGGCGTCTTCTCAAGTAATGATCGAGGCCAAAATAGTTGAAGTTTTATTAGACGATAAATACCTTTCTGGTATCAACTTAAATGATTTGCATAATGAAACCAAATCTATAACAAATCAAGGTAACTCTATTATTGACCTAGCAATTAACTCTAGTGTGAGTGATTTAGGAGATTTAGTAAAAATTTTAAATAAATTTGGCACTTCAACCGTAATTTCAAGCCCTAGAGTACATGCTATAAATAATCAGCAAGCAATGATTTCATTTACTAAAAACCATATCTATTTTACTTCCGATATACAGAAAGATACCGGAAACTCCAATCATGCCTTAATTACCAAGATGAATAGCACTCCAATAGGTGTGGTGTTAATAATCCACCCAAGCATTAACATTGATACTAATGAAATATTCATGGATATACATCCAACCTTATCAAGAATTAACGATTACACTAAAGACCCAAATATAGAATATGTCGCACAGCAGAATAAAATGAAATTAAATAGTGACATTCCAATTATTGAAACCAGAGAAATGCACTCTACGTTAAAAATTAAGAGCGGCGAAGTTATGGTAATTGGTGGGCTTATAGAGCATAGAAAAGATAACCAAAACTTATTGCATCAAAAGTCAAAAAAACTGGCTAAGACAGTAGAAACCGTCATCTTCCTGAAAGCAACAATCGTACCAACACTTGGTTTATTAGATATAAAAGATAGGAATTTATATATATATTAAACGTATCCGTTCAGGCAATGGCATCAACTTAAGGAAAGATGTTGGGGTTGCTATTATGATAAGAAGAGAGTATCAGAATGATAATTAAGACAGCTTAATCATAAATCTGTTGCAGTAAATTTAAGTTACTTTAGTCATATATTAAAGTTTTTAAACAGGTCTTAGTTTACTTACTTTATTGTTTTCTTTATTATCAAATATTGCTTTAAATAATATGGAGGAGCACATTGTCAGCAATTGCCGTTATTGATTTTGGTTCACAGTTTACACAGCTTATTGCAAGACAAATCAGGGAAATGGGCGTTTACTGTGAAATATTTCCAAGCAATATCGATTTCGAAACAGTATCAAAATTCAATGGATTTATTTTTTCTGGAGGACCGCAATCTGTAAATGACAATTGCTCTGAAGTAAGTGAAGTAGCACATAAAATTATAAAACTTAACGAAACAATAAACACTCCTATACTTGGAATATGTTATGGACAGCAACTCATTTGTCATTATTTCGGGGCAAAGGTAAGAAAAGAATTCAATCAGGAATTTGGCAAAACTAAAATCAAGATACTAAAAGAATCCCCAATTATAAAGGATACTTGGAACGTTAATTCCGAAGTCGATGTGCTAATGAACCATGCAGACAGTGTCGAAACTATACCGCAAGGATTTACTGCTATTGCCTCAGGTATAATAAATCAAACAATCGCAATAATTGCCAACGAACAGCGGAAGATTTACTGTACTCAGTTCCATCCTGAAGTTAAGCCTACGACAAATGGTAGTAAACTTCTCTCTAATTTCTTAGATATTGCAAATTGTGAGAGAGATTGGACAATGAAGTCATTCGTTGAAAAACAGAAGGAAAAAATTCAAAACTTAGTAGGGGAGAAAAAAGTAATTGCTGCAGTAAGTGGGGGGGTTGATTCAAGTGTTGCAGCAGTTCTTACACACAAAGCTATAGGAAAACAATTAAACTGTATTTTTATCGATACTGGGTTATTGCGTAAGAGCCAGACCACTGCTATGTTAAAAGAAATTCCAATAAATTACGTTGATAAATCAAACTTGTTTTTAAGTAGGTTAAGGGGAATAACTGATCCGGAAGAAAAGCGAAAAATTATCGGCAATACTTTTATCGAAGTATTTGAAGAAGAGGCAAAAAAAATAGGTGATGTGGATTTTTTAATGCAAGGCACCATTTACTCTGATGTAGTTGAATCAGGGCACGCTTCAGGAAACACTAGTACAATTAAATCTCATCACAATGTTGGTGGGTTGCCAGAAAAAATGAATCTGAAACTAGTAGAACCTTTACGCTATCTCTTTAAAGATGAAGTAAGGCTGCTTGGCAAAGAAATTGGGCTTTCAGATGAGATAATATTTCAACATCCATTTCCTGGGCCTGGACTTGCAGTGAGGATCATAGGTGAGGTTGATGAAGAAAAGGTACGAATATTGCAAGAAGTAGATGAAATATATATCAACACAATGAAAAATTATGATCTGTATGATAAAATATGGCAGGCTTTTGCTGTACTGTTACCAGTAAAAACTGTGGGAGTTATGGGAGATAATCGTACATACGGATATGTTTGCGCTTTAAGGGCTGTGACTTCATCTGATGGCATGACAGCTGATGCATTTCCATTTGAAAATAAAGATCAACATTCGTTAGTATTTTGGAGGTTTTTGCAAGACGTCAGTAGTATAATTGTTAACAAAGTTTCCGGAGTAAATCGAGTTGTGTATGATTTAACTTCCAAGCCACCAGCAACTATTGAGTGGGAGTAGCAATAATTTCATTCCAGTTTCAGCTACTCGAATCACACCAAAGAGGCTGCTTGCATAACTCAAATTTTAAGGAAAACTATTTAATGTCATTCCAGCGCGTGACGCTGGTTCCTGGATCCCAGTACTGGGATGACACCGAAGTTGAATGACACCACAGAGGCTACTTGAATCTAATTTACTATTCACAATCCCAGTTATTAGCTTGTTTTAATTGACTTTTTATCATTATTATGTAATAATTAAATAATTCTTTTAATATTGAAGATAAAATCATGATAGGAAAGTATAAATCACTGGAAACAGTACTGAAGACGATTGAGGCTAAGGAAGATTTAAATAAAGATAATATAATTCAGAAAATACAAGAAGAACTAAAGGAACAGAATCAAGATCTATATCAAAAGTGGGAGAAAGGTAATTTTGATGTAAATCATGCATTTGATACTTTCCTATACGAAAAGTGGACGTTATTAATTATAGCTGCTGATAATGGTTACAAAAAGACAGTAGGGTTTTTAATCGGAGCAGGAGCAGATGTTAATGAGAACAGTGGAATTGGGGAAACTGCTTTGCACTGTGCTGCTTGGTATGATTACAAAAAGATAGTAGAGGTTTTACTCAAAGAAGGAGCAAAAGTTAATGCAGTAAATAAAGATGGAAAGACTGCTTTGCACTATGCTGCTTTGTGTGATAGAAAAGAGATAGTAGAGGTTTTACTCAAAAAAGGAGCAAAAGTTAATGCAGTAGATAAAGATGGAAAGACTCCTTTAGATTATGCTAAGAATCAAGACGTAGTAAAAGCTCTATTAGACGCAGGAGGAGGCTCTTTTGTAAAAGCGCGTAATAAAGCAAAGATTGCCGGTGGAGTAACTGGATTATTAGGCACTGCTATAGCAGTGGCACTTTTTACAACTGGAATAATTGCAGCTCAGTTGACACCTATCGTTATAGCAGTGGTTGCAGTTACAGCAGCAGCACTGGTAGTTGGTTGTGCTACATATGCATTACTAAAGCCTAGTACTAAAGTTGATGGAGCAGAGAAACCATCTGCCGTTTTAACAACAAATGAACAGCAAGGAGCTGCTTGACAGTAGAGCGCGTGACGCACAGCTGTATGAACATTATCTGTAGGATGCCAGTGTCTGGGCACTGGCATCCAGTTAAGTTGGTAAGCATAAAAGTAATGTAAAAATACAATGTTTTTGATGATGGAAAAATGGATCCCAGTGTCAAGCATTGGGATGACACCTTCCTGCTAGAAAATGTTCGCACAGTTGTACGTCACGCACTGATTGGATTTTTGCTTCGTGTAAAATAGTTTCAAGGCTGTATTTTCTTTATTTTGCTTATAGCTTCCACAAGCAATGCAAACATAAATGAAGAATACAAACATGCTTTTGGTAGTTCTATGTGAAGCCCTTCAAGTGTTAGATATACACCGACGAGTAAAATAAATAGAATGGCAATTACTTTTAAGCTTGGGTTGGATTTTATTACCTGAGCGGTATAACTTGATGAAAATAGCATCGCTAGTATGGAAAATGTAAATGCTATGGCAATGATTATCATATTGTGAGTTAATGCTATGGCAGTTAATATCGAATCAACCGAAAAAACTAAATCTATTAATATAATTTGTAGCACAACTAAAAAAAATTGTGATTTAACATTTGCCTTTGTTTTATTCTCCTTATGTACAAAAATGTCGCTCCATAACTCCATAGAGCTTTTAACAATAAGGAATAACCCTCCTGCAATCATAAGTAAATCCTTTACTGAGATATCCAGAGATACAGTGTGAAATATAGGCTTTTGCATTGATAATATATATGATGTAAAAAATAGTATTACAAAACGCATCAATAGCGCCAAGCCAAAACCTATAAGGCGGGCTCTTTCTCTCAGCAGATTTGGCACCTTATCTATTGCTAGAGAAATAAAGATTAAATTGTCTATACCAAGTATAGTTTCAAGTAGCGTAAGTATCAATAAAGTCCAAGCATCAGCTAGCATTTTCATTCCAAAGTCAGATTTTGTACTTTACAATAGATGTGTAAAAATTAAGTAACTTCGCCTAGGTAATTAAAAAATCAGCCTTACCCGAAAAAGGAAGAGAAAAAAGGTCATTTTTATAATAAAAGTACTTTTATAAGAAGAATAATAAAATTAAAAATCTAACTCTCTTTACGAAAATTTTAAATAGATTATAAAATAGTTGTACCATGAAAGTATATGCCTTCTTTGTAGACTAAGATTTTTCTTTAAATTAAGATAGATACATAGTAAAAGGAATTTATGACAAAAGAATCATTAGCAAAAACTGATATAGTGAAAGTTGAAGATCAGAAAGCACCAAAGAGCTTTTTTAAGATACTAGGTGAAGTAGCAAACGCTGTAAGATCATGGGTTGGCAATATTAACCCTGATTTAAGTAGTAGTCGCGATGTCGATAGTTTAGTCTTGAAGATGAACGAATGCTTAAACCCAAAGGGGGGTGAAGTCTCAGCACGTAAGAACACCGTATCTCTTGGTAATTTGTACTTGAGTTTATCAGAGGCAGGTCAAATAAAATTTTTACAAACCCTGGCAGAAAAATTCAATCCGGATAAAACGAAAATAGATGAAGAAATAAAAGTATATAAGAAAAATCAAGATTCTGAGTCGAGCTATAAGTTTGAACAAGACTTAATAAAAGTCCTTGAATCACCACGCTCTAAAATATTGAAGCAGTTTATCTCCTTACCAGAAGGTCTTAAGTTTATTGTTGATATGCGTTCTGATGTGCTTAAGCTAAAGAACCAATATGAAAATCTAAACCCACTAGAAAATGAATTAAAAAATATACTCTGTACTTTGGTTGATGTTGATCTACTTGATCTTCATCAAATCACCTGGGATTCACCTGCATCATTGTTGGAAAAACTTATAAAATATGAAGCTGTACATAAAATTTCTTCTTGGGGTGACCTAAAAAATAGGCTAGATTCTGATCGTCTCTGTTTTGCTTTCTTTCATTACAAAATACCAAACGAACCTCTAATTTTTGTAGAGGTTGCATTGATGAATGAGATTTCAGATAGTATTCAACACCTTTTGGATGAGTCAGTGCCCTCAAGTGACCCAAGCAGTGCAAGTACTGCTATATTCTATTCAATATCAAACACTCAAACTGGTTTATCTGGAATTAGCCTCGGTAACTTTTTAATAAAGAGAGTCGTAGAAAAACTATCGCAAGAATTTAAAAGCGTAAAAGTGTATGCAACTCTTTCTCCAGTTCCTGGATTTACAAAATGGCTAAAAAATCAAGACGTAGCTTTATTAGGTAAGCTTAATATAAAACAATCAGGTACAGAAATTTTAGAAAGCATAAAAACTAACATTGAATGCGAAAAACAGTCCCTACTGAAACTTTGTGCACATTATTTGCTAAAGGTTAAAAGCAGTAGTGGTGGTGCTTATGATCCGGTCGCACACTTTCATTTAAGCAATGGTGCATCAATAAAACAACTAAACTGGATGGCTGATAATTCTGAAAAAGGCATTAGTCAGTCAGCCGGGATAATGGTGAATTATTTGTATGAATTGCCTAAAATAGGTAACAATCATGAGAATTATATGATTAATAAAGTGATTTCTCATTCAAAAAAAGTGTCAGCTATGTTAAAGGAATAATAGGAAGTGCGCAAGCATATAGAAAGTGCTAACATTCCCTAATGTTTATGTATATAATATTGAATAGTTTTATTAGGTAAAATGTATTAGTAGTGAGATATTAAAAAAAATAAAACAAAAAATACAAGATAGAGTAACACGTAAAGAACTGTACAGTGTCTTTACATATTCTGAAGAAATAAAGTCATTTAATGATTATGTTAGTAGTATTAAACGTGATGGAATAAACTCAGAGAAATCAAGTCTATTGAAAGATATTTATGAAGGCCTTAATTCTATGTTTACTAACATTGCTATCGACTGGGATAGCAATCGAGGTAGCCTAAGTAGTGAAAAAATTAATATACATTATCAAAACTTAGGGTCTATCTTAGAGATGGTAATCATAATTGAAGGATTGAAGACAGGATTGGGCCAAGCATACGTGATACTCGGCATTGATGAATCCACGTTAATTTGTGATATCGAATCACTTCAGAAAAAAATGGAAGAAGCGCTAGAAAAAATGCAACAACAAAGTGCAGAAAGGCAAAAAGAATTAGAAAAGAAAATTGAAGAAAAGTTTAGCGAGTACATAGAAAGCGGCACTATTGATGCGGTATCAATTACAAAGCATGGGGATAAAAATCTTCTTTATGCAACAATTAAGCTAAAAGAAGACAATAAAAGCACAGATATTAAAGTAAGCGAATTTTTAAATAGTGATTTTTGTAAAGAAAACAAAATTGATGGTTTTGTTTTCTCAAATGGCGATCAAGAAAAATCTATCAGTGGTTACATAGATATAGATAAGGGGGTTAGATGTTATAATTTGGGTAATGCAGCTCAATATGGAATAAAGTTTAACTGGTATGTAGACGGAAAGGAATGTAGCATTACATTAGGTGCTAACAGTGATGGTAGTATTAGAATAATAAGTGATAGACCAACTGATGCGGATTTAGAAAAAAATAAAGATGTAAAAATTAAAGCTGGTCATGATTACCTAAGCCTTGCTGATGCAGTAAAAACGTGTAGACAGCAAGAAGATCCAAGTAGCACAGTGAAGCAAGCATCAGCTAATGAGCATTGCCGCCCATTGGCAAGGGCTTCAGCTTAATGTTTTTAGCAAAAAGGAAGATAAGTAATTGCTCTTGTAATACTTAAAATGTAAAATAGATCTACTTAAATAAGTAGATCTATGAACAATATAAGAAATTTTGCAATAATAGCACATATAGATCATGGGAAGTCAACTCTTGCTGATCGTTTGATAGAAGAATGTAACGGTCTTGAGACAAGGGAAATGACCAATCAGGTACTTGACTCAATGGATATAGAGCGTGAACGCGGAATCACAATCAAAGCACAAACGGTAAGACTCAATTACACTGCAAATAATGGTAATAAATATTGCCTCAACCTCATGGACACACCAGGTCATGTTGACTTTTCATATGAAGTCAGCCGAAGCTTAGCTGCATGTGAAGGCTCACTTTTGGTGGTGGACAGCAGCCAAGGAGTTGAAGCTCAGACTCTGGCAAATGTGTACAAGGCAATTGACAATAATCATGAGATAATAGTTGTGCTCAATAAAGTTGACCTTCCTGCTGCAGATCCAGAAAGGATAAAGCTTCAGATTGAAGAAGTAATTGGTATTGATGCAAGTGAGTCAATTTTGATATCGGCAAAAACTGGTCTTGGGATAAAGGATGTACTTGAAGCTATAGTGACAAAACTTCCCGCTCCTCAAGGTGATACAAATGCTCCACTGCAAGCAATTTTAGTTGATAGTTGGTATGATCCTTACCTAGGAGTAGTAATTTTAGTGCGAGTTAAAAATGGAGTACTAAAAAAAGGCATGAGAATCGTTATGATGTCTAATAATGCTACATATCAGGTCGATAATATCGGTATTTTCACTCCTAAAAAAGTTATGACTGGTGAACTTTCAGCAGGTGAAGTTGGTTTTATAACTGCTTCAATGAAAGAAGTAGCTGACTGCAAAGTAGGAGACACTATTACTGAAGAGAAAAGGCCGTGCAGCAAGGCATTACCTGGCTTTAAAGAAGTACATCCTGTAGTATTTTGCAGTATTTTTCCCAATAACACAGATGATTTTAAATATTTAAGGGAAGCACTAGAAAAATTACATTTAAATGATGCTAGTTTTACATTTGATGCTGAAACGTCAAATGCCCTAGGTTATGGATTTCGTTGCGGTTTCTTAGGAATGCTACATCTTGAAGTCATTCAAGAAAGACTCGAAAGAGAATTTGATTTAGATCTAACAGCAACTGCACCGAGTGTTATATATAAAGTTGCAACACAAAATGGTAAAGTTTTAAATATCCATAACCCAAGCGATATGCCAGACCCTACAAAAATTGAAATAGTGGAAGAACCGTGGATCACTGCAACTATAATGGTACCTGATCAATATTTAGGAGAGATTCTATCTCTGTGTGAAGAGAGGAGAGGAGAACAGCAGGATTTATCTTATGTTGGTAATACGACAACAGCACTACTGAAGTATAAATTACCGCTGTCTGAGGTTGTTTTTGATTTTTACGATAGACTAAAATCAATTTCCAAGGGATATGCAAGTTTAGATTGGGAAATATCCGATTATCAGGAAAGTCAGATAGATAAATTAAGTTTTTTAGTTAATGGAGAACCTGTGGATGCGTTAGCCTGCATTGTTCATAAAAGCAGGGCAAAAAAAAGAGGCCGTGAAATATGTGCACGTTTGAAAGACTTGATACCACGCCAGCAATATAAAATCGCGATTCAAGCGGCAGTAGGCGGAAAAATTATTGCTAGAGAAACGATTAACCCGTATAGAAAAGATGTAACAGCCAAGCTCTATGGTGGAGACGTCACACGAAGGATGAAGCTGCTTGAAAAGCAGAAGAAAGGTAAGAAAAGATTGCATTCTGTGGGAAACATAAACATCCCACAAAATGCTTTTATTGAGGCTTTGAAAATAAATGATTAATATATATCCAAAAACATAAATTTAAAGAACTAAGTGATATTTTCTCAATAAATTTACTGACATTGATATAGGTAAATTTGAAATAGCTATGTGAATTTGTAAAACACTATACAAGATACCATACAACGAAATCATCCCAGCGTTTAACACTGGGATGACAGAGAGCAGCTCAATTGCTCCACTCAATCAGTAAAAATCAGATATATGTAGACATTGACTAAAACCATTCCAACAACATTTTAGTGAAACTTAACAAGCTTATCTATAGTTTTAGTGATGATTCTTGGAGTATTTGGAGAGACTTCTGAGCCCAGTCTATTTAACCGCTCTATAGCAAACCCGCTGTTCTCATTTATTATGAAATCACATAAAATATTTTCTATATCTTTAATAACACTTTCATGCTTTCTCAGAGGATGGTTATTCGGATATCTATGAATGGTTTTGATGCTAGAATACTCAACGAAAGCTTGATCTTTAAAAGCAAGTTGTCTCAATTTCTCTTTGAATTTTTCTTCTTCATCTCTTGCTAAAAGGCAAGACTTTATCAGTGATTTTATAATCGAGTTTATAGCCTGATGTATTTCAGAATGCACTATAACTTTGATGATATTTTCTTCCACTATGCAATCATAAGTGCTTTTTTCGCTCTTTAATGACTCTATAAGCATTTTGCTATTTTGCGAATTCAATTCCAGATTCTCTTCACTTATAGGAGTCATTATAAAGGTATTCTTATTTACCCTGATGTAAAATTGTGGCAACCCTTTAGAACAGGCAAATGCTACATCCTTAGACTCAAGTGCGTGATTGTATGAAGAAGAAAGGGTGCTTGCTATAACGCTACTTGGTACTTTCATTCCATGATTACTTAGGTGATTTAACACATTCTCAACATCATGATATGTAAAACCTGTATCTTTTATCAATTCAACAACTTCTATGCAATTGTGTTGTTTATACTCTATTGTCACTTCTTCTGTAAAAAGAGTTTTAGCTGCTATATGCTTATCAAGCACTGTGAAAATCTTGATGAAACTCTCTAAATCTTGTTTGTTAATTAATTCAATACTAATTAAGTTTTTGCTAACAATTATAATATTTTTTATCATTTTTTCCCACTAAAAAAACTCACTAGATGAATTGTATTTTTAATTCATTAAAAATTGTTTAAAGTGGGTATGCCAGCAACAGTAAGACAAAAAAATCACATAAAATCTTCATTATGTATTATATTACATCCCTCGTGTTCATCACTGCCGCTTGTGTAAGCTGTTGCATTAATGCTATCTTCATTGTTATTTAACATATTATCCAACTTTCCTTCTTTTTCAAGATCCATCAATTTGTCACATCCAGCAATATGATGTACATAATCACCATTTTCATCAGTAATAAAAATTTGTGGAACTGTCCTGACGTTATATTTTGATTTTATACCGTCAAACAAATCCGAGTTTCTAAGTACATCAATTTCTTCGTATTTCACACCTTTTTCATCCAATAACTCTTTTGCTTTCTTGCAGAATGGGCAGTACTTCTTCACATATATTACAACTTTTCCTTTAGTGTTTTTCATGATTTATCTCCATAGTTTATAAAATACAACTATTATATATAAAAAATATATATAAAATATCAAATTGTATGAAAATTATTTACAACTGTGAGCAAGGGATAAAAGATAATGTGGCACTAACTTTCGGAAATTTCGATGGCGTTCATTTAGGACATAAGTTTGCAATTTCCAATCTAAAGAAGGTAGCACAAGAAAGAGGATTACCCTCTGCAGTTTTAACTTTTGAGCCTCACCCATCAACTGTTTTATTTAGTAGGAACAATTTTAGGTTAATAGACCAAGAACAAAAAAAGGAACTAATCAGCAGCTATGGTATAGATTACTTGTATATTATTAATTTTAATAGAGGTTTTTCTGAGGTTAGCTGCGATGACTTTATTGGTAAGATTTTGGTAAAGAAGTATGGTGCTAAACATATAACTGTTGGAGAAAGTTGTACTTTTGGTCACAAACGATTGGGTAACATATTAACTCTAGAAAAATATTCTCAGATGTATGAATATTCTTTAACTAAATTAGAGCCATTGATAATCGATAGAAAAATTTGCTCTTCTTCCTCAATCAGAGAGTGTTTACAAAAAGGCGAAATAGAAATTGCTAATAAATTGCTTGGTAGGTCTTATCAAGTTTCTGGTATTGTAACAAAAGGTGCATGTAGAGGTAGAGAAATAGGGTTTCCAACCATAAACATTCCGATAGAAGATTACATGATAAAACCTAAGCTTGGTACATATTACGCCAAAGTTGCATTTTCTGAAAATAGTTCAAGTTGGCTATATGGAGTAGTCAACATTGGTATGAGACCTACATTTAAGGACTTAAAAAAACCTATAGTAGAAATGCATATATTTGACTTCAACGAAAATGTATACAATTTTAAGGTTGATATACAACTTTTAAAATTTATTAGGGCAGAAAAAAAATTCCATAGTATTAACGAGTTAACAAAACAGATAGATCGTGATATAATGAAGGCTTACCAGTTAAAGATAAATTTATGAAAAGGATATGTTTAGTTATTATATTGATTATAGTATCATTCGATCAAACAAGTAAATTGTATATAAACTCTTTGATTGATGAGGGGGAGTCAATCGAGATTACTAGTTTTATGAAATTAGTTGAAGTTTGGAATTCAGGAATTAGCTTTGGAATGTGTAGTACTCTGCCGCATGGCAGCTTCTTTTTTTCAGCATGTTCAATATTAATAATTGGTATACTTGCATACTTGATATATAAATCTAATGATAAGTCAATTTACCTTAGTTTTTCTCTGATGATTGGTGGAGCGATCGGAAATGTAATTGATAGAATCTATTGGGGAGCTGTATATGACTTCATATATTTTCATATCAATGATTGGTATTGGCCAGCCTTTAATTTAGCAGATCTATCTATAGTTTGTGGAATGTGTACATTGTTATATAAGTGGTATATATATGATAGGTCTATCTCTAAGCAAAATGAGGAATGAAATAATGCTTCGCAAATTCTTTAGTTTTTTTATACTATCTGTGTTTTTTTTCATTTGTCCGATTTCTTTGGAAGCTGAAATCATAAAGCATGCTAAGCTCAGTAACGGATTGGATGTTTATGTAGTACCTAATCACCGAATTCCAGCTGTTTTTCATGCAATAATATATAAAGTTGGGGGAATGGATGACCCAATTGGCAAAGCAGGCTTGGCTCACTACTTTGAACACTTAATGTTTGAAACTACAGGAAAATTTAAAGACATAGAATCCACTTTGGGCAGCATTGGGGCCCAATTTAATGCTTTTACCACTAAAGAATACACCTGCTACTACGAATTAGTTCTCAAAAAAGATTTACCACTAGCAATGGAAATTGAAGCAGATAGAATGGGCAATTTTGATGTTACTCAAGACAAAATAGATAGAGAAAAAAATATCGTATTAGAAGAAAGAAAGATGAGATTTGATAATAATCCTGAAGCTTTACTATGGGAGGAAATGAACAGTGCATTTTATCGTAATGGCTATGGTAGGTCTGTTATTGGTTGGGAGAGCGATATTAAAACTTACAATCAAGATGACATAACAAGGTTTCATGATAACTATTATCATCCAGGTAATGCTATACTGCTCGTTGTTGGTGATGTAGAATTTGAAGAAGTAGCGGGATTAGCAAAGGAAAAATATGGTGCAATTAAAGCTGAGCCTGTAGTTAAGCATTATCCGAACCAAGATTCAATACATAATGCAGATATATCGGTAATTTTAGAAAGCACTGAAGTAAAAGAGCCAGTTTTATACTTTCGCTATAGTGTTCCTTTATTTGAGCAAATAAGTGAAACTTTTCCTGTTGATTTGGCAGTTGATGTTTTGGGGAATGGCAAGTCTAGTAAGCTATATAAAGATTTAGTTCTAGATAAGAATGTAGCAGTAGAAGTGTTTGCTTATTATAATAGCTTAGCTTTTAGTAATGGTTACATTGAGATTCGGGTAACTCCAAAAAGCGGGGTAAATTTGGATGCTGTTGCAAGAGAGTTAGAAAATTCTATTAATCACTTTAACTCTGAAGGAATAACAAGTGAAGAGTTGCAAAGTACAAAGTCTAAATACAAAGCAGCACAGCTTGATAATCTATCTGATTTAACTAATATAGCAATGTTTTATATACCACGTCTAGCACTAGGTATTCCACTTGATGAAATAGACATTTCATATAGCAAAATTAATGATGTCAATCTGGAAGATGTAAATCACAAAATTCGTACTATTTTTTCTACTAATAAATTAGTCGGTCGTTTACTACCAAAAGGAGTTAATAATGATAAGAATAAGTAAATTTGTATTTCTATTTTTTTTCTGTCTAGGCTTTAATTTGCAAGCAAGCGGTCACCTAAATATAGAGGAGGTTACCACTAATAAAGGACTTAAGTTTTTGTTTGTTGAAAACCGTGATCTACCAAAAGTTTCACTCAATATATCATTCAAAGATGCAGGTTGCGTGTATGAAAGTGCAGAAAAGCAGGGGCTTGCTTGGTTTACTTCTCTTGTAATTCAAGAAGGAGCAGGAAAAAATGATGCCAAAGATTTTGCGAAAAAGCTTGAGGATAAAGGAATTAGTTTAAATTTTACTGCTGGTTTAGAAGCATTTAGGGTTTCATTAAACACTTTATCTGAGAATCTAGAGGATGCAATTTCACTACTGAGCGATGCTATAATGCGACCTAAAGTTGATTCAGAAGGATTGAACAGAGTTTTTGAAAAAGCCAAAGTAAACTTTAATAATTTTGAAAAAGATCCTTATTTTATTGCTGCAAAAGAGTTGGATACGTTGTTGTTCAAAAAACATCCTTACTCAAGAAATCCATATGGAACTCTAGACACTATAATGAGCATTACTAGAGACGATGTTTTAACATACATAAAGCGTAGTTTTACTAAGGATAATATCGTCTTTAGTGTTGTTGGTTGTGCAACAAAAGAAGAAGTTAGTATGCTGCTCGATAAATATTTATCTAAGTTACCATCAAAAAGATCGAAAGTTAGGAAGATATCTGTAAAAAATGAATTTGGGCCTGCAGAAAGTAAGAGCGTTTTTATGAATATACCACAGAGTGTAATACTTTTTGCTCAAAAAGGCATAGCATATGAAGACCCTAATTACTATAATGCCAGTGTTTTGATTAATGCGCTTGGTGGCATGAGTCTAAACTCAATACTAATGAAAGAGTTGAGACAAAATCTAGGTATTACTTATGGTATTAGTGCAAGTAATGTTACCAATAAACATGGAAATGTTATACTTGGGTTTATGAGCACAGATAGCTCTACTGCTAGCAGAGCTATCTCAGCAGTAAAAGATACATTTAGCAGAATAAAAAAGGAAGGAATTGACGAACAATTATTCAAGGATGCAAAAACCAGTTTAGTAAATAACCTTATCTTCTCTTTTCTATCCAATAATGCGAATACAGCAACGTTACTGGATAGTATGCAGATAGATGATCGTGATATTAACCATATAAATAATTATGCAAATATCATTAATGATGTTCAATTGGAAAAAGTAAACAAGCTGGCAAGTTCTTTACTGAATCCTGAAAATTTATTTTTTGTTGAAGTTGGAAGAAACGCTCAAGGTCAATAGTTAATACCTTCTGCTATTGATCTTACTGCTTTTACATAACACTTATGCTCTTCAGCTAGAATGCGCTCTGAGAGACTGTGAACATCATCATTTGGTAACACTGGAACAGTAGCTTGAGCGATTATGGCTCCAGCATCAATTTCAGGAGTAACATAATGCACAGTACATCCTGTAATTTTTACACCCGCTTTCAGAGCTTGCTCCTGAGCATTTAGGCCCTTAAATGACGGAAGTAAAGAGGGATGAATATTTATAACTTTGTTATGCCATTTATTCAGGAAATTGGCCTTTATAATTCTCATAAACCCTGCAAGGCAAATTAAATCAACCTTATGTTGAACAAGTATTTCATGAATTTTATCAGTATCAAGTGGCTTATCTTCAACAACAAACGCTGAAACTCCTGCTTGCTTTGCTATTTTAAGGCCTCCAGCTTCACTGTTATTTGTGATAACACATACAGTTTCAGCAGGAAAATTCTGATCATGACATGCTTCTATTAAAGCTTGCATGTTTGATCCTCTACCTGAAATTAGTATTCCTAGTTTTACCTTTTTCATTTTAGTGCAGCTGTGAGAATGAACATTAACAAAATAGCTCGAAAGGAAGCTTTATTTTAGAGTAAATACTATTGTGTAGCAATATTTTACACTGCTGGATAACATGGAATTAAAGAAATCATTCAGTTTGAAGTAACTTTAACATTTAATTTTAGGAATATTATACAATTTATGGTAAATAAATGCATATTTTTATGGCTGCGTTATTATTTATTTAACAAAGTATTAGTATAATTTACTACACTGAATTAAATGGAGAAAATTCAATGAATAAATTACCAAGCAATGCAAAAACAAGCAAGTCTCAGGTTACTCAGTGGGAGGTAATAAAAAATTGTGAATATTCTGATAATTGTTTATCAAAAGTAGTAACTTTATACGTCATTAAAATGGCAGAATTATCAGATATTTATACGAGTAATGAACCTGAAATTAATACTATACTTACAAGAATAAGCATAACAAGTGAAAATGCATTTTTAAATAAGGTTGTTGATATTGAAATTATGGAGGGCATTTTTCCGTACAAATTCAACAGCAAGAAGAAAAATAACATATCAAGGCTAGAAGATTTGTACAATTATTTATGTTCTACTGTTATTGATAGCCTTCCAAAAGAAATGCTTGAAAGCCTAAGAAGAGAATACAGAGACGCTGTTAACTTATTTAAAGCAATTACTTAACTAGGTGTAGCATTTTTAAGACTTTACCTTCTATTTCAGAAATGCCACTTTCAAGATCTTTATCTATCAAACATATGGTAGATAAATATGTTTTCTGCTTCTTTTCAACATTGATAGTTAAAGTTCCAGGAGTAATCGTAACCGAGTTAGCAAATAATGCAATGGTCTTATCATTATGTCCTATGCATTCTCTTACAATAACAATTGGCTCAACTGTAGATTTGAATCGTAGCACCTTTTTTGTTACATAAATACTTGAAAAAATAATTTGGTAAATTAGCCAAGGTATATAACTTATAAGCTGATAAAGTGACAGCCTACCACTATCATTTAGAATTTGACTAAGGGCACTTTCAGAATCAATTAACCTTTTAAAGATAATCAATGTGAACACAGAAGAAAATACTCCACAGAGAATAAAAAAAGGCTCAAAATAACCAGACAATGTAATCCATAGAGAAGACAAAATCACAAATGATAGAGAAAAAAACTTAATATTTTGCCTGACTTTCATGATTTGGAGTATAACTTAAATGATTTTTTAGGAAAATAAAAAGTTCTTGATTTTTGTGTCAAAGAACATAATAACCAAGTTATTTTAATAAGTAGTGGAGATTATGACGCTTGATGATTTTCTAAAAATGCTTGAAGAAATAAATGATACTTCAGGTTTAAGCAAGAACAACATAGTTGAACGAATAAAAATAAAATTAGAAAGAATTGATTTACGGAGGTGGGAAGATAGTGGATTTAATATCAATCATATATTCACTACACATAGTGATCTAGATCCTGTAGAAACTACATTGTTGCATTTTGCTGCTAAGAGTGGCTATGAGAACATAGTAATAGCTCTAATTGAATATGGAGCATATGTTGATGCATGGGACAGCGATGGATGCACTCCTTTACATTTTGCTGCTGAATGGAACCACAAAGGCATATTAGATATTTTAATTGAAAGTGGAGCAAATGTTAATGCGTGGGACAATGATGTATGTACACCTTTACATCTTGCTGCCGAAGGTGGGAATGAAAGTGTAGTAAGAGCTCTAATTGCATGTGGAGCAGATGTTAACGCGCAGAACAATGATGGACACACTCCTCTACATTTTGCTACTAAGAGTGGCTATGAGAACATAGTAATAGCTCTAATTGAACACGGAGCATATGTCGATGCGTGGGATAATTATAGAAGCACTCCCTTGCATTTTGCTGCTGAAAGTGATAATGAAAACATAGTAAGAACTCTGATTAAACATGGAGCATGTGTTAATGTGTGGGATAGTTGTGGACGCACTCCTTTGCATTTTGCTAGCGATCATGAAAGTATAAGAGATATTTTAATTGAAAGTGGGGCATATGTTAGTAAACAGAACAATAATAGATATGCTCCTTTACACTTTGCTATTGAATGGGGCTGCAAAGATGTGATAAGTTCTTTGTCAGGTAATGCTAGTCCTAGGGCTGAAATGGCAGTAGGAAGAGTGGAACAAATTACACTTGCAGGAAGATTGGAGCTTTTTTAACCAAACTTGCATTTACTGAGATAATTGTTTTGTTATGAATTAAACCAAAAGTTCTGTAATATATTGAAGCTTAAAGATATCTTTAGATATGGAAGTTATTGCAGAAAATAGAAAAGCAAGGTTTGAATACTTTATCTTAGAAGAATTTGAAGCAGGTATGATACTCTTAAGTAGTGAAGTGAAATCACTAAGGGAAAGAAAAGCAAACATTTCTGATGCTTACATTACTGAAAAAAAAGGTGAAATATGGCTAAACAATATGCATATCGCAGAGTATAAAGCTGCAAACCAAAAGAATCACAAGCCAAAAAGAGAACGTAAATTGCTTTTGCATAAAAAAGAGATAAATAAGCTAATTGGTCAAATCAAAACCTCTGGAATAACTGTTGTGCCACTTTCTATCTATTTTAATGATAAAGGGTTGGCAAAAACTAAAATTGCCATTGTGAAAGGAAAAAAACTCTACGATAAGAGAGCAACCATAAAGCAGAGAGAGTGGGAACGTGAGAAAAGTAGATTGTCTAAGAATAATTTGTAGTAAAATATGTCTTTAAGTCCAGTTATTTTTAGCATCGGTCCTGTTTCTATATATTGGTACTCTTTAGCATATGTTTTGGGTATAGTTTTTGCATATTGGTATTTACATAAGCTAGACAATCAAAAAATATTTACTAAGAATTTTTACGATTCGTTATTAACAGCCGTTATTATAGGCATTATCCTTGGAGGTAGGCTTGGGTACGTATTGATATATGATCCAGTTCTCTATATAAGCAATCCTATCGAAATACTAAAGACCTGGGAAGGAGGTATGTCATTTCATGGCGGTGCTATAGGAGTTTTGCTTGCAGTAATAATCTCCTGTAGAAGACATAACATTCCTATATTTTACACACTGGATCTAATTTCTTGTGGAGTTCCGATAGGTTTACTTCTAGGCCGCATAGGTAATTTTATAAATGGAGAGTTATTTGGCAAGGTTACAACTATGCCGTGGGGTATGGTATTTCCAGAAAGTGGTGATAATTTATTGCGCCATCCAAGCCAACTTTATGAGGCATTTTTTGAAGGAGCGCTACTTTTCGTAGTTGTAAATTCACTATTTTTCTTGAACAAAATGAGATTGTATTATGGTGCAACAACTGGAGTTGCAGTTATGTTGTATGGAGTAGCACGTTTTATGGTTGAATTTTTCCGCGAGCCAGACTATCAAATTGGCTATTTATGGTTCAATTTAACTATGGGACAGTTGCTTTCTATACCTATGATTTTGCTGGGAATGCTTATATATTTAGGTGCGTTGAACTTAAGATTTAATACGAAATCTGTTCAATAGAGAAAAGGTAAGTTTAATCGAAAAATATAGTGGAAGTTTATTTATTCCATACTATGTACAATTATGTGAATTTTTTGTCTTGCAGAGAATAAATGTAAGACCAGCAAACCTTCGTTGTATAGCTATAAGAAAAACTTAGTAGCTACTGACCAAATTCATTACTAAGTAGATATTCATTTTCCACCAGAATATTCCTGATTGAGAAGCTACTTTATTAAAACATATTTTTAAATTTTTGCCAAAACCCTGGTTGATTATCATTAACCTTTGTGAAGGCTATGTTTAAACTGTATCTTGGATCGTTTGGCACATCATATCTAATATTCAGTATTGAAACTTCGTTTTTATTATGAACAGAAACATCGTCATATGATAACTTTGTCGTGTAGCACTTTATATGCTTTTGCTTATCATATACTATATCACCTGATTCCCCTTCTAGTTCTACAAATTTAGTTTTTTTCTGACATTCTTTTATTTTTATTAGATCCTTGTCTAGTGATATTGAAACCGGTAGTGTATTACCAGCATACTCTTTAGCTAAAAGCTCACTTTGAGGATACATTTTTATTTCCCTTCCAAAATGTGAGTCTATAAAATTATTGCTCCAAAATTTGTCTCCAGAATGTACATATTTGTCAGTAGCATACGGTACACCACCATAATTGCATTGAACTTTGTAATCTCCAACACCATTATTTTGAAAAAAATCATGAATGGCAGCGTAACTATCAGCAGCATCATTTATGTAATCCATTACCTACCCCTTAAAACCTTTTAATTTATTATATCACAAGAAATTAAATCTATCAATAAAAAGACTTTTTTTGATATCAAGTATCTAGGGAGCATATTGATAGGATTGTGACATTCGTATTTCCCAGTTCTTCACATACTGCTGGACTAATTCAGGATAATTTTCAATAATTAATAAATTTTCAGCGTTTCCCTTTTCAGCTGTCTTACTGAGGTTAAACGATCCTGTGATGACTTTTTGATTATCAACAATTATTACCTTATTATGAGCAATTTTTGGCTTATTATCGATCCAAATCGGTATTCCATTTGAAAACAATTCGCTTATGACACTATATTTTGAATGGAGTTGTGATTTATCTAAGACGACTTTAACATCAACACCACGCTCTTTGGCGTTAATCAAAGATTTTGCAACTGTTCCAAGAGTAAATGTATATTCTTGAACTAAGATAGATTCTTTAGATTGGTCTATCTCGCTGATTATCGGTACAGCACAGTCTTCTTCAGGTGAGAAGCAAACTGTTGCTTTTGGGCAAGGCGAGAATGTAGGACCCACATAGTAATACAGAGAAAAACATGCCGACAAAAATAAAAGATATAAAAGCCTCACAAACCACACCTAAATACACGGCGGTAGTCTACATCATAGTTTAATCATCTGTCAACCCATATTCCTTCCACTTCTCTGTAACTTTCTTTATTATTTCCTCGCTCATTTCAATTTTTCTTCCCCATTCTCGTTTGGTTTCAGGTGGAAGTTTGTTTGTTGCATCAAACCCTATTTTACCTCCGAGACCACTTTCAGGGGAAGCAAAATCTAAATAATCAATTGGGGCATTCTCTATCGTAATTGTATCACGCACAGGGTCCATTCTTGTTGACATTGCCCACATCACCTCTTTCCAATCACGTATATTTATATCATAATCAACAACTATAATAAATTTCGTGTATAAGAACTGTTTGAGAAAAGATAGTGTGCCCATAACAATTCTTTTTGCATGCCCTGGATAAGCCTTTTTTATCGACACTACCGCTATTCTATATGAACAACCTTCTGGGGGCAGATAAAAATCTACTATTTCCGGAAACTGATTGATAAGAATCGGCACAAAAATTTCGTTGAGTGCTTCACCAAGAATTGATGGTTCATCTGGTGGCTTGCCAGTGAAAGTGCTGAGATAAATTGGATCTTTGCGCATTGTAATTGCAGTGATGTTAAACTCAGGAAACTGTTCAACAGCATTATAGTAACCGGTATGGTCTCCATATGGCCCTTCATCTTGGTAATTATCCAAACTTACATATCCTTCCAAAACAATTTCTGCATGAGCTGGAACCTGAAGAGGAATAGTTTTACAATTTACAAGCTCAAGTGGTTTTTTTCGCAGCAGCCCGGCAAATTGGTATTCTGATAAAGTCTCCGGCACCGGAGTTACCGCAGCAATAATTGTTGCAGGATCGCTACCAATCACAGCAGCCGCAGGAAACTTCATATTTTGTCCCCTCTCCTTCCACCGTTTATGGTGACCTGCACCACCACGATGTGCAAGCCAGCGCATGAGAGTCGTTTTTTTATTCACAACCTGCATACGATATATTCCAAGATTGAAATTATCTTGCTTGTCTGCTGTTGGTCCTTTTGTTACCACAAGTGGCCAAGTGATAAGCGGTGCAGGCTCGTTTGGCCAGCATGTCTGAATAGGTAGCAAACTAAGATCCACCTCATCCCCAGTTAGCACCACCTCTTGACATGGGGCTTTGCTCACAACTTTGCTCCGCATCGACAATACAACTTTTAGTAGAGGAAACATTTTCACAGCATCTTTGAAGGTTTTTGGCGGCTCAGGTGATCGCAAAAATGCTAGAAGTTTACCCAGATCCCTTAATTCATCAGAATTTATACCAAGTCCGAATGCAATTCTCTCAATAGTACCAAATAAATTCACTAAAACGGGAATTGAATTTTTGCCATTTTCTGTGACAACATTTTCAAAGATGATAGCTGGTCCCTTGTTTGACAAAACCCTACGATGAATTTCTGTCATTTCAAGAATAGTTGAAACTTCTTTTTTAATTCTAATTAGATCTTTTTTTTCTTCTAATGCTCTGATGAAGTCGCGTAAGTTATTGTACATATTTTAAAAATTTTAAGCCTTTTAAGAAGTGCTTTTCCCAGCACAACTCATTCACTTATTATTATAGAGGCTCTAGAAAAATTATTCTCCAATTCGCTTTTTAAGTTTTTATATTCAGCAGTCTTTAATTCTTCATTGGTAATAAAGCTTTTCTTTATGGTTATTAAATTGCTAAATTCGGTTCCATCATTTTTATATTTACAGAACCTATTTACATATAACCAAGGAGAATCTATTTCAAAATTCAAATTTTCACAGTTTTTAATTTTGATATCTTTTATTATCATATGGCTTTCCTTAGTTTTAGGAACACCAATAAAAAGGTCTGACACTTGGTCAGAAGCTGTATTGACAACATCATTAAGCCAATTATCTCCTAAATTCAAAGCAGGTCCTAGATTTGTCTTAAAAATCTTATTTTTTTGCTGAAACTCATATTTGATTGTAAGATCTTCTACATTACGTAAAGTAAGGTCAGGCAATTCTAAGAACTTCTTTTCTTCTTCATCAAGATATACCCCACTAATCATATGAAAAACAGAATCCCTTAATTGCTCATTTGAATAATACAATCCAACCCCTGTTAAACCTAGGGCTGCTTCCCCTTGTACGGTAAGCCGGCCATATTCATTTACAACATTATCTTCTATAGTTAATTCACTATGAGATATCACTTTTGAATTTTCAGCTTTTACAGCAGGAATTTTTATGTAATCTGCTTCCTCAGAATTGAGTACTAGAGCGTTCCTATCAGCAATGTCTGGAAAAATACCCTGTGCCATACTGACGGTATTAGTGGGATCAATCCAATATATTTTTCCATCTTTATTTGTTACTCTGAGCATCACATGATTAAAATTACCCATATTAGGTAATGCTTTAGAGTTAGAAGTGTTAGTAGTTCCTCTCATAACTAAAACAGGTTGAACTTTGTAACCAAGTTCCTGTAAAATAGCAGCCGTGCTAGCAGAAAAATCTTTGCAATCCCCAACTTGAGAATCAGCAATTTTCTCTAAATCTCTCGGGAAATATTTTCCTGATACTGTACGCCAGTCTCCCATGTACTGAACTTTTTCATTCAATAAAGAAGTAACAGCATTGATCTTATCTTCATCAGCACTCTCACTGATAGCAGATTCTGCTATAGCTTTAAAAGTTGCAGGAAGTGGCTGATTAATGACGCTATGATATCCAGGAGCTAATTTTTTAGCTAAATCCTCCCATTCAGATAAGCTTGAAAGTGATACCCAAGTGTTGTGTTTTATGTTCAATATTCCATTATGTGGTTCATTTGTTGTGTTTTCATAAACTGCTTTCTTTAAAGCAATGCTTATAGAATGTAAACCTTTCTTTTTCTTCTCAGAGATCTCTAGTACTTCTCTTGGATCATTCACTTTAATTTCTAGAGGCAATTCAGAATTTATTTTAGTATTTTCTGCTTGTAAATAATCCCCATAATAAGAAAAGCTCAAGCCATAAAAATTATCAACAGGAACCTTTTTATTAACTCGTTTATACCTTAAATATACTTCTGTACCAATTTCTATTTTAGGAAATGGTATGGTTACTTGCCTTAGCTGATCAAAGCCTTTACCAGGACTAGCCAGTGGCTTATCCTCCATCATATCTTCAGTAACTATATATTCCTCTCCATTATAAGCTGTTTTAGCCTCTAAAACAGTAAGATCTGCACTATCATCATTGTAAATAAGACTATATAGAGAGAATCTATCACGTCCAGATTCTTTGAGTATTTTTGCTTGAAGTTCTACTTCCGTTTCGTAGGTACCATCTCTATTAACATTAATGTTAACATTAGAAAACTTAACCTCAACAGAAGCATCTTCGTACTTGCTCCACCTTGCTTCAGCTATAGTAGACATGAAAAATACTAGTAATGCTAAGTTAAAGAGAGTTTTTAAAAATTTCATTATGTACCTACACTTATTGAACCATTAAATCCATGCAATTTTGTTCACAGTGTAAACAGGAATAAACTCAGCAGATTGAGAAAGAAGCTTATTTTCTAGAATGGCTATTTCTTCCTCTCTACCAATTATTGGTTCGCTCATATAATTTACCGCCGTGTTTGTCAGCATTATATGCGGCGGTTATAAAATAATCAACTTTTTTACCGCCGCGGTTACAATTGTTATACGTGGCGGTAAGGATTGCTTAAATCTCAAATGCCTTATTATACACACGTTTTCGTTACTTAATATCACCAGATTCTCTGATATAACATATATAAAGTTTGCATTTCTTGATAAAAATGTTTTAACATTGAGCATTTCTTTAATATTTGTATTCTTTAAGTAAGTATATGTCTAAAATACCATTTTTATTGATTTTTATACTTGCAGTAGCAAGTTTACCAGTAATAAACAATTGGCTTTCACACCGCAGTCAGAACTTAAATGATGATTATATAGGTGAGAGATTGGATAATTACATCAGTAAAAATTTTGATAGAGTTCTAAAAGCTCTCCAGGAAGAGTCAGCTAAAAATAGTTATGCTAATGCAACCAAAAATAAAATTTCTCAGCATAAAAATGAAATATTCGACTCCACTTATCCTTACTCAGGAAATGAAAATAGCAATATCATAGCTGTAGGTTTTTTTGACTATTCTTGTGGATATTGCAAAGCTATAAAGAACGATGTAAAACAATTGATCAATGATGGCAAAATTAAGTATATCTTTAGGGATGCTCCAATACTTGGTAACAATTCTTTAAAGGCAGCAAAAGGTGCTTTAGCAACTTATTTTATCGATAAAGAAAAGTACTTAGATTTTCACTATGCTGCACTAGATCACAGAGGAGAATTTTCAGACAAAACTATATTAGGTATAGTGAAAAATATAGGGGTTAACGAGGACGATTTTAATAACTCTATGAAAAATAATGCAGACAAAATTGAGCAAATGATAAACAACAGTAAACTTTTAGTAAGGGATTTGGGAGTAGGCGGTACACCTTTTTTGATAATAGGAGATAGTCTTTTTGTAGGAAAAACTGATTTGAATATATTACGCAAAAAAGTGAATGAGTTAAAAGATTAATAAATTTCCTGCTTGACAGCACAAGAGAGTTTAAGTATAGTTAAGATATAGTAAGTAACAATATGTATAGGCTACATATTAGTTCAAGAAAAGTAGGTGATGTTTGCTTGCAACACAGCACAACCTTAAGTAATTAGCCTTCCTAGGCTAGTTAATCTATTAAAATACAATTATTATTTTGGAGTTATAACATGAAAAATTTCAACAGAAAACCAATTGCTCTTTTTCAGCAAGTCGAAAAAAGCACAAATTTATATAAATTTGTGCTTAGTAGTCTAGAGTCTCTTAATTCTAAAAAGCTAGAAAAACTATTTGAGCGTTTTCGGGAAAAAGCAAAAAAAAGAAGTAATTTATTGAGTGAGCTAAAGAGAGCTTATCCTGAAAAGCCAAAAATAGGAGCTTCTATATCAGAGGGAGATTGCTTTTTTGACTCCTTGGCTCAAGGATTGAATGAGCTAAATATAAAACCTGGTCATCGTTTTACCGCAAAATCATTAAGAGAAGATTGTGAAAATTATGCTAGAGCAAATGCAGATTTAAATTCGTGGGTTTATAAAAAAATAACAGGAGATGCTGAAGAAGGAGGATATTTTGTAGGTGAAGGAAATTTGGATAGCAAAGTAATAGCGAAGGAAAGAAATAGCGAAGATGAAAAAGGCATATCTGCACAAACAGACTGGTGTAAAGATGAAGAAATAATAACCAAATATACAGAAGAGGAGTTTTTCAGCTGGTTACTAGAGGAATATCGTGAAGATAGAGAAGGGAAGATTTTAGAGATTTTGAAAAGTAGATATGGCACAGATAATGATTTGTTACTAGAAGACTATGACGAATATGAAACAAGTAAAGATAAAGAAGAAGAAATAAGCGAAGATGGAAAAGAAAAAGGAGAAAAAGTTACTATTAAGGATAATTCCAACTCTTTTTCTAAATATCTAAACAACATTAAAAATATGTCTACAGAAACTAATTCTCTAGCTATATGGGGTCGTCCAGAGATTGAAGGTAGAATGATATGCGACAAGTACAAAGTGGAACTTTACATTTATTCAATAGAGGAAGATAGTCAAAAAGTTACGGTAACTAAAATTACAGGACATGATGATGATCCAGAAGTTTTTATACAAGATATAAATCTCAATCAACTAGAGATAGATAGTAGCAAAAAAACTGTAGGAGTAGTGAATTACATGAGGCATTTTGTGCCACTCCTAAGTGAAATTTCTGAAGATATAACAGAAAGTCAACCAGTTTCTAATGAAGAAATCTTTGGTGAGGTGAAAGAAGTTCCTGCTTCTGAGCAACCAAAGCAAGAAGTACAATATAATATCATAACTAGCAAATCAGCAATTGTGCAAGATCATGAAACACAAAAAGAGAGAATTAATACCAGCGCTAGTGAGCCAATTCATACAGATACAGTAATTACTATTTCTCATCAACAAGGGCAAGAAACACAACAAGAGGCAATAGAAAAGAAATTAATCAATAGTTGTTACAGAAGAGAAGCTATTTATAGCATAGCTGCTGTAATAACAGCTATAGCATTCACAGCATTTGCTACAGTTGCTATTTTTACCCAACCAATTCCTTTAGCATGTCTTGCTGGAGTTGCTTTAGCCATTGCATGTGTTTGTGTATATCAGTTAACGCAGAGTCATCAAGACATTAACGAACTGAAAGGTAAGGTAGGAGAAAACAACACCTTTACTTTTTTAGAAGAAACGGGATTTAAAATTTATAGCCTGATTGATAAAGCAGCTTCAAAAATTTAAGATCTTTCCTACTTCATCTATATCAACTCAATTTTATTTTTACAGGAGGGCATATGTCATTTACAGAAATTAGATTTCCAGAAAATATATCTTATGGTTCCACTGGAGGACCTGAATTTTCCACTGACGTTGTAACAACTCATAATGGTTGTGAGCAGCGCAATATTAATTGGTCTCGTGCACGTGCCAGGTATAACATAGCTTATGGAGTCAGGTCAAACGAGCAGCTAACAGAACTCATAACATTTTTTCAGGCACGAAAAGGTAAAGCAATAGGATTTCGTTTTAAGGATTGGTCAGACTTTACAGTTATCAATCAAGAAATTGGCATAGGAGACGATAAAAAAACGATCTTTCAACTGATGAAAACTTACATAAGTGGAAAAGACAAGCATATACGAACTATTAAAAAGCCAGTGCATGATACAATAAAAATTTACCTAGATGGTGAAAAGACAGAAAAATATTCAGTGAATTATTCAACTGGAGAAATAGCATTTATGAAACCACCAGCAAAAGGCACAATAATCACCGCAAGCTTCGAATTTGATGTACCAGTACGATTTGATACAGATTACCTAAACGCTTCTATTGATAACTATGGCAGCAATAGCTGGAACAATATTCCCTTGGTGGAAGTGAAATAAAGTTAAAGTATGCTCCATAAAAGTTAAGCGATACTGAGGCTCATATTTAAATGAGCCTTGCACATTTTAAAGTCTATCGCCCATTACAATGTTCCACACTCGAAATTTGAGGAAATTCTAATGTAGTGTTTTCTCTTTCTTGTAAAATAGAAAGTTTTAATAATTCTTTTAGAACTAACTTTACAAGTGTTGTACCATTTTCCTTAAAGAGGTAGTCCATCCTATTGGTTTTCTGTATGTGATTGACAAAATTTCTAGCTTCCTCATTAAAAGCCTCGATTGTGTTGATACAAGATAATACTAAATCCGAGCTATTTATTGCTAAAATTCCATTTACGAAAATATCTAATTTTGTTTTATCTTCAGTCAAATCTTCAGCTAACCTATTTCTGATATTATCATTATCAAACAAAATATACTCTAGGTACGAGGAAGACTCAATAAGTATAAAGTCTTCTAAAGGTACTGATTCTAAACATTCGTCAATATAAGTAAGTATTCCAAACTCAGTAATACACCCTTCTTTTCTCACAACATAGCACTTAGGAAGACCACGATACATTGATAGCAAAGAAAAAAGACGTATTATACTTGTACCTCTATCTTTCATTTCCTCGAGAAGCTTTCTATCATTTATTAGTTTGTGCAAAATGTAATCCGTAGCAGGACCTGGTTTACGAAAACGAAACATATTATTTTCTGCAAAAATAGCCTCAGCTAATTCGATAGACTTTTTATCCTCATCTATAAAAGCCTTTTTGTCTCTATTTAACCGTATGATTTTAGCCTTGCTATCGCTGCGTAGTCTAGTTTGCCCTATTAGCCTCTCAAATATTTCTGTCTTCATATATATCTTAATATAGTTAATATTAATATTAACTATATTAACTATATTAAGAAAAATAAATGAAAATGTTAATAAATATTAAGCTTTTATTAAAAAAGTAAAGTCTTTTTATATTTGTATGAGTATACAAGCAGTTTGATTGTTGTAAGTTATCTAGGTACCAGCGTCTAATTAATGAGCCTGCTTGAAGCCGTTCGGTGTTTGCACTTTTACGATTTCTGCTTGGTGCATCACTACTTCTGAAATAGCTGCAAGAAGTTCCAAAATTGGAACTTACCATACCGAAGTAAAAAAAAATCAATCATATGTTTTCATAAAACGCCAAGAGTGAGAGTTTTAATAGAATCAGAGGAATATAAGATTTCATTTTTCCCATTTACTCGCCTGATCTCAATTCTACTGAACGCTATTGGTTTCAGATTAAGCACAATATTCGAAAATATATTCGCTAATTTTTCTGACTCCATTTATTTTATTCTTAAAAATGCCTCTCTACCTTTACGTCTTAAGTTTCAATCCAGGTAACTGTTATTATAGCAGCATTAAATGCATCCATACAAGCTTGGCATTCACTATCATTACACTCTCCTTCAAGCCTATCGTATTGGTTAAGTGTAATATTATCTTTATTCTTTAGCATAACTTTAAAGCATTCTTCATAATTTTTGCCAGTAGATTCACCTGTTTTGACATCAATAAGCTCGTCATTTTCAACCTTAAGTTCTATTCGAGAATTTGGTCTCTCTTCTTTTTTTGTAATAGCATGGGATTGTAATGGAAAAGTGTTATTATTACTCATAAAATACTCCTTAAAATTTATTCTAGTTATAGAATATAAAGTTTAAGAATCTGTAAACTAGTTTTGCTTGCCAAAATCTTCTTTGTGATATGGAAATTTTTTTATTGCTATAAGTTATCTAGGTACAATTAATGAGCCTGACCAATTGCCATTTAGTGTTTGCACAATTGTACATACACAACTTGCTTCAAAATTTCTGCTTGTTGTTGAGCATGGACATTAGCATAACCACATGCAGGAGATGCAGCAGCAGGTCTTGCAATGCACTTAGGTCTTTTTGCTTGAGCATTGAGGCCAGACAATACCTCTTCTATCAATGGGTTGACAAAGAACCATCCTCCCATATTTTTTGGTTCCTCTTGACACCATATAATTTCAGCGTTCTTATATTTTTCGAGTTCATTGTTTAGTTTATCGGCCGGGAATGGATAAAATTGTTCTAAACGCACTACTGCTATATCGTTTATTTTTTGTGCTTCAAGCATTTCAATTATGTCGTAATAAACTTTACCACTACATATTACAACTTTACGTATTTTATCACTTGCAACTAAACCTGTTCTACACTCTGGAATTACCGTAAGAAATTTTCCTTCAAAGCCAGAAAGGTTAGAAACTGCGCTTTTATGACGCAATAGTGATTTAGGTGTAAACACCACTAAAGGCTTACGAAAATCTCGATTAATTTGTCGGCGTAAAGCATGAAAATAATTCGCAGGAGTAGAGCAATTAACCACCTGCATATTATCCTCTGCACAGAGCTGCAAAAACCTCTCTATACGAGCAGAACTATGCTCAGGCCCCTGCCCTTCATAACCATGAGGCAAAAGTAGAACTAGACCACTTGACCGCAACCACTTTGTTTCTGCAGATGAGATAAATTGGTCGATCATAATTTGCGCGCCATTTGCAAAATCACCGAACTGCCCTTCCCAGAGCACAAGTGAATAAGGAGAATCAAGGCTATATCCATATTCAAAACCCATCACAGCATACTCAGATAGTGCGCTATCTATAACTTCAAAGCGAGCTTGCTCTTTACTTATATTGTTCAGTGGAATAAACGTTTCTTCTGTTACTTGATCAACAAGTCTTGAATGACGGTGCGAGAAGGTGCCGCGACCAGAATCTTGTCCTGACAAGCGCACTCCTATTCCTTCTTTAAGCAATGACGCGAATGCAAGACTTTCAGCAGTTGCCCAGTCTATGTTGCTACCGGAATTTATACTGTCTATTCTGCCATCAAGTATTCTTCTGACTTTATTATTGAGATTAAAACTACTTGGAATATTGCTATTTATGTGTACACCTAATTTTTTTAGCTCATCTGGTGAAACACCAGAGTCCGTATAATATTCACTCAAATCGTTCAACTTTGCTCTCCTGAGTTTTAACCACACTCCATCAAACCAGTCAGCTTTCTTCGGAGTATAAGTCGTTGACTCAGTAAGGCTCTTATCCAATCTTGTTCTAAATTCGCTGCGTAATTTACTTACTTCATCGCTACCTAGCACTTTCTCTGCAGTCAGCTTCTCTTCGTACAGCGTGCCTGGAGTTTTATGCTTTGATATTGCTTTATACATAAGTGGCTGAGTAAAATTTGGCTCATCGCCTTCATTATGGCCATATTTGCGGTAGCATATTATGTCAATCACCACATCCTTTTTAAATTTCTGCACATACTCCATTCCCAAATTCGCGGCAAAACTCACGGCTTCTGGATTATCTCCATTAACATGAAATATTGGAGCTTCTATTGATTTTGCTACATCAGTACAATAAAAAGAAGAGCGTGCACAACTAGGATTTGCAGTAAAACCAACTTGGTTATTAATGACAATATGCACGATACCACCAACTTTATAACCTTCAATGTTGCTCAAAGTCAGGGTTTCAGCAACCACTCCCTGCCCGATAAAAGCCGCATCACCATGAATTGATATGCCAAGCACAGATCTCGTATTTTGTTTTGCTCTTACTCTTCCAGCTAGAACCGGATTTACCGCCTCAAGGTGAGATGGGTTAGGACATAAACTTAAGTGTATTTTTTTACCACCAGCAAGTGCTCGATCAGAAGAGTAACCAAGGTGATATTTGACATCACCAGACACCTCAAGACCACTTGGATATGCAAGGTTGCCTTGAAATTCAGACAGCATTGCCGCATAATCTTTTCCCATCACTTTGGTTAGAACATTAAGCCGTCCTCGGTGGGCCATACCAAGAACTATTTCTTCAATACCAAAAGCTGCAGAATCACTAATAACTCTTTCAATTGCAACAATGGCTGACTCCCCACCTTCGATAGAAAAACGCTTATATCCAGGAAATTTCATATGGAGAAATTGCTCGAACATCTCAGATTCAATCAAGTGCCTTAGTATTTCTTTTTTATCCTGAGGGCTTAGCGTATAGACCTGATTTTCAATTTTCTCCTGCAGCCAAACTCTTTCCTCATAAGAGGAAATATGCATAAATTCAAAACCGATATTCTTGCAGTAAATATCTCTGTAGATTCTAGTGTCACTTGTAGAAGAAAGATTCAAGTATTTTTGATAATCTATTTCCTTATTTACATTCGGTGATAATGGATTTAAGTCTGCAAAAAAGTGACCATAAGATCTGAAAAAATTTGCTAAATCATCAGCATCTACCTTGGCTTCATTCTGTGCTCTGCAGGGTTCTGCTTTATTCATTTCTAAATTGCTTGAAAAAATCCTATTCCAATCCTCCCCGATTGATTTATCGCCCTGCAGATAACGGCTATACATTTCTTCTACAAATTCTGCATTATCACCATAAAGGCAGCTTAGACTTAGCATAATCACTACAAAAGATATCAAATACTTATAAGTATAACTTAAGTTTTTTAAAAAAGAACTCCTTTAGTTTCTAATTATTAAGTTATACAAACACTGTAATCCGAGTTTTCCAGAAAGGGTGTCATTCTAGACTGACATCTAATCTTTCCATAATGCTGTATTTCAACATAAAACAACTATACTCATCAACTTGTGCCCAATCATAATTCCTAGGTTCCAGTGTTAGCTACTTGTTTTTTGGATTTCTATACTATTGCTGATTGAAGATTATTGAAATTTTTTTGCACATTAAGGAACGCAAGCGTTTATGAGTCAGAGGATAAGTCATATAACATTTACTCGGTCTTAATACTTTGAATTTATATTTAAGTAAACGATAAACAGTAATTGGTATGAGTGATCTATTTAAAAGTGACAATTATGATAAAAATCTCAATTCTTTGATAAGAGTCATAAAGCTGAAGGATACAAAAAAAATTAATGAACAATATGATGAAACACTGAAAGATTTATCTCAAGCTCTGAAGAATTTTACAAACAACGCAAAAGATGTAGCCAAATTTGTTATATATAGCGACTTGAATAATTATGTAGAACCTTTGAGCACAAAGCCACTCGGTTTTATTGGAACATTAAAAGGGATATTAGATAGAGTCTTGGGAAAAGATATTCCAACTAATGATAATGACATAAAAAATTTTGTTGGTGATGAATTATCAGGTTTCACTATAGAAAAAGCAGCCGAATACACAAATATTTTAAGTACAATTAATCTATTCAAGAAAGGACTTAAAGAAATTTTAGATTCGAAACAGAGTGGAAAAGGCAATAAAGCACATAAATCATACGAAGTAAGCACGGAAAATAAAACGACATCAAAGCAGAAGGAAGATACTCCTAAGCTGCAAGAAGGAAAACAGCCGGTAGGAAAATTAGTTATGAAGAGAATAAAACGGCCAACAACAGCACCTCCGCCACCTCCTACTGCCTCAAAAAAGGTACACTTTAAACCAGAAATAGAGAATGTATCTCCTGAAGATTCAGGCTATGAAAGTTCATTAAGTGAAGAGTCTGGACATGAGGAAATATCAAATTATCAAGAGAAAAGTAGTAAATCTTCAACAAAAGATTCGGAAGACTCAAAGTTAGCTAAAAAGGAGCCAACTCACAAAACGAAACCTAAGAAAAATGCAGGAACAAGAAGAGGATATAAAAAGAGACAGGCTCCAGAGCCACCAGCGCTAAACGCTACCAATCAAGAAATTAGGCAAGAAACTAAAGAAGATAAATCTGAAATACTGTCAAATCCTAAAAGGCTAGATATTGTTGATCAACAAGTGAGCACGAAACCAATAATAGTAGAAGTGACTTCGCAAAAATCAGCTGAAAGTAAACCAATCCTGAAAAAATCTGCTGATAAAGCAGCATCAGAAGTAAAAGCGGTTATTATAAAAGAAAAAGTAAATAGCAAGAAGGACGGTAGAGTAAAGTCAATAGTAGGAAAATTTGAGCAAAATCAAGTTGCTAAGAGCAAAGCCACCCCTGCAACACAAGCAGATATCGGTATGAAGAAAGATCCTGCACCATCGCAAGAAACTGCCTCCCAATCTCACTCATTTCCGGTAGGAAATAAAAGATCTAAAATGAACCCCATAACAGCAAAGTCCGATTCTAAACTTCCGGTTAGTAAAAAACCTCTTCTCACTCATGTTAGTGTAAAGAAAATAGCTGCACGATTTGAAAGCCATGGGAAGAAATAGTTGTAACCTATTGAACAAACCCTATAATATCCTTGATCTTTTTTATATTGTTATTTGCAATCTCTGCTGCTTTTTCTGTACCTTCTTTTAATATTTTATGTAAATGGAGCTGATCCTTCAAAAGACCGTTCAACTTCTCACGTATGGGTGATATAACACTGATGATTAAGCCAGCCAACTCTTTTTTAAAGTGTTTCATATCATGTTTATCCACTTTTTTACACACTTTTTCTACATTTAAATCACTAAGCACTGAATAAATGTTTACCAAATTGTTTACTTCTGGACGGCACTTTAAAGTAGCAAAATCAAAGCCTAGAATTGAATCTGTTTTTGCTTTTTCTATTTTCTTGACAATCAAGTCATCTGTATCGTCAAGGTTAATGCATGAGTATTCTGAAGAATCAGATTTGCTCATCTTGCTTGCTCCATCTCTTAAGCTCATTATCCTTGATGTACAATCCAAAGTTAAGATTTCAGGTATGATGAAATGACTACATTTATAATGATTGTTAAAAGCTGATGCAATATCACGTGCAAGTTCTAAATGCTGTTTTTGATCATCGCCAACAGGAACATATTTAGTTTGATACAGCAATATATCCGCAGCCATAAGTACTGGGTAGCTATATAACCCAAGAGAAGCTTTTTGTCTATCGCTTCCAGCCTTATCTTTAAATTGAGTCATACGATTAAGCCAACCAATTGGTGTATAGCACCCTAGCAGCCAGCCCAATTCTGCATGACCACTAACTGCGGATTGATTGAAAATAATCGACTTTTCCGGATCTATTCCACATGCAATATAAGTTGCTGCTGCTTTAAAAATATTATTTTTTAATTCATTTGCGGGAAGCTTATTTGCTGTGATTGCATGCAGATCAACAACACAAAAAAGAGATTTATATTTATCCTGCAAGCCTATCCACTGCTTAATTGCACCAAGATAATTGCCCAAGTGTAATACTCCACTTGGCTGAATACCTGAGAAGACAACTTCTTCCATACCTTGAGTGTTTTATTAGTTACTTTCGCAATCAGCAGATTTTTTAGAAAGAATAACCATTGCAGGACGAAGCAACCTATTTTTAATTGTATAACCAGTTTGTAATACTTCTACAATAGTGCCAGGCTCTTTTTCATTATCTTCTCTTTCCACAACAGCTTGATGTAAATTGCTGTCAAAAGAGTTACCTATTGGATCTATTTCTTCTATTCCATGTTTTTTTAGATCACTCACAATCTTTTGGTGCGCCACTTTTATTCCTTCATGAATAGGATCATCATCTTTCAAGTTTTCCATTGCTTTTTTTAAATTGTCACAAGAGTCGATCATATCACGTGCAAATTTTGTGACTGCATAATCACTTGCATCGCTAATTTGCTTTTGCATTATACGTTTAACGTTTTCATTATCCGCAACAGCGCGACGTAAATGATCTTCAAGCTGAACTGCACGTTCTTTTAATATATTAAGCTCTTCACTTAAATCACCTGTTTGCTGATCTTCTTGATCATCCCCTTTTCGTTTACTGACCATATCTGCAAATTTCTTTTTTTTCTCTCTATTACTATCTGACATATCATTCACCCTTACAAACTTAATAAATATATAACAATCAATCTAAAAATATCAAGCGTTAGCTATCCTTGTCTTTCTATGCTTGCATTTAAAAAGTCAATCAAAGTAGTTTTGTAAAGAGAATCAGAAAAAGTATCAATATTACTTTGCGCCATATTAATATAGTGTTTAGCTTCTTCCATAGAAACATGAATGGCATTATGATGATTAATATATTGTAATGCTTGGTCAAAATTGTGTCTAGCTGAAGAAAAAGATTTCTCCCAGAATTTTTGTTCTGATGGGCTGCCTTTTTCATATGCTATAATAGAAGGTAAAGTAACTTTACCTTCAAAGAAATCTTTTCCAAGTTGCTTTCCTAAAGTGCCTTGATTAGCAGTATAATCTAGCACGTCATCAATTATTTGGAATGCCATACCAAAATTAAACCCGAAATTCCTTAGCCTCTCTGTTTCGTCACTTGTGGCTCCAGATACTACTGATGCAGCCTCGCAGCATGCAGAAAATAAAGATGCTGTCTTTTCTCCAATGATATTAAAATAATTTTTCCTAATTGTGTTAGGGTCAAAACGCGTTGTCATCTGCTTTATCTCACCCTTGACAAGCAAATTAGATGCCTTAGATAAAATAGAGAGAACACTTAAATTCCCACATTCTATAAGCCATCTAAATGCTAAGGTCAATAATAGATCACCAACTAAAATGCTTGATTTATTCCCCCAAATTTTATTTGCTGTTGCAACTCCATGGCGTGCCTTACTTTCATCAAGCACATCATCATGAAGTAAAGTAGCGTTGTGTATAAATTCTACCGATGCAGCAATGTTGATCCTACTCTCTCCAGAGTAATTCAGCATTTTACAAATAATAAAAATGAGCTTAGGCCTTATCTTTTTTCCTCCTGAATTAATAAGATGAGATGTAATATCGGTAGCAAGCTTAATACCTTCATCATTGACATTTTTGAAGATAAAGTCATTCATAGCCAATAAATCAGAAGATACAATATCATCTAATTTACTACTTTTTGTTAAATCAGTGTTTAGCATTTAATAGGACTTATGCTTCTTGCCCTTGTACTTTCTCAACTTTTTTCTTTTCTATTTTTTTCGATTCTGTTTCTAAATCTACTATGCCTTTTTTAATGAACCACATTACCCTTTCAGTTGCTTGCGCTCCTACACTTAGCCAATGTTTTAATCTATCAGCTTTTACCACAACACGATTTTTATTGTCTTTTGGCAACATTGGATCATATTGTCCTATTCTCTCAATAAAGCGCCCATCTCTTGGTGCTCGTGAATCGGCTACAACTATCCTATAAAAAGGACGTTTCTTTGCCCCAAACCTTGCTAACCTTATTTTAACTGCCATGTCAACCTTTATTCATATATTAATTACAATTTAAATACAATAAACAGCTCAAGTCAAACTAATTGTACCTCTTTTACCTAAAAATACAATATAGCCCCCTCCAATCACTCATAAAAGGAAGATAATAAACTTTTTTATATATCATCAATCATAGCATGATTAACTTCTACTCTATACTTTGATTTTAGATAGCTAATTAACTGTTCCTTTAGCGATATCATCACACGTTTTCCGGTATCAAGCATGTTTAATTTACCATTTGATGAATGCATTTCTTTTAGAACGCCTATTATAATTTCATTATTGTATTGAATAGGATCTGTTACCGAATTAGTTGTTTTCATATTGAAAATCTCTTCTATGAAAGAAAAAGGGTAGTTTTGTTCATTGCGTTGTATTTGCTGGCCTTTAACCAATTTTATACCTTGCATTTCTTCCAAATCTGTCTTTTCTCTTAGTTGAACTGCTACTTCTTGTCCCATTTTAAACATTCTTTCTTTTATAAATTCACTACGCCAAAGCTTTATGGCTGATTCCCTACTTTCTTCAAAATTTTGTAATTTAGGAGGAACGATATCACTGATTTTCACACCAACAACAGTATCTCCAACACCCTTAAAATAACTCTTCTGATCTTTCTCACGTGAAAAAATGAAAGAAATGAAATCACTGGAATTTCCTACTTCATTACCACTTTGGTCTTTCCCACTAGCATCTACTGGACCAATGGTTTGTATAGGTAAATTGTAATTATTGGAGATTTCTTCAATCGTTGC
The DNA here is from genome assembly GCF_964026945.1 of Wolbachia endosymbiont (group B) of Chesias legatella. Classification (NCBI taxonomy): domain Bacteria; kingdom Pseudomonadati; phylum Pseudomonadota; class Alphaproteobacteria; order Rickettsiales; family Anaplasmataceae; genus Wolbachia; species Wolbachia endosymbiont (group B) of Chesias legatella. The sequence continues at coordinate 369,697 of NZ_OZ034711.1, read as the reverse complement.
ACCATTGTATATCTTATAATTCACTTGATTTATGAAATCATTGACTTTTTCAAAAGACTTTTGATTGGTTAAAACTGACCTTATGTCTTTTTTTAAATCAACCAAGTCTTCATCAGAGATTTGATGTATGCTTTCTACCTTTATTACGTGCCATCCAAAATTGCTTGTTAAAACTTCACTTACTTCACCTGTTTTGAGAGCAAATACCTTTTCTCTCATATTTTCAGGTAAGAAATCCTTAGTTATATTATTTACTCTGGTTTCATCGAGTTTCACTTTATTAAACTCTTCTATTATTTGTTCAAAGCTTGCTTTACTTTCTTCAAGTGCTCTTCTTGCTATTTCAGCTTTTTCTTTGGTAGGAAATATCACATTGAATATGTCTCTTTGATTTTTAAGTTCCTGATGTTCTATTATACTATCAACCTCTTCATCTGAAATTCTGATTTGATCTTCAAAATATTTTTGATCCAGAGAAATGTATTGCGCAGTTCGATACTCCATACGCGTCAAGTTAAGGAAATAAAGGTATGAAAGAGATAGAATAATAAGGTATAAGTTCTCCCAGAAATACTTTTAGTGAGAGAACCAATGAATAAAATAACTAGCTTATCAAAAAAGCTCAAAGAATTTTTTAATGAAAAAGCAGATAAAATCTCAACTACAACAAGGTTTATAAAAAGAAAGAGAAAGCTAAAAGGTTCATCGTTCGTAAAAGCCATGGTCTTGGGTAATATAGGGGTTGATAATTGTAGCGTAGAAACAATGTGTCAATTACTAAACGAGGACTCGATAGATATAACAAAACAAGGTTTGGATTTTAGATTTACTGAAGAAGCAGTGGAATTTATGAAAAGGATGTATAATGAATCTGTGGTTCTCTTCAAAAATATCTTGCAAGTTGATTGCAAAATCTTACAGCAATTTAATAGTGTTAAATTATTGGACAGTAGCTATATTACTCTACCTAACAGTATGGAAGAGATGTATAAAGGTTATGGTACTAGCTACAGTGGCTATGAAAGCAATACTAAGTCTGGAATAAAGTTACAATTAGTTTTCGACTACATGAATCAGATAATAGACCAACTTAATTTAACGGAGGGAGTAAGATCAGACCAGGGATATAGGAAACATTTAAGTAATATATTAAGCAATGATTTGCTAATATCTGATCTCGGTTATTTTGTGTCAAGTTCTTTTAAACAAATCAATGAAATAGGAGCTTATTTCATAAGTCGTTATAAATCCGATACCAACATATATGATGTAGAAACAAATCAAAAAATGGAGTTATTAGAATGTTTAGAGGATAAGTTATTTTTAGAAAACGAGGTATTGTTAGGAAAAGAAGCAAAAATTAGAGTAAGAATTATATGTCAGAAACTAACTGAAGAACAGTCTATGGCCAGAAGAAGGAAAGCTAATAGATTAGCAAGATCGCAGGGATATACATCCTCTAAAAGAAATCAAAAATTGTTGAACTGGTCAATATTTATAACTAATGTTCCAGAAAATAAAATTAGTGCTGAGCAAGTATTAACGATTTACAGAGTAAGGTGGCAAATTGAGTTATTATTTAAATTGTATAAAAGCCATATCAGACTTGATAAGCTAAAAGGAAAGCCATGCAGAGTATTATGTGAACTATATGCTAAATTGTGCGCAATTCTTATATTTCACGGCATAGTTGGTTGCACAGAAGTGAAAAAGAATACAGAACTTAGCTTAACAAAGGCATTTATTGAGCTAAAAAGGCGGGTTAGAGAGTTATTCTTAACATTATAGTATTTTCTAAAATGAATGATAAATTTCCATTATGGTATTACCAACCAAAAGTTGTAAGTCTGTACATTTATACATTAGAGGTCTGAGGCGGCTTTTGATGGTATGCCAACAGTGTTCTATGGGATTCAAATCTGGTGAATATGTTGGAAGATACAGCACATGACAGCCAAAAGACTCTATTAATGATTTTGTTTTAGTGGTCTTATGAAATGTAGCATTATCCATAACTATGGTTGTGCCAAGTGGCAATTTAGGTAATAACATCTTCTCCAACCATATATTGAATACCTCTTTGTCACACCCACCTTTGAAAGTCATTGGTGCAATAAATCTCATTCCAATCCACCCGGCTACTATACTGATTCTCTCTCGAGTTCTCCCTGGAATATCTGCATAAATTTTCTTTCCTCTTGGAGCACGTCCATATTCTCGGTATAACTTATTATCAACTCCTGCTTCATCTATATATAAGATGCTGGAATGGTCTATTTTTGAGATTTTATCAATAAATTGCTGCCTATCTTCTTGATTGCGCTCTTGATATAGTGTGACTTTTTTTTAAAGTAATTTTTAGCTGTTTTAGTCTATACCAAATTGAATTTATTCCAAATCCAAGATTTTGTTTCATCTCTGCCAGAGTATGATCTGGATTCTTTGTAACATATTCTTCGAGTATTTTTGGGTCTATTTTTCGAATAAAGCTACCGTTTTTAGATGGCTTTAGGCTTTCACCAGCAGCTTTCTTTTTTAACCAGCGGTACAGAGTTGCTATTCCTATCTCCATGAGCTCTGCTATCTCAACCTTTGTCTTCCCTTTTTCTATCATCAATACTGCCTTTTCCCTTAAATCCACACTATATGCCATTATAACTCAAATACTTCATTATACCTTTATCATTTACTTTAGGAAATACTATAAATTGTGTAGTCAGTAAAGTTCAAATTTTCCTCAAAAAACTCATCTCAACCTGGTCAAAATTCTCCTTAAAAGATAAATATAGAAAAACAAGAATATCAACTTTGAGTGCACTAAATTTGTTCATTTTTCCTTAACTTGACGCGTATGGTTCGATACTCAGGGTAATAAAAATTGGACTTATTTCTTTCATACAAATCAAGTAAGGCTTGATCATCTGGTTCAGGAACGTCTGTAATTGCATTCTCAGTTATTTTAACAATATCAACTACTCTAGTTTGGTAGCGATTTTTGTATATCTGCTCATCAATACTCTCACCAAAAGTTATCGGATAATTATCTTTAAATAACGAAGTCATGAACATCATTGCAGGCAGGATTTTCTCTAGTTTTTCTATATATTCCTTTTCTGTTATATGCAGGCTATTTAGAGTTTGATGGAATTTATTATGGTCAAATTCTCCTTTATCGTCCTGAAAGTACTTGGTATTTTTTATATGGCTTTTGATAGATTCTTCTCCAACTTTTAATCCAAGTTCGCTAATTAGGTTAAACAATAGTTTTTGCTCTATAAGTGCGTTAAGTAAATCATATTTCAGCTTTTTTACTTGTTCTTTACTTACATCAGATCCAGAAATTTGCTTTTCATAATTTTGATATAGTAATTTATATTCATCTGATGTTATAACTTCCTTTCCTACTTTAGCTAATTCTTTCCTTTCATCATCATTTGATAAAAGATTGCCAATCCCCATAAAGATTAATAAGCAAACTAAAAGGAGAACGATTGCCTTGGTAAAAAAATTTCTAATACTCATTGTAAACTCAGTTAACTAACACTTAAATTTAGAATAGCAATAATTTAATATTTGTAAATCTATTAACAAATTAGCTAATATATGTAATATTGTAGTGTATTAAATTGAATGGAAGCTTATATTAACCTAAGAGCCTGTAAGTGATCTCTGAATATGGTAAGATGAGGTACAGTTGATATGAGGTAAAGTATGAGGAATACATATCCAAGTGACATAAGTTATGAAAAATTCGAAAAGATTAGACTAATTTTAGAAAGCGTGCGAAAGAAAACAAAGCCAAGAAGACTGGATTTATATGAGTTATTTTGTGGTGTGCTTTATGTACTAAAAAGTGGCTGTCAATGGCGAATGCTTCCAAAAGAGTTTCCAAGATGGCGAAATTTTTACGATTACTTCAAGAAATGGAGTAAAAAAACGAATGAAGATAGAGAAAGTGTTCTAGAAATTGTCTTAAAAAAAATTGGTTGGAGAGAACAGTGGTCGGAATACCAAAACAAGCTTCTGCATCATTGATGCCCAAAGTGTAAAAAATACCGATACTGCTGAAGAAAAAGGTTATGATGCTGGCAAGAAAATTTCAGTAATAAAGCGTCATATCGCAGTTGATACACAAGGTTTGACACACGCAATTCATATAACAACGGCAGAAATAACTGATCGTAGCAGTGCTTTGACAATGGTTAAAAATGCTAAAGAAAGTCTCTCTGAAGTTAAAAACATACTGGTTGATGCAGGCTACACTGGAGAAAATTTTGCAACACAGATGAAAGTAACTATTGGTGCAACTGTTGAGGTGAAGCACCTTTGCTGTATTGCCAAAAAGATGGGTTGTTGAGAGATCTTCTTTTGCCTGGTTGGAAAAATGTAGGCGACTTTGGAAAAATTGCGAGCGTAAACTTAATACTAGCCTACAAATTTGCTTTTACTTCTTTCCTCCTCAAAAGATTATGAACAGGTTCTTTGATGATAGAGGGTTTATTTCTAATAGTCTTTATGTTGATGTGACAATATTTGGTACTTTGTCATTGTTAGCACTGCTAGCTACTGAGATATTTAGTCCTATATTTTCAAAAGGTTGTGAAATATAAACTGAAAAACACATGAAAGATTTACTTGAGGAAGATCCAAGAGATAGAGTACAAAAGGAAACTGATCTGTTAGGACGGTATGATCCACGAAAACTGTTAATGCCAATTATCATGCCTCTTGTTAGAAAATGTTTTGCAGAAGTGGCAAGCGAGTTTGCTGAAAGGAATTTTGATGAGGTAAAAACTGATATGTCTGATGTTAATACTGAAGGACTACCTCATCCTCGAGCAATTGAATTTGCACAGCAAATAGTATAGTATAAGCTTTTAGCTCTATGCATGGACTCAAAAAAAGTAGAATTAATATTTGAAAAATTTCAACAGTCAAATCCTGCGCCAAAAATAGAGCTAAATTATACCAATCATTTTACGTTATTAGTTGCAATAGTTCTGTCAGCGCGGACGACCGATATAAGTGTTAATAAAATTACAAAGGAGCTATTTAGTATCGCTGATACGCCAGAAAAAATGTTGAATCTTGGGCAAAGTGAGCTGAGAAAATGCATAAGCAGTATTGGTTTATATAATTCTAAAGCAAAAAATATAATCGGGCTCAGTAAAATATTGATTGAGCAGTACAATAGCAAAGTGCCTACTAATTTCGATGATTTGGTATCTTTACCAGGGGTTGGGAGAAAGAGCGCTAATGTATTCTTAAATTCAGGGCTTGGTATTCCAACATTGGCAGTTGATACTCACGTTTTTAGAGTGAGCAATAGAGTTGGGCTTGTGAAAGAAAAAGATGTACTTAAAACAGAGCAGTCTCTTTTGAATGTAGTGCCAAAAAAATACCTACTTTATGCTCATCATTGGCTAGTTTTACACGGTAGATACATTTGCAAGGCACAAAAACCTTCGTGTGAAACATGCATAATTCATGATTTATGTGAGTTTGAATGCAAGAGGTATAAAGTCTAGCACAACACCTCGATATTTCTTACTTTTATCATCCAAGTAGCTGATCTCTATGATGGTGTCATCCGAGTAGCTGACACTGGGATGACAATGAAGGGCTACTTGATGACGCCTCTGTGCACTGCCGTTATAAAGCTGCTACTTTGATGAATAAAATGATGTCATTCCAGAGCATGGAGCTGTAATCCAGTTCTTATTACCTGATATGCTCATTTGACAGTTAAGTCTTCTCTACCCCGATTTGCATAACACCTTCGCTCATGGTTAAAAGATACCGAGGCAGTAGAGTGTATTAGTTTTTGCAAGCTGTTATTTTGCTATGGATTGCTGTAATGGCATCATCTATTTTATTGTTATCACAGCCTGTTTGGGCAAGTTCGGCATTTCCACCGCAATCCCTTCTGGTTACAGTAGATACTAGCTCTTTTGCATTGATCTTATTAGTTAAATCTTTACTTACTTTGACAATCAAAACTGTTTTATCCTTTTCTGTTACCATGAAGGCTATTACAGTTTTCGGTTTTTGTTGCTGTAGAGCAAATTCCCTTATTATACTTCCTGGAACGTTATTGAAAGTGTGGCTTACGAAATTTATTCCATTTATTTCGGTACTTTTTACAGTTTCTACACTGATAAGCTTTTTATAAAGATTTTTTATTTTGACTTCAAATTCTTTGCGCTCCTGGCTTAAAATACTGAGTCGACTTATTATTTCATTTACTGGTGCTTTTACGCATTCTGCAACTTTTTTTAAGCTAATTTCGTTATTGCGTACATAATTAATTGCTTCTTGACCGGTTAAAGCTTCAATTCTTCTTACTCGAGATGCAACGGAACATTCTGCTGCTATCTTAAACAAACCAATTTCTCCGGTACGCTCCACGTGTGTACCACCACATAATTCTTTTGAATCTCCAATTTTTACAACCCTAACATTATCACCATATTTTTCACCAAATAAGGCCATCGCTCCTTCGTCTATTGCCTCATCCATACCTTGAACTTTTGTGGACGTAGAAAGATTTTCTCTGATTAGAGAGTTTACTATATCTTCTACTGAATACAGCTGATCCTGAGTGACTGGCTTATTGTGACTAAAGTCAAATCTTAGTCTATTTGGTGCGACTAGAGAACCTTTTTGAGTAACGTGATCACCTAAGATTTTTCTGAGTGCAAAGTGTAGAAGATGTGTAGCTGAATGATTTCTTCTTAAGTCTTGTCTTCTTTTTTTATTAATACTAGCTGTAACTGTGTCACCTTTACGAACTGAACCAGATTCAACTATACATCTGTGTAAATATAGGTCGTTAATCTTGTTGGTATTTTCCACTGTTAACGTACTTCCATCAGACTTTATAAAATTTCCAGTATCTCCCACCTGTCCACCTGACTCTCCATAAAAAGGTGTTTTATCAAGTATAATAGTTATCTTTTCTCCTTCTTTTGCAGAATCAATTACTTCATTTTTAGAGGAAATTATTGCGAGTACTGTTGCATCCTTTACTTCATCACGTTCATAACCAACAAATTCCGTTTTGCCAAACTGATCGATTAAATTAAACCATACTTGTTCAACAGATTTTTCACCAGATCCAGTCCAATTAGCACGTGCTCTTTCTTTTTGCTCTTTCATTGCATTATCAAAACCTTTTTGGTCAAAATTTATTTTCCTTTCTTTCAAAATATCAAGTGTGATATCCAAAGGAAATCCATAAGTGTCATATAGTTTGAATGCTGATTCTCCAGATAGAGTGTCACCTGATTTTAAATCTGCAGTGAATTTGTCCAAGAGATTAATGCCTTTCATTAAAGTGTCTTTAAAGTTTTCTTCCTCTGATTTTAACGTTGTTTCTATTAAGCTTTTAGCTCTGATTAGCTCTGGATAAGCATCTCCCATATAAGCCAAACTTGTGCCATCTATGAGTGCAGGAAAAACAAGGTTCAATAGAGAATCATTATATCCAAGTAGGTGGATATAACGTACTGCTCTCCTGATCAATCTGCGTAGTACATAATTTCTTCCTTCATTTCCAGGAAGCACTCCTTCTGCGATGAGAAATGCAGCTGCACGAAGGTGATCTGCGATAATCTTATGAGCTACCTTATTTTCCGTATTTCCACAGTACTCTTGCGATTTACTTACCAGAGCAGAAAATAGGTCAATATCATAGTTATCATGAACGTTCTGCATAACAGCTGCTATTCTTTCAAGGCCCATTCCGGTATCGATGCATTTTTTTGGTAATTTTTGTAAATTACCTTCTTCATCTTTATTAAATTCCATGAACACCAGGTTCCAAATTTCAACAATTCTGTCGTCTTCATGTAAAGCGGAATTTCCATGATCGTAAAAGATTTCAGAACATGGGCCACATGGACCAGTATTGCCCATGCTCCAAAAGTTATCATCTGTTGTAATTCTTATGATTTTATCATCTGAAAAGCCACTTATCTTACGCCAAATTTCATATGCTTCATCATCAGTGTGGTAAACAGTTATGGATAGTCTGTTTTTATCAAGAGACAATTCTTCAGTAATAAATTTCCACGCAAATTCTATCGCAGTTTCTTTAAAGTAATCACCAAAGCTAAAATTTCCGAGCATTTCAAAAAATGTGTGATGCCGAGATGTATAGCCAACATTTTCAAGATCATTGTGTTTACCACCTGCTCGGAGACACTTTTGACTTGAGACGGCACGTTTCATTTCAGTTTTTTGCGTGCCGGTAAAGATGTTTTTGAACTGTACCATACCAGCATTTGTGAACATGAGTGTTGGATCATGCTCTGGAATCAAAGGAGAAGAAGGAACTTGCTCATGATTATTATTTACAAAAAATTTTATAAATCTTTCTCTAATTTCGTTTAGCTTCATCGTTTTTACTGAGGTTATCTATGCATAATAAGTTGTAACAGAAGTAAAATCAATTTATCAATCTAAATATTAATATATATATTACTTAGTATAATAAAAGTAACTTTTACATAAAAATTTTAATAAAAAGATATAGGTTTAAATATTTTATCCATTAACATAGAGAAGTATTTGTTAATTCAAATAATACTTTTGTTAATTAATTTAAGGAGTGTGAAATGCCAAAAAAATTCCAAAACACTAAGAATAGGATGCGAAAGAGAGAAACAACAAATAAGCAGGAGATGAATGGTCCAACAATTAGAATTGTATCTGACTTGGAAAGTATAGAGCAAAACAGAAGGGTAGAATTTTTAATTAAAGGAGAGAATTTAACAGTAAAAGACCTCTCTATATCTTCTAGAGCAGCTGAGATAGGCTTGGTTACAGGAATAGTAAATTCAATAGACATTCCTCAAGCAATTCGTGAATCGACAATAGATGGAATTATTTTAGGTCTTAAGAGTGGAGAAATAGAAAAAGGTAAAGAATATAATTATAGAGAATTTAAGAAAATATATCTAAAAAACCTTGTAGATGAATTGGGTAAGGATAGTTCAAAAAAGCTAAAAGAAAGAACTGATGAAAATAGCCAATTGAGAGAATCTACTACTGAAGAAATTGATTATCAGATGCAGGAAGATGTAACTATCGAATCAGCTTCTTTAACAAAACAAGAATTCGATTTTGCATCAAGCAAAGTAACTACTAAAGAGATTAATGACGTAATAAATGAAATAGAAGAATCAAATGCTAGTTATGGAATTACTCCTGAAGATATAAGTAGTGTTTCCCGTTTTGATAGTAATTCACAAGAAGTGTTAGATCATTCTATATTTAATAGCACAGATGTGGAAGGGCCTAAATTACCCGAAATAAATGGAGGACAGTATATAGGAATAGCAGGGATTGCTGGTGGTATATTGGGTGGAGTGCTAGCAGTAGCTTTTGCAGGATTAGGATACTTTGTATGGCATAGAAAAAATAGGGAAGGTAGCTACGATGTTGAAAAAGCGATGAAAAACCTTCCTGAACAAGCTCAACTTGAGCATTCCGGATCTACATCAGAAATAGAATCTTTGCTCAGCAATGCTACATCAGTAGCACATCTATCTTCTCAAATTAGCATCTAGTAAAATTCCAAAGTTGATGGCACAACAGTGCCATCAACTTAGCTCTTACAGCACTTATATGCTCTGGAACCAAAGGAGAAGAAATTTTCCTGTCTTACAAAAAATTTTATAACTCTTTCTCTAATTTTATATCGTTTTTACTAAGGTATAATAAATTGCAATGAGAAATTCAGATATTAATATATGTATTATTTAGTATAATAAAAATATAAAAATCTTAGTGAAAAGATGTGGACTTAAATAATTTATCTTTTATACATAAGGAAATATTGGTCAGCTTGGGGGTCATATATGTCAAGAAGATTTAAAAATACTGTAGGAAAAAAAAGATCAATCAATAAAGAAAAAAGGAATAGATGGATTAGTATTGAATCAGAATTGCGAGATGTAGAACAAAACAGAACAATATATTTTCTATTGGGAGGAGGTGATTTAAAACTTAAGTATGTATGTATGCTTGACGATACATCTTATCGTATTCTTGTTGCTGAAGGAGAAATAGTGCATGCAGAAAATCCAAAAGTGATGATTGATGATATTGTTTCTGATCTCAAGAGTGGGAAAATAAGAAGTTATAAAAGATATAATGCAAAAGAGTTTTATGAAAAGTATCTCAAAGAGTTTTTGAGTAATGAGAACTTGCAAAAGCTGGAAGCTGGTGATATTGAAAATACAACAACAGAACTACCAAACTTAAAACAAGTAATGGAAGAAATGAAAAAATCAAACGCTAGCAATGGAATTACAATGCGAAATATAGAAAGTGTTCAAAATACGACGAATATTTTGGGTAATCCTATGATTCATGATACAAACTTGAGAGGGTTTAAATTATTGGAAACACCTTCAAACGAGAAAAATAATATAGTGTTCACAGTAGGTATGTTAGCAGTAGCAGTAGCTTTGGTAGCAGCTATCGCAGCAGCTGTACCATTTAAATGTTGGTTTTATAATAGAAAAAATAAAAGCCATAGTAGTGCTAAGGAAGAAACTCCATCTAGTTATTTATTAAGTGCAATAACTTTAGAAAGTGGAACTAATTCTATTCGTTAGCCAAAATATTGCAAAAATAGAATTTTTTTATTTCACAGTTTCCTCATTTAATAATTTTTATGCTCTAATTATTATACTTAATTTATCATTACCTGTTGCGTAAACAGGATGAGAATCTTCAATAATCTACATCCTTTAGTAAGAAAAAATCAATACATTCACGATAAATTTACCTCATATCTGTGTTTTATATGTGGAATTTCGAATGGAAAATTATGCAGGCAAAGAAAGAAGAATAGTGAATATAGTTACTCAATATTGGAGTGATATAAAAGGATCAGATAGAGAATGGCCAGAAAGACATGAAATAGACACTGCAGAAATCATGGAGTCATGGCAGCATTGTTTTATCATTGAAGTTAAAGATCGAGGTTATATTTGTGAAAATGCAGGAGAAAAAGCTATTGAATTCTATGGTTTTGAAAAAAAGATGTACATCGATGATAAGTATGCAATTGATGCACCATTTTTGCGGCTATATAAAATAGATGCAGTTATTGATAAACTTGAGACTGTAATAGAGAGTAAATGCTCAATTAACGAAGAGGAAGAAAGTGAAAGTGTTAAAATGAGGCAAGTATTGCTACCAATTGGGAATGAAGAAGGTATAACACATATACTGGGTGTGATTACATTCAAGCTGCTTTAAAATACAATTTTAATTTGATTCTTTAATAAAATTATCTATACTCATACTTAATTACTAATAAAGAATTAAATAGTGGTGTTTGTAAATTTGTTTAGAATATGACGAAAATAAAATTAAAAACCAAATCTTCTGTCAAAAAGCGCTTTCACCTTACAGCTAAGGGTAAAGTCATCTCTACTCAATCAGGTAAAAGACATGGTATGGTAAAGAGAAGTAAATCTAATATTCGTAATCAGCGTGGTACGACGATTCTTAGTAAATCTGACTCGCGTATAGTTAAGCTTTATATGCCTTATGGTATTTAACAAAATGGAGGTAAAATAAAAATGGCTCGAGTAAAACGTGGAGTCACTACTCATGCTCGTCATAAAAAAATATTAAAACTAGCAAAGGGTTATAGAGGACGGGCAAAAAATTGTTATAGAATTGCATTACAAAGAGTTGAAAAAGCACTCCAATATGCTTACAGAGACAGAAGAACCTGTAAACGTGATTTTCGTGGTTTGTGGATAATACGTATTAATGCAGCAGTAAGAGAACATGGACTTACTTACGGTAGATTTATGCATGGTCTTAAACTTGCTGAAATTGATTTAAATAGGAAAATTCTTGCTGAGATGGCTGTTAATCATAAGGATGATTTTGCTAAATTAATAGAAATTGTAAATAGTAAGTTAGCTTAAAGCAAAAACACCATGAGAATTATTTTCATGGGGTCACCGGAGTTTGCTGTTGGTGCGTTAAACTTACTATTGAAATTACAGAGTGAAATAGTAGCAGTATATACCAAAGCTCCAAAACCTTCTGGACGTGGGCAGAGGTTAACAAAATCCCCAGTACACATCGTTGCTGAAAAAAGTGACATAGAGGTATGTACTCCTGCCTCTTTAAAATCTTCGATAGAGCAAGAAAAGTTTGGAAATTTTAAGCCAGACGTTGCAGTTGTTGCTGCGTATGGATTGATACTTCCAAAAGAAATTTTAAATATTCCCAAATATGGTTGTATTAATATTCATCCATCATTGCTGCCTAGGTGGCGCGGTGCAGCTCCGATACAGCACACAATTTTAGCCGGAGATCAAGAAACCGGAGTTAGCATTATGCAGCTAGATGAAGGATTAGATTCTGGCCCTATTTTAAAACAGAAAAAATTTCTTATTGAAAAAAGCGATAATTATAAGACGTTGTATGATAAATTGTCTGAATTAGGTAGTGATTTACTGCTGAAAGTACTAAACGAAATTGAAAAGCAAGTTCCCTTAAAACAGAGCGATAACGATGCGTGTTATGCTGACAAAGTAAAAGACTATAAAATTTACGCAAGTGACGCCTGTGAAATTGCTTATAGAAAGGTTAAAGCATTTTATCCAAAAGCATTCATTAAGGTAGAGAATAAACGTATCAAGATACTTGATGCTGAATTTGAAGCCTTCACTTCAGGACAAGGTGAGATCATTAATGATAATATGCATATAAGTTTAAAAGGTGGTACTTTAATTCCTAAAGTTGTACAAATGGAAGGAAGAAATCCTTGCGATATTAAAGATTTTGTTCGTGGCTTAAAATCAAGTTTAACAAAAAAATTTATAGAATAGACTACTTTGAAGGGAGGGTGAGGAGAGCTAAAGCAACTTCTACAATTTGGTATTCCGCTGCTTGTTAGCGGAATCTACAACAAGATACCGCGTTTTGGTGTACGAACATTGCAATTTGCAGGTAATTTGAGTAGTAGATGGTGTCATTCCAGTTCTTGACACTGGAATCCAGTTTCTATTGTACAGCCACCTGGTGTGCTCATTTAAAGTGAAGTTTTCTGGATCCCAGTGTCTGGGCACTGGGATGACATCTTTCTTGGTCTCTTGTATCACAATGTTCGTACAGCTATTTGCTTGTTAGCGGAATCTACAACGAGATACCGCAGTGGTATGACGTAGTAGCTATATATAGACAAATTTTCTTTTCTTAGATATAATCTTAAGAAACCTTCCATATGAAAATTAAAAGAGCTTTAATATCAGTATACGATAAGACAAATATAATTGAACTTGCATCGTTTTTGATGCAGCAACAAATAGAAATTCTCTCAACAGGGAATACTTATAAAGTGCTATCAGGTGCAGGAATAAAAACGCAAGAAGTTTCAGATTACACACAATTTCCAGAAATACTAGATGGCAGAGTGAAAACTTTACATCCTAAAATTCATGGAGGAATACTCTGTGATCGAAAAAGGCACGAAAAGGAAATGCAGAATCTAGAAATTAAGCCGATAGATCTGCTTATAACTAACTTATATCCATTTTGGAAAACGGTTAATAGCAACTCAAGTGAGAAGCAAATCATAGAACAAATAGATATAGGTGGAGTAGCATTAATTAGAGCTACAGCAAAAAACTTTCATTTCACTTCAGTGATTTCTAGCATTCAAGATTACGAAACACTGAAAGCTGAGATGATCAAAAATAACAATCAGACAACATTAGAATATAGAAAACATCTAGCAACTAAAGCATTTGCTCTGACTGCACAGTATGATTCTAATATTTACAATTGGTTTTTATCACAGGGTAAAAGCAATGAGTTACCAGAGTTTTTTACTTTATATGGATGTAAAGCACAAGGACTCAGGTATGGTGAAAATCCTCATCAAAAAGCTGCATTTTATAGCAATCAATTTAGCAAGTATCCACTGGAGAAAATACATGGAAAAGAGTTGAGCTATAATAATATAGTCGACATAGAGTCTGCACTTAACATAATTTCTGAGTTTCAAGAACCTGCAGCAGTGATAATAAAGCACAATAATCCATGTGGCGCTGCTGTTAGTGATAGTGCTTTAAAAGCATATGAAAAAGCTCTATCATGTGATGAAATAAGCAGTTTTGGTGGAATAGTTGCTTTCAATCGGGAGATAGATTTAAAGCTAGCAGAGAAATTAAACGAGATATTTTTGGAAGTGGTGATAGCACCATCGGTAAACAATGAGGCATTAAAAATTTTACAAAAAAAGAAAAATTTAAGAGTGATTATTCATCAATCTCTTCAGCAAAATGCAAAATATCAAATCAAAAATGTTGTTGGCGGGTTCTTAGTGCAAGAAAATAATAACCATACAGTAAAAGTAGAAGAAATAAACCGAGTGACAGAATGCACTACAACAAAAAAAGAGAAGGAAGATCTTATTTTTGCTTGGAAAATATGTAAACATGTAAAATCCAATGCAATAGTGATAGCAAAAGACGGTTGTGCTATTGGCATCGGTGCAGGACAAACAAGCAGAATAGATAGTGTGAATATTGCAGTAAAAAAAGCAGGTGAAAAATGTAAAGGCGCAGCGCTTGCTTCAGATGCATTTTTTCCATTTCCAGATAGTATAGTAGAGAGTGCAAAGCATGGAATTACAGCTATAATTCAGCCAGGTGGCTCATTGAAAGATCAAGACGTGATAGCAGCTGCAAATGAGAATAAAATTGCCATGTTTTTCACTGATGTTCGTAACTTTCTCCATTAAGCTTTGTATCCTGTCAAAATTATACCCACACAGGGCTTTGTTGCATAGCAGCTTATAGGTATGAAAATTGTAGTAAATTTATGTAGTTACTTTAAACTCAACTATACCTATCTGTAATTGTAAGCTGTACTCTTGAGCTCCTGATGCGATTTATAGCAAATCCTAAAATGCCTTGCTGTTTTTCCTTATAGACATTCAGCTTACCTTGTACATTAGTCTATCTGGATGACATTTTACTTTTTCTAGAATATAATAATTCCCTAGAAATTACCCTACTCAATTCTATTGTACCTTGTTTAACATTGAAACATGAGTCTGGAATCTAGAAATTTTTTAAGAACAAAAGTTATTCTAAGTTTTTGTTGGTAAGAAAGACTGGATTACAGCTCCATGCACTGGAATGATATCTAGGTCTAAAGTCTACATAAAAATCGTTTACAATCGGCGTTCAATGTGATAAGTTGAAAGCAGTTTATTCCTCGGTAGCTCAGTGGTAGAGCAGTTGGCTGTTAACCAATTGGTCGCTGGTTCGAATCCGGCCCGGGGAGCACTATTTTATACAATCTGTACATTTCACTTTTAGCCCAAAATTCACTACCTTTTTTTTGTCTCTTAAACAGACAAAACGTGTGAAGTTATATAGTTTTAAAGCCTTTACTGTCAAAATGCAAAGATGTCTGCGCTTCACTTAGCTTGCTATCTGGCTCCTCTCCTATTTTTCTTTTATTACATTTCCTTTTTAATTGAGGAAGGACATTTTTTGGCAATGTTTCATCAATACTGCAATAATTGTAAATGAGCGAAGTAAGACGCACCAAATTTCCACTCGCCAAAGTCTGTACATCTCTGTAATTAATGCTGTTATCATATACTTTAAGTGTAATAAGATTTTTAAGGTTTCCACTTGCTGCTAAAGCCTCTGCACCTTCATTACTGATTTCATTCCATCCTAAACTCAGTAAAATAAGCTTTTGAAGGTTTCCACTTGCTAAAGCTTTTGCCCCCCTATCGCCAATTTTATTATCATATAATTTAAGCTCAGTAAGACTTGTAAGATTTCCACTGGCTAAAGCCTCTACACCTTCATCACCAATTTCGTTTCCTCCTAAATCAAGCGAAGTAAGATTTATAAGATTCCCGCTTGCTAAAATCTTTGCACCTTCTGTACCAACATAACTGCAACTTAGATCAAGTGAAGTAAGATGAGAAAGCTGAGCTAATTCTTTTATAACCTCATAATTAATTTTTGAACATCGTAAAATAAGTCTTGTAATGTTTGTATTGCTTTTTAAAAAGTTTACTAATCTATCAACATTAATTATAGCACCTGATGTTGCTAAAGTATTATCCTTTACATATTGGCTATAACTCATTTGACCTCACTATTAAAGCTATGCAAGTGTTTTAGTAAACACTTCAGCAACTGTCAATCACTTTAATAAAATATTTTATGAAAAACTTCATATACCATTGCCTCCAAGCAGCTTTTTCTATCTCTTATTTTAACACAAAAGTTGTGAGAAGAATTTGTTTTTGGTACCATTGAGGGTTTCGATGTTAACTTTTATATGAACTTTAAATCAGTCGTTTTATGTATACTAGATGGCTGGGGTAATGGAATAGAAAATAGTAAATACAATGCTATTAGCAATTCAAATCCACCTTGTTGGCAACATATTAGCTCTAATTATCCAAAGTGCAGTTTATCTGCCTGTGGAACTGATGTTGGATTACCAGAAGGCCAAATAGGCAATTCAGAAGTTGGTCACATGAATATTGGTAGCGGTAGAGTGGTAATGCAAAGCCTTCAGCGTATTAATCAAGCAATCGAAACGATAGAAAATAATGCAAATCTACAGAATTTTATTAATGATCTAAAAAGTAAGAATGGCATATGCCATATAATGGGATTGATATCAGATGGTGGTGTTCATTCGCATCAAAAGCACATTTCAGCTTTAGCAAACAAGATATCACAGCGCGGAATTAAAGTTGTAATACACGCATTTTTAGATGGCAGAGATACATTGCCAAATTCAGGGAAAAGATGCATTCAAGAATTTACAGAAAGCATAAAGGAAAATGATATAAGAATCGCCACTGTCTCTGGGCGTTATTATGCTATGGACCGTGATAATAGGTGGGAAAGAACAATTGAAGCTTATGAAGCCATCGCATTTGCAAAGGCGCCTCGTTATGATGATGCAGTATCGCTTATTGATGAAAATTATCAAAATAATATAACCGATGAATTTATCAGGCCCGCAATAATAGGCGATTATCAAGGTATAAAACCAGAAGATGGATTGCTATTGGCTAACTTTCGTGCTGATCGAATGATACAATTGGCAAGTATTTTGCTAGGCAAAACAGATTACGCTAAGGTAGCAAAATTTTCTTCAATTTTAAGTATGATGCAATATAAAGCGGACTTAAAAATCCCTTATCTCTTTCCTCCTGAATCTTTTGCCAACACTTTGGGACAGATAATAGAAGACAATAAATTACGGCAACTGCGCATTGCTGAAACTGAGAAATACGCGCATGTGACTTTCTTTTTTAATTGTGGAAGAGAAGAACCTTTTTCTGGTGAAGAAAGAATACTCATTCCTTCACCAAAAGTTAAAACTTATGACCTGCAGCCTGAAATGTCAGCCTTTGAGCTCACAGAAGAGCTTGTAAAAAAAATTCATTCTCAAGAATTTGCGCTGATAGTTGTAAACTACGCTAACCCTGATATGGTGGGACACACAGGTAATATAAAAGCAGCCGAGCAAGCTGTGCTCGCTGTAGATGATTGCCTTGCAAAAGTACTCAGCGTTGTCAAAGAAGTGGGTAATACTGCACTCATTGTTACAGCAGACCATGGTAATGTGGAATGTATGTTCGATGAAGAAAATAACACACCTCACACAGCGCACACTCTAAATAAAGTTCCATTTATTATATCTTGTGAAAATTTAAAACTGAGAGATGGAAAATTATCTGATATTGCTCCTACTATTTTACAGCTACTTGGACTTAAAAAGCCAAACGAGATGACAGGTAGTTCGTTAGTGCGTTCCATGTTGCTATAACTCTATTGTTAAGGGTTGAGGAAATAAAACACTGTGTATAGAAGATAGCATATCTATTTGCTGCTCTAAATGATCATGCTCAGCTTCCACATTAGAGTACCGAATATTATTCTTCCCTACATATACAGATAAAGAACCATCATCTTCAACTGCTTTGTTATTTTGCAATACTATATTAAAAATTTCTTTCTGTTTTAAAGCATCGAACCAATCTTCAACTGTCGTATAGAAAAACTCACCCGTTCCACTTTCCGGACACACTTCTGGAGAAATCTTTAGCACATCATGAGAAAGTGGTGGAGAAAAATAGCTCTTGAATGAGTAGCTGGGAGAATTGTAGTTATTGTGCAGAGCGATAACGTGATCTTGACCAGGAAGTAAAAAATCTAAAATTCTTTCTGCAAAGTTTCTAACAGCTCTCAAAGCATCTTCTGAAACACTGCCAAACTCTCTTAAGCTAGCTTCTGCACCTACATCATCAAACATGCGATTGGGATCGAATTCATACCGCTCACCATTTAAGTAAAATTCTACATTACGCGGAGTACCATCACCATGAGTAATGTATAGCATTCTTCCACCAAACTGCTGGAGTATATGCTCACCAGCCCCTTTTGAAGTTACTTCATTTTGATGCACATTAATAAAATTGATCCCACTTGTATCGCTACTTTTAATAAAAAGCTTAACCGTGGTATCACCCAACGCTAGATCATATTCTTTAGTGTCGATGTTTGACATTCCGCTGCTATCAATAATCAAAGCAAAAAATAGTACAAATTTTACTTTATGTTAGTTATAAGCTTTTTATTTTTAAATTTTTTGCTGTCAACATTAATGATTCATTAAAGAAGTTATCAGCATCACTAATGCTACCTATGCTTTTTGTATTGATAGATTGGTCAATTCTTTTAACTAGATTAGATAAAACTTTGTTAGGGCCAACTTCAACAAACTTATTAGTGCCATGGCTTGTCATATATAAAACCATCTCTCTCCATCTTACTCTACTTACAACTTGCTTAGCGAGCAAAGCTCTTATGATCTCTGGATCACTTTCTTCCTTAGCTGTAACGTTTGATACAAAAGGAATCGAAGGGCGAGTTATGTTGATGCTTTTTAAAAATTCCAGAAGTTTTTCATCAGCAGGTTTCATAAAAGATGAATGAAAAGGCCCACTAACTTGTAATTTTATCATTTTCTTGACACTTGAGTTTTTGAATAAATCAGGTAAGACCTCAAGAGCCTCTGCAGTACCACTCACCACTACCTGCCCACCACCATTATCGTTTGCAATTTCACAATCAATTTGAGCTGATTTTAATATACCTTCTACTTCACTTATTTCTGCTCCAAGTAGAGCAAACATTCCACCTTTGCATTTTAGTGAAGCTTCATGCATTGCTTCGCTACGAACTTTTAGCAACTTGACTGCAGACTCAAGCGTCAATGCCCCTGCAGCACACAGCGCTGTATACTCGCCAACTGAATGCCCACAAACATACTGAACGCTGTAAAGAGATTCACCAAATACGTGCTTCATAACACGTAGCGTTGCAATTGACACTGCCATTATAGCTGGCTGAGCGTTTTCCGTGATGGTTAATTTCTCAATAGGGCCATTGAAAATCAAATGAGACAGCTTTCTACCCAATATGTCATCTACTTCATCAAATACGTTCCTTGCAACTGAAAATTCATCATATAAGCTCTTTCCCATTCCTACAAATTGGGAGCCCTGACCAGGAAAAGCAAAAATCATAAAAAGTTTTTCATTCTTCATTGATAATACTACTTTATTTATTTTTTGTCAATATTTCACAATAATGATTGACCAAATGAACCAGATTCACTAAAATCTTAGCTGGTAAGAAATTTGTAAGAACAATGGCAGAAATCGACTATCACAAAGTTACTATAGTTATGACAGATGGTCAAGAGTTTGAAACTTATTCCACTTATGGAAAAGAAGGTCAAAGAATAAAGCTTGATAGAGATCCTCTTACTCATCCTGCATGGACTGGAAGTTTGACAAGCGGTTCAGGGGAGAAGGATAGTAAAATAGCTAAGTTTAATGATAAATACGGGAGTCTTTTTTAGTTCCTCCCCTCTTTATTTAACATGTATAAATATAAAAATGTAGGCTATATTGCTTCTTCGCTACCCAAGTCTCAGGAAGTATCTAAACTACTACAGGAGCTTAATTTTATCAATATAGCAGAAGCAAGTAAGCCTGAAGTTGATTTGCTGATAGTTGTTGGCGGTGATGGTTTTATGCTACGCACTCTGCACAACTACGTCATAGGAAATAAAGATATACATGTGTATGGAATAAATACCGGTAACGTCGGATTTTTGATGAATAAATGCTTTGAAGATCTAATTGATCATATAGAACATGCAGTTCCTACTCAGCTAACTTTACTAAAAATGGAAGCCAAAGACATAAATGGCAAAAAACACCATTACATCGCAGTAAATGAAGTGTATGTCTTTAGAAATGCAAATCAAATAGTGGAGATGAATATTACCATTAATGATAAGCTAAAAGTAGAAAAATTCAGAGGAGATGGAATTATATTGTCTACCCCAACAGGTAGCACTGCATATAACTTCTCTGCCGGTGGGCCAATCTTACCACTTAATTCAAATTTACTTGCACTGACTTCCATTAATAGCTACTACCCAAGGCGTTGGAATGGAGCGCTAATCTCAAATGATACAATAGTGCAAATTGATATCAATGATGTGAAAAATCGTCCAGCACTTGTAGTATCAGATTACAAGGAATTTCACGACATATCGCAGGTAAAAATACAGAAAGATCACGAAAATACAGTCACTCTACTTTTTGACAAAGATTGCCCTTTGAATGAAAGGATCTTTGATCAGCAGTTCTTATACTAATATTTATTCTTAAATTAGTATTCACTATATCTTAATAACTATAGCGTAATCAACATAACATTGTAATTAATTTTGGAGCGAATATGCCTGGGAATGAAAAAAACGTCACATCAATTTCTTATACATCGGTGAGTGAAAATGGTGCAATAACTCCACCAACACCAACTCCCAGAACAAGCACTCCGAAACAAGATGGCAAAAACACAAATCCATTTGAAGAAGAAGCTACCTCGAATAAGCCATCACCTATTCTACCAACTAATCAAGCTTCACAACTTGATGAAATACCACCTACTCTTCCACCAAAAAGTCGAGCTTTACAAAATGGAAATTCACTTAATATTGATACTCAAATACCACTATCCCGTTCTTCTCAAGTAAAAGATGAGCCAACTCATGTTAATGTGCCGCAAATGCTAGCAAATTCTGGTCGTATACCAGAAGAGAGTCCGGATAATGGAATAGATGCAACTCTAAGCAGATCACCTTCTCAAGAAAAGGAATTTGATGAACCTTGTAATAGGAATGAAAGTGAAAACAAAACTTTTGAAAATCTCAGTCAGCATAGCGATACACCTTCAACTTCTCCGCCATCATATACGAGCAGAAGTAGCTCTCAAGAGTCTTCGCCTACAGATAGGGTGTTTAAACCGCAAAAAAACAGATTCTGGCCCAAAGCGCAGTATGCCATGCAGCAGAAAGGCGTTGTAATTTTTGGTGCGGCCGCTATCGTGCTTGGCACATCTACAGCTTTAGTATATTTACAAGATAAAGCAAAATTTATTGCGTTTTTTGCAAATAGCCCACTCTATACTATTATACCAGTTATTGCAGTTGCTTCATTGCTCACAATTAGTCCAATATTTCTTGGAATAAAACAGTTTGTAAATACCAAAGAATATAAAACTCAAGTAAAAAATGCAGATAAAGTTTTAGATAATGTTTTGATGGAACAGCCAGAAGATAAAGTTATAAAGTCTGTAAGACTGATATATAAAAATAGCACTCATTCAGATTTTGTATTTAATGCTTGGGAATCTAAAAAAGGCTTCGTCAATATTGATGAAAAAGTAATCAGTAAAACTAATAAAATAGAGTCCGTAATTAATAATAGGCCACTATTTACTGCATTATTAACTGGTGTAGTTGCTGCAAATATAGCGCTCCCTTTATTGCTTTATGCAGAAGGTGGTGTTAATAATATACAAAAATTTTACCAAAACCCTTTGACCAATAATATAAGATTATTACCACTTACAGGCTTAGGTATAGTTGCATTATTAGCTGTGTGTGTTGGCGTGCATTACTATAGAAAAACTAATTGCACTAATCTTGTATATTCTGAAGAAACGATTGATCCTAAAAATGTTAATCGGAAATTCATTGAGGAAATAAAACGAGAAAGAACAAATGTTCTTGGAGAAAATCATAACAAAGACGCTAAATGCATCAGTTTAACGCTTGAGCAGGTTATAGTTCAATCTCACAATTATAAGGATGCTATCTATAGTATAGGTGAATGAAATAAATCTCCTACAATGTCCATTGATTGGAATTTTTACACTTGCTAAGACCTTGCTATTTTGATAGCTTGAGATGATGACAAGGAAGGGGTTTGTTTATGAAAAAAGGTTTAATATTTATATCTTTAGTAGCGGCTTTATTGATAGT
Organism: Wolbachia endosymbiont (group B) of Chesias legatella; assembly: GCF_964026945.1. Taxonomy (NCBI): domain Bacteria; kingdom Pseudomonadati; phylum Pseudomonadota; class Alphaproteobacteria; order Rickettsiales; family Anaplasmataceae; genus Wolbachia; species Wolbachia endosymbiont (group B) of Chesias legatella. The sequence continues at coordinate 347,257 of NZ_OZ034711.1, read as the reverse complement.
CGTTAATTTTTTATATAAAAATAGCGGAATTGATGATTCACAAGTAGTAAACGTTTATTCATCTCGTAAAGAAGAATTAGTACATAGTTTGTTTGATGATTTTACAAAAACCACTGGCATCAAGGTACGTTATATCATTGACGATTATTCCCAATTGCTTTCACGTATGGAAAATGGCGGTGAAGCTGATTTGTTTTTAACTGCAGATGCAGTGAATTTGATTTTAGCCAAAAAAAGAGGGCTCTTATCTCAAGTGGATTCAGAGACTCTAAAAAATGCCATACCTGCAAAATTTAGAGATAATGAAGATTATTGGTTTGGTCTCACAAAAAGAGCTAGAATATTGGTTTACAATAAAGAATCAGTAGATCCTAAGGAATTAAGTACCTATGAAGATTTAGCGAATGAAAAATGGAAAGGGAAAATATTAGTACGCTCTTCCACAAGTCCATATAACCGATCATTGATCGCTTTTATGATTGCAAAAAATGGTTTTGAAAAAACAAAAGAATGGGTGAGTGGAATTGTAAGCAACATGGCAAGAAAACCAAGCGGTGGTGACACAGATCAAATTTATGCTGTAGCCGCTGGTGAAGGCAATGTTGCAATAGTAAATAGCTACTACTTTGCAAGAATCCTTTCATCAGAAAATAAAAAGAATATCACAGAAAAGTTAGGAGCTTTCTTTCCGAGTGATGGTGTAATGGTGAATATTAGTGGTGCAGCAGTAACAAAAAACGCAAAACACAGAGAAAATGCCATAGCTTTATTGGAGTTTTTTGTAAGCAAACAGGCTCAAGAGCTATATGCTAAAAAAAATCAAGAATATCCTATTGTTGAAGGTATTGAAACTTCTGATGTGTTAAAATCTTGGGGAAATTACCTACAAAGTACTCTGCCTATAAGTGAGCTTGAGAAGCATCTCTTTGAGGCTGTTATGATAGCAGATGAATGTAAGTGGAAATAAAATTTTATAGCTTCCTTCTACTTTACTTTACAGTTGTGTAATTGAAATTAAGAAAGTAGAATAAGCTCAAAAAAGGAGCTATGGACAAGAGAAGGAATTTATTAAATATCTCAGACCTCACAATCGATGATGTAGAAAATATAACTAAATTAGCCAACCAATACCTTGAAGAAAAAGTTGAAAATAGTCATGTTCTGAAAAATAAAATAGTCATAAACCTATTCTTTGAAGATTCAACACGTACGCTCGCATCTTTTGAAATAGCAGCAAAAAGCCTTGGAGCAAATGTTATAACTTTACCAATAAAATCTTCTTCTATTAACAAAGGGGAAGATCTAAAAGATATGATAAAAACACTAAATGCAATGAATCCTGACTATATGATAATCAGGCATAAAAGTAGTGGTATTATTAATACATTGGCAAAGCATGTCAACTGCTCGCTAATCAACGCAGGCGATGGAAGCAGTGAACACCCAACTAAAGCTCTTGCAGATTATCTCGTAATTATCAGTCATAAAAAGCAAATAAAAAACCTCAAAATTGTGATATGTGGAGATATTTTGCACAGTAGAGTTGCAAGATCAAATATAAGATTGCTAAAAATGTTTGGAGCAAAAATAAGCTTAGTTGCACCACCAGCTTTGATGTGTAAACATTTTTCTGAAGTAGATTCACTTCACTATTCATTAATCGAAGGTATAAAGGATGCTGACGTAATTATGCTTTTAAGATTGCAAAAAGAGCGCATGAATAATAATTATTCAGAAAAAGAATATTTTCACTTGTATGGACTTGATGCACAAAAACTATCGCACGCAAAACCAGATGCAATTGTTATGCACCCAGGACCAATAAATAGAGGTATCGAAATTAGCAATGATATAGCAGATTGTGTTATTTTACAGCAAGTAAAGTTTGGATTAGCAACGTGTAAGGCAGTACTGCACTATTTAATAAATGTTTAAGTTAAAAATTAATGTTTAAGGAATTTTAGACATAATGACCCTCCTATAAAGAAAAGATTTAGAAAAATATAACACACCTTATGACAGAAATTAAGCGTACGTGTACGCACTGAAGTAGACTGTGCTATATTTTTTATTGAAAAACTAATTGAAAAGTCTGCAGACTTGAATAAGGTGGATTTCGAGCTCTAAAATACCCTCATTTTTACTGATAATAATCAACTTACCAAATGTGTCAAGTATTTTTTTGCATTTAATTTACAACTACGAACGTTTATTTGCAAAAAATACTATAAACATAAAATGATAGATGTCATAAAAGTAGCCAGCACTGGCATCCAGTTAAATTTGTGAGTTAAAAGTTATGCTAAAATATAACGTTTCTAATGATGATGGAAAATGGATCCCAGTGTCAGCTACTTAGATGACACCGTTTAGTACGCAAATTACCACAATGTTCATACAGCTGTATACTGATTTCTTTAATGTCCGTACAGTTGTATGTCAGCTACTCGAATGACAATTTCAAATAAAACCTAGATAAAAGAGAAAAATAAATTTTTACATAATCATACTTGTACAATAACTAAAGCACTTTTTACTGTAGATTAATCATTTGATTATAGTATCATTTTAATTAAGCCTATATTTGCAATGTTTATGAAATATAAAGCATTCTTCATACTATTAATTGTTATATCTAACCTGCTTGCTGCAGAACAGCCTGAAAAAAATAAAAATGAAAGCAGTATAAATCAAGAAGACGTATCGAAAAGCAACACTGATGCTGAAAAAACTTCTCCGCTTCTGAGCGAACTCAAAGAAAGCACAACCCAAAATGTAATCAATGAAGAAGTACCTTCAAGTAATCAAACAAACCTACAGTCTGAAGAGGAGACTAATATAAAAGATACCAAAGCTCTAACAAGTCCTTTATCAGAAGAAAAAAAAGAAGAACCTGAAGAGAAGAAAATCAGTCACAATAATCAAACAAACCTACAGCCTGAAGAGGAGATTAGCAAAAAAGACACCGAACTTTCAACAAGCCAATTAACAGAGAAAAAGAAAGAAGAACAGCCTGACAATATAACACCTGTGAAAAAAGAAAATGAAGAAAGCGAAAAATGGACAAAGCTAAACAAAGAAATAAAAAAACATAAAAGCAAGTCTATATATAAAAGACAATATGATAGCCTAAATGAGCACCTTCCTAAAACTATATTTACTGATGATTACAGTAAGCAATTTTTTTACTGCATCAAGAAGGGCAACTTAATTTGTCTAAGAGGAGTAATAAATAAGCTAGAAAAAATTGGATTAACAATTCAAGAAATACTAAGATTTAGAAATAAATTGGGTGATACTCCTCTAATTTATGCAGTGAAACAAGGTGAAATAGACACAGTTCGCTTTCTCTTATTACAAGGTGCTGATCCTAGAGTAGTTGATAATAATTTTAAGTCCCCTATTGAAATAGCAATCGAAAGGAATCAGATCAACATAATAAACGCAATTGCCGAAATGATGCCATACCTTTTAGAGGATAAAGAAATAAACAATCAAGAAAACTCAGAGATGTATAACTTTGCTATAAAAATAAAAGAAAACACGTGTGATGCAAAAGATAATTAGACTTTTGATATTAATTTTAGTTGGTCATTTATGCTATGGAGATGATGCAATCAATGATTTTTTAAGCGCTCTGCATGATGTAAAATACGTATCTTACAATACAAAAGATTTTGCTAAATTTTTAGTACAGTGTAATAAAGCCAGCATACCACAAGATTTTAAGAAAGGTTTTGGTCCTAATTTAAATGGTGCTAATTTTAGTCAATTGTATTTAAGCAAATCTATTTTTGATGGAGTAAGTTTAATTGGTGCCGATTTTTCTAACACCGATTTATCAGATGTGTCTTTTATCGATGTTGATTTACGTGGTGCCAATTTTTCCAATGCTAATTTACATGGCGTTAAAATAAAAGGCACAAATTTAAGTTTTTCAAAATTTGCTTCTACAAATTTAACAGATATCATATTTGATCAGTCTAATATCAGTTATGCTGATTTTATCAATTCTAATCTCAACAAAGTAAGTATGCGTAATATAATTGGTTTGCATACCAAGTTTTTGAATGTAAAAATGAATTTCTCCAATTTATCAAACTCAAGTGCCAGCTACATCAATTTTAGTGATAGTGAAATAAACGACACTGTTATGCAGAAAAATAATTTCGACAACGCAAGTTTCTTTGGAGTGGATGCACATAAGCTCAAGGTACAATTTTCTTCATTAAAAAATGCTAACATATATGGTGCAGAAATAAAAAAATCGGATTTTACAGGTAGCAATCTTTCAAACGCCTATTTTAATTCTTCCATTATAGTCAACAGTAATTTCGAAAAAGCCAATTTAAGCAATTCACAAATTTCCTATGTGAAAGGGGATAATTCAAACTTCATTAAATCTATACTAAATGGTTCCAAGATAAAACATGCATATGTTTTCGAAGCAGACCTTCAGGATGCTGACTTATCTAATATTGATTTTAGTTTTAGTGAATTGTATAAAGTTAACGCCTATGATGCTAACATTTGTCACGGAAAGTTTCATAATACTAAAGTTGTGAATTCTGACATGAATGGTTCGTTCTTTGACCATTCATTGTTTACCTCTGCAAAAATAGAAGATTCAGATCTTTCCACAACTTCAATGTATAAGACAAAAATTAAAGACTCTCAAATTTATAATAGTACTCTTTCCCACCATAATATGGATTCGAGTGAGATAGAAAATTCAATATTCTTCAAATTATTAGCTGATAATTCGAGCTGGTCTAAGTCAAAAGTCACTAATTCAAACTTTATTGAAAGTGATTTCAAATCCTCCGTGTTTTATGATAATGCCTTTAGAAAGACTAGTTTTTTTCTTAGCAATTTGAGTAATTCAACAGTGAGTGATGTCTCTTTCCTCTCTTCAAGCATATATAAAAGTTCAATTGCTGATATTCATTTAACAGATTGCAAATTTGATAATTCAATTTTGATTGACAATCAAGGACAGACAAAAATTACAAATCTAGAGAATGCCATAACTTCAATTAAAGATCTGCAAGAGAAAATATCGCAGGGCAAAAAATTTGATGTAAATTATTCTTACTTTGAGTTTAAGGATATGAATTTAGAAAATGCTAATTTTTCTAATTCAATATTAAGTAGAGCAAAGTTTGTAAACGTTAATTTGAATAAGGCAAATCTTGAAAAAGCCGATTTACGTTATACTGTCTTTGATAATTCCTCTCTTATTGATGCCAATTTATCAAATTCTAATTTAGAGGGCTCTAGTCTTTTAAACTTTGATTCAAAAAATACAAAGTCTTAAAAAAGCTCTATAATGTACTTGTTAAATAAAGAAAAATGACCGTAAAAAATGAGGGCATACTACTGATTCTATCCTCTCCTTCTGGAGCTGGAAAAACTACTATATCAGAAAAATTACTTGAGCAATCAACTGATTTAGTTATGTCTGTTTCTATGACTACACGCAAACCTCGTCCCGGTGAAGTAAACGGAAAAGACTATTTTTTCGTTACTGAAGAAAAGTTTCACGAACTATGTAAGGCTGGTCAAATGCTTGAATATGCCAAAGTTTTTGAGAATTTTTACGGTATACCAAAAGATTTTATAGAACAAAACCTGAGCAGTGGAATAAGTGTTTTACTGAATATAGATTGGCAAGGAGCATTTCATTTGTTTGAAATCTTAAGAGAAAAAGTTGTAAGTGTTTTTATACTACCTCCCTCAATGGAAGAGCTTAGACTGCGTCTACAAAGGCGTAATAGTGATGATGAAATTGAAATAGAGCGTAGATTAGCCGAAGCGCAAAAAGAGATAAGTAAAAGTAATAAATATGATTACGTAATAATTAATGATGATCTTGATAAAAGCGTAGAAGAGATAAAATCAATACTAAGTAAAGGAATGCTTAAAAAATTAGAAGAAAAATCAAGTTTGAAAGATCTATAAAAACATTGATTTGTCTCTTTCAGAGCACTCATGCTTCACAGTTTAGCCACATTTATTATTTTTTAAGATAAAATAGTTAAAATAGTAGACAAGTGCTAAAGTGGGGATTTGACTATGACAATAGATTTTCTAATAGAAACTAGTTTTCTGCCTTTTCACCTATATTTCGATAACATCTAGCTCAATTTAAAAGTTTAATACAATTCGTTAACGCCAAATAGCTTTTAATATTGAGGTTTTAATATGAGTATAGATCTAAGTGTATCAGTTACTAATGCAAACAAACCAGATAAATATGTAAACAAAAATAAAAAACAAGATAAAAAAGACAAGAAATTGTATAATATTATAGAGAGAAAGGTAAAAAAAGAAAAACATCAGCATGAAAAACCAAGAAGTCGAGATGGAACACTCAAGGAATGTAAAAGGTTATTTAAGGAAGGCGCTAGTCCTGAAGTATTAACTAAATTAGAAGAATCGCTTAGAGAACAGGAAAAATATCACAGATATTATGTCCAATGTTTCCTTCCAGTGCTAGGTGAAGTAATAGAACGATCGAAAAGAATATCAAATGAAACAAAAAACCAAGTAATTTCTGAAGTCACTAAAAGTTGTTTTAGTAGGTACAGCGAACAAGACAGTGGCTACGGTAGCGATTTTGAAGATGAAATAAACGGAATATCAGATTCTGATAGCGATTTTGAAGATGGAATAAACGGAATATCGGATTCTGATAATGACGTTCAATTACTAAATGCAATCCAAAATGGAAACAACAGGAAATTTAGAAAATACCTAAAAGATTGCACAAATGTCAGTGGCATAACAGATGAAAAAGGAAATAATATTTTACACCTTATTGCATCGCTCAAAAAGAAACAAAAGCTTAAGTTTCTAGATACCTTGATAAAAATAGCTAACGAGAAAAATTTAGTACAACTTGTTGATAGTGAAAATCAAGAAGGAAAGACTCCTTTTCAGGTAGCACTAATTAACAAGATAATAAAAGGGAAACATGATTCTCACACAATCCAAGATAACGATAACACACTTAAGTTTCTTGCAAAATTGTTAAAGTATGGAGCCAAGCTAAGCTTACCTACAGAGGATTTAGAAAAATTATCTAAAAAGCAAAATGAATACTATCTTAAATTTTTAGAGAAATTGGCTGAGCGAAAACCAGAAATAAAAACAAAAGTTGAAGAAGTTATAGCCCATACCATAAATACTCCAGATAGTAATGATAATTATCAATTACATTTAGCAATTAAAAATAAAGATGAGAAATCCTTTAAGGAGTTATTGCAAAAAGGAGCAGATATTAGCCTGAAAGATACAGATGGTAATAATGCTTTACATCTAATAGTTTTAGAATTAAAGCAAAAACGAAAGTTTGAATTTTCAAATATAATATTAAATGTAAGTAAGGAGGAAGAAAAAGAGTATCTTAAAGCACAGTTTAAAAAAGCTATAAATGCTGAAAATACAGCAAAACAAACACCTCTTTATTATTTATTCCAGCATATAAAAGAAAAAAATGAGGATCGATCATGTACAGATAAAAAATTTGAAAAAACAAATAGATATAAAGCCTTAGAGTTATTTCTCCAAAATAGTGCAGACATTACTGCTCAAGACAAAGAGGGTAATAATGCTTTGCACTATATTGCTTCGCTAAAAGGAGAACAAAAGGTTGCATGCTTGGAGTTGATTTCCAGTTTAGTAAAAGAAAAAGAAATATCTGAAGATCAGTTAGGTAAGGCCATAAAGGCCATTAACGAAGAAGGAAGAACACCGCTACAAGTATCATTAACAAAAAAAGCAGAAAAAGGCAACCACCTTTCGCAAATGAAAACAATTTTTGATCTAGGGAAAAAGTACGACAATACAACAAAGTTTTGTGCAAAGCTGCTAGAAATAGGTGCTGATTCCCGTTCTCTGAAACTAAAAGATCGAGAATTTCATACTGAAAAATATTATTGCACTTTACGTAATTTAGAAAATTACTCAAAAACTCCACAAGAAGGAAAGGTAAAAGCTAAAGAACTAAGGAAAAAACTTGAAAAAAAATATAACGTTAGAACTTTTTCAAAAAAATGTCAGCATATTCTACACAAAACAGGAGATGGCCTAAAAGCTGCATGGAAATGCATTGATCCGGGCAGGAGAGCTAGTGTATTGTTAGCAATCACAGTAGCAACTACTATTATTACAATGGTAACACTTTCTTGCTTCCAAGGACAAATTGCAATTGGAGCAGCGTTACCCATCATAGCTATAACAGGAGTGGTGTGTCTGATATTCACTTTGGGACTTAGCGACATTAGGAAGTCTGTTAAGGAATTAACCAACGATAAGCAAAGCCGTAAAGATGATCACCTAGCTGCAAAACAACCTGAAAATATTACTGAACAACAAAATTTAGCTAACAACTCAGCAGAGCAAGAAGTACAAAGATCGTCAAATCAATCGGAGCATACAGAAAGCCCAGCTACTCAAATGAGCTATGTATCAATACTACGTCAATTTATAAATAAACCAGATGGGTTGACTAATAAATTCTCTTTTCCGGGGCGATGAAATCAATCTCATCGCTCAGAGTTTTTTCAGCAACTTTTTTATAGTCAATTTCTACACTAACTTGGCTTTTCTCTTCTTTAAGCCATGCCATAGTATGTTTCATCCAATTTTTATCATCACGCTCGGGAAAATCTTCACGAGCATGGGCACCTCTGCTTTCCTCGCGATTAGCTGCGCATTCCATGGTAATAACTGCTTGTGGAATCATATTGGCAAGCTCCAGCGCTTCAACCAAATCACTATTCCATATCATACTGCGATCTTCAACTGCAATGTTAGGCATCATTTTTGCTACTTCTTTTATAGCTTTTTTACCTTCCTCTAAAACTTCAGCAACACGGAATACCGATGCATATTTCTGCATAGTGTGCTGCATTTCACTTCGTATTTTTGCTACTTTGAACTCTCCAGAAGCAAATCGCATTTTATTAAATCTATCTACTATCAAGTCTGTGCAGTCTGAATGCAATTTTTTATGTGGTGTATCAGGTTTCAATTTTTCTTTTGCCCTAAGCGCGGCAGCTCTACCAAAAACCACAAGATCAAGAAGCGAGTTAGAGCCAAGTCGATTTGCACCATGTACAGAAACACATGCCGCTTCTCCAATTGCAAACAATCCATCCACTACTTCTTCCTTACCTTCCTTCAGTGTTATCACTTCTCCATGATAGTTGGTTGGAATACCGCCCATGTTGTAGTGAACAGTTGGAATAACAGGTATCGGATCTTTAGTAACATCAACTCCTGCAAAGGTTTTTGCTGTTTCACTAATACCTGGCAATCTGAGCTTTATTACTTCCGGATCAAGATGAGCTATATTCAAGTACATGTGATCTTTCTTTGGCCCAACTCCCCTTCCCTCTCTAATTTCAATTGTCATTGCTCGACTTACTACATCACGAGAAGCCAAATCTTTTGCCTTTGGCGCATAACGTTCCATAAACTTCTCACCCTGAGAATTAACGAGGTACCCACCTTCACCGCGGCATCCTTCCGTCATCAAGCACCCTGAGCCATATATTCCTGTTGGATGAAATTGCACAAATTCCATATCTTCAAGTGGCAACCCAGCTCTTACCACCATGCCATTACCATCACCTGTGCAAGTGTGTGCACTTGTTGCAGAGAAATAAACACGTCCATAACCACCTGTTGCTATTACCACAGAATGTGCACGAAATCTATGCAACGTACCATCACACAGCGACCAAGCTATCACCCCACAGCATGTCCCTTTGTCCATAATCAAATCGATTACAAAATATTCGACAAAAAATTCAGCGTTAAATTTAAGACATTGCTGATATAGAGTATGAAGAATTGCATGCCCAGTTTTATCTGCTGCTGCACAAGTACGCTGAGCCGATTTTCCTTTACCAAAGTGAGTTGTCATTCCACCAAAGGCACGCTGATATATTTTTCCATCTTCCGTACGAGAAAAGGGTACACCAAAATTTTCAAGTTCAATCACAGCTTTGGCAGCATTTTTACACATATACTCTATTGCATCTTGATCGCCAAGCCAGTCTGAACCTTTTATTGTATCATATGCATGCCAGCGCCAGTCATCTTCAGCAATATTACTCAAAGCTGCACTAATTCCTCCTTGCGCTGCAACTGTATGACTTCGTGTAGGGAAAATTTTAGAAATGCAGGCAACTGAAAAATTAGTTGCAGCCATTCCAAGTGTTGCTCTAAGCCCTGCTCCACCTGCACCTACTATCACCACATCATACTCATGCTCTATGATTTCATACGCTGACTTATCCATATCCACTTATTTTATCATCACAGGCTTATAATATCACAGAAGTAGAAAAAATCTATACAAGTTTTCTGGATGTAAGCTTCTGAAACAAATCTATAGTAAACGATGTAATAACAACCATAGGGTGTTATGAAAGTAGCTGACATTGGAATGACACTACCATAAAGGAATAAGTGTAGTTACTTGCATAACATTGATGACTTATGCCTATTTAATTAGATCTAAAATTAGATAGAAAAAGGTAATCTTGATAAAACTCATTTACAACAAGTTCTCTCGCACTTGAATTTTCCGTTTGCACTTTTTTGTATCCTAATTTATGGCTTATTGAATCTTTATATGAACTAACTGCTTTATATATCTTACTTACCTCTCCTGGAAAGATACCACCAACAATTATAACGCATAACCCTGCAACTGTTGCAAAAGCTAGAGTTAAACTTTGCCTCCAGTTAGCTTTTTTTTCTTGTATACCAGCAGGGCACAATTCACTTGACATTTCTTTTAGATACTCATGCCACATGTGATTGCAGTTTGTACATTTCACTTTTCTTCCAGATTCACCTATTTGCCCACGAGATACTAAGTAAGTTTTAGTACAATTATGACATTGTATTTTCATAGTGCTTACGTATAAAATAATATAAATTTGATATCAATATGTATATAATAAATGAAAAATTTGCAACTAAAAAATTACAAGATGAGATAGAAAATATTTGGAAAGATAAAGAAAAACTTAACGACTATAATCTAAAACACGAAGCAAGATTAATAATCAAAGAGGTAATTGAGTTACTTGACAGTGGTAAAATTAGAGTAGCAGAAAAGCTATCAAGTGGAGAATGGATAGTACATAAGTGGATAAAGCAGTCAATATTATTACATTTTCTCACTGAGGAAAGCAAAATAATAGACAATACCAATTGCTGGTTTGACAAAATTGGTAGCAAGTTTAGTGAATGGAATGAGGAAAAATTTTACCAGTCAAAAATTAGAGCAGTCCCTGGATGTTTTGTCCGCCAATCTGCTTACATAGGTAAAAATGTTGTTCTAATGCCAAGCTTTATCAACGTTGGTGCATATATTGATTCTGGTACAATGATAGACACTTGGTCAACAGTTGGTAGTTGTGCACAAATAGGAAAAAATTGCCATATTTCCGGTGGAGTGGGAATAGGCGGAGTTCTCGAGCCTATTCAAGCTTCTCCAGTCATTATAGAAGATAATTGCTTCATTGGAGCGCGCAGTGAGGTAGCCGAAGGTGTCATAATAAGAGAAGGATCAGTCCTTAGTATGGGGGTGTTTATTGGAGCATCAACAAAAATTATTGACAGAGAAACAAGCAAGATATTTTATGGTGAAGTACCACCTTACTCTGTAGTTGTACCAGGATCTACTCCACCTAAAAACAACATTTCAACCTATTGCGCAGTTATAGTAAAAAAAGTGGACGAGAAGACGAGATCAAAAACTTCTATAAATGAAATATTGAGAATCTAACTACTTACCGTCACTTTTTTTATCATTATTACTAACTATAGTAATGGCATATGCGCATAATTCTGGAAAAGAGATCCCGTTTTCTTGAGACAGCTTGTATAATTTTTGCAAACTTTCTTTAACTTTATTAGGAATGTTTCCTCCACGCTCCTTTGCAAGCCATGAATCTTGATGGTGAATTGGATGAGTATCACCCTTTGGATTTCCTATATATACTGCAAAAGGTGCATTCTGTCCTTTGAAATCACACTGTACAGTAAATTTTTTTATAGACTCAGCCATTTAAAGACCTCTACTTTTCTTTTTAACCGATTTTATAGAAGATACAAGAGGTGGTTTTTTGATAAAATCTTGCCTATTAAACACACTTTCTTTGCCTTCTAAAGCTCGACGAACATCGGCTCTGCTTAGCTGTGACTCTTTTGCTACCCTCATTCCATGCTTTACCATAATATTAGTATATGCTAACACTTTTTTTACTAACTCTAGATCACCATTCAACATTTGAACCAATGCTTGAAATACCTCCGCTAAAGTTAATCCATCAGCACTTACAACCTTATTTTCTACAAAATTGATAGCTTCTTTAAATTTATATTCAATACCATCATCTTGAGGTATAAGGGTAACATAATCCGTATCTTGATTGTCCATAACCAAAGCAATACTACTCATATGTTTTTAAACTTATATTATATATATAAATACTCCACTATTTTATAGTATGGCACGCTATAGTTAAATGTTTATTAATAATATGCTCACTTATATACACGAATTAATTGATAAAAGCCAAGGATCAATATCTATCAGCGATTTCATAAGTGCTGCTCTATATCATAAAGAGTACGGTTATTACATGAATAAATTACCACTTGGCAAAGATGGTGACTTCATTACTGCACCTGAAATTAGTCAGCTATTTGGTGAAACAATTGCAGTGTGGATAATGAATACATGGGAAAAATTAGGAAAGCCATCAAAATTTTCTCTAGTTGAACTTGGACCAGGTAAAGGAACACTCATTCACGATATAATAAGAGTTACTAAAAAATACAGCTGTTTTTTTAGCTCAATGAACATTCACCTAGTTGAAATAAGTCCTCTTTTACAGAAAATACAAAAGGAAAAATTAAAGGGATTAGATATTAATTGGCACACAGATGTCGACAACTTACCAAATCAGCCAACTATTTTTTTTGCAAATGAGTTATTTGACGCCCTTCCAATTGATCAGTTTGTTTATCGTGATGGGCAGTGGTATGAAAATAGAGTAATAAAACAAGATGATGGCAGTCTTTCATTGTCACTCCAGTGCTTAACCAGACCAAAAACTGGATTCCAGACTGGAATGACAGGGGGTTTCAATGGTGCAGTAGTGGAAGTATGCCTAGCCGGAATCGAAATATTAAAGAAACTTGAGAATAAAATAGTCAATAACGGAGGAGCTGCCCTGATTATAGATTATGGTTATGTATATCCTGAATATAAGAGCACTTTGCAATCGATAAGGCAGCATAAATATACTAATTTTCTTGAAAACGTCGGTAATAGTGACATCACTGCACTTGTGAACTTTCAATCATTAAAAGATTCATTAAGGCACGTAAATTGTGAGATTTTGACTCAAAGAGAATTTTTACACCTTTTTGGTATAAAGGAAAGAGCACAAGCTTTAATGAAAAATGCAAGTAATGAACAGAAGAATAAGATCTTCAGTGAATTTTTAAGGTTAACTGAAAATATGGGTACTCTCTTTAAGGTAATGCTGATTCACCATTTTTAGTCTTGTGTAGTTCTTATGTTAAACATACAAATACTAAAAAATTTACAGAATAAAAAAGGTAAAAAAAACGTATCTGTTCAGCAGAGTAGCAAAATAAGATAGACAGATAAGACTATCATAGGAACAAATAGGTGTCATGAAAGTAGCTGACACTGGCATGACAACAAAAAAGTTACTCAAATGACACCCTTTTGATGCACAATTTTTGGTGCATCACGTACTGATTTTCATCCAAGACGATGTCATGCAAGTAGCTGACACTGGCATCCAGCCTTTTCGCGCAAAAAACGTTGTAAAGTGTTTAGTTGGATCCCAGCTGGAATGACACTTGGTTATGCAAGAAATCTATTGTCAAAAAAAATTACTTCCGCATATTTTGAATCTGATTATAATGACAATTAGAGATATTTTAAGAGCTCAAAATCTATCTTTGTCTGCAGACTTTCAGTTAACTTTTCAATAAAAAACGTAGCGTATCTTTTTCAGCGGTCTGTCATATGTGCGCTGCATTTTTTTCTAATCTTTTTATACAGGAGGATTTTATGTCCAGAATTCCAGATACTTGACCTTTACTTTAGCTAATAACAGGCGCCTGTGATTTTTATAAAGAAAGTGTAGGAAAAACTGTTTCCAGGCATAAATTTGCCATGTATACCTAAAAAGTAATTATATTAGCATAATATTCATACTTATATGCCAATATTAATATTCTTTGAATGGAATACGAAATTAATGTTGAAAAAATATGTACCAAAAAATTTATGTGGGATCTATGCCGAAGCTCAAATTGCATGACACCATTTATTTTTATGGTTTTGTCTATTTTATTTTGCCACTCTGCTAAACGGATACATTTAATTCCATTTTTATCGAGCAGATAATTGTCATATATTAGCTTAGTTCTCCTGTTATACTTAAATATAAATCAGCATAGCCCTAATTTTTTTATATATTTTACTTCTTTCTCTATATTTAATAATAGGCTTGAAAATAAATGGTAAACCTATAATTGTTAAGCTTAGAGCTAGGATTGAAAGTACACAAAAGGCTTTGTGTTTACTATGTAGCTCTTTCAAGTAAAGCATCAAAAACCTACAAAATTTTTTGTAATTTTCTTCAATATTTTTTTTGCTATGAGCCTTGTCAATAAACATATCTATTGCAGTATAATCATTACTACAATTAATTGCCCCTTTTTCTATTAATAGCTGAGCTATATCAAAATAATCCTTTTGAATAGTAAGATGCAGAGGTGAAAAACCTTGTTGATCACAAATATTCATATTGGCTTTTACTGCTAACAACATTCTTACAATTTCTACATGGCCTTTTTTAGCTGCAAGTAGCAGAGGAGTTCTGTTGCATCTAGTGACGGCATTAACGTTTACCTTAAGCTCCAATAAGAACTTAACTGCTTTAGTATCACCATTATAGCTAGCTTTATGTAACCTGGTGTTACCGCTACAATCTTGGTCATCTGCTTCTATTCCCTTTGAAACAAGAAATGTTACCATTTGCCTATTATTATGCTTAATAGCGCAATCCAGTGCATCAAAACCATGTTTATTTTTTGTGCAAATAAACTCTTTTAACTTAGCTTTTGCTTGCTTTACAATAAGCTTTACCAGTTGCATTTTGTTGTTATATGCTGCTAGAAAAAGCGTAGTATTATTTTCTGCATCTTTTGCTTCTATGTTTGCACCTTTCTTTATCAGATATTCTATAATCTCTGCTCTACTTTCATAATGTGTAGTACATTGATAAATGGTCAAAAATAAAGGAGTACGAAAGTTGTTATCTTCACATTCAAGATTTGCTCCGCTATCAATTAAAATCTGGACGCTCTTTTTAGAACCGTATAATGAAGCTATGTGAAGAGGAGTATAGCCTTCCTCAGCATCTTTTTCATTAACTTTTGCGCCTTTTGTTATTAAAAAATCCATTAATTCTGTGTCATCTTGTAGTGTAGCAAGGTGAAGTGGAGTAAATCCATTTTTATCTCTAGAATTAATTGTCAATTGATTAACAAGAAGTTTAGCAATTTTTTTGTGTCCATGCATAATAGCATAATGCAGTGGATTTCTATTTTCATTGTCCACAACATTAAAGTCAGCTTCGTGCTCTAATAATGATTTTACTCCAACTAAATCGCCTTCTTTTGTAAACTTATGCAAGAGAGTGACTCCGCTTACATCTTTTGAGTTAATATCAAATCCACTTTCTACCAATTGATGTATGTCTTCCTCACACGCCATACCATTTTAATTAAACCCTTTTCGCATTAACAATACTCCCACTTAATTAAGTTTGAATGAATCTGTAAGAGATATATCACAATTTATTGAAGTTACTAAATTCCGATATATTAAAGTCCACAATTTCCTGAATAAAGCCCTGACGATATTTTGCACACATCCATCTGCACACGCTCTCCAGGTACTTTACAGTTATAACGCTTGACCTGTTTGCGATAATGACGTTTAACATGCAGAAGACTTACATCATGTTTTTTGAAAATTTTGTGTATAGTAGCCAATGACAAGGATAAATCATATAGACGTCTTAACTCGGTTTGAATACGCCTTGCCCCTAGCTTTCTAGTTTGTCTTAGATGAAGAATAAGCTGCTCATCTGAGTCATTGATCTTTTGCAAAGGTGAAGTTTTAGGCTTACTACTGAGATCTACTAATCCTTTTTCACCTAACTCTTCATAACGTTTGTACCATTTACGTAAGGTAAAACGTGAAATACCATAATGCTGACATACCTTTCCTGCATGACCCAACTCTTTGTATAGTTTTATCCAACTCAGACGTAGTTTAACCCTAGAATTTATCCTTTGCAATTGTAATAAGGTCTATAAACTACTGCAAATCCAAATTTCTATTTGATCTTACATTCTTATTGTAATAACCTCTATGGATCACACAGCATTAGTCGTGTATTTGAACAGATACTTTTGTACATGGATCAGCTTTATGTGTATCAATTCTGTCTACTTCAAGTTTCCAGCAAAACTACTTTCTAATGTATTGCTTTCAATCAAGTTCTTTGTTAAGCTCACTGTTAGTGGATGTTCAATTATCTTAACATAAAAATCAAGGCAGCTTTAGGTATAAATACGAGTAACTCGTATAAGTAAAGAGGCTATAAGAAGTTTCTTACCATTCTATTCAAACGGGTTTTAAACTTTTGAAATGTCATGACATTGTTGATACGTTTGTCAAGAAACGACAGGGTATCTGCAAAATCTTCTGAATAATCATTGATAAAAAAAAGTATCGTACTTAAGTACACTCCAGCTAATATTGCTCTTTTTGTATAGTAGTTAAAATCTGTTGATTGATCATGAATGCCATACCAAATCGCGCTAACAGTTCTGTACAAGAGTTTACTAGAAAAATATGTATTTTGGGGTAATATAGAGAATGATAAAACATTTTTTAAAAACTCTCTGTAATTTTGTAACTTAGCATAGTTTGAAAGGCGTATTTGGACAGCTAACTTTATCCGCTCTCTTACCTTCATATCTTCTAAATTGGAATTCCAAAGTTCAGTTTCCATTGAGCTATTTAAGTCCTCTGCTATGTACTCCAAAGCACTATATATTCCATTTTGAAATTTACAAAAACTATTGGCTAGGTTAAGGTTCGTGCACACTTTCAATAAGGTTGCATCACTTATTCCTTCAAATGGAATAACCTTAATCAGCTCATCTACTATTAACTTTTGTTCCATACAATATTATACTAAACATCACATATAATTATACCTGAGATTTTCAAACATTCTGCAAAATGCTTCACCGCGCTCTTCAAAATTTTTCCACTGATCAAAAGAAGAACATGCAGGAGAAAGTAATATCGCTACTTCTTCTTTGCTATTTATGGCCTCTTCAAAAGCCAGTTTAAATGCGTTTTCTAGATTATAGCACTTCATATAATCTATTTTGTTCTCCATAATGTTTGCAAAAACTTCAGTTGATTCTCCAATAAGAAAAGCTTTTCTAATCTTGGTGAAATGCTTGCTTAATGATTCTATTCCGCCTTTTTTGCTTTTTCCGCCAACAATCCAATATATGTTTTTATAAGATAAAATTGACTTTTCGGTCGATTCTGCATTGGTTGCTTTGCTATCGTTGATAAAAAGTACATTATGTATTTTGCCAAGAAATTCATTTCTGTGTCTTAGCCCTGGAAAGGATTTGATTTCATTGACAATAGTGCTGCTATCTACTCCAAGTAACTTGCACACAGCGTGTGCAGCTACTATATTTTCTACATTGGATACTAGGTTTATTTTCACGTCGCTTACTGATAAGCTATGATTCTCTAGTTTCCCAGTGCCTAGGCACTGGGATGACAAAGAGGGTGACATCGAAGCTGAGATTGGAATTTTGTTCCCAGTGAATTTATTGAATACATCAGCGGTAATTTTGTTATCACATCCTATCACGGCAATCTTGCTACTGTTTATCAGTTTTAATTTAGTTGCTATGTAGTTATTCATACTTCCATGTCTATCTATGTGGTCTGGTGTGATGTTGAGCAATACAGAAATGTCTACATTAATTTTATTTATTAGCTCCAATTGAAAAGAGGAGAATTCAATTACATAAATTTCTGCATCTCTTTCTAAATCCAAAATAGGCACACCTAAATTCCCGCCAATAGCTACTTTTTTCCCTGTGGATTTTAATATGTGCCCTATTAGTGACGTGGTGGTTGATTTGCCATTTGTTCCAGTGATGCCTACAACCTTCTGGCTTGTAGTTTTAGTTTCAAGAAATAGCTCAATGTCTGATTTTATTTTGCAGTCAAAGCTTCTTGCAAGTTTTACTACCCAATGCGTTGGTATTGGCACTCCAGGGCTCAAAATTAGTGTGCTTATCTCATGCCAATTATACTCATTGGGATGAGTAAAGTTACACTCTTTATATATCTTTTTTGCATTTGCTATTTGCTCTTTATTATCATCCCATGCATATATTTTTGCACTGCTTTTTGTTAGAGCATTAATAACGGACAAACCAGTTTTACCAAGGCCGAAAACCGCAACACTTTGATTTTTGTATTTGTTTAGTTGCACTTCTAGATAACTTATGCGAACCATTTTATAAAGATATAATACAAATTATAATGACTTCTTCCATAGTTTTTGGCAGTGCTTAACTTTATTGTCACAACCTTAGCCAATAGAAAACTCCTTGACACATTTTGCCAACTCCCTTACCATTACAATAAGAGTATTTATCCTTTAGAATTAATTAAGAGAAAATTTTTTCTCGACTTGTTGTATAATTTGATAAAAGTGATCAAAATCTAAGCTTGCACTACCAATTAAAACTCCTAATAGATTTGGAATACTGAGCAAGTTTCCTATATTTTCTGAGCTGACTGAGCCACCATATATAATGTGTTTTTTACCAGTACACAATTTTATTATCTCTATCACCTCAGCAATTGCGTCATTATTTGGCACATTTCCTGTTCCTATTGCCCATATCGGTTCGTATGCTATGGTATATTCACCTTGTGTTGGCAAACGGTTTTTGCATTGATATTCTATTACTTCTTTTGTTTTTTTATTTTTATAATCTTCTGAGTTTTCACCTACACAGATGATTGGGTGTAATCCTGATTCTATTGCTGTTTTCGATTTAAGTTTTATTTCACTATCTTTTTCATGAGCCCTTTCAGAATGTCCAAGTATTACGTAACTACATCCTAGTTCCTTCAACATTCCTGCACTAATTTCACCTGTGTAAGAACCAAACTCTTTATGATGGCAATTCTGTCCTCCTATTTTAATATTATTGTTCAACTCTATACTGCTTGGAAATGATGTAAAAGGAGGGCAAATTACTAATTTAGAGGTAATTTCGTTGCTCTTGTTGTTAAGTTTGCCTATAAAGTCAACAAATGAAGAACGTGTTCCATTCATTTTCCAATTTGCTACTATTAAAAAGGACATCAACTTTACTTGTATGGATAAGAGTGCCGGCTGTCGGACTTGAACTGACAACCTACTGATTACAAGTCAGTTGCTCTACCAATTGAGCTAAGCCGGCATTAAATACACTGACAATATACAATTATTGATGAATTTTCGTCAACTAATTTTTAAAAAACTGCATAATAAGATGATATGAGAAAATTTTTACTGAAGCCAAAAAAGAGTCTAGGGCAAAATTTTATTTTATCGAATGAGATAACAAAAAGAATAGTTGCCTTAGCTGGTAGCCTGAAAGATTTTAATGTTATTGAAATTGGTCCTGGATATGGTGCGTTAACCAGGGAAATATTGGCGTATAATCCAAAGTTTCTACTTTCTATAGAAAAAGATAGTAGTTTAGTGAAACATCACGAACAATTGCTAAATGAGCATCAGGGAAAATATAGAATTATAGAAGCAGATGCACTTAATGTTGTAGAAAAAGAGCTGGTAGAATGTCCAGTCAAAGTCATTGCTAACTTGCCTTACAATATCTCAGTAGCGTTATTTTTAAAGTGGTTAAATAATATAAAATTTTTTACGAATTTGACGTTAATGTTCCAAAAGGAGGTAGCAGAGCGTATTACAGCAGAACCTAATTCTAAAGATTATGGTTCCCTATCAGTGCTAAGCCAGTTACTATGCGACATAAAAAAGGAATTTGATATTGAACCTAAGGAATTTTTTCCAAGACCAAAAGTATATTCTTCAGTAATTACAGTAAAACCTTTACCCACTCCAAGATTTGCAGTAAATTTAGAAACCTTAACAAAGCTAACACGTGCTGTGTTCGCTCAAAGAAGAAAGATGCTGAGAAATAGCTTGCAAAGTATAACTAGTGATGTCTCAACTATTCTTGAGAATGCTAAACTGAGTGGAGACGAACGTCCAGAAAGCTTAACTATTGAGCAGTTCTGTTTGCTAGCAAATAATGTAATTTTGCGATAAATATATTAGGAGCTACATCCCTCTTCTATCCTATTTTGATCTAAAAATAGCTGGAGCCAGGCTAATTTTGCAAAAGCTCTATTGCAATTTCATTAATTGGCGTATAAGCTTTAAATAAAGCATATGAAAAAAATGGAAGCTTGTTATTCGTTTGACGATGTACTTCTCTTGCCGGCCTATTCTGATGTATTGCCTCGTGATGCAGATACAAAAACTTATTTAACAAATAATATAGAACTAAATATCCCTCTCATATCCTCTGCAATGGACACTGTCACTGAATCAGGCTTTGCAATAGCTATTGCCCAACATGGTGGAATAGGTTGCATACATAAGAATTTATCAATAGATGAACAAGTTGTAGAAGTAAGAAGGGTGAAAAAATATGAAAGCTGGATCGTGTATAACCCAATTACAATTTCCCCAGATAAAACGGTTGCAGAAGCAGTTTCATTAATGAGAGAGTATAATTATTCCGGCATTCCTGTAGTTGATCAACGCAAGTTAGTGGGAATTTTAACTAATCGAGATGTGAGGTTTATTGAAGACCAGAACATGAATATAAAAGTTTCCGAGGTAATGACAAAAGATAAGTTAGTAACAGTTCGAGAGCAGGCAGTAAACAGCGCCTCAGCAATGAAATTGTTGCATGCAAATAGAATAGAGAAGCTTTTGGTTGTTGATGAAAATTCTTGTTGCATAGGTCTAATCACAGTTAAAGACATCGAAAAATACAATAGATATCCAAATTCATGTAAAGACAGTAAAGGTCGACTCAGAGTTGCCGCTGCAATTGGTACTGGTAAAAAAGACGGTATAGAAAGATGTGAAGCTTTGGTCGAAGAAGAAGTTGATGTGGTTATTGTAGATACCGCTCACGGTCATTCCGAGAACGTTATCAGCACCATTAAGGAAATAAAAAAGATGTATCCGAATACGCAATTAATCGGCGGAAATATTACAACAAAGGAGGCTGCTGAAGCGTTAATTGATGCTGGTGTTGATGCAGTAAAGGTTGGAATAGGGCCCGGATCAATTTGTACTACCAGAATAGTTACAGGTGTTGGTATGCCGCAATTCTCTGCAATCAAGAATGTTGCAGAGGTGTGTAGAGCAAAAAACGTCAGACTAATTGCTGATGGTGGAATAAAATATTCGGGAGATGTTGCAAAAGCTATTGCAGCTGGTGCTGATACTGTGATGATAGGTTCAATCTTTGCTGGTACTGAGGAAAGCCCAGGTGAGATTATCATGTATAAGGGTAGAGCATATAAGGAATATCGAGGAATGGGATCTATTAGTGCAATGAAACGAGGGTCAGCTAGCCGTTATTTTCAAGATTCAAAACTTGATTTAGTCCCACAAGGAGTAGAAGCAAGAGTTCCTTTTAAAGGTCCAGCTTCAGGAGTGATCTGTCAGTTAATTGGTGGGTTGCAAGCTGCAATGGGTTACACTGGCAACCGTAATATAGAAGAGATGAAAAAAAACTGCAAATTTGTCACTATTACTTCATCAGGGTTAAGAGAAAGTCATGCTCATGATATAATCATTACACAGGAAGCTCCAAATTACGCTTACCAAGCATCTAATTTATCATCTGATTCAGAGTAAATACAATCCCCTTTTGAGTGGGTCATTTCAACACTGGTACACAATTGATATTAATATTAAGAGTCAAAAAGATGTCATCTAAGTGGCTGACACTGGAAAATCGATTGTAAATAAACTGACTACATAAAATTTTTGATCAAAATCAGTGCTATAAGTTGGAATAGCAACTTAAGGTAGATTGCCAGCTTAATATATTTTGATAAATCCAAATTATTTTAGCTATAAGAGAGCTTTGCTTTTTTGCTCCATCAGAATTGGCTTACTTTTAGTGATTCATGGAGTTAAAAAAGTCAGCATTGCTCTTTGTTAAAAGTAATTTGTCACGTAAAAACTCCATTGCTTCAACAGATCCCATAGGGTTAAGTATCCTACGCAATACCCATATTTTATTTAGTATGGCCTTATCAACTAATAGCTCTTCCTTCCTTGTTCCGGATTTTGTAATATCAATAGCAGGGAATATACGTTTATCAGCAAGTTTTCTATCTAGTATAATTTCAGCATTACCTGTGCCTTTAAACTCTTCAAAAATAACATCATCCATTTTTGAACCAGTTTCTATAAGGGCTGTAGCGATGATTGTCAAAGAACCACCATTTTCAATATTACGAGCTGCTCCAAAAAAGCGTTTTGGTCTTTGCAGCGCATTTGAATCTACACCACCGGTTAGAACCTTTCCAGACGAAGGAATGACTGCATTATAAGCACGTGCAAGGCGAGTTATAGAATCAAGCAAAATCACTACATCTTTTTTGTGTTCAACCATTCTTTTAGCTTTTTCTATTACTATTTCAGCAAGTTGGACATGACGGTAGGCAGGTTCATCAAATGTAGAGCTTACCACTTCACCCTTTACAGAGCGTATCATATCTGTCACCTCTTCGGGTCTTTCATCTATAAGTAATACTATTAGTTCTATTTCAGGATGATTTGTAGCTATAGAGTGAGCCATTTGCTGAAGCAATATCGTTTTTCCTGTACGAGGTGGAGCAACTATCAATGCTCTTTGTCCTTTTCCAAGAGGTGTAACTATATCTACAGCACGCATGTTTATATCTTTTTTATTATCTCCGCTACTGTTGTTTTCAAGGATGAGGCTTTTTTCAGGATAAAGCGGAAGCAAATTATCAAAGTGTACGTACTTTCTTAATTCACTGATTTCAGTAGAGTTTATACTGTGAACCTTAGTTAAAGTAAAATATCTTTCCTTATCACCAGGTGGCCTTATTTCTCCACATGCCATATCTCCTGTACGTAAATTAAACTTCTTTATTTGGCCATTGGAAATATAAACATCATCGGTACTTGGAGCATAATTTGCACTTGATGAACGTAAGAAACCAAAACCATCAGGCAATATTTCCACTACTCCACTTCCTGTGGTTATGCCTCCTTCTTCACTCATTTTCTTCATTAAACTGAATATCATTTCCTGTTTTAGCATCCTGCCATTGCCTTTACCACTAGTTGAAATTTTTCTTTCTTCAGCTAGCTCTAACAATTCTTCTGCTGTTTTCTCTTTCAATTCGCTCAGGTCCAATGTTTTCTTGTTTTTTTCAGCACCTTCACTGGTCATTTGTTTTGCTGCGTCAGCATTATGAATTTGTTCGCTTTTTTCAGGTTGACCTACAACCTCTCCTTTTGCTAAGACATCTTCATTGATTGTTGTCATAATCCTCCAAAAATTTTAATTGATGCTTACTAACCTAAAATGTGAATATAAAACAATAAATTAGGCTGAGCTAGTTTTTAGTGCGTATTTAGACTTAATTATTATTAAACTAGATACTTTACTTACATTATACTGATAAAAACTAACAAGTCAAGTCAATTTAATATTAACAAAGTACAAGAATTTGAGAATCATCAATAGCTATTATTTATATTTTTTAATCTTTGTTTCTTCTCTTCTTCTACTTTCGCTTTTTCTACTTCCGCTTCTAAATTTTCCTGGCTACATAAACCAAGTAGTACAGGATCTTGAGGTTTGATATTGAGTATGTTATGATGAGATCCATCTCTTACCTGCTCAACTGTGTAATTTGTTGTACTAACTAGCTTAGCTATCACATTATTGTTCAAGATAGGAAATTTTTTTACCAAATAATAAATCGCATTAGGTTTATCTCTACGCCTTGCTGTGGAAGCAAAGGCAAGAAAGCTAATCGTCTTTGCCCTTTTTTTTATATTTTTTATAATCAAATTTGGTACACGATTTGGATTTTTTTTGCAATTATCGATTTCTTTTTCAGTAATTATTTCAGAAATAATAGGGTCATACTTTTCAACTTCTATTTCCTCATCAGCTATGTCTTGTACTTTTTCAAGGGATAACTTGCAACATTGTGCTATTTGATCAAAAGTTAAGCTAGTGTTATCAACCAACCAAGCAGCTACTTGCATGAGAAATTGTTCATTTCTATCTTTATTGTCTTTAGAAGATTCCATTGACATCGAAAAAACATCTCCCATTTTAATATTCCTTTACTGTTATAGAAATAAAATATAAACCATTAAAACTAAAAAAGCATTAACTTTGTCATCCAATGGCTTTTTGGTTTATATTTCTTATCTCTTAGAACTTGTTCATAATCTTTTGAGGAGGAAAGAAGTAAAAGCAAATTTGTAGGCTAGTATTAAGTTTACGCTCGCAATTTTTCCAAAGTCGCCTACATTTTTCCAACCAGGCAAAAGATCTCTCACGTTAGCTAGTTGTTACTCTCTAATCCTGAAAATTGGCGTTCTATACTGTCTTAAACGTTTTATAAGCTCGTTTCAGCTTATGTAGGTAAAACCTAGAAATATTGTGAAGACATAAGGTGCACATAGTGCAAAAAATTAAAAATAAGACGCCAACTGTATAATACTTTTGTCGTTTAATCTGCACAGATTGAAGATAATAAAATACCTTCAGTCTTATGATAAGGAAAATGTGTAAAGTAATCTTTTTCACCTCTGTGAGCTACTTGAATTAAAAAAGAAGAGATACTAACCTCTTGCATTCAAACTCACATAAATCATGAATTATGCATGTTTCACACGAAGGTTTTTGCGCTTTACAAACATATCTACCGTGTAAAACTAGCCAATGATGAGCATAAAGTAGGTATTTTTTTGGCACTACATTCAAAAGAGACTGCTCTGTTTTAAGTACATCTTTTTCTTTCACAAGCCCAACTCTATTGCTCACTCTAAAAACGTGAGTATCAACTGCCAATGTTGGAATACCAAGCCCTGAATTTAAGAACACATTAGCGCTCTTTCTCCCAACCCCTGGTAAAGATACCAAATCATCGAAATTAGTAGGCACTTTGCTATTGTACCTCTCAATCAATATTTTACTGAGCCCGATTATATTTTTTGCTTTAGAATTATATAAACCAATACTGCTTATGCATTTTCTCAGCTCACTTTGCCCAAGATTCAACATTTTTTCTGGCGTATCAGCGATACTAAATAGCTCCTTTGTAATTTTATTAACACTTATATCGGTCGTCCGCGCTGACAGAACTATTGCAACTAATAACGTAAAATGATTGGTATAATTTAGCTCTATTTTTGGCGCAGGATTTGACTGTTGAAATTTTTCAAATATTAATCTACTTTTTTTGAGTCCATTCATAGAGCTAAAAGCTTATACTATACTGTTTGCTGTGCAAATTCAATTGCTTGAGGATTAGATAGTCCTTCAATATTAACATCAGACATATCAGTTTTTACCTCATCAAAATTCCTTTCAGCAAACTCGCTTGCCACTTCTGCAAAACATTTTCTAACAAGAGGCATAATTATCGGTATTAATAGCCTTAGTGGATCATACCGTCCTAACAGATCAGTCTCCTTTTGCACTCTATCTCTTGGATCTTCCTCTAATAAATCTTTTGCGTGCTTCTCGGCATATATTTCACAGCTTTTTGAGAAAATAGGAGCTAATGCTTCAATTAATACTGCCAATAACAATAGTGGACCAAGTACAGCTCCACCAACAGTTAATCCATTAGCAATGAAATTTATTGTAACTAAATAAACAGAAAAAGCAGTTAAAGGATAGTTGATAAGAAGCTTACTGCCTAGCGCGATATAGTTCATTTTACTTATGAATTCATCAGTGGAAATTTCTGAATTTTTATACTTTTCCATATAATAATTCACTAATGAACCAATGACTTTATTACCAATGATATTAAATGCTATGATCCACCATGAAAAATAGCAACCTATAGTAACTGTAGTTAATAGAGCTAAAGGCAGAAAACTTATTTTTGGTACTAACATTAGAGCATTTTTGCGCTCTATAAATTTCAATGCTAATGTCTTTTTATCTTCTTCAATTAGGCTTCTCTTTTCTTTTAGAGGAGTAATATAATTGAATAATTGTATGCTTGGCTTTGCTATATATTGATATAACTCTTGCATTAACTTTGCATTTTGTACACTCCTCTGAAAATTATCTAAATTTGGATTTAGCAAAATCCTCCCTATTTGAGCCTGAAGTTCATTATAGCTTTTTAGGTCTTCTCCAAACGAACAATCATTTCTTTTTAGTATAGCAATCAACCCATCAAAATCTTTACCTACAGCTTCTTCCTCACTGATTTTTAGCTCGTTAAACAACTTTCTCCTATAGTGAAACTCTCTTGCCGTTAAACGTCCATTACTTTCAGCACCAACACTGACTTTAACACAAGGATTTCCTGACTCCAAAGGTTCAATGTACTTTTTTAGCTCTTGATAAGCTTTATAAATTTGATCAAATCTATTTTTATCTCCGCCCTTGTCAGGATGATTTACAAGAATTAACTTCTTATGCTGCTTCTTCAAAATTGCGCTAAGCTCTTCATAATTCTTGTCTACAACTTGCTTAGCTTCTATTTCCAATACGTTGAACAGATCAGCATTATCACAAAACTCCTGACCAGTTAACTTGAAATGTTGACCCATGACTATATCTCAAATAAACAAGCTATATCTTTAGTATATTTTATTTATATATTTTATGTAATCATAAAAATGTTAAGCAATCATTAAGAGAAAAAACCTTCTTTTTCATCATATAAATACAACTTATCCATTCTCACCACGTCAAAGCTATTTTCTTCGAGTTTGATTAGCAGGTTATTTACATCACTATTTGTAATAGCTTGCTTTTCATTATTTGCGATAAACCTGCAGGTTATTTGGTCACTTGAAGATTTTGAGCCTCCTGGCCAAATTGCAAGTCCTTTTGAGTATATTGCTATCATTTTCAGATTACTCGATTCAAATAATCTTACTATTTGATCAAAATTGTTGGATTTGTCCCAGGCAAGCGTTATATCACTACCCACTAGCTTTTTAACTTTGTAATCTTGTTCGTAATTGTCTTGTACTTTATTTATTTTACTATCCGAATCACTGCTAATTATAAGCTCAGATAACGTTGTGGGTTTTTTCCCTAGATTATCTATAATAGCTTTTGCAAATTCTTTGGTACCAACTTTCTGCTTACTCCTTTTCTTCTTATATAAATCGGCAGTGTGTATTCCATCCTCCAAAGTCTTCATCCACGCATCGTAAATTAGTTTTGCAGTATCTACTTGACCCATGTAAATTAGCATATGCACTGCAGCATTTAAAAGCCCTGAAGGATTAGCCATGTTTTTTCCTGCAATATCAGGAGCAGAACCGTGCACTGCTTCAAACATTGCATATTCATTACCTATATTGCTACTTCCTGCAAGCCCTACAGAACCTGAGGTTTGTGCCACTATATCTGATAATATGTCGCCATATAGATTTTCAGTTACTATAACATCGAAATTCTCGGGTTCTGTGGCAACACGTGCCATTCCAATATCAACTATATAATGTTCCGCCTTTATATCCGGATATTCTTTTGCAATACGATCAAACGCTGCATGAAAAGCGCCGTCAGTCATTTTCATTATGTTGTCTTTAGTCAGGCAAGTTACTTTTTTTCTGTTGTGTTTTTTCGCATATTCAAAAGCGTACCTGCATATTTTTTCTGAGCCAGATCTAGTAATAATTTTAGTGCATTGGTACGAGTCACCAGTGAGCCTATGCTCTATTCCGGTGTAAACATCTTCTTCATTTTCGCGTATTACTACGATATCAAACTTACCGAATTTATTTTCTATAACAGGATGATATGAAATGCATGATCTGATATTTGCATATAACCCTAGGTTCTTTCTGAGCGCCACATTTAGGCTTTTGTGCCCTTTGCCTTGAGGAGTTGTCGTCGGAGATTTTAGTAATATCTTTGTCCTTTCAATAGATTCCCAACCACTTGGAGAAATGCCGTGAGACCATTCTTTACTATAAACACACTCTCCTATTTCAATAATATCTACTGAAATCTTTGCTTTCGCTTCACGCAATATCGATAGCACCGCTTCCATAATTTCTGGTCCGATACCATCACCATACGCAACTGTGACTGATGTTGACATAACTTCCTTAACTGTAAATGATTTAATGTTAATTCAAATAATATAGTGGCACAAGCAGCTAGTACTGTACAAGTTGACATATTTACAGTTATTTAATAACATGTTCTTATGTCAGTTAGTAATGCGGGTGGGGTTGTATGGATACTAAAATAAGCTATGCAAGAGTTACGAGACGCATTTTTGCATTTGCGTTTGATCATATTTTATTAACGGCGATAAAGTATTTTATTGGATTTAACGTTGGATGTACCTTAGGTTCTTTAACACCCAATGCGGTTAAAATAATTTCAGACAACGCAACAATTCTTAATGTAACAGCGCTAATATTGGCATTAGCATTTTATGCATTTACGATAATAGAATTCGGCGGAACTCCGGGACAATTATTGCTTCGTATGCATATAAAAGACAAAAATACACTTGAAAAAATCACTCTAATACAAGCAATAAGCAGAACAGCAGTTTTTGGAGTATTATATTTTATAATCTGCTACACACTATTCAATATTTCTAGTCTATTCATAGTTGTATCAATCTTAACCATATTATTTGCAATCCTTGACCAGCGTAAACAATTTCTTCACGACAAAATTGCAAAAACAGTAGTAATAGACTATAAACCTAGTTGATATTTTTCTTTAATTGTCTGTATTACTGCCTGCAAAGTAACTTTTTTCTTTCCTATATGAGCTACCTGCTAGCTAACATTAACTACCAATATCATACCTGAAGAACCCACCTGACCATTCTAGAAAATTTAACGCTGAGTACACTTTACTTTTAGCTTCTTCCACAGTATTTCCTTCTCCTACTATATTTAGCACCCTTCCGCCATCGGAAATCCAATTACCACTTTCATCCAACTTAGTACCAGCATGAAAAACTAGCACACCAGGAATGTTTTCAATTTTATCCAATCCTTTAATTACCTCTCCTTTTTGATAATCACCAGGATAGCCTTTACTTGCAACAACTACACAAACTGTAGTTTTGTGATTAAACTCCACCATTTTTGTATTTAACTTGCCTTCTGCAACTGACAACATCAACTTTAACAAATCACAATTTGGATCAAGTCTAGGTAAAATAGATTGTATTTCCGGATCCCCAAACCTAACATTATACTCAAGAAGCTTTGGACTATCTTTGCAAATCATTAAACCAGCAAAGAGTACGCCTTTATAGGATGTTCCCATGTTAGTCAGTGCTTGAATTGTAGGATATATTATTTTTTGGATAATTTTTTGCTCCATCTCCTTACTTATAATCGAAGGTGATGAGTATGACCCCATGCCTCCAGTATTTTGTCCCTCGTTATTTTCACCAACTCTCTTGTAATCTTTTGCACACCCAAGGGTTACTACCTTCAACCCATCAATAAGAGCAAAAAAACTTACTTCCTCTCCAATTAAAAACTCTTCTATGATTATTTCTTCACCTGACTCACCAAGATTTTTCTCCACTAGCATTGAATCTATTGCTGAAAAAGCCTCATTTTCTGTGTGGCATATTATGACACCTTTCCCTGCTGCAATTCCATTTGCTTTAATTACAAGCGGCAATTTTATTTTATTACTACGGACAAAATTTTTAGCTAACCTTTCATCAATAAAACGTTCATATTTGGCGGTCGGTATACCATATTGTTTACATAGTTCCTTCGTAAAAGACTTTGATGCCTCAAGTTTTGCAGCTGCTTGACTTGGAGCAAAAACGTTTATCCCCTCCGCAGTTAAATCATCAGCAAGCCCATTAATTATCGGCTGCTCTGGACCAATAATCACTAGCTCTATATTTTCTTTCTTGCAAAATTGTGTAACATCCACTGAATCTTGAATATTTATATTCACAAGAACTCCAAAATTTTCCATGGCCGGGCGACCAGGAGTAACATATAACTTAGTCAAGGTAGGAGACTTCTTTAAAGCCCAAAGTAAAGCATGCTCACGCCCACCAGAACCTATAACCAGAACCTTCATCTTTATTTCCTCGCTTTTCTATATGTCAAAATTATTGTTTGCTTATAACAGTATCATTACTCATGTATCTTTGCAACACGTTTGGTATTGTAACTGACCCATCGGAATTTTGATAATTCTCCATTATGGCAACAATTGTTCTTCCTATGGCTAAAGCTGAGCCGTTTAAAGTGTGAACGTATTTTTTTGTTTTTCTGTCAGTTTCTAAGAAGTATTTAGTATTCATTCTTCTTGCCTGGAACGTACCGCAATTTGAGCAGCTTGATATTTCTCTATATTTATTTTGCTCAGGTAACCATACCTCTATGTCATAAGTCTTTTGTGCAGCAAAACCCATATCGCCACTGCAAAGTAGCATTACTCTGTACGGTAATTCTAGTTTTTTTAATATCTCTTCAGCAACACTAGTCATATGTTCAAGCTCGTCTTTTGACTGGTCTTCAGTTGTGATGCTTACCAACTCCACTTTACCAAATTGGTGTTGCCTTATCATACCTCTTGTATCTCGTCCTGCACTGCCAGCTTCTTTACGAAAACATTCTGAATATGCAGTAAAACGAATAGGCAGTTCTTTTTCCTCTACTATTTTATCAGCAACCAAATTCGTTAAAAACACTTCACTTGTGGGAATTAATCTCAATTCGTCGGTAGTTAAATACGAATCGTCAGAAAATTTCGGTAGCTGACCAACATTATACATAGCTTCGTTTTTCACCAAAGCTGGGTGGTACACTTCAGTATAGCCAAATTCATTAACATGCATTTCAAGCATAAAATTTATTAGCGCTCGTCCAAGCTTAGCTAACTGTCCTTTTAATATCGCAAATCTTGATCCGGAAATTTTCGCCGCTTGTTCGAAGTCTATTAAACCTAATTTTTCTCCGAGTTCATAATGAGATTCCGGTACAAAATCAAACTGTCTTTTTCCTCCATATCTTCTCACCTCTAAATTAGAGTTCTCATCTGCGCCTATTGGCACATCTTGCGCAGGAATATTCGGCAAGTTAGATAAAACATTCACTAACTTATCCTTTTCTGCTTGTTCCTTTAAGCTAATTGCCTCTATCTCATTCGTGATGTCTTTTGACAACTCTATTTGCTCTTCACAAGGGCTCTTGCTCATTTTAAGCTTCTTTATTTCCTCTGTGATTTCATTGCGCTGCCTATTTAAATCCTGCAGTTTAGTGGTTAATGATCTTTTCTCGTGATCAATTTCTAATATCTCTTCCGCAGTAAATTCTCTAATTCCCCTGCTTTTCATTGCCTTCTCAAATTCTTCAAAGTTCTTACGTATATATTCTATATCATGCATATATTGTGCTATTACTAACCATTATTACTGTACTTCAAAAGCTTTTAATGCTCAATATTTTTACATATAAATGCTAATATTGATTTTACTTCATAATTTGCTAGAATTAATAAACGTAAAATATAATATGTTAGGCATCATAGAAAAATACGATGAATTTAAAGAGAGTACTCACTTCACTAAACTTAAGGCTAGTGGAAGATTTGCTGTCTACGCTTTTTGTATATATTTGGCGACTACATTTACCATTGGCTGTTTGGGACTGATAGTGGGGTCTTTCCTCTTAACCTTACCACTTGCTATGCTAATTTTTCATCCTGTAGCTTGGATCTTAATGGGAATAGTGCTTGCAGCGACATACAAGATGGTTATTGAACCTTTATTTTACTTGGTAAAAGGTTATGTTGATGAAAAAGGAACTGTAAAGGAAGAAAAGAGTCCAAAAGAGCAAAAATTCACAAGATGTAGATCATTGGATAGTGGACTAGATACTATATCAAGAAAAACAGATAATTCAGATAAGAGGGTACGTAGAAATTCCTATTCTCCATCTACAGATAGTGGTATTAGTATCAGCTCAACAAAAAGTGAGCAACCTAAACAAACAAAAGTTGTTCGATGTTATACTGTAGGGGACGGTAACTGCTTTTTCCATGCTGTGTTTGGAGCGAAGAAAGGTGATTCCAGTAAATATAGAGCTGAAAAAGCACAAGAAATGAGATTAGAGTGGCATAAATTTTTAAGTCAATTCAATTCTTTAGATGATGAAAGAATGCCACCTGCTTTAAGAGCTGAATTACGGACAGTTTTTAATATGTTTTTAGACAGGCCAAGAGATCTAACAGATAAGTATAAGGAAATAGAAAAGTTAGCTGAGCACACAAAAAAGAAAATAAAAAAGGTTGAAAAAAAGGTTGAAAAATTGATAAAAAAACTACTTAGTACAGGATTACCTGAAAATGAAGTGAGTAGTAACTTAAGAGAACTTGCTGTTAATAACCTTATCAGCACAAGAAGATATGACAAAAATTATAGTAGCGAAAGTGTGACAAATTCTTTTCTGAATGGCAAATCCATTTATAGATCTTATCTAGAGGCAATTAGTAGTCAAAATTACTTTATTTTCATAGAAGAAATTCCTATCTTAGCTTCGTTGGCAAATATCGAAATCCACCTTCATCCTCATATATCACATAATCAAGGTATATTTAAGCCAAATCCTGAAATGATAAATGAAGGTTATCAACGGAACAACGAACTATGGGGAAATAAAAAACAAGAAACAATATACTTAAAACCTGGTCATTACGAGAGAGCTAAGGTAGTAGAGGCGGAGCCTTCTCTTATAGAGAAAGCAAATTCATTTATGCAAGATGTTATAATGTCAGCTTATAACGGTGTCAAAAATGCATTTTCTAGCGACTAGAAAGCCTGTGTCCCTCCAAATAGGAAATTTGGCTATTGATTCTCCAGTTATTTTAGCGCCAATGTCTGGAGTAACTGATTATCCGTTTAGGAGTATTGTAAAAAAACTTGGTGCAGGTTTGTTAGTCTCAGAAATGATTGCAAGCAGGGCTATGATCATGCAAACTCGCCAGAGCATGCAAAAAGCAAAAGTTGATGAACTAACCGCTGTACAACTTGCTGGTTGTGAGCCTGATATTATGGCGGAAGCTGCAAAGTTAAATGAGGACATGGGTGCGAAAATCATAGATATAAATTTTGGTTGTCCAGTTAAAAAAGTTGTAAACGGTTACGCAGGATCAGCACTTATGCGTGATGAAAAAAAGGCTGCTGAGATAATAGAAGCTGTAGTCAAGGCAGTGAGTGTGCCAGTTACAGTAAAAATGCGTACTGGATGGAATGACGAAAATCGTAATGCTCCGCGCTTGGCAAAAATTGCAGAAGATTTGGGAGCAAAGATGATTACTGTACATGGAAGGACAAGGGCACAGCTTTATAATGGTCAAGCAGATTGGAAATTCGTTAGAAATGTTAAAGAGCAGGTAAAAATTCCAGTTATAGTAAATGGAGATATTAAGAGTTTGAATGATGTTCAAAGTGCACTTAAAGAATCTGGGGCAGATGGAGTAATGATAGGTCGTGGTGCTTACGGCAAACCTTGGCTGATTAATCAAGCAATAAACTTTTTGAGTGGAAATAAAGTTTCTGAGCCAACAGCCTCAGAGAGATTAAGCATAATACTCAAGCATTATGACAGTATTCTTGAGTACTATGGAAGCGATACAGGAATAAAGATGGCCCGCAAACATATAGGATGGTACAGTAGCGGGCTTCAAAACTCATCTGAATTTCGTGTAAGAGTAAATAACATAATAGACAGCACAGAGGTGAAAGAAAATATAATTGATTTTTTTAGTTAAAAACAGATTAAACATACTACCTCATTAGCTATATTCAATTTGACTGATCATAGTGCGATGCCACCACACTCTCTTCTTCATCAGAATGTAATTGATAACTATTATCACTCAGCAATTTTTCGTCATAAGTCTCAATATCAAAATATTTTTCATATTTATCTATATTTTCACAAAGCGAAAGTGCTTTCACCTTATTCATAATCAGACCCGTACCAGCAGGAATTAACCTTCCTACTATAACATTTTCTTTTAACCCACTCAAAGGATCACTCTTTCCGCAAAATGCTGCTTCCGTAAGTACTTTTGTTGTTTCTTGGAAAGAGGCAGCAGAAATAAAGGAATTAGTTTCAAGGCTTGCTCTAGTAATTCCCTGCAGAATAGGAAGATAATGAGCAGGTCGTTTTCCAGAGTTATTCATAGCATCATTTTCTCTATCAATTTCCAGCCTATCGATATTTTCTCCAATTAAGTACATAGTATCACCAGGATCGGTAATTTCTACTTTTTGTAGCATTTGCTTTAAGATCACTTCTAAATGCTTGTTATCTATGCGCACACCTTGCAATCTATAAACTTGCTGTATTTCAGAAATCATATAGTGTGCTAACGCTTCTAACCCAAGCACACGTAGAATATCATGAAGATCAGGATCGCCATCCATCAATAAATCACCTTTACGCACAAAATCACCTTCATTGACTATTACATGCTTACTTCTTGATACTAAATACTCAACTTGAGAAGCTTGCTCATCTACAGGTTTAATTACTACACTGCGTTTTCCTCTACGGTCTTTTTCAGAGAACGTTACATAGCCATCTATTTCACTAACGATAGCATGCTCTTTAGGACGACGTGCTTCAAATAATTCTATAACCTTAGGCAAGCCACCAGTAATATCACGAGTTCTAACTGACTCTCTCGGCGTTCTTGTGATAACATCACCTGCATGAACCTTTTGGCCATCCTGTACATTAAGCACTGCACCAACTGGTATAAAGTAACATGCTTCCACACCACTTGAAAGTGTTATTACTTTTTCATTATCATCAAGCAGTGCAATACGAGGACGTAAATTAGCTACACCAGAGTGCAATTTCCAATCTTTTACTACTCTATTTGATATTCCTGTAGATTCATCCATCACTTCAGTGATTGAAATTCCATCTTTTAAATCCTGGTAAGATATTGTACCACTCTTTTCCGTAATAATAGGTAGTGTATACGGATCCCATTCCGCAACTTTATCACCAATTTTTACTAACTCACCCTCATTTACATAAAGTTTAGCACCATAAGGCACACTGTGCTTCAATTTTTCACTACCAAGGCTATCAATTAAAACGACTTCACAGGAACGGCTTATCACAATTTTATTTCCGTTTTTATCTATAATTATATTACTATTGTTTAGTTTTATTCTAGCATTAATAGAAGCTATAATATTTGAGGATTCAATACCTCTAGTCATTACCCCACCTATATGGAAAGTACGCATCGTTAACTGAGTACCTGGCTCTCCAACAGATTGAGCAGCGATAACACCAACTGCTTCACCTATTGAAACAATTTTACCAGTTGCAAGGTCTCTTCCATAACACAAAGAACACACACCAGGACTTATTTCACAAGTTAAAGGCGATCTAATTTTTATAGCATCAAGACCTGCAATGTTGATTTGCTTTACTTTATCTTCATCAATTAATTCCCCTGCTTTTAATAATAACTCTTTGGTTACTGGGTTATATATATCATTTGCAGCTGTTCTACCCAGTACAACACTCTCTAGAGATGCAACTATAGTACTACCTTCAACTATAGCTCTTACAATAAGGCCATTTTTCGTTTTACAGTCATGTTTTGTAACTATGCAATTTTGAGATACATCAACCAAGCGACGAGTTAAGTATCCAGAGTTTGCAGTTTTAAGTGCAGTATCAGCTAAACCTTTACGCGCACCGTGAGTAGAATTAAAGTATTCAAATACATTTAATCCTTCGCGAAAATTAGAAATTATAGGTGTTTCTATAATTTCACCAGAAGGTTTGGTCATTAACCCTCGCATTCCTGCTAACTGCTTCATCTGGGAAGTAGAACCTCTTGCACCTGAGCTAACCATCATATATATTGAATTGTACTTACTATTTTCATCATACACAGATATCGCTTTTAACATATCATTCGCTATTATATCTGTGCACTTAGACCACTCATCTATAACTTTATTATACCTCTCACTTTTAGTGATTAGTCCGTCTTGATACTGTGCAGAAAATTTCTTAATTTCACCCCTTGTATAATCAACGTGTGTAGCTTTAGTTTCAGGTATGACCATATCGCAACGACTAAAAGAAGTACCAGAAAATGTAGCATACTCAAAGCCAAGTGTCATCAATTTATCAGAAAATACCACTGTAGCACTTTGACCGCAGCTACGATATACTAAATCAACAATACTAGTTATTTCCTTAACTGTTAATACCTGATTTATTAAATCGAAGCTTAGATTCTCATGTTTAGGAAAAATCTGCCATAATATTAAACGTCCAGGAGTTGTACAAATAGTTTTATACTGAATGTTTCCATCGCTATTGATGTATTCCATTTTGTACTTT
This sequence comes from Wolbachia endosymbiont (group B) of Chesias legatella, assembly GCF_964026945.1. Classification (NCBI taxonomy): domain Bacteria; kingdom Pseudomonadati; phylum Pseudomonadota; class Alphaproteobacteria; order Rickettsiales; family Anaplasmataceae; genus Wolbachia; species Wolbachia endosymbiont (group B) of Chesias legatella. The sequence goes on along the minus strand of NZ_OZ034711.1, from coordinate 310,364 downwards.
ATATGAGAATGAATATGTAGAGTACCGTTGTTTAAGGAATGCTCAACTTCACAAAAAGAACAGAAAAGTGGTAAATTATCCTCCTTAAGTTGCTGTAAAGTTAGGTAGTATATACCAAGCACTATATCTTTACTAGGAACTATAATCGGTCTTCCATTAGAAGGACTTAAAACGTTATTAATTGACATCATCAACACTCTAGCTTCAAGTTGAGCTTCCAATGAAATTGGCACATGTACCGCCATTTGATCACCATCAAAGTCAGCGTTAAATGCTGTACAAACAAGTGGATGAAGCTGTATTGCTTTACCTTCAATAAGGACTGGCTCAAAAGCCTGAATACCAAGCCTATGTAGCGTAGGCGCTCTATTTAGCAAAACAGGATGCTCTTTTATTACTTCTTCAAGCATATCCCAGACTTCTGGCTTTTCTGCTCTTATTAACTTACTAGCAAATTTAATAGTTGGAGCCATTCCATATATTTTAAGCCTTGAGTAAACAAAAGGCTTGAATAACTCAAGAGCCATTCTTTTCGGTAATCCACACTGATTTAGTTTTAAAGTTGGACCAACAACTATTACAGAACGTCCAGAATAATCTACCCTTTTTCCTAAAAGATTCTGACGGAAACGACCTTGCTTTCCTTTCAGCATATCGCTAATAGACTTTTTATATCCAGTAGCGCCAGCTTTATTTACCAGAGCATTACGACGACTATTATCAAAAAGAGAATCAACTGCCTCTTGTAACATTCTTTTCTCATTACGAATCATAATCTCAGGAGGATTTAAACTTAACAATTTTCTCAATCTATTATTTCTATTAATAATAGTTCTATAATGATGATTTAAATCAGAAACTGCAGGTCGACCACTTTCAAGCGATACCAAGGGACGCAAGTCAGGTGGTAAAATAGGTATAGCTGTAAGTATCATCCACTCAGGTCTGTTTCCAGACTTGATAAAATTTTCAACAATACGTAATCTCTTTATAATTTTCTTTCTTCTCATTTCAGAAGCAACAGACTCTAACTCCTGTCTTAAATTCTTCCTAATTTCATGTAAATCAAGGCGTATTAGCAATTCTCTTATAGCTTCAACACCTTGCATAGCTATAAAGCTATCGACCCCATAGCTATCTTTAGCTTCATTATAAGCTTTCTCACTAATAATTTCACCTTTTTCAAAAGAGGAAACAAGAGGATCTATTACAACATAATTATCACTATATAAAATACTTTCGATATCTCTAAGAGACATATCTAATAATGCTCCAATTCTTGAAGGAAGTGACTTCAAAAACCATATATGAGCAACAGGAGATGCAAGCTCTATATGACCCATTCTTTCTCTTCTTACTTTAGAAGATGTAACTTCTACTCCACATTTTTCGCATATACGGCCCCTATGTCTTCTTTTTTTGTACTTTCCACATAAACATTCATCATCATTGACAGGACCAAAAATTTTAGGACAAAATAATCCACCTTTCTCAACTTTGAATGTACGGTAGTTTGCAGTTGAAACATCTGTTATCTCTCCATAAGACATACGTTTAATACTTTCAGGGCTAGCAATGGAAATGCTAACCTCATTAAAAGATTGTGCGATATTAGTGTGAGATATATCTTCAATTACTATGTCATTTTGCTTCAAATCCACATTAAAACACAAGGAACGCAACTCTTTTATCATGACATTAAAGGATTCAGGAATTCCACATTCAAAGTTACTGTCACCTTTTATTACCGATTCATAAATCTTAACCCTGCCATTAATGTCATCAGACTTCACAGTTAACATTTCCTGCAAAGTGTAAGCAGCACCGTAGGCTTGCAATGCCCAACATTCCATTTCACCAAAACGCTGACCACCGAAATGAGACTTTCCTCCAAGAGGTTGTTGAGTAACCAAACTATAAGGTCCTACTGAACGCGCATGAATTTTACCATCTACTAAGTGATGCAACTTAAGCATGTACATGTAACCAACTGTAACTTTGCGATCAAACTTCTCACCCGAGCAACCATCATATAATACAACTTGCCCAGAGTTATCCAATCCAGCAAGTTCAAATAGCTTTACTATTTGTTCATCTTTTGGACCTTCAAATACAGGTGCAGTAACAGGAATGCCATCACGCAACTTATACGCAAATTCAATGAGGTGATTATCATTAATATCGCGAATGTTATTACAAATAGATAAATTACTGCCACAACTATAAACCTCAATCAGGAAGTGACGTAAACTACTGTGTGCATCTTTACAAGAGTTGAAATAATTCTCTACTAATGTAGTCAATTCATTATTTAATTCATCCTTATTAGGCGTATCTAAAATAGAAGCCGTTATTTCATCATCATTAATATCCTCAAATTTTTTATTATCAAGATATAATGCTGCAAATTTTTCAAAATCATCATCACTGAGAGATCTAATTGCCTCACAAAAAGCACGTTTGATTTTATTGATCTCATCAAGAATATTGCCTACTTTTTCTCCTAATTTTTTACAAGCCCAACCTACATGCGTTTCCAATATTTGCCCTACATTCATTCGTGAAGGAACGCCAAGAGGGTTAAGAATAATATCAATAGGAGTACCATCTTCTAAATAAGGCATATCTTCTACTGGAACAACTCGAGAAATCACACCTTTATTTCCATGTCTACCAGCCATTTTATCCCCTGGCTGCAAACTATGTTTTACAGCAATAAAAACTTTTACTGACATCGACACACCTTGAGGCAGATCATAACCTTCATGCAATTTTTCTATTTTTTGCTTAAAGTTTGCTATTGCATGTGATACTTTTTCATCAAAATCTTTTTTTAAGCTCTCAACTTGCTTAGAAATAGATTGGTTTTTCAATCCTATATCCCACCATCCCTCACGTTCAATAAAATTAATACTTTCTCGATCTTGAGAGCCAGAACTAATAAGAATTTTTCTTAATTCATCATAGAAATATTGATTAATAACATTGATTATATGGTCTCGTTCTTTCTCAAAGTCGTTTGCCTCTTTTTGTTTAATAAGAAACGCCCTTTCGTTTTCTTCTTCCCCTCTGCGTGTAAAGACCTGCACATCAATCACTATCCCTTCAATATCTGGAGATGTATATAAAGAGGAATCCACACAATCAAATGACTTTTCACCAAAAATTGTCATTAACAATTTTGTCTCAGGAGGCAATGAAAGAGAATGCTTAGGTGTAACTTTCCCCACCAAAATATAACCTGGACCAACTCTTGTACCAACCTTTACTATACCACTATCATCCAAGTGATAAAGATTTTCTTCATTAACACCGGGTATGGCACGAGTTATTTTTTCCGACCCTAAAGGAGTGTCATGTACAACACATTCAAATTCTTCTATATGAATAGAAGTAAATAGATCTTTTTTAACAACTTCACTAGAAATAATGATTGAGTCTTCAAAATTATAACCTTGCCAAGACATAAAAGCGACTAGCAAGTTTTGGCCAAGTGCCAATTCACCGTTATTAATAGCAGGACCATCAGCTATCACATCACCTTCCTTAACACAATCACCTACATGCACCAGTGGTTTCTGGTTAATACAAGTATTATGGTTAGAACGCTGAAATTTTCTTAGATGATAAATATCTACATCCAAGTAGTTAATTCCTCCTTTGTCAAAAGCACGTATAACTATAGAGTTACTATCTGAGCTGTCAACTATGCCACCACGTTTTGCTAAAACTACAGCACCAGAGCCAGAAGCTACGAAAGATTCCATGCCAGTAGCAACCAAAGGAGCAGTAGGCTTCAATAAAGGTACAGCCTGACGCTGCATATTTGAACCCATTAACGCTCTATTAGCATCATCATTTTCTAAAAATGGAATTAAAGAAGCAGCAACCGATATTACCTGCTTAGGAGATAAATCAATGTAACTTACTTGATTACTATTTACCATTACAAAGGTACCAGCATACCTACAGTATAACATATTATCAACAAAGCAGTTGTTCTCATCAAGCTTTGCGCTGGTATCGGCTATATAATATAAACCTTCATCTATAGCAGACAGATACTCAATTTGATCAGTAACAACCTTATTAACTACTTTCCTATAAGGACTTTCAATAAACCCATATTTATTAATACGAGCGTATATAGCTAAGCTGTTAATTAAGCCTATATTCTGCCCCTCAGGAGTTTCAATAGGGCAAATTCTTCCGTAATGAGTTGGATGAACATCACGCACTTCAAATCCCGCCCTCTCTCTTGTTAAACCACCAGGACCTAACGCTGACAACCTTCTTTTATGTGTTATTTCAGATAATGGATTAGTCTGATCCATAAATTGAGATAATTGGGAAGAGTTGAAAAAATCTCTTAAGACATTGGTTAACACTTTTGGATTTATAAAATCAGATGGAGAGACTTTATCTAAACTAGAAGTAGACATAGAATCAACTACTGCCCGTCCCAATTTTAATAATCCAGTTCTAAATTGATTTTCTATAAACTCTCCAACTGAACGGACTCTTCTATTTGCTAAATGATCAATATCATCTACAGATCCTTGACCATCACGTAACAATACTATTTTTCTTATAATTTCAATAATGTCTTCATGTGTTAAAGTAGTTAAATTTTCCTCATAATTTAACCCAAGGCAAGAGTTAAGTTTTAATCTACCAATGTTAGACAAATCATAATATTCCGAACTGAAGAAAAGATTACGAAAAAACTCCTCTACTATCTTTAAAACAGGAACTTCACCAGGACGCAAGACCTTATATATTTCATATAGAGCGTTCTCATAAGACATGTTTTCATCTAAGAAAAGTGTGTTTAATATGTAAGGTCCAACAGAAACATTATCTATGTTCAACACTGATATTTTATCTATAGATAATAATTCAAGCTTTTTTATATCCTCTAATTTTATAGATTCACCAGCAGATAAGACTTTTGTAGAACTAGCACTATCTATTAAATCTTCTGCAAGAAATAAACCACATATAGAATCATAAGGAATTAGATACTCTTTCAATCCGTTATCATATAGATTTTTAGCTAATTTTGAAGTAATACGAACATTAGCTTTAAGTAACACATTGCCTTCAACATTCTTTAAATCAAAAGGAAGCCTCACTCCCTTGAATTTATCAGGGGAAAAAGGTACTCTCCAGCCACTTTTATGTTTTATATACTCTATTTTTTCATAAAATTTATTAAGTATGTCATTATTTGATAAGCCCAAAGCCTTTAATAAAACTGATATTGGCAACTTTCTCTTTCTATCAATACGAAAATACAAATGATCTTTAACATCAAACTCAATATCAAGCCAAGAACCTCTATAAGGAATAACCCTAGCAGAATAGATCAATTTGCCAGAATTGTAAGTTTTTCCCTTATCACTATCAAAAAACACTCCAGGAGATCTATGCATTTGTGAAACGATAACTTTCTCTACGCCATTGATGATGAAAGTACCTTTATCAGTCATCATAGGCAGTTCACAAAAGCGAACCTCCTGCTCTTCAGCAGATTTTATAACAGTTGCAAGCTTAGAATGATCATCATCTTCTTTAATCTCTTGATATTTTTCAAGAGAAACACCATCCTGCATAATAACAAGACGTATAGAAGCAATAACCTGAGCAGAAAAAGTTATACCACGTTTTATACATTCAGATTCACTATACTTAAGATCATCTACCCTACAATTCAAAAATTCGATGATAGCCCTATGCAAAGGATCAGATATTGGAAAAATTGTATGAAAGATAGCTTCAAGTCTTTCATTACTCTCATTATTAGGAGTAAAGGAATTATATGACCCCTTTTGGACTTTAACCAAATCCAACAAAGAATCTTTTAAATCAATCGACCTGGAATAAGAAACTCTAGGAACAAAAGCACTAGAAGCACACATATAAGAAGAATCAACCATTAAAATACCTTCACTAATTAAAAGAGCTATATCAACATAAAATTAATATACTAACATTTTATTCAAGCTCAACTTTAGTTGCTCCTGCTTCAATAAGTTTTTGCTTTATTTTTTCTGCTTCGTCTTTAGAAACATTAGCAGTCAAATCTTTGGGTAAAGACTCAACTAATTCTTTCGCTTCTTTTAAATTCAATGTAGAATTAACTTCTCTAATAGCTTTAATCACTCCTATTTTTTTGCTTGCATCAATCTCTTTGATTACAACTTTATATTCAGCTTTTTCTTGAGCAACAGGAGCATTAGCATTATCACTAATAGGCACCCCAGCACCAACAGCCCCACCAAGAAAAGAACCACTAGGCAACCCTATTTTTTCTTCTAGAACTTTTACAAGTTCAGAAGCTTCTAATAGATTTAAAGATAATATTTTATCAACCAAATCACTTGTTACATTATTCATACTTACCACCATTTAACAACAAATTTATTTTTTAGAACTATAGTAATCCAAAACTCTCATAAGCCTCATAGAAGATGAATTAATAGACAATGCTAACCGAGCAGGAATATCATAAGATATTAAACGCATAATTTTAACACGCAATTCATCCAGAGAGGGAAGCTTAGCCAATTTGTTAACATCTTCCACTGTTAATAATTCATTTATATGAGCCGCACAAATCACAGACATTTTTTCTTTGTTAGCATTAATAAAATCAACTATTAACTTTGCAGCTTCTACTATAGCACTAGAATATATAATAGCAACAGAACCAGAAAATTTACCTGATAAATAAGAAAATTTACCAGTCCTTTCCAAAGCCAAGCAAGCTAGAGTATTTTTAACTACTAACATCCCACCCATTACAGATTTTAGACTATTCCTAAGAATTAATGAATTGCTAACATTCATAGACTTGAAATTTACCAATATTAAGAAATCATTATTTACAAACACATTCATTATGTTTTGTATAAATTCATCCTTATCTTTACGCTTCACAACTTCGCTCCCTTAAATTATATCTTCTACTTTGTTTATTTTATGAGCTTTACCCATAGTTGAATTTAAAAAAACGCTTTTAAAGTAAACTCCTTTCACAGAAGCAGGTTTATTGTCTCTAATTACTTTAAGAAAGGCTTTTAAATTTTCCAGCAAATCATCAATATCAAATTTAATACTTCCTAATTTACCATGAATAACCCCATTTTTATCCGTCCTGAATTTTATTTGACCAGACTTAATGGTTTTAGTAGCTTCCGCAATGTTAGAAGTCACAGTACCAAATTTAGGGTTAGGCATCAGCCCTTTAGCACCCAATACTTTTGCAATAGGAGTGATTTTTGCCATGAAATCAGGAGTAGTGATGCACCAATCAACATTCAACTTTCTACCTTTTTTTATCTCTTCAACTAAATCTTCTCCTCCTGTAATATCAGCACCAGCTTTTTCAGCTTCTAATAAATGTTTATCTTGAGCAAAAACAGCTACTTTAATATTCTTCCCGATACCTTTAGGCAAAACTACTGTACCACGCACCTGCTCTTCAGATTTACGTGAATCTACACCTAAATTGACTGCGATATCAACTGATTCATTAAATTTTGCTGAAGCAGACTCAACAATCTTCTCCAAACACTGCTTAGAATTATCATTATATGTACTCATTTACCTAACCTTCCACAACTTCTATACCCATAGATTTTGCAGTGCCTATAACCATCTTCACTGCTGAATCTTCATTATCCACTTTCATATCAACCATCTTACACTTTGCCACTTTAATGATAGCAGACATAGATAATTTAGCCACTAATTCTTTACCAGAATTACCAGAACCTTTACTTAATTTAGCTTCCTGCTTAAGCAAATAAGCCACAGGCGGACCGCTGACAGTAAAATCATGAGAGCGATCATCCTTTATGGAAATTCTCACTGTTACTAAATCACCTACTTTATAACTAGCGTTAGCAGTGCTAGTAGCTTTATTAAAAGCTTCACAAAATTTAGGAACAGGTATACCACGCGGGCCAAGTACTGAAGCAATTTTCGGTCCTGGAACTGCTTTCCCAGCTTCCATAAGTAAGTTAATCTTAGCAACTATATTACTCATAATTAATCCTCTATTTTCTCTACTTGAGCCAAATCAAGCTCTATTATTGTTGGCTTACCTAAGATTGATACTTCAACATTAATAATTTTTTTCTCGTCATTTACCATATCTACCTTACCAGTAAAATTTTGAAAAAGACCATCATTAATTTTTACTTTTTCACCTTTCTCATAACCATAACTCAACTTTTTCGTTTCTTGAGCATTGTAAAGCGCACTACACATTGAACGAATCTCATTATCCTCAATCACCTTTGGAACATTACCATTTTTCAAAAATCCATAAACCTTAAGAGATTTTGGTATATTATTAATAAAATTTAATACCTCATCGCATAAATTCATGTATAAAAAGACATAACCAGGAAAGGACTTCCTTCGTTTAGCATTTTTTTTAGATTTTAAATCCATCTCACTTAATTCTTCACAAGGAATAAAAACCCTATTAAAATAATTATTAATATTCAATCTCATAGAATTTTCTAATATATATTGGCGCACTTTCTCTTCATAATTAGAGGCAACTCTTAAAATGTACCACTTATACCTATTAAATTCCTTACGTTTTAAAATTACTTCATCATCTGAAATCATCTCAAAATGACCAGACTCATCACCACAAAACCCAGTCATTTGATTCAAAATATTTTTGCTTTCATCACACAGATGCATACATATATATACTTCACATAACTCTTTTATATCAGATTTTACATCACATACTGTCTGATAAGGAATAAACACCTCCTTAAAGTAAACAGTATTGGTTGCCAACTCGCATATATCCTTCTCATACCCGTAATCGACTTTAATGATATACCATTTATACTTATATTCCATAAATAATTCCAAATAAAGTCTTAATTACGTAAAGAGACATAAAATCTACGAAGCAAAAGAAAATCGAAAAGCATAATATAACAGTTATTACAATAAACAAAGATGACAATACCTGCTGTTTTTTTATCCAAGCAATTCTCCTTATTTCTTGCTTTATATCGCAAAAAAAAACATACAGGTTTTTTAACATTTCTACCATAATATTAATGCAGGAGCGATAGGAATTGAACCTACAACCTCTGGTTTTGGAGACCAGCGCTCTACCAATTGAGCTACACTCCTATAATTCAAAGTTTACTCTAAAATTTCCGAAACAACGCCAGAACCAACAGTTCTACCACCTTCTCTTATCGCAAAACGCAATCCTTTATCCATTGCTATTGGTACTTGCAACTCCACTTCTATACTTACATTGTCCCCTGGCATTACCATCTCCTTTCCATCTAGCAATTTTATGCTCCCAGTTACATCCGTTGTCCTTAAATAAAACTGTGGCTGATAATTTCCAAAAAATGGTGTATGCCTCCCTCCTTCTTCTTTCTTCAATATATACACCTCCGCCTTAAACTTTCTATGCGGGGTTATTGTCCCTGGTTTTGCCAATACTTGCCCCCTCTCCACTTCTTCTCTCTTTGTTCCTCTTAGTAGTATTCCTACATTGAGTCCTGCACTTCCCTTATCTAGCAACTTCTTAAACATCTCAACACCAGTACATATCGTCTTTTGCGTCGCTTTCAGACCTATTATCTCTATCTCATCTCCTGCCTTTATCTCCCCCTTCTCTATTCTTCCTGTTACTACCGTCCCTCGGCCCGATATTGAAAATACATCTTCTATTGGCAACAAAAACGGCAAATCTATAGGCCTTGGAGGTACTGCCACATACTCATCTAACTTCTCCATCAATTTATCTATTGATTTCTTTCCATACTCACTACCATCATCCTCTAATGCTTTTAACGCAGACCCAACTATCATAGGCACTTCATCACCTGGAAATCCATACTTACTCAGCAACTCTCTCACTTCCATTTCCACCAAATCTATCATATCAGCATCAGCAACATCAGCTTTGTTTATATATACCACGATATATCCAACACCCACTTGTTTTGCCAGCAATATATGCTCTCTCGTTTGTGGCATCGGCCCATCAACCCCTGACACTACCAATATTGCTGCATCCATCTGTGCTGCACCTACTATCATATTCTTTACATAATCAGCATGTCCAGGGCAATCAACGTGTGCATAGTGTCTCTTTTCTGTTTGATATTCAACATGCGCTGTTGCTATTGTTATACCTCTCTTTCTTTCTTCTGGCGCTTTATCTATTTGATCATATGCTACAAAATTACCATAATGCTTTGTTATCGCCGCTGTTAACGTTGTCTTCCCATGATCCACATGTCCTATCGTTCCCACGTTTACATGCGGCTTTCCAAATGCTTCTACTATCGCTGTCATAATTACTAACCTTTAATTATACTTTAACTTTAACTCATCAACCACATATTGTGGCACTTGTTCATAACAAGAAAAATGCATACTATACTGAGCTCTTCCCTGAGATATAGAACGCAAAACATTTATATAACCAAACATATTTGCAAGAGGAACCGAAGCAGTAATTATTTTGCTATTATTACCTAAATCCAGCATATCAACAACACTGCCTCTTCTACTATTTATATCACCCATAACATCACCCATATATTCTTCAGGAGTAATGATTTCCACTTTCATTATAGGTTCTAGCATTTTTGGACCAGCTTTATTTGCCATTTCCTTAAAAGCACCTTTAGCAGCAAGTTCAAAAGCCAAAGGACTAGAATCAACATCATGAAAAGCACCATCAAGAAGAGTAGCCTTAAAATCAATCAATGGAAAGCCAGAAATTATACCACCTTCTTTTATCAACTCTAAGCCATTTTGCACTCCAGGTATATACTCTTTTGGAATAGCACCGCCTACAATTTTACTTTCAAACTGAAAGCCAAAACCAGGCTCAAGAGGTTCGAATTTTATTTTAACTTTAGCAAACTGACCAGCACCACCTGATTGTTTTTTATGAGTGTAATCAATTTCAACAGATTTAGTGATAGTTTCACGATATGCAACTTGAGGCGCACCAATGTTAGCTTCAACATTAAACTCGCGCTTCATTCTATCAATAATAATCTCAAGATGCAGCTCACCCATACCTTTCAATATAGTCTGCCCACTCTCTGCATTTACTGACATCCTTAAAGAAGGATCTTCTGCAACCAATCTATTCAAAGCAACACCTAATTTTTCCTGATCTGAGGTGGTTTTCGGTTCTATAGCAATTTCAATAACAGGATCAGGAAATTCCATACGCTCTAATAGTATAGGAAAATCAGATGAACATAAAGTATCACCAGTAATTGTTTTCTTTAATCCAACTAAGGCAACTATATCACCAACTTTAGCTTCGTTTATATCTTCTCTGTTATTTGCATGCATAAGCAACATTCTACCAATTCCTTCAGTCTCATTCTTTCCAGCATTTAACACAGCAGATTTAGATTTTAACTTACCGGAATAAATACGAATAAACGTCAAGCTACCTACAAATTTATCCGTCATCACTTTAAACGCAAGAGCAACGAATTTCTCTTTTTCTGAAGGTTTGATCTCAATTTTCTTTTCTGAATCTTTAGGATCAGTTCCAATAATTACATCAACATCAATAGGAGAGGGTAAAAAATCAACCATACCATCTAAAAGTGATTGCACGCCTTTGTTTTTAAAAGCTGACCCACATAATACAGGGACAAATTTTCCTTTAATGGTCCCGCTTCTCACACACTTTTTCAATAAATCAATTGGCAGATCGTTAGATTCAAAGTAAGTATTTATCGCCTCATCATCCATTTCAGCTGCAGCATCTAATAAAAGATTTCGATACTCTTGAGCCTTATCAAGCAAATCAGAAGGAATATCTTCATAAGAAAATTTAGCGCCTAATGTTTCTTCTTGCCATATAATAGCTTTCATAGAAATAAGATCGATTATGCCTTTAAAATCTTTCTCACTTCCTATTGGCAACTGAATAACTAAAGGTGATGCGCCAAGCTTTGTTTTTATCATATCGACACATCGATAAAAATTTGCCCCGATTCTATCCATTTTATTAACAAAGCAGATACGAGGAACGGTATATTTATCAGCTTGACGCCAAACTGTCTCAGACTGAGGCTCAACTCCAGCAACTCCATCAAATACAGCAACTGCACCATCCAAAACCCTCAAAGATCTCTCAACCTCAATAGTGAAATCAACATGACCAGGAGTATCTATTATATTAATCCTATGATCATTCCAAAAACATGTTGTTGCAGCAGAGGTAATTGTAATGCCACGCTCCTTCTCTTGCTCCATCCAATCCATAGAAGCTGCACCATCGTGCACTTCACCAATCCTATTTTGTTTACCAGTATAAAATAAAATACGCTCTGTTGTGGTGGTCTTGCCAGCATCTATATGAGCCATTATTCCTATATTTCTATACCTAGATATTAAAACTTCCATACCACAATCAATCAGCTAATATTAAAAACGAAGATGAGAAAATGCCTTATTAGCTTCAGCCATTTTATACTTTTCTTCACACATCTTAAATGCACCACCACATTTATTATAAGCATCTAATATTTCAGACTGCAAACAATAAATAGTAGTTCTACCGCTCTTTTTTCGAGCAGCAGAAGTTGCTCTAGCAATCCACCTTAATGCCAAAGAAATTGCTCTATCTTGACGAATTTCAACAGGGACTTGATAAGTTGCACCACCAATACGCCGAGAGCGTACTTCTATAGAAGGGGTAACATTTTCTACTGCTGTTTCAAAAATTGATAAGGCATCTTTGCCTATTTTCTTTTCAGCTAAGGACAAAGCACTATAAGCAATCTTTTCTGCAATAGATTTTTTACCACATTTCATAATTATATTAATAAAACGCATAAGCAAGACACTACCATAACGAGAGTCAGGGCTTGTTCTTTTTTTTGCTTTATTACGACGTGCCATAAATTTTAACCAGATTTCTTTACACCATATTTTGAACGAGCTTTCTTTCGATTTTGCACACCACGTAGATCAAGAGCACCTCTTATTATGTGATAACGTACACCCGGCAAATCCTTAACTCGCCCACCACGTATTAAAACAACGGAATGCTCTTGTAAATTATGACCTTCGCCAGGTATATAAGCCGTCACTTCACCGTATCCACTAATCTTTACTCTAGCTACCTTACGTAGTGCTGAATTAGGCTTTCTAGGAGTTGTAGTATATACCTTAGTGCAAACACCCCTTCTTTGAGGATTGCATTTTCCCAAAGCTGGCACCTTCTTCTTGCGAGTTAACCCTGATCTACCTTTACATATTAATTGATTTATCGTAGGCATATACTGTAAACTTAAAACTCTAAAAATAACTAAGTCTTAGTTATAAAATAATAAACCTCAATAGTCAATATAAAAATAAACATTACTACTCTAATAATCTCAGCCTAATTGCTTTGAAAGCTACTGATAATTATATGCTAAAGCGCATATTGGTTTTAATATTAAGAAATTATCACTTGCTGTGGTCGAATTAATATAGATATGGAACAAGTAATATACTGTGATGGCTATCAAAGAATATGCAGAAAATAATGCTTATAATAGAGCCAAGAGCTTCTAACATTAATGCAAAAATACCAACCGAACTAACCGAATTACCAGTAAAGCCGGATGATTTTTACAATCCTACTCTTGACACTTAGATTTAATGCAGCTACCCTAAGTTCAAAATTCTATACTCAATTTTGCTGTTCTTGCATACAAGGAACACGTTTTTAGAATAATGAAAACAATCAGCGCTTTAATTAAAGAAGGGTCAAAGCTACTATCATCACATAGAATTGAATCACCACATTTGGATTGTGAAATCATCATGCAGTACGTACTTGGAGTAGAAAGATCATTCACAATCATGAATCACATCAATCAGGTACCAAGAAACAAAGAACTTCTATTCTGGAAATTAACAAAAAAAAGAGCAGAAAGATATCCAATATCGCAAATAATAGGTAATCGTGAATTCTGGAGTAAAAATTTTATAGTTAACCAACATGTTCTAGATCCAAGACCAGATAGTGAGACAGTAATTTCAACAGTGTTAAAATATTACCAAAATAAGAAGCAAAAAATAAAAATTGCAGATTTTGGCACAGGCACAGGCTGTTTGTTGATCTCCGTACTTAGTGAGTATGAATATGCTATTGGAGTTGGTTTTGAAAAAAGCCTGGAAGCATACAAAATTACCTGCCAGAACACAAAGAAACATAATCTTCTCAACAGAGCTAAAATATTTCCAAATTCGTGGACAGAATGCAGAGATTTATTTGATCTCATAATAAGCAATCCTCCATATATTAAAAGAAGTAAGTTAAAAGATCTGCAAGCTGAAGTGCAAAAAGAGCCAAGAATTGCTCTTGATGGTGGTATCGATGGATTGAGCTGTTACCTGAGTATTTTTCCAATATTGAAAAAGTGCCTTAAAAAAGATGGGTTTGCGATATTGGAAATAGGCGAAGATCAAAGCAATATTGACAAAATAATACCCTTATATGGACTGGTTTTTCAGGAATACGTATACGACTTGGCTGGAATGAAAAGATGCATTGTTGTAAAGCAAGATAAAGAACATGACTAGTAGAACGCTAGCTTTCTAAGAACCTGTTCATAATCTCAAGAAAGGCATAAAGTAAGAAATAGAGTGTATAAATTAGGATATATGAGGAGTGTATACCCAAGTGACATAAGTCGAGAGAAGTTTGAGATTATTTCACCAGATCTGGAGTCTTGTGGAAAAAACAAAACCAAGAAAACTTGATTTGTATGATATATTTTGCGGAGTGTTGTACGCCCTAAAAAGTGGTTATCAGTGGAGGATGCTACCAAAAGAGTTTCCAAAATGGTGCAATTGTTATGATTATTTCAAAAATGGAGTGAAAAAGTAAAAGGAAATAAAAAAAAGTATTTTGGAGTGCATGTTAAAAAAAATAGTTAGTGTGGTCCGACAAAACAATGTTTGGAAAGAAAAAATCAGCTTTTGCATAATTGACACTCAGAGTGTAAAGAACGCAGACACTGATGAAGAAAAAGGCTATGACGCTGGTAAAAAAATCTCAGGAATAAAACGCCATATCGCACAAGATATAGATGTTTGCTATTTATTCTTAAGCTTGGGAGTGTTAAATAGCATTTTACTTTTTTTAGTATGTAGAGATTTTCTAGGAATTATTCTATTGAATTCTATGATATTATTTTTTGTAACATTGTTATACATACCATAAGAATGAACTGACGAAATTTGTAAAGGAGTTTTATGGCTTAGCTACATGGTACTAACACTCAAGTAAATTTTCATCAATGACGCAATTTGCTATGTCTATATCTCACATAGCTTACAACTTGCTTTACTCCTTTTACTTTTCTTGCAATTGCTATTACAGCTTTTAATTCCGCCTTATTTTGAGCTATACCCATCAAATAAACGACTCTATCAACTGTATTAACGCTATAATTAATTGATTTAATATTTCTTTTTCCCAGAAGCCTCGTGCTTATCTCTGCTGTTATCATACCATCTACAGTAACATCTAGCATAGAAGCCATTTTAATTGGTATGACTCTTATTTCATTTATCACTTCTTTAATCTCTTTTTGCTGCCAAGCTATTTTCTCTGCTGTGAGTTGCTTTTCATGATTATCAACATTTCCAATGAGTAATACTCTTCCTTCACTCACTTTAACTTTTATAGATGAAAACAGTCCATGTTTTAAGAGTCCCTTATTGATTCTTATTACTATAGTTGTATCATCAATAATGTTTCCCAAGGATTTATCTTGCATTGTTATTGCTGTAGCCGCTGCAGTTGCTGTTACCACTATACCACTCACAAGAGTCGTACAGCCACTCTGTGTAATCAGAAAAATTGCGAGTAAGAAGCTTGCTATTAATCTCATTATTAATTTCCAGAGTTTAGAGCTTTAATTAAAGAATATTAATAAGCTTTTTTTATTGTGTAAATACTATAAATTGAATAAGCCTTGAATATTTCTAAGACAGTACTTATCTCAATAATGTTAGTTAAAGTAATTCAGGCTTAGATTCATAGTGGAGTTAACCAGTATTATAAGTTCAGTCTGTGGTACTAAAATCTAATCTTTAAATTGCATAAGATGACAGAAGTGGTTATCTATAAGTTAATGAAGGGTTCTTGCGGATATGGCGAAATTGGTAGACGTGCCAGGTTTAGGTCCTGGTGAGCTTGCTCGTGGGGGTTCAAGTCCCTCTATCCGCACTTAAAGTCATGTAACTCAGGTTTTAAGAGAAAATTTATAATCACTAAGTACACTTTTGTTTGTATAAGAACCTGTTCTTAAGGATTGTATTTAACTTAAATTCTGGTAAAATGGCTTTATTAAAACATAAATAAAATATTGATAACAGGTTGTAATGTCTAGTAATATAACTCAAAATGCAGTCGAAGCAGATACATTAAGTAATATATATACCTATAAGGAACTTAGTGTAGATAAACTAAAGTATGAGTATGAAATCACAGTTAGTAGTGATTATATAGAACAAAAGATAAACTCTAGATTACAAGAAATAGCGAAGGATGCAAAATTGCCTGGATTTAGATCCGGAAAGATGCCTTACGATCTTGTTGTTACAAATTATAAAAACGAAGCTTTGGAATATGTGATAAAAGATACGATTGACTATTGCTCAAGTGATTTAATGAAAAAAATCGAAGTTAAGTCTCACATCCATCCTAAGGTTGATATTATGTCATTACCAAACCTGGATAAAAAGGATGAAAAAGGCGACTTTCTGTACAAATTATCTTTTGAATCGATGCCAAAAGTGCCAGTAATAGATCTTGATAAAATAAATTTGAAGAAAGTTAAGGCAAAAATCAAAGAGGGAGACATAAAAGAATTTATTGATTCTATAAAAACAAAATTTCCTAACTTTGTCTCTGTTGATGATGCTTCTTATCAAGCAAAAAACGAGGATAAACTGATAATTGACTTTGAAGGGCGAATTAGAAATAAGCTCTTTCAAGGTGGAAGTGGCAAAAATTTTACTGTTAATTTAGGATCTGGAACATTTATAAATGGTTTTGAAGATCAATTAATTGGCATGAAAAAAGGGGAAACAAAAAGCTTTAAGTTGAGATTTCCTGAAGATTACCAGGTAATTTCCCTTGCGGGGCAGGAGGCTGCTTTTTCTGTTCGAGTTAATGATATTCAGATTGCCGAAGATTTGCAAAGTGATAATGAAATAGCTAGGAGAATTGGTTTTGAAGATCATTCTTCGCTAATAAATCATGTAAAAGAAGTAATTGATAATCAGTGTAAAGAAATGGGAGATCTCTTAATTAAGAAAGAGCTATTTGATTGTTTGGATGCTAGTTATAGTTTTGATTTGCCTATAGAAGTAGTAAAACAGGAACAGCAGAGAGTGGAAAGAGAGTTGAATGCTAAAGATGATTCTTGTAAAGAAGCTGAAAGACGTGTAAAGCTTGCAATGCTATTTATGGAGTTCAGTAAAGAACATGAAATATCATTAACTCAAAGTGATATTATGAATGTTATTGTAAATCAATATGTCAGTAAAGATGTATCATTTGACAGAGTATTTAAACATTTTAAATCAGACGGACAATTTCAGGAATTAGTTAGAGGGCAAGCGCTTGAGTATAAAGTGACAGATTATATGATAGAAAAAGCTAGTAAAGAAGAACAGATTGTTTCTGTGAAAGAATTAAAGGAATTATTTGATAATATTTGATAGGAAAAGGTATGACTCTTATACCAATTGTAGTTGAACAAACTAGTCGCGGTGAGCGGGCTTATGACATATATTCAAGGCTAGTAAAAGAAAGAATAATTTTCGTAACTGGCCCTATTGAAGACAACATGGCCAGCGTAATAGTAGCACAGCTTTTATTTTTAGAATCGGAAAATCCTGATAAAGACATTCATATGTATATTAATTCACCAGGCGGTGTTGTAACTGCTGGTTTATCAATCTACGATACAATGCAGTACATAAGGCCAGACGTTTCAACTTTATGTATAGGTCAAGCTGCATCTATGGGTTCTTTGTTGCTTGCAGCTGGTGCGAAAGGTAAGCGCCACTCTCTACCTCATTCAAGAATTATGATACATCAACCATCTGGTGGTTATCAAGGTCAAGCAACTGATATAGAAATACATGCTAAGGAAATTTTGCGAATTAAGAAAAAGCTAAATCAAATTTATGAAAAACATACTGGGCATTCACTCAAGAAGATTGAAGGAATGATGGAAAGAGATAAATTTTTGGATCCTATAGAAGCAATGGAACTTGGCTTGATTGATAAAGTAATAGCTGAGCGTAAAGATATTAAGATTGAAAACATTAAAGTTAAACAAAAGGTAGTTTAATGGATAACAATAATGATTTACACTACTGTTCTTTTTGTAACAAGGCACAAAACGAAGTAGATAAATTGATTACTAACTCTTCAGATGGTTTAAAGGTGTTTATTTGTAATGAATGCATAGAGTTATCCCATAAAGCAATAAGTCAAAAGAAAGAGAGAGCTTTTAATTCAGATCATATATCTGATATGAAGCTATTACTAAAGAAACCTGAAGATATAAAAATTTTTCTTAGTAAGCATGTTGTAGGTCAGGAACATGCGCAACACGTTTTATCTGTGGCTATGTATAACCATTGTCAATCCATGGTGCAACTTCATTCTATAAGTGATATTGAAATTGAGAAGTCAAATATAATGCTTATTGGCCCTACTGGTTCTGGTAAGACTTTGCTAGCCAAAACACTTGCTAAAGTTTCAGATGTGCCATTTGCTATGGCCGATGCGACAACTTTGACTGAGGCAGGTTATGTAGGTGATGATGTAGAAAGCGTGTTGTCACGTCTATTACAAGCTGCAAATTATGACGTTGCAAAAGCACAGTGCGGTATAGTGTTTATCGATGAAATAGACAAGATTACAAGAAAATCTGAAAGCGCTTCAATAACCCGTGATGTTTCAGGTGAAGGGGTCCAACAAGCTCTACTAAAAATCATGGAAGGTACGGTTGCTTATGTTCCTCCACAAGGAGGGCGAAAACACCCGCAACAAGAGTTTATACAAGTAGATACTAGTAACATACTGTTTATTTGTGGAGGAGCTTTTGAAGGCCTCGATAAAATTATTGAAGCAAGGAAAAAGGGAACGTCAGTTGGCTTTGGTGCGGACATAAGTCAGTCTAAAGAACAAAAGAAAAAAAATGCTTTACATGATGTTCAACCTGAGGACTTAATCAAATTCGGTTTGATACCCGAATTTGTAGGACGGGTTCCAATAACTGCTGTTCTAGATGAGCTGGATCACGAGGATTTAATACATGTGTTGACAGAGCCAAGAAATGCGCTAGTAAAACAATATAAAGCATTGCTTGCATTTAGTAAAGTAAACCTTGAGTTTTCAGATGAAGCAATATCAGCTATTGCTAAAAAAGCTATAAGCTATAAAACAGGTGCAAGGATGTTACGTGCTATCTTAGAGTCACTTTTGCTTGATGTTATGTATATAGCTGGCAATGGAGGTTTTGAAGGTAGCGCTATAACGGTTACTAAGAAAATGGTAGAATTAGGCAAAGCGACTATTAATCATAATAATAAGGGTAGTGTTATAACGGTTAATGATTAATTTGAGGCATATATTATGAGTATTGGACGTGCTGTAAACTTTAATTCTACTGTATTACCAGTATTACCTCTAAGAGATGTAGTAATTTTTCCAAATATAATGTTGCCTTTATTCGTAGGTAGAGAAAAATCTGTTCATGCACTAGAGTATGCAATAAGTAGCAGTAGTCACCAAAACGAGATTTTTCTCATAGCACAAAAAGATGGTTCTATTGATAATCCAGAGCCAGAGAATCTTTATGAAGTAGGCGTGTTAGCAAACATTATACAACCATTAATAAAACTGCCTGACAATGCAGTAAAAGTCATGGTTCATGGGGTAAGAAGGGGAAGAGTTATAGAATATATTAGCTCTCACACTTTGTTACAGGCCAGAGTAGCGTTAGATGGTCATTATGAGTATGGAGAAAATGAAGATAATATTGATTTAGAAGCTTTAAGGCGTTCTGTTATAGATGCATTCGACAATTGGTGTAAACTAAGCAAGAAAAGTCGACCCGAGATTATTATTGACCCCATTGATCAAGTTAAAGAGGTTAATCAAATTGTAGATATGATAGCTTCGCACTTAAATATAAAGGTATCAGATAAGCAAAACATACTTGAAGTTTATAACCCAAAAGAGCGTTTAAAAAAAGTTTTTGCTCTTATTGAGAGAGAAATAAGTATTTTGAGTGCACAAAACCGCTTGTATAAGACAATTAAATCACAGGTTGAAAGTACTCAAAAAGTTTACTACCTTAATGAGCAATTAAAAGCTATACAGAAAGAATTAGGTGAGTTTGAAAATGGAGATGAAGGGAATATACTCAATGAATTTGAAAAAAAGATAAATGAAACAAAGCTTTCTGAGGAAGCAAAAGAGAAAGCCATAACTGACTTAAAGAGATATAAGAAAATGAATCCCATTTCTCCTGAAGCAACAGTTATATCTAGTTACTTGCATTGGTTGCTTGATTTGCCATGGGGAAAGTACAAAGATGCAAAAATTAACTTAAATGCGGCTAAAAAAATCTTAGATGAAAATCATTATGGCATAGAGAAAGTAAAAGATAGAATAATAGAATTTTTAGCAGTATTAAAGAGAGTAAAAGAGATAAAGGGTCCTATACTTTGCTTAGTTGGACCACCTGGTGTTGGTAAAACTTCTTTAGCTAAGTCTATGGCAAAAGCAGTAGGAAGAGATTTTGTTCGCATATCTCTTGGTGGTATACGTGATGAGTCTGAAATACGAGGACACAGAAAAACTTATATTGGCTCAATGCCTGGTAAAATCATTCAACACATGAAAAAAGCTAATTCATGCAACCCGCTTTTTCTGCTTGATGAAATAGATAAGATGGGTTCTGATTCGCGTGGTGATCCTGCATCTGCATTACTTGAGGTTTTGGATACTGAGCACAATAAACACTTTACGGATCATTACTTGGAAGTTGAATTTGATCTTTCAAGTGTAATGTTTGTAGCTACGGCAAACAGCTTAAATTTGCCACATCCTTTGCGTGATAGGATGGAAATTATACAATTATCTGGATATAGCGAAGATGAGAAGATCAGTATTGCTACGCATCACCTTATTCCAAAATTAAAAAAAGAGCATGGTTTGCATCAGAAGGAGTGGAAAATAACTAATGAAGCATTATACGAGTTGATACGTTTATATACACGTGAGAGCGGCGTGCGAAGCATGGAAAGGGAACTTGCAAAGCTCATGAGAAAAGCAGTTAAAGCAATATTAACTGATAAAAATAAGAAAATATCCGTAGAGGTTGGTAATTTACAAGATTACCTAGGGGTACGTAAGTATACCTTTGGCATTGCAGAAAATGAGAGTTTGGTGGGAATAGTAACTGGGCTTGCCTATACTGAAACAGGTGGTGATATTTTGATGATAGAATCAGTCCTAATTCCGGGCAAGGGAGAAATAAAATACACAGGAAAGCTTGGAGAGGTTATGCAAGAATCTATAAAAGCTGCGTATAGTTATATTCGATCAAATTGTTTATTTTTTGGTATAAAGCCCGAAAAATTCCAAAATAATGATATACATTTGCATGTACCTGAGGGTGCTGTACCAAAAGATGGCCCTTCTGCTGGCGGCGCGGTATGTACGTCTATTGTTTCTCTTATGACAAATATACCAGTTAACAAAAATGTTGCTATGACAGGCGAAGTGACATTGCGTGGTAGAGTTTTAGCTATTGGGGGCTTGAGAGAAAAATTGCTTGCAGCGCTCAGAGGATCAATCAAAACTGTGATTATACCAAGTGAAAATGAGAAAGATATGCAGGAGATTCCCTCAAATATTAAAGAAGGGATCAACGTAATTTTTGCTAAGAATATTGATGAAGTTATAAAAATTGCTTTAACTCACCCTATTACTTCAATTGATGGTGATAATCAAAATAGTCTACCTTCCTCCATAGAAAATAAAGATAGTACCTTCTCTGCGTTAGAAACATTAAAGCACTAAATTGAAAAGGTTTATGCAATTTTCGTTTCTTTTTTTAACCTAAAAGCTCTGATTTGAATATATAAATTACAAGTAACATATATGGCAATTTCATAAGTTCATTTTTCAAGCATATATTGCAATATCTCACTAGCAATTGCAACATCTTGGCGTGGAGTTTTGCCGTGTTCTATAAACACTGAGATTGCATAGCGCGGGTCATGGTAGGGGCCATAAGCGATAAACAATTTATGACTTTCACCTTTAGAGTTTATCTCTGGTGTACCGGTTTTGCCAGCAATTTGTATACTGCCTAGTCCTTTTCTATAGTTAAAATTCACCACGTCAAACATAGCTTTTCGAACCACACTAAGATGCTCATGATTCACATCAATATCAAGAAAGTCTTGCCCTGGTTTACTCATCTCAATGTGGGGAATTACCTCCTTTCCTGTTGCAACCCTCGCTGCAAGAACCGCAAGCTGTAATGGCGTTGTAAGTAAATACCCTTGTCCTATAACTAAGTTAATGGTATCACCTAAATACCACTCTGAATATAGCTTGCGTGCACGCCAATCCACATCAGGCAACAATCCCGGAGCTTCTTCCTTAAACATTCCAATTAATGGTCCACTTCCTATACCAAATTTGCTAGCCATTTCTAGTAGAGAATCTACATTTATTTTTTTTCCTATATTATAAAAGTAAGTGTTGCATGAGAAGGCCATTGCCTCGTTTAAAGATACATATCCATGGACTTTGCTTTTTAGGCAACGAAATTTTCGTTCACCTATTTTCATATAGCCCCTACACGAGAACTTTTCTTCTGGTGTTATTATTCCATCTTTTAAACCCGCAAGCGCATCTATTATTTTAAATATTGAACCAGGTGGAATTTGATATGATAATGCACGGTTTACAAGCGGTAATGAAGGATTGTTTAAATTTTTCCAAGTTTCATTTGATAATCTGCTAGTGAAAAGATTATTATCGTAAGAAGGTGAATTATATAATGCTAAAATTTCTCCGTTATTTACATCAATTACCACTATGGAACCTTGGTGGTCTTTAAATATCTCTGCAATTTTCTTCTGTAAATCAACATCAATTGTCAGCTGTATATCTTGTCCGTCTTGCTGCGGTATGCTAGATAACTCTCTCATGATACGCTTCTTAGAATTTATTTCCTGCTCAGATTTTCCGGTCTTGCCTTTTAATACATGATCATATGTATATTCAATTCCACTAACCCCTGCTTCATTTATGTCTTGCTGTCTTTTTGTATATCCGATTATATGAGAACATATCGAACCAAACGGGTAATAACGTTTATAAAGAGCAGTTATTTTTGTATCTGATGATTTTGTTGAATCAGGTTTAATTTCTGATAACATCTGCAAATCAACTTCCCTAGTAAAGGTTTTCTGCCCATCAAATAAAACAATATACGAAATTTTGTTTACTGCGAGTTCAACGCTATTCCTATCCAAAATCCTGCCTCGTTTAGGCACAATAGTAACAACTTTTATCCTATTATTATTGGATAGCACTTCATATTTTTGTCTATCTCGTACTTGTAAAGTATACAACCTACAACTAAAAATAGCAGAAATAGTAAGCTGAATACCACCTAATATGAATGCCCTGCGGTTGAAGACCTTGTTTTTTGTCCACATAGAATTCCTTTAGAATGCACTCATCCTCCTTTTATTGGCACATTTCTAGCTTTCACTACATCACAAACCCTCTTTTCCCAATCACTTAAGGTAACAAGCTCATAACCCGATTTTTTTAGTATTTCAATAATCTGAGGTAAAGCTTCAACTGTATTTGATTTGTTATCGTGATCATGGAACAATATAATCGCTCCATTATGTACATTGCTTAAAACTCTTTCAACCAAAATCTCTGATTTATCACCTTGCCAATCCAGAGAATCGACTGTCCATAGTATGGAATACATATTTAATCGATTAGTATTTTTGATCAAATTATCGTTATGACATCCATATGGTGGGCGAAACCATTTTACATTCTGTTCTGTTGCATTTTTAATTGCCACATTTGTCTTTTCCAGTTCTTGCAATTGCTCCTCACTTGAAAGTGATGTCAACTTCCTATGGGACCAAGAATGATTGCCTAACTCATGACCTGCTTGATGGATTTTGTTTACTATTTCAGATGTTTTTTTATTTATACGCTCACCAAGCACAAAAAATGTCGCTTTTGTTTTATTGCTCTCCAGAATATTAATAATATCTCCTGCTCTATTATAAGACGGTCCATCATCAAACGTAAGTGCAACGAACTTATCTTTTTTATTCAATAATTTCTTTATATTACTTAAATTTCTATATGATAGATCCAAATCACAACTGAGCCCACGATATGGTAAGTTAAAGTTACAATCACTACAGAAAACTGCGCTTGAATATAACAAAAGAAAAGCGATTATTCTTATAAACATATATAATCAGCAAAGTGATAGAGTACTACACTTTTTTGCTAAATTAAACCACTTTTAACAGCTACTGTTTACTTCGTTACTTTGTCAATATACTATATTAATAACTTTATATAATATAGTATGATTGCAAATATAAATACCGTTGCACTTCAGGGAACCAGCACAGTAAATGTTAATGCACAAATTCACATGGCAAATGGTATTCCAGCTTTTAATATTGTTGGACTGCCGGATAAAACTGTTGCAGAATCCAGAGAGCGTATCAGAGCAGCGTTAAATTCAATCAATCTTCTGTTACCTCCAAAAAGAATCACAGTTAATCTTTCCCCTGCGGATTTGCTTAAAGAAGGTAGTCATTATGACTTAGCTATTGCTGTTGGATTACTTGTTGTAATGAATGTGATACCAGTTGAAAAAGTTCAGTCTTATATAATTATGGGCGAGCTTGCACTAGACAGCAGAGTCATACCAATCTCAGGAGTACTTCCAACAGCAATCAATGCAAAACAGGCAAATAAAGGAGTAATTTGCCCAAGGGGAAATGGAGTAGAAGCTTTATGGGTAAAGAATGTTTCTATTCTGGCTATAGAGAAATTAACCGATATTATCAGACATTTTAAGGGTGAGCAGTTAATTCAGCCGGTAACTTTTAACTATAGCGCTGCACCCAAAGAAAAAAATTCAGTTCCAGATATAAAGGATATTAAAGGTCAAGTTGTTGCAAAAAGAGCAGCTGAAATTGCAGCAGCAGGTGGACACAATATGCTCCTTGTTGGACCTCCTGGTACTGGAAAGTCAATGCTTGCTAAGCGATTTATAGGGCTATTACCCGATTTGACTGAACAAGAGATGATTGATGTTAATATCATCTCTAGCATAACAAAAGCCGGTAACGAAACATTTAAAGTAACTCGTCCCTTTCGTGAACCTCATCACTCATGCTCGATGTCAGCGATGATAGGAGGAGGAAAAAATGCAAAGCCTGGGGAAATCACCATGGCTCACAATGGTGTGTTATTTCTTGATGAGCTACCTGAATTTCCAAGGCTTGTGCTTGATTCTCTACGCCAACCACTTGAAGATAGAAAGGTAACTATTGCACGTGCAAATGCTCACATTACTTATCCAGCTAATTTTCAACTTATAGCTGCAATGAATCCCTGCAGGTGCGGTTATTTAGGTGATGCAAGTAGATCGTGCAACAAAGCTCCAAAGTGTGGCACAGATTACAAAAACAAAATATCAGGACCATTGCTTGATAGAATAGACATATGCATTGAAATGCCAAACGTTAGCATACTTTCTCCTGAAATCTCTGTGGAGGGAGAAAGTACCGAGGTTATAAGAGGAAGGGTGATAGCAGCGAGAAAAATTCAAACTGAGCGTTATAGTAAATTTAATATTCGTTGCAATGCAGAAGTCAGTGGTGAAGCATTAAATAAATTCACTGAACCAGATCAGGAAGGGTTAGAATTGCTAAAATACGTATTGAAAGAAAATTATATTTCTAATCGAGGCTACACACGCGTATTAAGAGTCGCAAGAACCATTGCAGATCTTGTAAAAAGTGAAGAGGTAAAGAAAGCACACATTGCAGAAGCGCTGAATTACAGAATAAGAATGTATAAATAAATTAATTTACTTGACGGGCAGCTTTTTTTTGCTATATACTGCCATTAGTGAAATTTTAATATTTTTGGAGTAAAGTTATGGCAAGAATTGAAGAAATAAAAAATAAATACAGAAGTGAAGGGCTTTGGTCAGCAGCTAAAGAAGTTCCTGTGCAAGGTTGGGATCTTGTAAAAGAACATCCGTATAAAACAGCCGCTACTTTTGTAACAATTGCAGCAGTAGCTTCGCTTACGGCTGCTTATTTTTTAAGTCCAGCTTATGCAACTTTTGTTGGTACAGTTGGAACAAAAGCTGCAACACTTGTTAGTCCTGCGATTACTGCAATGTCTGCATTTGCAGTTGCTCATCCACTCATTGCTAGTTTGGTAGTTCTTGCTGCAGTAGCAGCTATAATAGCTGCACCTATGCTTGCATATAAAAACAATAATAAGGCAAGTCAAATTGAGGAAGTAAAGCAAATTGTACTTAATAATTGTGAGAAAGATTCTCAAGGCAATGCTAAGTTAGAAAGCAATAAAGTTAAAATGACTGAAAATAATGAACCATTAACAGTTCTTACTGATATTGCAATAAAATTGGAAGTTGCATCACATCAAGTATAGTTTCAACAAAGCAAAAGGGATAGAAGCCTATCCCTTTTGCACAATTTTTTTTTGCATTCTAAGTGGTGTTGTTTGGAAGCCTGCAATTATTACACCTAATGATTAATAATGTTAAGAATAAGTAAATCTTGTTTACTGTTTGCGTATGTCAAAATGAAAAATGTTTGCATATTGTTAAAAAAGCAGTAACTTGTTATCAAGTGAATTCACTAATATTTGAGTAAAATTTAAATGTCAATCGACCTTAGTTTACCAGAGCTACCTGTATTACACCCAAGGATTACCGTTGTGGGAGTGGGTGGTGCTGGCGGAAATGCTGTAAACAACATGATCCAATCCAATTTACAAGGGGTAAATTTTGTCGTAGCAAATACCGATGCTCAAGCGTTAGAGAAGTCATTATGTGATAAAAAAATTCAGCTTGGTATTAACTTAACTAAGGGCCTTGGTGCTGGTGCTTTGCCTGATGTTGGTAAAGGTGCAGCAGAAGAATCAATTGATGAAATTATGGAGCATATAAAAGATAGTCATATGCTCTTTATCACAGCAGGGATGGGTGGTGGTACTGGAACAGGTGCTGCACCGGTAATTGCAAAGGCAGCCAGAGAAGCAAGAGCGGTAGTTAAAGATAAGGGAGCAAAAGAAAAAAAGATACTGACTGTTGGAGTTGTAACTAAGCCGTTCGGTTTTGAAGGTGTGCGACGTATGCGCATTGCAGAGCTTGGACTTGAAGAGTTGCAAAAATACGTAGATACACTTATTGTCATTCCCAATCAAAATTTATTTAGAATTGCTAACGAGAAAACTACATTTGCTGACGCATTTCAACTCGCCGATAATGTTCTGCATATTGGCATAAGAGGAGTAACTGATTTGATGATCATGCCAGGACTGATTAATCTTGATTTTGCTGATATAGAAACAGTAATGAGTGAGATGGGTAAAGCAATGATTGGTACTGGAGAGGCAGAAGGAGAAGATAGGGCAATTAGTGCTGCAGAAGCTGCGATATCTAATCCATTGCTTGATAATGTATCAATGAAAGGCGCACAAGGAATATTGATTAATATTACTGGTGGTGGAGATATGACTCTATTTGAAGTTGATTCTGCAGCAAATAGAGTGCGTGAAGAAGTGGATGAAAATGCAAATATAATATTTGGTGCCACTTTTGATCAGGCGATGGAGGGAAGAGTTAGAGTTTCTGTTCTTGCAACTGGCATTGATAGCTGTAACGACAATTCATCTGTTAATCAAAACAAGATCCCAGCAGAGGAAAAAAATTTTAAATGGCCTTATAATCAAATTCCAATATCAGAAACAAAAGAATATGCTTCAACTGAGCAAACAAATGAAAGAGTTAAGTGGGGCAGCAATGTTTATGATATACCAGCTTATTTAAGAAGAAAAAAATAATGCAATTTTGGCTACTAAAGTCAGAGCCAAGTGAATACTCGTGGCAAAAAATGGAAAAGGAGCAGGTGACGCAGTGGAATGGTGTATGCAATTATCAAGCTCAAAATTACATGAGAGCTATGAAATTAGGCGATCTTGCATTTTTTTATCATACAGGTAAAGAGAGAGTTATACTTGGAATAGTTGAAGTATTAAAGGAGTATTATCATGTTTATAATTCCAAATTTGGACTAGTGAATGTAAAACTTTTGAAACCTTTAAGTAACCAAGTGACGTTAAACAGTATAAAACAAAACCCACTTTTGAAAAATATGGTTATATTAAAACAATCACGTTTATCAGTTTCTCCGGTTTTAGAGACTGAGTGGAATGAAATAATAAGGATGAGTGATGTATAATACCTGTTGCCAAACAATATTACCTCAGCACACAACATACAGCTGTATGAGTGTTTGTTTCGAAGTAGCCGATTTTGCATCAAACACAAAGCAGTGCTTGACACTGGAATCCAGCTGTAATGCAACCACATTAAAAATGTTGTGTTTTAATATAGCTTTTATATTCACTCACCTAATGTCTAATCAGAATTCCTGGATCCCAGTGTCGGAGCACTGGGATGACATACTTCTAGTGTACAATATTCGTATAGTTGTGTGTATGATACGATGGTCTATAATTCTTCTTTTTTGGGTTCCAATGTCAAGTGATGGGATAATGTGCTTTCTGGTGCTTTATTCATGTTAGAAGTAAATATTCTTGATAAGAGGTGGCATAGTATTACGAAGGACCCACAGAGTTTTGTATTAAATATTATTAATGCTTCTCTAAAAGAATTAAAAATAGATCATTATAAACCAAATATATCAATAGCTCTCGCTGATGATAACTTGCTACATCAACTTAATCTTAAGTTTAGAGAAATAGATAAGCCAACTAATGTACTATCATTTCCATGCGAACAGTTATCTAGTGAATGTGATCTAGGAGACATAGCAATTGCAGTAGATACAATAGAAAGAGAGTCTCATGAGTACTGTATATCTATCCTCACTCACACTGCACACATGTTAGTTCATGGATTGCTGCATTTACTTGGCTATGATCATCAAAAAGAAGATGAAGAAATTATAATGAAAAGTTTAGAGAGCAAGATTTTAGCTTTGCTTGAATTTGAAAAGGAAAAGTATGGTAGATAATACCAAAATATGTTATTTACAAAAAAGGGGTTTTAGCTGTAAAAGGTAAGCAATATGGTTCAGTTTTCTTTACCAAAAAATTCTAAAGTTAATAAAAAGGGCAAGATTTATCCTACTCCTACTGGAGCAAAAAATATTAGAAGATTTCAAATTTATCGTTGGTCTGCTGATGATGATAAAAATCCAAGAATAGACACATTTTTTATCGATATGGATAATTGTGGCCCTATGGTACTTGATGTATTAATAAAAATAAAGGATGAAATAGATTCAACCTTAACTTTTAGACGCTCTTGCAGAGAAGGAATATGCGGATCTTGTGCAATGAATATTGATGGTACCAACACTCTTGCATGCACTAAATCTATACATGATATAAAAGGTGAAGTAAAAATATATCCACTACCTCATATGTATATAGTAAAGGATCTAGTTCCAGATCTAAGCCAATTTTATGAGCAATACAAATCGATTAAACCTTGGTTACAAACAGATAAATCTGCCTTACAAAATAAAGAATACTTTCAATCTCCTGAAGATAGAAAAAAATTGGATGGTCTGTCTGATTGTATACTATGTGCTTGCTGTTCGACTGGTTGCCCAAGCTATTGGTGGAATGGTGATAAATTTTTAGGGCCAGCGATATTACTGCAAGCTTATAGATGGATTGCTGACAGTCGTGATAATAAGAAAGAAGAAAGACTTGCTTCTTTAAACGACCCATTTAAGTTGTATCGTTGTCATACAATAATGAATTGTACAAAAACCTGCCCGAAAGGTCTTAACCCAGCAAAAGCGATAGCGAAAGTAAAACAGCTTATGGTAGAGAGAGAAGGAATTTGAGTGTTATTTCTGGCACTCTTCGTAAGAAAATAGTAGACCCTCTGAAGCATAGGGTATTGTTAATACTCTAAACGTTCTTCCGTTCATGAAATGTATTGTTTCACCATATGATTCCAGTAATCTTTTAAACAACTCATGTCTTTGATTATTAATAGTTTGAAAATCCTCTTTTCCTAAAAGCTTTTTAGATTCAAATAGGTGAAGCATAATCTCGTGATAAGTTGGATAAGACTCCAAAAATTTTGGATCAAACTGAAAAGTTTTTATAAAAGCATTATTATAAAATTTTAGCTTTTGATTCTTACTATATATCGCTACAGCAATCGATAGCTTCTCAAGCAAACTTTCTTGTGCAGCTAAACAATTGCTTAGCTCAGTATGTAATTTTTTTTCATCACTAATATCTTTTCCATACATTACTATGCTATTAGAATTTTGCATTGGAACTTCAACAAAATTAAAAACCTTAGGTTCGTTCTTGTAAGTTATTACACACTCTCCTGGTTTTACGTTATAGGAGCCACTCGCAACAGTAAATTTTTTAGAGCTGCCTATATATTTATCATAAAATAAGTTATAAAACCTTACTTTTTTATTCTTATTGTGCTTCAGTATTGGAAATGGTAAAGAGTCAAAAATTTTTTTATAGTTCTCCAATTCTCGCATAAGCTTACTATTTTCTAACTCAAGTTCATTAGCTTTTATCTTATAATCGGAGATATTCCTTATCCATAACAACACACCAATCACATTATTAGAATAATCTATTATGCTTTTACCATAACATGTGCAATAAACCTCACTGTCTTTTGACTTTAAATCTAGAGTAAAAGATTTATTTATTTCCTTTGCCTCAGCAAAACTTTTAATTAAGCTTTCTGATTGCTCAAAAAAATTTACAAACTCATTAAATGAATAAAAAACAGTATTAAGCAAAATTAGTAAATTGGGAGAAAATTTTTCTATACGTTTTTTTGCGTCCCAAATATAAAATCCATCATTTACAGTATCTATTAAATTATTTATGATAACATTTTGATGTTGTAAGTCCTTAATTTTATTACTAATTTTTAATTTAGAATATGAGAAAAAGAAGAATACTAGAATTAGTAGTAAAACTATTTCATACAAAAAAAACATAGTATTCTAAAACAAATATAAAAATTTATAATCTCTCAGCAAAGAGATTGTACTGAAGAGGTATATAAGTGAAGATTGCCCAATACCCTAAAGCCTAATCTCTTATAAAGGTTTACAGAAGGTTTCATGCAATGTGCTACTATGTATTTGCATTCAAATTGCCTAGCTATCTTTATTCTTTCTAGAACCATTTGAGTTCCTATTCCACGACCCCTGTAAATTGGTAAAACTCCATCGCTATAAAAACCAGCTATGCTGTCTTGAATATAAAGACCGCATGTTCCAACAATTTCGTTATTTAGCATTACAAGAAAAAATCTTAACCTTGAGCTCTTATCATCATAATTCGATAATTGGCGAAAAAATGTGCTAACAATACTAATTCTGTGATAAAAAATTTTAGAAGTGTGTAAATCTAATTGCTCTAAGAGCTCACTACTATTTACAACATTGAACTTCAAATTTGGAACAGCATCATCAGGCAAAAAATAATCTTTTATATTGAGTAAAACTTTTTTTGGTGTGCTAACGTGTTTTATTTCGCATTTTTCTAAAATACCCCCTATTTTTATACGTGGACTTATTATCCATGTTGCTTCTATATTTCGTGCTTTGAGATAATCTAGAGTTCTGCATATGGAAAGCTCAGTACATTGATCTTCACAAAACACAAAATTAAATAACGATTCTCTGGTACCATTTACTGTAAATATAACATTATCAAATTCGTCATGTATTTCCCACTTGGACAAATTCGTTGCATAAAGTATATAATCCTTTAGGTTCTGAATAATTAAGCTTGAATAACAAATTTTTTTATTCTGCATAAACCAACAATAAACAATAAAAGGCTCCTATAAAAACAAAGGCTAAAATTGCAGCTAAAACATCATCTAGCATAATACCTAAAGGACCTTTTGTATTTTTATCAATCAAATTTATAGGCCACACTTTTATTATATCAAAAAACCTAAAGGAGAAAAAGCACACCAACAATACAGAGCTATTCATTTCTTGTTCTAATAATATTGAAACTAGAAGTACTGTCAGCAATTGACCAACTACTTCATCAATTACTACCTCTTTTGGATCATGCGGAGCTTTGTAATGTTGTATATAATTGCCTGTAGACCATAATCCAACTAAGAATAAAAAAAAAATAATTGCTGTACCTAAAATTCTGTCATTGAGTAATATAGGAACAATTGGGTAAGCAGCCAAGCTGCCTATAGTACCTGGCATGTGTTTTACCGTGCCAGATAGCCACCATGTTGATATTAATTTATATAAAAATTTCACAATATACCGAAATATAAAACTAATTTACAAGAACAGAAATAGTATCTTCTATAGAAGTATTTTCATATAGCAATCTATAGATCGCTTCACATATGGGCATTTTTATCTTTAGCTTTTCTGCTAAATCAAATGCAGACTTAGCAGTGTTAAAACCTTCAATTACCGACTTACCTTCTGATAAAATCTGCTGAGCACTAGAACCATTACTATTAGCTACTTTAGATCCAAAAGATAGATTTCTTGAATTTAATGATGTGCATGTCACAACCAAATCGCCTAAGCATGCTGGTCCAAGTAGTGTATTTATATCTACATTGCCGTCACCAACTTTTGCTGAGTATAAAGCCTTAATTTCACTCATACTTTTCGTAATTAATGCTGCATGAGCATTAAACCCAAACCTACCTAGAACAACCCCACATGCTATAGCAAAAACATTCTTTAACGCTGCACAAACTTGTATTCCTATAACATCGCTACTAAGGTACAATTTAATATTTTCTTGCTGTAGCTCTGATACTAATTTTAAACCTAATACTTCATTTTGACATGCAAGAACCATCGAATATGGTAATTTTCTTGCAACTTCTATAGCAAAGCTAGGACCAGAAAAAACAGCAAGAGGATTATTAGGTAAAACTTCATTGACTACTTCACTAGGTAATTTTAATGTAGATTTTTCTATTCCCTTACAAGCCAAAATTATTGCCACATTTTTTTTTAGGTTACAATCATTCAATTGATGACATATCTCCCTTAGAGACTGAGTAGGAACAGCTAGAATTATTACTGAAGCATTAACTGCATCTTCAATAGCTAATTTTACTGATACATTATCAGAAATTGGACAATCAGGTAGCTTGTCACTTTCTCTTTTCTCTTTAATTGATTCAAATATGGCCTTATTGCGAGTCCACAAAATTACATTTTTCTTACTACTTAATGAAATCGCAATTGCTGTACCCCATGCGCCAGCACCTAAAACTGATATTACCACTCAATATTCCTGAAAGTATTACTTATAATTTAAAACTGTAGAATAAGTAAATTAAAAATATAACATAAAAGTATAAAATAGTTTAAATATCTATTAACCTAAGTATTCTTTTAATAAAAATAGCTTCTATTCAATATTTACTAAAAATAGTATTATTATAGTATATCTATTGTATTTTAGATCTATTTGTATAATTTTGGAACGACACATTAACTATTAATTAATAAGTGTAATTTCTATTATTCATTAATAAAAATTTGATTTGTTACTTTCCTTGGTTATATATATTACTAAAATTATAAATTATTTATGGGGTGTAAAATATGCGTATATTATTAATTGAAGATGATCAAGTAAGTGCAAGGACTGTAGTTAATGCCTTAACTTCTGATGGACATTTTTGCGACGTTGTTACTTCTGCACAAGATTATAACAATAATATGGTTTCCTCGGGTGGAGACTGTTACGATCTAGTTATTCTAGATATACACCTGCCTGGTGATATTGATGGATATGATATACTGTTAAGATTAAGAAGTGCAAAAATCAAAGTTCCTGTTTTAATACTTTCGTGTATCTCCGCTGCCAACCATAAAGCTAAAGGACTTGGGTATGGTGCCGACGATTACTTAACCAAGCCATTTCACAAGAGCGAATTATTAGCTCGAATTAAGGCCATAGTCCGACGTACTAAAGGCCATCCCGAATCAGTGATAAAGATTGGTAATATGAATATCAATTTTGATCACAGGATTGTTGAGGTAAAAGGCAAAACAGTTCACCTTACTAACAAAGAGTATTCCATGATAGAATTGCTGGCATTGCGTAAAGGAGCAGTGTTGACAAAAGAAATGTTTTTAAACCATCTTTACAATGGCTTGGACGAACCTTCAGACAACAAAATAGTTGATGTTTTTATGTGTAAATTACGTAAAAAACTTGAAAGTGCAAATGATGGAATAAGCCACATAGAAACCGTTTGGGGTAGAGGATATGTTCTAAAAGAGTATGTTGACGATGAGGAATACTCTAGTGCTAATATAAGCGAAAGCAGTAGTGACTATCAAGCAGAACAAGTGAAGGACAGCGCATGAAATGCTTTATTCACCCATTCATTGAAGCAACAAAATAGGTAGATGAAATAAGATAAAAACCAATCGTAAAAGTGAGGTAACATGGTTAGTCTTTTAGAACTTTACAAAGACTTGCAGCAAAAAATAGAAAAGTTGGAAGCGGAGCTAAAAAGTTATAGGTAAGAAAGTAAGGCTTTAGAGATAGAGAATGACGAGTTAAAGGAAAAGCTCGGTTAAAATTCAAGCTTTGTTAAGTTCAAAAGGAAATAAAATAAAGAGATAAGCCAAGAAGTAAAAGGAATATAGGTGGTCAAATTGAGCGTACAGGATATGTGAAATGTTTGATACATTTACATAGTATGGGGGAATGTTCAAAAAAGTGTGTCAAGCCGCATTTTTAGTTCAACTCAATTTTCAATCTATCTGGAAAGAAAATATCAAGTTGAGACATAGTTAAAGCCCAATTAGGTAGAGCCATAATCCACTTTTGCTCTACCTTTTTTATAGCACAATATACCTGTTTGTACAAGGCATTTGTACTAGTAAATGAACCCTTAGTTTTAGTAAATTTCCTGATTTGTCTATGCAACCCCTCAATTGGATTAGTGGTATAAATCAGCTTCCTAACTGGCCCAGAATACTTAAAATAACTGGATAAGTTTTCCCAATTGTTCTGCCAGGATTTTATAACTAAAGGATACTTTTCTCCCCATTTTTCTTCCAGCTCAAGCAGATAATTCTCAGCAATTTCTTTACTTGAAGCACGATATATTTTTTTCAGATCATTCATGAAAACTCTCATATCTTTACTAGATACATATTTCAGAGAATTTCTTATTTGGTGTACTATACATAGCTGCACTTCTGCACTGGGAAATACACTGTTGATGGCTGCAGGAAAGCTTTTTAGCCCATCTACACATGCAATCAGAATATCTTCTACTCCTCTTTCTTTGAGGTCATTTAAAACTCCCAACCAGAAGTTAGCTCCCTCACTTTCAGCCAGATAAAAACCTAATACTTCTTTTCTGCCATTTTGATTTATACCCAATATATTATACATGCATTTACTTACGCAATGTCCGTCCTCCTTGACCTTAAAAAACATGCCATCCATGAACACTATTGGATACACTGATTGCAGTGGACGGCTGCGCCATTCATTGATTATTGGTAGCAGTTTATCAGTAATATTGGATATCTCTGCTGCTGATATTTTATGGTCATATATTTCCTCAACGTGTGAAGCTATGTCTCTGTATCCCATGCCACTGGCGTATGTACTTAAGACCTTTGCTTCAAGTTCTGGATGTAGGCTTGTTTGCCTTTTTTTGACTATTTGCGGTTCAAAGCTTCCTTCTCTGTCTCTTGGTGTTAATAGTTCAAATGAGCCTGAACCTGTACGTAAAGTTTTTGCATTCCTTCCATTTCTTCGGTTATTTTCTTCACTTTTAGCTGACATGTGGCTTTCTATTTCACCTTCCAGACTTGCCTCTAGCAGCCTTTTTATAAACGGTGTTAATGCTCCATCTCTTCCTGTCAATGGTCTTCCTTCTCGTATAGATGACAGGATATTTGTTTCTAATTCTTTATAATCTACCAAACCAGTAGTTCTATTTGCTTGACTCATATCAAACCTCCATTTTTTATATCAATTTATTACTTTTTTTTCGGTTTGACACACTTTTTTGAACCATACGCGTCAAGTTAAGGAAAAATGAACAAATTTAGTGCACTCAAAGTTGATATTCTTGTTTTTCTATATTTATCTTTTAAGGAGAATTTTGACCAGGTTGAGATGAGTTTTTTGAGGAAAATTTGAACTTTACTGACTACACAATTTAATGTTAAGAATAACTCTCTAACCCGCCTTTTTAGCTCAATAAATGCCTTTGTTAAGCTAAGTTCTGTATTCTTTTTCACTTCTGTGCAACCAACTATGCCGTGAAATATAAGAATTGCGCACAATTTAGCATATAGTTCACATAATACTCTGCATGGCTTTCCTTTTAGCTTATCAAGTCTGATATGGCTTTTATACAATTTAAATAATAACTCAATTTGCCACCTTACTCTGTAAATCGTTAATACTTGCTCAGCACTAATTTTATTTTCTGGAACATTAGTTATAAATATTGACCAGTTCAACAATTTTTGATTTCTTTTAGAGGATGTATATCCCTGCGATCTTGCTAATCTATTAGCTTTCCTTCTTCTGGCCATAGACTGTTCTTCAGTTAGTTTCTGACATATAATTCTTACTCTAATTTTTGCTTCTTTTCCTAACAATACCTCGTTTTCTAAAAATAACTTATCCTCTAAACATTCTAATAACTCCATTTTTTGATTTGTTTCTACATCATATATGTTGGTATCGGATTTATAACGACTTATGAAATAAGCTCCTATTTCATTGATTTGTTTAAAAGAACTTGACACAAAATAACCGAGATCAGATATTAGCAAATCATTGCTTAATATATTACTTAAATGTTTCCTATATCCCTGGTCTGATCTTACTCCCTCCGTTAAATTAAGTTGGTCTATTATCTGATTCATGTAGTCGAAAACTAATTGTAACTTTATTCCAGACTTAGTATTGCTTTCATAGCCACTGTAGCTAGTACCATAACCTTTATACATCTCTTCCATACTGTTAGGTAGAGTAATATAGCTACTGTCCAATAATTTAACACTATTAAATTGCTGTAAGATTTTGCAATCAACTTGCAAGATATTTTTGAAGAGAACCACAGATTCATTATACATCCTTTTCATAAATTCCACTGCTTCTTCAGTAAATCTAAAATCCAAACCTTGTTTTGTTATATCTATCGAGTCCTCGTTTAGTAATTGACACATTGTTTCTACGCTACAATTATCAACCCCTATATTACCCAAGACCATGGCTTTTACGAACGATGAACCTTTTAGCTTTCTCTTTCTTTTTATAAACCTTGTTGTAGTTGAGATTTTATCTGCTTTTTCATTAAAAAATTCTTTGAGCTTTTTTGATAAGCTAGTTATTTTATTCATTGGTTCTCTCACTAAAAGTATTTCTGGGAGAACTTATACCTTATTATTCTATCTCTTTCATACCTTTATTTCCTTAACTTGACGCGTATGCTTTTTTGAACATTCCCTAGTATGGCTGACATTCATGCATTGCCTAGGTGAAATATAAGCCGAGTTCTGTTTATGTAGCTATTTATCTGGAGTAAATGTTACCATTTACTTCATGCGATTTACCCGAGTAGATATGAGAAAAACATAAAATCTACTTCTATTTAATCTTGCTCCTAGTGTTGGTTACTTGACTACCAATGTTGCCATTGTTATGGTGCGCTCTTACCACACCTTTTCACCCTTGCCTAATAATATTTTAGGCGGTAATTTTCTGTAGCCCTATAACTGGAGTTACCTCCGGCGGGCGTTACCCGTCACTACCTTTTCTTGGAGCTCGGACTTTCCTCTGCTGTGTTTATCACACAACAGCAGCTACTTATTTCACCTAGAAATTATACTTTAACATTAAAATCACAAAAGCAAAAGAAAATTTCCTAACAGTCTACATACTAAAAACATTCAGACAAATAGCTAAAGGTGATATTCCGGTACATCATCGCTATCCCAAGATAAGCTTTTTTCACTTTTAGACTCTAGCTCAGTCAGTCAAGATCCTGGTCCACCGCTTGAAGACGATGAGCTACTTCTTGACCGACTACTACTCTCCACCGATATACTGTTTAGCACCGTTCCAGATTGATCCATAGTTTGCATAGATATATGGCTAATTCTGTTAATAGCGATAAAAATTTCTTCATCGCTACCATTTGAATGCGATTCCAAATCAGCTAATTCTAACACATGAGTAGTATTATAATAACCGTGATATTTCTTAATACATTTATATGCTATGAATCCTATAATTCCAGCAACACCTATTGATCCAACTAAAGATCCCCCTATCATTCCTGCCCTATTAGACCCTATAGCAAGTTGAGTAGGCTGTGGTGAAGAAGTAGATTGAGAAAATAAAGTTGTAGTGAACATAGGAGTTGTCAACTCCCTTGTTCTAGTACTTGGCATAGTAGACACTGTTTGTGTAGTTCTCTCTGAGCTTGTTGTTGGCACAGTTGGCTCCACTGTTACTGTGCTTGTTTGAGTCGTTGAAGGTTTATTCATCGTAGAAGTTGACGCAACAGTTGCTGCTGTAGGTTTTACAGTACTTGTTTCAGTTTCCGAAGGCACACTGGTTGACGTTGTAGCAACCGTGGTCGCTTGTGAAGTAGTAGTTATTTTTGCTACTGTTGTTGGCCCCACTGTTACTGTACTTGTTTGAATTGTTGACTCTGTTGAAGGCCTACTCGTTGTAGAAGTAGGTGCAGTGGTAGTTGATGCTACTGTTGTTGACTCCACTGTTACTGTACTTGCCTAAGTTGTTGACTCTGTTGAAGATTTACTCATTGTGGAAGTTGGTACAATGATAGTTGATGCTTCTGTTGTTAATTTGGTAGTCTTTACAGTGTCGGTTTCTGTTGTGCTAGTAATTGCAGCAGTCGTCGTTTTCTTAGAAGTCACAACCGTCTCTGTAACAGTTATAGGAGCCACAGTACTGCTGGAAATAATACTAGGCATCAATTGGCCGTTAATGATATTAACAAAATCACTGAGAGCTTTGATACTGCTTGTCGGTATTATCGTTGCTTCAGAAGATTTTCCAGAGCTCTCTCTATTAAAAGTTATAATACTCTCTCCACTTACCGCAGTGACGATAAAACCTCCTTGACCATTGTCTTTAACATACAATTGTTCTATAGGATCTTCACATTCACAAACAGTAAAATTTGATTTTGGTCCTTTCTTAGCAAGCCTTGCTAAATGCAATTCTTGCGTATTAGAAGATTGTTTTTTCGCAAGAAAAGCAATCTGATCATCGCCTTCAGTTCGTTTTACGTACTGTAGAAAATTTATTTCACCTGGATTAAAGGCAATAGATGAAGTTATATTTATTTGACCATTTTTATTGCTGAGCAAAAAGTCATTAGCTCCCTTTCTATCTTTCAGATTCTGAACTAATTTAGCCATATCGAATTTAAAGATATTTGTTCTTACTTCTTGATTTTCAGGAACGTTTGGTCTCACTTGCGAATAAAGCATCGTATTTTCATCTAGTACTAATTGCCCTGGATTATCAAATTTGAATAATTTTCTTTCTATAAGACCGTTTTTTTCACGCAAAACCTTAAATTTTCCATCCGTGTCTGATTGTAAATACCAAGAGACTAAAGTTTGATCCTTTAAGTTATGAGCGATTACAATGACATTACCATTACCAACTTTTACTGCTTTTGGTAAAAAGTAACTATTGTCTTCATTTGCAAGATTCTTTATATCAATGTTCTTATATAATTTTACTTTTCCTACGTATTCAACTAAGGGAACATTAGTTGAATGCTTGATTTCATAAGTGTTGAATGTTAAGCCTTTGATGCACTTTTCTTTTTTGTTAATTTCTTCTGTAGGAAAGATAACTCCAACTTTATCTATTTCAGCTGAATTTTCTATTAGTGTGGGAGATAATTGGCCCTTGAATTCATTTGCTACGTTGACACATGTATCACACTCGTATGTTTTCGATTGATATAATGGACTAATAAGTAACTTTACTCTACTGCTTCCATTGCCGTTATCTTGATAGCTGAGTCCATAAGTAACTCCATTTCCTTCAATCAACCCTACGTTTACTGGGTTAAAACCTATCGCTTCTTTAACTTTCAGTGTAGTTGTATTAACTCTAAACAATCTACTTAATATAGACATAATTATATTTAAAATTTTAATAAAACGCTATTATGATTATTTCTATATGTAACGTCAATAAAATTTTAACTAAAATTAAGAAATTAATTTTTAAGTACTCTAAGATAATACGCTAATAAACCCAGATTTCCCATAGACAATATGTTTCCTTTGAAACCATATAATAAATTTAGCAGCTTGTTGACAACAGAAATTCCTTTACAAATCCCCCAAATACCCTTACCATGACATCAAGGGTATTTATGACTCAAAACTTGTTTTTGATCTGCAGGCTCAATGACGAAATTCAGTAAAAAACTCAGGGTATTTATTGGCGAATTACATAAAATTATAGCGGCTTTTTTATTTTTTCTACATTCAGCCAAAATCTGCTTAAAATAAGCGTTAGCACATTATTACGGCGCCAATTTACATTATAAAACTCACTACTAGGGGATTCTTTTGCCTTTTTTCCATCTAGTTAATTTCTTAATGTTTATAATCCCGCTACGTGTTAGTGATATAACTATACAAGAAGTAGTAGAAAGCTAGCTTGCATTAGCTTTATTTGTTATAATTACATTCGGTTTTATAAAGTGAGGAGTAAATATGCCAGAAGTTACTGGGCAAGATTCTAATAAGGAAAGTAGAATAGAAAACGAGCTACAACAGGATTATGAATATGAATTGATTAAAAGTTTATTCATGTTTCCTGATAGGCGTCATTTGGTAGATATTGCTGAAGCTACAAAAGGCTCGTTTGATAATTTAATGTGTGCGTGGCTTGTTACAACTGAGTTGACAGACAGTCAAGAAGAGTTAGATGAGGAATTGCTATCTATTTTTAGTGCAATGAGATCTTTGAGTGCAGGAGATAGTTACCGACAACTTCAAAAGTTTTTATTAAATAATAAAGATAATCAAGATCTAAAAACCGTTCTTAATTGTGAAAGGGGAGAGTCTAGTTTGACGATATTGCACATAATATCAAGTATGGCTTGGGCAAAAAAACAATATGATTGTGCCGTAAGTTTGCTTTTAGAAGCAGGAGCTGACCCTAATATCAAGAATGATAAAGGAAGGACACCATTACACTATGCTACTGGACCTTATAGTATAGCTGCTCTCTTAGAAAAGGGAGCTGACCTTAATGCAGAAGATAATGAAAAAAAAACGCCTTTGCATCATGTTGCTAGTGTTGGTTGTTCTGAAGGCGTAGTTTTACTCTTAGAGAAAGGAGCTATTTCTGATCAAGGTGATAAACAAGGAAAAACTCCTCTGCAAGTTGCACGTGATAATCATCATGAACATATTGAAAAGTACTTTGTGACTTATAAGCGAGATAAGTTGAGTGATAAGTTACGCTCTATAATGGAAACAAAAGATTGGTTCGAAGATGGTTCAGGTTACGTTTTAACTAAGAGACAGGGGGGCTTGAGAAGAAAGTTGTTGGATATAGTAAACAACTCAGAAGGTGATTCAGTTGTTGAAGATCTACAAGAATTCTTAGATGATTTTGGGAATGATCAAGATCTAAGAATGGTTTTGAATCTTCGAAGTAATGAAGGAGAGTTACAGGTGCATCAACATGCTAAAAATCTTGATTCTTTTGCTCGTTCAGGTACTGATGAAAGAGCAAAAAACCAACTTAAGTTTGAAGTAAAAAGATTACTTTTGAAAGCAGATGCAATCAATTTACAATGGTCAAGTTATGATGAGAAGGAGTATTGTTCTAGGGATTTATGGAGTAATTTACCGCCGAATCGACAGATAAAGCTAAAAGAATTTTTAGATAAAGTTTCTAAAGCTCAAAATATGGATGAACTGGAAGGAGTTGTAAACGAAGCTATTCTCTCAGGAGGAAGATTTAACAGACGATTTTCTCAAGATAAGAAGCGTAACTTTACAGATTGTGTTATGGAAAGGATTGGTGAGTTAGGAAAGAATCCTGAAGTTGCAAGCAGGATAGTATGCAAGTTGGTATCAATAGGGGCAGTGTTATATAATAAGGATAATATGAAAGTAATTGATACACTAGAATCTGAATTTAAAGAGCACAAAGGGAATATGATAGAAGCTTATTACGAGTATATATATAGCACTCTAGATTTTATGGAAGTTATAAAAGGAGCAGTTATTAATGGTGTGGTAAGAAATGCAAAAATGGATAACACCACTTTGTATTCAGAATATTCTGAGGATAGCACAATAAATGTTGCAAGGCTCACAGAAAAAGCTAGTGAGTTAAGGCGAGCTCAGGGAAACATAGACTATGAAAGAGATATAATAAAGATTGGTAAAAGTGAGGTAGCAATTATAACAAAGAATGGTATAAGGAATTACACCAATCTTGCGGACGATAGTGATATAGTGTTGACTTTCCCTACCACTAAGGGAGAGTTAGACGTTAGGTTATATCCTGATAAGCAAAATAAAAACTGGATAAAGGTAGAAGTAAGAGATCAAGAGAGGTTGAAAGAATTAAAAGATTGTGGAGAAGAAATAGGAAAAAATTGCTTATTTGGTGGTTACTCAGTTTACAATGCTATTGAACGTGGGTACTTTGAAAGGCCTGCAGGAATTTTCCAGGGAGAAAGATTACAAAGTGGTGAAAAAGTTTCTCATGTAGATCAATTACAAAGTAAAAAAAATAATAAGGTACGTCAAATTGGATTATACTAAGCTTGGTTTACAGTAGGTCTTAGATTATGCAAGAAGTCTAATTGCAATTGTTAACTCTTCAAGTATAATTTGTTGAGATTTACATGAACCTTATTAGATGAAAGAGAAAGAAGAGCAGTTTAGTTTTACACCAGACAATCTTAGCAAAGCAAAAAAGTCTATAGAGATGTATCCTAAAGGTAGAGAAGGAAGCGCTGTTATGCCTTTACTGTATCTAGTACAAGAACAATGCGGATGGGTTCCTGAATCTGCCATGCGCTACGTTGCTGACATGCTTCATATTCCACATATTCGCGTGTATGAAGTGGCAAATTTTTATACCATGTATAATTTAAAGCCAGTAGGTAAATATCTAATACAAGTTTGTAGAACAACTCCTTGCTGGTTATGCAATAGCGAGGAAGTTTTAAGTACCTTTAAAAAGAAGCTTGGAATCAATATCGGTGAAACCACTAAAGATAATCTATTTACTTTAAAGGAAGTTGAATGTCTTGGTGCATGTGTTAATGCCCCTGTTGTACAGATCAATAACGATTTTTATGAAAACCTCACTCCTGAAAAAGTGGAAAATATCATAGCAGAACTTTCAAGTAAATAGATGGAAAAGTTCTCGTTTAGGATAACCAAGCAATCAGGTTCTGCAAGAGTTGGAACGATCAAAACTCCAAATGGAAGTATAGAAACACCAGCATTTATATTTTGTGCAACCAAAGCTGCTATTAAAGCTGCAGATATCGAGAGAATCAGAGAAGCAGGTACTCAGATAATACTTTCCAACACCTATCACCTAATGCTCCAACCGGGAGAAGATACTGTGGCAAAGCTTGGTGGCTTGCACAAGATGATGGGATGGAGTGGGCCAATGCTCACTGATTCTGGTGGATACCAGATATTTAGTTTAGGACACGGATCAGTTTCAGAAGAGATAAAGGGAGTAAGACAGAAACAAAAAACTCTGATCAAAATTAACGAGGATGGGGCAATTTTTCGTTCTTACATAAATGGTAAAACTTATTGTCTAACTCCTGAAAAGTCGATACAAATTCAACAAAAATTAGGTGCAGATTTAATCTTAGTTTTAGATGAATGTACTCCATTTCACGTCAGCAAGGAGTACACAAGGAAATCGATGCTCATGAGCCATAGATGGGCTGAACGTTCTTTAAATGAATTTGAAAAAAATAATAATGGCAAACAGGTGCTTTATGGAATTAGTCAAGGCGGAGTGTATCAAGATTTGCGTAGAGAAAGTTGTGATTTTATCAACGATTTGCCATTTTTTGGTCAAGCAATAGGTGGATCACTTGGTCAAAGTAAAGAGCAGATGTATGATGTAGTTTCCTTTATTATGAAACATTT
This sequence comes from Wolbachia endosymbiont (group B) of Chesias legatella, assembly GCF_964026945.1. Taxonomy (NCBI): domain Bacteria; kingdom Pseudomonadati; phylum Pseudomonadota; class Alphaproteobacteria; order Rickettsiales; family Anaplasmataceae; genus Wolbachia; species Wolbachia endosymbiont (group B) of Chesias legatella. The sequence goes on along the minus strand of NZ_OZ034711.1, from coordinate 265,718 downwards.
AAAAAAAGATAGGCCTACTCATTTGCTTGGTATTGGTGGAATTGTAGACATTTTTCGTGGAGTAGAGCTTGGAGTTGATACATTTGATTGCGTGCATCCAACTCGCCTCGCAAGACATGGTGGCGCGCTTGTTAAAGTAAAAAATAGAGATTCTATTTCTTCAAAGTGCAAAGAGCATATTAATTTGCGAAATCAACGATTCGAACTAGATGATAACCCAATTGAAAATGACTGTTTGTGCTTTACTTGCAGAAAACATTCAAGAGCCTATATACACCATCTACTGAAAGCTAAAGAGTTGCTGGCTTATACACTCGTTACCATTCACAATGTTTTCTTCATGAATAAGTTGATGGAATCAATAAGACAAGCAATATTGAATGATAGGCTAGATCAGGAAAAAAATAATTGGATTAGTGAAATACCGCTGCATTGTGAATTATATACCTAGTTCATATTTTGTACATGTGCGTTGCATTTTTTAATCTTCTTTAAAAACTTGACAGTACCGTATATATACGGGTATACTAGAAATATAATTTTGTGAGGCATTTATGGTTAAAAATAAAGAAAAACATCAAATAGCGTTTTGCGTTTCAGCCTTTACACTCTTAGCTGGTTTATCATTGATCTCAACTGGAATTGCAGTGGGTACCGTACCTGCTATAGCTTCTTGTTTAGTGATAGGAGGAATTTTAACTGCCTTGTCTATTGTGCAATCAGTAGAAAGCTATTTATTTTTACAAAACAGCGAAAAAGCTTTCAATAAAATAATTAGTGGTATACGCGATGAACCAGAAAGGAAACTTTTTATAGAAAGGATTTTGCAACCATTCATTGAACTTTTTAGTGAGCATAAGCAACATAATTAAAGTACACTAAGCATAGAAACAACTTTATCGTAACTTGGCAGTGAATTAATTTCTCCAATCGCAGCTAAAGTAATTTTTTCATGCTGAGATAGCAATTCTTCTGCTGCTTTTTTTATATCGTAAATAGTAACAGCACTAATTTTTTCTATTAATTCATTTTTACTGATGTATTTATTATAGTTACCGTAGTAGTGTCCTAATGTTTCAGCACGTGAGCTAACACTTTCGCGTGACATTAAAATTTGAGATTTTACTCGTTCTTTTACTCTATTTACTTCTTCTTCCTTTAAATCATCTGTAGACAATTTCTTTAGCTCTGTCGTTATGGATTTTAAAAGCTTATCTAGATTACTACTATCTGTACCAGCAAAAATCGAAAGCATTCCCGTATCAGCATAGCTAGAGTTGAATGAGTAAATGGAGTAAGCAAGACCCTGCTTTTCTCTTACTTCCTGAAATAGGCGTGATGACATTCCGCTTCCCAGTATGGCATCAAGAACTTTGAATGTATGATATCTATTATCATCACGAGAAACACTAGGTAGACCAATTAATAAATGTACTTGATCTAATTTACGATGTTCTAAATACTCACCACCGGTATAACTTGCATTCTCGCTTTTTTTCAGCTCTTTTGAATGAATCTTTGAGAGAAAGTCTTTGATTAATTGAACAACTTCCTCATGTTCAACATTTCCTGCAACAGCAAATATAATGTTCTCGCCAAAGTAATGCTCATTTATGTAGTTATCTAGATTAGCTCGAGTAAAAGATTTGACAGTATCTTGCGTACCCAAGATTGACCTACCAAATGGTTGATCTTTATAAGCTGCTTCAAAATACTTATCAAAAATGATATCGCTCGGTGAATCATTAGTTTGAAAAATCTCTTGTATTACAACACCCTTTTCGCGTTCCAATTCATCGTCTGGAAATGTAGAATTCATTAATATATCTATTAATATATCAATGCCAGTATTTATATCTTTTTTAAGAACCTTTGCGTAATAACTGGTGCTTTCTCTACCGGTGCAGGCATTGAAGGCTCCACCTATATCATCAAAAGCTTTTGCAATTTCAAATGCAGTCCTCGTTTTCGTTCCTTTGAAAGCCATGTGCTCTAGGAAATGAGATATTCCATTTTGACTTGCACTTTCAGCTCTACTGCCAACACCAACTCGTATATTTAAAGCTACGGAATCAACTTCATGCACTCGCTCAGTTATTATGCGCAGACCATTATCTAGTTTTGTTACTTGTGGTATATTCATCTTATATATTCTTCTTTAAATTCTCTTCTACAAAATCCCAATTGATCAAATGATCAAGAAAAACTTTTATGTAGTCAATTCTGCGATTTTGGCAATCCAAATAGTATGCATGCTCCCATACATCCATAGTAAGTAGTGGCACCTGGCCATAAATTAGCGGTAGATCCGCATTTGGAGTTTTAGTGATTTTGAGTTTTCCTTTTTCAAGCACTAACCACACCCATCCACTGCCAAATTGGCTTACTCCATAATTTGAAAATTCTTCACAAAATTTGTCAAAGCCACCAATATCATCTTGAATTTTTTTTGCTAGAAGACCATCATCTTTAGGCTCACCACCACCATTTTTTTTCATTGAATTCCAATAAAAAGTGTGATTCCAAACTTGTGCTGCATTGTTAAAAATAGGAACTGTATTATTATTTCCATGAACTTTCGTTACTAATTCCTCAATTTCCATATGTTGATAATCTGTGTTTTCAACCAGTTCGTTGAGTTTATTTAAATATCCCTTATGGTGCTTATCATAATGAAAATTCAATGTATTTGCAGATATGTAAGGTTCTAAAGCTGCTTTATCATATGGCAGCTCAGGTAAAGTAAAACTCATGCTGACCTCTTTATTTTCGATGGTATGGTAATATGTGCTTTTGCGCAACAGATAATTTAGTTAGGTAGTGATTACATTTATTCTAAAACAAGCGATATTAGTAAGATAATTATGTTTTTATTTTAGAGGGGTAATATGTTAAATTTATATGATAATTTTAAGAAATATGCTAAGTTTGGAGATGTTCCTACCAAAAGTGTTGGATGTAACAAAATTCCACAAAATAGTTTCTATAAATCCGTTTACCTTATCAACAGTGTTGTTGGGCCAGTGAAAAATGTAGCTCTTGGTAGTTACCAAAATCCTTCTATGATTCAGACTACTACTTTTGCGTTAGCTAGTGTAATTCTGCAACCTTTATATCTAGCATTGGCGTATTTGTCATACCATACGCGTCAAGTTAAGGAAATAAAGGTATGAAAGAGATAGAATAATAAGGTATAAGTTCTCCCAGAAATACTTTTAGTGAGAGAACCAATGAATAAAATAACTAGCTTATCAAAAAAGCTCAAAGAATTTTTTAATGAAAAAGCAGATAAAATCTCAACTACAACAAGGTTTATAAAAAGAAAGAGAAAGCTAAAAGGTTCATCGTTCGTAAAAGCCATGGTCTTGGGTAATATAGGGGTTGATAATTGTAGCGTAGAAACAATGTGTCAATTACTAAACGAGGACTCGATAGATATAACAAAACAAGGTTTGGATTTTAGATTTACTGAAGAAGCAGTGGAATTTATGAAAAGGATGTATAATGAATCTGTGGTTCTCTTCAAAAATATCTTGCAAGTTGATTGCAAAATCTTACAGCAATTTAATAGTGTTAAATTATTGGACAGTAGCTATATTACTCTACCTAACAGTATGGAAGAGATGTATAAAGGTTATGGTACTAGCTACAGTGGCTATGAAAGCAATACTAAGTCTGGAATAAAGTTACAATTAGTTTTCGACTACATGAATCAGATAATAGACCAACTTAATTTAACGGAGGGAGTAAGATCAGACCAGGGATATAGGAAACATTTAAGTAATATATTAAGCAATGATTTGCTAATATCTGATCTCGGTTATTTTGTGTCAAGTTCTTTTAAACAAATCAATGAAATAGGAGCTTATTTCATAAGTCGTTATAAATCCGATACCAACATATATGATGTAGAAACAAATCAAAAAATGGAGTTATTAGAATGTTTAGAGGATAAGTTATTTTTAGAAAACGAGGTATTGTTAGGAAAAGAAGCAAAAATTAGAGTAAGAATTATATGTCAGAAACTAACTGAAGAACAGTCTATGGCCAGAAGAAGGAAAGCTAATAGATTAGCAAGATCGCAGGGATATACATCCTCTAAAAGAAATCAAAAATTGTTGAACTGGTCAATATTTATAACTAATGTTCCAGAAAATAAAATTAGTGCTGAGCAAGTATTAACGATTTACAGAGTAAGGTGGCAAATTGAGTTATTATTTAAATTGTATAAAAGCCATATCAGACTTGATAAGCTAAAAGGAAAGCCATGCAGAGTATTATGTGAACTATATGCTAAATTGTGCGCAATTCTTATATTTCACGGCATAGTTGGTTGCACAGAAGTGAAAAAGAATACAGAACTTAGCTTAACAAAGGCATTTATTGAGCTAAAAAGGCGGGTTAGAGAGTTATTCTTAACATTAAATTGTGTAGTCAGTAAAGTTCAAATTTTCCTCAAAAAACTCATCTCAACCTGGTCAAAATTCTCCTTAAAAGATAAATATAGAAAAACAAGAATATCAACTTTGAGTGCACTAAATTTGTTCATTTTTCCTTAACTTGACGCGTATGATTTGTCATACTGGCCGGCAAAAGGATTAGCGAAAGTAGTAGATAGTTTTGATCTTAAGCGTAACACAAAATCGTTCATAGATTATTCATCCATGTTGTCACATAAGACATGGGACCATAGTAGGGCATTATCTAAATTTGTTAACACAGTTTTGAGTTATGCTGTTAGTGCTGTTATTTGGGCTGCTGCGCTTGTTATTACACCACTAGTTTGGACTATTGATAAAGTAGCAAGTAAGTTTAGTGATGCAAAAAGTGAAGGTGTTGGTAGTCCTTCTTTTTCAAAATAGATAGCCTACCAAGTGCATGTGAAACCATTGTATCTGTGTGGCAAAATAAAGTAGACGAGATAAAGACACCTATAGAAGCAAGAGGATGTCATGCAAGTAGCTGACACTGGCATCCCGATAGAATGTTGGGGAGTGTTAAATAAACCATACGCGTCAAGTTAAGGAAATAAAGGTATGAAAGAGATAGAATAATAAGGTATAAGTTCTCCCAGAAATACTTTTAGTGAGAGAACCAATGAATAAAATAACTAGCTTATCAAAAAAGCTCAAAGAATTTTTTAATGAAAAAGCAGATAAAATCTCAACTACAACAAGGTTTATAAAAAGAAAGAGAAAGCTAAAAGGTTCATCGTTCGTAAAAGCCATGGTCTTGGGTAATATAGGGGTTGATAATTGTAGCGTAGAAACAATGTGTCAATTACTAAACGAGGACTCGATAGATATAACAAAACAAGGTTTGGATTTTAGATTTACTGAAGAAGCAGTGGAATTTATGAAAAGGATGTATAATGAATCTGTGGTTCTCTTCAAAAATATCTTGCAAGTTGATTGCAAAATCTTACAGCAATTTAATAGTGTTAAATTATTGGACAGTAGCTATATTACTCTACCTAACAGTATGGAAGAGATGTATAAAGGTTATGGTACTAGCTACAGTGGCTATGAAAGCAATACTAAGTCTGGAATAAAGTTACAATTAGTTTTCGACTACATGAATCAGATAATAGACCAACTTAATTTAACGGAGGGAGTAAGATCAGACCAGGGATATAGGAAACATTTAAGTAATATATTAAGCAATGATTTGCTAATATCTGATCTCGGTTATTTTGTGTCAAGTTCTTTTAAACAAATCAATGAAATAGGAGCTTATTTCATAAGTCGTTATAAATCCGATACCAACATATATGATGTAGAAACAAATCAAAAAATGGAGTTATTAGAATGTTTAGAGGATAAGTTATTTTTAGAAAACGAGGTATTGTTAGGAAAAGAAGCAAAAATTAGAGTAAGAATTATATGTCAGAAACTAACTGAAGAACAGTCTATGGCCAGAAGAAGGAAAGCTAATAGATTAGCAAGATCGCAGGGATATACATCCTCTAAAAGAAATCAAAAATTGTTGAACTGGTCAATATTTATAACTAATGTTCCAGAAAATAAAATTAGTGCTGAGCAAGTATTAACGATTTACAGAGTAAGGTGGCAAATTGAGTTATTATTTAAATTGTATAAAAGCCATATCAGACTTGATAAGCTAAAAGGAAAGCCATGCAGAGTATTATGTGAACTATATGCTAAATTGTGCGCAATTCTTATATTTCACGGCATAGTTGGTTGCACAGAAGTGAAAAAGAATACAGAACTTAGCTTAACAAAGGCATTTATTGAGCTAAAAAGGCGGGTTAGAGAGTTATTCTTAACATTATAGTATTTTCTAAAATGAATGATAAATTTCCATTATGGTATTACCAACCAAAAGTTGTAAGTCTGTACATTTATACATTAGAGGTCTGAGGCGGCTTTTGATGGTATGCCAACAGTGTTCTATGGGATTCAAATCTGGTGAATATGTTGGAAGATACAGCACATGACAGCCAAAAGACTCTATTAATGATTTTGTTTTAGTGGTCTTATGAAATGTAGCATTATCCATAACTATGGTTGTGCCAAGTGGCAATTTAGGTAATAACATCTTCTCCAACCATATATTGAATACCTCTTTGTCACACCCACCTTTGAAAGTCATTGGTGCAATAAATCTCATTCCAATCCACCCGGCTACTATACTGATTCTCTCTCGAGTTCTCCCTGGAATATCTGCATAAATTTTCTTTCCTCTTGGAGCACGTCCATATTCTCGGTATAACTTATTATCAACTCCTGCTTCATCTATATATAAGATGCTGGAATGGTCTATTTTTGAGATTTTATCAATAAATTGCTGCCTATCTTCTTGATTGCGCTCTTGATATAGTGTGACTTTTTTTTAAAGTAATTTTTAGCTGTTTTAGTCTATACCAAATTGAATTTATTCCAAATCCAAGATTTTGTTTCATCTCTGCCAGAGTATGATCTGGATTCTTTGTAACATATTCTTCGAGTATTTTTGGGTCTATTTTTCGAATAAAGCTACCGTTTTTAGATGGCTTTAGGCTTTCACCAGCAGCTTTCTTTTTTAACCAGCGGTACAGAGTTGCTATTCCTATCTCCATGAGCTCTGCTATCTCAACCTTTGTCTTCCCTTTTTCTATCATCAATACTGCCTTTTCCCTTAAATCCACACTATATGCCATTATAACTCAAATACTTCATTATACCTTTATCATTTACTTTAGGAAATACTATAAATTGTGTAGTCAGTAAAGTTCAAATTTTCCTCAAAAAACTCATCTCAACCTGGTCAAAATTCTCCTTAAAAGATAAATATAGAAAAACAAGAATATCAACTTTGAGTGCACTAAATTTGTTCATTTTTCCTTAACTTGACGCGTATGGTTAAATAAACTGTGTCAAACCTCCATTTTATCAATTTATTACTTTACTTCTCGGTTTGACACAGTTTATTTAACACTCCCTTTCGAGCGAGTTCTTTCAACCGAAATACTACATGCACGTTATCATCATCAATTTCAATGCGTTGAACTAACTTTCTTATTATATCAAGTTTAGTTTCATAGTCTGCTTGATTAAGCTCTCTCAGAGGAAAAACTTTCTACACTGTTTGTGATAAAATCTAATTCTCTCTGTAGCCTCTTTTCATCGATAGCTTCTTCCCTTTGATCTCTGATTCCTTTAACTCCTTTTCCATGCTCTCAACTTCTAAGTCATACTTTTCCTTCGTTATATGACCCCTTGCATATACATAAGCTAATTTTTCTATACCTTGTTCTATTTTATCTGCGCGTTTTTCAATCTCATCCTTTGCCTGCTTATTTTCATATTTTAAAAGTCTAACCTTTGTCATTACCTCTGGTTCTTTGAGTACCATCTTCATTTCTTTCCATACTGCTTCTTCTAGTATATCAACTCGTATTGATTTGCTGTTACACACCCTATTCCCACCAAAACGAATTGATTTTTTCTTTCAGTCCTCGGAAAAATCTTACTTAGCTTAGCTATAGATGTTTACAAAAGAAATTCAAGTGAGTGAAGAAAGAAAAATTATTTTTGCAATACCGTAGGTACGCTCCACAATTATATTGAAGTTTTTATTGCACTCAAAACCTTCATTTTTCCTCATTTCTAGAATTATTAACGCATTATCATTTAACCAGCCTGAGTGAGCTAACTCGTCTAAAGTTGAGTTAACCAGATTGATATTATAAGGTGGGTCCATAAAAACTATATCGCACTTTGAAATAGGTCTTGGTAATCCGTTAGCATTGCAACAAATTAACGTGATATCGTTCGTAATTCCAAAATCTTCTGCTGTTTTTTTAGGCAGTTGCAAATTGTAATAATCTGAATCTACCATGAATGCATGTTTAGCACCTCGAGAAAGTGCTTCAAATGAAAAAGAGCCACTTCCGCAGAATAAATCAAGTACATTTAGGTTATAAATAGGTTTTCTTGAAGAAAGTATACTAAATATTGCTTCTCGGACACTACTCATAGTGGGCCGTGCAGCTAAATTCTTGCCTGTAGTTATTTTTCTTCCACGATATTTACCCGCAATAACACGTAACATATAAAACAAGTTCGAAGTTAACTAATTATTTATAATACACATTTAATGTCAACATAGCTTCAGCAGTCTAATAGAAAGAAGGTTGCTTGTGGAGGAACGCAAGATCAATCGCTTTTCTTTGATTTATTTTCTATACTGATTGCACGACCAATCTCGTCTTGTAAATCATCATGGTTGTTTTTTTCATCATGACCCATCCCTTCAATTCTACTTTCTAACTCTAACTTAATTAAAGTATTGATTTTCTCTATACTATCGAGGAAATTGTGACACTCTTCATCACTATATTCCTCACCAGATGCTTTTTTTTCTATAAATAGACTTTTGAACCCTATTAGATCAGAACTCTGATCGGCATTCAACACAATATTTCTCTCTATAAAACTAAGATCTGATAGTAACAAACTAACCTCTAATAGATCTTCACTTTCAATGTTTGCAAGATTATCAAGATCGTCTAAAATAGAGAACATCTTAAGCTCCTTCTGTGCAATTTCTTTGTCTTCTTTGTCAAATTCTGACGATAGCCCTTTATCATCTATAAGTCTCTCATTCAGAGCTTTATTTAGCTTTGAAAGACTAACATCACCTTGCTTAGTGCTATCTAGTAACAAATCTACCCTCGCTCTGCGCGCATTTAAAACATCATTGTAATCGTTTAACTTGATATTACCATCTTCGTCTTGCTGAAGACCATAATAACTTAGCCCTTTGAAATTACGATTCTTCATCATTCTCTATGTTCTCATTCCTTTCATTATCTTGACGCTCTCTATCTTCTCCGGCACGTATAGCTTCTGTAGTGTTTTTTAGGGTTTCTGGTTCCGTACCTAATTTTCGATTTGATTGATTAGGCTTATTTTCTTTTGATGATTCATCTTCTTCTGGTTCTCTCTTGCGGCCAATAGTGTAGTCATGAAGCTTCTCAAGAAATTCCCGTCTATATGTTTTTGCTCTATAGAGTAGATTATGCTGGTAACCATCCTTTTCTCCTGTAGCAGGGTTAATTCCTATAGAGTCGAGACCATGTTCCCAAGTAAACTTCATAGCATCTTCTATTGTATAGCCCAAATGTGATCCTACATATCCTTTATAATATTCTAAATATTTATCAATTCTTCTATGTGCAATATCTTCTTTATCAATTCCAAACGCCCTGTAGATTTTTTCCTCAAGCTTATCAACATCATTTTTAGGTGATGTTGCAAATTTTGTTGCTTCAATAGTAGCACCTACAAGCTTACGTGGCACATTAATAGAATATTTCAGCACACCCCCAACTCCTGGTATTCTACCTAGCAAATTAGCTGTACCTCCAGCTAATCTGTCCGGTACATGAGTAGCCCAATTACCTAAAGACTCTAGCCCTCCACCAATTTTATCTTGCATCTGTTGTTTTAATCCCTGCATTAAACCAGTCACAGGTGATGCTTGATACATACTAGATATATTGTAAACACCAAACCCACCACCGGCAATGCTTGAGCCCATCTGTTGTACAAACTCCTTCAAAGAAAACATCAAAAACGAAAGCAAGAACAATACAAAGATCTCTCCTGCGTTGATTAAATAACCTCTCTGTATGTCTTGCACCCTTTGGTAATCACTATTTTCTTTATAATTTTTGCAATCCTCACAATCTTTACATTTCTGACAGTATTCACTGTTGGGATCCTTATATAAATCATGAAGTTTCAGTATTCTACAACCTTGTTTTTTTATCGCACTCCGCACTAAAGATCTTATTTCATTAATTATTTCCCTATAACTATTGCATTTATTTATATCTTGACAGTAGCGTTTTATTATTTCACTAACATCACCTATCCTTTTCTCTATATTGTTGATCAGTAATATAATGTCAGCCCTCTCTGATGCATGAGATAAACTATTTGTTAAGCGTACTAGATCTTTTGCACTACAGCCATTACTAACTATCATATCACTTTCCGCAATATAGTGGTCTGCTGGATTATCTTTAGTTCCAGGAATTGGATTAAAGAAAGGATAATCTATATAACGAAAACCTTTATTAATGTAATCTGGTGGAAGAGGGATATATCCAGCGCCACCAGTAAACTTTACTGTACCACCTATTCTGCTTAGTTTTTCTATACCTTCTATATTCTTATCTACGTTCAATGGAGAAGCCTCTCCAATAGCATAAGGTACAAAAATTTGCCCTGGAGTCCAGCTAAAGTATTCTTTATCAATTATACAAAAACCACCAAATACCCATTTTGGAGCACATAACTTTATTTCAAGCCATTTATTATAGCACACAGTAAAGCCTAACTGTTTATAAAAGGTATTCATTATCATCGCAGCAAGTAATGACAGCAGGGTAAATATCATAATTGATTGCAAACAGAAACTAATACAGAATTTTATCCAACCCTCAAATAGACTTTTCAGTGGTGAAAATAAAATAGAGATTAGGAATAGCGGCATTATAGCTACAAGAAAAGCTATACCCATAAAACCAGAAAGGAATATTATGTAAGCATACATACACAGCAGGAAATATAAGACAATCCCTACAAAAATTGCCGGTATCATAAGGAGACTTGCCCACATTTGATAATGTAAAAATGCTGCAAACTTTTTCCAAACAGAGTAAGCAAAAAACTTATTAAACATATCCTCCATGAAGCTAAACAATTTAGCTTCATTTCCTTGAGCAACGTTTGAATTACCTCCGGTGTTCATGTTGGGAGCAAAATTAGTAATTATGCTTATCAATTGTTCAAGACCTTTAACAAATAAAACAAGAAAATGATCATAGAAAAATCTAAAACTTCCAGGAGATATAAGCACTATTACTAGAGTGATTTTCATCATTCTGATGAGCATATCATGCTTAGTTTCTCTTATCATTCCAAAAAGATAAAGAAGCGATGAAATCACTATAAATAGAACAAGCAAGGAAAGAACAAAATTGTGAAAGCTCGTACTTTTTTCAGCTATATTTTGAAATATCGCTTGTGCAGCTGCAGGATCATTGCTATCAAAATGCTTTTTACAATTTTCGTTAATCAATAATACACATTTTAGATAGTTATAAACGTAATCAAAAAATCCAAAGTTACTTGGTTTCTGCACTCCGCTCAAAAATTCAAAAGAGTAGCCACCTGCATTATCTAGATAATATCTATCTAATATCTTTACATATATTTTCCATCCTTTTTCTAACCTCACCTTATTACAATTTCTGTCCTGTAATGTGGTGTTATCTCTGTCTAAAGTAAAAAGCCCACTTCCATCTTCCGCTACGGAATTGTAACCTAGATGTACAGTAGGAGACTCAGGGTTACGCATGGATTTTAAATTTTCGTTAGGACTAGAATCGCTAGGCCTTTTAAATAAAAGATAAGCACCATGGCCGTTAGTAAACCAACATGGAGCACCACGTGATACTGTATTTGCGCTATCATCTTCATTAATGCACTTGCAATTTACAGTGCAACTTGCATTAGGCTTACTTGAAAATTTTTGTATGCTAGGTTTATAATCATTACAAACCAAGTGAAAGTCAGGCAGACTGTTGTCACCTTCCCCTCTTTCAAATTTGGTTGCATATTTTAACTGCTCCAAACTTTCCAAACTATAACTACTTTGAGATTTCTTCTTATTACTATTGCTCCAAGATGTCCATGCACCATTTACTCGTACTACTAAACTATCTCCATTGGTTTCAAATCCAGTATCTTTCCACTTCACCACTTGATTAGAGTGAAAACCATAATTGATTTCTCCGGTTTCAGGATCAATAGGTTCTCCACTTTCACCTTCTGGAAAAAACGCATCATGACCGATTGGAAAATGAGCACCAATTGCAATGGGTTCAGGACCAAAATAATCAGCAGATATACATCTTGGAAAAGGCATATCATTCTTACTACAACCTGTAACCAGAACACAGATTACCAAAATTAATAACCTAAACCAACATTTGCCTAAGCGTGATTGCATACCTAAACTTTTTCCAATACAGAATAAATTTCTAAAACCTTACTTCAAATATCTTTTTAATTAGTTACTCCATATATCTCATCAATCTTCCTTGACTTGTCCTTTTGTTTTATCAGAATCCTTTTGCTTATCTGGCTGGCTTAGTGTTTCAGATTTGCTCATTTCTCTGCCAGCACTCCCTTTCCCATCTGCTTGCTTTGGTGTATCAGGCAATTTAGCTTCAATTTTGCTACGATCTTTACTCATTCCCTGCTTGATGTTATGTATCATATTTTGGGTTCTATCATCAAGGCCAACAGTTGACAGCATAGCTTGTGATGCGCTCCTAGAAATATGACTAACACTTTGAGCAACTCCATAACCAGAGCTGAACAACGCCTGCGCCATAGTTTCTGATATAGAAACAAAAGCTTCCATTGCACTAGCAATGATGAGATATATAAATGCCTGGATTAGATCTATAGGTAATGCTGCAAAGTGCCCACCAGCCCTTTCTCCAGTACTGAGCGCAACATCAACACTAGTACCAGGACTATACCCAAGAGGTAATATTGATTTCATAAGACACAGATCATACGATAAAAAATTTACACTAATTAAGCATTGATAGCATGCAGAAAAATTTGTGAGGTTGTATAGAACTGAATACATTAACTGGTTTAAAAGAGACAAGGATGAAAATAAAATGACTGGTTGCAATGAAACATGAGCCAGCGTTTTTATCCAATTATCAAATAATGTTTTAGTTTGTTGAAATAGAATAAATACGATAAATAAAGGTGCCAATGACAATAAAAATGCCACTAAAACAGTAGATATTACATACTTAAACGTAGCACTAATAATGCATCTTAAAAACACAAAAGTAGCATAAAGTATTGCCAAAAATGCAATAAAGCCAAAAGGTCCTGATAGCATTAAAGACAAAAATTTCAGCCATGTTTCTCCTGTAAATAATACTCCCGCTGTTAAATCTAAGAATGCAAATTTTTTACCTCCTTCTCCTATATAGCCAGAAAAACTATCAACTAAATAAATGCTACCATCAACAAAAAGCCCAGACAAAGTTGTACCAAAGAATTCCCAACTTCTATCACTAAAAGCAAAAGCTATAAATGCTATTTTGAATATTCTTATAATAAAATCGAATTTACTTAATTGTATTGTTCCAAGCATATAGCCAACAACAGTAAATATAACGTATAGAATAAGCAAAGCTCTTATTCCTTGTAGAAGCCCCTTTCTATATCCTTCATATGGAATTTTAATTCCGTCTTCACCCCCGTCTGTTATGAAATCAAAAATCTTGTTTACAGTTGATGAAATAAAATCGTTTATTTTTCTTTTTAAAAATAAATTTACTGTGTATTTGTTATCTTCATAATATTTGCCTTCTTTGTCCGTAATATCATCTTTCTTTACGTTTTCTACATTAATACCAAAGTATATCTTTTTAGACTCTTTATCCTTTAAATGACTTCCATCTATTATGTAATAGTCTACATTATCCTCTGTTATTTTATCTAATTTCTTTACTTTTTTGAAATTATTAGTCTTTCGAGCAGATGGATCTTCTGGCGGGCTATCACCCAAGTACATATACAGTTTTTCACCACTATCGAAGTTACATGATCTAGTCACTGCAACATGATATCCACCTCTATGAAGAAAGTAATTGCCATTGCTTGCTATAGCAAGCATCACACTACTACCAGGTATTATATCTTTTTCATCTATTTTATAATCATGATTTAATTTCAAAGAAAAATGTTCAAAATTATCACCAATTTGCGAACACACATTATCCCCTTTTGCACCCTTTCTCTCTGGAAAACATTGAATACCTTTAGCAGTATTCTGATTATTAAGATCGCCAACTTTTGCAACAAGAGCCTCAGCCCAAGAAATATCTTCTCTGTCCTCTTTGAAGTTTAATTTAGAATTTGATATTAAATTAATGTCAATCTGCTTAGAATCCCTCTTATTTTCTTCAATCTCTTTTAGTTCATCCTCAATACGTTTAAGATGAGAATACATGTCACATGTATTTCTTTTATCATACTTCTCATACCTTATAGAAGAGACGCAATTCTCCCCTATACCTTTTGCGTTGTAACATATATTTTGATAGTAACAATTAAGCTCATAAGAGCTGTACTTGCTTATCTCATTAAAATCACATTTTTTCCCATTACATAATTTATCCAGTCCTATTTTAGTTCGTCGTAAATCTAACAATGCGCCATTTATCCATGAATTTTGAATATAATCCTTATTAAAATGTACCTTATTATCATATGGAGTGTAGCCATTACCAACTAGCACTCTTCTTTCTTCTATGTTCTCTTTATTAATCTTAGGAAATTCTACTTTAGTCCTCTTACCACTTTCTCCACAAAAGAACTTTCCTCCATTGAGCATGTCTTTTATTGTAGCTTTGTCTTTTTTATCATTTTCTTCAGCTCTATAGCAATTGTCATCAAAGCTGATACCTTTCCCTTCCGGATTGTCATAATTAATCGTTATCTTTCTGGGAACTAAGCTAAAGCTTAACTTATCACCAAGATTTGCTTTAATTCCAGTATCTACATAACGTCTATTGCTATAGAATTCATTATTTCCAAAGCCTATATCCCCACATATTTCTCGTTCATCAAGACTAGCATTATCAATTAACTTATTACTGTAATTTGGTATTAAATCATTAGCACAAAATACAGCGGGCACAAGTACTCTCTTTGGATTTTTCCCTTCTTTAAGAGGACAAAAATTTACTGACCCACCAAGAGTAAATTTGATTTTCTCATCCTTGCTAATTACTTGACCAGAATCAACCCAATGAATTTTAACTCCTTCGCCAGCTTCACGAACTGGAACATCTATACTGACACTAGTATTTCTGCTCTGCAACCCAGGTTCAACACAATCCATTGTGCAGCCAGTAATTACAAGACATAGTATCAATAATAATGATTTTCTGCTCATCATTGATTTCCTGTGTTTGTCGGTATTTTAGGTGCTGATCTTTGAGCTGATTGTGGTATTTGAGGTCTTCGACTTGGTGTACCAGATTGCTGACCTGCTCTTCTTTGGATACTTTGTTCATCTAAACCTACTGTTCCCATTAAGCTTTGCTGATATTGCCTTCCTGGTTCGCTTGCTACATAAACACCAAACAACGAATCAGATATTGTTGAAGATGCCTCAACTAAAGCTTTCATGGCATGTCCCAAAATCACAAAAGCCATCATAGCGGTAATATTAGGTACATGTTTGGAAGCATAACCGTAAAAAATACAAGGATTAAAAATCCTTAAGTTAAGATTAAGTATACATGTAGGGCAGACCTCAAAATTAAAGACCGAATACACAATATAATCCATAACCTGGCTTATTAATGATATAAAAATTAAAAGCACTACCGGATGAATTGCAAATCTTGCTAAATTTTTGACCCAATTGTGAAACATCTGTCTAGTATATCCAAATAGAAGGCAAATAATAAAAAGAGGCGCCAAGGAAAGCAATAATGCAACTATTGCTATAGATGTGATAAAAGAAAATAAGGCGTTAAACATCGATAAGCTCACTGTTATCAAACCCCAAATCACCAAGCAAAACGATACAATACCCAAAGGACCAGAGAATATAAGAGATACTATTAGTAACACTGAGTGTGCTGATAAAAACCTATTGAGCGGTAAATCAAGAAATTCAAAAACATTTGATGTTGTACCTCTGAAATTTGCTATTTCTATTAACTGTTTTGGAGCATTAACAAAAATAGAAAATGCATTGTTATAAAAAAAACTCCAACTGTTATCGTTCAGCAATTGGGTAATAACTCCTATCTTTACACATATAATTAAAAATTCATATGTAGAAGCATGAGACAATCCAAAAAAGTAATAAAGGGTATATAAAGTTATATATAACACTAATAACGACACTATTGTGGATCTGATAGTCTTTGTTCTATCTGACGCTACAAAACTTTGATAAAGAGACTTCACGGGACTAGATTCAGAGTGATTCCATTCTGAATTTTTATAACTGGAACCAAAAAATGCAATTTTTACTTTTTCATCAAAAAAATTATATATCGCACTAAAAGTTCTTACAGGTGGCTCTTTAGTTGTAAGGTTAATGCTAAACTGACCTTCATTTTTCTTATAATCACAGCCATGATCTCTTATTCCGTAATATATAGTGCCACTCTTGTCTTTTAGCTTTTCTTTTAATCTTTCCATATACTCAGTATTATGAACTTCACTGATATCCACAGGTATATCCCCCAGAATTTCACCAGGATTGTGCTCAGGAAACTTATCAGAAACATGTATATATAAGTTTTTTGCTAGACTATGGCTCTTTGTGACCCTTATATTATATCCCCCTTTACCAGCATTCTTTTCTTTAGCATTTTTAAGTGTAAATACTAACTCTGTACCTTTATCATAGTTTTCTTTGATCTTATGATCAAAGTTAGTTCGTATACCATCACTCCTTACATATTTAAAACTTTCCTTTCCTCCTATCGACACCTTTAATGATGGAATGTAAGTCTTTATCCTCTTCATTTTCTTTTTTCTTATATCATCCACAGCTCCCTTGGTATTTTTTTCTGTATTTACTTTATCCTTTTCACCATCTGAACTATCGCTGTGTCCTTTAGCTATGTTGCTATCATCTAACACTCCCATTATACCATCTACAGCCTTCTTGATAGCTTCTTCCTTACTTACTTTTCCAACAGCTAGTTCGTTGGCAAGATTTTTAGCTACATTACGTTTATTGCCATCTATAGTATTAGATTCAATTTGCACACAATCTTGACTGGCATAATAACATGTATTCTCACACGCAAGATTTAAAAGGTACGTATCTATCTCAACTTTCTGACTGCTTGAAAGCCTCCTGCAGTCTATATTTTCTCCTTGTTTTATAGAATTAATGATATTTTCAATCTCCTTTTCATCTTGATCAGATTTTACAAAACTTGGATTCCAGTATTCTTTTCCATTCAACCATTTTGCGTTACCTATGATATATTTATTAGGGCATATTTCACCTTGACAATTCTCTTGATTTAAAACATGTGCAAAATACTCCGTCTCTCCTTCACCGCAACTCTCATCAATTTTTTTATAGGTGACCGTGCCATTATCGTTTCTACACATTTTACTTCCAACAACACTAAAGCTTATCGCATCGCCAGCTTTAAGCGCAAACGGTAATGTAACGTTTCTTACTCCAGGTTCAATTACAAAATCTTTATATTGCGAACAAAAATTAACCTTATCAGGTATTATATTAATCTCTGTTACTTTTATTTTATTCGAAATATAGACTCCAGAATCAACCCATTTCTGCTCTGTTGACACTATATCCAATTTCTCACGCAAGCCTGATGAATCTTCTGGCTTAATACACCCGCACCCAGATAATAAAAAGAGTATCACAAAACTTATGCATAGCTTAACCAAGTTTTGGTTGCTCAAATGTTCAAACATCTGTTACTCACCTGCGCTCACTCTCCACCTGGTTTTATAGATTCACTAGAGGAAGATCCCGATCCCTTATTATCATCTCCACCTCCTCCAATAGCTCCTCTTGCCTTATTTACAGCCGCAGCAGCAACTTGACCAGCACCTCCAGCAGCAGCTTTGGCAGCAGATAAAGCTTTATTCACCATTTGTGCAGGAGTGCTACCTGAACCAAGTGCTGCCCTGTGATTACCAGCAAGCTCAGCAGCCATGCCGGGAAGAACGTTTAAAAAGTGGTAAAAGAGGAATAATACTAAACACAATTTTAATAATTCTCCGATTAGAGAGCTGCCAAACTCCATATATGTAAAGTCGAATAGACCAAGTATGCTGCTCTTTTTAAAGCTATAATTTTGCATCATACATGCGAGAGTAGTTTCATTTTTATCACATTCCCCATCTTTCAATTTAAACCACTGTTTTTTCTTACTATATGAGATTTCTGCTTGTTTCTTTTCATATGACTTGTCTGGTTGTTCATTTTTATATGACTCGTCCAGTTTAAAATTTAAATTTTTAAAATAGATTTTATCACATGCTATGAACATAAAGGATAAAAACGCAAAAAGGATAACCGGGTATAAGCTATAGGTAATCAACTCTTTCACCCAGCCGTCAAAATATCCTTTGGTGTGTTGGAATAAAACCATAGGAATAAACAAAGGTGATAGAATAACAATTACACTTAAAGCAACTAGAGATAAAATAAATACATAGCACATCCACAAAATAACCATCATCAGCAAAATGGCCATAAATATACAGACAAGAGCTACTAAAATTTGTCCACCAGCGAAAATAATACCAATCACCGAACCTGCAACTAACAAGACAGGAGCAGCGCCAAGCAAAACCGCTAACGTTGCAACACCTCCAGTACCAATTTTGCCACCAATTCCATCTAAAGGGGCACCTAAATAAAATAAAATTCTGCAATCAAGCCTATCCCAAGGTGCAAGATAACTGTAGGATACCTTCTGCCCTGCACGATCGTATTCATAATCTTTACCTGCCTCATAATTACATATATTTTTACTCTCAGATGAAGCTTTAAGCACTATTTCTGATAAGCCGTTCGAAAGTTTTGTTAATTCCCCGTAATAATGAGACATAGTGCTACCTGTCGTAAAGTAAATCACTAAAGCGAATTTAATGATCAACATGTACATTTCTTGTGGACTACGCATTCCACCAGACATGGCTTTTATAGAGAACAATATCAAAGCTAAAATTAAGATAGCAGTAACAGTGTTCTTCAGTCTTTTTTGTGCTACAGACAAAAAACTACCCTTAGCATGTCCATTTTTGTCTGTAAGTAAGTTACCACTTGAATCAATACCTGCCACTAAATTATCTAACGACTCCTTAATACATTGCACTATCATAGAAGTTATAGGAATAGGAGATAATGACTTACTTCCCGCTTGATTGTAGCAAGCTTCAGAGACATACGAGCTAAAACAGCTTTTATTGTCATAACCTACAAAAATTTTTCCCCCTCCTTTCTTTTCCCTTATAATAGTTTTGTAATCTTTGTCCTTATTTTTAGAATCATTAAGATCTTCCTCATATTCACCTGTACCATCTTTATTTTTGAATTTCATCACAGATTTTTCACACATAGGAGCAAGTGGGTCAGGTGGCAATTCCGTGCACCCCATATCAACCCCTTGCGGCCAAGGAGTCATTTCGATACCAAGCATTCTCACACTTGCTAACTCCACACATAATCTGCCCATTTTTTTCACTGCTTTAAATGTTGATCCATGTATGGGTTCGCTCTGTCCTGCTTTGAGAACTTTACATTTCAGCTCACCATCGACCGTCGGGGACCATGACCCATCTACATATCCAGTATCTTTTTCCCTTACATCAAAGTCTATGTATCCAGGTTTTTCTCTGGAATCAAAGTCTTTCTTGTTAAAAAGATTACCAAAAGTTAAAGGATTTCGATGACATATTTCTATATATTCACTGTATTGCACACCGTTTTTTGGCCAGTAATAACTTTCTGTACTCTCCTGAACGTTAGAATTTAAGGCTTCTTTTTCTGCTCTTTTCCCGTCATAGTCTTTTTTGTTCACGTTTTCCCGAGCTTTATCTTGCAAACAAGAAAAATATTCATCTTCTGTTTGGTAATTTTTATTGGTGCAGCCATTATAACCTGTGTCTTCTTTAAAATTTTTGTATGTTCCATCATGACCACGTGCAACTGGGTGTTTAACAAAACTATGTTCACAAACAACAAGCCCCCCTATTGCTTTCCAGACTCCAACAATTGCAGCTATCATTCCAACGATAACAAGAGCAGTAAATAAACCAGCAGAAGAGACAATCAAAACAATACCAGTAAATATTGCACCAATAGCAATTGCTATCCCAGCAACTGCTGCAGCTGTTTTAAACGCCTTACAGTCAGGATTAGAGGCACGGCTAAAGCTACCAGTAGAATTAAATCTGCTAACAAATTCCGTTTTGTCAGTACCACTTACTGTATCTGCAAACACTGGATAAGAGAGCAAAAAATCTATATTTAACAAAAATATCGCAACTAACAGTAATGACAGTTTAGTTTTAAACATTTTTCACCTTTTGATAAAACACAGGCAACCACATCTTTGGATCATCTCCGACTTCTTTCAGTATATCATATAACAATAGAACACTTTCCGCACGTCCAGATAACACGTTGACCACATCATCCAAATCTTTCAGATCTATTCTAGCTACTACAGCATTAACTCCCTGCTTTACTAAAAAGAATCTAGTACTTGGATCTGTGTGTTTGATCAGTATGTACTCACGTTCAGTTAACATAAAAACATCTCGATAGACACTAGTAGCTTTCAGATTTGGCAAAAAAATTTGTGTTGCTGTCTGCTGTACAAGCGTATCACTAATAGCACTTTTACTTGCATCTTCAACACTCTGAGTAGCAAAAACTACAAAAGCATTTAACTTTCTCAGCACTTTCAACCAGTCTTTTATCTTAGGTGCAAAAACTGGATTATCTATTAACGCCCATGCTTCATCAAGAACAATAATAGATGGAGTGCCATCAAGCGATATACTAATCCTATGAAACAAATAAATCAAGACCGGCCCAAGAGCAACAGGATCTTTTAGCAAGCTAGCCATTTCAAAGCCAAACACTCTTGCTTTTGAAAAATCTAGCAAATCTTCTTTATTGTCAAATATTGCAGCATGAGAGCCATCATCATGCCACATAGATATTGCTCCAGCTAGAGTATCAGGGCCCGCAAGTCCTAAAAATGGTACAAGATTTCTCAAAAATCTGTCTTCTTTTTTTAATTTAAAATTTCCCTCAATTGCATCATTAATTCTAGCAATATCTTCTGAAGTGAATTTATCGTTGTACACTAAAATTAAAGATTTTATCCATTCCATCAAAAATGTTTTATTATCAGGAGTATCGTCAAGTTGCAGAGGATTAAAATTTGTCTTAGTTCTTGGTTCTATTATAGTATAGATACCACCAAGTGCTCTTAAAAAAATTTCTGCACCGCGATCTTTATCAAAAAAGAATATTCTTGGAGAAAATTTCATTGCTTGAGCACATAAAAAATTCATTAAAACAGTTTTGCCAGCACCTGTTGGCCCAATTATCATAGTATGTCCAACATCCCTTATATGAAAGTTGAAGAAAAATGGAGTGCCAGATGTTGTATCAAAAACTGTAACAGCATCTCCCCAGTGGTTATTGAATTTTTTACCAGTAGGATAATTATGTTGAGATGCAAAACCGGCCAAATTAAGACTACTTATTGTACCTTTTCTTACTATATAATCAAAATTACCAGGAATTTGCGCCCAAAATGCTGGTTCTAGATTAACCCTCTCACGAACAGGATAAACACCACAATTAGAAAGCTCCGATTCAACCAATGATAAAGCATTGTCCAATGATTTAGGGCTTTTTTCTATACATAAGATAGTTAAATGGTGTTCACCAAACGCAATTTTACCACTCATTGCATCATCAAGCGCATGAGAAATTTCTGCTATTTGAGAAATAGCTTTATCTGCAGATTGTATCATACGATTTTGCTGTATCTGCATTTTCGCAATTGCCATTTGCCTATTTGTAAATTGAAAAGACTGCGTGATAATAAATTCATAAGGAAGTTGTAAAAAAGAATCAAGCATTCCTGCGGAAGTATTATTTCCATATTCTTTGATACTAACTATTCCAGCATATTTACTTTCATTATGAGTCACAACCTGTATCATCTTATGACCAAAAAATAACCTATGAACTGGTAAGTATCTTGATATTTCAGTTTTTAGTGGAAAAAGCGTATTTGTAACAAAGCCACAATTTACAATTCTAGACAGAAACTCCATTATTTCACAAAACAGTCCGTTTGGAGTTTCTTTTACTCCAAGGACTTTAGGCGAATAATTCCTAAGGCTTGTTACTATACGATTTGTCGTTTCCTCTAAATCTTCATAGGTATCACGCATATCACTTTCCCAAGCATGTTTTGAAGTTACATGCCCAAATTTTTTCAGTAGATGTGATAAAAATTCTACTCCCTTTGTATCTGCCCTACGAATAATCGTAATGTATAAATCATTAATAAAAGATTGCCTAGTTGCGTGTTTTTCTCTCCATTTTAGATTTACATGGTTAGCAAAAAAATTTGGTAAACTCTGGTTTGCAAATTCATCAGAAAAGATATTCTTCTTACGCCTGATGGTATGAAAGTACAAACTAAATGCTGGAGATGAAATGCTTCTTAGCATCTGATTTCTGATATTATTTTGTATCACCAAGTCTTCATCATCGGCCGTTTCAAACGCAAAGCCATTTAATTTTATAAATTTAACTAACCAATTCTGCTTTGTTATCAAGGTTGTACTATTCCAATAGCAAGAATAAGGTATAAATTCGGCAGCGTGAACCTCTCTACTTAGAATAGATTTATTCTTTGATTGAATAGCTCTAAATCTCAACATTGCATAACATCAAGTAATGTCATAAGAATTGGCTCCATGATAAAACCGATTTAAACATTTGGAACATTTTCCCAACTTTACCATAAATAACTCAATAAACAACGGTTCCTTTGCAGAAGCTATATAGCCAAGTCCATGTATACCTGGTAACATCAGGAGAATTACTCTAAGATCATTTGTATTAATGAAAATTAGCATGCAAATTAGAACGTTTAATATTGCAAACATATAACTCACACCAAAGAGCATTGCAGGTCTTGTAAGACCTTTAAATAATTGATTCGTTTGTATGCTGCCAGTAGACATATCTTTAACCTTCTAATAAGAGCTCTAACACTAATACTACATCATTAATTAAAAATCTATTGAAATGAATAGTACTTTAGGTAAGATAATTAATTTAAATTCAATGATTATAAGCTGGCCATTTCAAGAAGCAGAAAAAATACTACAAGAATTCCCTAATAAAAAAGAGATAATATTTGAAACTGGTTATGGTCCCTCGGGTTTACCACATATTGGTACTTTTGGGGAAGTGTTTCGTACCACAGTTATTGCAAACGCTCTAAAAAAAATAGCTCCTAGTATAAAAACCAAAATCATTGCAGTTTCCGACGATATGGATGGTTTGCGAAAAATACCAGATAATGTACCAAATCAGGAAATGCTAAGAGAGAATCTGAACAAGCCATTAACCATGATACCTGACCCATTTGGCACTCATGAGAGTTATGGTCATCACATGAATTCGTTGTTGTGTAAATTTCTTGATTTGTTTGGATTTGAATACGAATTTAGGAGTGCAACAGAGTGTTATAAATCTGGTGTTTACGATGAAAAACTTTTACTCCTGCTGAAAAATTATGATAAAGTGATGGACGTAATGCTTCCATCATTTCGGGAAGAAAGGCAGCAGACTTACAGTCCATTCTTGCCGATATGCCCAAAAACTTCCCAAGTTTTACAAGTTCCAGTAATTGAAACAAATACAGATAAAGGAACAATCACGTATGAAGACCCAAACGGGGAAAAAATAGAAGTTCCAGTGACAAAAGGAAAATGTAAACTGCAATGGAAACCTGATTGGGGGATGAGGTGGGCTGCATTCGGAGTTAATTACGAAGCTCATGGAAAGGATTTGACTCCATCTGCTGTGCTTTCAAGTCAAATATGTAAAATACTTGGAGAAAAGCCACCGCTTTTGTTTTGCTATGAGTTATTTCTTGATAAAGAAGGAAAGAAGATATCAAAATCAAAAGGAAATGGTATTTCAATTGAGGAGTGGCTAACTTATGCACCCACAGAGAGTTTAGCGTTATACATCTTTCAGAGTCCTAAAAAAGCTAAACGTTTATATTTTGATGTGATACCAAAATCAACTGATGAATATTTAGAGTTTGCTAAGCGTTACAATGAGAGTGAAGAAAAGGATGTAAATAGCCCTGTATGGCACATCCACCAGGGTAAAGTTCCAAACGTAGAAACTTCAGGCATAAATTTTTCGTTACTTTTAAACCTGGCAGCAGCTTGTAATGCTGAAAATAAAGAGATTCTTTGGGGTTTTATATCAACTTATGCACCAAACGTTACACCAGAAAGCAACAAAATGCTAGATAGGCTTTCGGATTTTGCAGTTAGGTATTATCACGACTTTATCAAGCCAACAAAAGCGTATAAAGCTTCAAACGAAAAAGAGAAAGAAGCGTTACTAGATTTAAAGAACAACCTACATTCCCTGCCTATTACAGCCACTGCTGAAGAGATTCAATCTCAGGTTTTCTCCATCGGAAAAAAACATAATTACAATAACTTACGCGATTGGTTTCAGTTTTTGTATGAAACATTACTTGGCCAAAAAACCGGTCCTAGAATGGGATCTTTTATAAAGCTTTATGGGATAGATAATACAATCTCTCTTATAGAAAGTGCTACTGAACGTACACTTTAGAGTTTACTTCTTTCATTTGAGCTCTCTAGTTTTATTACTTGACAAACCTTCCCACTTTCCTTATTATACCAATAAAGGTATTTATCCTTGTTTTTGGGCTCAACGACAAAATTCAGTAAAAAACTCAGATATTTATTGGCAAATTACATAAAATTATAGCAGCTTTTTTTATTTTTTCTACATTCAGCCAAATCACGCTTGTTAGCACATTATCAATTTAAATTATTAAAACTCGCTATATGGGGATTCTTTTGTCTTTTTTTATTTAGTAAATTTCTTAATATTTACAACTAAAGTAATTTTAGAGAGCCAGCGCGTGACCAACCTGGTCAGTTTTCTGAATCCCAGTACTGGAATAACAAGAAAGAGGGCGCTGGGATGACACCATTTGCTGTCTTCAAAATGAATGTTAATACACCTAGGATGTTTAAACCTTAATTCTGTTTTGGTGTTAAGCAAGGTATCTAGATACCTTGCTAAATAAGAAAACTTGGAGAAAAGGAAGAAGAGACTTCTTCCTTCTACTTAACTACACTGTTACACTTGACTGTGAAGAAACTTCTGATCGTACATCAACTCCATTTAGCTGATTACCAGGACTTGACTTTGCTTGTGCAATAGCCTCCTTTAACTCATTACAAGGCTTATACACTTCATATATAATACCACCAGCAACAAGTCCTGTGAGTACAGCAGCAGCCACAGCTATACCAATTAAAGCCAATATTGGTAATGCAACACCAGCAGCAAAACATCCACCACCAACTGCTAATGCAGCTACAACACCACAAACACTACCAATCATTATTGATTTATTAGTAGTTTTTACTATATTTTCTTCAGTTCTAGGCACGCTACTTTCAGACACTAAAGGCTTTTCATTACTTTCACAATTAGACATGCTATTTGCAAGTCTTTCTAGCCAATTATCAATTTTAGTTTCTTGCCCTTCATCTTGCCCTTCATCTTGCTCTTGACTTTTTAATGTTTTTAAAATCTCCTGAAGTCTTTGACGATCATTTCCTTCTACACGAGCAAAAACTTCTTCTAACATATTATTATCTTCACTTGCTTCTAAAATAACTTTGATTTTTTTCTCACAATTATTGAAATGCATAGCATAGGCAAGCGGTGTTAGATTACACTCTGTACCACCTGGTAACTTTTTAGTTATATTTGCAGTAGTAAGAACTTTTCCTTTATCTTCACTTGCTTCTAAAATAACTTTGATTATTTCCTCAAAATTACTGAAATGCATAGCATAGGCAAGCGGTGTTAGCTCATACTCTTCACCACCTGATAAATTTGTAGTTATATTTGCAGTAGTAAGAACTTTTTCTTTATCTTCAATTTCTTCTAAAATAACTTTGATTATTTCCTCAAAATTATTGAAAGCCATAGCATAGCCAAGCAGTGTTAGATTATACTCTGCACCACCTGGTAACTTTTTAGTTATATTTGCAGTAGTAAGAACTTTTTCTTTATCTTCAATTTCTTCTAAAATAACTTTGATTTTTTCCTTAAAATTATTGCAATTCATAGCATAGGCAAGCGGTGTTAGATTATACTCTGTACCACCTGGTAAACTTTCAGTTATATTTGCAGTAGTAAGAACTTTTTCTTTATCTTCACTTGCTTCTAAAATAACTTTGATTTTTTCCTCACAATTACTGAAATGCATAGCACAGGCAAGCGGTGTTAGCTTATACTCTGCACCACCTGGTAACTTTTTAGTTATATTTGCAGTAGTAAGAACTTTTTCTTTATCTTCAATTTCTTCTAAAATAACTTTGATTATTTCCTCAAAATTACTGAAATGCATAGCATAGGCAAGCGGTGTTAGATTATACTTTGTACCACCTGGTAAACTTTCAGTTATATTTGCAGTAGTAAGAACTTTTTCTTTATCTTCAATTTTTTCTAAAATAACTTTGATTGTTTCCTTAAAATTACTGAAATGCATAGCATAGGCAAGCGGTGTTAGATTATACTCCGTATCATCTGATAACCCTTTAGGTATATTTGCAGTAGTAAGAACTTCTTTTAATATCTCTGCTTCTTTAATTTCTTCAAGAATAGGAGTAATATTTTTTTTACTTTCTATCGCATCCTTTAACCGATCATATAATTTCTTTTGTTCCGCTGTGAAATCTTCATACTTTGTCATATCAAACTCTCCTATATAATATACTTTAATTATTATATACTTAAGCAATAAAGTCAAGAATTTAATTAACTATCATAAACACTCAAGCAAGAAAAAGGGGCTTTTGTGCGAGCGTTATTAATCTTCAGTTTAATAGGATAAGATTCGTCAACGTTTCTGTAAGTATCTTCTATATAGAAGAGTTGCTACCAATAAAGCCTAAGCTGACCAAATACATTTCTGTAGATTCAGATCTACTTGATTTTGGTTTGAAGTATCTTACTGTTTTAAACATTTTTTTTAGCTCATTGCAGAAATCTTTATCAGACTCTCCTTGAAAAATTTTTACTACAAATTTGCCATCATGATTCAAAAAATGCTTTGCAAAATTGAGCGCTGCTTCGCATAAAAGCATAATTCTGATATGATCTAACGATTTTAAACCGCAAGATTCTGGTGCCATATCAGATAAAATTACATCAAATTTGTGATCCTTGAATTTTTCTCTTAAAATTTCAAGTTCGCTGATAATATCACACTGTATACACTCTACTCCACTAATTGCGTTTATTGGTTTTATGTCAACAGCAATCACACTCGCTCCTTTCTTAGATGCAACTTGTGACCATCCACCAGGAAAAGCGCCAAGATCAATAATTTTTTGCCCTTGTTGGAGTAGTTTAAATTTATCGTCTATTTCTATTAACTTATATGCCGAGCGCGATCTATAACCGTCCTTATTGGTTTTTTGCACATACTGATCATTCAAATGGCGATGTAGCCATCTTGTTGAAGATAACTTTCTACCTCTAGCTGTTTTTACTCTGGTCTTTATACTAATAACCTACTTATTATTGATTATATCTTTGAGCTCTTTTTCAACTACTTCTTTTACCAATGCATGTAGATACTTATTCAGCCACTCTGAAAGCTGAGGTTTTAAAAGAGATACAACTAATTCTTCAACAGTAAGATCCGCTCTTTTTTGTTGTTTATGCCGTAGTTCGCTTTGCATCTTTTCAAGCAATGTTTTAATTTCCTCCATATTTTCTTTTAAAACTAAATGCTCGTTACTTTGTTCTTGATAGCTCACTTTGTTATTACTCATTTGGATATTATCATACAAATTTTTCTCTTCTGAGTTGTAACTATGGCTGTTAGATTGATTATTGTTAAAAGCTATTTTCTCACTTTGGCAATCGTTCTCTTCTTCACTATTTTCCTTTTTATCATCAACATCTTTTTCAATTTCTTCTAGGTATTCCTCTTCAAGGCATAATACGTCATCATCTTCATCTATTATTTCTGCTCTATCGCCACTTGGATTTTTACCCGATATAGCTTTTTTTATATCTTCTAGGATATCTTTTACAGATTGATTATCGCTCATACCATTAAATTTAAAGGTTTATACTATTTATCATAAAAAGCAAGTTGTAAACACTAATTACATAATTGCTTTTTGCTCCAACCAGATCGGAGCGTGCTTTAAATAATGCATCTTCAGTGTCCAAAAGGTCAGATGTACTCTTTAAACTTAAGTTTACCTCTTGCTCAACTCCTTCCAATGCTAAAGCTGCTGCTTTTTCTGCTTCTTGACTTGCTTTAATAATAGCTTTTGCTGTCAGCACGTTATTCCAAGCATTTACAACTGCTTCTTCTATATTTTTTACCGTTTCATAATAATCGTAGGTAGATTTTTTTGCATCCATTTTAGCTCTACTAACACCAAAAACATTAACTCCTCTTTTAAAGATCGGAATATCAAGAGTAAAGACAACATTCACATTTTCTAGTAACGTGTCCAATTTTATATTGTCCTTTCCAAAATTTTTACTTGCGCTTAGATTCAAAGAAGGAAGCCACTTGGAAGTTTCAGCGATCACTTCCATTCCGGCTGCTCTTTTTTGATAAACTGCTGCTTTTAGGGACAAGTTATTAGTTTTTGCTAATTGTAAACATTCATTTAGCTCTGGAACAGAAGGTAATTTATCATTAGCTTCAGAAAGTTCATCAGCATCTTCGCCAATCAAATGATAATAAGCAATATTTGCCAATTTTAATTTACCTTCAGCATCAACTCTTTCGGATATAGAAGACGAAAATTTTGCTTTTGCTAGCAAAACTTCAGCATTAGTAACTTCTCCAAGGGAAAAGCGTTTTTTCATAGCTGACAAATGCTCTAAAGAAACACGCTCTTTATGTTCTCTCAGTTTTAATATTTCTGCCTTTTGTAAAACATTAACATATGCTTTCACAGCGCTGAGTGCAACTTCTTGCTTTGACTGCTGAAATCTAATTTTTGCTGCTTTAAGAAGATGACTTGATCGGCTAAATGTAGCAAAAGTGCCCCCACCGTCTATTATTCTTTGGCTTAATGTTAGACGCTTTCCAGAGTTTTGTCGATCGTTAATAATATTAAAATTACTATCGAAATTATATTGTAAATTAATGTCAGGTAAAAATCCAGCCAATCCAGAAGATTTCAGCTGTTTTTCAGCACTCTTATATTGGTAAAACTGAGACTTTATTTTTGAGCTATTTTTGATAGCTTTGCTTATGGCTTCTTCCAAATCGATTGCATAGCAACCTATAGTACCAAAAGCAATTATAAGTATAATAATCAATCGAAACATTTTGCTTTCTAGCATATTATTAAAGTTATTAGCATAAATTACTTTAATAATCAATAACTAATGTTGTTGACACTATCAAGCAACTCAGTGTATCATAATCTACTGTTATGTATTGATATATGAAAACTTTTTTCTTAAAAGAGAAACAAGTCGATAAAAAATGGCTTGTTATAGATGCAGAAGGATTAGTAGTAGGAAGGCTTGCAGCGTTTGTAGCAGCGCTATTGCGTGGAAAGCATAAGCCTGAATACACACCTCATATGGATTGTGGAGATAATGTAATTATTGTTAATGCAGAAAAGGTACATTTTACCGGAAAGAAACTTAAAGATAAAATCTACTATAGGCATACAGGTTATTCTGGTGGTTTAAAGAAAACTACTCCAGATAATATTTTAAATGGCAAATTCCCTGAGCGTGTGATAAAAATGGCAGTAAAAAGAATGCTTGATGATGGTCCTATGGCACGTAGACGGTTTGAAAATTTGTATGTTTATTCTGGTTCAGAACATAAGCATCAAGGACAGCAACCTGAAAAAATAGATTTTGCCTCTTTAAATCGTAAAAATAAGAAATAATGGAGTAAAAAGTGAAAATAAATAATAATGATCAGCCAAAAAAGGCAATGATTGACTCACTTGGTCATTCATATGCTACAGGTCGAAGGAAAGAATCTGTAGCAAGAGTATGGATAAAGCCAGGAAGTGGAAAATTTAGTGTTAATAAAAAAGATGATTTAATTTCTTATTTTAAAAGAGAATCAGTGTGTCAAATGATTAAAGCGCCATTCATAGTAACTTCTATGTTAGATAGGTATGATGTGTTTGCAACTGTAAAAGGTGGAGGACTATCTGGCCAAGCAGGTGCCTTAGCTCATGGAATAAGCAGAGCTTTAAGTAGTATAAGTCAAGATCTACACTCTATATTACGTAAGGGTGGATTCCTAACTAGAGATTCACGTGTTGTTGAGCGTAAGAAATATGGTCAACATAAAGCTCGGAAAAAATGTCAGTTTTCTAAGAGATAATTGTTTCATAATGGTATTTTTTTGTAAATATTATACAAGTTCTTACAAGGTTTTATGACATTTTCTCTTTTTATGACGAATTTAGTTGACTATTGGTATTAGCATAATATGCTGTTTATGTAATTTTTCAATATTAAGGTAATTTATGAGTAAAGAAGATATAGTAAACCAACTGAGTCAAGAGTGCTCTAGTCAAGGTATAGATATAACAAAAGCTAGTTTGGGTAAGCTTCATGATATTTTTATGGAAACAATCAAGAACGATCTAAATCGTAAAGGTGAAATACGTTTGCATGGAATAGGGACATTCTCTACTGCTATAAGTAAGGAAAGACAATGCCGTAATCCTCAAAATGGTGAGATTATGACCGTTCCTGAAAAGAAAAGAGTAAGGTTTAAAGCAAGTCAAGCTCTTTCAAGTACTTTAAATACCAAAGAGAAAGTATAAGCTACTTAGATATTGTCATTTTCATCTTTTTAGTTACACTATGTAAGCCATGAAATATAGCCTCGCTGATTAAAGAATGGCCTATATTAAGAGCTGAGATGTGAGGTATCTCTTTTATTCTTTTAGCATGTTTATAATTTATGCCATGCCCTGCGTGGCATTCTATTCCTAGTTTATTAATGTATTCTGCAGAGTTAGTAATAAGTTTTAATTTTTCTTCTGATGGATTATCACAGTAATCCCCTGTGTGAATTTCTATTATGTCAGGCTTTCTTTCTAGCTTCTCAAGATATTTTAGTTGATTAATATTTGGATCGATAAACAGTGAGACTTTTATGTCAAAGCTATGCATTTCCTCTATTATACCAGAAAGTTTACTGTGCATATTCACGATATTCAGGCCACCTTCGGTTGTTAATTCTTCTCTTTTTTCTGGTACTATACAAATCGAATAGGGTTTTACTTCTTTTGCTATTTTGAGCATTTCTTCCGTAGCTGCGATTTCAAGATTTAACTCAGTGCTAATGTTTTGTTTTAGATTGAATACATCCTCATCTCTGATATGCCTTCTGTCTTCTCGTAAGTGTACGGTGATAAAATCTGCTCCAGCATCAATAGCTATTTTTGCTGCTTTTAATGGATCTGGATAAGAAGCTCCACGTGCGTTGCGAAGGGTTGCAACGTGATCAATATTAACGCCCAATTTCACAATTTACCTCAAAAATTATTTATAAATTATACATATTATTAGATCTTATGCATGTCATTGTTTAATGCCATAGCTGAAAGACGGAGCTAGCAGTTATACCAATTCTCATTGTTGACAAGTCAAATAAGAAACATTCAAAATTGTTTGATTGTGGAAGTGGAAAGAGAAGTAATAAATTTGCATACACTTGCCCTTTTTTACAGTTAATCTAGTTTATAGAACTACTCGTGGTAATCCAAACAAGATTTTTTCTCATAATCAAGTTATAGTAAACGGGGAAAATTTTTCGCATCTAAAAAATTTTAGATTTAGGATTGAAATTAATAAGTGGAGTGATTATGTAATGCATGTATTAGTAAAAGGAGGTACAACATGAGTAATATAGTTCATTTAAATAAAAACAATAATCGTGATAATTTTAGTGTAAGAGGGTTACAAAGAGCCGTTGATGACATATTTGATAGCTTTTTTACAGGATGGAACCCAGAGCTTTCCAAAAGAGGCAGTAGTCTACTACCAGTTTGTGATTTTTATGAAACAAAGGAAAGCTATTGCCTATCATTAGAGTTACCAGGTATTCCTAAAGAAAGCATAGACATTAGTATATCTGGCGATAACTTAATAGTGAAGGGTGAAAAAACATGTAATAATGAATCAAAAGATAAGCAGTTTTACCATAAAGAAAGGTACTATGGTTCTTTCTATAGATCTATTCAACTTCCAACAAATGTAGAGCAAGATAAGGTATCTGCCAACTTTTTAGATGGGGTATTGCATGTAACCATACCTAAGTCAGAGAAACACACCAAGAAAATTGATGTAAAGTAACCAGTAAGTAATAGCAGGCTTCTGACCTTGAGGCTTGCTATTTTAATATCTGTTCAGCAGAGTGGCAAAATAAGGTAAATGAGAAAAGACAACTAAATGAATGTCATGAAAGTAGCTGATGCTGGCTCCCTTATGAAGGTGTCATCTTAGCACCCAGACACTGATTTTTTAATTGAAAATGTTGTCTTGTTTGTGATAAATTTTGCTCGATGCCAGTGTCGAGCACTGGCATGACATTATAGAAGCTGGAATTACAGTACTTGAATGACAATATTTGCTGTGTAATTTACCTTAAAAAATGAATATTCCTACAGCTACGTGTAAGCTACTTTCATGATACTCATTTAGTTGTCTTTTTTGCCACTTTACTGAACAGATATGTAAAATATTAACTTAGCAATACAAAAAATTATCTATAGATTAGACACACCATTAGATCTTATGCATAGTCATTTTTTAATTCCATAGCTGAGACGGAGCCTGCTCCCCTTATCATGAAACTGAAGTCTATATGGTACCACAGTATAATGATATAATAAAATATGAAAAAAATACCAATAAAAAAAGGCAAAAAAAGCCCGTATTAACTTTAACAATTTAAAATGATTTAATGTGAAAACCATAGGCGCCAATTGTTTTTTTAACTTAAAAATAAAAGTCAAGTATCAGGAATTCTAGACATAAACCCTCCTATATGAATAAAGAGCTAGCAAAAATAAACTTATATATTTTTTGCTGAAATTTGATTATTTGGTGAAAAAACCTGCAGGTGAAGATAGATTTTGGATCCTAAAAAATCTTCATTCTCCACTATAATGAAGCTACTAGAGTCTGTCAAGTAATTTTTTATTTAAACTGCTCGCAAT
Source organism: Wolbachia endosymbiont (group B) of Chesias legatella (assembly GCF_964026945.1). NCBI lineage: Bacteria > Pseudomonadati > Pseudomonadota > Alphaproteobacteria > Rickettsiales > Anaplasmataceae > Wolbachia > Wolbachia endosymbiont (group B) of Chesias legatella. Next base: position 232,059 of record NZ_OZ034711.1, on the reverse strand, counting down.
CTTTTTATACACTCATCTTTACCAAGAATTACCATGATATCGATGATTCCAGGCGCATCCATTATTCCAGTTATTGGGGCGCGTAATGAGTGGTATATATCGCTCATTTTTATATTATGTAATTTTGAAAATTCCTTAATCTGAGAAGATAAAAAATTCTTATTCCAATCTTCACTACCTACACTCGAAAGAAATGATGCAAGTAACTTAATTACATCGAGGTTAGATTTGACAATTTGCTGAGCTTCTTCACTCAAATCAACTTGAATATAAAATTTTGCTAAATCCAATAATTCGGTCAGATAGTTTGCTCTTTTTTTCAGCTCTGTCAGTCCCTGCAGTAAATAGCCCTTTTTTTTGTCAGTTAGAGTATTTTCTCTAAGCATTAGAGTCAGAATATCTTCATTGCTCATATTACTAATATAGTGGTTATTCAAATGCTCCAGTTTTTTGAAATCGAGCCGTGCAGGTGAGCGACCGATGCTTTCTAAATTAAACCACTCTATTGCTTGCTCATCGCTAATAATCTCATCGTTGCCATGACTCCAGCCAAGTCTTAGCAAGTAATTACGCATTGCCTGTGGCAATATTCCCATCTTTTCATAATCGCAAACACTTGTAGCCCCATGCCTTTTAGATAGCTTATTCCCGTCTTCTCCATGAATTAGCGGTACATGTGCAAAGCGTGGAACATCAAAATCAAGAGCCTGATATATCAGTAATTGTTTGAAGGTATTAGTGAGATGATCAGAGCCACGTATAATATCGGTTATTCCAGCATCATGGTCATCAACCACTACAGCAAAAATATATGTTGGAGTATTGTCAGAGCGCAAGATTACTATGTCATCAAGCTGATCGCTACTTATTGTAACTTGGCCGTATATTTTATCGTCAACAACAATATCTTCTGAGTCTGGCACTTTGAAACGGACAACAGGGTTTGCGCTTGATGTCGAATGAGTACACTTATGCTTATATATTTTTCCTTCTTCCCTTGCTCTTGCCTTCTTTTCTGCAATTTCATTCTCGGGGCAGTAACAGTGATACGCCCTACCCTTTTCAACTAAAAGATTTGCAACTTCAATATGTCTAGCTATTCTTCTCGATTGGTATATTATTTCTCCATCATAGTTTATTCCAAGCCATTTTAGCCCATCCATTATTGCATCAATTGCTTCTTGTGTTGAACGTTTTCTGTCAGTGTCTTCAATCCTTAGCAAAAACTCCCCACCATGACGCTTTGCATAGAGCCAATTAAATAACGCAGTACGAGCTCCTCCAATATGTAAAAATCCTGTTGGTGATGGAGCGAATCTAGTGACTATACCTGGCATATTTGTCTATTGTGATAACGTAACCGATGATAACTAAAATTTGCACTTGCAACAACGTGGAACTATAGTAAATTTGAAAGATCAATTTACATTTATTTTTAACAAACTGCATTGTATAATTTAATATTAGTGAATGCAGTGAGGTGTATATATGGATAATTTATTTGAAATTGCAAGAGGAGTTGTAACAAAAGAGGATGAAAATAAATTTATTGAAGCTTGCAAGAAAAGAGTTGCTTGTGTAGCTAAGCATAGAATTGATGAAAATGGAAACCCATTTCATATAGCAGCAAGTAAAGGGTTTCTATTATCTGCGTTACAGAAGATCATAAAGGATTTAGAAGAAAGTACCAGGAGTGAGGTTGAAAAAGCAAAAGAAGCTAAAGATTGGGAAAAAGTAAAAAGATTAGAAAAGGAATTTAAGAATAACAAGAAATATATTAAGGAAGCACTCCTCGATAAAAGCTATATTAAGGATGAAGGGAAGAAGGCAGTATCACCCCTTTATTTCTTGGACCCTGCAGAGCGGAAAGAAGTTAAGCAAATTGCAGATATAAAATGTGGCTTTATATGTAATAAGAAGTTTCATCTATGCTTATATATAGCAGGGGCTATAGTGTGTGCTATCGCTATGTGTGTATCTTTGTATCTTCTATTTTCGGTTTCTCAGTCTCTTGCGTTGGCTTCAATAGCGACAATAGCTTCTGGAGGGTCTTCATATCTGTTATTTAAGGCATGTAACGAGGTATATGGCCTCTATAACGAAAGTACTATAGTGACAGATCCTAATGTTATGCAACTTTTAGAGGGTGGTTTAGCCCCAACATGAAGTACTTGCAAGGAATAATATAGAAATTTACTTTCTTAACTTAAGAAAGTATACTGATAAGATGATAAGAAAGAAGTATAGTAAAATTTTAATAGCAAATAGAGGAGAGATTGCTTGCAGGATAATCAAAACTGCGCGCAAGATGGGTATATCTTGTGTATGCGTATATTCAGATGCAGATGTAAATTCTGTGCATGTAAGGCAAGCAGATGAGTCGAAGTACATTGGTCCTTCACCTTCTTGCCTGAGTTATTTAAATATTGAAAAAATATGCGAGGTGGCAGTTGAAACAGGTGCTGAAGCGGTTCATCCTGGCTATGGGTTTTTAGCAGAAAATCCAGATTTTCCCCGTGCTCTGGAAAAACATAACATAGATTTCATTGGTCCAAGTGCAGAAACAATAGAAGTTACAGCCAATAAAATAACAGCAAAAGAAGAGGCAAGAAAGGCTGGAGTAAATGTAGTGCCAGGATATATGGGTAAGATCGAAGATGCTGCCCACGCAGCCATCGTTGCTGAAGAGATTGGTTTTCCCGTTATGCTCAAAGCTGCATCAGGTGGTGGTGGCAAAGGAATGCGAATTGTATATTCCAAAAAAGAAATTGAACTAGCATTTACATCAGCAACAAATGAAGCAGAGAAAAGTTTTAAAGATGGCAGTATTTTTATAGAGAAATATATAGAGCTGCCAAGACACATTGAAATACAAATCATAGCAGATAAATATGGCAATATAGTGTGTCTTGGAGAGAGGGAATGCTCGATACAAAGGAATAACCAGAAAATAATGGAAGAAACTCCAAGTCCATTTATTAGTGAAGAAGTAAGACAAAAAATGTATGCCCAATGTGTTTCTTTGGCAAAGCAAGTTGGTTATTTTTCAGCAGGTACTGTCGAGTTTGTTGTAGATAAAGACCAAAACTTCTATTTTCTTGAGGTAAATACGAGATTACAAGTTGAGCATCCAGTAACAGAATTTATAACTGGAATAGACATAGTAGAAGAAATGATTAGAACTTCCTGTGGAGAAAAATTGAGATTCAATCAGGATGATATTAAACTTACTGGTTCTGCAATAGAAAGTAGAATTTGTGCTGAAGACCCATCAAAGAAATTTTTTCCTTCCAGCGGAAGAATCAAATATTACGACAAACCAGATGATGTAAGAATAGATGATGGAGTAGCTAGCGGTTCAGAAATCAGCATGTTCTACGACTCAATGATTGCAAAAATTATAACCTATGGAAAAGATAGAATAGAAGCAATCAGCAGAATGCAAAAAGCATTGTCTGAATGTTATATAGAAGGAGTAACAAATAATATAGAATTTCTAGAATCCATTTTCCATCATCCAAACTTTATTGCAGCAAAACTCCACACAAGATTCATTCCAGACCATTATCCCAGTGGGTTTCAAGGCGATTTTATCACAGAGGAATATATTAAAATATTTATTTTTGCTGCACTGTATGTTCATTTAGAAAATGAGGGAAAGTATTACAGTAAGTCAATAGATGAAGCATTCATAGTGAAAATAGACGATAATGAGTACTCCGTAAATGCAAAATATCAAGATAACACATTAACAACAGTATATAACCACAATAAATACTCCGTGGTGGGTAAGTGGAAATCAAGTTACAGATTACTATATATCACAATTAATGATGATACCAATATAGCACTTAAAATAGAAAGGCAAGGCAGCAAATACTTTATAAGACACGCAGGTATGAAAGCTAAATGTTGTGTATTGAAACCTCATGTAGCTGAACTAAGCAAATTAATGCTAAACAACAAAACAGAAGGGATTTCAGTAGACGCTGTAAAATCTCCAATATCCGGTTTATTGGTTAAATTACACGTCAATGCTGGAGATCAGGTAGAGGTAGGACAACCTCTATTTGTTGTAGAGGCAATGAAAATGGAAAATATAATATGTGCTGAATCAGAAATGGTGATAAAAAATATCCCTGTTAAAGAAGGAAAAAATATACATGCTGGTGATTTGGTATTAGATCTGGTTTCTTAAATAACACAAGAAATATAAACCTGACCCAAATAAGATAAATGAAAACATTTGATGGGCTATGGCAATGGCCATTGGTATATGCAGCAACAAAGTGACTACTCCTAAAATTACCTGAATAATGACGGAGAGTAGCATAATATATGCTGGTTTTACACTAGCATTTTTTATTGTGAGTATTGCTGTCAGAACTAATATCAGCAATGCCAATGCCCGGTGTATGAATTGCACTGTTACTCTATTTTCAAAGATATTTAGCCAAGCAGGCTGTAAGTAAAATAAATCTTCTGGAACAATTTGTCCATCCATCAGTGGAAAGGTATTGTAAATTAAACCAGCATTTAGCCCTGCAACAAATGCACCGAAGATTATTTGTACTGTCACTAGGATTAAAATTATCCATATGTAACATGTACTAACCTTAAGTTTAGTTTGCCTTGGTTTGATTTGGTAATCAAAAAATTGATATGACAATAATGCAAAGATAACCAACGCAAGCAGTAAGTGAAGTGCGAGCTTATAGTGACTAACATGAGGATTGACTACCAAACCGCTTTTTACCATATACCAACCAGCAAAAGCTTGTAAAATTCCAAATAATAGTGCTGTAGATAACCTTATTACTGCATTTTTAGGTATTCTTTTTTTTAGTGTAAAGTATATAAACGGTAAAATAAAAACTAAACCTGTCAGCCTTGCAATTAACCTGTGCACATATTCTATTAAGTATATGGTGCGAAACTCTTCCATACTCATACCATAATTAAATGCTTTATATTCAGGTGTAGCTTCATATTTTGATTTTTCTTTTAGCCAGTCTTGTTCACTCAGCGGTGGCAATGTTCCGGTAATTGGTTTCCATTCCGTGATTGACAATCCTGCTTTTGAAAGTCTGGTAAATCCACCAATTCCCACCATGCAAATCACCATGAGAGAGCAGAGAAAAAGCCAAATAGCTACAGGTTTTGCTTCCATAATCCATGCTGAGTTTTATTCCATTGCTGAGGGTGAATAACAAATTCCCACAAAGCGAGAAAAGCTGCAACGCTATGTAGTAGACTATAGACGGGAAAAAATATTGATACTATATAAAAATAAAAAGGCATTTTTTGTTGTCTGATAGCTATTATCAAAAAAATCAAGTTAATACCGTATACTATTATAAAATAATATAAGAATAATTCATTCAAAATTTGAGTCAGCACCAATGAAAGTAACAAAAAAGGAGTCGTGAAAAATATAAAAGCTGAGGAACCAACAAAAAGGTTTAATAGCAAAACTCCCTTAAGCCCAGTGTGCTTAAAAAGTAATTTTATATTTTTTAAATGAACGATATAAGTTTGCATATAACCTTTAATCCAGCGTGCTCTTTGTTTGATCCAAGCAAACACAGTAGTTGGTGATTCTTCCAATGTTTCTGAATCAATAATCCTGGTTTTATATCCCATTTGCGCAAGTCTCAAACCAAGGTCAGCGTCTTCAGTGACATTGTAAGCATCCCAAAAAAGCACTTTCTTTAAAATTTCCACTGAAAAATGGTTACTGCTACCACCCAAAGGTATTGGCATGTTCATTTTTTGAAATCCAGGCAAAAAATATTGAAACCAGTTCATATACTCGAGAGAAAAGAATTTTGTAAGAAAATTGCAACCAAAGTTATAGTAATTTAATTTCGCCTGTACACAAGCCAACTTTTCGTCGCCCTTATTAAATTCAATTAGTGCTTTTTTTAACTGCAACGGATCTGGCTTGTCATCTGCATCATATATTACCACATACTTTCCTCTAGCAAAGCTCATAGCATAATTGCATGACTTAGCTTTTGTTCTAGGCAGAGAATGAGGCACTTTTATTACTTCAAAATACTGTGGTAAAGTGCATTTTTCTATAGCTGCCAACATTTCTTGATCATCGCTCTCTATCACAAGCTTTACATCTAATTTTGATTTTGGATAATCCAAACTTTCAATGCTCTTAATCAATTGCTTTATAACCGCATTCTCTTTAAAAGCAGGCAATAAAATAGTATATATAGGTTCATTCATCTTATCATAATCTGCTTTTTGGTTAGAAATTTTACGCAAGCCAAAAATTTTAGTTACAAATTTGAATAAAGAACTAGAACATCCGATTATAAATATCAACACTAAAGCAAAATATGCATATTTTTTTGTCAGTGTTAAAGTCGAAATCATAACAAAGAAAGAGGAAAAAAAGATTGAACTGAGCCTAATGCTTTTAGCTGAAAAATTAGGATTCTTATAATATAAGTAGTTACTTGCGAATTCTGAAATACCAAAGTGTGAGTTAAGAAGATTTAAAATCTGTTTGCTATCTACTTTTATCAATACATATTCAATACCGTAATGAGATTCGACCCAAAGGTTGATATCTTGGCTTATGTCTTCAACCATAAAAAAAGTAGTATCATTTAATTTTTGCCAAGGAATTATATTAAACCTATAGTAGAAAAGTTTCTCTTGTTCTTTGCATAAACTAGAATCAAATTTAATTTTTTCTACATTATCAGTTTGAAGTACAGGCATTAAACTTAATGCAACTTTTTGCTCAAGTCACGTGAAAACGAAGATATAACCTCACTACTACGCTTATCATCTTTACGTTCATGCATTATTTTTTTTACAGCATCAGCAGCTATACTCGCTGTGTTAGCTTGTAAATCCCCAAGAGCTTTTTCAACTTGGTCAGTAACTTTCTTCAAATTAGAATGGGCATTTTCATCTAACGTTTGATCGAGTTGCTGTCTATTATGCTTAATAATACTATTAGCCTTATCAAGTGCTTCATTCATCATTTTGTTAACTTCTGCATCTAATTTTTTGTATTTTTCAGAAGATTTTTTGTAATACTCCAACATATCTTTTCTGAATTTTTCAGTTTCTTCACTTGAAAACTTGCTTTTGTTACGTTTATTGTTAAGCGCGTTTTTTATTACCTTCCTTAGCAATTTATATGAGAGGATAAAACCTACTAAAAAAGCAAGGCTTATAACTAGTAATGTAGACATAAAAACCCTAAAATTCTTTTGACACCAAGTCAGCAACAAATTCCTCTTCAATCTCAGAATTAGTTAACTTAGTATAGTAAATCAAAGCAATACTAGTAGCCATTTGTTTTAATTCACTAATATACTTAGATTTAAATTGTACTACCTTTTCTTCAACAAGTTTAATCATCTTCTTGTCTTCCTCTTCCAATATATCCTTAACATTCGCTCTCATTTCTTCTACTTGAGCAAATGCATCATCTATGATTTTTTTTGCCCGTACTCTAGCTTGATTTAAAGCTGCATTATACTTGGCAATTTGCTCTTCTGTAAGTCTTAAAAGGTGAATAGAACTATTAAATGAATCTAACACTTCTTTACTTCTAGTGCTTATTATTTCATCTAACTTCGGTAAAAACAAACAACTCACTACAAAAAAAAGTGAAGAGAAAAAAATTAAAAACCAAAAAATTTGAGAAGAGAAAGTTGAAACATCAAGCTGTGGCATCTGTTAAGCAGCAAATATTAATAACATTGCAAGTACAAACGCAAGCAACCCCATGATTTCAACCATGGCAGCACCAATATAAACGTAACTTTTCATTTTACCTTCTGACTCAGGATTTCTCGCAATCCCATTTAACATAGCAGAGAAGATATTAGCTATACCTAAACCAGCACCGAGCATTCCAAATACAGCCAAACCAATTGCTATAAATTTTAAAGCCACTAAATCCATATATTACCTTTAACTATTTCTTTATAATATAATTGTAAAATATTCTGCAAGGAAGTCAATTACTTTACTGCATCTGACAAATATACACATGTTAATATAGTAAATATATAAGCTTGCAAAACTGCAACAAATACTTCAAATCCTATTAGTGCAATTATAAACAAAAAAGGTGCAGGTGTAAAAAATATGTTCATATTTATGACGAATCCTGCTATCACTTTGATGATTGTATGACCCGCAATCATATTTGCTGCAAGCCTTATTGATAAACTAATCGGTCTTACTAAATAAGCAAATAATTTAATAATGATGATTATAGGTGCAAGCCACGAAGGAGTTCCTTTTGGTAGCAATATGCGTAAAAATTCTACTCCTCTTTCTTTAAACCCAACAATCGTTATATAAGTAAAAACCACCATTGATAAAGCGAAGGTAACTATCACATGACTTGTAACTGTGAAACTATAAGGAAGAACACCAACTAAATTACACGATAAAATGAAAATAAATACTGTAAATATCAAAGGAATGTGCTCCAAACCTTTGCTTCCAGTGTTACTTTCTATTATTGAAACAACAAAATCATATACATATTCAACTGCAGCTTGCAAATATCCTGGTATTACTGCACCTTTTCTTATTCCAAGGAGCAAAAACAGTACCATTAATATCACCGAGATCATCATAAAAAGAGATGAGTTGGTAAAGTTTATGTCATACCCAAATAATTTTGGTAGTTCTATTATTGTATATACTTTAAATTGTTCTAGCGGATTTAACGCCATTTTGACCCTGTATACTTAAACTGCAGCAGTAAATAAAGTATAAATTTTATAGAATAAAGTCAAGAATTAAGATAAGGAGCTCTGTATTATTAACATATTAACAAAATATACAATTAAAATGCAAATTATAGTCAGCTACCAATCTTATTCTAAATTCTTGACTTAACATCTTATTTTAACTATAATTTAGTTTTAATATGAGGCAATTATGAACGAAATAGATTTTACTAATCCACCTTTAAATTTAGAACAGGAATGTGGTAACGGGTACATCAAGTTTACAGATTATTCTTCTAACTCAGACACTGGTCTTTTCCACATGGCAGGTGAAATGCTAAATGAAAGCCATGATGTTATAGGAAATTTCACTGGTGATGCTTACATTTATAATTTCCATATAGATGATCACAATATGAACATTCAACTCTGCATGGAAATGGACTGCAAAGGTGATATAAAGAAAATTCTTTCTTTGTAGAAAGAGTAGGCTTCTCCTTCGTTTTTTACAATTAGAGAAGCTACTCACTACAACAAGCTTTAAAATCATTATATTTTACATTACAATAACTTTTTTATTTTCTGTTAAATAAATGAAGTTCACATTATCTTGGTTACTAGAGTACTTAGAAACCAATGCTAGTTTAGAGGAAATTACTGATAAATTAACTCACATAGGGTTGGAAGTAGAGAATGTGATCGACAATTCCAGATTGGCCGGGTTTGTTGTTGCAGAAGTATTAGAAGTCGCACCTCATCCAAATGCTGATAAATTAAAATTATGTAAAGTAAATGATGGAAGTAAAGTTCTGCAGATAGTCTGCGGAGCAAAAAATGTTAAAGAAGACATGAAGACTGTACTTGCATCTCTTGGTAGCACATTGCCAGAAAGCAACTTTACAATTAAGCCTACAAAAATAAGAGGAGTGCTAAGTGAAGGAATGCTCTGCTCTGCCTCTGAGCTTTCGCTGACTCAAGATGAAAGTGAAGGAATAATCGAGCTTTCTGATGATTATAAAACAGGAGATAAATTTTTCAATTGCGATCCTGTAATTGACATAAACATCACTCCAAACCGTGGAGATTGCTTAGGCGTATATGGAATAGCTCGAGATTTAGCAGCAACTGGAATTGGGATACTCAAGACTTTAAGCGTTCCACAACTTGCCTGCTCTATAAATTCACCAGTAAACGTCAAAATTACTGACGGGGAGAGCTTTATTAGTGGAATATACATCACCAATGTAAAAAATAGAGAGAGCCCAAAATGGTTAAAAGATAAATTGGAATCGATAGGAATGCGCTCCATTTCTGCAATAGTTGATATTACTAATTACATTATGATATCTTTCGGGCGCCCGATGCACGCGTATGATGCAAAAAAAATAGAAGGAGAGCTCATAGTACGCAAAGCAAATGACGAAGAAAAATTTATTGGTTTAAATGATAAAGAGTACTTATTAAACAAAGACATAAGCGTTATTTCTGATGATAAAAATGTTCATGCAATTGCTGGAATTATGGGCAGTAAGTACAGTGAATGCTCTCTTGAGACTACTGATATCTTTTTAGAGTCTGCTTGGTTTGACCCTATCTCTATTACTAAATCTTCAAGGCAGCTAGGCATCTCCACAGACTCAAGTTACAGATTTGCACGTTCAATTGACTCTGAATTTACCCTTGATGGACTCAATCTTGCAGCCAAAATGATTTTGGATTTATGTGGTGGAGAAGTGTCAAGTGTAGTGTCTGCTGGTAATCTGAATAAGGCTGATACCAAGATAAATTTTGATTATCAGAATGCAAACAAACTTGGAAGTGTATCTGCATCACCTGATGAAGTACTCAATATTTTAACAAAATTAGGGTTTAGTATTGATAAAAGAACTGAAAATAATTGGAGCGTACATGTACCAAGCTGGAGACCAGACATAACCATACCTGCTGACCTAGTTGAAGAGGTAGTAAGAATATACGGCTATGATAAAATAAAGGAAGAGCAACTAGCAGAAGACGTTACAGTAGAAGAAGAGACACAAGATGATTTGCGCATTTTAATGACAAGCAGAGGATTTCATGAAGTGATAACTTGGTCTTTTATGAGTGAATCAATAGCTGAAAAGTTTGGTTACTTGAATAAGTTATTCATTATCGATAATCCATTTAATAATAACTTCAATATAATGAGGCCAAGTGTCATACCAAATTTGTTGCAAGTCACTGCAGATAATATTGCTCACGGGATATCTGATCTCGCAATTTTTGAAATTGGACCAATTTATAATGGTGAGGCTCAGTCTAAGTACGTTTTAAGTGGAATTAGATCAGGAAATAATTCGCCGAAAAACCACTATAACACTGATAGAAAAATAGATATTTTTGACGCAAAGGCTGACCTCATAACAGCTTTGGAACTTTTTAATGTCAATTGTGATAATTTAGCAATAGAGAGAGCAGAAAAAGAATATTATCACCCAGGAAAATCAGGCTCCTTATCTTTTAGAAGTAAAATAGTTGGTTATTTTGGAGAATTGCATCCGAGTATATTGGATTTTTTTAACATCAAACAAAAAATTGTAGGCTTTGAGTTGATATTAGAAAATATCGAAAATTTACCTATAAGTAGAAAAAAATTTATCGATTATAAATATCAAAGTGTAAAACGCGACTTTGCATTTATTGTAAATAAAGATGTAGCAGCAGGCAGTATAATCAATATGGTGAAAAAAAGCTCAGAGCTCATCACAGAAGTTTTGATATTTGATGTATATCATGGAAACAATATAGAATCGAATAAGATGTCTATAGCATTTTCAGTTACTTTCTGCTCTCCAACTCACACTTTAACTGAAGAGGAAATCCAAAAAGAATCAAATATGATAGTCAACTTAGTGTGTGAAAATACTGAAGGAACTTTGAGAGCTCATCATTAAGCCGTAATCGCCGTTTCCTGATTTTGCTGTGTCACGTTTACTTCATCCAATTTATTCCCTATCTTGAATTCAATATCCTTGAAAAACCTATCCCACATTCCATGCAAATGCTCTTCTACTTTAGGCCATACATCATTTTTAAATGTCGTTCCATCATCAGAAAATAAATTACCCAAAAAAACTCCTACTTCCTCATAACTTGATTGAAAATGTTGAAGAAATGTCTCTACTTCCTTATGAGTATCATGTGCCACACTCAATGCTTTCCCTTCTGTGCTCTTATCCCCACGCATTGCAACGGCAAGACCTGTTTGAATATATCCCAAGCCTGTCCTAATAGCTTTTATAGGCTGCAGCCATGAACTCTTATCACTTTTTGGTACATTATTTACTATATTTTCCACCAACCTATTTATTAAAGGAGACAATAAATCTTGACAAAAATGTTTGATATTGTCTTTTGTCTTAATCACAGGACTTTTTATGCACTTTTCTGCAAAATAGTACTCAAGTTCTGCTCTCTCTAATAATTTCTTAATTGCTTCTTCGTTAAAAGTTTCATGCTCGAACGCCTTCAGTAAATCATCTTCTATTATTGCAAATTTTATTTTTTCACGAGATTCTAGTTCTTCTCTATAATCATTTATTGTTTTTTCATTTATCAATAATCCTTTTTCTTCCAATTTCAACTGTTCTAATGTTTTTAGAATTTCTTTGTTATTTTCTAAGTGCTTCTGTACTAGCTTTGTATTTGGATGCTTTTCTCCTCTTCTCTCTTGCTCATCTTTTAAGTACTTATTTAAATCCTTACTCCCTTCTATTATTTTTCTCAATAGCATAGGTTTTTCAGGTCTTTTTAAGTATTTTTCAATTCTCACTCGATGTGAATTAATCTTTTCTACTAGATCTGGTGCCTCCCTTTCTAATAACTTACATGAATTCTCTATACCCTTTGCTTGACCTTTAAATAAATTTTGCATTTTACATTTCGTTATTTCTAAATACATCTTTGCTATAAAATCATTCACTTTACCTGAAGCTTCTTCTAAACTTTCCCCATTCAAAGGACCTTTTATCTCCTCTTCTAAATCTCGAAACTGGTCTATTAAGCTTAATATTCCTAACAGGCTTAACTCACCCTTTGCTTTTCTCATTACTGATTTTACTAGTCTTCGCTTAACTTCTTGATTACCATATTCGAACTTAAAAAGACCTTCTAATCTTCTTCTTAAATTATCCTCCGCTAAGCTATTCTTTTTTATAATCTCGTATATTCCTTTCAATTTTGCATGTCCCTTATCTTCTCCTGCTTCTTTTAAAAAACCTCTTAATTTGCTTTCTAAAACACCATATGTTGAGTTATTCTCTTTTATATCCTTAAATATTTTTTCCAATTTTTCGTGTATCCCATCTGGTCCCTCCTCTTCTAAAAAATCTTTTAATTTCTTTTTTAAATTATCGTTTGTGAAGTTATTTTTTTCTTCATCATATACTTTTTTCAGTTCTTTATGTATCTTAGTATATCTTTCTTCTCCTTTTTTCTTTAAATCCTCAATTCCTTTTTTAGCATTATTTAGAGCTTCTTCTGTTTTTTCAGGATTTATATCCTCATAAACATCAATAATTGTCCTCTTAGCTATTTTCCCTTCTTCTTTAAGCCGTTCCCATTCTGCTTTAAATACAGGAAATTCACTATCTTCTAAGATATCTGGTACTTTTGCTCCTGCTTCTCTCAGATCTTTTATTATCATCTCTTTCTCATTTGGTAATTCCTTACCTTGACTTTCTAATTTCTGTTTCACTAAAGTATTTTTTAGCTCATCCTCCAGTGAAAAATCTTCTCCCCGTCTATTTTGCTGAAACTTAATTGCTTGTATGAAGGCAACTTGATAAGCATTTTCTATCAAATGAGTTGTCAATTGATGGCCTATACTATCTACAACTTTCAGCCTGAATTCGTTCAACAATTCCTTCAGTTTATCATGTGTATCTTTCTTTTTTGGACTCACCAGCTTTCCCATAGTTCTTGCGCATTCTTGAATCGAAGTTGCAAGCACATTCTTGATTTCACTATGTAAGGGCTTAAGACCATTTTTTAAATTGATGTTAGTTGACAATTTTAGTATGGTATTATGCTCTGAATCTCGTGTCACATTAAACCACTTATTATCTTCATTCTCGCATAAATCTTTAAGTAATTGTTTAAATTGTGGTGGAAACTTTATTTCCATATCATATGCAATGCTTGACTCAGAAACCTCCATTTCATGAAAAGATACCTCTATATTTTGGTGCTTATTAGAATACTGCCCCGTACTTATTTTAAGAACAGTAACTAAAGAATGGACTAACTCTCTATTTAAAAGATAAAAAGTAGCCAAAGCAACTGTTGCAGGAACGATTAAGGCTACAAGCACAGTCACATTAACAAAAATTGCCATTGCAGCAAGAGCGCCATATGCCAATCTTTTTGGCACACCTGTTTCACTCTTTTTTGTCTTATCTTCCACTACACCTTCTTGTGTCTTGCTATTTGCTTTAAATCTACTGTATATGACTAACCCCAGCGCAGTAAAAGCAATATAAGGGAGCATTAAAACTGACAGAGCTAAATTTAATATTTTCTTCTCTGGACAAGCTCTGTTTATTTCCTTAAATATTTCACTTGACATATTATACCAGGAAGTAAAAAACTCAGAATTATAATCTTTATAATGAAATATACTGAGTGGAACATTAAAAGCAGCTATTTGTTTAATTAACCAATTCTGCTTACTTACAGCATCAAAAAACTCTTCTTCCTCTTCTGAATTAGCAAGACCTAAATCATTCCCTTCTTCTACATTAGAAACATCTTCCATAGCATCAAAAAACTCTTCTTCCTCTTCCAAAGCAACATTGGAAATAGATTCTACTTTACCTGAACCATCACTGTTGTTATTTAAATCAATAACTTCTCTATGACCATCTGCAACAACTTGATTCATATCACCACCCTACTTAAAGCAATTTAAGTATAGCATAAACATTACTAACTTTGCAACTTTATTAACTTAATACCAACTGTCAAACCTTGGTATTCCTTAGAATAGAAATCGGCCTCAATCTCTTTATTAGTGTCCAAAGATAAGGCAAGGGTCTGATCTTTTATATATTCAACCCATGTATTTATTGCTTCCTTAATTTTTTCATCTTCTGCTTTAATTATTACTCTGATTCTATCTGATATATGAAAATCAGCTTGTTTTCTAGTTTCTTGAATAAGCCTCACAACATCTCTCGCAAGCCCTTCTAGAATTAGTTCATCATCGAGCTCAGTGCTCAGAATAACAATCCCTTTATTGTTATCAAATACAGAAGAATATTCACTGTTTGCTTTTAACAATAGTTCATATTCACCTTTTTCTATAGTATAGTTCTCTGTTTCATCCCCCAGAAATATTTGCTCATTCTCAATTTGCTTCCACTTTTCTTCTTTGACATATTGAACTAGTTTCTTGATTTTATCTGCAACCTTCTTACCAAGTAGCGGAAAATTTAGTTTTAGCTCTAGTGACGCAACTTCTTTCAACTCACTTACTATTTCTAGTTCTTTTACATTCACCTCATCTCTTATTATCTCTTGATATTCATTTTCAAGGAAATCGCAGGAAGACCTATGATAAATGGTCATACTGCCAAGTGGCTGCCTGATGCGCATGTTAAACGTATTTCTGATGGATAATGCAGAGTTACATATCTCTCTTACCAAATCCATCTTGGCAATGAGTTCACTGTCATATCTATCTGATTGTGGAAAATCAGCCAAATGAACAGATGTTTCTTTGTACTGAAGCCCTTGCCATATAGTCTCTGTTATGAGTGGCAACAAAGGAGCTGCAGCTCGAAGCATGTAATAAAAAACTGTGTACAGAACATTATAAGCGTCGGTTTTATCTTGATCTAAGTCACTTTTCCAAAAACGCTCGCGACTGCGACGAATATACCAATTATTTAGCACTTCAAAAAAATCTGTCAAGATTTTGCAAGCTTCCTGAGAGTTATAGTTGTTCATAGAAGCTCGCATACCTTCCACAGCTTCAAAACATTTTGAAATCATGTAGCAATCAATAGTATTCTGATAATGCCTACAAATCTCAGCTTTAATTCCATCTGCATTTGCATACATAGTAAAAAAGTGATAACTGTTCCAAATAGGTTTTATTACGTTTTTCAGAACATCACGCACTAAATTTCCTTCTTTGTCGAGTAGTAAATTACCACCGCAGACAATGGAACCAGACAGCATAAGAAAACGCAGCGCATCAGAACCATATTTGTCAAACACTTCCATTGGGTCCGCATAATTATTCAGACGTTTGGATAATTTCTGCCCTTTCACATCAAGAACCACACCGTGGCATATGCAGTTCTTAAATGGCTCACTGTCAAATAAAGCAGTGGAAAGCACAAAAAGCGTATAGAACCATCCTCTTGTTTGTGCTATATATTCAGTGATAAAATCCGCAGGGAAATTTTTCTCGAACCATTCTTTATTTTCAAACGGATAGTGAACTTGCGCGAACGGCATCGAGCCAGACTCAAACCAACAATCAAACACATCAGGCACACGACGCATAACTGATTTTCCTGTTGGATCATCAGGATTTGGTCTCGTCAAAGTATCGATAAACGGTCTGTGCAAGTCATCTATCTTAACATTAAAGTCTCGCTCTAGTTCTGCTATTGAGCCATACACATCCACTCTTGGATATTTTGCATCGTCTGATTTCCACACAGGAATTGGAGTACCCCAGAATCGATTGCGTGAAATAGACCAGTCGTGCGCTCCTTCAAGCCATTTTCCAAATTGACCATCTCTTATATGATTTGGCATCCAATTAACTCTCTTATTTAGCTCTGTCATTCTTCCCTTAAACTTTGTCACAGCAACATACCAAGAAGGCATAGTGCGGTAGATTAAAGGAGTGTCAGTTCTCCAGCAGTGTGGATAATTGTGAATATATTGCTCAGTTTTAAACCAGCTCCCCTGCCTTTTTAATTTCTTGATTACTGTATCATTGGCATCAAAAACATGAACTCCTGCCAAATCTGAAACTTCAGTAGTAAATTTTCCAGCGTTATCAACTGGACAAACAGCTCGAATATCATGGCTTTGGCAAAGGTAAAAATCTTCTTCACCAAATCCAGGAGCAGTGTGCACAACACCAGTACCATCTTCTCCTGTAACATAATCAGCAATGAAAACACGGAACGCATTCTTTGTATCTTTAAAGTAATCAAACAGTGGTTTATAGGAAAGACCTGCAAGATCACTCGCTTTAAGTTTTGTATTACAGTTTTCATATTGAATATTGCTTTGTTCACAGTGGCTGACAAATTTCTCTAAATAACTTTCAGCAAAGATGCAGACTTCACCATTTACTAACACCATACAATACTCAATATCCTCCCCTACTGCCAGTGCAAGATTGCTCGGCAACGTCCAAGGCGTTGTAGTCCAAGCAAGTAATCTACATTTTTGTTTAAATTGCTTTGGATTTTCTAAAAGTTCAAAAGCAACAGTTACAGCTTTGCTAATTTTTTCTCTATATGCATTATCAAGCCTTGTTTCAAAATTAGAGAGTGGAGTTTCGCACGCCCAGCTATAGGGAACAACGCGTATTGATTCATACACCAGACCTTTATCATAAAGCTGCTTAAATGCCCACATGACCGACTCCATGAATGACTTATCCATAGTCTTATAGTCATTGTGAAAATCTACCCATCTTGCTTGTCTATTTACATACTTCTCCCATTCTGATGAAAATTTCATCACAGAAGTACGGCAATGATTATTGAATTTTTCAATGCCAAATTTCTCTATCTCAGTTCTACCAGATATTCTAAGTTCCTTTTCCGCGCCCATCTCAGCCGGTAGCCCATGGCAATCCCAACCAAATCTGCGTTCAACCCTTTTTTGCAGCATAGTTTGATATCTTGCAAATGCATCTTTTATAAAACCAGTAAGCAAGTGTCCGTAATGCGGAAGTCCATTTGCAAACGGAGGCCCATCATAAAATACAAAACAATGATCCTTGGAACGTTTCTCGACTGACTGCTCAAAAATTTTATTTTCCTGCCAAAATTTTATGATTTCCTTTTCTAGCAATGAAAAATCAGGATTGCTGCTTGTATCAGGATAATACTTCATATTCATTTTAACTGGATAAAATCAAAGAATATAGAGCTTTCCAGAAAATTACAAATCCAAAAACTCTGTTTCTATAAACATTGATAGGTGTTGACATTATTATACAGCATATTAATAAATCAGACTTATTTACTTAAGTTAAAGATGAATAAAGACAATAACAGTTGGCCTTATCAGAAATTTCACGATGCTAACAAAAATAATAGTAAAAGCAGCGTTATTTGGAGATCGCTTTCTTATGAATATAATAATTCTGGAAAGGTTGAAAAAGTACACTATCAGTGGGAAAAGAAAAAAAATCCCGCAAATCTATTATATCAAGTCTCATATGATTACGTAACAGAGAGTTGTAGTCCTTTAAGGATTAAATCTAGATAGCTTATAAAACACACAAAGTGCTACTACACGAGACCATGGGAGCACTTTTCTCTAATTAGGCAGCGCATCCCAACAAACTATTTTGCCGAGCTTCCAATATCCTTACATTTACTATTTTATCTTTGTATTTATCGTCAGGATCATCAACGCATACTGATTGCATGTATGGGCTTTTACCAATAATTTGATTTTGGTGTTTACCTTTTTTATCACTGAATAGAACAGGAATAGTTTTTCCTATCATACTCTGATTAAATTCAAGTTGTTGCTTGCTAATTAATTCCTGTAAACGAAGAAGGCGCTCTGTTTTAACCTCTTCTGGTACTTGATCTTTTCTTTCCGCCCCTGGCGTTCCTGGCCTTGGGCTATATTTAAAACTATAAGCCTGAGCATATTTTATTTTTTCTACTAATTTCATAGTTTTTTCAAAATCTTTTTCAGTTTCTCCAGGAAAGCCAACGATAAAATCAGAAGAAAATTCAATTTCAGGTTTCAATTTGCGCAATCTGTCTATTATTCCCAAATATTCCTCTGCCGTGTGTTTTCTATTCATTGCATGCAATATTTTATTCGAACCTGACTGCACAGGTAGGTGAACAAACGGCATGAGTTTTGATTCCTCCGCATGTACCAAGTAGAGAGATTCGTGCATATCTCTTGGATGAGAAGTTGTGTAGCGGATTCTTTCTAGCTTTTCAATTTTAGCAATGTGACTAATTAATTTTCCTAAATCCCACACCTCTCCTTCGCACTCTCCATGATAAGCATTAACATTTTGACCGAGCAAATTGATTTCCCTTGCCCCATTTGCAACTAACTTCAATGTTTCACGGAATATTTCATTTACTGGTCGTGAATACTCAGCCCCGCGTGTATATGGTACCACACAAAACGTACAAAATTTATCACAACCTTCTTGTATGGCAAGAAACGCAGAAGACCCCTGGCTATTGCCATAGCATTCATCTGGCAATTTATCAAACTTCGCAACTTCTGGAAAATCAGTATTTATTACATGACCTTTACTTCTGCTTGCTTTGACTATTAACTCCGGTAAAGCAGAAATACTCTGCGGACCAACAACAATATCAACAAAAGGAGCCCTTCTGAACACTTCTTCTCCCTCTGCTTGCGCTACACATCCAGCCACCACTATGGTCATTTCCTTATTTTTTTGTGATGAATGGATTCTTCCAAGCTCTGAGTAAAGCTTTTCTGCTGCCTTTTCTCTAATATGACAAGTATTTAATATCACCAAATCAGCTTGTTCTGCATCACT
The DNA here is from genome assembly GCF_964026945.1 of Wolbachia endosymbiont (group B) of Chesias legatella. Taxonomy (NCBI): domain Bacteria; kingdom Pseudomonadati; phylum Pseudomonadota; class Alphaproteobacteria; order Rickettsiales; family Anaplasmataceae; genus Wolbachia; species Wolbachia endosymbiont (group B) of Chesias legatella. The sequence continues at coordinate 212,550 of NZ_OZ034711.1, read as the reverse complement.
AACAACGTTGAACCCTAAAGGCTTAACTATATTCTCCATTAAAATGGAGTCATAAACGTTCATCTGACAGCCGTAAGTTTTAATATATAGGCCTTTCATATTTAAAATTCTTCACACAAATTCTAGCAAATTATACGAAAAACTGAATTCTAGTACAACAGCCAATAAAGATTGCTTGACAAACCTTCTCGCTTTCCTTACTCTAACAGTAGAGGTATTTTAAGAGCTCAAAAATCTATCTTCGTCTGCAGACTTTTCAGTCAATTTTTCAAAAAAAAACGTAGTGTATCTTCTTCAGCACGTGTTCAAATTCTGTTGTATGTGCGCTGCATTTTCTTTCTAATCTTTCAGGAGGATTTTATGTCCAGAATTCCAGATACTTAACCTTTATTCTTAAGCTAAAAACCGATTGGTACCTATGGTTTTTATAAAGAAAGTGCAAAAAATACTTTAAAGAATATGAAATAAAGGTAGAAAAGGTTTGAGTAACCAAAAACTGTTTCCAGGCATAAATTTGTCATGTATACCAAAAAGTAATTACACTAATATAATATTCACACTTATATGCCAATATAGATATAATACTAATTAAAGAGCATGTTATGCAAGAAGAAGTATCAGATTTTACAGATGCTCTTTGTCAAAATAAATGTGATTCCTTTCGAGTGACACTCTCCTATATCTTTCTTTAGGTTACACAGAAGTCTAACACAATTATAGAACAAGCGTAAAAGTTCTGGTAAAGTAGTTTTATTTACAAAAAATATGCTACTTGATATTGAAAAATGCAGCATAACAAATGCACTGTGGAAGTTACAAGAAGCAGATCAAAGGGAGATTTTTACTCTTATACAGAGATTTGAGTTGCCAGAAATATTAGCAAGAATATTAGTTGCTCGTGGTGTTAACATAGAAAATGCACATGACTTCTTACACCCACTAATCAGATCGCTATTACCAGATCCCTTTCACCTCCTTGATATGGATAAAGCTGTTTCTCACATAATAAAAGCAATAAACAATAATGAGAATATTGCAATATTTGGTGATTACGATGTTGATGGTGCAACGTCATCAGCATTGATTAATAGGTACCTAAGAGCGATTGGAACACGCTCTATAATCTATATTCCAGATCGTGTTGATGAGGGCTATGGATTGAACACAGATGCTTTATTACAACTTAAAAAGAATGGTATTGATTTATGTATTTCTGTTGATTGCGGTACGCTTGCATATCAACCAATAGAAGATGCAAAAGTCTTTGGACTTGATATTATAGTTGTCGACCATCACCTTGGAACAGAAAAATTACCAAGTGCTGTAGCAGTTGTTAATCCCAACCGCCTTGATGAGAGCTCTCCTTATAATAACTTAGCAGCAGTTGGAGTGTCATTTCTGCTAATTGTTGCTCTTAACAGAATCCTACGTGAGCAAGGATTTTTTACCAACAAAAAAGAACCAGATTTATTTGATCTACTGGATTTGGTTGCTCTTGGAACTGTCTGTGATGTTATGCAGATTACAGGCCTAAATAGGGCTTTTGTTTTACAAGGATTAAAAGTTATGTCAGCAAGAAAAAATGTTGGCTTACGTGTTTTGTTTGACGCTTTGGGAATCCTTGAAAAACCAAGTGTTTCGCGATTAGGGTTTAGTATTGGGCCATGTATAAATGCCGGAGGAAGAATTGGAGAAGCATCGCTCGGTGCAAGGTTGCTTTCCACCGATGATGATGATGCACATTCAATCGCGCTAAAATTAATAGATTTAAATAATGCAAGAAAAATGCTAGAAAATGAGGCTATTTTGGAAGCTACAACACAAGCAGGAAAATTTGCACAATTAGGTGTAAATTTTATAATGGTAAGTGGCAACTGGCACCAGGGAATAATTGGTATAATTGCATCAAGACTAAAGGAGCAATTTCACTTACCAACGATAGTAATATCTTTAAATAATGGAATAGGAAAAGCAAGCTGCAGATCAATTTCTGGGGTAGATATTGGTGCTGCGGTTCTTTCTGCAAAATTTACCAACCTAATCATTGAAGGTGGTGGTCACAGTATGGCAGCAGGATTTTCGATTAAGGAAGATAAAATAAGTGATCTACATGATTTCTTTACTGAAAGATTTGCAAACTCTACAAATGACAAAATCATAAAAGCTGATGGTATAGTAACAGCTAAAGCAATAAACTTATCCCTTTGGAATCAACTGCAGCGCTTAGAGCCATTTGGAGCTGGCAATCCTGAACCGAGATTCATCATTCAAGGAGCAAAGATAAGAAAGCCGGAAGTTATAGGAGTTGACCATATAAAATGTTTTATTGCTGACGATAATGTTATGGTCAAAGCTATTGCGTTTCGCTGTGCAAATACTGAGCTTGGCTCTGCTATTATGCAGGGTAATGTTAAAGCCATTTTGGGTAAAATCTCTATGAATTACTGGAATGGCAATGAATTTGTGCAGTTTTTAATAGAGGATGTATTGACCATTAGTTGAGTTACTATTTTACAATAATTACCTATCAATCTCACCAAAGACTATATCGAGTGAACCGATAATTGCTGCAATGTCAGCAAGCATGTGTCCTTTTGCCATGAAATCTAAGGCCTGTAAATGCGCAAAGCCAGGTGCTCTTATTCGACATCTATAAGGTCTATTGGTACCATCTGAAACTATATATACTCCAAACTCACCTTTTGGCGCTTCAACAGCCACATATGCCTCACCTTCTGGCACATGATATCCTTCTGAATAAAGCTTAAAATGATGAATCATAGCCTCCATAGATTCTTTCATTTCTGCTCTTGGCGGTGGAGAAATTTTTCTATCTTCAGTTTTTATTGGCCCTTTAGGAATTTTCTCTATGCATTGCTTCACCAAGCTAATAGATTGCCTAATCTCCGCCATTCTTACTAAATAACGGTCATAACAGTCACCATTTTGGCCGATAGGTATATCAAAATCTAACTGATCATATATCTCATATGGCTGGCTTTTTCGCAGATCCCAAGCAAGCCCAGCAGCACGGAGCATTGGTCCACTAAAGCCCCAATCAAGCGCCTGTTTTATTGATATTTCACTAATTCCTACAGTGCGTTGCTTCCATATCCTATTTTCCGTTAAAAGTTCATCAACATCATCTATATACTTTGGAAATTGCTCTATAAATTTTGCAATATCTTCAATCAAACCTTCTGGGATATCTGCTGCAAGTCCACCTGGCCTTATATAAGCTGCGTGAAATCTTGCACCTGAGGCCCTTTCATAGAACTCGAGTATTTTTTCTCTCTCTTCAAAGAGCCATAAAAGAGGAGTCATCGCCCCAACATCAAGTGCTTGAGAAGAGATATTTAGTAAATGATTTAGTATTCTTGTCAGCTCACAAAACAAAACACGCAAATATTTTGCTCTAATTGGAATTTCACATTGCAACAATTTCTCTACACACAACGAATATGCATGCTCTTGTGACATTGGCGACACATAATCAAGGCGGTCAAAATAAGGCAGAGCTTGAAGATATGTTTTATGTTCTATCAATTTTTCAGTGCCACGGTGCAAAAGCCCAATATGGGGGTCTGCTCTCTCGATCACTTCACCATCCATCTCTAAAACAAGTCGTAGCACCCCATGTGCAGCTGGGTGCTGAGGACCAAAATTTAGCATCATTGTCTTTAGATCAGGCATGCTTTGGTAGCTTAAGGTATTGGAACTTTATAGGGTAAAATGTGCTTAAAGTCAATAGGCTTCTTGTACAAGCTATAACTCATCGTTACAATAGAAAAACTCTCAAAAACTTCACCACTTCTTCATAATCTGATAGACAATGTTTATGTGTCACATACAATTATTGCACTTATGTTGATCAAGGCAGCGAAATTATGTATAGATAATTTTGATTGAGAAATAGTTTTTCTACTATATAAATTCTACTTTAGAGTAATCAAAATTAATGAAAGACAATAAATATAGTTTAGGTTTAAGGATCATTCATTGGTTAATGTCTGCTTTTATTATTGGCATGCTTTGTTCTGGGCTGTACATGAAAAGTTTGCCGATTAGCAGTGAAATTAAATTCAGCATATACGCTATTCATAAGGCTTGCGGTATCACCGTTCTTGGATTAATTATAGTACGCATATTTTTTCGCGTCTTTACTTATGTTCCACCACTTCCAGCCAATTTTTCTCGATTCGTAATTAATGCGAGCAAAACGATACACTTTGGTTTATATGCTTTGATGGTGCTAATGCCACTATCTGGTTATGTCATGTCTTCTGCTTCTAGCAAAGAGATCAAATATTTTTTTCATATCCCTTTATTAATTAACCATAATGCAGATCTAGCTAGTGCAGCTAATCAGTTACACTCGATACTTGCATATTTTATGATACTCTTTATAGCCTTGCATATAATTGGTGCTTTAAAACACACATTTATAGATAAACAAAACATTTTTAAACGTATGATATAGGTTATATGTTAAGTAGCCTCTGGAAAAAAGGAACAAATTTTCTCGGTAGTGAGTTTGCCATAATGGGTGGCGCTATGAGCTGGGTTTCAGAGAGAAATTTAGTTTCAGCAATCTCAAATGCCGGTGGTTTTGGTGTAATTGCATGTGGTGCAATGTTTCCAGACTTACTGAAAAAAGAAATCATAGAGACACAGAAATTAACTAACAAACCATTTGGTGTAAATCTAATTACTATGCACCCAAAGTTGAGTGAGTTGATAGATGTGTGCATTGAAACGAAAGTAAGCCATATAGTGCTTGCCGGTGGACTACCAACGAAGCCTAATATAGAAAAAATCAAGAGTGCGGGCATTGAAGTTATGTGTTTTGCACCAGCATTAAGCCTCGCGAAAAGGTTAGTAAAAATGGGAGTAGATGCGTTAATAATAGAAGGTATGGAAGCAGGAGGACATATCGGTCCTGTTAGCACTTCTGTTCTCGCACAAGAGATATTACCTCATTTTAAAAATGAGAAAACACCGGTGTTTGTTGCAGGTGGAATAGGAAGAGGCGAAATGATAGTGAACTACCTAGAAATGGGAGCAAGTGGCTGTCAAATAGGTACATTATTTGTCTGCACGAATGAGTCAATCGCTCACAAAAATTTTAAAGAAGTATTCATCAAATCAGCTGCGCGTAATGCTGTATCTTCTGTGCAGATTAGTGCTGATTTCCCTGTAATTCCAGTAAGGGCTATAGTTAACAAAGCAAGTGACGATTTTATGGAGCATCAAAGAGACATTATTGATAAATATCAAAATGGAGAAATCTCAAAAGAAAATGGGCAGCTTGAAATAGAAAAGTTCTGGGCTGGAGCCTTAAGAAGGGCAGTAATTGATGGAGATGTTGAAACAGGATCTTTAATGGCCGGTCAAAGTGTTGGCATGGTTGATAGAGAAAAGCCTGTAAAAGAAGTGATAGATATGTTAGTTCAACAGGCAAGCAATTATGTTGAAATGTAAAATCAGTAATCAGCAAAGAAAATAGTTAGCAAATTGCTATAATTATCCGCAATAAGGCATAACTGCCCGGTTTTAATGTAAAATTAACGCTAAAGAGGTATTCATACATTTTATTTATATGAGAGGAATGTTATGTTTGATTCATCATATGAGAAAAGAGTGCTATTTGATAGCGCAGTAGGAAACAATACTTACTCATCTACTAGCGATCCTATCAGAAGTTCACAAATCTCAGATAAGAGAAAGGAGAAAACAGGGAATTCTTCAGCATCAAAAACGAAAGAGTTGCACGAAATTATACACACAAAGGTCACAAAAGTGAAGCATAAGTATCCAAGCCCACAAGAGGGAGATGGAACTATCACAAAATGCATAGAGTTGTTCAAGGAAGGGGCTGACCCTGAGGTATTAACTAAATTAGAAAAATCGCTGAGAGAACAATTAGAAAAATCACCAGAAAAAAAAGAAGAATATCAAAACCATTATAAGTATTATATCGAGAACTTCCTTCCAGCATTGGAAAAAAAAGTAATGGGATCAAAGGAATTAATGAAACCTTCAGTACTTAACAATGAAGAAAAATCATCACAAAGATCACCAACAAGAAGAGAAAAAATATTAAAAATAATTTCAGAGATTACTAAAAAGAGCAACAATAAAGATCATTCTAGTAGCACTATTCAAAATCAGAAAAGTCTTAGAAGTAATCAAGCAAATAGACAAAATAATACTATGGAACTATTTAACAAACAAATTCTTTCTGGTGAAGTTGAAATTCCCAAAAATTCAGGTATTAATCCTCTGGAAAAGGATTCTTTAGCTAAGGGTGTAAGTGGAAAAGGAATCTCTGGAACATATAATTCCTTGAGAAGTTTAGATAGTTATGATGCTTCAACAATTCTTACATCAAAACAATCGCAAGCAAGAAAGAAGATCACACAATCACAATTGAATAGTCAATCTGATCTTTCGATTGATAGTAAAGATTTAAAAAATGAAAAGCCTAATATAACTGTGAATGCTGTAGAAGTGCCAAGTGGTGCAAATACTTCTAAACTCAGTAGTAGTAGTGATTTAGATAGTCGAATAAATTCATCTAGCTTGGCATCAAGTAGCAGAAGGAACAGCTTAACTTCAGTAACAAGCATTTCATCTGAGGAAAGTGTACACTTAAAATTAAACCCTGCTGAGGAAGATAATAGTTTGCAACTAGAAGATGAAGGAAAAACAAAATTAGCACATCCGAACAAAACAAGGCCCAAAGGCCCAAGCGGAAGAAGATCCCCTTCTAAATATTATAAGAAGATTGAAGAAGGGCCTCATTGTGTGATCTCAGTGACAGGCAGTAAGGTAAAAGATACAATGCAATCCAATAATTATGAAAATAATAGTAAAATCAAAAACAAAAATCTTCACGTCGCACTTGTAACAAGTTCTGCTCTCTTAGCAATAGGGTGCATTGTTGCAGGAGCAATGACATCAGGATTAGTAGGAGCAGGACTGTTTGTGGTGGCTGCAGTGTTTGCTACAGCTGCAGCAGTTGAATTGCGTTCAAACTTTCTATCAAGTAAATTGACATCCATTAATGTGAGTCCTCTTGTTGACGATAAAAAGCTTGCGGCGTGGTAAAAATTAAATATGAGTTACTTATGGTGAGCAAGTGAATTCGGTTCTTGCCTATTGATGTAAAAATTGTTACAGTTAAGGAGTATCTTAAAGGTATTTAGCTGATGCGTATTCAATTGGGTAAAGTTTTTGCTATTGTAGCCCTGTTAAGTTTTATCTTCATGTCATGTTCTAGCAAAGCAAGTGATGAATTGAAAAATATACCAGGAACGTTGAAAGAACTTATTTCTTCATTTTCAGTTAAAGATACTATGGAAAATATGAATCCTTCGACAATTATAGGGTTATGTATAGCTACAGTGATACTTGCAGTAGTGTTCAGAGGTCTAATTTTCTTCATGATACTGTTTGGTGTACTGATCATGATGTTTGGGAGTACAGAAAAAGCAACAGATTACTTGAAAGAAAAATTCAACTTTGCAAAAGATATAAAATTACAGCCCGACAGCGAAAAAAAAGATAAAAATTAAGATAGTATTTTTATGTTTTTTAATTATCTTTTTATTGAATACACATAATGTTGTATGCAACCAAAAGTACCAGCCACTAGCTCTAATTCTGAAAAAAAGAACAATTTAGCGTTACTAGAAAGTATTAATTTAGATTTTATCCCTTATGCTTGCCACTACGATGAAGAAACTATACTAACAAAACAGGGGGAATTGTTAAAAATAATCAAATTAGAAGACTATTCTTCAGTTGATAACTATGGTGATCTTAGAACTGAAATTAGAAAAAGTATATCAAAAAATATCAAGAGTTTATATTTTACCGTTTGGATTCACACTGTCCGTAAGCGCAATAAACTGAGCTTACAGTGGAATAAAACTGCAGACTTTTCCGATCAGCTACACTCAACGTGGTTTAATAAACTAGTTGATAGTAAACTACAGTATATAAATGAATTGTACATTGTGGTGTTACTTAGTGATTTTGGCAAAAATATTAATAATGCATTTTTTTTTGGCGGGATAAAGAATAGGCACAAGTTATTTTTACAAAAAAATCATCAAGAATTACAAAAAATAACTGACCTGATTCAAAAAGATTTAGAACCTTTTGGAGCTAAAAAACTGGGCCTTAGGTCTAGTGAAGGCAAAATATATTCTCAAATGATGGAATTTCTCCATTACATTATTACATTAACGCACAAAGATTATCCAATATGTGAAAGGGACCTATCGCAGCATGTGAAAAACCTAAAAGTAGCTTTCGGTTTCAATAAATTTCAAACATCGTTTGAAGGTCAACAGAAGTTTGGTTCTATTTTTTGCATAAAGGAATATCGAGAAATCCCCTTAGAAAATATAGATAGGTGTTTGCAACTTGACTCTGAGCTTATCATCACAGAAATAATAATATTTACTAGTAATAATAAAGCAGTAAAAGAATTCAAAAAACAAATTAATATACTGCAAATCAGTGAGGACAATACCTTACTTCAAAACTCAGGAATAAATGAAATAATAGAGCTTGAAAAAATTTCTGCTATGGATTTTTGTCAACAGAAAATTATTGTTACAATCTTTGCAGATGATAAGAATAGGTTAGCTAAAAATATCAGCGATTTATCCTCTGTAATGTCGTTAATCGGGTTGATGATGTTTAGAACTGATCTGCACATGGAAAATCATTTTTGGGCACAGCTTCCTGGAAACTTTGCTTTTGTTACACAACCAAAAAATATATTAGAAAAATATGCTTGCAGCTTTGCTATGTTGCATGATTTTACATCAGGTACGTTGAAAGGAGGAAGATGGAAAGAAGCAGTAACAGTTTTTTTTTCAAAAAAAGGCAGTCCTTACTTTTTTAACTTTCATGGAAAGAAAAATAATGGTCATACCACAATACTTGGAGCTCCAAATTCAGGTAGAACCTCACTGATCAATTTCTTACTTTCGGAATCAAGAAAATTTAACCCTAGGATTGTTATATTGGATAATACTGGAAAATCAATAATATTTACTAAAGCAGTAAGCGGCCAATATTACATAATTGATCCAAAATATAAAGATAAAAGTCTAAAATTTAACCCACTGAACATTGAAGATAGTGCTTCTAATCGCAATATGCTTGTTGAATTGATCAAAAGGATGGTTGCAGATGCAAGTTTGGTAGACGTAGAAGAAAAGACAAAAAAAATTGTAGATTTTATATTTGCTATACCAAGAGAATCGCGATCTATTTCTCAAATTTCTGAAGTGCTTTTACTTCTTGGAGGCAAAATAAGTAAATGGTGTGGTGAAGGTGAATTTGCTTACTTATTCCAAGATGGTGATGAGTCAGATATTGACTGGGGAACAAAAACTATATCCCTCAATACTGCAAATCTCACTAAGCAAAAAGAATGTATGTCCGTGATACTTTACTATTTCTTATACTCTTTCGAAGCAAAATGTGATGGCTCACCTGCAATACTTGTTTTGGATGAAGCATGGGAGGTAAGTAATATTTTTCCTACAGAGGGAGAGTTTGACGACTGGATGCAAAGAATGACAAAGTTAAATGTTGTAGTAATTCTAAGTACTGAAAACTTAAACCTAGCATTTGCTAGCAAGTTTACTCAATATTTAGATAAGCATGTCGATACGAGGATCCTGATGCCGAACATAAATGCAAACAGGTTATACATGAAAGCATTTTCTCTGTCGAAAGAGGAACTGAATGTCATTTTGCAAACACCAACACAGGAAGGTTTATTTTTGATAAAGCAATACAAAGGTTTAGTAACTTTAAATCTAGATTTGAAGAATATGAAAGAAATACATGTACTTTCAGCTAATAAAGAGACTATAAAGTATATGTATGAAGCAATAAAGGAAAAAGGCGAAAAAGTGAGTAAGTGGTTACCGGCGTTCTATGAAAAATGTAAAGCTTAATTTTTTATTGATATTCTCCTTGATATTTTGTCTTTCTTATCAAGGATATGCTGATTGTCCGCCTCTTGTAGAGAGTAATACTACACTTGAAGCTGGAGGCAAAAAAGCTTTGGAGGGTTTTTTAGCAATTTTTACTTTTGGTACTAAAGGTAGTTTTAAAGTTGATGAAAAGCTATACCAATATATTACAGTAAGACAAGTAAAAGACCAAGGAATTGATGGTTATTTTAATCCAAAGATTCAAGTCTGTGATTATGAAGGAAAAGATAATTGTTATATATTACCTAGTGGAACATCCTGCCGCCAGATATATGGTACACAAGATACAGGAGGTGGAGTCTCTGCAGCAGTGTTTATTGATTGGGAAGGAGATAAAACATCTGTTAATGCAAAAATAGCAGATAGTCTTGAGTGGGAATGGGCAGACAATGTTACTGATGAAGAAAAAACGAAGTTTGCTAAGTCTCCTAAAATATGTGCTTGTAGCCAAAAAGGCGCTTGTATGGGTAGTTCTGCATGGTTTTCAAGAGTGCTTCAGGGAGAAAATATTTTCCGTCCAGGGGATATGGAAAACGTTTGTGATACTTGTTCATCATGGAATAAAGGAAAGCAAAAGATAAAATGTGCTCCTGTACCACTTGCACCTGGCCCCCCTCCATTTTGTGAACAACTTGCAATGTCACCTCCACAAGTTAGAATTGTTCCTATAACAAATGAAGAAAATGATTATTTCCATCCAAGAGTTGGAGTCATTATTGGTGAGCTGAAGGAAAGAAGGGAGCTACCTTTTCCACGCGTTATTTCAAGTAATAAAAACATTCAAAGTGCTACATACTCTATTCCAGATAAAGATACCCACCATCACTTTAAAACTTATAGAAAAAAAGGTCAGCTCTGCACTGAATATTATGGTACTGAGATAGAAGAGTCCAAAAGAAAATTACAATTTCCTGCTCGCTGCTTCCCAGCGCCACCTGCTCCAAAGATTGAAGAAGTGAGCATACCAAAGCCTAATGAGGGTAAAGGTGAAAATACGCTAAAAGTAAAAATGAAGATGAGTGAGAACGTTTGTACTTATGACGCACGTGGAACTCACAGTAATGGCATCTGTACTTTTTATGTTAATAAAAATTCTCCTACATATGTTGGCCATCTACCTTTAAAAGTAGTAAAGCCAGCAATAGTGGCAAAAACAACTGATAGCAGTAACAGTAAAAGCGACATCGATAGCGTAATAGAAGGTATATTAAAAAATAATTCGCAATTTGAAGTTCTAGAAAAATATGGATATGTTCCCGATATTGAAACAGAATGTAAAGAGCTTCAGAATGGTAAGTGCAAACTAGATGGCTCAGGATATCCAAAAGTAGAAATAAAATATAAAGAAAATCCTAAAAGTAAAATGCTCTGCCTTTCTGGGTGGCAACCAGAACCAGAGGAGTTTGTTCTTGAAAAAGAAAGTAAGCTAATATCGCTAAAATCAATGGGGGCAAGATACAATAAATACAATACTGTTTATTCAAAGGAGTCTGATCAGCTTTATTATTTTCCCTGTAACGAAACAATTGAGGTTTTAGCACAGCCACAAGATGCACTGAATGAAATAATATTTAATAAAAAAGGATATATTTCCATTCCTGCTGAAAATAAGTCTAGAGATAACTGCATGGCAAAAGAGGATAAAGAGGTAGATACAAAACAAAATTGTGACAAATGCAAAATAGTATATGAGTTAACAGATGGAAAGTATGAAGAAAAAAACTGTAATCACGGTGATGATGGTTGCCTCTGCTTTGATGGAGTATGTAGTCGCTCAACACAGTATGTAGATAAGAATGATAAACTATTTTACTTAAGATATGAAGAAGTGGATTGCAAGGATAAGGATGGTAAAACAGTAAAAAACGAGAAAGGTGAAATACAAAAGTGCACACAATTAAAAAATCAACCGATTAAAGCAAATAGAACAGAAGTCTTTTATGCTGATAAATTGTGTAGGTTCGATTTAGATGGTTTAAAAAAGAGATTGCGTGAAATAATAATAGCACAATTGAAACATAAGAAGAAGATTATTGAAGACAGGGATCAAAAACTTTATGAGCTTGGAGATGGCTATACAGATGATCTGTCAATGTATGATTACGTTGAAATAGAAGCATGGGGAGGTGGTGAAGCTGGTCATATAGCTGATAAAGCTCAGTCTACTGTAAGTAGACTAGGAATGCCAGGTGATTACATTAAAGCTAAACTAAAAATCAACCCCAATTATCCCTATATTAAAGTAAAAGTGACAGAAAGAGGTGGTGGACAAGAAGATGATGAATCTAACAAGGATGGGGGACCAACTTTAATAAAAATGTGCAGAGACTCTTCAGAAACAATTTGTAAAGATTTAATTACTGTTGCAGGCGGAGGTACATACAGAACCTATGGGGGAAGGGATTACAAAGATACAATAATTCATGAACAAAGTTTAAAATTAAAAGAAGAAATTAAGAAAGGGGACAAGCTAAACTCTAGTAAAGATAATAAAATAGCATATATAGAAAATGGTGAGATTGGGTATAAAGATGTAACAAAATGTAGTAAAAACTACGTGAATAAAACATATGGTGCTGGTGGTTGTATCAACGAAAGCAGCAAAAGTTATAGCAAGGGCGCTCCTGGTTACGCAAACATTAAACCTATATTTGAGGAAATTAATGAAAAAAGAGTAAAAAAAATAGATGATGCTATTGACAAAATGATACAAAATCCAGATGATATCACAGGTATTGATGATTCCTTAATAAATAAACTTGATCAAAAGATTATTTATACAATTAAAGAAGAAATTAAAAAAGAATTGTTAGGATTATAGTCAAAGGACCCTGATGGTTGCAAATGGGGTAAAGTTGAATTTACATCACTGAGACAGATGCATGTCAAACCAGTGTTTCTTTTCTTGTATCTCAGTTCCCATAATGTCATCCCAGTGCGTGACACCCATTTCTTTCTAGTGCTTCCTTCCTTGTCATCACAGCTTCCATAATGTCATTCGAGTAGCTGACACTGGAATCCATGTAAATTTAACTGGACGCCAATGTCACAAACTATAGTATTTCCTAAAGTAAATGATAAAGGTATAATGAAGTATTTGAGTTATAATGGCATATAGTGTGGATTTAAGGGAAAAGGCAGTATTGATGATAGAAAAAGGGAAGACAAAGGTTGAGATAGCAGAGCTCATGGAGATAGGAATAGCAACTCTGTACCGCTGGTTAAAAAAGAAAGCTGCTGGTGAAAGCCTAAAGCCATCTAAAAACGGTAGCTTTATTCGAAAAATAGACCCAAAAATACTCGAAGAATATGTTACAAAGAATCCAGATCATACTCTGGCAGAGATGAAACAAAATCTTGGATTTGGAATAAATTCAATTTGGTATAGACTAAAACAGCTAAAAATTACTTTAAAAAAAAGTCACACTATATCAAGAGCGCAATCAAGAAGATAGGCAGCAATTTATTGATAAAATCTCAAAAATAGACCATTCCAGCATCTTATATATAGATGAAGCAGGAGTTGATAATAAGTTATACCGAGAATATGGACGTGCTCCAAGAGGAAAGAAAATTTATGCAGATATTCCAGGGAGAACTCGAGAGAGAATCAGTATAGTAGCCGGGTGGATTGGAATGAGATTTATTGCACCAATGACTTTCAAAGGTGGGTGTGACAAAGAGGTATTCAATATATGGTTGGAGAAGATGTTATTACCTAAATTGCCACTTGGCACAACCATAGTTATGGATAATGCTACATTTCATAAGACCACTAAAACAAAATCATTAATAGAGTCTTTTGGCTGTCATGTGCTGTATCTTCCAACATATTCACCAGATTTGAATCCCATAGAACACTGTTGGCATACCATCAAAAGCCGCCTCAGACCTCTAATGTATAAATGTACAGACTTACAACTTTTGGTTGGTAATACCATAATGGAAATTTATCATTCATTTTAGAAAATACTATAGTTTTCTCATCTATCTTATTTTGCTACTCTGCTGAACAGATACGTCAATTTTATCTACTGATGAGCTAGGTTTGTTGTTCTTCACATGTTGTGACAAAAGCTCCTTAACTCCTTTTTTCACAAGAAGTACTGAATTTGTATCCTTTTCAAGCATAAAAACTGTAGAGTTTTCAATTATCTCAGCTATTTGTAAAGGAGTATCTCCTGAATGGTTTTTAATATTAGCATCAGCTCCTTTTGCTAATAGTAATCTTGCTATTTCTTTGCGGCCTGTTATAGCTGCTATATGTAGAGGTGTATTGCCAATCTTATCGCCAATATTGACATTTATTCCTTCTATACTAAGTAATAACTCAACTATTTTCTTATGGCCATTCTTGATAGCTACACTTAAAGGATCTCTATCGACATTACAGCCATTGACCTTAGCACCATTATCAAGAAGCAACTTGACTACTGCTTCATGCCCATTCTGAGCAGCTAGATACAAGGGTGTGACATTATTTTTTTTATCTACTATGTTAACATCAGCATTTTTTGTGCTAATTAATAGTTCAACTATTTCAGTATGTCCGTTCTGAGAGGCTAAGTACAGAGCTGTTATACCAAATTCATTGTCTTTAGCATCAATCTCAATTTCTTGAGTATTAAGTAACACCTTTACAACTTCTACAAGTCCATTTTGAGCAGCAATATGTAAAGGTGTCTTACCATCAGTACAGTCTTTTATATTGGGATCAGCTCCCGCTTTAATTAACTCCTCTACTATAGCTTTGCTTTTAGCTACAACAGCAAAGTGTAAAACTGTACTGCCTTTAGTAGTTCTTGCATGAATATTAGCTTCTTTACTGATTAGTAACTTTACTACGTCTAAATGTCCTGAATAAACAGCAAAATGCAAAGCTGTAAATCCTTTTTTATCCTTGATATTGATATCAGTTTTTACATTAAGTAATAACCTAACTTCATTTATGTTACCATTATAAGCGGCTTGATGTAATAGAATATTTTCAACCGGGAGCGATTGAGTGCTGAACATATTTACCTCTATATAATAGTATGCCTAGTGGTACTACATCAAAACAAGGAACATTCAAGAAAAATTTTTGCATCTGGCAATCTATTTTCTCTATTCTAATATATACAAACTCTTTAAACCCACCTTGTAATCAGGATAAACTAGAGAGACACCAAGGTCTTTTTTAATTTTAGTATTGCTTACTTTTTTTGACCCTAAATAAAAACCCCGTGCGTAATTTGGTACGGAAGAGATCTCAACTGGCTCTGGAGGGCTAATATTGAGAAGCTCGGCTGCATACGTGACCACTTCAGATTGCGTAGCAGGTAAATCATCTGCACAATTGTATATCTCATAAGGCTTTATATTTTGCATGGAAGAAAATAAAATATTCGATATATCTTCAACATGAACACGAGAAAAAATTTTTTTCACATTTCTTGCTTTGCCAAGCTGCAGGTCAATTAGCGCATTTCTACCAGGACCATATATCCCAGCCAAACGAAAAATATGTACAGGCAATTTGCTACTTAGCCACTTCTTTTCAGACTCAAGGCGCTTTTCTCCTCTAATTTCTATAGGCTTTGTTTCAGATTCCTCATTCACCCAATTACCACAGTGGTCACCATAAACATTAGTTGCAGACAGATAACCAAGCCATTTAATATTCTCCAGACAATGACCGTATCTCTCCATAACATCATCGCCGTCTGGAGGAATAGAAACTAAAACATGCGTTACGCTTTTAAGCAGATCTTGATCAACCTTTTCATAATCAAAAAGTTGTATATCTTTATTTCTTGATGTACCGTTAACTTTCCAGCCTAAATTTAGCAATTTTTTCGATAGAAATTTAGCTACATATCCGTAACCAAAGCAAAACAAGTGCATGGAAATTAATTTCCAAAATTCTTCTTGATAAACTCAACCCCTAACCTTATTCCTTCTTCATTAATAATATGGCCTAATCCATGAATTGGGTATCCTTGAGCGTTTACTCCATTTTCTTTCAGAGCTTTAACCGCTAAATCAAGGGAAGAAAAAGGTACCACATCATCAGCGTCACCATGAATAATACATATGTTAGGTTTTGATTTTATCTGCGGTGCAGTTTTTGAAGGCGAAAGAAATCTACCAGAATACGCAACAACTGACGCACAAGACTGAAGCCGGGTAAGAGCCACATGTATTGCAAGCATTGCCCCTTGAGAAAATCCAACTAAAGAAAGCTGAGTATCTTTTAAATTAAGCTCCTTTAATTTTGTATCAATAAAATGATTTACAATTGATGCAGCATTTTTCACCCCATTATATAGTGCTTCTTCACTACGATCCTCTAAACTAAACCACTGATAACCATCACCTATTTCCCTCTCAAACGGAGCATTCGGTACCACAAAACATGAATCGGGTAAAAATTTGCTCATAACTTTAGCAAGGTGAGCGAAATTATCGCCACTTGAACCCCAACCATGAAAAAAAATAATCAAATTTTTCTTATTTCCATTTGGACAAATTTCTTGGCTTTTAAGTTCAATCATCTCTTCATCCCTTTATGTTTATATTTAACTTTATGTTAATACTAAATTTGAGGAACAAGACCTCACTACTGCTATAGCTCTTTGATATGAATAAATACTACTTAGCTTCAACTTTCTCTATCAATTTCTTGACCAAGCCTCTCAATCTTCTGCTGGAATCATCAAGCTCTTGAATTTGTGAAGCATCTTTTCTCATGAGCTCTTTGTGATTACTCTTTATGTAATCATACATTTCCTTCATCTGAGCAATCATCTTGTTGATATCCATACCACCCATATCAGGTATCATGCTAGGCATATTTCCTTCTAGCATACCGCCAGCCATAAGCTGCTGAGACATTTGCATGAATGGCTTTAAGGTCTGTTGAAGCAAATTAGGGTCGCTTGCCAATTTTTCTATTTGCTCTTTGCAAGTATCCATGTACTGCTTCATAAATTCATCATCTTGCATTTTATCTGTCATAATTACACCTATTTGAAACTAATATTATATATTGTTTTTAATTAAAAACAATACAAGAACAACTATATTAATACTTTATTAAATGACAAATTAACTATTTTAAAGATTCACATACTCTCTTTAACCATTCCTTATCTTTTATGCCATTTTCTATATTTTTATAAACAAATTGGTGATAGCTATTTATCCATTTAACTTCATCTTCAGTAAGCATTTGTATATCTATTAGCTTTTTATCATAAGGAACAGAGGTCAAGTGTTTAAAGCTTAAAAAGACGTTTTCTCGCCTTTCAATATACATCAGATTCTCAATTCTTATTCCATACTTTCCTGGAATATAATAACCAGGCTCGTTAGAAAGTATCATGCCTGGAATGAGTTCCACTTTATTTCCCCTTGATATTGCTTGCGGTCCTTCGTGTACCGAAAGGTAACTTCCTACTCCATGTCCTGTACCGTGCATGTAATCCATTCCAAATTTCCATAAATGTATACGCGCTAATATGTCCAACTCTCCACCAGTGGTGCCAGAAGGAAAGACCGCACTTGCTATCGAAATGTGAGCTTTTAGTACTATTGTGTAGTGAGCTCGTTGCTCATTGGTTGGACTACCAATTGCTATAGTTCTTGTAATATCGGTTGTACCATCAAGGTACTGACCACCAGAATCGATCAAATATATTCCATCTTTTTTAATAGCTTTATTTGTCTTATTGCTTGCACGGTAATGAATGATTGCTCCATTCTCGTTGAATGCTGAAATTGTTGGAAAACTCGGTTGCTTAAACAAATTCTGCTCTTTTCTGTATTCTAAAACTTTTTCTTCAGCTTCAAGCTCAGTAATTTCACTGTCAATATTGTTTTCAAGCCAATATAGAAAATTTGTAACTGCTACTCCATCTTTGATGTGCGCACTTATAGCTCCAGTTATTTCAGTTTGATTTTTTACTGCTTTGTGAATCAAACAAGGATCCTCCTTCTCAATTATCTGCTTATTTTCTATTAGACCTCTTTCATTACTTATTGTCATCCCAGTGCTTGACACTGGGATCCATGCTTTTTTATTTCTGGTCAAGCACTGGAATGACACCGAAGCTGATTTTTCATTTAAATAATGGTTATACAAGGGATCTATTGCATTCATAATGCTCATTGGAGTCGTGCTTGGATCTATCACCACCAAATTTAACTTATGTAGTGAATTTTCTAGCTCACTAATATCAAAAACATTTATATGGTTATCAAAATTTGCTTCTATAGTTGAATGTTCTTTATCTTGAATAAATAAATCAACATTGGCATTTTTATACAATATAGCACGACCCAATATACAAGGAGTATATTCAGCACTTTCATTTCTTAAATTTAATAACCACGAAATTGAATTTGGATCAGTCAGAAGCACTGCTTCAGCCTCTATGTTTTTAGCTACTCTTTCACATTTATCCTTACCACTCTCACCAGATACATGTGAGACTATTGTTTGTGCTTTATGACTACTATCTTTTTTAATTAAGTATGGTACTAGTTTACAAATGCCTTCATATTTTCTTATGTCCTTCATAGTAAAATATTGCGGATAGTAACCCAGTGAGGTAGTCAATGTTAAGTTTGCTTTTACCCATTTGTGTGGATCCTCTTCTTGTATATTATATACTCGAAAACTGCCCTGATCGAGCTGACTGCGAGCTTGTGTGATATAGCGTCCATCTGTAAAAAATGGGCACTTATTACTCTTTGTAACGATAAGTAGCCCATTTGTTCCCGTGAAGCCACATAACTCTGCTAACTCTTTTGAATATTCATTTAAATACTCGTCTTTAGTATGCAACATAAATGCATCAACATTTATTTCGTGCATAAAAGAGCGAAATTCTTCGATTTTTGACATGTTACGCAGAATTAGCAGCTATTTTCGTTTTCTTATTCCTAAGGTACACTAATATGCTAACTATTGCTGCTGGAGTGATGCCCTGTATTTGCTTTGCAATGCCAATTGTTGCTGGTTTTATTGATTGCAACTTCTCTATCACTTCAGTTGACAAGCCTTTAATCTGTGAGTAGTTGAAATTAGTTGGAATTTGAGTATTAACTTCCTCTTGTAGAAACTTCATATCGGCTTCTTGTCTTACTAAATAAGGCTTGTATTTTGCTTCAATTGCAACTGCTTCATATATTTCATTCTTGGCTATGCTATCAGTTATAGTGTTATTCCAGCACATGACGCTGGAATCTACATTTTTTTCAGTGTCAACTGCATCCATTCTATCATCATTCAAGTACTGGATCCCAGTGTCAGCTACTTGGATGACAGGAAGAGGTGCTTTGGTGTTATGCAAGTAGCTGACACTGGAATCCATGTTTAACTCTGGCCATATTTCTCGTAATTTATTCCAGTCAATATTTGGATAACCGAGCAAATCTAATGCTGTTTTTCTTATTCCATCATAAGATATTTTAATGCCATAGGACCTGAGCTGCTCAGGAGTAATTGTTAGGCTCTCTAATTTCTCCTCAAGTTGCTTAATGGATTTAAGTTTACCCTGCAAAACAGAGTATCTCTCATGCGACACAAGAGAGATGTCATAACCTTTTTGTGTCAATCTTCTATCTGCATTATCTGACCTGATTGCCAGTCTATATTCTGCACGCGAGGTGAATAATCTGTAAGGCTCAGCAATTCCCTTAGTGACCAAGTCGTCTATCATTACACCGATATATGAGTCTGTACGATGAAGAACAAAACTTTTTTGAGATAAAGAGAGTGCTGCATTGATTCCGGCAATAATTCCCTGCCCGGCCGCTTCTTCATATCCAGTGGTACCATTAATTTGACCAGCAAAATATAGTCCTTTAACTTTCTTAGTTTCGAGAGTATGAAATAGCTCTCGTGGATCGATATAATCGTATTCAACTGCATATCCAGGTCTTAATATTTCTGCATTTTCAAGCCCTTTTATACTCTTTATCATTTCATACTGCACTTCGATGGGCAATGAATTTGAAATTCCATTTGGATATATAGTGTTATCATCAATCCCTTCTGGTTCTAGAAATATTTGGTGATTATTTTTTTCTGCAAATTTTTTAACTTTAGTTTCAATTGATGGGCAGTATCTTGGTGCAATAACGTTATCTAAATATGAAGAAGCTGATCTGTGAAGATTCTCTCGAATTACTTTGTGTGTATGTTCATTAGTATGAGTAATAAAACATGAAACCTGAGGCTGGTTAATTTTCTCTGTAAGATAAGAAAATGGTGTAGGTGGATTGTCACCCACTTGTTCTTGTAATACCGACCAGTTTATAGTGCCACGATCAAGCCTCGGTGGAGTTCCGGTACGTAATCTGCCCAGTTTAAAATCATACTTCTTTAGCGTGTTTGCAAGCTCTATTGCAGGTTTATCTCCCATTCTTCCAGAAGGAGTTGTTTGCTCTCCGATATGAATCACACCACGCAAAAAAGTTCCTGTAGTTAAAACAACTTTATTTGTCAGTATACGTTCACCCGAGCTTGTTATTACAGCTTTTATATAAGATTCTCCATTGCTATCACTTTCGATAAGAAAATCGTCAACTGACTCTTCTTTTACTGTCAAGTTGTTATAATTTAGAATAATTTCCTGTATTGCTTTTTTATATAATTTTCGTTCTGCCTGTGCACGTGGTCCCCATACTGCTGCACCTCTGCTGCTATTTAAAATGACTGAGTGTATGCTTGCTCGGTCGATAGCTCTTCCCATTATTCCATCAAGAGCATCAACTTCCCTCACCACAACACCCTTTGCAACTCCTCCAATTGCTGGATTACAGGACATCTCTCCTATAGTTGAAATTTTATGAGTTATAAGTAGCGTGTTTGCACCAAGACGAGCTGAAGCTGCGGCTGCTTCACACCCGGCATGACCGCCACCTACTACCACTACATCGTACTTATGCATCTTCTTGAGTAATTCCTACTCTATAATATTCCAACTATCAGTGATTGATGTCAAATTTTACAGATTACAACATTGCACACTAACTTAGCTCAAACTGCCGTCTCTCTCGCAGAAAAAACTTTTTCAACTTTGGGAAAGATGATACTTTTATTAACTTCTTCTTCCGGAAAGGTAATACATTCATCTACTTCTTCTTCCTGAGATATTTTGACATATGTAGAATCTGTAATAGAAATTGCACTTACTGCAGATGTAATTGCTGTTTTATCTACACAATGCATTATAGCTACAGTTGTAAAAAGCCCTAAAATCGGTGCTATTAGACCTATTATTGTACCTATAAATGTAAATCCTATTATTGGATTAGGAAAAATAGAAGCTGCACCTGCAGTAAGTGTAATTCCAATTATAGCACTTGCAGATATAGTAATACTCAAAAGAATTGCTGCTTTTTCATGCTTTTCCCCAACAGGATCTCTTTTGCAAAACTTATATAGCAAACATCCTACGTGAAAAACCGCAATCAATGCTGGAGCTATACAACCAGCAATTCCACCTATGGCTAAAGGTGATGAAGTGTCAAAACTTAACCACCAAGATAATACTCCTAGTGCTGACACTATACTATAAGCTAACAAACAAATATACATACAATCCCTCTCACTAATATTTTTACTCTAAATCGCAAACTTCCCCTCCGCCATCTAAATACTAGAGCAACAAGGAATGCTAACGGCCGTGCAAAAATATCTAATGTTTATATTTATGTAAAGTGGAAATTTTTAGTGGGGCGAGCGACCAGGATTGAACTGGCGACATTCAGTACCACAAACTGACGCTCTACCAACTGAGCTACGCCCGCCAAGGTATAAAATTTCTAACACACAAGCATAAATAGTCAATTAATTATTTAAGCTACCTACTTTTGCATAGAGTTTTAAGTTTAGCGAATAAACATTTTCATTTATGCTTTTAGCATTATAGTTAATCGTATTGAAATCGTGATATGTTTAAAAGTATTTTCACATTTAGTTTTTTTACAGCTATTTCAAGAATTTTAGGGCTAATAAGAGATGTATTGATTGCTACGGTTATTGGTGCAACTTCTCTTGCAGATATATTCTTTTCCTCGTTTCGCTTTGCTAATTTATTTCGATCGTTTTTTGCAGAGGGAGCATTTACTACCTCATTCATACCATTATACTCTGCAGAGTCATATAATAATAAAAAGGCATTTAATTTCGCAAGTAGTGTAATATCCATTACGTTTATTATTCTAGTAATTTTTTGCCTTATCACACAAACCTTCTTCCCTTACATGATCAAAATCTTCACTCCTGGATTTGACCAAAATAAATTTACCTTTACTGTAACTTTGTCGAAAATTATGATGCCCTACATAATCTTCGTGTCAATCGCATCACTTATTGGTGGAATGTTGCAAGTAAAACAGCATTTTGCTTCAACAGCTATTTCACCAATCATTTTGAACCTCTGTTTAATCATCAGTTTGTTTTTACCTTACATTGAAACACCGGCTCATAACCTTTCTATAGCCGTCCTGATTGGAGGTATTTTGCAGCTACTTTTAATAATATTTAGTGCATACAAATTAAAGGCTTTCTTTTCTTTTAGTTTAGAATTAAGTAACGAAGTAAAATTATTTTTTAAACGTGTGATACCTGCAATTATCAACAATTGTGTAATACAAATAAGTGTATGGATTGACACAATCATGGCGAGTTTTATACCAAATGCAGTTTCTTATATATATTATGCCGATAGACTAAATCAACTACCGCAAGGAGTAATTGGCACTGCAATTGGTACAGTACTTCTTCCTCTGATTTCAAAACGAATAAATGATACTGAGAATATAGTCAAAATACAGAACAAGGCCCTTAATATAGGGTTAATATTAATTATGCCAATAACTGCTGCTTTTATCATTATTCCTGACATAATCTTACTTACGCTTTTTTCTTACGGCCGATTTGATTATTATGCAGTGCAGCAAACTGTTCCTACATTAGTAGCATTTTCTCTTTCTTTACCCGCATTTATTATAAATAAAGTATTGCTACCCACATTCTTTGCTAGGGGAAAGCTAAAAATACCAACTATGTTCTCATTAACGTGCCTTGGAATTAATGTAATACTAAATCTCATATTAATGAACAAATACCAACATATAGGAATTGCTATTGCTACTTCCATTTCCACTTGGATAAATTCTATTTTATTGATTAATTATTTAACAATAAATAAGATGTATAAGATTAGCCAAGCATTATTACTAAATATTGTAAAAATTCTCACTGCAACATTGGTTATGTCAATAGTTCTTTATCTCTCTAATTACTTATCAGCAGGGTTGTTTTTCGATAGAGGGCTAGCTCGTATTGTTTATTTAGTAACTTTAATAGCTTTGAGTGTTATTATTTATTCTAGCACTCTTTACCTAATTTTGAGAGGAAATTTGAATAATTTGAAATATGTATAATATGTCATTTCAGCTACTATTCCAATATCCACTCCTTTCATCCCATAACCTATTCCTGTCATCCCAGTGCTTGACACTGGGATCCAGAAATTTTGTCGATTATATAATCTGGAAAACCTTATTTAAGTCACACTGGATCACAGTGTCACACACACAACTGTATGAGTGTTGTGGTTTGAGAGCAATTTCCACTGGGAACCCAGTGCTCATCAGACCAGCTTCTCATGTAAAAATGCTGTGTTTTAAAATAAGAATAGCTACTTTTTTGCTAATTAACTTAATGTCTAATCAAATTTCCTGGACCCCAGACTGGGATGACAAGAAGAGAAGGGATGCTGGAATGAGAGGTCTATTATGAAACTTTCTTTATACTCCATATTATCAATCTCGTTGCTATTAATTCTCATGCACGTTGCTGCAACTTTTAAGGATTGGAGTGGCTACAGAGAATATATCGTAAAAGAGTTAGAGAAGACGTATGATGCTAAAGTACATGTTGGAGGAAAAATTGAAGTTTCGCTCATTACTCCAAAACTTACTATTTACAATGTATATGTACAATATAACAAAAACAAGGAACAAAAATTATCAGATTTAATTAGTGCAAAAAAAATTGAAATAAGGCCATCGTTGTTTTCATTTTCATTGCAACCAAAGTCAATCTCATTTTTGGGCATGAAAAGCAACAAAGAAAATTTACTTAATATTATAAATACGAAAGCCAATGATAATATAGTTGATATATTAATAAAGGACAGCCAAATAAGTTTTAACGCCGATACTATTAACATCAAGGAAGTTGCTATAAAAAAAAATAAGCAGTTTTTTGGTGAAGTACAGATTGGTGACAACAATTACGATTTTTCTGGAAAGGTTAATGTCACAAAAAATAATGTATACATTAGTGTTGATTCAAATTTTGCAAATTTGCTATTTAAAGGTAATAGAAATCAACAGGGTAATTTAACACTGACAATCAATAACAGTTCCGGTTCTGTGAGCAATTTAGCAAAAATCATTAATCTTAGCTTCCTTTCTTATGTGATTCCCAGCGAAAATATTGAGATATCATCCAATATCAATCTCAATGAAAGCGAGTTTACGGCAACTGATTTAAAAATTGAGTCCAAAAGCATGCAAGGCACTGGTATAATACAAAATGATAGAAAAAGTGATCATACTAATATCAATATTAGTTTTAGTAAAGTTGACCTAAAAAACGGCTCACACAAAACAACAGATATGAAGGGTCTTTTAGAATCTTTTAGAGAGGTTGTGCCAAAGAACCTGAGCTTGGATTTTAATATGGAAGCTTCAAATATTCAATATCAAAACAGGATATTGGACAAATTTCATGCTACGCTAAAATTTGCTAATGGCGAAATAAACGTTGATACTCTTCTTCAATTTCCTGGAACCAATAATATATCTCGCTTATCAGGAAGAGTTTCAAACAATGGCAACTTGTCTGAATTTAATGGTGATATATTGATAAAGGGTGAGTCGTTCATCTCACATATTTTACCTTCTATCAAGATGCAAGAAAGAGAGAAAAGTCAATTTACAGCAAGTTCTAAACTATATTTAGCACCTAGAATATTATCTCTTTCAGATATCAGATTGCTAAATAACAAAGAATCTTGGCAAGGATCAATTAAGGTAAATCACACAAAAAAACACAATATGATCGATAGTAAATTTAGCATACATAACATTAATATAGATAAATATGATTATTCATTATTCAGCAAAGTGCAATGGCTGAAAAATCTTAAATATGATGTAAATATAAGAACTAGTGTTAAAGATTCTATATTCAATGGTACAAAAATTGAAGATTTGGATTTTTCATTAAAAATACAAGAGAACAAGCTAGTTGCAGATAAAATAAAGTTATTCGGAGAAAATTTCGACATTACCGGTAGTGTAAAAATATTAGTGGATCAAAAATACACTAAGCCTTTATTAGACGTAAACCTTACAGGTAATAAATTTAATGGAAATATCTTTAAATTACCAAAACTATTAGAGGTAAAAAGAAACTCAAGAAATGAAATAAATCAAATTCAATGGTCAACAAAGCAGCTTAATTTTTTAGATGAGAAAGGAGATTTTGATGCAAACGTGGAAATCAAAACTACAGAATTTAAAATTGGGCAAAACGTCTTAAAAGATTTTAACTTGGATACAGTGATAAGAAACAACACTATCACTATCAAACAGATAAGTTACATACTAGAACATGGACAAATGTTTTTTCAGGGTTATCTAAAAGCAGGCTCAATTCACACAAAATTTTCTATTGCAAATTTGGACACCAAGGAAGTTATAGGAGTTAATAACATAAATGGCAAGATAAGCTTAAGTGGTGAAATCAAAACTCAAGGGACAAGCTTTGATGATTGGGCTAGTAACTTATCAGGAAATGTAAACTTTCAAGCACAGAAAATAGAGTTTACAAATGTGGATTTTAATTCATTCATCACTAAGTTGTTAAGCAGTAAGAATAAACCTGAAATTTCCAAGCTTGCTTACGTTGATATATATAATGGCAGTACGCTTTTTGAAAATATTAATGGAAAAGTAAGTATTAACAGTGGTGTATGTTCAACTAGTTCACAGTTTAGTACCGATCAAGCATCAGGTTCTATCTCTTCTAATTTAATCTTATCTAATTTCTCCTTAACTTCTATATTCAGACTCTTTTTCATACTACCAAATCACAATAGTCCTCTTTATATCGAGGCACACTTAGATGGCCCTATTTGGTGCCCTAAGATGAGTTTTGATGTAGACCAAATTTACAACACCTTAGTTAGCAAGAAAAATAGTTAACTCATTTAGATGTAGGATTTAAGGGACCATCTATCTTTAAGTTAGACCTTAGTAAAAGATGTTCTACTCTCACCAATGATAAAACTGATTGATTGTTTGTACATTCTCAATGCTTGCGTCGCTGCAGCTTGTGCTTGGACTCTCTGTCTCTCCAAGCAATAAACGTGTTATCTCCCTGTAGCCTTCACAAACAGACAAATGCAAAGGAGTAAAACCAGAATTGTCCACTGCATTAACATTTGCTCCGTTTTTAAGCAATAATTTCATTTCCTCTAAGCGGTTTCCGCAAGCAGCATAATGTAAGGGAGTAGCGCCATTATAATCTACTGCATTAACACTCGCTCCGTTTTTAAGCAATAATTTCATTTCCTCTAAGCGGTTTCCGCAAGCAGCATAATGTAAGGGAGTAGCACCCTTATGATCTGCTGCATTAACATTCGCTTTGCATGTCGATAACAATTCTATATGAGGAAGAGTAAATCGAGAATTACTTACTGAATTTCCTTGTTCTTGATACATAAAATACCCCCAGTTTATTACAGCTTAGTATAAATATCTACACTATATAAATATCAATTCAACTTATCACCACCGGGTAACGGTGGCAAGCCAAAAGCTTCTCTTTTTTCATTGAGCGTCATGAAGCTTGCGTTTTGCACGTATTTCCACATCTTTTGTCTTTTCTCCATTAGAATTTCTATCGCGTCTTTATCATATGACAAACATAAATCTTTGCCAAACTTGGGCACTAGCCAAGAATTTAAGTGACAAATAATATTTTCTAGCGTTGGTAAAATCGTCTGTTCCCAAAGGGAAAGACGTGCTTCGATCAAATTGCTATAAGTATTATCACCTGGTATGCCAAGCAACTGAGGCGGAACGCCAAAAGCTAGCGCAATATCACGAGCTGAGCTATGTTTTGACTCAATAAAATCCATATCCCTCGGTGATAAGCTCATTTCCTTCCACTCTAGGCCCCCTTCAAGCAATATAGGTCTTCCAGCATTGACAGGACCTGAGTAATGATCATTTATCTGTGCTTTTAAGCGTTGGTACTGCTCTTGACTTAAATTTCCACCACTTCCATCCTTTTCTGATTTTACAACTATTGCACCACTTGGTCTTGCTCCATTTTGCAGCATTGCCTGATTCCAAGCACCAGCCTGATTATGCTGATCTATACTATATGCAGCTGCCTCAATTGGTGAAAGTCCATACCAATCATTCAAAGGGTTAAAGGTTTTAAGATGCAGTACTGTTGAACGCCCAGTCAATTTATCAACTTTAAAGTCATAATTGTTGTTATTTACGGTATAACGATAGGCATAAGGAACGTTACTTCTCCCTGGAATAATTTCAACTCTATCAGGGCGCAGAAGATAAAGCTCTGTTGGTTTGTTCTGCGGCTCAATCATCAATATATAAGAATTGCCGTTAACTAATCGATAAGTCACAATCCCCTCAATAAATTCCGATTTTGATGTCATTGGATTAGGAGAATAAAGTAACTTCAGTAATGGATGCGCTTTTAGTTGTGATTTTCCCTGGTCAGTAATCTGACAGAGAGTAAAAGGTACCGCAGATGCAGCACTTGCGATCATATTAATTGCTCGAAAGGCAATGACATTTTTTATGTAGCCTTCCTCAGCAAAACTTGCATAATCGCGCCTACTCCAACTTGGTTCCATCATTAGTTGCAAAGCAGAGTATTCACTGCTTTTCTTTCTTTGAAAAATGTTAAAATTCATATGTGCCTCCTGAAAATTTTGTTAAAAATTTGAAATTGTAGTTGAATTATATCAATTAGTGTTACAAGAATGATGTCATCCGAGTAGCTGACAATGGGATCCAAGAATTTAATTGTAGATAGCGCACTTAACTGGTGAGCATAGCTGTTTTATACCAGAACGAACACCTTTGACTAGATTGTATGAAAAGCTGGATACCAGTGTCAGCTACTCGGATGACAAACATGGACTACTTCAACTACACCATCGTTAAAGAAACCAGAAAAGCTGTTATCAAAGCTGAAGCTCTTCTTGAAATCCCTCAACTTTTGGATTGTTAAGACTTCTACTTACAATACTATTTTGTAACAAATCTCTTTGTACATATGAAGCAATGGGCTTAACAATAAGTGCAGCAACTAACGCAACTGCAACTGCGGAGATAATCAATGCCATACTTAGATTTGCAATAATAAAACCATTACAAGCAACAATCGCCAGCCCAGCAATTGGGAGTGATGCTTTGTTTACAAACTTCACTGACTGTACCTTACTTGCAAAAATTTCAGGATTTTTTCCATTAATTAAAAAACCATGCTCTGCTGCACATTTTCCTGGTTTCTTTCCTTCAATTTTTTTACCATTGTCCACTGCCCAGATTATAGGGTGCTTATCATCAAGTTTTTTATCTGTTTCTACTGCCCAGATTATAGGGTGCTTATCATCAAGTTTTTTATCTGTTTCTATTGCCCAAATCAGCGGATTTTTGCACTGAGACATAAAAAACTCTCTTGATAAGTCGATAATATCTTTAAAATCGCTGCCAATTGCTGATGTAACATGTAGCACTTCTGAATACTCTCTCATAGTCTGAATTTGACTCTTTAACCTCTGCTTAAAGTAACTACCTAAACTATTACCCTTATCAGATACAAACCCCTTAGACTCAGCTGAGTAACTAAACACTTCTTTACAAAAAACAGCCGGCATGTTACTAGAAATATATCTAAGAGTAAACTTCATTTTAGGGTTTAGAAGTTGATTTAAACTACTAGCTTTTTTATCTATTAACCTATCAATCAGTTCCTCGTTTTCAGATATAGTCCTAACATATGCGCTTAACTCAAGTGCCAATTTTTTATAATCCACTTTAATTCCATACAAGGCTTCAAGGTTACGCAAGAGGATTTGACTACAATGGTTAACACAATAGTAAAGTGACCTACCATGATCAATTTTTGCCCAGAGTTTTTCTTTTACTTTTTCACCCTTTGCATTTTCATATTCCTTTTCTATTACACCAAAATTTTCTGGTTGTATAGTATCAGCTTCCCCGAGTAATATTTGTGCAGCTAATATTTTCTCAAAACCTTTTGCATCTTGGTAATTTTTGCCTTTTTCCTGAAGATCCATTAATGTTGTAAATTTGTCCAAAAACTTTGATCTCAAATGAAGTTGCCCTTGATTTTTCTCTTGCTCAATGCGCTCTTTAAATTGATCATTACCATTAGCAAATCTTTCCTTTGGCAAATCGTTATTTGTTACCAATTCAACAATTGGAGCTCTGTCATATAAAAACAGCTTATATAAATCACCAGCAACATATTCCCTGATAAAATCAGCAATATTTAAGTCGTCATAACATATATTGCTTTCTACGTTCTGCCATGATGAATGAATCATATTATCTATCACAAAATCTAACAAATAAGAATCTTGCAATTCTGCAGCTTTTCTTGATCCTTTATAATTTGCAGCTTTTCTTGATCCTTTATAAAAGGATTTTTTGAATTGTTCTAGTTTAGACTGTTTTTCCTCTTCTGTCAGAGTATGGTTTAGAACAGACTTAATCATGAAAGCTGCCTTGTCACCTTCATTGTCGCTATACTCGTGCTCTGCTTGAAACCCTGAGCTGTAGCCCGCTTCTTTCTCTCTTACTTTCTTGAACTCGCTTATAGGCTGCAGTGTTCTATCGCGTAAATGTTTTTCAAGAAGCTGAGTTTTTTGTTCAAACTCCGGATCTGTAATATGTAATTTGCCTATATTTATATCTGGCATAACTTTCTCCTATAAAAAAACTAA
Source organism: Wolbachia endosymbiont (group B) of Chesias legatella (assembly GCF_964026945.1). Classification (NCBI taxonomy): domain Bacteria; kingdom Pseudomonadati; phylum Pseudomonadota; class Alphaproteobacteria; order Rickettsiales; family Anaplasmataceae; genus Wolbachia; species Wolbachia endosymbiont (group B) of Chesias legatella. The sequence goes on along the minus strand of NZ_OZ034711.1, from coordinate 182,438 downwards.
AAAAATTTTAATCCAAATGTTAAATATCTATTAATAATGGTGTATTTAGTAATAAATGTCAAGTCTTTCATTATCACCAGACAGTGGCAAGTTTTTCGTTATACGACTTTGCATGGAAGGCTTAACAACAACCTAAACTTACTTGAAAGCTAAGCTAATTATTGAGTAATATAAAACTGAATGAAAGAAATTAAATATGACAAAATGGCTAACCTCTAACCAATTTACTGATTATAACCATTCTGTGAAATTCATGGAAGCAAAAATTCAACAAATTTACAATAATTTATCTGATGAGTTAGTATGGCTACTCCAGCACCCTCCACTTTATACTGCAGGAATCGGTGCAACAGATGATGACATTATTGAAAAATTATTTCCTATATATAAAACAGGTAGGGGTGGTAAATATACATATCACGGACCAGGGCAGCGCATTATATACTTAATGCTAAACCTTAAAAAAAGAAACAAATGCGACATAAAGCTCTACATTAGAGACCTAAGTAATTGGATCATAAATGTTTTAAAACACTTTAATATACTTGGGGAATTTAAGGAAGATAGAATAGGCATTTGGGTGAACAACAACGGAGTAGAAGAAAAAATAGCAGCTTTTGGCATTCGCTTGAGAAAATGGGTAACTTATCATGGCATAGCACTTAATGTCTCTCCAAACCTTTCCCACTATAAGGGTATTATTCCTTGTGGACTAAAAGATTACGGCGTTACATCAATGGAAAAACTAGGAGTAAAAGTTTCTCTTTGCGAATTAGATGATATATTAAAGCAAGAGTTTCATAAGATATTTTAATGTATTCCTTTATTCTTTATTTTCTATGCCTTTTACTCACTAATCCTGCACACACACTCAATCAAGTTGATATTATTGCTCCTTCTTCGAAAGGAAAAGAATCAGATCTGCCTACTATAAGAGAATACGTAAAAACTTTGGGTTTTAATCCTCACATTTCGGAGAAAATATACAGTAATGACAACCCATTTTATTCTAACTCTGATGAGTTTAGAGCGAATGATTTGGTTAATGCGCTCACTGATGATAGCAAAATAATTTGGTGTATCAGAGGAGGAGAAGGGGCTTCTCGGCTAATTCCTTACCTAGAAAAGCTGCCCAATGATAAAAAAGAAAGAATTGCTCAAAACAAAAAAATTCTTATAGGCTATAGTGATATCACTGCTTTACATATTTATCTGCAAGTTAAATATGATTGGCAAACTCTTCACGGCACCATGTTGGAAATGATAGTAAATAACTCTGTTGCTGAAAGCTCTGTTGAAAAATTAAAAGAGTTAATTCTTAAGCAACGCAACTCTATCAGATTTGATAACCTAAAAATGATCGACAATGGCATTAGACTAAAAAATGGCAAATTAGAGTCTAAAATCATCGGTGGTAATATGACTTTGGTTGAAAATAGCATAGGAACTGCTTGGCAAATAAACGCAAAAAACAAAATTCTATTTTTAGAAGACATAAAAGTTTATCCATATTCAATTGAGCGAAGTTTAGATCACCTAAAACAAGCTCATATTTTTGATGGAGTAGATGCAGTAATATTCGGTGACTTTGTTAACTGTTATAATGATAATCTTGTTGAAATTGTAAAAGAAAGGTTTGCAAAAAGTGTCAACTTTCCAGTATTTACAATGAAAGAAGTAGGCCATGGACATATAAATGACCCTTTACCTTTCAACACTCACACTACCATTAGCGTTCAAGATGAGAAGGAGTTTATGGATGTGCAACAGTTATACAAGTAGCTTTATCTAACACTCCTTTCATTCCAGCACCTTCGTTGTCATCCTAGTATCCCCCTTGTCATCCCAGTGCCTAGACACTGGAATCCAGATCAAGTACGGCTATTATCCAAATAACCCTTCGTTGTTATTCAAGCAGCCCCTTCGTTGTCATCCCAGTACTGGGATCCAGGAACCTGCGTCACGCGCTCTACTATGAAGGAATGCTAGTAACTCCCTGCTGTCCATTTATTAAGGCGGCAGATGGTTTCTCTGCTCCATCAACTTTAGTACTAGGCTTTAGTAATTCATATGTAGCACAACCAACTACCAGTGCTGCTGCTGTAACTGCAACCACTGCTATAACGATAGGTATCAACTGAGCTGTAATTGTTCCAGTTGTAAAAAGTGCCACTGCTATAGCAGTGCCTAATAATGTAGTTACTCCACCAGCAATCATTGCCTTATTACGTGCTTTCACAAAAGCTGCATCTGATAGAGCTTTTACTACGCTTTCACTCTTAGCATAACCTTCAGCATACTTTTCTTCAGCACACTTTTTAGTATGTTTCTCAGCATAATCTAAATAAGTCATTCCATCTTTATCTACTGCTTTAACATTTGCTCCTGCTTTGATCAAAGCATTTACTATATCTACGCGACCATTCTTAGCAGCATGATGTAAAGGAGTCCTTTTATCTTTATCCACTGCGTTAACATTTGCTCTTTCTTTGATTAAAACCTCTACTGTGTCTACGTGGCCATTACTAGCAGCATGATGTAAAGGAGTCCTTTTATCTTTATCCACTGCGCTAACATTTGCTCCTTCTTTGATTAAAGCCTCTACTGTGTCTACGTGGCCATTACTAGCAGCACACTGCAAAGCAGTCCACCCACTTATATCTTTCTCATTAACATCTGCTCCTGCTTTGATTAAAGTATTTACTATATTTGCGTGATTATTTAAAGCAGCACAATACAAAGCAGTACTACCATTGCAATTTTTCGCATCAATATTATCTGCTTTATTTTTGATTAAAACCTCTACTATCTCTTTGTGACCATTCTCAGCAGCATTATGCAAAGCAGTCATTTCATATTGATCTACTGAATCAACTTTTGCTCCTTCTTTGAGTAAAACCTCTACTGTGTCTACGCAACCATTCAAAGCAGCATGATGTAAAGGAGTCCTTTTACATTGATCCACTGCGTTAACATTTGCTCCTGCTTTAATTAAAGCCTCTACTGTCTTTTTGTAACCATTCTGAGTGTAACCATTCTGAGTGTAAACATTCTGAGTGTAAACATTCTGAGCAGCTATTATTAATAATGGAAGCTTTGAGTACTCTATCCCTGAAATATTTAAGCTAAATCCATGATTTACACCAAATTCATCTTCCTCCCACTCTTCATATAGATCTTGATCCTGTTCCTCTAGTTCTGTTTTTATTTTATCAATTATATTATCTTTATTTAAATCTTTCTTAGCCTCAATCGTCCTCAGTACTGTTTTCAGTGATTCATATTCTCCTGTCATGATTTTACCTTCAATATTAAAAGAGTTATTTAATTATTACATAATTATGATAAAAAGTCAATTAAAACAAGCTAATAACCGGGATTGTGAATAGTAAATTAGATTCAAATAGCCTCTTTGTGTTATTTCAGTGTTAGACCTTTTCATATCCCTACGAGCAAATTAATGTTATCCTTTTATTGCTAATCTAAAGTTTTTTATGTTCATACACTTGCGTGTTCATAGCGTTTATTCTCTGCTTGAGAGTTCGGTTAAAATTGAGGAGCTGATTGGTCTTTGTTTGCAGAACAAAATGCCGGCAGTTGCAGTTACTGACTCAGGTAACTTATTTGGCTCACTTGAATTTGCAGAATATGCAGCAAGTAGGGGAATACAGCTAATAATAGGATGCAATATTATCGTTCGACACTTAGAACAAAATTTATCAATACTCCTACTTGCAAAAAATGAACAAGGGTACACTAATTTAGTCACCTTGGTGAGTGAGTCTTTTAAAAAGCGCAAGAATAACAGCGATATTCCTTACGTTGATTTTGATGAGCTATTAAATTTAAGTTCAGGCCTAATCGCCTTAACTGGTGGATATGACGGCATATTGGCTCAACTGTTATTGAAGCAAGATAAAGAAACGATAAAAAGACTGCTCTCAGCATTCGATGGTCATTTATATGTTGAATTGCAGCGTCATGGGCTAAATAAAGAGCTAGAGCTTGAAGAAGCTTTAATAGATTTTGCTTATCAGCGCAATATACCACTAGTTGCAACGAATGATGTGTTTTTTTCAAATAGATCTGATTATGAAGCTTATGATATATTAACGTGCATATCGGAGGGCAGTTATGCCCTGGAGAATAACAGAAAGAAGTTAACTACCGAGCATTACTTCAAATCTGTGGCAGAAATGGAGGAACTGTTCAGCGACATTCCCGAAGCAATTTATAACACTTTAGTGATAGCTAAGCGGTGCTCTTACATGCCAAGAAGCAGGCAGCCTATCTTGCCTAAATTTCCTTGTCGAGAAAATAAAACTGAGAATGAAGAACTGAGGGAGCAGGCAGTTGCAGGATTAGAATTCCGCATTGCAAATGAAACGGACATAGACCTTAAACAATACTACGATCGGCTGAATTACGAACTAAGCGTAATAACTTCGATGAACTACGCTGGCTACTTTTTGATAGTTTCTGATTTCATTCGTTGGAGCAAAGCAAATGGCATTCCAGTTGGACCGGGAAGAGGTTCTGGTGCTGGATCGATTGTTGCTTGGAGCTTACAAATTACAGATCTTGATCCAATAAAGTTTGGTCTGATCTTTGAAAGATTTTTAAATCCTGATCGTGTATCGATGCCTGACTTTGATATCGATTTCTGCCAAGAGAAAAGGGACCTGGTTATTGATTATGTTCAGAAAAAGTACGGTTATGTTGCTCAAATAATCACTTTTGGAAAATTGCAAGCAAGGGCAGTATTGCGTGATGTTGGTAGAGTATTGCAAATGCCTTACTCTCAAGTGGATAAAATATCTAAAATGGTTCCATTTAATCCAGTAAATCCTGTAACTTTATCGCAAGCGATAGAGCTTGATCAAAACCTACAGAAAGAACGAGATAGTGATGAGGTAATTGCAAAGCTTCTTGATATATCACTAAAGCTCGAAGGAATATATCGTCACGTTTCAACTCATGCTGCTGGAATTGTAATATGCGATCAAAAATTAGAAAATTTTATTCCCGTCTATTATGATCCAAACTCGGCTCTGCCAATCACTCAATACAGCATGAAATATGTAGAGAAAGCTGGGTTAATAAAATTTGATTTTCTTGGACTTGGTACGCTAACACTAATAGATCATGTATGTCGTTTAATTAATCGTGATGAAAAAAAATTTGATATTTCCTCGGTTTCTTTGATTGATCAAAGAACCTATGAAATGCTCTCAAGAGGTGATTCAATCGGAGTGTTTCAGCTTGAAAGTTCGGGAATGAGAGAAGCTTTAATCAAACTAAAGCCAGACTGCATTGAAGATATCATCGCTTTAATTTCTCTTTATCGCCCAGGGCCTATGGATAACATTCCAACTTATGTTGCAAGAAAGCATGGACTTGAAAAGCCAGATTACATTCATCCATTGCTTGAGGAGGTGTTAAAAGAAACATTCGGAGTAATAATCTACCAAGAACAGGTAATGGAAATAGCGCGTATTCTCTCTGGATATAGCTTAGCAGAGGCGGATTTACTCAGACGTGCCATGGGTAAGAAAATTAAGGCAGAGATGGATAAACAACGTGAACTTTTTGTTCAAGGAGCAACAAAAAACGGTGTTGATTACGACAGGGCAAGTTATATTTTTGATCTTGTTGCAAAATTTGCTGGTTATGGATTTAATAAATCCCACGCTGCAGCATATGCGATTATATCTTACCAAACAGCTTACCTTAAGGCTAACTACCCGCTAGAATTTTTTACGGCCTTGATGAATCTCAACATTGATGATAGAGACAAACTGAATTTGTTTTATCATGCTGCAAAATTCAGTGGAGTTGCTGTTCTTTCACCTGATATCAGCAAATCTAAGGCTGAATTTTCAATAGAGGGTGAGCACATACGCTACGGAATTGCTGCTTTGCGTAATGTTGGTTTTGCTATAGCAGAAGGAATAGTAAATGCACCTTATAAGGACATATGGGAATTTATTCAAAATTCTGGTCATATGATAAATAAGAGGGCGCTAGAAAGTTTAATTAAATCTGGAACATTCGATAGTGTGCACAAAAATAGAAAGCAGTTATACGAGTCAATAGACACATTGATTTACTTTGCAAATAAAAATAGGCAGTCAAATCAAGCTGCTTTATTTGGTAATCTTGATATTCTGAAGCCAAAACTTGAGAACGTGGAAGATTTTAATGAAGAGGAAAAATTAGAGCATGAGTTATTTTCATTGGGATTTTACTTAACTAATCATCCACTTGAAAAGTTTAGAACTCTCTTGAAAAAATTAAATATTGGGTTTATCGGAGAGAGTAAAACGATAAAAACTGCTGGTGTAATATTAAATGTGCGTATGAGAACCTCAGAACGTGGAAGATTTGTTATCCTAACACTTTCTGATCCCCACAATGTTTCTGAAATAGCATTCTACAATAATGAAATAATAGAAGAAAAAAGGAATCTATTTTCACCTGGAGCATTTGTGATAATTGATCTTGAAATTTCAGAAAACACAACGAGACTATCAGGAAAGGACATATCTGAATTTACAGAAAAGGTTACTTCTCTAATGAAAGGATTAGTTTTAACTGCTGTATGTGCAGACTCGCAAAAAGTTGCTGAGGAGTTGAATTCAGTGTTGAAAAATGGAGGCAAAACCAAAATAATGCTAAAGTTTCTTCTCGAAAAACATAAAGTCAGCATCTTGTTGCCAGGTACATATTCAATCACCCCCCAAGCTATTTATGAAATATCTCACTTAAGTTGGATTGAAGGCGTAGAAATTAATACAAATAACTTGCTTATATAAAAAAGTTTTATATAATAAAGTGTTTAATTGATATTAAAGGAAGATATAGTGAATCTCTATGAATTTACTTTTATAGCACAACCGAACTTATTGCAGCAAGAAGTAGAAGAAATGGTCCAAGAATTGGCTATTTTGTTGAAAAATATTAAAGCAGATGTTATTTCTCAGGAGGTTAAAGGTCTCATAGAAAGAGAACATAGCACAGTTACAAAACAAGAGCTAGAGGCAAGTACTGAAAGCATTAAAAAAAGTCTGATTGTTTACTCTGATTTTTTGGAAACTCTGACAAAAATTTTATGGGTTGAATTGGAAGAAGATTTCTCAAATTTAAAAGAAATAAAGTCAAGAATCGATAAAGAATTGAAAAATGAACTAAGTGATACGGGAATAAAACAAAATTTTATGGACCTTCCAGGAGCTAACACTAAAAGTGCATTTATCTATAATGTAGTAAATGCTTTTAAGGAAAATATTTCACAACATCTAATAAAGCCCCTTCAAGAGGTTTTAAAAAGTTTTAAAATAGTAGACTCAAATCAATTGAGTAAAACGCTGGAAGTGCTTTTGAAAAATATTGAAGCTTCAGGATTGATAAAATATGAATATTGGGGTCTATTGGATTTTGCATACCCAATAAATAAGATGAAAAGTGGTCATTACTGTATGATGTGTATAAGTTTTACTTCAAGCATTATGGATGAATTTGAGCGTAGAGTAAAACTGAATGAGAATATTATTCGCCACTTGTCTGTACGGGTTAATGAGTTTTTTAAAGGTAAATCTTACATGCTGGATAAACAAATTGAGGAGAAAAGTGCATAATGATGAAAAGACGAAATAGTTTTAATAATTCTTACGTGTCTGTAAATAACAGAACTGGCTTTAGGCGTCCTAAGGTCTGTCCTCTTACTGCATCTAAAGATGAGGACATAGACTATAAGAATATAGATTTATTGTCCAAATTCACCTCTGACTATGGTAGAATATTACCTAGAAGGTTAACAGGTGTGTGCGCAAGAAAACAAAGAAAGTTGCGCTTAGCAATTATAAGAGCACGCTTTTTAGCTCTTGCTCCTTACTGTACTAAAAAAGTTAGGTAATTTATGTTAATAATTTTAAAGGAAAATATAACAACTTTAGGTAAGCTTGGTGAAGTTGTCAAAGTTAAGCCAGGTTATGCACGTAATTTTCTTTTTCCACAAAAAAAGGCGATGAAAGCCACTAAGGAAAATTTAATAAAGTTAGAGGAACAGCGTTTATTATTGGAAGAAGAAAATATCAAAAAATTAAATGCAGCAAAAGTGCTTGCATCATCACTGCATGATAAATTTATTATATTAATAAAGCAAGCTTCAGAGGATGGAAAGATTTTTGGCTCTGTAACCACACGTGAAATTGCAAAAACTTTATTACAAGAAGGATATAATATAAGTCATCATAGTTTATCTTTTGGTGGAATAAGTATCAAAAATTTGGGCGAGTATCAAGTAAATATAGAATTACATAGTAAAGTGATAGTTCCAATTACTATATACGTTGTAAGATCTGAAAAAGATGCACATGAATTGAGGCAAGTAAAGTTGCAAAATCAGAAATCTGAGCAACAGGAAGATACAAATAACGAATAGCAGTGAATAAAATATTTCAACTACTCTTGTCATTCCAGTGCCTTTTTTTTCTGTCGTCCCAGTGTTACACACTGGGGTCTAGTATGTTCAAAGATAAGACAGGGATCATCTAATGATCCCACGCTATAGCCGCAAAGAAATGTCTTCCATCTGGGAAGAAAAAAATAAGTTTAATATATGGCTCAAAATAGAAAAATTAGCGTGTGAAGCTCAAGCAGAGTTAGGAGTGATTCCAAATAGTGTTGCTCAGAAGCTCTCTGATGTTATTGAATTTGATATTGAACGTATTAACGAAATTGAATCCATTGTAAAACATGATGTTATAGCTTTTTTAACATATGTTGCTGAAGAAGCGGGAGTTGATGTTCGTTATCTTCATTATGGAATGACAAGTTCTGACGTTTTAGATACATGCCTTGCGGTTCAGTTAAAGGAATCATGTGATATTTTGCTCGAAAATTTAAAAAATATACTTGCAGCACTGAAAAAAAAGGCTGAGGACTATAAAAATATTGTTTGTGTTGGGCGCAGTCATGGAATGCATGCAGAATCAACAACTCTTGGATTAAAATTTGCTAGATTTTATGCTGAATTTAAACGCAATTATCAGAGATTAATTAGCGCGAAAACAGAGATCTCGATTTGTAAAATATCAGGTGCAGTAGGTAATTTTTCAAATGTTGATCCGTTTGTTGAAGAGTATGTAGCGAAAGAAATGGGACTTATACCTGAAACCATATCGTCTCAAGTCATTCCTCGTGATAGACACGCAATATTCTTTTCAGTTTTAGGAGTGATTGCAAGTTCAATAGAGAATATTGCCGTTGAAATACGTCACTTGCAAAGAACTGAAGTTGGAGAAATTTCTGAGTATTTTTCCACTGGTCAGAAGGGAAGTTCTGCTATGCCGCATAAGTGTAATCCTATTTTAAGTGAGAATTTGACTGGGCTCTCACGCTTAATACGCAGCTATGTTTTTCCTGCATTAGAAAATGTTGCATTATGGCACGAACGAGATATATCGCACTCGTCTGTGGAAAGATGCATTGCTCCTGATGCTTGTATAGCAATGGATTTTGCTTTAGTACGATTAACAGATTTGATAGATAAATTGGTGATCAATAAGGAAAACATTGAAAAGAACTTAAATTCTTCAAAAGGCTTGGTTTTTTCACAACGAGTATTACTCGAGTTGGTAAATAGTGGTTTGGCGAGGGAAGAGGCGTATAAAATTGTTCAGAGCAATGCAATGAAAGTGAAACAAAACAATAGTGATTTTCTGGCCGAACTGAAACAAGATAAATCCTTACTTGAAGTTATTAACTCTAAAAAACTTGAATCTTTGTTTGATTTGAAGTATTATACGAAACATGTAGATCATATATATAGCAAGGTTTTTAATGAGGCTGAGTAGCTCAGTGGTAGAGCAGGAGGATCATAATCTCTTGGTCGGGGGTTCAAATCCCTCCTCAGCCACTCAAGCTAAGCTATGGTTTGGCGATAGCAGCGCATTTGACAAAATAACGTGATTCATTGTCAATTAACTGAAGTTTTTTTTCAGTTATTCATATAGTATATGGAATAATGTATGTGAAGTGATAAAGATACAACATTTGTTGTATCTATTCAGGGGAATGGCTAATGGTATCCGTTCAAGAAAGTGGTAAGGTAGATGAGAAAAGACAACTAAATGAATTTCATCCGAGTAGCTGATACTGGCATCTATATAAAGACAATCTAATGCACTCATTTAAAGTGAAGTTTTCTGGATCCCAGTGTCTAGGCACTGGGATGACAAGAAAAGAGTTGACTTGAATGACACCGAATAGGTATTGGGACAGAGGCTACTTGAATAATATTTTACCATGTCATTCCAGCACTTGATGCTGGAATCCAGAAGTTTTTTGAGCACAAAAGTCATGCTAAGTTTTTGTTGTTAAGAAAGGCTGGATAGCTACTTGCATGACATCATTTGTTACTGTGTTTTTGTCTATCTTATTTTGCTACCCTACTGAACGAATACACAAAATCTAACTTTTTTCTATACAACCAGCCAGGTCAAGAAAGGTGAATCTATCTCTTGTTGCAAATGTAAGATTGACTACCTTGCAATATTGCTCTTTGTTCCAATTAAGATGCTCCGGTAAGTACGGAATTGATAGATCTTCAAATACTTTCTGCAGGTGTTTTGCAGATAGTAAATTTTGCTTAATTAAACTAGAAATATTACTCCATTCTTTGCAAATAATCTCTTGAATTTTTTGCTGCATCATTTGCTTCTGCTTTAGAATTTTTATAAATTCGGTATTACCAAAGCACTGAGTTATATGTTTTACATCTAAAGTGATCGGTTTGGTAATCGGGTTTCGTATTGACAATATCTCCTCTTGCAAGTTAGCCATGGTAATCGTTGTCACAGCAATTTTTTCCCCATGTAACGAGGAGGAATAATCCTGTGTTACCATCTCAATTGCATGAGCTATCATATGTTCTCCTTGACTTGCAGAGTAACTGCCTTTTGACATCACCATTCCGAGTCCTGAAATCAATAAGGCTTCCATAAGTAATAAAACTACTCTTTTATCTTTTTTAGCAAGTGCCAAGTGTTCTCTGAGCAAAATTTCCTCCAGATTGCGAACAAGTTTAAAGGGGAGTTCATTATATTCTGTGCCAAGTAATAGATGAGATAATAGCCAATCGGCTTGTACTGTTGAACGGCAGATGAAATCTGCAAATCCACTTAATGTGAGGCGTAGTGGTGCGTTGGCAATTATATCGGTATCAATGTATATTGCCTTTGGAAGATGTGCTCCGAACGATTTTTTATATCCATCAACTAATATTGAAGCGTTTGCAGAGCTATATCCATTCATGGAAGCAGCTGTTGGAAAGGATATGTAGTCTTTGCCTTCTAAATAGCTTGCGTACTTACAGATATCATTAACAGTGCCACTGCCAAATGCAACCATTAAGTCACTATCTTTTGCTTTATTTCTAACTAGGTTTACAGCTTGGAGAGAAGCAGCTCTGTTCAGTCTATTTGGTGTCATCCAAGTAGCGTGACACTGCGATCCATCATAGTCACGCGCTGGAATGACAGGTGTGGCTGGAATAATTAAATGAGAAACTTTATTAAGTATGTTTTTGTTTAAAAGTTTTGCTGTATTTTCATCTGCAATCAGAAAAATGTCATTTCCATATTGTCTACATATTTCATAGATATTATCAGCAACTTCCCTAATAAGAACTTGTTCTGTGTGCTGTAATATTTGTTTTAAATATCGCATAGAATGTTTACAATACGGTAATGTTAGTATTTCAAGATTGGTATGAAGATTGACCCTGTAGAACTAACTAAGAAATTAATTTCTTTTAAAAGTATAACACCAAAAGACGATGGGGCAATAGAGCATATAGCAGCCATTCTCAAGAAAAGTGGTTTTGAATGTGAGATTTTAGAGTTTGGTGATAAAGTTAAAAATCTTTATGCGAAATATATAAATGGAGTACCAAACTTGTGTTTTGCTGGACATGTTGATGTTGTACCACCAGGTGAGTTAAAAGATTGGATATCTGATCCATTTAAGCCAGAAATTAGAGATGGAATGCTATATGGAAGAGGAGCAGCTGATATGAAAAGTGGAATAGCCGCATTTATTGCTGCTATCGTAGATTCAGTTGCAGGTAAGTTTCGATTCAGCGGTTCAATCAGTGCATTGATTACCAGCGCTGAAGAAAGCACGGAAGAACATGGAACAAAGGCCGTTTTGGAATGGATGAAAAGCAAGCAAAAAAAGATAGATTTTTGTATAGTTGGAGAACCAACGAGTAGTGAGAAATTAGGTGATACCATAAAAATAGGTAGAAGAGGTTCTGCAACATTTAAATTGATTTGCCATGGAAAACAAGGGCACGTTGCCTATCCAGAACTAGCGGATAATCCAATATATAAAATGATATCGATACTAAGTAAGATAAAAGATACCACTTTTGATACTGGTAACAAATATTTTCAGCCTTCACATTGCGAAATTACTACTATCGACGTTGGAAATAATACTAATAATCTAATACCTAGCTCAATAGCAGCAGGTTTCAATATTCGATATAACAATACACAAACACCAGACGTTTTATATAAGATGATTGATGAAATATGCTCTAGTGTAACTAACGATTATAAACTTTCTATGCAAAGCAGCAGAAACGTTTTTCTCTCTACTCCTGATAGAAATACTGATATTATGCTTGATGCGATAAATAAAATTACCGGCATTGATGCTGTGCTGAGTACAAATGGTGGCACATCTGATGCTGCGTTTATTAAGGATATTTGTCCAGTAATTGAATTTGGTATGATCAACAAAACCGCACATCAGGTAAATGAATGCGTATCAATAGACGATATACATAAATTAACAGCTATATATAAGGAGTTTATAAAAAATTATTTTTACCCCACTAATAAAATATTAAACCAGATCAATGTAATTGGTAATACGCCTGATGGTCCATTATTAGCTTGAGGTGCAGTTGCATAGAGAAGAAAACTTACTAGACACATTTTACCAGCCCCTTATTATAATATTAAGGGTATTTTTGACTCAAAACTTGTCTTTGATCTGTGCGAGCTCAATAACAAAAATTCAGTAGAAAGCTTATTGGCGAAAATTATCTGTTCAGCAGAGTGACAAAATAAGATAGACAAAAAGGGTATAAGAACAAATATAGTATTTTCTAAAATGAATGATAAATTTCCATTATGGTATTACCAACCAAAAGTTGTAAGTCTGTACATTTATACATTAGAGGTCTGAGGCGGCTTTTGATGGTATGCCAACAGTGTTCTATGGGATTCAAATCTGGTGAATATGTTGGAAGATACAGCACATGACAGCCAAAAGACTCTATTAATGATTTTGTTTTAGTGGTCTTATGAAATGTAGCATTATCCATAACTATGGTTGTGCCAAGTGGCAATTTAGGTAATAACATCTTCTCCAACCATATATTGAATACCTCTTTGTCACACCCACCTTTGAAAGTCATTGGTGCAATAAATCTCATTCCAATCCACCCGGCTACTATACTGATTCTCTCTCGAGTTCTCCCTGGAATATCTGCATAAATTTTCTTTCCTCTTGGAGCACGTCCATATTCTCGGTATAACTTATTATCAACTCCTGCTTCATCTATATATAAGATGCTGGAATGGTCTATTTTTGAGATTTTATCAATAAATTGCTGCCTATCTTCTTGATTGCGCTCTTGATATAGTGTGACTTTTTTTTAAAGTAATTTTTAGCTGTTTTAGTCTATACCAAATTGAATTTATTCCAAATCCAAGATTTTGTTTCATCTCTGCCAGAGTATGATCTGGATTCTTTGTAACATATTCTTCGAGTATTTTTGGGTCTATTTTTCGAATAAAGCTACCGTTTTTAGATGGCTTTAGGCTTTCACCAGCAGCTTTCTTTTTTAACCAGCGGTACAGAGTTGCTATTCCTATCTCCATGAGCTCTGCTATCTCAACCTTTGTCTTCCCTTTTTCTATCATCAATACTGCCTTTTCCCTTAAATCCACACTATATGCCATTATAACTCAAATACTTCATTATACCTTTATCATTTACTTTAGGAAATACTATAGTGTCATGCAACACTGGTTTTTGTACACAAAACGTTGTAAAGCGCTTTTGTCAACCTGGATCCCAGCTCGGATAACAAGAAAAGAAGCACTGGTTTCACATAGATCTGAATAGATATAATTTCTTAAACATTTATAGCTCATATAAAACCCGGTCTGACTGTCATAAAGGCTACTCATTGCAGCAGACAACTTTCGCACTACTTCAAATTCTAATTTTCAACTTAAAGAGGTACATAATGTCAAATAACTTCAATTTCAAAGAATTTTTTTACCATCACGAAGCAAATAGCACTTTAGATGATATACAAAGGTACTTCATACTGTGGCAATCAGTGATATCACAGGCAATGATTGATGCAGCAAGTAACTGTAAAAAAACAGAAAGCTTGGTAGAGAAACGTAAAGCAATTTCCTGGCTATCAGACTTCAGTCAAGATTTTGTTGAAACATGTATACTGGCTGATTGCGATCCGTTATACGTAAAAAACAAAATACAGCCAATTCTAAAAAAGATAAAGCCCTTTTAATGAGGTTTACCCCTCTCACCAAGAAAAATATCATTTAATCTTTTTTCTATAGCTTCATCTATATCTTGGATTAATAGCTGCTTTATCATATTCACTTTCCGTTCTGCCTCTTGAAGATTATTGTTACCGTAACTGTTCTTATTACTATAACCATAACTACTGCCATTTGGTTTATTACTCATTTTTCTTCTTGTGCTGAGTATCTGAACTATCTTCTCCTTGAAAAAAGACTTCCAGCCTGTGCCAGAAAATAATTTGTAGAGAAAATGCGGAGTAAGAAACGCTACTAATATTCTAATAGAAACTCCATAACCCAAATCATCTCTATTTTCATAATACCATTTTAAATATTGATACAAATGGTAAAATGCATTTTTGAAAGAGCTAAACTCTACAGTATACCAAAAACCATTGGTGAGAAACATGAGCATAATGCTCGATGTATAAAGATACAAAGTGAAAAGAAATAGCTTGACAACTATATCTTTCAAACTGCCCAGTATGTAATTAAATAACCTTAATTTATAAAAAAGTGATATCATTTCACGCACACTTCAATAAAGCTGGGGTGGAAGGATTCGAACCTTCGCGTGGCGGTATCAAAAACCGCTGCCTTACCACTTGGCTACACCCCAATATTGTTTATATCAATAACATTATTAACCCAATTAGTAAAAGATTTATTCGCTTTTCCTATGGGTATTATCACAACAGCTGGTTGATCATAAGAATGCATTGCCTCGATTTTTTCTACAATCTTATCAGCCTGATCATTCCTACTTTTCATAATTGCCACTACTTCACAATTACTATTAATTTTACCTTCCCATAAATACAGAGAATTTACTTCAGGAAATATATTTACACACACAATTAACTTCTCGTTTAACAATTCTTCAGAAATAGCCTTAGCCTCTTTCAAGTTTGAAAAAGTTATATAGACCAAAACTAAATTGCTCATTAACCGCTACATAAATGCATTTTTACTATACTCTACTTAGATTTATTCATCAAGAAAAAATAGGAGAGACCTCTTCAGTGCTTGACACACAGAAATTGAAGATGTCATTTAGTAGCTCTCCCCTTGTCATCCCAGTAGTTCTCCTCTTGTCATCCCAGTGCGTGACACTGGGATGACAGGAAAAAAAGGCATTCTGATGACACTATTTTTTGTACTTTTGCATTCAATATTCGTACAATTATGTGTCAAGCAGTGGAATGACATTATCTACTATGCAAGATGTGAATTATAATAAGAAATGGAAAATATGAACATAACTATACATTCACAAGAAGATTTTGACTTTATGCGTAAAGCTGGCAGGCTTGCAGCTGAAACCCTTGATTTTATTGCACCATACGTCAAAGTAGGCGTAACAACTAATGAATTAAATGATCTATGTCATGATTTTATAATCAATGCAGGTGCAATTCCAGCACCACTGAATTATAAGGGATATCCGAAATCAATTTGTACTTCGAAAAATGCTGTTGTATGTCATGGTATTCCTGATGATAAACCTCTTAAAGATGGAGATATTTTAAATATTGACGTTACAGTGATTTTAAATGGCTGGTATGGTGATACAAGTCGCATGTTTTGGACCGGTAAACCCTCAATAAAAGCAAAGCGTTTGTGTAATGCTGCCTACAATGCGCTAATGGAAGCGATAAAACAAGTTAAGCCCGGCAATAAGTTAAATGAAATAGGATTTGCTATAGAAAAATATATTGAAGATTTTGGATATTCTATCGTACGCAATTATTGTGGACATGGCATAGGAAAGGTTTTTCATGCTCCACCAAATGTTGTACATTTTTATGATGAAGGTGAGGATCTTATCTTAAAAGAAGGCATGTTTTTTACGGTAGAACCAATGATCAATGCTGGAAAACATGAAACTCTGCTCAGCAAGCTAGATGGCTGGACAGTGACAACACGTGATCTTTCACTTTCTGCACAGTTTGAGCATACGCTTGGAGTCACAAAAGATGGAGTTGAAATATTTACACTATCACCTAAAAATTGGCATTTTCCACCTTATGATTAGATTTTTTAAACACTTGGTTTTTGAAAAAATCTAACTCTTAACTTGTGATATAGCAACTAACCCAATTAGTGCACAGAAAATCATGTAAAAACTTGCTAAGGTTCCTTGTCCTGTAACTTTGATAATAGTTGTGCATATAAATGGTGCAAGACCACCAAAAAATCCCGAAGCTATATTTCTTGATAAACCAAATCCACTGTATCGTACCTTTATTGGGAATAATTCGCACATAAACGCGCTAACAGGACCAAGAGAAGCAGCTATTGGGATTATAAAAAGAACGTGCGCCATTATGGTGAGCAAATTATTACCACTTAGTATCATTGAAAAAACTGGATAACTTACTACTATAAAAGTCACAAATGCAAATTTCATGACTCTTTCTCTCCCTACCTTATCAGAAAGTATTGCAAATAGTATAGTCAATCCTCCAAGTGCAACCTGATTCAATATTTCTACTGCGTGATTAAAGTGAGTGTTTATTGTTGATGCAAGTAGATTAAAAAACACTAAATATATGTAAAGAGATGCATTCTCAACTATGTCAACTCCAATTGATATTAGAAAAGGTTTTTTATAGCCATTTAACAGTTCTTTTAACGGTAATTCATGTGGCTTTTCCTGCTTTTTATATTCTGGGCTTTCATCGAGTATATATCTCATATATATACTGATTAATCCTATTACAAAACTGAAAATAAAAGGCAATCTCCATCCCCAAGATTCAAAATCGGATACCTCCTTACATATGAGCACTACTATCAGACTCAATATTGAACCAAGAATTGCGCTTAAAACTTCAATGCTGCCAAAAAATCCTCTTTTATTCTTAGGAGCATGCTCTATTAAAAATGGCGCATTTCCTGCCTCTCCTCCAAGAGATATACCCTGCAATAATCTTAAACATACCACCAGTATTGATGCTAGTACTCCAATTTTTTGATAACCCGGAACAAAGGCAATGAGTACAGTTGATAGAGTCATCAATATAATAGAGAGAAAGAGAGCAATCCTTCTTCCATATTTATCGCCAATGTGGCCAAATATAGCAGCACCAATTGGTCTTATTAAGAAACCCACTGCAAATACTCCAAAAGCTTTAAGTATGCTGACTAATTTGTCGTCTGATGGAAAAAACACATCTCCGATTATGCTTATTAGATGGCTGAAAAGCATGTGATCATACCACAATAAAGTGTTACAAATTAAACTTGATAGTATTACTTTTGTTATTTGTTGCACGAAATCTTCCGTAATTTGTTTGATATTATAGTAATATTACTTACTTTTTCAAACGTGAATTATGTAAATGTTATATTAATAATATTATCTTATTAAATTTTTATATCGTTGATTATATTTAAATATTCTTATACTATACCTATATATTTCCATATATTTTTTGGCGAGAAAGTTATTTTAATTTAAGTGCACAAAGTCTCTTGATATGACACATATTCCAGTTTTGTTAAAAGAGATGCTACTGCAATTGTCACCACACAGTGGTGGTATATATGTGGATGCCACGTTTGGAGCTGGAGGATATAGCAAAGCAATATTGGAATCCGCTGATTGCAAAGTGTATGCAATTGATAGGGATGAAACAGTTACCAAATTTTATGATGATCTAAATGTTAAATACCCTAATAGAATAAAGTTATTTATTGAAAAGTTTAGTAATATCAAAGATTTATTAGATAGTAATAATATTAAAGGTATCAATGGAATAGTTTTCGACGTTGGAGTTTCATCTATGCAGCTTGATAATGGAGATAGAGGATTCTCATTTCTACGTGATGGCCCACTTAACATGAGCATGGATAACTATTCTCATATGAATGCTTCGACATTTGTTAACGCTTTACGTGAAGAAGAGATTGCAAACACTATATATAATTATGGGGGTGAGCGTCATTCTCGTAAAATCGCAAGAGCGATAGTAAATGCGCGGAAGAAGAAAATTATCAAAACTACATTTGAACTTGCGGATATTGTACGTTCTGTAGTGTTTCGTGGAAAAAGCAAGATTGACCCTGCAACTAGGACATTTCAGGCAATCAGAATATGGGTAAATGATGAGCTAGGAGAGCTTGAAAAGGGTATTAAAGCTGCATCTGAGATTTTAAGTGAAAACGGCAAATTAATTGTAGTTACCTTTCATTCTCTAGAAGATCGTATAGTTAAAACCCTTTTTAAAGATTTGTGTGAACCAGGACCTACAAAGACATTCTCCCTTTTAAACAAAAAAGTGATTAAAGCAAGTGCGGAAGAAATAAATGCAAATCCGCGTGCGCGTTCAGCAAAATTAAGAGCTATACAGAGGTTGTCATGAGAACCTTCTCTATTATTTCAATAACTATGTTTTTATTATAGGGTTATTTAAGGTAAAATTACATGTCCACTCACTAAATAAATAGCTAACACAAATAAAACGTGAAATTAATTTAGTGCAAAGCAACATAAAAGTTCTTCAAGCAGAATGAAGTTATTTGAGTAATCCAAAAAAACTTGCAGTCTTACGGAGAAATACCTAAAAAATAACTCTTTGATACTAGCTAGCCAGGTTCGACTATCTAAATGACCTTAGTGTGTTAGCAAAATCATAGTAACGATTAGGTTTAGGTTTTTAGATAAACACACTACGATAAAACTTACTTTGATACGAAATTATTTGCATAAGATTTTGGCAGTCTTTTCACATCTTTTGGCATTTCAATTATGTATTTTGTGTTATGTTTTTTTGCGTAAGATACTGCTTTTTCAAGATAATCAAACTTTAATACAATCTGTTTTTGGGGATCTTTTGAGCCAACCCATCCCATCAAAGGTTCAATATAGTAAGAACAAGGCTCAATTTTTAGGTGCCAGAATTTTGTATTACCTAAGCCAGATTGTGTTGCAGTTTTTGTTGGCTTATAAATCTTAAAAACTACTTGATCGTTAATACTCATAGCTCTTACTACGTAATCTTAAGTATATATCTAAATAAATTTTTCCACAAAGAATTAGTGTGAAAGAATGAAGTTTGAAATAAATATTTTTATGTTATATTATTAAATTATATAAAAAGGATTAGCTGAATAGGAGTAATCGATGGCACAGCAAGAAATGGTAACAATTAATGCAGAGTTACGTGATGTAAAAAAAAAGAAAGCGATGCAGGCTCTGAGGGAGAAGGGAAGTATACCTGCAGTTATATATGGTAAAGGGCATGATAACGTAAATTTGACATTGTCTGCAAAGGAATTTACTAAACAATATAAATCAGGTGCTCTTTCTGCACATTTAATAGAACTAGATATTTCAGGGAAAAAAGAATATGCTCTTGTTCGTGATATTCAATGGCATGTAGTAAAGGATACTGTGCAACATGTTGATTTTCAGTTTGTTGATAAAGGTAGTGAAATTAAAATAGATATACCTTTATCATTCATCAATGAAAGTAAATCACCAGGAATCAAATTAGGTGGAGTGCTTAATGTTCTGTGTCGTTCTATTACTGTCAAATGCTCTCCTGAGAAAATACCTCAAGTCATAGAAATTGATTTGTCTGGCAAAATGATTGGTCAGTCTATACATATCAATGATGTAAAATTGCCAGAAGGTGTTAAATTTGTAGCTCATGAGGAAGAAAATTTCACCATTGTAACAATCTCTGCTGCCGATAGTGATGTTGAAGAGACTCAAACAAAAACAGAGGAGTAGTGCATTTAATAGCTGGGCTTGGTAATCCTGGTAGTCAATATGAGTTAACTCATCATAATATTGGTTTTATCGTTATTGACGCAATCTACAAATATTGGAATTTTCAGTCATTTTCTAAGAAAGCCGATTACTTGATAACCTCTGGCATAATTAACAATAATAAAGTTATGCTAATAAAGCCTTATTCGTTTATGAATAATTCAGGTATTCCTGTTGCAAAAATAAAAAATTTTTACAAATTATCGCTAGACAATATTGTTGTCATACATGATGATGCTGACTTGAAATTTGGAAGAATAAAAGTAAAAAAAGGTGGTAGTTCTGCTGGACACAATGGACTTAAGTCTATAGATAGCTTTATTGGTAATGATTATTGGCGTTTAAGATTTGGAGTAGGCAGGCCTGAAGGTCAGAAAAGCTTAGCAGACTATGTGTTATCAAAATTTGAAAATTTTGATAACGTTATCCTCTTAGTGGAAAAAATAGCAAAAAATATACACCTAATGCTGCAAGGAGATAACGCAGCTTTCATCAACTCGGTTGAGAGTGAAACTTTAGTATAGCAAACGAATACTGCCCAATACAAACTAATCTAGATTAGAATACTGATTCTTCTAGAAGTTGTTCACGCTCCTCTTCTATTGCAATAGAGTTATCGTGATTTTTAAATAAATCTCTGATTTTTGTTTCTATTTCATTTGCAATTTCTTTGTTTGCCTTGAGGTAACTTTTTACATTTTCTCTTCCTTGGCCAAGACGCGTATTGTTATATGAATAATAAGCACCTGCCTTTTCAAGGACACCAAGTTTTGCTCCTATATCTATTATTTCCCCAAGTTTTGATATGCCTTCATTATACATTATATCAAATTTTGCCTCTCTAAATGGAGGAGCGACTTTATTTTTTACGACTTTAACTCTCGTTTCATTGCCCGTGATATTCTCTTTATCCTTTATCGCACCAACTTTTCTTATATCAAGTCTTATAGAAGTATAGAATTTTAACGCATTTCCACCGGTGGTAGTTTCAGGATTTCCATATACTACTCCTATTTTCATACGGATTTGGTTGATAAATATCAATATACAGTTTGCTTTTGAAACTACAGAAGTTAGTTTCCTGAGTCCATGGCTTAGAAGCCTTGCTTGCAATCCCATGTGCTGATCGCCCATATCCCCTTCAATTTCAGCTCTTGGAGTTAGTGCTGCAACAGAATCAATAACTATTACATCAACTGCACTAGAACACACTAAATACTCAACAATATGCAATGCCTGCTCTCCAGTGTCTGGTTGTGAAATTACCAAATCATCAGTTTTCACTCCAAGTTTACGAGCATATATAACATCCAGTGCGTGCTCCGCATCGATAAATGCACATAATCCTCCTTTTTTCTGTGCTTCAGCAATTACATGCAAAGCAAGAGTAGTTTTACCAGAACTCTCAGGGCCAAATATCTCAATTATACGTCCTTTTGGCAATCCCCCAACACCCAGAGCTGAATCAAGTGCAATCGACCCTGTAGATATCGTGTCTATTTTTTCTACAGGGTTTTGCTTTAGCTTCATTATTGCACCTTTACCGAATGCTTTTTCAATTTGACTTATTGCATTATCTAGTGCTTTTTGCTTATCATTATTTCTTTCTTCTGGATTATGTGCCATGGATCATTTATTAACTTGTATAGTCTCCATGGTAATTGAACGCAACCAATCTGCCAAGGGTTTTTTAATAACGAAGAACGTTAGTTACCTAAAATTAGATAGATAGACTTTGTAGTGCGATACAAAATAACGATAGAATACAATGGTATAGTATTTTCTAAAATGAATGATAAATTTCCATTATGGTATTACCAACCAAAAGTTGTAAGTCTGTACATTTATACATTAGAGGTCTGAGGCGGCTTTTGATGGTATGCCAACAGTGTTCTATGGGATTCAAATCTGGTGAATATGTTGGAAGATACAGCACATGACAGCCAAAAGACTCTATTAATGATTTTGTTTTAGTGGTCTTATGAAATGTAGCATTATCCATAACTATGGTTGTGCCAAGTGGCAATTTAGGTAATAACATCTTCTCCAACCATATATTGAATACCTCTTTGTCACACCCACCTTTGAAAGTCATTGGTGCAATAAATCTCATTCCAATCCACCCGGCTACTATACTGATTCTCTCTCGAGTTCTCCCTGGAATATCTGCATAAATTTTCTTTCCTCTTGGAGCACGTCCATATTCTCGGTATAACTTATTATCAACTCCTGCTTCATCTATATATAAGATGCTGGAATGGTCTATTTTTGAGATTTTATCAATAAATTGCTGCCTATCTTCTTGATTGCGCTCTTGATATAGTGTGACTTTTTTTTAAAGTAATTTTTAGCTGTTTTAGTCTATACCAAATTGAATTTATTCCAAATCCAAGATTTTGTTTCATCTCTGCCAGAGTATGATCTGGATTCTTTGTAACATATTCTTCGAGTATTTTTGGGTCTATTTTTCGAATAAAGCTACCGTTTTTAGATGGCTTTAGGCTTTCACCAGCAGCTTTCTTTTTTAACCAGCGGTACAGAGTTGCTATTCCTATCTCCATGAGCTCTGCTATCTCAACCTTTGTCTTCCCTTTTTCTATCATCAATACTGCCTTTTCCCTTAAATCCACACTATATGCCATTATAACTCAAATACTTCATTATACCTTTATCATTTACTTTAGGAAATACTATAGTGGTTTCTCTGGCTGGCAAAAGCAACAACACTCTGCTAACTCAATTCAGGAAACCATAGAAAACGCTATATTTAATTTCAGTGGCGAGAGAGTCTCTTTGCATTGTGGTGGCAGAACTGACACAGGGGTTCATGCTTTAGGGCAAGTTGCTCATTTCAATATGGAAAGGCAATTTGAGCTTTACAGAATAAGAAATGGAATAAACTATCACTTAAAAGCTATTCCTATAGTTGTGCTTAGTGCAGAAGCCGTAGATGATGCATTTCATGCGCGATTTTCAGCAAAAAAAAGATATTATGAATATAGAATAATTAATCGCTACGCTCCTGCAGCTCTGGAAATCGGTTATGTGTGGCAAGTATTTAACCCACTTGACGTAAACATCATGCGTGAAGCTGCTAGACACCTGCTTGGAAAACATAATCTTTCAAGCTTCCGCTCAAAAGATTGTCAAGCTACAAATCCGGTCAGAACAATCGATGATATTGATATAGTACAAAATGGAAGTCACATATACATCAAAATATCTGCGATTTCCTTTTTGCATAACCAAGTGAGGATTATTGTTGGCACTTTAGTTGAATTTGGAAAAAATAGAACTAATCCACAAGAAATGTTAAATATATTAAGTCAATGCAAAAGAAACGCCGCTGGGGTCACTGCGCCGCCTCACGGCTTATACTTAGTAAAGATAGATTACTAGCTTAAGTCCTCATTGGCATTACTATATATAGTGCACTTGGATCATCTTCATCAGTGATAATTGTAGCGCTATTACCATCTGATAGGCTGACCTTACATTTGTTTTTTATACAAGATAAAGCATCAAGCAAATAACGAGAATTAAATCCTACTTCCATAAGAGCTCCATCGTAATCCACCTCTATAGACTCAGTTGCATCACTACACTCTTGAGAGTTTGAATGCAGAGTTAATAAATTCTTTTGCAATGAAAATTTAATGGATTTTATTTTATCGGACACAACAACAGAAACCCGATCTATAACGCTAGCAAGCTTACTACTCTCAACAATCATTTGTTTATCTTGAGACGTTGGAATGACAGCTTTGTAATCTGGAAAAGTCCCATCTATCAATTTTGATATTAGAATATACTCACCACATGTAAATTTGATTTTTCTATCTGAAAGTTTTATATTTATCTCATTACAATCACCCAATACTTTCAACAGTTCCATGATAGTTTTACGTGGAATGATCACCCCAAATTCTCCGTTGATATCTTCAGGTTTAGGCCTTTTTATACATGATAAACGGTGGCCATCAGTTGCAACGCAGTACAGAAATTGCTCATCTGTATGCAGATATATCCCGTTTAAATTATACCTTGTATCATCCAGCGACACAGCAAACTTCGTTTTAGTCAATAAGTCTACCAAATCTGCACTTAGTAGAGTGAAATCGTATTGATGATCACCTTCTTCCAGAACAGGGAAGTTATTTGAAACTACGTTCGGTAAAGAAAAATTTGCATTTCCACAGGATATCAATAATTTTCCTTGATTATTCATTTCGAAATTGACATCCAAATTAGTTGGCAATTTTTTCACTATGTCATGTAAAGTATGTGCTGAGATTTTCACTTCTCCTTCTGCTGATACATTTGCAGTAAGTGAGGCAAATATTGAAATGTCAAGATCAGTAGCCTTTAGTTTTATGCTGCCATGTTGTGCTTTGATATTTATACACGCTAAAACGTCTATCGCGTTGCGCCTTTCAACCACCCCGCTCACTCTGGATAGCGTATTTAAAAGACTTGCACGACTTACACTAAAACGCATTTGTTCACACACAGAACTTTGTTCTTTGATTCCTATATCTACAATTTTTGACATATTAATTCTCAAAAATATATTTTAAATGATATTCATATTCTATGTAAAGTGATATCCATATTTTTGTCTGAGAGACAAAACAGCCTATCTTATACTTTAGTGATCAATAATTTACTTTGTATGGCATAAGTCATGCATTTTTTGGTACGCTTTTTGAAAGCCAAGCAAGGAATAAGTATCATCAACATTTGCTGTTTTTACTTTTCCATTAACTACCATTGATAATCCCTGCTTCATTTTTAGAATCAAATCTTGGTCCATTTTTGTATCATCTGTCCACGCAAGACTTCCCTGTATTATTGGCAATTGATATTTAATTTTTTTATCGATATTGAGAACTACAGGCTCATTATTATACTGAAAGCCAGAAGTGACGCTCACCTCATCTGCTTTTTTATCAACGTAACTGACCATTACATACGGCTTGCGATCGGCTGTATAATGTTCACTTTTTTTCTTAGGATGAGATACAATATAACACACTTTTTCACCATCTTCCAATGCAGTATACACAAACCAGTCTTTATATTTTTCGCTCAGTTGTACATTACTAACCGATGCAAGAGTGTCTATTGAAAGAAATATTAGAAATACGAAAAGACTACGCATGTAAACCGAATTTCAAACTCTCTGATTTTATATGTTGTTTTACCTTACTCATCGCTTGCTCAGCCAGCTGTCTTATTCTTTCTCTTGAAACACAATATTTTTTGCTAAGCTCATCCAAAGTCTGAGTATTCTCAGACAAATATCTGCTAATGAAAATGTCTCTTGATCTTTCATTAAGACTTGCTAATGCATTGCTTAAGATTGTTTCTTTTAATGCCTTTTCTTCATGATTCTGGTAAGCTACTTCTTGACTAACTAAATTACACGGAATCATATCTTGTAATTCCTTTTTAGAGTCTTCACCTATTTTTATACAATTATTTAACGACTGATCCTTACAAGCCAGACGATAGCTCATCTGTACAACATCTTCTTCAGATACAGAAAGCTCATTTGATATTGCTTTTATTTCTTCTTTACTCAAAGTTTCTCTGTTTGTGTATTGTAAAATTCTTTTTTTTATTTTACGTAAACTAAAAAACAATCTCCTTTGTGCTTGCGTTGTACCTATTTTTACAAGTGACCAAGATTTTAATATAAAGTCTTTCATTGAAGCTTCAATCCACCATACTGCATAAGTTGAAAAACGAAATCCCAAGTTAGGATTGAACTTTTTCACTGCATGCATTAAACCCATATTTCCTTCCATGACCAGGTCCATCAACAATAGACCGTAATTCTTAAATTTCATTGCAATTTTTACTACCAAATTCAAATGGCTAGTAATCAACCTGTGAGCAGAAGAAATATCCTGGTATTCTTGCCAATTTTTTGCTAATCGCACTTCCTCTTCTTGGGAAAGCATAGGAAATTTTCGCACTTCAGCAATATATTGCATGAGATTAGTGCTACTATTAACACATAAATTTGCTACTGGGGTCAACATAATAACTTAAATTAAAACTCTATACATATAATATATTGATTTTCAGTGAAAAATTCAAGCTTTAATTAAAAAAGCATAACTTTATATCTAGTTGAGATCTTAACAACAGCTACCTAAATGTAGAATTAAAATTGCCAGCGTGTAACGATAAAAACTACATTAAATAAATAATGTGTTATTCCAGTGCTCAAACACTGGAATTCACATTTCTTTTTTCTAGATCCCAGTGTCATGCTACTTGAATGACAAGAAAAACCCACTGGGATAATAAGACAAAGATAGACTAGAAATTAAACGCTACTCCAGCTTCTGCACCAACAGTGCTGTAAAGAACATTTTTGATACCAGTATCATCCTTATTTGCCTTATCAAAACTAGCACCATAAGAACCGAAGTAACGAGCTCCAGCAAAGAGTTTGATTTCTGGGGTTACATCATAACTAACACCAGCTTTTGCTTGATAAGCAAAACCAAATTCTTTTTGCTCTTTAACTGCATCAGCTTTTGAAGGATTGCTGATATATGCTGCACCAACACCAACACCAACGTATGGAGTGATAGGCATATCTTCAATCGCTATATCGTAATAAACGTTAACCAATCCTGAAAATGCTGTTACACTATCTGCAGCCTTGTCATCAGATACTACAGTTGCATCTTTAGCCAATTGTGAGTAAAGCCCTTCAACATCAACTCTAATGTCATCCATTTTATAACCAAATGCACCACCACCAGCTAGAAAAGATGCTTTTAAGGGACTTTTACCTGATGTATGTGTAATACCATCAACTTTTGTATAAAGAGGTAAAATTTCACCGTTGTATTGTAAACGAACATAGTAGCTAGTTTCTTCATCACTTATTGGACCAATAGGGTCTGATGAAAAAGCAGAGTTTGATAGGCTTAGCAACGTCACTAAAGCAGCTGCCGAAAAAAACTTTTTATAATGCATAATTGCCCTCGTTAAAAAAATTAAAATTCCACTTTAGCAGTCTAAATAATAACTAAAGTTAAGTCAAGTGCTAACTTAATAACACAAAACCTTCTGTATCTTAACTAACTTTTAGGAAAATACAAAGATTTTATTAATTAATAAATAGAGTTACTCTACTTTTTTTACTCTTGATTTTTTGGTATAGCTAACATAGGTAAGATTTACTATCGAAAGACCTCGTCATTCCGCTACTTGTTAGCGGAATCTATACCGCGGCGGTATGACGTAGGGCTGTGCTAGCTATAGGTGCATTATATGAAAAAGTACTAGCGTTGGAAATATTAGAAAAAAAATACTTACACTAAAAGAAATTTCAGTAGTATAGAAATAAATTCAAAAAGGGAGTTTAAATCCAGGTGGTAACCCCATCATACCTGCAAGATCAGAGGTTGCATTTGCCATATCTTCTTCTGCTTTTTTAATGGCATCATTAAACGCTGCTGTCACTAAATCTTCTACTATGTCTTTTTCTTCATTTCTCATAAGCTCTAAGTCTATGTTTACCTTTTTAGCTTTATAGCCACCTATTTTTATAACTTCCACTAATATAGAAACTTTGCCACCACCAGAAATACCTTGAAACTCTTTTCCAATATATTTTTCTTGGGCTTCCGCAAGCTTTTTTTGCATTTCTTGCGCTTGCTTCATTATTTGACTGAAATCCACAACCTACTCCTTATTTTCTATATTAACTACCTTTGCACCTTTAAACGTATTTAATATATCCTTAACTACAGGTGCATAATTTAAATTGCTCACTTCCCTATTCATATAACTCGTATCAACTATAATAACCCACTCCTGATTAGTAGCTTGATTTAAGTAACTTTTCAAGTCATTACAAAAATTATTGTTCAAGTTAGATACAGCTTTTAATTTTAAATACCCAAATTTACAATCTATTAATTGTAGATTACTACACAGTTGTTTGTAAAGATAAATTTGGTTACTCCGCCTTAATAGTTGCAAAATCTTATCAAAATCGTAATTTTGTTGTTTATTTTTCACATGGATCCCAGTGTCGCGCACTGGGATGACAGAGTGGGGTTTTTCCACATATTTTTTTGGATCCGAGTAGTCAGCTACTTGGATGACAGATGGGGAAGGTGCAACAGGTCTGCCCTGTCTATTTCCTTGCTCTACATTCTGTGAAAGAATTTTTTTGATCACCTGTTCCGGAGAAGGCAAATCAGAAAGATAACAAAGGCTAATTAACATCATTTCAGCAGCAACCTCATTGCATGTTGAAATTTTTATATCTTGAATACCCTTAAGCAGCACCTTCCACAATCTCGAAAAAAATATTAAAGACTTTTTCGCACTCAAATCTTTTACTCTGCTCTTCTCATATTCTGTATCAATCTCTTTTGTAATTAAAAAACGGCATATTAACTGGATTGTTTGCAGCAGATCTTCAAAAATATTGAGCGGGTTTGCTGTTTTTACCACATTGTCGAATACTAACAAAGCCTTCTGTAAATCACTATCTAATACTGCTTCCAGTAGATCAAATATAACGTTTCTATCTACTAGACCAAGTATGTCTGTAACACTTTGAGTGGATATTGTACCATCTTTGCTATATAGCACTGCTTGATTCATCAAAAATAAAGCGTTACGCATTGAATGATTGCAGTGGTGCGCAATTAATTCCGATGCTTCTTTTTCAATAAAATAATTTTCTTTTTGTGCAATATCATTTAAACGCTCCATTATCTTAGCTGAAGGAATGTTATGTAAGTCAAACCTTTGACAACGTGCAATAACAGTTATTGGTATCTTTTTTATTTCTGTAGTTGCTAGAATAAACTTTACGCTAGATGGTGGTTCTTCTAGAGTTTTAAGTAATGCATTAAATGCATTACTGGATAACATGTGTACTTCATCTATAATGTAAACCTTAAATTTAGAACTTATTGGTAAATAGCAAATATCTCCCAAGATCGCTCTAACATCCTCAACACTAGTGTGACTTGCCGCATCGATTTCAACTACATCTGGATGGCTTGAATTTTTTATTGCCAGACAACTTGTACATGATCCACAAGGTTCAAAAGTTGGCCCCAATGAGCAGTTCAAACATAAAGCTATTATTCTTGCAGTGGTGGTTTTACCAATTCCACTGCTACCAGAAAGCAGTATAGATTGTGGAATTTTGTTGAGAGTAAAAGCATTTTCTAGTATACGCACCAATATATCTTGACCTACTAAATCTTTAAAGCTACTAGGACGATATTTTAATGCTATGTTCATAGCCTAGAATAAAACAAATAGTACAAATAGGTATGCAACCCAAAAAGATTCTGATATGGTTGCTTCATTTCTGACCTGACCAAGTTACAGAATTTTTGCCTGCATACCTTATCAAAGGTTATACTTTTTTTTTTTTTTAGCAAGGTATATTCTATATTAGTCTTATAATTTATATGTTAGACCTTTTGCAACATTACTTTGGAGTAAACAGCTGTTACCTAAAATACTCTTCTTCTGTCATCCCAGTCTGGGATGGCTTTGTTGCATCACACTTTATGAGATGGTGATTTATGGTAAATTCATGTAACTATCTCAAATTTAGCCACACCAATATCAGTGAATTTATTAAGCAAATAGCATTTAGTTCTTTTTCTCGATTTATCTCAGATTTATTCCTAAACAAATACTTGCTTCAACCTTGAGAAAAATCCTTCTATGTAAGATCTTTTTCCATAATTTACTTCTTTTTCCATTCTTTCATGCCATCTTCACCGTATAATTTTTTAACCTAATAGCAGCATTTCTGTCAGACATATAATCTATTTTTGAATGTTCTGCTGCATCCTTTTTTGGTAGAACTTTTGTTTTTATATCGTATTTCTTACACAATTTATAAAGTTTTTGCCTATCGTATGCCCTATCTGCATATAATGCTTTTATTTTGTGCTGAAAATTAACTTCTTCAAGCAAATCGCAAGTGGTCAGAGTAGACGCCATTACTGTATCTTGCAGCTATAGCTTTTTTACTATTCACACTTAACATAACATGTAACTTTCTTACTTGCTCGTAGCTTCGGTACTTTCTATCTGCACTGTTTTCCTTACTGTGGCCAGGAGTGTTACTGTAAATTTGTGCTATCTATGATAATTTCAATATTTTCCATGTTGCTTTTATCAATCCTGCAATCATTTATCTTAATATTAAGTTTTTTTTGATGCTTGTTAATAGCTGCAAATTTTTTCCTATTTGTTGCAGATATCCTTTTACAAACCCTACCGTTTGTCTTAAGCCAATTCTAAAAAGATTAACGATTATATGCACCAAAATCACAACTTTATCACTATAAATATAGTTGCCGCCCTGCATTTTTGGACTATTTTCATACCAATTTTCGATAGCTTCATCGATGTAACGAAAAATATTCCCCCTTTTTTCAAGGAATTTGTTATATTCGTTTTGGTTACTGACTTTCATTTTCTGTGGCATATTTTTTCTTCAACAGTGAAAAAGCCCACTGGGATCCAACTAAGTTACTTTACAACGTTTTTCGCACAAAAGGACTGGATTCTAGCGTCACGCGCTAGAATGACATCAACTTTTGAATTCCAGTTATGCAAGAAATCTATTCATTTGAAACTTGTTTGAGAAACGTAGCTATAAAAACCGCAGGTACCAGTTGGTTTTTATTAGCTAAAGTAAAGGTCAAATATCTGGAATTCTGGACATAAAATCCCCCTGTAAAAAAGATTAGAAAAAAATGCAGTGCACATACGACAGATATACACTGAAGAATACATTTTTAATAAGTTTGATTAAAAAGTCTGCAGACTAAAGATAGATTTTGAGCTCAATAAATATCTCTAATTGTAATTATAATTGGATTCAAAATACGCGGAAGTAATTTTTTTAGCTATAAAATAATTCTGTCTTGTAAAAGTTTAACAAGAGAACCAAAAAGTTAGTGTCATAAATATTTTTATCAAAAACTATTTTAAAAAAATTTAAATAGAGTTGAAAAATTTTAAAGATGAGATACCCTACCTGAAATGCAATCCCTGTAAAATAAAGAAATATGAAAGGTGAAATAAACACTGCAGCAAATTTTCAAGCAGAAGACCTTGAGTCTAAAAATGCTACAGATCTTGATTGTTTAGCTAACTCTCTAAATTCTTTGAATGCAAAGAGTGCTGAGATTAAAGATAAAAAGAACGATGTGCCTTTTTCCAGTAGAAGAAGCAGCTCGCATGTTTTAGAACTTTTTTCTAGTGAAAATGTTGAGATTAACATTCCAGATGAAACACCTTGTGCCACTCGGAGTGAATCAGGTATAGCTGAACTGTTTAGAGGTATAGCTGGGTTGTTTAAAGGCAGGGGTAGTATGAACATAAACCTTTATCAATCTAAAGTGAAACGTAGCTCTGCAATTGATTACAGTACTACAGAAAGTATAGGGTCACGGCTATTAAATATCTGTGAAGGAGAAGAAGAAGATATCTATTTTGACCAAGAGATTGATTCTCTATATAAAGAGGGCTGTTTGTATGATGCCTTATTGTTGCAAGATAAGAAAAATCAGGACACACCTTTACATTTGGCCATAAAAAAAAATCGTGCTGATTTTGTAAAAAAGCTTTTGTCTATTCTTAAGGAACCATACTGTTCAAATGAGTTTTACAAGCACAAATATTTTGAACGTAAGCAAGAGAATGAAAAGCCGCTTTCTAAAGTTATTAATACTAAGAACAAAGACGAAAAAGATGTAATTACTCTGGCTATTGAAGGTAATAATTCAAAATGCGTTTCAGTTCTTTTCGACTACTTAACTCGTGAACATATTAACAGAAGGAAAGATGTTGAAAGTGAGTACACACCTCTACACGAAGCTGTGCTTCTTGGCAAGAATGAAGTAATCAAAGAGCTTCTAAAATCAAGAGATATAGATACTGAATTTATGGATAAGGAATCTTACAAAGCATATAATTATGCTAATAACAAAGAGTCAATAGAATTGTTTATTAAGCACTATAGTAGTAAAATTAGTGAGTTGCGTATAAAATTAGAAGATAATAATAAAAAACTAGCGCGAATTAAGTGCGTCCTAAACAAAACAAAACTTACTTGCGTATGCTTAGCAGCCTTCGGCTCTTGTTTTAGAATGTATAGAAATTCTCATGACATAATAAATGAAGAAGTGAGTGAAGATATGTTATATTATTCTCTTGCATTGCTCTCCAACACTACAGGTCTAATATTATTTTTTAATTATTTGATAGATACAATACTTTCCAAGTATGAAGAAAAAAATTCTAGTTTGAATAAAGAATCGGACAGTTATGTGGAAGAAAGAAATATGTTGAAAAATAAATTACGTCATTTTCAAAAAGGAAGTACCGTAGTAACTACGCAAATGTGTGAGATAACTTCAGTTATACCTGAATCAGAGTTAGGTTACAGTAGATTGTAATTACATTAATTTTTTCAAGACAGTTCTAAAAAAAAGTGGGAAATCTTTTTCATAGCCAATCAAACTAAGCTTTCTTTACGAAAGGTTTGATGTTATCATTTTATAAGCTATATCCTGAATTTGTTAAATGAACATTAATATAAAGAATTTAGTTCATGCTTTTTCTAAATTGCCAAGTTTAGGGCCATCGTCATCAAGAAGGTTAGTTATACATTTGCTCCAAAATAAAGAGAAAGTCATGCTACCACTTGCATCTTTGATTAGAGAGCTAGCAGATCTTATAATAGAGTGTAAGATTTGTGGAAACCTAGATACTAAATCACCATGTTCTATTTGTATTAACCCCAAACGTGATACCAAATTAATGTGTGTAGTAGAAGAATTGGGTGATTTATGGGCATTTGAAAAAGGAAATATATATTCAGGTATGTATCATGTTTTGGGTGGAAGGCTATCAGCAATAAATGGCATAGGTCCAAAAGAACTCAATCTTGATAACATTCTCAAAAGAGTTACAGAATTTAAAATTGAAGAAGTCATTGTTGCAATTAATCCGACATTAGAAGGCCAAGTTACTGCGCAATATATAATTGAATTGCTAAAAAACTTGAATGTCAAAATATCGCGCCTTGCTTGCGGCATACCGATAGGTGGAGAAATTGACTACCTAGATGAAGGGACGCTGAGGATAGCACTTACTTCAAGACAGGATATTAAATAATATTCCATTTCTTTTTAGCAACATACTTTAAAAATACTGCAACATACTTCAGCCTAGAAACTTGCTTACTAATTGAAAATATTATACATTTAAATATGGTATTTTAAAATGAGGGGTTATGTTAACTTTTGTACTAGATGGAGTACGTAATAATTATAATTGGTTAATTACAAAATTAAGATCAACAGCTCTTGATTTCATTGCGCTATTTAACAAAGAATACGCAGATAGTAAACGAATTGGATATATAATAGAAGATCATCCGGAGATTGAGCCTAAATTTGAAATTAAAAATAACTTAATATTATTAGACCTAAAAAAAATGATTGAAGTATCTCAACAAAAACAAGAACAAGAACATAGATCTGTTACAAATCTGGAAAATGTGATTCGAGTAAGAATTGATGATCAAATTACGTCGAGGTTTAGTTATTCTTATGATGGCCAAGATCCTTATTTTTATGCAATCGTTCAGGCACGTAAAATAAGGGGGATAACAAAAGGTAATACGGACTTAGTTCTTCTTTTGTGGCTAATGTATGTTGATGTGCCTATAGATGAACATGGAGAACTATTAGAGGATCTTGTAAAAAATCACTCCGGTAATAGAGCTGAGATGATAGAAAAGTTATATCTACTTCAAGAAGAAGGTAAATTATCAATAAAAAGTCGTAAAAGCCTAGATTTGATAATTAAAATATCCCCACTGATAGAGAAGGAGTATATTTCAAATGGGAAATTTTCTGTTATGGGAATGATAAGTTCTGGCAATGTAGATGGTTTAACACAAAGGTTAACAAAAGATACAGAAGGAAGGGTAAAAGAATTAACCGGCATAGATATTCAATATAGTCCCGAAAGCAGCTTGAAGAACCTTTCCATTTCTGCAGTGATAGAAAATTATGGATTATTTAAGTAAACTGATTCTTAACTTATAAAATACTATAGTAAAATATAGTGTAAGAGTCTTATGTGCTTAAAAAAACTTACATCCCTAATAACCTTCAGAAAAAAAGAAACGGAACATCTACCCAAGGTAACAACTTGGGAAGGTGATTGCTTAGGCTATAAGCAAGTTGCAAGTAAATTTAGTTCTATAATTAAGACAATTGATAAGTCTTTTTCAATCCTATCATTAGAAGGATATGATAAGTGGGGTAAGACATTTTTTTTGAAAGAATGGGTAAAGGATCTAGGGCAGCAAAATGAAATTGCAGCTTATTACAGCGCATGGGATATTAGTGCGCTAGATCAACCATTGCCTTCTTTTTTGCATTTTCTGTTTGAGGATCTATTTGCATCATACAAAGTAAAAAGGAGTGTTATACAGCAGTTCAAAAACATAAACCAAGAACTATTTTCTCTCAATACATTAGGAAAGCTAATCAGTAAATCTCCACTTGCTATGCTTTCAGTATTTCTCGATGCTGCAAAAGAGGCTGATAAAAAAGACATTGGTTTTGTTTTGGGTGAATTAAATCTTCTCCAAAGGAGAAAAGAGAACATTAGAGACTTTAAGATACAACTAGCAGATGTGGTTAATAAAATCAGGAAAGACAAAAACATTTATATAATGGTCGATGATCTTGATATATGCCGTCCTAAATTCATTGTCGATTTTTTAGAATCCATAAAGTACATGCTTGATGTTGAGGGACTGGTTTTCATTATCTCTGTTAGTCAAGATAAAAGTAACGTGCAAAGAGCAATCAGCACAATACTTGGACCAAATTTTAGCCTAAAATCTTTTACTGATCTCTCTTTGCATTTGCCAAAACAGCCAACAGAGCAGTTTATAAGAAAACTGTTTGAAAGTTCTGAATTACCGAAAAAATCAAAGAGCTTAATTATAGATAGCTTTATATTTTATGCAGAAAGCTTCTCATTATCACTGCAGGCAATACAATACTGTATAAGGAGAATAAAGCTATGTTTTTTGAACCATGCAAAAGAAGAATTACTTGATCCGAATTTATTTACATTTTTAGTAATACTACAGTCAGTAAACACTGATTTGTACGAGGAATTATATTCATCACCTCAGAAAGTACTGGAGAAGATTGAGAGTGATTTAATGCCAAATGGTCAAGAAGAATGGAAAAAGCTTAAAATCTCTCTTGAGACTACTTTTAAAGAAAAAGAATCAAAGACTCACAAATCTTTGAAGCAAATAAGAGATATCTTATTCTAAGAATAAAGAGAATTTTGGAACAGAACCCTCTTCTTATCATTTCAGCTTGCATGACAAATTGGCTCACATAAATTTTAGCATATATGACCTTGAAAGATCGCTGTGCAATACTTAAATTATTAGAATAGCAGGCTAATAATGGAGCTCAAAATGCACAACATACAAGAAACTGAAAGTTTAAAATTTGACGCTGAAGTAGGCAAAGTACTAAATATAGTAATTCATTCACTTTATACTAATAAGGATATTTTCTTGCGTGAGTTAATATCAAATGCATCAGATGCATGTGATAAATTGCGCTATGAATCACAATTAAATGCTGATTTATTAGATTCAAGTGATGAGTTGAAGATTACTATTAGCTCCAGTAAAGATAAGAATGAGCTGTATATAACCGACAATGGAATTGGCATGAACAGGCAAGATTTAATAGATAATCTTGGCACGATTGCAAGTTCTGGTACGCAAAAATTCTTGGATGCAATTAAGAATAATAAAGATTCGAGCCAAGCTGTAGAGCTGATTGGAAAGTTTGGTGTTGGTTTTTATTCAAGCTTCATGGTTGCTTCAGAAGTTATAGTAGAATCAAGGAAAGCCGGAGAAGAAGAGTCTTGGGTGTGGAAATCTAAAGGAAATGGAGAGTATTCAATCAGCAAATTAGATGGTCAAATCTCTCGTGGCACAAAAATTACGCTCATCATGCGTCCTGAAGAAAGCGAATTTTTAGACAAATTCCGTATTGAAAACATCGTTACTACTTACTCTGACCACATAAATTTTCCCGTTGAGTTTGTAAATGAAGAAGGAAAAAGTGAAAAATTAAATAGCAAAGCTGCAATTTGGACTAAGCCAAAAAATGACGTTACTCCAGAAGAGCACAACGACTTCTTCCGTGGTGTTGCACATGTGGGCGGTGAGCCTTGGATGATATTTCATAATAAAAATGAAGGCGCAATAGAGTATACGAACTTGCTTTATGTTCCTTCTATCAAGCCTTTTGATTTATTTCATCCAGATAGACGCTGCTCTGTAAAATTGTATGTAAATAAAGTGTTTATCACTGAAGATAATGTGCAGATTATACCGCAGTACTTGCGTTTTTTGAAAGGTGTGGTTGATTCACCGGATTTGCCTCTCAATATCAGCAGAGAAACACTGCAAAATAATCGTGTAGTTGAGCAGATTAGGAAATCTTTAACTAAGCGCATAATATCAGAGCTCGGCAAAAAAGCAAAAGATAATTTAGAGGAATACACAAAATTCTGGGGCAATTTTGGTGCGGTGTTAAAAGAAGGTCTTTGCGAAGCTATGCCAACTGATGAAAGAGAAGCATTGCTTTCCATTTGCAGATTTCATAGCACCAGTGATGATAAGCTAGTTAGTATTGATGATTATATAAGCAGAATGAAGCCTGAACAGGAACATATCTACTATCTCACAGGAAATAGTCTCGATTCAGTAAAAAACAGTCCACAACTTGAAGGATTCGTCAGCAAAGGATTGGAGGTGCTTCTATTTGTTGATCCAGTTGATGATTTCTGGACTAGCGTGATTCATGAATATAAAGATCAAAAATTTAAGTCTGTAACTCGTGCAGATGTTGATTTAGAAAAATTCTCTTCAGAAGAAGGTAAGAAAGATGAAGAAAATAAATCAGATGAAAACAAAAGCGAAGAAAACGCGGATTCTATACTCGAATACTTCACCAAGGTTCTTGGAAGCTTAGTAAAAAGTGTAAAGATCTCTAAGAAATTAACCGATAGTCCTGTGTGTCTAGCAGTTGATGAAGGAACTATGGATCTCCGTATGGAGCGTTTTTTACGTGAACAGAAGCAGCTAAATTACCGCACGCCAAAAGTACTTGAAATTAACATTAAGCATCCTTTGATAAGAAACATAATGGAATCTCACGCTGAAAATGGTGAAAATCCAACACTTGGAGATATGATTTACTTATTGTTCTATCAAGCTTGTATAGTGGAAGGTGAAGAGATGGAAGACGTAAGTCTATTTGCTAAAAGGCTCAATAACTTGCTTGGCAAAATTTCTATTTAATGCTATACTTAGTTTAGCTAATAATTAGGGGGTAAAACATGGGGTGGAATTTACTTGGTGGGCTCATGCCGCCAGCAGTAGATACTGCAGGAGAAAGTGAGCGACGCCATTCTGGAGATTCAGGCACTGAAGAGGAGTTTGAAATTTTAGGGCGAGAAGAAATTAAGGAGCGTCGCTACTCTGGAGATTCAGGTGATGAGAGTCAAGAAGAAGCTGATGTGAGGGATTCTGATGTTGAACCTAGTGTACCAATTACGTTACAGTTTCAACTAACACAATCTCTGCTAAGTCAAGTAAAGGCAAGTGAGAATAATAGGGATGCAAATTCTGGCAAGCAAGCTTACAAAGACCTACCCAGGATGGATTTTGTAATTAATGGTCAAGTTATAGACAAGAATTTCGTTAGCCAGCTTCGTGATAAATGTAATCAAAATGACCAACGCCAAATTGCAAAACATGTTTTTACAAAAATGTTTGAACATGCTAAAGCAGAAATTCCAAATGATAATCTATTAGAAGAATTAATTACTAGTTGCAATCAGGCTGGTTATGATGGCTCTTTGTTAATGCAGCTCTCTCCTATATTCTCTAAGCATAAACTAAGCTTGCCTCATGCCAACGATAGAAAGATAAGTATTGTATATAATAGCCAAGGTTCTCTCAATATTCAGTATTGTCCAAGTATGCCTGTTAGAGAACTTGATACGAATAAGGAAATATGCAGGGTTGATGCTATTTTAGAGTTCACCCTTAAGTTTCGAGATAGTAAGGTAGAGTATGAAAACGGCAAAGTAACGTTTGCCATTCCTGAACAATTAGAGAATTACAAAGCTGATGGCAAAAGTTTGTTAGATGAAATAAATAGGCATTTCGAAGATGAGGATAATAGAATTACAGAGACTCTTGAGAAAAATATGAATGAAGGACCTAAGTCATTTGCTGCTGAAGACTTGTCTATTACTGAGAGTTCATCTGATAGTAGTGAAGTAGCAAACAAAGTAGTTACTGATCCAGGCATTTTAGGTAATGTTGCGAATGTATTGGTAGGTGTTGCAGAAGTTACAGCAGTTGTAGCAACAGAGTTATTTTGGCCTCAAGATCAGGTTAATATAGAACCAAGGCATAATGAAGAAGAATTTACCATTATCCCTGAAAATTTAACCTTTGATGGATTAATAGACGTTATAAATAAAGCAAAAAATTATGGTGATTACACAGGTTTAGATAAAACTATAAATAATATAGAGGAAAGCGATAGATTTATTACTGATTTGAATTGTGGTAATTTGAAGGATTTTTGCTCTCAACAGCTTAATTTGACTGATCATATGCACAATGTGCTGTTGAATAATAGCTATGATGAAACAAATGGTTATTATAATTATTCAGTAAAAGAGCTTTCACTACTAGCCATTGCAGCTGATGACACACTTGTGGAAAGGTATGCAGAAACGCATAAAAGTATATTATTTACGCAAGATGAAGGTCTCGATAGGCTACTTATTGGTGTTGGTGGACAGCGCTATACTAAGCTTTTATTAGAAGATTTGGAAAAAAATCGAAGTACTATTCTACCTTGGCATAGCATATGTGAAAAACTTCGAAGGGCGTTGTCTATTCGTAATCAAGAATGCGTGAAAGCGGTATTAGATAAATTTAAAGATACTGAAGCCAGGTCTAGAGTTTCTGATATGTCAGAAAAATTTTTGCACTATGCTATACAACAAGATTTTATAGATGTAGCAAAGACTATTATTAATCATAAAATTGCTGATATTAATAGTATAGATAATTCTGGAATTGCACCTTTGCATTATGCTGTAGCACGTAATAATTTAGAATTAATGGGCTTGCTTATTGGAAATGGCGCTGAGATTGATATTCAAGATGAGAGGCATGGCAGAACAGCTTTACATTGGGCTGCTTACCATGATAAATTTGAAATAGTAAAATTACTTGTAAACAAGGGAGCTGATTGGAACATTCAAGATAGAGATGGCAAAACAGCTTTAGATCTGGTAGGAACGAAAAGTTTATATTTGGTAAGGGAAGAAAACAGGGAAAAATCTTCTAGTGAATCAAAAATCACAAAATTTCTTGAAGGTTTAGATGATAAAACACCTTTGCATTTAAATATTAAAAAAGATCCAGAATCCAAAAATATTGATAATCAACGGCCACAAAGGAGTATTGTTGATAAAGAAGAAAATATTATGAATAATAAAAAGGTTTCAATAGAAGAAACTATAGATAATAATAATTATAGGAGGGGTAAAATGCCTAAAAATATAGAAGAGAAATTGTCTAATGCTATCTTCGCTCTTAATTATGAAGAAGTAATGTCTTTAGTGGAAAAGGTAAGGAAAGAGGACAATAGTGTAGACATAAAGCAAATCTTGAATAAAGCCTTAGAAGACGCTAATAAGACGGAAGTTGGTAAGAAAGATAAAGTATCTAAAAGCAAACTCGCAGAAATTAAAATATTTCTTGAAAAAGAGTTAGAAAAAACTACTGCTGTATTACCAGTAAATGATAGTGTAGAAAGTATGGGTGCTACTGTAATTAGCCAAGAAATTCCTGTGGTAGAGCGTGAAGGAAGTGAATCATCACTGAGTTCTGAGGAGGATGATTTTTCTAAACTTGAAGGTAATAAAAGTGATTGCTCTGCCGGAACTTCCTCAGACTCTAATAGTAATTCTCCATTTGAAAAAATTAGTGAAGAAGGTCATGAAACAAGAATATCTGTAATTGACACAGTGGAAGCTGAAGCAACAGCTAATGGTACTGTTTCTAGTAATTCTGTTCCTTGTACTTTAAGAGTAGAATTAACAAGTGATGATGAAGATGAATTTCTTTCGATTAAAATTGAAGATGTTAATAATGATATTAACGTTAATCAACCTACTGAGCATGTAGAACAAGTTGCTAACGGAAATGGACAGCCAAAAACAGAATTGCCAAGAATTAATGAGCAAAGCAGCAAAAGTGGCCTCAAAAAAAATCCACAAAATACAAAGAAGTATGTCTTAGCTGCTGCTGCACTTGCAATAGCTGGTATTGTTTCAGGGGTGGCTGTTGCAGTTTACTTGGAAATGTTAGCGGTAGGAATAGCAGTTGCAGCTTGTTGTCTTATTGCAGCTACAGTTACATACTGCTGTAGACCTAAAAGCTTAATTGAGAATGGTGAGCCTGCAGAGATTGTGTTCAAGGAAAGGTCTGTATACTAAATATAGTAGTCTATCATTTAATAATTTATTATAATTATATTGATTGTTAATAGATAAAAACTTGGTAGACTACGAAGAGATGCTTGCTAAGTTGACAAAATTGCCATTTAATGCTACACTTAGCTTAGCTACTAATTAGTGAGGAAAAACATGTTAGGTTCAGATTTTGTATCACAGGAATCAAACAAAATTTTAAAGAAATCAGATTCTAGGGATTCGGGAACTGAAGAAGGGTTTAAAATTTTAGAACGAGAGGAAAAAGAGCGCCGTCGTTCTGAGGATTCAGGTAATGAAAGTCAAGAGGAATCTGGCGTTAATAATTCTGATACTAAATCTAGTGCAGTAACTACGTTAGAATTTCAGCTAACACAATCTCTGCTGGGTCAAGTAAAAGCAAATGAGAATGAGAATGAGAATGATGAAGATGTAAAGTCTGGTGAAGTAGCTTATAAAGACCTACCTAGAATGAATTTTGTAATTAATGGTCAAGAGATAGGTAGAAGCTTTATTAATACATTATATACTAAAAATAATAAAGACAAAGAAAATTATCGTCTGTTTGCTAAGCAAGTTTTTACAGAAATGTTTAAACATGCTAAAGTAGAGGTTCCGAATGATTCCCTCATAGAGGAATTAACTACAAGTTGTAATCAAGCGGGGTATATGGCTTTCCTTGCTATCCGAATGCATAGTATATTAATAAAATATCAGGTACTTTCTAGCGATTCTGATAAGAAGACTATGTACATCGATTGTTCTAATGAGAATTATGTACGCATTAACTATAAGTCATCAATGGTGGCACGCAATTATGATGAGCCAGAGAAGGAGATATGTGAATTAGACAGTTTACTTAGATTCACACTTAAATTTCATAATGGTGAAGTAGAGTATGAAAATGGTAAAGTAACACTTATCATTCCTGAGGAATTAAAAGCTGGTAGGGAAAGTTTACTAGACGATATTAATGAACGTTTCACAGATTATGATAATGATGGATTTATTCGTTTACACGTTGCAGCACAAAAAGGTAATGTTGAGCTTGGCAGGCGTTTACTAGAATGTGGTGCAAATATTGAGATTAAATCAAAAACAAAAGTAGGTGGTAACACCGCACTTCATTTAGCTGCTAGAAATGGTCATAAAGATTTTGTGAAGCTTTTACTTGATAGCGGTGCAAATGTTAATTCAGTAAGCAGTACAGGCAGCAGAGTAACTCCTTTACATGAAGCAGCATATAGTGGACATTTAGATGTTGCGGAATTGCTAATAGATCGTGGCGCAACAGTTGATGCTAAAGAACGATATAATCTTACTCCTTTGATGTATGCTTCTACACAAGGTAATTCAGCAATGGTGGAATTGCTTTTAAAAAAAAAGGCAGATCTTTATTTACAACATCATAATGGTGAAACTGCATTGCACTTAGCTGCTGATAATGGTCATTCTGATGTAGTTGCCATCTTAATAAGTGCAGCAAAAGATAAAGAAAAGTATGTTAATATGCAAAGCAACAGTATTGGTACTGCGTTGCATGTTATAGCTTATAATCGAGAAATAAATGAAGAGCATAAAAAATCTGCAAAATTGATAATAGACAATGGTACAAGCCCGTATTTAGAAAACGATCCAATTATTAATAAACCATCAGATACTCTTTTGAAAGGAAGCTCTTTAGATATGGCAAAAAAACGAGGAAATAAGGGATTTTTGGAATTTATGTCATCTTTAGGCTATTCAGCAACCGTACCAAGCAATTCAAAGAATGATCCACAAAACACAAAAAAGTATGTCGTAGCTGCTTCTGCGCTTGCAATAACTGTTATTGCCTTAGGAGCAGCTGTTGCAGTTTACTTGGAAATGTTAGCAATAGGAATAGCAGTTGCAGTTTGTTGTCTTATTGCAGCTACAATTACGTACTGCTATAGGCCTAAAAGCTTAGTTGAGGATAATCAGGTCAAAAAGGTTATGCAGACAGAAGAATGTCAGTCTAAGTAATAAATATAGTAGTCTATCATTTAATAATTTATTATAATTATATTGATTGTTAATAGATAAAAACTTGGTAGACTACGAAAAAATATTCTTAAATAAAATCAAAGATATAAAAGAAGAAGGGCGCTATCGTGAATTTACGCATTTTGCGTCATTACCTGGCAAACTTCCCTATATTATGGATTATGAAAGAAATAGAGAGGTTATTGTCTGGTGCAGTAATAATTATCTGGGAATGTCACAAAACGATAGTGTCATTGCTGCTATTCAAAATTCATCTGTTGGTGCTGGAGGAACAAGAAATATATCAGGTACAACAAAGGAAGTTGTTGAGCTCGAGAAGTCTTTGGCTGACTTGCATCAAAAAGAAGCTGCTTTAACTTTTGCTTGTGGCTATCTTGCCAACCAAAC
This sequence comes from Wolbachia endosymbiont (group B) of Chesias legatella, assembly GCF_964026945.1. Lineage (NCBI taxonomy): Bacteria > Pseudomonadati > Pseudomonadota > Alphaproteobacteria > Rickettsiales > Anaplasmataceae > Wolbachia > Wolbachia endosymbiont (group B) of Chesias legatella. Next base: position 138,944 of record NZ_OZ034711.1, on the reverse strand, counting down.
TACACTTAGTACTTTATCGTCTGTTATTCCGGGTGTGGTAATTTTTTCAGATGAGAAAAACCATTCTTCAATGATAGAAGGTATAAAATCAGGAAAAAGACCGAAGCACATATTTAGGCATAATGATGTTGATCACTTAGAGCAGTTGCTAAAGTCTATAGATATAAAAACGCCGAAAATAATAGCACTTGAATCTGTATACTCAATGGATGGTGATGTAGCACCGCTTGAAGCGATATGTGATCTAGCAGATCAGTATAATGCAATTACCTATTTGGATGAGGTACACGCAGTTGGCATGTATGGACCGCGCGGTGGCGGAATTGCAGAAAGAGAAGGTTTGATGGATAGAATAACTGTTATTCAGGGTACATTATCAAAGGCTTTTGGAGTGATGGGTGGATATATAGCGTCTTCAAAGAGCTTGGTGGATGTAATAAGAAGTTCAGCCCCAGGATTTATTTTTACTACTGCTATGTCGCCCGTTTTAGCAGCAGCAGCAAAGGCAAGCGTTGAGCATTTAAAATCGAGCAATGTTGAAAGAGAGAAGCAAAAGCAGTCTGTTGAAAAGGTAAAAGACTCACTGAGAAACGCAGGAGTGAATTTTATGCAAACAGAAACTCATATAATTCCAATCATAATTGGCGATCCTGAGTTGTCCAAAAAAGCATCAAAATTGTTATTTGATGAGTATGGAATATATGTACAACATATAAATTACCCAACAGTTTCAAAGGGGACTGAGCGCTTCCGTATTACTCCTACGCCTTACCATACAAATGAAATGATAGAGCATTTAACAAAATCTCTTGTAAAAGTTTTTGAGAAATTGTCTGTTTGTGTCTGTTGTTGAGTTTAAAGTTGCCAAGAATAAGGTATCTATTTAAAAGCATGGTTAATGTACAAAATCAGTGCTTTATTTCTTGTCATGAAAGTAGCTAACACTGGGATCTATAGCTCACACAGGTAAAGTTTACTCTTTTGTCATCCTATGGCTTGACCATAGGATCCAGTCTAAACAATCTGGATTCTAGTGTCACGTGCTGGAATGACACCTATTTGTTCCTATAGTTGTCTTTTCTCGTCTATCTTATTTTGCCACCCTGCTGCAATGAGGGGTAGGTAAGACCATTTATTATTTTCACTACGTGACTTTTGCTCTTTTGAATGAACTTTAGTTTATATCTCCAGCAATGACAAGCGCGTTATCTTCCCTTAATCTCCCACCGCTTTCTTGCAGAAAAAGCCTACCGAGTGAAGTTTTATATTTATTAATTCCAGAGTAAATTATTCCATTGTATCTTCCGGCAGCAAGATATGCAAAACCTAGTACCGTTGAGCCAAGGGAGCGTAGATTATTATTGTCAAGTGGTAATTTATTTAACAAATTACCACTTATGTCTATTATTCCCCCTTCACGAGCTTTCATCCGCATTTTTACATGGCGAGATTTGAAATCTTCAAGAAAAGCTCCTTTCTTTTCCTCTGCCCAGAAAGTTTCTCTAAGGGCTGGAGCATCAATCACAGCTGCTACAACTCTGTTTTTATGAATGAGACAAACTGATACTGCAAAATAAACCATACAACTAAAAAGGTTTTCCTTGCCTTCTATAGGCATAATAAACCAAGTATAACCGCCGTCTTTTAGATCTTGGCCTACATTGTCTTCAAAAATAAAGTCATAGTTCTGGTTATAGTTTTTCAAGCAATCGTACATAAGTTGCTTGGATTTCGAATAAGTTTTATTGATAAAGTCTGCTGACTTAACGCTTGAAATTTGCAATTCATTAAAATCACGTATAAGCTGCTTGGAGGCACTGCGTACAGAATCAAGCATCACATTGATTCGTGGTGATGAAATTGCCATTTACTCTTTCACTCTTTCGTAATAGCTGTTATCAGGAGTATGTACTACAATTTTATCACCTTCTTTTATAAATTGAGGCACGTTAACGCGTATTCCGTTTTCCAAAATTGCAGGCTTATAAGAAGCAGTAACAGTCTGCCCTTTGATAACAGACTCTGTTTCTTTTACAGTTAGTGTAACGTGATCAGGCACATGTGCAGAAATTATTTTATCTTGATAAGTTACTACTTTAATTTTCATATTATCTTGCAAATAAGACTTCTTTTCTCCTAATAAGTCTAAATTTATAACAATCTGCTCGTAATTACTTGGATGCATAAGATTTACGATATTCCCTTCAGTAAAGAGATAAACATATTCCTCTTCATCTAAAATTGCCCTTCTGATTGTTGCATCAGAGCGAAACCTCTCATAGTACTTTGCTCCTGTTTGGATATTTTTCATTTCAGCTTGTATATATGCACCACCTTTACCAGGTTGAGTATGCATAATACTTACAACCAAAAACAATCCACCGTTATGTTCTAGTACCTGACCTGGCCTGATATCATTAGCCCTTTCTGCCATAATTACACTTTTAATTTAGTCTGATGATTATAAATAACTTTATACAAATATCAAAATTTTTATTGGCCAATGAATTCTGGCATGTTGATTACTATATATCTTTCCTTCATGTTGATGTATGGAAATATTTCTTTAGTGAAAGATAGCATAATGTTTTTTTTTGTGCTGATAACCAAAATTTCTAATATATCCCCTGAGCCAAAATTATGTACAGACTTCACATAGCCATATAATTCATTACTTTCTAATCTTACTTCCATATTCACAAGATCATTTTGGTAAAATTCATCCTCATCATTTAATTGTGGTAGCTTATTTCTCTCTATATATAACTTTTTATTTCTTAAAAGTTCTGCTTCATTACGGGAGTTCACACCGCTAATTGTTGCTATTACTAAATTATTACTGACAACAGACACCAAGCTTATTTTATAATTTTCACTTCCGATTATTAGTTCACCATATAGGAAAATATTTTCGGGCTTTTCAGTAAAGGTTTTTATTTTGACAGCTCCTTTGATTCCATGGGGAGAAGTAATTATTCCGAGGCATATATTCATATTAATATGATAGTTGAAATCAGCTTTTTGTCCATAGAATTGACAATTTACTGAATTAACATACAATTAATATTGTAATAATTATAGCGGGTAATGTGTGAGTTCTATCAGTAATCAAGAAAAGCAAAGTATTATAAGTAGCTTAGAAAAAATCAACTGCAAGCTAAAAGGTGAATCTATAAAACTTGATGATACAAAGGAATCTATAATAGTAGCACGTCGTAAACCTGTTGTTGAAGGGGTATTAGAACATCTACGCAACCCTTCTACTACTAACTGTAATGTTATGATCGATGCAGAAACTGGATTTGGTAAGACTTACGACATTGGAATACTGAGTCATGTACTAGCCCAAGCAGGATTTCATCATCTTGTTGCAGTACCAAGCAGTGATCTAGTAAACCAAGCTAAAAAAATGATGAGTAGTGCATTTACTGTAAACATTAGGACACCTAAAACTGCTGAGGAAATTAAAAATGCACTGAAGGCAACTAAACCTACAACAATTATAGTGACACATGACCTGTTATTACAGCAAGAAAATGATCGTAAATTTAAAGACCAAAATACCAAGTTGTGGATTAGTGTTGATGAAGCAGACAGTATTAACAAGCAGCAGGATTTTGAGAACATGTGCAAGCTTGATGAGAAATATCCTACGACTTACCTCACTGCAACACCAAAGAGAAGGATTTTAAATAGATGCGGAAAAGTTATCAGCCCGACAAGATTGAGTAGACGTTGTATTGCAAACGCCATCGAAACAGCAAGTGTTATTGCAAAAACCAATAGGAGAACAAATTTCACTCTAGCATTTGTAGTGAATATTGCTGTTACTATAATACCTATGATTACATTATTTCCTGTTATAAATAGTAATGTTGCTGCTGTAATTGGTCTAACTTCAGATTATTGGCTGTATTCTGCTTTGATTGGAAACTTATATTATACAATTTCTATGTTTATATTTGGTATAGTAATGTTGCCAATTTGGTGGGTACTAACTAAAGCAACTGGTGTAGAGTCAAAAGAACTGCTTTCTAGATTTCTTGCTAACGTGCGTAGCTTATTTACTAGAGAAAAATCGAGCCCAGCTCATGAGTATGTTGAAGAGAGCGAAGAAGTTTTTAATTACAATAAGCTTGTTGATACCGATGATTTATTAACTTCTATAAGATGGAATGTGCAAAGCCCAATTGGAGAAAGTGCTCTGCTTTTAGCTGATGATGTAAATAGTATAGTTAATCTTAACTTTGCGTTGCAGGGTAGAGATAATTTAGTATATGAAGGTAGTACACGTTATGAAGTGTATAATAAATTTCAGCCTGAAGGGATATCTTATCAAGACTATAGGCTCAAGTTACGCGAAGCGAACTTTATAAGCTGCGTTAAAAAGCAACATCCTAGTCTGACAGAAGAGCAGATATCTGAATTAAAAGAAAAGGTGGATTTCAGTAGTACTGCTGAATATCTAAAATATAGAGTAATGCATTCAATGATCGATCTTACTCTCTCATATTTAATGAAGTGTGATAATATTACTTTAGATAAAAAAAGAAGAGAAGGTTTGAGTGAATTGATAGAAGATGTTAAAAAGAATGTTAGCACCACTAATGATAACAATATTATAAGCTACCTAGAGAGAAAAGGCTTTAGTGAGCAATTTGCTAGAGATGAGCTCTTACCGCAAATAAAGACAGTAATTGAAGCATTGAGTAAAAGTGATAATGAGCAATGCAGCTTAATAGTTGATAATTGGCGCTTAAGCAAAGAGCTCCATGACCTCATGGAAAGAGAGGAAGGTATACTACATAGTCTCATTGATTTCTGCAAACAAAATAAATGTATCTTTGCAGGAATTGGGAAAAATGATCTTGGTATTGGAGAAAATAGACCCTTTTCAGCGATAATACGTAATCAGATAGGTGGATATCGAACTCTTTATTGTGATTATGAAAAAAGAGATTTTGATTCATTGGCTAAATATGCGTTGACAACGGTTATAGATGGATCGAAAGGTCGTGGATTTGATAGTGAATATAATCATGTTGCATCAATATTTGCAGATTCGGTTAGTCAGTTCAATAATCCATCTGAAGCCCTACAGAATCTTGGAAGAAATAGAGAGCGTAATGAGAGCAGACAATCATGGTTTTTCGCTGCTGCAGGTGAAGAAGTTGAGCTATTTGTGAATAAGATCTTAGCAAATTTTAAAAACGAACCACAGAAATTTTGTCAGAAAGTTTTGTTTCCAGCTACTAATAAATACAATAAGTTGCTAAAAAATAGAATGGGAGAAGAACTTGGAAGAAAAATAGAAATCTATATTAGTAAAAATATTGATGCATTAGGAAATATTGATGATTCAGCTCTGAAGAAGTTTTCTAGTGATTTGATAAAAGAAACGTATGAAAAAGTTCATGATATAAATGATTTTGATGTCAAAAAGACAGAACAAGATTTACATAGGATTTTAAAAAGTACAGAGGCATACCTTTGTTCATATGAGAACAGAATTAAAAACAACGGTAAATTATCTTGCACACGCTCAGCTTTATTTTCTGTGGGGAGTGCTATAACAAAGGTAATGTATTATCTTTGGGCAGGGTTTGACTATTTAGTCTTTTTGGCTAAAGCGTACAATATAGATAAATCTGGAGATACCAGTGCAAGAGCGTATGTACACATAATCAGAAACTGTCACTGTGAAAGTAGTGTGAAGGCGCAAAATGTATTGGTTCATGCATTAGAAATTGCCAAAGAACATGACAGCAGTTTCAAAAGAAATAGTTTGTACGAAGGCAATGAGGATAGATGTAAAGAAAAAATCATCTCATATTTTCAATCCAAGCAATATATACGTGCATTAGATAGAACAATTGCTCAAATTGAAAATAAACACTTGGTAACAATTTTGAAAGCTGTAGGCTACAAAGATGATGCTAATAAAATGGCACAAGAAATCAAAGATTTTTTATGTGATTTAAAGAATTTAAATTGTGTAGACTTGAGAGAAAAATATTATCAAGGCAACTTATATCAAGAAAGCAAATTATACAAAATCAATAATCAAGTTAGTACGATAATTGATGAAATTGTAAGGTGTCATAAGTGGCATCATGGAATAGAGGACTTAGAGCTAAAATTAAAAATCAACCATAATATTTTTGAAGTCAGAGTTAACAATGATTTTTCTAAGTTACGTGAGAAAAACTTTAACAAACGCTCTAAAGAAAGGACATATCTAGGTAGAGCTATGTTACTTATTGGGTTTATAATTTCAATGGAGCTTATAGGTAGAATATCATCAGGTCAGACCATGCCATTGCCTTTACTTTGCGGTTTTATAGTATTTGGACCACTGGCACTCTTGTGTGGTGCATTGTTATATGAAATAACAACCTATTTAGTGAGAGGAGCATTTTTTACTTTTGGAGTGCCAATTCTTTTAGGAGAACTGTCTAAATGTGTTTTGAGAAACGGCCCAATGAAAAGTTTGTTAGATATGACATTATCGCTTGGTAACTCGGCTTTTTTCAATATTCCGAAAGACATCGTGCAATCGTTTATATTTGAGGATATAACAAAATTTGACTCACTAAGTGATATAAATGAGCTTACACTGATAAGAGAACAGGAAAAGGCAAAGTGTACAAATGAAGTAGCTGATAAAGTTGTAGCTACTGCTTTATCTGCAATTTTGATACAGCCAACAACTAGTGAGCAGGAAGGTTTAGTTTTTAACTAGAACTTTTCAGATAAATACTGAGTGAGAATTTCAATGCCTTCATCAATCTCTTTTTCAGTGATAATGAGTGGAGGCAAGATTCTTAGAACATTATCTGATGTTACTCCAACAGTAAGTAAACCACGGTGACTTAGCTCTTCTGCAAATTTTTGGTTATTCATTTTTACTTTTATTCCTAGCATCAACCCTTTTCCTCTCACTTCTTCTATCATTGGAAACTTGCTTGCTAAGTCCTCTAGTTTGTTTTTTAAAGACTTACCTCTAACTTCAACATTTTCTAAGAAGCCAGGGCTGAGCAATTCATCCAATACAGCATTACCTACTGAAGTTGCAAGTGGATTACCACCAAAAGTAGAACCATGCATACCGACCGCCATGTACTTAGCAACCTTTTCAGTTGCAAGACAAGCCCCCAGAGGGAAACCTCCTCCTATTCCTTTTGCAAGAGCACATATGTCAGGCTTAATTCCTATGTGTTCATATGCAAATAACTTTCCTGTCCTGCCAGCACCGCACTGAACGCAATCAAAAAATAGCAGTATGTCGTTTTCGTTACATAGTTCTCTTAGCTCTTTCATGAAGACTTCACTCATTACTTTAATACCACCTTGTCCCTGTATTGGTTCTATTAATATAACACCTATGCCATTAGAAATTGCTTTCTTTACACTCTCAATATTGGGCTCTATGTTATCACACCAGTCAATATAAGGATTCAGTAATTCAGAAAATTTCTGTCTATCGTTTGTTGCACAAGTTAAAAATGTCCTTCCATGAAATGCACCATGAAATGTTAGAATTCTATAGCGATTTTTATTACCTTTTCCATTTTGATAGGCCCTAGCGATTTTAAGTCCACATTCCACTGCTTCTGATCCAGAATTTGCAAAAAATACAGTATTAGCAAAGCTGTTGTTTATTAAATTTTCTGCAAATTTGTTGGCAGTAGATATATTATAGGTATTTGATATATGCCATAGTTTTTCTCCTTGTAATTTTAGGACATCAGTTAATCGTGGGTTGGCATGACCTAAACTGCTAACAGCTATTCCAGAGTGAAAATCTATATAGCGCTTATTATCGATATCATACAAGTAAATACCTTTGCCATAAGAAAAATTTATGTTAATAGGAGAATAAACTGGCAAGATAGGAGAAATTGTCATAAAAGTATGATATGCTAATTTTTTATTAATACCATAAAAGACGTTATTTCACAATGAGAAGAATATGTATAAATTAAGTAAATTAATGTTTACTACACTAAAAACAAATAGATATACAAAAATTATCTCGCTATTCTTATTAATTTTTGTGGTTTTATTGGGCACAATATACCGCAATTATTCACTAAAGAATAATTTTCTTTCTTTTTACCGTAATTCAAATGCAAACTTAAAAGATCTATTGGAAAATAGTATAATAAAAAAATATCATTATTTACTAATAGAAAAACATCATATTAAATATAACAGTTTTGATTACATAAACCAGTTGGTAAAATTGCGTGCTGAATTGTTACAATCAGTAAGCAAAGTAAGAAATTTTAGCTTAATACTGTATGATCAAAATGCCAGAGTAATTTTCAGTAATTTTAATACTCAAGGTCATGACTATGAGCAGTTGCTTACAAATGATGAAATTGATAAATTGCTAAGCAATCAAGAAATATTTTACGCTACAGGAAATACATTAACTTCTACTTTCCCTATATTTCATGAAGATGACATTAAGCCTTCATTTTTTTTGAAGATCATTCAAAGCTATAATGACTCTTATATTATGGTATATAGTCTATTTTCAATATTAATTGGCTTATTACTGGTTATCTTAATACTAATAATGCTTTATTTGCACTTTTCCAACACCCAAATGCTAGCCAAGCAGCATAAAACTAATATTGAATTACAAAGGGTTAAAGAGGCATTAGAGCAAGAAAATGCAAATAAGATAAAATTTTTTGCAAGTGTTACACATGAGTTGCGTACACCTCTTAATGCTATTATTGGATTTGCAAAGTTGATCAAAAATGAAACTTTAGGTTCGGTAGATCACTCTAAATACAAGGAATACGTAGACGATATATATAATGCTGGTACACATTTACTTGCTTTGATTAATGATGTGCTCGATTTTTCTAAAGCTGAATCAAGTAGTTTAACAGTAGAGAAAGTGAAGTTTAATCTGAATAAGATAATAGATTCGTGCTTAAAAATGTTATCACCTAAACTAAAAGAAACAGGTATTAGTTTAAAGAAAGAGATATCTGATAAACAATTATTAGTTATCGCCGATCCCAAAAGAATGAAGCAAGTTATAATAAATTTGTTATCAAATGCAATCAAGTTCACTCCTCAAGGTGGTTTAATAAGAATGATTATTAAAGAGAATATAGAAAAAAATTTATTAACTATTGAGTTTCATGATAATGGAATAGGGATAATGCAGCAGGACATATATAAAGTTATGTCCGTTTTTGGCCAAGCAGATTCGGGATATAGAAACGAAGGCACAGGTATCGGATTACCTCTAAGCAAGAAATTAGTAGAGTTAATGGGTGGGACTTTCAACATTCAAAGTGAAGCAAAACTTGGTACTACGATAACATTGAGCTTCTTTTATGAAGAGCAAACATGTGAAAAGTTGATTGATTTTTAGTAAAATATATTTGATATTGCACTTTTATATCTAGTACATTCCTAAGTCATACTGACGTGATACCTCTTGGCTAATAATAAGTAGCGGAATGTAAGTAAATTAAACTTTTTTAGCTATACTTCCTGAAAACACTTTATAATTCTTGAGCATAAAGAAAATTCCTTTAATAATGAAGCATGCTAATCAGGAAGTTAATAAAACAAGCAACTCAAGTAGGAAATAGTGAAAACGTAATACAATATGTCAAATATCTCTATCAATTTGAGAAGTTTAGAAATACATTAAACCTCACTTTGTCACTAATAAAGCAAAATAGACTCTCATTTGAAATATACCAAGAAGGATTATTGGATATGGAAGAGGGAGTGTGTAAGACCATTCGATCCTTTGGTTTAAATAAGTATGTTATTGTGCTAAGAAGGTCAAATCCTTACATAATAGTACATGAACTTTCACATATGGTTGAAAATGAGCTGAACTTAAGCTTAGAGCAGGAATTTCTCCATAAAGTTTATCAGGATATTGAGCAGAACTTAAAGCAGTCAAATATTCTTGTACAGAAAATTATCGGTCAAGTCATATTTAAAGAGATACAAGCTTATCAAACTGCAAAATCACGCGCATCTGAATTATTTGCACGCTATTTTGAGCTGTTCGCTTGGGCTCAGGAAGTTTATCCTAAAGATAAAGAATATCTGATTCGCACTCAAGATTTAAATAAAGTATTTCTTGCTACTAACCAATGGAAAAAGAGATGCCTGGATCCACAAATAATGAAGATAATAGATAAAGAAGTAAAGGAGTATAGCAATAAAACTGCCTTTAAAGATATAAACAAAGTACAAAGCAGTTGGACTAATAAATTTTCCTCTGGGAGTAAAAAAATTGGTTCTATATTTGGAGATGATAATTAGCTTAACAGAACAAAGTTCACTTCTTCAACATTTCAAGTTATAGTTCTCACAATTAAAGAGTTCAAATATATATGAAAACTATATTAGCTGTTGAAACAAGCTGTGATGAAACTGCAGCAGCAATTGTAAATAGTAATAAGCAAGTCCTTGCTCACGAAATTCTTTCTCAAACAGAGCATAAAAAATGTGGCGGAGTAATACCTGAAATAGCATCACGTGCTCATATGAAGCATTTAAGCGGTCTAATAAAAAATGCTATGGAAAAATCCAACCTTAACTTTTGTAATCTAGATGCAATTGCAGCAACATCAGGACCAGGACTCATAGGTGGATTAATAGTTGGTACAATGATGGCTAAAGCAATTGCACATGCAGCACAAAAACCGTTTATTGCAGTTAATCACTTAGAAGCACATGCGTTAGTTGTTAGGCTACTGTATGAGGTTGAATTTCCGTTTTTAGTCCTGCTGATATCAGGTGGTCACTGCCAATTTTTAATTGCACAGGATGTAGGTAAATACATCAAACTTGGAGAAACGCTTGATGACTCATTAGGAGAAGCATTTGACAAAGTCGCTAAGACACTGGGTCTAAGCTATCCAGGAGGTCCGTTGATTGAAAAATTAGCTAAAAAAGGTGATGGTATGAGATTTAAGCTGCCAAGAGCAATGATAAAACGTTCTGGATGTGACTTTTCATTTTCTGGAATTAAAACAGCGGTAAAAAACTTAGCACGAGAATTTGTAATGAGTGAACAGGATGTGTGTGATATGTGTGCTTCGTTTCAAGAGTGTATTAGCGACATATTACTCGATAGAGTCAGAAATGCTATTGGTATCGCTGTATCTTTAAATATTAAAATCAATGATTTTGTAATTACTGGTGGAGTTGCAGCAAATAATTTCCTGAAAGAGAGATTAAAAAAGCACATAGACTTGAACGTGCTTTCTCCTCCAAGCAATTTATGTACAGACAATGCAGTGATGATTGGATGGACAGGAATTGAAAGGTTACAGAGAAACTATGTAGACTCTCTTGACTTTGCACCAAGGCCAAAGTGGGAATTAGAAAAATATTACTAGCACAAAAAATTATCTATTATATAATGCGGCCGCTGGTGAATTTTTGTAGGCTTAAAAATTACAGTGGTATCTACTAAAGCCTTATTCACTACCGGCATTATTATTTATGAGGTACAGTATGTTCAAAAATAAATTTGACACAGTTACTAATGTTTTCAAAGCTAAATCTAGTACAAGCGCAAAGACACTCAGTTCAGGTTTATTTACTGCGGGAACCATTGGTATGGCCAGAGCAATTAGTGAGATAGACCTCTCTTTATTACAAGGCAATTCAGAAGATAAAGTCAATAAGCAAGACCTAATAATCATATATGATTATATTAATAAAGTAACTCAAGAAGAAAACTATAATATATGTACTAATAATCTTGATTATATAAAAAGCAAGATTTTAAAAGAAAATATAAGTGATTCATTAGCTGAAAAATTTTGTCAAGATGGATGGAATATAATAAGTAATGATGGTTCTTCGCTATTAACAGTGGCTATTGAAAGAATTAGGGAAAGACAACAAAAGAAAAATAGGGATTGTGATATTAAAATGGCTGTATCTCTAATTCTTGGTATGAAGAAAGAATTGATTACAAAACTGGAGAATTTTGCAGATAGTAATGATAAAACACTTCTACATTATTTAGCTGAGTTGGGTAAAGAAGATATTTTACGTTTTGTGATAGAAAATTCTAATTTTGACATTGAAGAAGCATTAAGGAATAAAGATAGAGATGGCAAAACACTACTACACTATGCGGCTAAATCTGGCAATAAAGAATGCTTGAAAATTCTCATAGAAAATGAAGCAGATTTTAGTTGCACTACCAATAATAAAACTGAGTTACACTATGCTGCCAGAAGCGGAAGTCCTAACCTCCTAGAATATTTAAAAGAAATATTGACAGCAAAAGGAATTTTTGATAGGGAGAAAATTAAAACAGATAAATATGGAAATAACGCATTACACTATGCTGTGCAATCTGGAAATGCTGAGTGCATAAAATTCTTCATTGATAATCAAGTACAATTTTTAAAAAATAAATATAATGAGAATCCTTTTCATAAGATTGCAGGTAACTCAGAAACTCAAGAAAATGCCATAAATTTTCTTATAGAGCATCTAAAATTTTTAGGTAGACTAAAAAGTAAAATTAATCAAGAAAATGTAGATGGTAACACCCCATTGCATATAGCTGCAAAACATGGAAATAAACAGCTAATAGAATTGTTTATTAAATCAGGTGCAAAAATTGTTCAGAATAAACAAGGTAACACCCCCTTACATATTGCTATTATACATGGTAATACATATTGTATAGAGCTATTTTATGAAAATATAGGAAATAGCATACTTCAATCCAAAGGTGAGTATGGAAGAGATCTTGTACATTTAGCTGCAATGTACGGGAAGTATGATTGTCTAACATTTTTACTCAATAAATTTCCTGATTACGATTTAAGCACAGAAACACGCAAAGGAAATGTGGCCCTACACTTAGCTCTATCGAGTAATACAGAAACAGAACTAAGAAAAAAATGTGTGAGTCTATTAATAGACAGAAGCATGCAAGTAAATAAGAGTAATAATGAAGGAAACACCCCTTTACATTTTGCTGCCCAACTTGATTTATCGTTTTTAAGCATGATAGAAAAAAAGTTGGAAGAGAAGAAATTTGACGTTTATCAAGAGGTTTTGCGTGAGAATAGCAACGGTGACACCGTCTTTCATATGGCAGCACGTGTTGGTAATAAATCATGCCTTGAGCACCTTTTTAAAAAAGAGAGAGTGGGAGAAATATTAAGTAAGAAAAATAAGGATGGACAAACTTTACTACACTTATCTATCCTCAGTGGAAGAGTAGAATGCGTTAAGTATTTGGTAAAAAAAAGCCCAAAGGGTATTTTTTTAGAACAAAATACACAAAAAAAGTTGTTATTTGCAGCTATTTTGAGCGGCAATAAGGAATGTCTTGAATTTGTGTCAAAAGAACTTGTAGGTAAAAAGGTGGCTGCTAGCATCAAAGTGTTATATGATGAAAATGACAATACACCGTTACACATGGCTGCTCTTGCCGACGACATAGGACTCTCTCAGTATGTTATTGAAAGTATTGCTAAGTCAATTATTAGGAACACAGTACCACTTTTTAACACAAACAGTCAAGGGCTTATACCTCTACATTTAGCTGCCATGAGCCTTAATGCTGAGTTAATAGAATATTTTATGACAGATAATCATTACCCCTATAATAAGAAAATGTTAAATGTTGTATCTAAATCTGGAAGAACAGCATTACACTATCTTGTAATGAGTGATAATGATTTTGAAAAAACTATAAATGAGGATTTTAAGCAAGGTCAATTTTTGAAAAAGTTGGTTTTAGAAAAGCGTAAACAAAATGAGCGCTTAAGGGAAAAAGCTATTAAAGCCTTATTCTACCTAACAATCAGCACCGGAGAGAAAACTGTAAATAAGAAGATAAATTTTGATATAAAGGATAATGCAAAAAAAACAGCTTTAGATTATGCTTTTAAACATGGCGACACAAATATCTTGAGGTTATTTTTAGATTTCTTTTATGAAATAAGGGAAAACAAAAAAAGGAAATATGATAGACTTAATATGGAAGATCAAGAAAGAAGCAAAAAGCTTCTAGACTACTATAATCTGGCCATGTCAATATCAAGTGTGATTATTTCTGTTTGCGTTAAGTATAATAATGCAGAACCTGAAAAGGAAGAAATTTTTACCTGGATTTCCATTGCATTTTCTTCGATATCATTTTTACTTATCTTATACAACTTAGTGATTGGCCGTCAAAAAGAACCTGTTAAACGTAAGATAGAAAACTATACTGAAAAAATGAACAGAATTGAAGAGGCTACAGGAAAGTTAGCTAAGACAAAAGTAGGGGATCATGATTTGGAGGAATACAACTCAATATTGGAACTATTAATAAAGAATGCAGAAGATATTTCACGATTGGAAAATGAACTTTACAAGTTTACGCATGAAACTAGATTAGAGAGTAAAGACAAACTCAATATTTCTCCTCAGAAAATGAGTAGGGGTGGTAGTGCAGTACCATGTTCGAATAAGTCTTTAGAAGGTAGAAAAAGTTCACCTGTTTTGAATGATTCAACAGCAAAACTTAGTCTGTTTTCAAGACGCAACAGTAGAGTACAAAATACAATGGACAAGTTAGATAATCCATCATGTGTAATTACTATAAATGAGCATCCAGAAATTAAACCAAAAGCTCCGAAAAACAAATTCAAGAATGTTGCAAACAAGCTAAAAATAGGCAATATCTTTAGTAAGAAAAAAGAAGATCTTATTGCTTCATCAAGCTTATCAGAAGGTGCTAATCAAGAGAATATTACAAAAATGAATGAAGAAAACTGTGGGTTGATAAAACGATTTGGTGATACCAATGGGTATTCAACATTTTCGACTCCTTTTAATCCAAGCGATTCAACCTCAAGAGAAGAGTGTGGTAACAATCATAGTGCAGCGCGTCATGTGAGTTATGGTAGTGCAAATAATCCTGTAAGTGATAAGGAAGTTAGTAAATCTCCATCTCTAATACTTTCTAACTTTGAGGAGGGGATTACTGTTGACTGTTTTAAATTCGAAAGATATAGACCAAGGGTATATTCAAGTCCATCTTGTGTGAGAAAAAGAGCAATTACAGCTAGATCATTGGAATATTTAATACTTCCTGATCATATAGGAAGAGGAAAATAGATGCAGATTGTAATCACTGACTCTGATAGCATCAACTTTCAGAGGAGTGATAGTAAGCATTATAGTAAACTGTCATTGAGTAGTAGATAAGGAAAACATAGAACAATTGGCAAGGCTATCGTATAAGATTATAGTAGAGAAGGAATTAGATAGTCTTGCTATAAAAAAGTTTATGTTTTCCTATTCGCATATGTTAACATTTTATTATATTAACGATAGGGTAAGGCAATAACTGTTAATACTTTTGAAATAAAAGTTATATATGGTGCATATAGTTAAGTTAAAAGGAAGATTGTGGAAATTACTCCATCAATAAAAAAAGAATTAAAGCAAAGTATACTATACACTTGTCTAGAGAAATGCAAGAGTGCGTTTTGGTTCATTTTCTGGTTTAGTTCAGGGATTAATGCGTTGATGTTATTTTTGCCACTCTATACTTCTCAGGTACTTGATCGAGTGATATCGAGCGAGAGTGTATCAACATTAGTTATGCTGACGATTATTACTTTATCTGCGTTTGCATGTTCTGCAATGCTTGAAACTTGTCGATATTTAGCCATGGCAAAAATTGGCGACTGGATTGATAAAACTGCAACACCAGACCTAATAGTAAGGTCAATTAGGCTAACATCAGTGCAGAGCTCAACTTCCAGCGGTGAAGCAATACGAGATCTTGGGGTAATAAAAAATTTCATTACAGGAAATGGTATATTTTCACTATTTGATACTCCATGGTCGTTAATTTACCTTGTTTTCATCTTTATGATACATACCTCTACAGGGTTTATAGCTATTGCCGGAATTATTATATTAGTTTCAATGGCAGTATGGAATGAACTTGCTACTAAGCGTATATTGAGAGAAACCAATGAAGAAACTATACGTAATATTAATGCTATAGATGTTGCAACACGAAATGCAGAGGTGGTTGAAGCTATGGGTATGTCAGAATTTATAGTTTCTGATTGGTGTAAACGGAATGATCAAAATCGTGCAATGCAAGTCACAGCACAGAATCGTTCTAATGTAATTACTGGTATTACTAAATTTTTACGTTCAACTCTCCAAATTTCAGTAATTGGAACAGGTGCATTACTCGCAATCACAGCTCACAAAACTGCTGGTAGTATCATTTCTGCCTCAATTTTGATGGGTAGAGTATTGGCTCCATTTGATGCAGCAGTTCATACTTGGAAATTTTTAAATCAAGCCAAAATGTCATATGGTAGGCTGCAAAGACTTATCCTAACATCACCAAAAAGAGAGCAAACTATGGCTCTACCAGAGCCTGAAGGGAAGTTGGAATTTGATAGAGTATTCTTTACTCCTTATGGGAGTAATAAGCCAACAGTAAAAGGAATCTCATTTGTAATAGAACCAGGGGATGTTGTTGGTGTTATTGGTGCAAGTGCTTCTGGTAAGTCGACCATTGCAAAACTAACCGTTGGTGTTTGGAAACCCATATCAGGTGTAGTCAGACTAGATGGTGCTGATGTATATACTTGGAATCAAGAAAACTTTGGTAATTATGTTGGTTACTTACCTCAAGATATTGAGTTATTTAACACGAGCGTTAAAGCTAATATTGCCCGCATGAGACCAGATCCAAATCCTGAAGAAATAATCAAAGCAGCAAAAATTGCAGGAATACATGAATTAATACTGAGCTTACCAAATGGGTATGATACAACAATAGGAGGACCTGGAGGAGTAATACTCTCTGGTGGCCAAAAACAGCTTCTTGGACTTGCAAGGGCTTTTTATGGTAATACTAAGCTTTTAGTGCTTGATGAACCGAATGCTAACTTAGACAGTAATGGAGAGGCGCGCTTGATTAATGCAATCAATGTTGCAAGAGAGCAAAATACTACCACTGTTATCATCACTCATAAGCTACCGTTACTATCCGTAGTTGATAAAGTGATTATCATGTCAGATGGTGTTATTTATGATATGGGACCAAAAGATGAGATTTTGAGCAGATTAGTTGCTCCATCACCAGATGCCACAGAAGATAAACGTTCTTCAGCAAGTGGTTAAGAAAGAGAGAAGCTGTCACACTTCTCTTTCTCTTATAGAGTACTATATGCACAGTTTATAAAATCTCAAGCAATTGTTATTAGAAAAATCCAATAATGATTAGCCGCGGAACCTATTTGCTAATTCTCTCACATTGACCTTAGACATTTCTGATATAGGCTCTTGTGTATATGAGACATCAGATTTAACGCCTTTTTTGTCATGACCTTTAGTAATAGAACATACTACAGTATCAGCCTTTACATGCTTAACACTTGGATCTGATTGAAACCCATGCTTTCTTTCCATTTGTGCTTCAAGCTTACTGCTATCATGTGTAACCCTACACCTTTCTAGATTACGGTCACGTTTGTCAGGAGCTACATATCCATCTATATCACTACATAAGAACGGGCGCACTTTGAACCTGTCTGAACTAACACCATTTTCAACACTTGCAGAATTATGAGCTTTTCTATTATTGCGCATTTTATCTACAGCTTCCTTTATTTTTTCTTTTGATGGTTTTGGCAGCAGTGCTGGCTTATATGCACATGCTGGTAGTTCTGGAAATGAGTCCTCCTGAAACAGCAAATGACTTTGGTTTCTCTTACTATCTGATTCTTCAATATTCTTTATTGGTGTCTTGAAAGAGTTTTCATTTTTCTTTCTTAGATCTAACTCATTTAATCCGCTTCCAACATTATTTTTTCTTGTTGTAGTGTGAATAACACCTGGAAGTTTCACTTCATACTTAAATTTTTTACCAATGGTATCTATTGACTCATTAGATGAGGAATCTATTTGAAACCTATCGTTTGAAAATTTTGATTTTGTAGCATCAAAAGATATACTACGTTTTTCTATCTTTTTATCAGTCATATTTTACCTCTAAACCTATTAACTAACAAAAGTATAAACTAAGAGGTATTAATTTTATGCTAATAAGGCTACAGAAGCATCACTGTAGGGTTTTCTATATAGTACTTAAAGGCATTTAAAAATTTTGCTCCGAGTGCTCCATCAACTGCTCTGTGGTCAACAGAGAGAGTAACTGTCATTACCTCTGCTATCTCTATTTTTTCACTTATGACAACTGGTTGTTTTTTAGATGCGCCGACAGCCATAATGCAAGACTGTGGTGGATTGATTATAGCACTGAAAGTTTTTATACCAAACATGCCTAAATTAGAAATGGTAAACCCTCCTCCTTGAAATTCTTCAGGCCTTAATTTTCCAGATCGTGCTCTATTTACTAAATCTTTCACTTCTTTTGATATAGATAAAACACTTTTTTCATCAGCATTTTTTACTATAGGAGTAATAAGTCCATCCTCAAGCGCTACAGCAATTGAGATATCTATATTTGAATATTTTACTATCTTAGTATCTATCCACGATGAGTTTATGTCAGGAAATTTTTTCATGCTGAAAGCCACAGCTTTTATAATTAAGTCATTAATTGTTACTTTATTGTTCTCATTTGCTGAATTAACCTCATTTTTGAGCGATATTAGCTTATCAACGTGGCAGTCTACAGTTAAATAAAAGTGTGGAATATTTTGCTTAGATTCAACTAGGCGCTGCGCTATCACTTGGCGCATATTACTTACTTCAACTGTTGTATTTTCCTCAAATCTCTCATAGCTTTTAGTTTGATCTAAAAATTCTAATACATCAGCTTTGATGATACGACCATATGGACCTGTACCTTTTAATCGCTTTATATCAACACCTTCATTTTGAGCTATTTTTTTAGCTAAGGGGCTTACTTTTATTCTATTTTCTGTTGCTCTATCCTCTTTTTTAGATCCCAGTGTCACGCACTGGGATGACATTGAAGAGCTAGATGAAATCGAAGGGTTGGATGATACTGAAAAATCGGCTTCAACCTCCTTCTCAACCTTGGTATTGATGGCAGAAGCTAAATCAAGTGCGCTTTTATCTTCCCCTTCCTCTAACATTAGAGCTATCAGTTGATTTACAGGCACGCCACTTGTTCCTTCCGACACTAAAATTTTTGCCAAAACTCCTTCATCGACAGATTCAAACTCCATTATGGCTTTATCAGTCTCAATTTCAGCGATTACATCACCTATTTCAACTTTATCTTGTTCTTTTTTACACCACTTTACAATTTTCCCTCCAGTTTTACTCATTGTTGGGGAAAGAGCGGGCATCAATATTTCTATAGGCATTTATTCTGCATTAAAAGATCTATTTAATTTTTAATTTACTCTTTACCCTATGTCAATCTAATCGTAAATCATGATACTTATATCATCCTAGTACGTGATGCTGGAATCTTGGTTGACTACTGTTATCCTACTATTTCTATTGCTTAGTCCTAGACAGAGTACAAATAGTAAGATCATCATGAAAATAGACGAATCTGTTATAATGGAAATAGAAAAATGTAGTGCTTACTATCCTCTCACAAACATATAGCTTGGGTACAGAAAAAATTTATATGAGGAGCTGGTTAAATTGATAAAAGATCAGAATTAATAGTAGTTTCCGAATCTTCTGTAGCAGGCTCTTCATGTGAAGCAGAGGACAGACTAACTTCTTTATCCTCTGTTCTCTGTATAGAACTACCACAAAAACTCCTTAACATCTCTTCAGCAGATGAATTTAAAATCTGTATAATAGACTTTTCACTTTGTTCTTTCAGCGATTGATCCATTCTAGAAATCAACTCGGAAAATTCACTACCTTCTTTTCTAGCTTCACTTTCTATCTTATTTTTTATGCTTTCTATATTACTTTGGTTAATTTCTTCTTTCGTTATGTTAAATGAATTAGCAATACCTTGATACTTAATCTCACAATCGCCACAGCCAACTATGCAAAGAGCAATAGAATCGGATATTTCACCTACAGCCGAATTATGGATAGTGTAAGCTAAGCAATTGTCATGATATTTAATGCCAAGCTGTTGCTCTATCAACTCAGAAATTTCATTTTTTAAAGACATAAAGTACCTCCTTCTTACATTACTGTACCTTCTGATTAAAGTACAACAGCTGCTCCTAAATAGCAATCCATATATGGTTTACTTTAATAAATTATTAAAGTAAGAAGCTTTTACATCCTAAAACATAACTTAGATAGGCCAATGTAAAAAAATTTTTAAACGAGAATTATTGTATATATATTACTTATTTGGTAAAATTATTTTGGCAAAATAGCATATAAAAGTTGAGGCTAATTATGAATATTAAAGAACGAAAGGATTTACAACAGGAGTTATTAGGAATTGTTTTCAATATACTCATAGAAAGTGAAGATAGCGCCATAGAAGCTATGGAAACAAGAGCAGTAGAGATAATTAAAAAACTAAAGGAACACATTAATGATGATATAGAGTATGGTGGTCAAAAAAAGCCAATTTTAGATTGGGTTATTGTTTGTGATTCTCAGAATAATGTCAGACTAAATAACAAGTCGCTATTAAAATTTGAGAAGGCAATTAAGGATATTGGAGGAAGAGCAACGCTAAATGAAATAGAAAGTATAATAAGGTTGTTAGTAGAACAAGCACAGCTAAATCATGTTAGAATTAGAGGTGAAAGAGAAGTACCACTAAACTTCTTTGAGGAAAACATAATAATGAGAGAACGAAGAAGGGCAAGAGAACAACAAATGCGGCCAAATTTTGTTAGAGAAAGAGAAGCGTCATTGAATCTCTCTGGAAACAGGAGTGAAAATATAAGAAGACCAGGAGAACAAATGCAGCCAAGTGAAGTATCACTAAATCTCTCCGAAAATAGGGATGAATATACAATAATGAGAGAACGAAGAAGAGCGGGAAGGCGAATGCGGCCAAATTTTGTTAGACGTGAAAGAGAAGTACCACTTAGTTCAAAAATAGGACAATTAATTGGTGTAGTTTCATCCATAATTGTAGGTGCTTTCATTGGTATAATGGTTGGTATGGTCATTGCTGGTTTATGTATTGAGCTTTGTGTAATCACTACTGCAGAACCGATTCTTCTCATCATGGGTGCTACTGCTGTTATAGGAGCTATTGTAGCAGGAACTGCTCCTGTATTAAAGCTAATAGAGATGTTTAAAGGTCAAGAACCTAATCTTTCTCCTAGTAGCGGTCTGGAAAGCTCTAATACTGAACATACTTATTTAAATAGGCAAAGAGTTATTTAGAAAAAAATTGGAAGAATGTTCAAAAAAGTCCATTTATAAAATACATCGGCTTAACTATGATCTTATAACTTAAGCTAATTAATTAAAAATTTTTGTTTTAGCGGTTAAATAAAGCCAGATCTGATTAGAGAGAGGATCTCCTTACCTCTTCCTTACCTTCATTTTCATTTCTAACAATTTTTTTTCCACTTAATATGTCTCTTATTTCATCTCCTGTTAAAGTTTCAAACTCCAGTAGATTTTCAGCAATGAGCTCCAAGTCTTTCCTACGCTTGGTTAAAATGTCTTTTGCTTTTTCATAGCAAGAAAATACGACTTTCTTTACTTCCTCATCTATAAGTCTTAACGTATCTTCAGAAATTGTCTCAGAATCATGTGTGATTTGTTCACGATTATGATAGATCGGACCTATTTTGTCGCTCATTCCCCATTTTGTCACCATAGAACGTGATAAATCTGATGCTAGTTTTATATCTGAAGATGCACCGCTTGTGACTTTATCATAGCCAAAAATTAGCTCTTCTGCCACACGTCCACCCATTGCAACAGTTATATCTGCTAGCATCTTTTCTCTTGTGAGGGACACTCTATCTGTTTCTGGTAGTCTCATAACTAAACCGAGTGCTCTACCACGTGGAATAATTGTTGCTTTGTGTATAGGATCAGAAGCAGGAATATTAACTGCAACTACTGCATGACCAGCTTCATGGTAAGCAGTAAGCTTTTTTTCTTCTTCTGTAATGACTAAGGACCTTCTTTCCATGCCCATCATCACTTTATCACGTGCATACTCAAAATCATCCATGGTAACAATTTTCTTATTTCTTCTTGCAGCAATAAGCGCAGACTCATTCACTAAATTTGCTAGATCAGCCCCTGAAAAACCTGGCGTTCCCCTCGCAACTGTTTTTACGTTTACATCTGGTGCTATCGATATTTTCTTTATATGCGTATTTAATATTCTCTCACGCCCATTTATATCAGGTAAAGAAATAGTAATCTGTCGGTCAAAACGACCAGGTCTAAGTAGTGCTGGATCTAGGACGTCTGGACGGTTAGTTGCAGCAATTATTATCACACCTTCATTAGACTCGAAACCATCCATCTCAACCAGTAACTGGTTTAATGTTTGTTCCCTTTCGTCGTTACCGCCACCAAGACCGATGCCGCGATGCCTACCTACTGCATCTATTTCGTCTATGAAAATTATACAAGGAGCATTTTTCTTACCTTGATCAAACATATCCCGGACACGGCTTGCACCAACACCGACAAACATTTCAACGAAATCAGATCCAGAAATACTAAAAAACGGTACATTAGCTTCACCTGCAATTGCACGAGCAAGTAGAGTTTTACCAGTTCCAGGGGAACCAATTAAAAGGCATCCTTTTGGTATCTTCCCACCTAACACTTGAAATTTTTGCCTTTGTTTAAGAAAATCAACAATTTCAACCAACTCTTCTTTTGCTTCATCAATCCCAGCAACATCATCAAATGTCACTTTTTTTCCAGTAGTCATAAGCCTAGCTTTTGATTTGCCAAAGCTTATAGTTCTATTACCTCCTGCTTGCGTT
Organism: Wolbachia endosymbiont (group B) of Chesias legatella; assembly: GCF_964026945.1. Classification (NCBI taxonomy): domain Bacteria; kingdom Pseudomonadati; phylum Pseudomonadota; class Alphaproteobacteria; order Rickettsiales; family Anaplasmataceae; genus Wolbachia; species Wolbachia endosymbiont (group B) of Chesias legatella. The sequence continues at coordinate 116,046 of NZ_OZ034711.1, read as the reverse complement.
TGTTTAAAAAGGAAAAGTAATAAACCGATAAAGATAAGCGTCGGAACCCATTGAATAAGTAATCCACCAATTATACCTATTGCAGAGTCTCCAATTGAAAAGGAGAACTTCACTTTCCTATCATGCAAACTTTTTATTAAGTCACTATATATAACACCACTTGAGTTAAAGGCTGACCCATCCCTAAACTTCCCTTCGATGCTTTGGTTTCTTATTGTAATATTTTCTATATCATTATCTTCTAGTCTAGTTAAAAATTCTGAAAAAGGTATGGTTGTTTTACTCTTACCTATACTTCCGCTAAATTGAATATAAGCAACTGAAATAAGAACAATAATCACTAACCAGATCAATAAGCCTTCTAAAAATTTTTTCATTTACATTTCTAATTAAATACTAATCAAGCTTACCAAATTTTGTTTTATCGTGCTATTAATAATGAATCGAATCTTATCATCACCGTATTTTTTCGTTATAATTTACATCAGGATAAGCAACCACCTTTCCATTTTTTCACTGTTGGAAAAGAGTAGTAAACTTTAGAAAAATAATTACAAATTTAAAAAATCTTGCCCCACTCATTGTAATCCTTAATTAAATATCAGTTAACTTTAGCAAATTTTCCTTTATTATACTAGAAATAAAATATTTAATCTCGTCATCACTAGTACTCTTACTATTATGTTTCATACATGGATAAGCAAACATCTTTCCATCTTTTAGCACTACAGGTAAAGAGTAAAAAATTTCAGGGCAGCAGTTGTAATCTTTTAGAAATTCAGGAATTTTTTGCGTTTTTTTTAGCGGAGCAATAGTTACTGAACACTTCTGATTGCTAAGTATTGTACAGCTAAATCTATTGTCCCATTCAATAGGGACATTTAATGTTAGGTGTACAGTAATTTCCTGTATCTTTGATGATTCTCTCATTATCAAGATGCTCCCTCCATATTTTCTTATTTTGCACCCAGAGAGTGTACAGTTAATATCACTATCTTTTTGCGATATTTTGTTAAATATTGCGATAAGGCTACGGTACCTTGGCTTATAGTGCTTGTTGACAATTGCCATTATAGAATAAAGAAGAAGCCTTAAAGCTATTTCCTCTGGCAGTTTATAAAGTTCATCTAGTTTAATTTCAATATAACCAAGATCATGAATATTAACGCAGTCATTAAATGCAAGGCGTGTGTAGTGCATCAACGCTTTTGCAGCTCTTTTCATATGAAGGGCTGTAAGGCATATTCGCTCTGTTAGAACATCTTGATTATCACTTGCTTTAAGCAAGTTACGGTATAAAGTTCGCCTGTATTTCAAGTCATAATTGCTTCTATCTTCGATCCATCTTAACTGGTGAAGCTGAGCATACCTTTCTATTTTACTACGACTGAAATTTAACAATGGCCTAAATACATAAATACCATTGAAGAAAGATTTGTAGTCCATTGATGATAATCCATCTACGCCACTACCTCGCTCTAATCTCAACAAGAACGTTTCTGCTTGATCATTTTCGTGGTGAGCAACAAATAAATATTTAACATTATTGTTTTTACACCATTCTATTAATAACTTGTATCGTGCTTTTCGTGCCTGTAACTGAATATTGCCTTTAATATTTTTTTTCTCCCAATTTAATACGAATGACTCCCTTGCTCCAAGTTCTTTTGCGTAACTTATAGCAAAATGAGCTTCTTTTTGAGATTCTAAACGTAACCCATGATTTACTGTTAATGCTATAGGGGCTAAAAGCTTACTTTTTTTTGCCCAGTTAATCATTAAGTGCAATAAAACTACGCTATCTATACCACCTGATACTGCAACCGCAACTTGATTATCATGAAAAGCAAAGTTATTAACTATATTTTGAAATGACAGCTCCAATTGCATTATGTCTCGGTTAGGTAGTTTATATCTCTCTACATTATACCGCCCACAGGACTTCAATACAAGTTCAACTAACAATCAGTGGAAGCAACGGATTTGCACGTTGTATCATCCCAGTGCTAAACACTGGGATCCAGGTTTTAACGCAAGAAACTATTTCTTTATTCCAGAAAATGAAAATTCTACTCTACGATTTTTAGCATGGTCTTTTTCGTACTTAGAATTTTTAGAATCATCTTTTACATTAACCAAAGGCTCAGTTTCACCTTTAGAAGCAGTTTTTATTCTATTTTCTAAATAAGGTGTACAGCTGACCATAAATTTTTTAGCTGCATCTGCTCTTCTAGCTCCTAGTGCAAGATTATACTCGTGAGAACCACGATTGTCAGTGTGACCAGTTAAAGTGACCTTTGCGTCAGGATTATTTTGTAACACTTCCATCACGTCAAGTAATGCATCTGCACTCACTTCACTGATACTAGATTCATCATAACCGAAGAAAACTCTTTTATCACCTATCTGTTTAACAACAGCATTCATTTTATTTGTCGTATTTACTCCTTTTTTAGGGCAAGAACTTACACCAGTAAGCAGCAAACAAAAACAACACATTATAATCAGTCTACTCCACATCACTAAACCTCCATAAATTTAAAATATAGTGCGTAATTTTAATTTTAGTACTAATGATCACTCTATACTATAATGTAGTCAAGAAAAATAAAATACTAAATATTTCACTTACAATACAATCTGACAATTAATTTTCTGATAAGATGCTCGATTTTTGTCGAAAAGTTCAATGAAGGAGTAAAAATACAATTTTTTATTGTACTTTAAGCAAATATACTTTTAACTTTATTATTAATCTATTACGATATTATGCAGATGTTTCAAAGCAATGAATAAAAATGAGATCTTATAAGTTTTTAGAGGAAGTATTACATAAGGTAAGGAATATCGAAAACATACTAAAACTACTAAGCAAAAGCCAACTGGATATAGAGGATAAGATCGAGCAAATGTGTCTTCTAGAGGAAATCAGACATGAAATTATCTCTCATGATGCAATAAAGGAATCATTAGCGAATGCTCTTAGGAATAAAAAGAGTGCAAATATTCAGCAGCTAAAGTTAATAGAGGGGATATACAAAAGCAGCAGTGCTATTCCTGTTGATTTAGTAAAATCTTTGTCCAAAGCTAAGATTGAATGCCAAAACTTATGGAGACTAACTAATTCTGAAATTAGTAACTTAGAAAAGCTGAAAGAATGCTTTACTAACCTAATTAAGCTTACTCGTGAAGCAGCTTCTATAAAATCGCAGCAATTAAAGTGCTCAAACTATGAGTCATTGCTTGCTGACTATGACTCTAGTATCACAGAAAAGAACATAAAGGAAATATTTCCTAAGCTAGGTAAATTTTTTAGTGAAAATGTAGAGAAAGTAACTCAAAAGCAGAAGAAGGATAAGGTTACTAATATACAAAAAGTTACGGTTCAGAGACAGATTGAACTTGGTTCCTTATTCTTACAGCAAATGAGTGTTACACCAAATGAGATTTCCATTTCTTATTACGATTCTATCGATTATGATGAATCTGACCTTTGTTATGGTTTATTTTTACTTTTACGGCATACTGGTTATGCAATTCATCAAAAATGTTTAGCGCAAAATTCTATAAAGAGCTTAATTACAAAACATATTATGTATGAAACTCAAGGGTTATTCATGGAAAGGATCATTGGAACATCCAGAGAATTTATTGAGTTCATTCAACCACACATAAAGGAGAAACTTTCTACAAAAGGCAAAATTAATAGTAGTGTTGAAAATTTGTATTTGATTTTCAATAAAGTAAATCTTTCATCTTTTTTGAAGAATGCGGATGAATTTAGTTTATTGGCTCACATTATGCTAAGAACTAAATTAGAACAAGATCTAATAAATGGTACGTTAGAAGTTAAAGATCTACACGATAAATGGTTGGAAGGTATGAAGCATTACAAGATTTCAGTAAAAGCTAAAAATGAGCTAGACACTTATTTTCAAGATGAGTATTGGATAAGTGGTGTTATAGGCTACTTTCCTATTAAAGTCATAGCGTTAATCGCTGCTGTGCAGTTTTTTTCTTTCATTAAGAAAAATCATTACGAATTTTTAGATTCTATAGTAAAAGGAGATTTCAGTTTACTTATCGATTGGTTCTCTAAAAATGTATATAGTGCAAATTATGGCTTTTTGGAACAGCTAAAAAAGGTAACAGGTAGGGATTTAGATATTGAGTGCTACACTAGTTACTTATCTGAAAAGTATAATTTGTCTCAATAAATGGTTTTCTTGAGTTGTGTATGAGTTTTGTTCAGAATTTAATCAGAAATTTTTTTACTTTCAAAGGTTTATTTGCTAGCGATATTGCTATAGATCTTGGTACTGCAAATACTTTAGTTTATCAGAAAAGTCAGGGGATAGTGCTTGATGAACCCTCAGTTGTAGCAAGAGTAAAAGAAAAAGGAAGTTACGTTCCTTATGCTTTTGGCAAAAAAGCTAAGATGATGCTCGGAAAAACACCTGGAGAAATAGAAGCGATAAGGCCCTTGAAAGACGGAGTTATTGCTGATTTTAAAAGCGCGGAAGAAATGTTAAAATATTTCATACGCAGCGCAAACACAAGATTCACTGTTAATAAGCCTAATATTATCATATGTGTTCCATCTGGATCTACCCCAGTTGAAAGGCGTGCTATACAAGATGCAGCAGAAAGTGCTGGTGCAAATGAAGTATTCTTAATTGAAGAACCAATGGCTGCAGCAATTGGGGCTGGACTTCCAGTTACCGAACCTGAAGGTTCTATGATTGTTGACATAGGAGGTGGTACAACTGAAGTTGCAATTATTTCTTTAGGTGGAATTGTTTATTCACGTTCTGCCAGAGTAGGTGGCGATATTATGGATGAGGCAATAAAGTCATACATTCGTGAAAATCATAAGTTATTGATTGGCGAAACAACTGCTGAAAAAATTAAGAAAAACGTCGGTTCAGCCAGTCTGCCAGTTGAAAACAACAAAGAGGGAATGATAATTAAAGGCAGGGATTTAGTGAGTGGTATGCCAAAAGAAATGCTTTTATCAGAATATCAAGTTGCAGAGAGCCTAATAGAGCCTGTACATCAGATAATTTCTGCTATTAGAACTGCACTGGAGAGTACTCCACCTGAACTTTCTTCTGATATAGTTGATAGAGGAATAATTTTATCTGGTGGAGGTGGGTTATTGCGCAACTTGAGTAAAGTTATTAGTGAAACAACAAAATTACCAGTTCGTGTTGCAGATGATCCACTTTGTTGTGTTGCCCTGGGTAGTGGAAAAGTACTTGAAAACATGGACTATTTTGGCCATGTTTTATTCAAGCAAGATTAAATTGTTTTTGAAGGCAGTTTATCGAATTGTTTTGATGGAATTATGTAATATAAATGAGATCCCAGTGTCACGCACCAAGTAATTTAAAAGCAACTTCCAGCAGGAAGGGGTGTCATCCCAGCGCTTGACACTGGAACTTGACTACAAATAAGTACGCTGTTTCGATGAAATTGTGTAATAGAAACTGGATTCCAGTGCTTGACACCAGGTTTGTGTTTATAAATTATATGCTAAAAGAATTTGAAATTGAACCTTTATTAAAAGATAAAGCTCCGCATCAAACTAAGGCTATTGTTGCAATGTCCGGGGGAGTTGATAGCTCCGTTGCTGCAGCACTGCTGTATAACCTTGGGTACGAAGTGATAGGTGTGACTCTTCAGCTATATGGCACTGATGGCAATGCTAATGCAAGAAAAGGTGCATGCTGCGCTGGACAAGATATTTATGACGCCAAACGCGTAGCTGAAAGTGTTGGCTTTCCTCATTATATTTTAAATTACGAAGAAACATTTAAAAAGGAAGTAATAGAAGATTTTGCGAATACTTACATGCGTGGGGAAACCCCCATACCATGTGTAAGATGTAACCAAACAGTAAAATTCCGTGATCTATTGCAAGTCACAAAAAATCTTGGTGCGGATGTGCTCATAACAGGACATTACGTAAGAAGATTAGAAGAAAATGGTGAGGTAAAGTTGTGCAGAAGTATTGATAAAAGTAAAGATCAAAGTTATTTTTTGTTTGCTACAACTGAGGAGCAGTTAAAGCTTTTGCGATTTCCACTAGGTGGGTTCTATAAAAGTGATATAAGAAAATTAGCAAAGTATTTTGGCTTACAAATTTCTGAAAAGCCAGACAGCCAAGATATATGCTTTGTTTCCGAAAGCTATAGTAAAACAATAGCTAAGTTAGCTCCACAGTCTGTACAGAAAGGTAAAATAGTAGATATTCATGGAAAAGTGCTAGGTGAGCACAGCGGCATAGTAAATTTTACAGTGGGGCAGAGAAGAGGCCTCTGCATTGCACACAGTGAGCCTCTTTATGTAGTAAGAATTAATACAGAAAATAATGAAGTTGTAGTAGGCCCGATCAATGCTCTAATGCAAAAAAAGATATTGGTCAAAGAGTTAAATTGGTTAGAACAACCAAAAGAAGGCATGGAAGTAACTGTGAAGCTCAGGTCATCACATGCAGGAAGCTCAGCGACAATATATTCAACTGACGAAAAGAACAAAGCCTGTGTAATTTTAAACGACGATTACTTTGGCATCAGTCCAGGTCAAGCCTGTGTAGCATATAAGGGCGAACAAGTTATCGGTGGAGGGTGGATATGCTCCTAACTTGGTGGTTTGATTTTTTAATGCAGAATGTAAACATACAATAAAATTTATTGCTGTTTTATCCTATATTCTTTATACTATTAAAGATAATTATTATATTGTGGACTAGAGGGATGGTTAAAGAAGTTGAAGAATTAATAAAAATTGTTGGTAAAGGCAATTTATTAGAGGCCTTGTTTATTTTTTTAGGCAATTTTCAACATGCTAACTTAACTGGTAAAATAGACCATAGAAACCATATTGGTTTGTCTTCATTCGTTAGAAAAAAAGAGGAATCATTAGATAAATATTTTAACTTACAATTTAGTCTACAAGGGTTGTTCTTAATTTATACTCAAGCTTATAAAATTTTAAGCGGAAGTAATAATCTGAGCACTCAAGATATCATAGATGAAATATATAAAGTTATTAAGGAGTCTGAGTTAGGTAAAGACATACACGAAATAGTAGATGGAAGAAAATTAGATTTACTTAACGTTTTGGCAAATCCAAAGAGAGAATCAATATTTAAAACAGCAGAAGATTTTGAAAATAAGGTGCTTATTGATGTTAGAAGGTTGTTAAGTGAAGAAAATGCATTAAACAAATATGATAGAGAATTTACCTTAAATAAATGCATTATTGACTTCTATTATTCTATTCATCAAGACATAAAAGTAGACAGTGGTGTAGTATTGTTATTTTCTATACTTGGCGACTATCATAAACTTTCTGAATATCACAAAGAGTCTATAAAAAAGGAAAATTTACCAATAATAGATAACATGGTTGTTCTCAGATATATAGCGAATTTAGCTGAATTACTGCAAAGTATTAATTTGAAAGATCAAAATAGAGCCATTAAATATACGCTGGATTGTAAAAAGATAGGCACTCTAAACAGAACATTCAATATATCGGCGTCTGCAGGTTATAATAATCAAGGTTTTTTATTCTTGAAAAGAGTTGGACCAATTTTGAAACAGCTGTTAAAGGAGCAAAATAGCAATAAGTTTGAAGAGAGGATAATAAACAATACACATTATTCAGCACCGCAAGAAGAGAATGAATGTAGGCCAAATTTCATTATCAGCAAGAAAAATCATAAAAATACGTTCTGTAAACTAGCTTTAGGTATGTTTATATTATCTGCTGGGTTATATGTTGCTGATTATTTTCTTATGGAACAAAGGTTATTCAACTCAATAACAAATATTTTGCCACAAAACAATCTCATCAATTTAATAGTTGCTGCAGTACTTACTATCGTAATAGTATATGCTTTATTTCAACTACTAAAATCACCTCAAGAACCGCCACATTCAGCAGTCAATGGTGCAATTATTAATGATCTTACAAATGGTCCTACACAGTCCAGGCGTTCATGAATCTCTACTTATAAATGATAAATGTAGCACTTTTAAAGTGTATGCTATATAATATCTTCTCTTGAATAACGAGGTAATTCATGGATTTAAGCAAAGTAACAACAAAACCAGATGAAATAAATGTAGTAATTGAAATAGGCGCAAATGCTGAACCCGTAAAGTATGAATTTAATAAAGAGCTCGGATTATTACAAGTTGACAGATTTTTGTCTACTTCAATGACTTATCCTTGCAATTATGGATTTGTACCAAACACCTGTGCAGGTGATGGTGATCCTGTAGATGTTTTGGTGATAACTCAATTTCCTTTAGCATCTGGGGTTTTGATATCAGTGCGTCCAGTAGGTGCATTGCTCACTAAAGATGAAAAAGGAGAGGATGAAAAAATATTAGCCGTACCTATCTCCAGTGTTGATAGCTATTATGAGAATATAAAAAACTATTCTGACTTACCTAAAAACTTACTAGATAAAATTTCTCATTTCTTTTCTCATTATAAAGATTTAGAAAAGGGAAAAACGGTGACAGTTGGAGAATGGGCTGATGTAGAAGAAGCAAAAAAAATCATTGAAAAAAGTAGAAATTAGTTTGCATTAGAGCTGCTCAGAAAAACATTGTTGTTTTTAATGTTGCGGTTAAAAGCATTAGACAGGCAGTAAAGGTCTTGATATTATAGTAATAATTTGGAAGGGTGGCCGAGCGGCTGAAGGCGGCGGTTTGCTAAACCGTTATACGATTGAAAAGTCGTATCGAGGGTTCGAATCCCTCTCCTTCCGTATATTATTGTTTAGGTATTCATTACAGTAATTTCATCCTCTTTTTTAATTATTAAAAAGTTAGCTAGCGTTTATTCAGTATTTATTATAGAATTAGTTATTAGCTAAATAATTTTATATGCATAAAATACTAATTTTGATATTAATAATGCTGCCGCTTAGGTTACTTGCAACTGAGATTGAAATTGTTGCAGATGTAAATGGTGAGCCAATTTCAAATTTAGATATTGAAAAACGCGTCAATTTTATAAATTCATTGCTTGGCAATCAGAAGATTAATCAAAAAGAGGTAAAATCTCAAATTCTAAGACAGTTAATAGACGAAATTATCATTGTCAGCGAAGCACAGAAGATGAATATAGAATTGAGTAACGAGGAGTTAAATAATGCTGTCACGTTATTCTTAACTCAAAGTTTAAAACTTGAGGCTGATGAAGTTGATCAATACGTAAAAAAGCATAATATAGATCTCAATACCCTAAAAAAACAAGTAAAGTGTCAGCTACTGTGGAACAAGATTATTGAAGTAGGAATTGTGCCACTTGTCAATATCAGCGATAAAGAAGTGGACGATGTAAGAAAACAAAAAGAGAAACCTGACTACCTTATTACATTTCAGGAGTTTGTAATTCCTGATCAGAAGATGGCTGAAGATTTAATAAAACAATTACGTAGCAGTAATAATCCAGAATCTTCAATAAAGATGAGCAAAGCAACCGTTAATTTAAGTCAGCTAAAAGGTAAACTCAAGGACGTTTTGGAAGGATTAGAAATCAGTGATGTAGCAGGTCCGGTTAGTTTAAGCGAAGGTTACTCTGTTATAAAAGTCATAGATAAAGTACAGCTTAATCATACAATGCTGAAAAGTACTTTAAAACTGAAACAGGTTGTAGTTGAAGGTTCAGAAAGTTTACTCTCTAGTTTTAAGGAGCAAAAGGTCAGTTGTTTAAATTTTGACAAGTTAGCAGATGATTTCAAGTTGCCAAGCGTAAAAGAGTTTGAAATAAAAATGCGAAATTTAAATCCTGATTTACAGATTTTATTTAGTAAAACAAATATGAATGAAATAGTAGAATTAAGAGAAAATAGCACTGCAAAGTTGATGATGTTATGTGATATCAAAAATAATGCAATGGATATAGAAGCAATCAAACAGGAAATGTATCAACAAAAGATTATGATACAAAGCAACCTGTTATTGGATAATATGCGTAAAAATGCAGCTGTTAGTTATCAGTTTAATTGAAGTTAGAGAGGTTTTCTACTCCATAAAAAGTTTATGAAGAATATAATGCTCATTGGCGGTGGAGTTGGAAATGCAGTGTTATTTTCGATAGGGAAGGCATGTCTTGAAAACAATCATAAGGTTTTATATTTCGCTGGCTATAAAAAATTAAGTGATGTATTTAAACGAGCACTGATAGAACGTGCATCAAGTGCAGTAATTTGGGCATGTGAAGAAGGATTGATAGAAACAAGCAGAGAACAGGATAAATCCTTTCATGGTAATATAGTTGATGCAATAATCTCATATCAGCAAGGAAAGTTAGGTAAAATTACTATTAGTTTAAACACTATAGATAAAATCATCACTATTGGTTCTGATAAAATGATGAAAGCTATAAATGAAGCTAGAAAAACAATTTTAAAGCCATATCTAAAACCAAAACACATAGCAATATCATCAGTTAACTCTCCTATGCAGTGCATGATGAAAGAAATCTGCGCTCAATGTATTCAGCAACACATAAATAAGGAAAAAGGAGAAATAAGTTTTGTTTATAGTTGCAGTAATCAAGACCAGGATATGGAGCTTGTTGACTTTGATTTTTTAAGTGAGCGCTTGAAGCAAAATAGTTTACAAGAAAAGCTCACTGCAAAATGGATAGAACATGTTCAAAGACACTAAACAGCACAAAGAGGAACTAAGGAAGCAATATAGAACCATAAGAAAAGATGTTGATGAAAGTTATTCTAGTTATGCAGCAAATTCTCTTATTAATCTCTTTAACAAAAACTTAAGTTGCGTTAAAGGTAAAACAATAGCAGCGTACATTCCAACAGACGGAGAAATTAATGTTGTGCCTTTGATGCATCATTTACTCGATTTAGGATATAAAGTAGCAATTCCTAATAAAAATAAGTTATTAAAATTTGAGGAATGGAATAAAGCAGATGAAGATATAATTCCCGACACAATCATTACCCCTATTGTTGCTTTTGATGATCATTTTAATAGGTTAGGTTTTGGCGGTGGTTGGTATGATGAAATGATAAAAAAATTACGGCCACTTGGAAAAATATTTATAGGTGTAGCCTATGAGAAGCAATATTGTAAAAATTTACCTGTAGAAAAACATGATCAAAAATTGGATATTATAATCACTGAGATGTGTGTTAGATGTAGAAGTGGATTGCTCAAAAAAGTGGATAGAAAGGAGTAGCATAGTCTCCCTCTTTCTGATGGTAATTGCTTATCTGTTCAGATGCATGCAAATATTGAAACCTGTACTCCCTTTCTTGTCATCCGAGTAGCTGACACTGGGATGGCTTTGTTGCATCACACTTTATGAGATGGTGATTTATGGTAAATTCATGTAACTATCTCAAATTTAGCCACACCAATATCAGTGAATTTATTAAGCAAATAGCATTTAGTTCTTTTTCTCGATTTATCTCAGATTTATTCCTAAAACTAAATCCGAATATTTGCTTTAATCTTGAGAAAAACCCTTCAATATAAGATCTTTTCCCATAATTTACTTCTTTTTCCATTCTTTCATGCCATCTTCACCGTATAATTTTATTAACCTAATAGCAGCATTCCTGTCAGACATATAATCTATTTCTGGATGTTCTGCCGCATTGTTTATTGGTGGAATTTTTGTCTTTATATCATATTCGTTACACAACTTATAAAACTTGTGCCTATCACATGCTCTATCTGCATATAGTGCTTTTATGGCATGCTGAAAATCAACTTCTTTTAGCAAATCACAAGTGATCAGAGTAGACACCGTTACTGTATTTTACAGCTATGGCTTTTTTGTTGTTTATATTCAACATTACGTGCAATTTTCTCGTTTGCTCATAGCCACTCTGTCAGTGCTATTTTCCTTGCTGTGTGTTGTTGTATATACTAATTCCTGTACTGTCTATAGCAATTTCGATATCTTCTATATTATTTTCTGCAATCATTTATCTTAATATTAAGTTTTTTTTGATGCTTGTGAATAGCTGCAAATCTCTTCCTATTTGTTGCAAATATCCTTTTATAAACCCGACTGTTTGTCTTAAACCAATTCTAAAGAAACTGACGATTATATGCACTAAAATCACAACTTTATCACTATAAATATAGTTGCCGCCCTGCATTTTTGGACAATTCTCGTACCAATTTTCTATGGCGTCATTGATATAACAAAAAATGCTTCCTCTTTCTTGGAGAAATTTGTTATATTCATGGCAATTACTGACTCTCATTTTTTGTGGCATATTTTTTCTTCAACAGTTAAATGGCTATTTATAATGAATTTTGTCAGTAACTGCCAGTTCTTTTCACTTGAGCGATTCAACAAAGCCCACTGGGATCCAGCCTGTTTTATCTTTTATCATAGAATGAGACGTTCAGCATATTCATCTTTTTCCATTACCATATCATAAACAATCATTCCATGGGAGCGCATAATTTCAGGTGTATGATCACGAATCAATTTATCAATCTTGAAATAATTTTCTTTATACTTCCTTTGACGGATATCAAAACTTTATTTGGTAAAATCAAACCGTGACTTTCGATTTAACCCAATTATACAATTTACTCATTTTACCATCTTGACCGAGCATTCCAGAGTTATTTTTATAAAAAGTGTCAACTATTAGCTTGATAGAGCCTATGGCAGCAGAAAATACGGGATTTTTATCATACTCGCCATCAAGGCCACTGAGAGACTCAGGGCATCCAATGCGGACTTGTTTGTTGAATATATAGCTTGCAATCTCTTTCATGCTTGTGAGTTGACTGGTTCCACCTGTGAGCACTACTTTATTGATTGGATCTTTTTGTTCTTGAAATTGTTCTCTTACCAGTTCAAATATCTCCTCAACTCTAGGTCTTATGATGTCAATAAGTTCGGACTTGGGTACTCGAGTCGGTTCATCATTTTCACTGTTTTGCAGTGTAATATATTCGTTCTCATCTATTGAAGTTACGACAGTGCTACCGTATAGTATTTTTATGCGTTCAGCATGCTCTATACTTGTGCATAGTCCATAAGCTATATCTCGAGTGATGTGAATGCCGCCAATTGGAATGCTGCTTGTGTATATAAGCTTTCCTCTCTTAAAAATTCCAATTGCAGTACACCCACCCCCTATGTCAACAATGGCAGTTCCTAGCTCTTTTTCATCTTCACTTAGACAGGCAAGGCCTGCAGAATATGCGGAAGCAATACAACCAGCCATACTTATCCCGCTATTATTAGTTATACAATTTTCAATGTTGGTAAGCGCTGGACGCGAAGCAGTGACGACATTAACATCAGCAGATAGTCTTTTTCCGTACAATCCACCAACCTCTTTTATATCAGTCATGTCATCCAAGTGATATTTCAGTGGTATATTGTGAATGATAACATTTTCTTCGATATATTTCTCAAACGTCTGAAAGACTACACGTTTTATATCTCGGTCTGAAATTTCGTGATTAGCTGCAATAATTTCGTTATATACGTTAAAAGATGAGACTCCACATCCGGCTACATTCACATATATCTGGTCTATAGTCTCTTCTGATACTTGCTCAGCTAAACCTATAGTTGATGAAATAGAGTAACTTGCATGCTTTGCATCAGTTATTGATCCACCGCTTATACCTTCTGCACTTTTATAACCCGTTCCTATTATTTTATAGCTGAAGTTGCTATTGATCTTAACAATGAGACAGATAATTTTTGTTGTACCTACGTCTAAAACGGCAAAAACATTTTGCTTTGGTTTTATTATTACTGCAGAGTACATTAGTTGACCTTATGACACAATTCCATTCAAATTGAAGCTTCCTTTAATAATTTATATTTCTATTAAAAATACAGCAACATTTTAATATACCCAAAATACTGTACAAAGGAAAAAATAAAACATAAAATTTTAATTTTATGTCTAAATTGCCAATTGTAATTGCCCCTGATGAAAGGTTAACTACACGTGCCAGTGAAGTAATAGATATAACCGATAAAATTAAAGAATTAGTAAACGACATGTTCGAAACTATGTACTATGCAGAAGGTCTTGGTCTTGCTGCAGTACAAGTTGGAGTGCTGAAGAGAATTTTTATCATGGACGTTCAGCCAGAGAAGGCTGAAGATGGGCCAGCAGGATATGAATCAACTGGCAAATTTTGCATGATTAACCCTGAAATTACAGAATTATCGGGTGAACAAGTAATTCTCAAAGAAGGGTGCCTTTCAATTCCAGAGCAAAGCCATGAAATTAAGCGTCCAAAATATTTAACTGTGAAATATAAAAATTTAAATAACGAAGAACAGACGCTAAAAGCTAGTGGTTGGCTTGCAAGGTGTATTCAGCATGAGTTAGATCATTTAAATGGTATATTATACGTTAGACATTTGTCTAAATTGAAGTACGATATGGCTATGAAAAAAGCTCAAAAGGTTAAGAGGCACTATGAACAATGAAGATCTAGAATTGTTGAAGTTCTATCATGAAGTGGGTGTTGACTGCACGCTAACTGAAGGTGAAGAGGAAAAAAAAGTGGAAAATGAGAGAGCTACACAGTCTTCTGTCATCGAGCAGAAAAAAGCCATGTTCCCAAGTGACTGGATCATTGAAGCAAGGAAGCTTGCAAGTGAATGTGGTAGTGTAGATGAACTAAGAAGTGCAGTTAAGTCATTTGAGGGTTGTGAAATAAAAAAAACTGCAACTAATACTGTTTTTTCCGATGGTAATCCAAATGCAAAAATCATGCTTGTTGGTGAAGCACCAGGAGCAAATGAAGACCTGAAAGGCATACCATTTTGTGGTGCAAGCGGAATGCTGCTCGATAAGATGCTCGGTGCAATTAATCTGGACCGCACTAAGGTATATATAAGCAACACCGTGTTTTGGCGTCCACCAGGTAATAGAAAACCAACTGATCTAGAGCTTGATATGTGCAGACCATTTGTTGAGAAGCATATTGCTCTTGTTTTACCGCAGATTCTGATTTTTGTTGGAGGAATCGCATGTTATAGCCTTCTTGATAACACAAAGACTATATCGAACTTGCGTGGCAAATTTCATACTTATACTAACCAATATTTATCTCATGCAATTACCACAGCCGCTATATTTCATCCAGCCTATCTACTTCGTCAACCAGCACAAAAACGCTTAGCTTGGGAAGATTTAAAGAAGATTAGAGAATATCTTGATAATACTAATAACCACACGGATGTTTAGCTCACTACTCGTTGTCATCCCAGTGCAGGCTAATTGCATTAAATATTGAAAAATTTACTAAACAGAGAAAAAGGCAAAAGAAAATCTATCAGCTACTACCTATTTTTTTAATTGGCGTTTTTTATTGTATTAAATGCTTTGATAAGCGCATTTTAGCTTATGTGGGTAAAAGTTTTATAAAGACATAGAGTGCACATAGTGCAAAAAATTAAACATCAAGTATATTGAGCTTTTTGTCGTTTTATCTGCACAGACTGAAGATAAATAATATATCTTCACCCTTATTTTAAGGAGAATGGCGGAGTCCGTCAAGTAACTCTTGCCGTTGCTATAGCTGCTTGAGTTCCTGTAATCACAATGTTGGTGCAATGCACGCATGGAATTTTATTTACTCTATAATATGTTGGTTTATAGTAGTACTAATGCAGAAATAAAGGGAGGAGACATTGGAAAGCAATATAAAAAAATTGAAAGGAAATTTTTTAGAACAAGCAATTAGAGTAAATCATGCTGGCGAATATGGAGCCATTTGCATTTATTCCGGTCAAAAATTTATTCTTAAAAAATCTTCCATAATTGACAAAATAATTGAAATGGAGGAGCAGGAAAAAAAACATTTCCACTATTTTAATGAGAAAATCAAGGAGCAAAGAGTTCGTCCTACTGTTTTGTTGCCAGTTTGGGGTGCTTTAGGGGTATCACTTGGTGTTGTAACTGCCATGATGGGTAAAAAAGCCGCTATGGCTTGCACTGCTGCAGTTGAAGAAGTGATCGGAGAGCACTACAAGGAGCAAGTCTTACATTTAGAAGATGGGGAATTAAGAGAAACTATAAGTAAATTTCGCGATGAGGAATTAGAGCACAGAGATATTGCAATTCAGCACAATGCCGAAAGCGCACTTGGCTACAACGTTTTATCTTTGTTCATAAAAACAAGCTGCAAAGCTGCTATTTACCTCTCTAAATTGATTTAATCAATCACTATTTGACAACCAACCACATTTGCCTTTAGTTCTTGTGCTAATTGCTGCCCCATATCCTCTACTACAATCGAATGCGTATGAATGTTTATAATTAATTTCTTAATTATTATCCTAAAAATACATTAATTTAATTCCCTATTAGAGTTTTCTTGTTGTTGTAAACATGTTTGCATAAGACTAGTAGATGGAACGTTTTTAATAGTCTGAGTTAACTCCTCAGGAATATTTTCAAAACTCTTGCCCATAACTTCTAAAACACTTTTCCCCTGTATAAGACAATTCCCTCCAAAGCTTGATTTGTTTTCTAACTTGCTAAACCTTATTTTGCTTTTCTCATCAATTTCTACTACCATTTTGTTACCATCTTTCCGTAGATAAATACTAATCTCTCCTATTTTAGTAGTAAAAAATATTTCAATACCACCTTTTAAGATATCTGTGTAATTTCTTTTTCCATCTTCTGTAATTTCAACTTTTACTATACTTTCCTCAATCTGAAATATGCCAACTTCTAAATCCTTAGCTTTTTCATTATTTAAAGTTCTCGCAGTTTCAACAATACTACCTTGTGGATACTTAATATAAAAATATTTATTATCTACTTCTACTTCAAGATCATATTTATCAATTTGCTTGTTATTTTCTTTCACAATACCTTCATATGCTAGACCCTCTAGCATTTTTTTCTTACTCTTACATTGTTCGTTAAGATCATTTAAATAATTAGAGCCGTAATATCCGCCTTCAATATCGCTATAAAAAGATAATCCTTTTTCTACCCCACCTTTTAACACTAAATTACGAGTGATCTTTTGTATGATATTTTTTGTAGTTGAATTGTGTGGATTTGCATGAAAGCGATTAATTAATTCTTCCATTTTTTCAAATATAAAATTTGTTACAGTCTTATTATCCTTACCGTAATATGAGTTTAATCTTATTCCTTGATTTAAATAACCCTCTATTATGCGTTCCATGTACTTTAAAACGCTTTCTTGCTCATCGTGTTCTGTTATACCTTTTATCATCTCATCACAAAATTTTTTAACTAGAATTTGTTCATCTGTAGTCAATGGTATTTGCAATTTCGTAGAAGATGAGTCTCGCTCAAAAAGATAAATTATTGACAATTCTTCTGCTCTTTTAATAAAGTCATAACTTCTTAGATATTCTGCAACATCTTTGTTTTTTGCGTACCTTTTCTTGATTAAATCCATATGCCTATCTTTACGACTTATAGTCGGTAATTTTGGATTTGATGAACTACTCTGTTGACTATTGAAGAAGCTGTTAGAGAACTGTTCAGGCTCTAAAATAAGATTACTTTCACCTTGTTTACCCACTTGCTTAGACATATTATATACCATAACCACTAAAACTTTTTAGTGATTACTTCAATACATAGATAAGTCAATAAAAATATCTTTTTCTCTTCAGTGCTAAAAAATTGTCAAAAATCTCAAAATTGGTTAATTGCATATAACCTACTTTCTGGTATACATCAAAACTACCGTAGAAAGCTCCAACTTTGAAAGGGATTAACAAATAAAATTCTTGTATTTTGCCTCTACTAAAGTACAATCAGGCTTTATTTAATATTTTTCATGCTTGATGAAGTACATGAGGAGTGCGGGGTATTTGGCATAAGTTACAACCAAAGTGCTGCTTTTAACTCTATACTTGCTCTCCACGCTTTGCAGCATAGAGGTCAAGAGTCTTTTGGCGTAGTAACCAGTAACAACGATAAGCTGCACTCTTATCACTTTCAAGGCCAAGTGAGCAGTGTATTTGATGATATAGATGAAATAAAGAAATCCTTACCTGGAGATTGTGCAATAGGTCATGTTCGATACTCAACAAGTGGTAGTAAATTTGGAGTGCAGCCCATGTTTGGCAAAAGTGGCAAATTTGGGGATTTTGCCATAGCACATAATGGTAATTTAATTAATATTTCTCCGATACGCGAACAATTAATTAAACAAGAGTGCGTTTTTCAGTCAGATATTGATACAGAAGTAGTAGTGCATCTGACAGCAAGCAGTGAAAAAGATAGCTTTTTAGAGAGTTTTATATATGCATTAAAGCAAATACAAGGTGCTTATTCTTTTGTGGCAATCAATCAAGAAGTAGTTATTGGAGTACGTGATCCATCTGGAATCAGGCCTCTTGTTTTAGGAAAGTTAAACGGTTCTTACGTTCTTGCATCTGAAACTTGTGCTCTTGATATAATAAATGCAGAGTTTATTAGAGAAATAGAACCAGGCGAATTAGTTACCATCAGTTCGGATAGTAAGCTAGCCTCAATGTTTCCTTTCCCACAGCAAAAATCAAGTTTTTGTATTTTTGAATACGTTTACTTCTCGAGACCAGACAGCATAATGGAGAAGAGGTCCATATATGATATAAGAAAAGAAATAGGAAGAATACTTGCAGAAGAGAGCCCACCAAAAAACAATGTAGATATGGTTGTACCAATACCTGATTCTGGAATACCTGCAGCTATTGGATATGCAAAGCATTCAGGATTACCTATGGAACTGGGGATAATTCGTAATCATTACATAGGAAGAACTTTTATACAACCCACCGCTGAAGTACGTAAAGTTAGAATAAAATTAAAATTCAATGCTAATAAGCACACTTTGAAAGGCAAAAACATAATTTTAATAGATGATAGTATAGTGCGTGGTAGTACGCTCAGAAATATAATAGTTATGCTAAAGGATGCAGAAGTAAAAGAGATTCACCTCAAAATTTCAAGTCCACCAATTAAGCACTCTTGTTTTTATGGAATAGATACACCAGATTGCAAAGATTTAATTGCTGCGACTCAATCTATAGAAGAGATAAAGGAAAGTATAGGAGTAGATAGCTTAGCCTTTTTGAGTATTGATGGGCTATACAGAGCTGTTAAAGCAGAAAAACGTAACAATGCTACACCGCAATATTGTGATGCTTGTTTCACTGGTGACTACCCAATTGGTAAGTAATCTATTATTAATGAAGGTGAGGTTTTTTCTATGTTATATTAACAGTTTTAAAAATAGATTTTTTGCATAACCATATAGTTTTTGCCTGGGCGTCATTTGAGTGAAAACTACTTTACAAATTTCGTCATTCCCTTTACTATGATACTAAGAGTATTTATCCTTATTTTTGACCTGCAGGCTCAATCACAAAATCAGTAAAAAACTCAAATATTTATTGGCAAATTACACAAAAATTATAGCGGCTTTTTTTATTTTTTCTACATTCAGCCAAAACGCGCTTGTTAGAACATTATTATAGCGCCAATTTACATTATAAAACTCGTCACACGGGGATTCTTCTGCCTTTTTTCTTCGTTTGGTAAATTTCTTAATATTTATAGCTAAAGCTTCAGGCTAGCACTTGATGCTGGGATCCAGCTTTCATTAGAAACGTTGATTACTTTTATGCTAATAATTTTACTACTCTGCTGAACGGATACAATTGAATATAGTATAGTCTTCTGTTCTGACGAGAATAGTTTTATTCCATCCATCAAAAAATGCTAAATTGAGGTATGTATCACCCTTATAGGGCTTGTGAATTTCAGTTATAATAAATTCTGAGATTAGGTTATGCTCTAAAAAAAGGTGTGCTATTTGTGCCCCACCAATCACAAAGACTTGAGAACTACTTTGAATTGACAGAAATTCTTGCATGGAAGAGACAACAGTACATTTTGGACCTCTATTAAAACACTTGTTACGGGAGAAAACAATAGGTGTACGATTCTTTAGTATGCTTTGAGGCACGGTTTCAAATGTCTTTCTTCCCATCACAATAACTTGTTTGTCGGTTACTTGACAAAAGTGCTTAAACTCACTTGGATAATGCCAGGGCAAATCATCATTTATTCCAATTACCCCATTAGGGTCAACAGCCATAATTCCAATAATCTTCATCCCTGTAAGGCAGCTTGGGCTACAAAAAATCTCATGTGGTCACGTACATTATGCACTCTAAGGAAATCAACCTTATTGTGCAGTATAGCAGATGTAGCAATTGTTTCTAAATCTCTATTAGAGGCAGGCTCTGTAGAAAAAGAAGAAATAAATGACTTTCTAGAATGGCCAACTAAAACCTTGCAGCCAAAATTTTGTAAAGTTTCTATACTGCGTAAAATCTGAATATTCTGATACATAGATTTGCCAAAACCAATACCAGGATCAATAATTATTGAATTTTCATCAAAACCAAGGTCAAGTAACCTATTAATGCTCTTCTCTGCCCAATTATTTATGATATCAATTGGGTCAATATCATGTGGAATAATATTTTCCTTATGTGGTGGTATCGAAAGTGAATGCATAATAACGACACTACACCCACTGCTAGCAACTTCTTTTAAGGTATTACTACTCAGATCTCCCTTCTGATCATTTACCCAGGCAATATTGTAGTGCTTCAAAACGTTTAAAATAATGTCTGGCCAAAAACTATCAATGCTGACTTCAATATCACCATTTTTCATATAGTCGCTAAGATTATCAAGTACTGGTTTTAGACGTTCATACTCTTCCTCTGGTGTCTTTATTGAAGCTCCAGGCCTTGTTGATTGAGCTCCAAGATCAACTATGCTTGCACCATCTGATACCAACTGCAATGCCTGCTTGGTTGCTCGATTCGCATCATAATAAAGACCACCATCTGAAAATGAATCAGGGGTAATATTGACGATACCCATAAGCTTTGGTGAAAGCGTAAAACTCTTTGAAAAACATTCTTGAACATTGAAAGCAAAAGTTTTGTTAACCATTGCCATCAAGTGGAGCAAAAATGGTCTGTGTACCAATTCTGGATGAGGAATTTTAAGGTCAGGTGTATCAAGCGTTAGATCATCCCATAACAAAATATCTAAATCAATAACACGAGGTGCCCATTTTTCGTAGACTTGTGGACGACCAATGTCACATTCGATTTGTTTTAAGCCTTTTAGTAGCTCCTCAGGAGAAGAAGAACAACTTCCATAGACAATCATGTTAAGAAATGGCTTATTCCACTCAGGTGGAGCACCATTTGGTAAAATAGCCTCAGTTTCTAGAATGATCGAAGACTTTAAGTCTTTTAAATAGCGCTTCTTTAGTAACTCAGTAGCTCTTTGTAAATGGGAAAGGCGATTCCCTATATTTGATCCAATAGAAATATAGATCATTCTTGCAATTCATTACAGTAAGTAAAAAAAACGCCCCCATGCACACCAGGAACTGGTGGTGCGATTTTGTGAGTAGTCACCCTGACAGAAGAAATAATATGCTTCTTTCGCAGCAAAAGGTTATTAATGGCTCTGTATATCTCATGAGTTAAATGCTCGATTAAATTAAATTGCTTGCCCTGAACAAGAGATTGAATATTTTGCACTACTTCCAAATAGCAGATAGTATCTTTAAGTTGATCAGTTGTAAGCCCTGAAGGAGGAGATTTAAAAGTGAAAT
Source organism: Wolbachia endosymbiont (group B) of Chesias legatella (assembly GCF_964026945.1). NCBI lineage: Bacteria > Pseudomonadati > Pseudomonadota > Alphaproteobacteria > Rickettsiales > Anaplasmataceae > Wolbachia > Wolbachia endosymbiont (group B) of Chesias legatella. The sequence goes on along the minus strand of NZ_OZ034711.1, from coordinate 94,357 downwards.
CAACGTCAATACTCACCAATTGGGGAGAAGACTTCTCTTCTGCACTACATCCCAAATGAACCCAAAGCCGTAAATCAGATATAAGAAGATTACATGCTACCACTGAATTTAGTATCTACTTATAATTAATGACAAACATCAACATTCATCATGCCATCAAGAAAACCCCATAAGAGTTTTGCTCCTTTTTCAGCGCCTTGCATAACTTTCTCTTGCTCTTCTTCGTTTAAATCTGCAATAAGGTTTGCACATTCTTCAGAATGCCACTCATCAGCTTCCATATGAACGGTAAAAAATTTGAGAGAACGCTCATCATTTATTGAATAGTGTTTTTTCAGACCTTCAATTTTAGACTTAGAAACCTCTGGAGTTTGACGTTCATAAGCGTACAGAGCTCCAAGACCTGCTGCAAAATCTGATTTTACAATGTCAAAATAACCATCAACTAATTCTCGTGTCTCCTTAATTTGTGCATTTTCACAAAGTTCTGAACGTGCTACTCCCAGTCCTTCAGCAAAACGCTGCCATAATTCTGGGTGATTCTCGTCGCCTTGTTCTTCCTCTATTAAATTACCAAGTAAAACTTGCCGCATTTTCAAATTCGGACACAAGGAATGTATACCGCTGATATAACGAGGAAAAGCAGCAACATGGTGATAATATTCCTTAGCGTAGGTTTGCAGAGCCTGCAGGCTTAAGCTACCTTCATTCCATGACTCGTAAAACGGGTGTTTTAATAAGTGTAAACTATCTAATTGATTATTAAGTGATTGAACAAATGTCATAAATAAACAGTAAATTGTTTTAGGCTACGTTTAGGTTTATCAAATGTCAAGAGGCATTTCTCACTACTACTTTAATTCCAATAAATATAAAGATAGATACGCTATAAGTTAATTTTTTAGTAAAATTGATTTTTTCTAAAATTTCATGTATTATTAAATCAATATAGTGAAAAACGCAAAATGAAAGTAACAGAAGAAAATACAATAAAAATTAGGGAAGAGTTCGTAGAAGTTCAAAATGGAATGCGAATTCAAAAGATAGTGATGTCAAACTCGAAGAGCAGTGCAGATAGCAGAAAGAAAAAGCATATAGTTTACTTTCCAGGGCTTACATATACTTTTGAAAAAGAGCCAGATGAAGACAAAAGTGAATGGAATTGGGCAGCTGAAGCAGGTATGGATGTTCACCTTATTAATTTTCCTGGTTCTGGAAAAAGCAAAGGCCATTCTTTAAACGGTCGAAATCGAGTAAATGCAGGAATTGGAGTCATTTCAGATCTTCTAAAGCAAGGCATTCACCCAGACAATATAGTACTGTATGGAAGCTGTGCTGGAGGACCAATAGCTGCGGAGGTTTATAAAAAGTTTAAAAAAGATGACAATATTCATTTAAGATGCATTATCAATAAATCCTTTAGCTCATTCAAAAAACTCGTAGTGAAATTACTACACATATCAAAACCTAAATGGCTATTTCCTCCTATAATAAAATTCATACTCAAATGCTTTGGTTGGCACTTTAAGCCACACACAATAGTAAACGACATTACTCCATACACAATTTGTTTTAACTTAGAGAACGATGGCTTTATTAGTAAGCAGGCAAATATAGGTACTAAAATTGCTGACATAGAAAAAAGTCATAGGAAAAAAAACTACCAAAAAAAAGAAACTTTTGAAGGTTTTGAGCAATATAAAGAGTTTTTTATGGAGCATGCCAACTTAGCTAAAATAAAAAACCTTGAACCTGAAGTTGGAATAATGAAAAAATGCTGGAATAAGTTTCTATCGTTACTACCTATTAAGGCAGATGATATTCACTTTTCTTCGATTACAGAATTGTGCTCATCAAGTGAACACAAATACAATCTTCCTGAGCTGATTTCACTCTTTTTAGAATTCACAGATAATTATTTTGAAAAGAAGGGCTCGCTCAATCAAGAGAAACAACCAGAGATAAAAACAGAAGCGATATGTGGAAAGAATAGTGAAAAAGAAATAGAGGAAAAGAAACAGTATTTTACCAATTTAAAGAATTGTTCAATAAGTCAGAGTATATCTAAAAATCTAACATCTCTGCAAATATTGAAATAAGTGTTTCTTTTGTGATTAAAAAAACATTGCATCTAGAGTATCTGCCATAAGTGATAATTCTGTGCTTTCATCATAGAGATTGTTTGCATTAGGTAATAATTTCTCACTAACTTGTGAATAAGGTTTAAAAACTTCAGAACTGTGCCTCTGAATGCATTTGTCTACGCATTCAGGGTCTGTCCATTTTTTTGTGTGGATATAGCATTTCTCCTTACATTGATTCTGTCTAAATTTAACCCCTCTATCTTTGTTTGATGCTTGTTGTTCCATAATATTCTTCAATTTAAATAATATTAATACTAGCATGCAAGTATGAACGTTATGCTAATATAATTACCTTTTAGGTATGCATGGCAAATTTATGGCTGGAAACAGTTTTTCCTACACTTTCTTTATAAAAATCACAGGCGCCTGTGATTAGCTAAAGTAAAGGTCAAGTATCTGGAATTCTGGACATAAAATCCTCCTGTATAAAAAGATTAGAAAAAAATGCAGCGCACACACGACAGATATAAGCTGAAGAGCACGCTTTTTATTGAAAGATTAATTGAAAGTCTGCAGACAAAGATAAATTTTTGAGCTCTTAAAATATCTCTAATTGTCATTATAATCAGATTCAAAATACGCGGAAGTAATTTTTTTGACAATAGATTTCTTTCATAATCAGACAGCTGAGATCGAATAAGAAAATCGCTCTGGAACTTTTGAATTCCAGTTATGCAAGGAATCTAATATCATGGAGTTTTCAAACACTAACAACCAAGTACTTTAATAAGGCAAAAAGCTTATCTAAGAGAGTAGGCCTTGCAATTGTATCAATAGTGGTGGGATTGGTAGGACTCGAACCTACGACCAATTCGTTATGAGCGAACTGCTCTAACCGACTGAGCTACAATCCCTTTTATCAACACCTATAATACACGCAAAAGGAAATTTGTCTACTCGCTTATTTCACTATCAACCCAACTGTGTAAATCATTTATTGCGCCAATTTTGCGTGCAATTTCCTTACCATCTTGAAATATGATTAAAGTAGGTATAGATTGAACTCCATACTTACTTGGCACCTCAGTTTCTCCATCTATGTCAAACTTACAGATTTTGATCTTGTCTTTTCTATCCTTGGCTAACTGCTCGATACGTGGCATCAGACTTTTGCATGGTCCACACCATTCTGCCCAAAAATCTACCAGCACAAATCCTTTGTGGTTAGCAACTTCAGATTCGAAATTTTGATCATTTACCGCTTTAATATCATCACTCATAAAATACCTAAATTTTTATAAATATAGCGTATCAATTAACAGCTGATCAACTAAATTTTTCTGGATTCAAGTGAAGTGATTACATATGATGATTAAAGATATCTACACTCCCCCAACCCATTGAATCTAGCTCAATACGAGTAGGAAGAAATTCAAAGCACTTTTCGGCTAATTCTTTTCTATTTTCACGTTCTAGCATTAAATCTAGCTTTTCCTTTATTTTATGGAGATATAAAACATCAGATGCAGCATAACTTTTTTGCTTGTCTGTTAAATTTTCATTTCCCCAATCAGAAGATTGTTGTTGCTTATTTAATTTTATCTCAAGTAGTTCTAAGCACAACTCTTTTAAGCTATGATTATCTGTATAAGTGCGAACTAAACGTGAGGCTATTTTCGTGCAATAGCAAGGCAGTGCCCAAGTTTTTAAATAATAATGTATTATGCTTACATCAAACCGCGCAAAGTGAAATATTTTGGTTATATTTTTATCCTCTAATATTTTTCTCAAATTTGGAGCTGTATAATCGTTTTTGAATTGAACTAAGTGAGCGTTGCCATCATTGAAAGAGAGCTGAACAAGGCATAATCTATCTCTGCTATGCAGTAGCCCCATTGCCTCTGTATCAACAGCTATAGATTTTATATCATTCGGTATTGCACTGGCTGGCAGGTCGTCTTTATATACAAATATTCTCATAAATTTAATATGTTTTATGATACATACAATAATCAAAAATGAGTTTTAAGTATACGAAAAGATCATAGAAGATTGGCTCCCATATTTTTCATATGCATGGGTTTACAAATTATGATATGCACCTATAATAAGAATAAGTAAATTTTCATTGCGGGAGTGGCTCAGTTGGTAGAGCGCAACCTTGCCAAGGTTGAGGTCGAGGGTTCGAACCCCTTCTCCCGCTCTTTGAGTTTTAATCACATTTAATCATAAAAAAATTAATTGATCTATCTAAGAAATTTAGCTATACTAGAAAAGTTTTTTAGAAAATTAATTAAGGAGGTTATATGGACAACAATACTAAAGAAATGTTATTTGCCTTAGGTATAGCTACAACAATAGGAGCACTTGCAGGTTTGGGGCTCAGTTTTACAGCTTTGTCACCTTTGATAATGGGTGGAATTATTGCTGCGGTTTCGGCAGCCTTATTTGCATGTATAATAATTTATAGTGAAGAGTTTTTCAAAGAAGATTTTTTTATTGGTGCTTGTTCATGTGCTGCAAGCTTTGCAACTGGAGTTGGTCTTGCTGCAGCTGCAACTGCTGTTTTCCCTGGTGCAATGCTTGGAATGGGATCGGCAGCTTTAGCAGGTGCGGTGATAGCACCCATAGCAGTAATCGCAGGGCTCCTTGTAACATTTGGTATTATTGAACCAATAGCTGAAAAAGTGAATGAGTGTATTATCAACGATAGCCGTAAAACCCCATCCTTCAGGGCGGGGATATAAGGCGGAAGCAGACCGAATATAAGCAAGCTATAATAGATTTAGCGGCAGGGCATGCCGTGTTGTGCCTGTGGAGGGGATAGTGCATTTAGCCTCCCGGTGAAGCAGGAACCCACCGAGATTTCGGTCTGAACGTGGTAGGAATCCTTGCCCTTTAGGGCGGGGAGGATGTCAAACCACGTATAGTTGAGCGTTTTTCTTCAAAAGAGGAAGAGTGCGATCTACCTGCAAAACAATCAATTGACGTTAGCATTTAGTTTTCTTTATAATTTCCTTTGTGAAAGAAGAAAGATGCTTATTTGTAACGATAGCTGGTTTGCCAAATGCTGGAAAGTCAACGCTGATTAACAGCATCGTAGGCAAGAAAATTGCTATTGTCACCCCTAAAGTGCAGACAACAAGGACGCAGGTAAGGGGTGTTGCTATATGCAACAATGCGCAAATTGTTTTTACTGACTCTCCAGGAGTGTTTTCAGCAGAAACAAATCTTGAAAAAGCTTTAGTCAAATCTGCATGGGGAGCAGTTAAGGATAGTGACATTACTTTATTGCTTGTTGATGTAAACAATTACCTAAAAAATATAGAAAGAATAAAAACGATATTTGCACGACTGGAGCGCACAAAAGGCAGATGCATTTTGGTTATCAATAAAACTGATTTAGTAAAGAAATCAGAGCTCAAGATGGCACATGAGCACCTAAATTTGCTTTATAAGTTTGAAAAAATTTTTACGATCTCGGCACTGAAGAATGATGGACTTTCTGATCTGACTAGTTACTTGTCTGAAATTGCACCGATAGGCCCTTGGTTTTATGAAAAAGATCAAATAACTGATTCCTCAGCTGATTTTTTATCAGCGGAAATTACGAGAGAAAAGTTATTCTTGAACCTACGTGAAGAATTGCCATACTCTACAGCTGTTATAACTGAACAATTTGAGGAAAAAAAAGATAAGAGTTTAGTCATAAAACAGATCATATTTGTATTGAAAGATAATCATAAGAAAATAGTGCTAGGAAAAGACGGCAGTAGCATAAAAAAAATTAATATCGAGGCGCGTACAGAATTGGAAAAGTTATTTGAGTGTAAAGTTCATCTCTTTTTGTTCGTAAAAGTGCGACCTTGGACTGATCGCCCTGAGGAATATATAAGTAATGCTTAATTCTTTGTTAGTATTTGATATTGAAACTATACCAGATGTAAATTCCTGCAAGAATTTACTAAATATTAGTGATGATAGCAGTGTAGAAGAAAAGAGGAACGCATTAACAAAATATCATCTTGAAATAACAAACGGGCAAAACTCTTTTCTGCGTCAGCCCTTCCACCTTGTTGTAGTCATTAGTTTTTTACTTTGTAATATAACACGCCAGAGCGGTTATGAAATGTTCACACTACAAGAAATAAGATCTGGAGGCACAGTAAACTCCAATGAAAAAGAGCTAATAAAGGGATTTTTTAACTACATATCAGAGAAAAAGCCAAGACTAGTTTCGTTCAATGGACGCACTTTTGATATACCGGTACTGAAGTACCGTGCTATGGTTCATGGCATTCAAGCAGAATATTTTCACAAAGCTGGCGATAAGTGGAATAGTTACAATCAGAGGTACAGTAGTGATTGGCATTGTGATTTGCTTGAATCTCTCTCTGATTTTGGAGCTTCTGCAAGAATGAAGATGAACGAAGTTTGCGCAGCATTTAATCTTCCCGGTAAGATTGGAGTTGATGGTTCACAAGTTATGGACTTATATGATAGTGGCAAAATACAAGAGATTCGCGATTATTGTGAAACAGATGTGATTAACACTTATTTGATTTATTTGAGGTTTATGCATCATCAAGGAAGAATTACTACAGAAAGCTATAATAAGAGCATAGAAGAACTGCTTTTAGAATGCGAAAAAAAAGAACACCTAAAGAAATTTAAAGAAGAATGGAAAATAACTTCTGGTGAAAATTTTTATATTGAATTTAAATGAATAGATGCTTACAGAGCAATCTAATGATTGCTCTGTATAGTAGTTATAAACTCCTTGCAGTAGACAAGGAATCCTCATATCCTATCTGCTTAACTTCTGCTTGTTCAAGCTTAGAAAAATTTTCTAAGTTTTTATCTTGGTATTCCTTTTTTACTTTCTCGAAAAAATTTTGTCCACCAAGAATATAATTACCTAAATTAGCAGCATAATATTGAGCATTACCTAAAACTGCACAGTTAATTCGACTTAATATTCTCGAAGGGTAGTAAAAGAGAGAAACGTTATTGTTCGATCGGAAGTCATTTTCATCCATTATTTTAATGGCTTCATGATAACCATCCATTTGATGAACAAAATATCCTTCAGGTACTGATATTCTCAATTGTGCACCTACATGAGCATAACCACAAATACCAGGTGATACCGCTGGTACTGGGTCTTGTCTATGTTGAGTTACTCTAATGGTTTTTTCTTGAAGAACATCATTATAAAATTCACTAGCAGTAAGATCAAAAACTCGTGGATCACCAAAAGTTGCAACATGAATATCTTCTGCTCCTTCTGTTTTGTTTAGACACAAAGCAGCTATTTTAGCAATAGCTCCTCCCATACTGTGACCTGTGAGATTGATTTTAAAATCTTTGATTTCTGATTCTTGTTTTTCAGCATAAGATTTCAAAATGCCATAAAGATTAGACCATGAATCCGTAAATGAATTATAAAAACCACGATGAATTCTTCCACCTTCTGGTAAAAATTCTGAAGTAGTAAAAAGTACATTTGCATCAGTGATTCCATCATTGAGGCCACGAGTACCGTGGTAAGCTACCGTTATTTCTTTGCCTTTTATGAAAACATGACCAGCATCTTCCTCAAAACTATTACTAAATGGAATGATTTCATAACCTTCGCTGATAAGTTCAGCTCTAGTTTTATACATTTTTTCAGTAGATGGAATAATTTCAAAATCTTCTGCAGTTTCAAATTCAGTTTTGTATACTCCTTGAGCTAGGTTATTACATCTTTTTTTACTTAATTTATCATCATCCTCGCCATAGCTTATATTACAGAAATTACCCATTTCTAATAATTTCTCTTTATCAAATCCTGCAATTTTTACAATACTTTCATCTATTTTATAATCAGAAGGTAAAGAACATGGCTCATTTGGATCAGCACGATTTATAAATTCATAATCTTCAATGATCTCAAATTCATCATCATATCCTTTCATCTCACATTTTCCGTCATCTACTGAAATGGCTCTTGACTGTTCAGGTTTATCTAATTGTGAATCTATACCAGCACCTGTGGTGCTAAACCAATTGCGTAAAAAACTAAAATCCATAAATACCTTAATTATTAACAGCTAAACAATAATTTACTAACTATAATACAAACTAATATTATTGTCAACACTTTTTATTAATATTTTAATTTTCTCGCTTTGAGTAAATTTTACTTCCATAGAATAAATATAGAGTTACAATGTACTAACAAGCTACCTCTGTGCTAAATTTTGGTTAATATACACGTTGAGCGTATTAAGAAAGTTGCTTTTAAAGTATTGCATTTTACTTTTATTTTCGCTATAAGGTTGCTTTAAGTTGGATTTTCAACACCTTTATACTATTTATGTTATGATTTTAAAATTTTTTGGGGGCACTTCATGAAAAAATCTATTTATACTAGAACTGCTCTAACTTCTCTATTGACTTTATGTTCTTTCAGTGGCTTTGCTGCTGACTTTTCTGACGAGAGTATGAAGGAAGTAAAAAAGCAAGAGAGTAACGAGTCAATCAAAACTTCTGGAAAGATGGAAGTGATGAAGACGTCAAATAAGAAACTAAAAGAAAAAATGGACAGGATATGTAATGCTGATCCAAGAAAAAAAGCTGAGGAGCTTAAGAAAAAAGAAGAATTAAGATTAGCAGCTGAGCAGAAGAAAAAAGAGGAGTTAAAATTAGCAGCTGAACAAAAGAAGAAAAAAGAAGAGTTAAAATTAGTAGCAAAACAAAAGAAAAAAGATGAAATTAGGCTAGCAAATGAGAAAAAAGCAAAACTTATAGGAGATTCAAAAGCGAAAGCCCTGAAAGTTAAAAATTCTAATGTAGAAAAGTCAAAAATTAAGGGTTCTAAAACTAAGAATGCTAAAATTGAAGCTAAAGATATAAAAAAGGATGTAAAAGTTGTTAACAGCAATACAGAGGAAAAAGGTAAGGCAAGTCCTGTTGTTTCAGTTGGTGGGGTTGATATTATCAATACCAATCAAGGGGATGGTTTAAGAATAACTTTCGGTGGCGTTGTTGATTCTCAAGGTTATGGTAACTATGGGCTAAGTGGCTATAACCATTATAATGTTATGCCAGGTAAATCTACAGATTATTTTAACAATACTCCAAATAGTATAAAAGGAGCAAATCCAATATTTCCTAAAGGGATAGGGAATATTGGTGATTACAGTGAAAACATGGGCATGATTTCAGATGCAATATTGCACTTAAGAGCCTCAAATAAAAATGAGGATATTGGTCTTCGTTATGGTGCCGATGTACAATTCCATGTTCCAGTTACTGAAGGTAAAGGAGCTTCACAAGGCGTGAATGCTGCAAGAGGTAGAAGTGCGCATGTATTCTTAAATTCACAATATGGTGATCTGAAACTTGGCTATCAGTTTGGTCCTGAGTCTCTGATGAGACTTGATGCAACAAGAATTGCAACTGTTGATGGAGCTGCAGATAGTGACTGGTTCAGAAAAGTAAACTTAGAAGGAAGTGCTGCAAACTTCCCATTTTACGTAACACCACGTCTTTACACTGAAAGCTTCTCGAGCGAGAGCGAAAAACTCTCCTTCCGTATGGCGGGAAAATACAACAAAGAGGTTATGACCACATTGCCATTTAGAGCTGCTTACTACTCGCCGAATTATATGGGTGCAAGATTTGGTCTTAGCTACTCACCTCGCTACGATAGTGGTTTATCCGTTGTAAAAGAAATAGCTCCAGATTTCCTCAAAGATTCAAGTAATAAGGTAACAGGGGTAAAGAATGAGGAAACGTTAAGACATGTTGGACCAGATTACCAGCATATAATAAGTGCTGGTGCGTCATATGAATATGACTTTAGTAAACATAATGTAAAAGTTAAAACTTCCGTAGTTGGTGAATATGGGGTTTCAAAGCAACCGAGTAAAGATAAGCATCTTTATAAGGAATTTGTAGAGTACAATGACCTGATGGGTGTTAATTTGGGTGCAAGCGCTGATTATAAGATTGATGAAGGTCAAAATATAAAATTCGCTGCTTCTTTTGCATATTTAGGCAAATCTGGTCAACCGAAGGGTATTAAAAAATTAGTCGGTGATACCTATACAGAAATTGATGGTAACGGTACTACTGATGATGACAAAAGAGTAAAAGGGCTGAAAGCTCAGTTTGATGGGGACGGTAAAAACACTATGTATTGGACTGCAGGTGCTGGTTATCAATATGATAATATCTACACAAGCTTGACATACTTTGGTAGCAGAATGAGCGACAAAGATATGCTTCATGATGTTGCACTTGGTGTTCAGTATGATCTATCTTCTTGCAATAAGAGCAAGTTTGTTCCTTATGCAGCCTTACATTATTTTATGACTGATGAAAAAGGTGCACTGAAAGATAAAAATAATGCTGATGTACCTTCTAACCAAGGAATTCTTCTCCTCACTGGTGTGAAGTTTTCTTTCTAATTTGTTCTAGTAATACACACCACAACTTGAATGTGGTGTGTGTTTTCACTATGCACTTTCAAAATGTTGAAAAAATTTCCAATATATGATATAATAGCTTAAACTAGGAAGTAATAATTTAATGAGTATAACAGTAAATCTTGATGGAGAGTTCGAGAAAATAGTGCAGTCTCATTCCATATTGCAAAATCGTTCTGTACCGCAACAAATCGAGCATTGGGCTAAGATTGGTCAGATTGTTGAAGATAACCCTGAGCTAAGCTATAATATCATCAAAGAAATCCTTTCAGGCATTGAGGATATCAAGTCAGGTAATGTTGAGGAGTATAAGTCCACAAAATTTTGAAGATTCTTCTCACCAACACTTTTAAGCGGTCAATGAAGAAGCTGCTCAATAATCAACTACCCAAACTTGAAGAAGCTATCAAACAAATTCAAGGTAACCCATATATTGGAGAGCTAAAGTCAGGCGATCTTGCAGGTGTTCGCGTGTATAAATTTTCTATTTTTAATCAACTGACATTATTAGCCTATATTCACAACGAACAAAATAACGTATTAACACTTCTTGCATTTGCTCCACACGAGAACTTTTATAGAGATTTGAAAAAACAAGTGTAGCTAAATGCAGCTATGCCATTATTTATAAGAGGCAACTATGCAAACCAAATTAAAAAAACATTTAGCTGGAGAATTACTTACCATCGCTACTTGCTGGAAATTAACACTTGTAAGTGGGGAGGTAATGGGATTCACTGACTATGATAAAGATTTAAATCTCAATAATATACTCTATAAATCTTCAAGCGGTTTTATAGCCAGCAGTATAATATTAAATAGCGATTTGAGAACTGATAATCTAGAAATTGAAGGAATATTAAATAGTGCTGATATTAAAGAAAAAGATGTTTTATCAGGAAGGCATGACTTTGCAAATATTGAAATATTTCTTGTGAATTATAAAGATTTGAGTCAGGGAATTATGAATTTGCATGCAGGAACTTTTGGTAAAGTAACATTAAATAGTGGGAGGTTTATCGCTGAAATTAGAGGTCTTGCGACAAAGCTTGAGAGAAGCATAACAGAGCTATATTCTCCTGTATGCAGGGCACAATTTTGCGATGATAGATGTAAAGCTGATGCTAAAAAGTTTAGTAGAATGAGCACAATTACTAAAGTGATAGATGAAAGAAGATTTGAAGACACTAATTTAATCGAAAGCGATGGATATTATAAGCACGGAGTGTTTAGTTCAGCAACATTTGAAGTTGTAGTTAAAGAATACAAAAATAAAGTAGTTACATTATTTGCTTCTCCTCCATATCAAATTTCTACCGGAGATAAATATTCGATACTTGCAGGTTGTGATAAAGCGTTTTTAACGTGCAAAAACAAGTTTAACAATACTGTGAATTTCCGTGGCGAACCATATATACCAGTTGTTTAGCAGCATAATTTTTAATATTATGAATAAGTATGGAAAGGTGGCTGAGCGGTCTAAAGCACACGCTTGGAAAGCGTGCACATATGAAAATATGTCGGGGGTTCGAATCCCCCCTTTTCCGCACATTATTTCTAGTATAACATAGGATTTTCCGTTTTGTTCTTGAACGTAATAACCATATAGCATTAGCACTTCAGCTCCGCAATTTTTCAGAGTCATCTACGTCAATAAAAGAATAGAGTTATCAAGTTGCAGAGCCTTCTTGATTTTTGATGACGAAGAGTAGTTGTTATCATAGAAATACATCCAGTAGCCAGCATACCTTCCCTATTCCTAATAATGTCTTGCAATACTATACTTAGTCTGTGTCATTTCTCCCTAACCTCAGCAAAAGCTAATACCCGTTTATACTCAACCTGTCATAATCTGTCAATATAATTCTTTATTGAAAATTTCGGGAGACAACTCACTCTTTTTTGTTAAACAGACACTGAATCTGCAAGACTATAGAAACTACTTTTAATATCTTCTGATGTATTTATGTCACTAATTGTTGCTTCTTGTGAATGAAGTTTGAAATCTTCATTACATTTAGAAAAGCATTCTTTATCTAATCTTGCAGTAATAGGATTCCTACATTTATCGTCACACTTTATTTCTTGAGGAGTAAGCCCACCATTACATTTTGCCTTGCATGTTGATCTCTCGATTAATTTAGACCAATTAGGGTACTCTCTTTCACACCATCTGTGGCAATCGTGAAGTGGATTAACTTTCTCATCACAAGCATCTCTCCAAGCTTGCTTACATTTTTCCTGGCATTCCTCCACCACTCTTAAGCCACGTTCAGACAGATCTTTCTCACATTTGTCCTCGCAGTTTCTACACCTTAACCACTCCACCTTCTGATTACATTTTGCTATAATATACTCCTTAAAAAAATTTGTATAATTATAACATATAAGCATTAATATATTATTAATAGCATATTAGCTTTCCAACACAGTTTTCACGAAAGTTAAAACAAATTATACAGCCCTCCTTCCTCTTCACCTTAACAATTCTTTATTGAAAATTTCAGAAAAATGTTGTATAATTATAGAGTAGTAGAACTTGGTAAAACTTATGGCAAACGCTAATTTAGCTTTCAGTAAAGAAACTTTACAGCATCTTGCTGAATTATCTGAACTTACTAAGCAACCTGCTCAAGCATTAGCAGAAAAACTACTTAAAGAAGCAATCGAGCTTGAAATTGAAGACTTTTTAGTGTCTAAAATTTCTGATGAGCGTGATGTTGAAGGTGCAGAAACAGTCGATTTTGAAGATATTAAGTGGGATTAGAGCATTATAAAGTTAAGTCTCTCAAAAGTGTTGTTGAGAGAGATTTACCAAACCTTCAAAAAACAATAAGGCTAAGAATCCAAAAGGCTATAAAAGAACGTCTTACAGTTGATCCAATAAACCTCGGTGAACCATTACACCACAGCTTAAAAGGACGTAGAAGGTTAAGAGTTGGTGAATATCGTATAATTTATAGAGTAAATCAATTAGAACAAATAGTAACTATCACAGAGATAGGACATAGATGTGATATTTATAAAAAATAAATATAAACATTAAATATACATTATACAGCCCTTCTTCCTGATCCATTCTTCCGATATAATTCTTTATTGAAAATTTTAGGAAAAATAAAGAAGCCTCACACTTTTTTGATATTAAACCTGTACCTTCTACAGAACAGACACTGAATCTGCAAGAACATGGAAATTGTCTCCAATATCCTGTAATATAGCACTTACATCAATAGGTGTTGACTCTTGTGAAGGATGTTTAGGAGCGTCAAAACCCTGAGCTTTACATTCATTATAGCATTTTTTATCAAAATGATAAGGAGCCCTACACTTAGAGAGGCAGGTTTCATTAGTGTAAGGACAGAAAGCCTTGCACGTTTTTCTCAAGGAATTATCCCACCAGTTATCTTTTGGGTGTCTTTCATCACATATTTTATAGCAATCAGCTAGTGTATATTGTACCTCATTGTCCGGATCCAAATCATTCAAATTTGATTCATTTCGGTGTACAAGTGTTTTTCCATACTGTGTTGATTGATCATTCAACTTTTGTTCTGGAGCTTTGAATATATTATCTCCCCACCTTCCTGAATTTTTAGCAACAATACCTCTTTGTAAATTTCCTAACATAATATTCTCCTTAATTAAAAAATTAACATAATTATAACATATAAGCATTAATATGCTATTAATAGCATATTAATGCTTTCCAATACAGTTTTCACGAAAGTTAAAACAAAATTGAAAATTTCAGAAAAATGTTTTATAATTATTAGTAGATTTCGGTAAAACTTATGGCAAACGCTAATTTAGCTTTCAGTAAAGAAACTTTACTGCATTTTGCTAAGCTAGTTGAGCTCACTAAGCAGCCCACTCAAGAATTAGCAGAAAGGCTATTTAAAGAAGCAATAGATCGTGAAATGGAAGATTTTTTACTATCTGTAGTTGCTGATCAATATGATATTGAAAATGAAAAAAAAACTAAAAGTGAGGACGTGGATTGGAATACACTATTATCTTCCTAGACAGTGTTCTTGAAAAAGATCTTCCAAAAAAAGTACGGTCAAGAGCTATAGATGCAATAAATGAGCGACTTACAGTCGATCCATTGGTGAGCCTTTATATCATAGCTTTAAAGGGTTTAGAAGACTAAGAGTCAGCGATTACCGTATTATGTATTGTGCAGACACCAAAAAACATGAAGTAACTATTATTACAATAGGACATAGGGATACCATTTACGAGAAAGCTTTGAAGGTACTTAAGAACTATGTTTTTCAATAATCGTTAAGTTACGTAAGTAAATTATAAATATTATATTATACACCTCTCCTTCCTCTTCACCTTAGGTGGCTTTGCTCAGCTCAAAAATAACTCATTTTTTGACTATACCCCTATAATTTTACTACTCTACAGACTATAAAATCGATGCTAATAACGAATTAGAGATAAACGTTGCAAAGAATCGCAGTGGCTCAACCGGAAAGGTTACAGTAAGTTAATACTGGAAGGATATTAGTATGGAGCCTCAGACTCGTAAATGTCTTTTCTGCGTTTTATTGAAACACTTCATACTTTGCAGCATTTACATGATACGATAATCGCCAGTTCTCAGTCTTCTGTATCCTTTGAGTTTGTAACAAAACGATTCACCAAAATCAATTGGATTAACTGTAAGTCGCTCTTTTACTATCTCTTCAACTCTTAACTTTATTGTTTTTGGAAAAGCTCTTCTTACCAACATTTTTCAGAAATTTAATCTTATAGCGCTTTAGTCCCACCTATAGTGGTAAGATTATCTACTTATTCTTATATGGGAATTTACCAACTATTAAGACATTAAGTGTAATAAAATATATTCTAATAGTATGGAAAAATAAATGACACGTAAAAAAAATGTATTTGAACAATATGTAGAAGATAAAGTTATATCTTTAGATAGTTTGCGTAACGAAACAATAGGTGAGCTTATCGATTTTGTGAACAAAAACCCAAATATCGAAATCTTTGATTGGGCAAGTAACAATACTAGTCATAACCTAAAGCATAGAAGAGGTTACAATATTAGTAATAATATGAAACTTAGGTGCAGAGGTGCAGGAATTGGTTTAGTTGCTGGTCTAGTTGCAGCATGTTGTTTATGGCAAGAAACTTTAGCTCTTATTGGCGGTTCTGGTGTAGTGTTGATTGCATTTGCTATAGTTGGTGCGTTACTTGGAGCTGGAGCGGGCTATGTTGTAGGTAAATGCCTTGATAAAATTAAGGTTACAAATATGCAAAGAGAAATACATTGTTAAAGGTTCGTGTTGTATTCTGAATTTCTTTCAATACTTAAAGATTTACAATCAGAGCAAACTACCTGGCCACGTGGAACTGATTTCAGCTCATCAGTTGAAACTTTACTTGAGCAGAATATGCATTTTATTTTATCACTCGGGGCAAGTGAGTGATCAACAGCAATTCTATCATCAAAAACAAAACACTCGCCTTCCCAATTACCACTTTTATTACCAGTTTTTTCAAGG
Organism: Wolbachia endosymbiont (group B) of Chesias legatella; assembly: GCF_964026945.1. Taxonomy (NCBI): domain Bacteria; kingdom Pseudomonadati; phylum Pseudomonadota; class Alphaproteobacteria; order Rickettsiales; family Anaplasmataceae; genus Wolbachia; species Wolbachia endosymbiont (group B) of Chesias legatella. The sequence goes on along the minus strand of NZ_OZ034711.1, from coordinate 78,271 downwards.
TAGGAAAGAATACCGCCTTTAAGATGGTAAACATCTTTAAATCCAAGGCTTTTCATATATGCTGTAGATTTCTCACATCTGATTCCACCAGTACAGTACATAGCTACTTTCAGGTCTTTACTCTCAGAAAATGACTCTGCCCACTGAGGAAAATCGCGAAAACGCTGAGTGTGTGGATTGATTGCATTTTTAAACTTGCCTAGTTTTACTTCGTAATCATTTCGTGTGTCTATCACTAAAACATCAGGTTGAGAGATAAAATCATCCCAATAATCTGGATCAACGTACTGGCCTCTAACGGAAGTATCGAGATTACTTACACCAAGATTCACAATTTCTCTTTTTAATCTCACTTTCATCTTACTAAATGGTTGATATTCTGCTGCACTCTCTTTCCATGTAAGGTCCCTTAGTCTATAATCAGAACGTAGAAAATCGAATATTTTATCAATCGCGTTTCTTTCACCAGATACGGTTGCATTAATACCCTCTTCTGCAAGGAGTATAGTGCCTTTTAATTCAACGTTGTCGCATGCAACTTTTATTTCATCTTTCATGTCATAATAATTAGAGAGTTTTACAAAATGATAGAAAGTTGCAATGACAAAACTCATAATTAATTAGTTTATCGATTTAAAACATAATATATAAAATTATGAAGATATTCAATAGGACGGCTGTTAATTACTGGATATCTTTAGTTTTTGCATATAACATTTTAATATCAAATATAGATTCAAGTTAATGTTTCTGAGAGTATTTAAAAATATATTCTTGTTTTTAGTAAGTGTATTATTTGTCTGCCCTATACTATCGTTAATATCGATTCTATTTACAGAATCAGCAAACTCTGGGTGGGTAATTAGTAGACTTTTTCCTGAATATATACTCAATACGTTAATTTTGATGGTAGGAGTAGGGTTAATATCCTTTATATTTGGAGTAATTCCAGCTTGGCTTACTACATTTTTTTCGTTTCCCGGAAGTAGAATTTTTGAGATTGCCTTATTTTTTCCGATATCAATTCCTGGATATATAGTATCGTTTGTTTATGTAAATACGCTAGAGTTTTCAGGTCCGATTCAGAGCTTGTTAAGAGATACTTTTCAATTGGGCAAAGGTGACTATTGGTTTCCCGAGATCAAATCCCTAGGTGGTGGAATATTAGTAATGGGATTTAGTCTATATCCATACGTTTATATGTTGGTCCGCTCAAGTCTAAAGAGCGTTAGTAACTCAGTCACTATTGCATCAACACTTGGGTTCTCCTCATTACAGAGTCTGTTTTCTGTCATCATACCCTCCATACGTCCATCAATTATAGCTGGGTTATCCTTGGTACTAATGGAAGTAATTACAGATTTCGGCACACCACAGTTTCTTGCTATCGATACTTTCACGACAGGAATATACCGTACTTGGTTTTTATTGCATGACAAATATTCAACTACTGTTTTGGCAGTTGCAGAACTGATTTTCGTTGCAACACTAATAGTTATCGAGAAAAAACTACAAAAAAGAGAAATATCTTACTCTTCAATCAATACTAATGCAGATTATCACAATAAACGTAGTATAAACGGTTCTATATCGTTGATCTTTTCTTATCTTATGTGTTTATTGCCGATATTAATAGGCTTTATTTTACCAATGATTCCACTTATATATTGGAGCATAGAGAAAGGCTTTTTCATATACGAAGCAAGATTTTACAATATAATAGCAAATAGTGTTGGTTTATCATTTATTACCGCATTAATCTCAATTAGCATTGCGATAATTATTGGATATACAGCGCGTAGAAACAAGGTAATAAGCAACGTAGCACGTCTAATTTCTCTTGGATATGCAATTCCAAATGCAATTATTGCAATTAGCATAATAATGTTTTTAAGCAGAATATCTTCTTTCATTACTCAATATATTGTAGAAATTAGCTTGGTAGGAACTATTGGCGCATTAGTTTACTCATATTTATTTCGTTTTTTTGCTATATCTTTCAAGGCGATAGAGTCGGGACTCAAAAAAACACCAAATGAAATTGAATGGACTGCATATACTATGGGTCATGGGCCTATTTCCACGTGCCTGAATATTCATATTCCCCTTATCAAGAAAAGCATACTATCGGGATTTCTGCTCGTGTTTATGGATACGGTAAAAGAACTCACGGCAACACTAATTATCAGACCATTTAATTTTGAAACTATATCAACTAGAGTATATGAACTTGTCAGCGATGAGCGTTACAGAGAAGCTGCCCCATTTTCGTTAATGATAGTTATTATAGGTTTAACCTCTACAATAATCTTATTCACACTTGATGATAAGAATCAAAAATAAACTATTTTGCATCTGTTCAGCAGAGTAACAAAATAAGATAGACGAAAAAAGACAACTATAGAAGCAAATGGTCAGTGCTTTCGTGTTTATCAACTTAGTTGGATCTCAGTATCAGCTACTCGGATGACATTATGGAAGCTCAAATGACAAAACAAGAAGCACTGGTTTCAGATGCACTTAAACAAATACACTATCTTGATGATCAATGAGGTCTAGTGTTAACGTATGGACTATCTAAGGAAAAGGGTGGTACCATAACATCAAAGGTTTTTATGCTCTCTTCGTTCAGAAATTCATATTTACCCTGCATTATTCCTGATGGTGTATTTAAGTATGTTCCACTTGTATATTTGAATACCTCTCCAGATTTTATTACAGGTTGTTCTCCAATAACACCAACTCCAGCAATTTCATTTATTTTGCCCTTATGATCTATTATTCGCCAATAGCGACTTAATAATTGAATGGTTGATGAGCTTTTATTTTTTATCTTAACATTATACATCCATACGTAACAATTTTCATAAGGAATGGATTGCTCTTCAATGTAAATTGGCAAAACTGTAACTTCAACAGAATTAGTAATAAGTGTGTATTTCATGGTCATCGTAAAGTGTTCATGATAAAAATTTAACACACTTCAATTATACACTTTTTTCATAGATTTTCCAAGCATATTATCGTACTCTAACTAGGAAATATTAATCTACATGATGAACAAAACAGATCCACTGGATAAAAAAGTGATAGGAATAATAGGAAGTGGGCAATTAGGTAAAATGACTGCTATCGCTGCAATAAAACTTGGGCACAAAACGCATATTTTTGCCAGTGCTAAAAACGATCCAGCTTGTTCTGTTGCTGATGATTTAACAATAGCAGACTTCTGTGATAAGAGGGCACTTGAATCTTTTGCACAGAGTGTGGATTTAGTCACTATTGAGTCTGAAAATATTCCATGTAGTGCAATTGAGATTGTGTCGCAGCATACAGATTTTTATCCAGGCAAAAAGGCGTTACACATTTCGCAAAATAGGCTGAGAGAGAAAGATTTTATTAGAGATTTAAGCATAAAAACTGCTGATTACAAAAGTATACAAAATTATAATCAGCTAATAGAAAGTAGTGAAACTTTTAGCTATCCAGTGAGGCTAAAAACAACAGAAATGGGTTATGATGGAAAAGGACAATATGTGATTGAAAATGATTCTGAACTGAAGCAATTTGCTTCCTTCGATTGGAATAAAGAGTACATTCTTGAAGCAAGTGTTGATTTACTGAAAGAGGTTTCAATAGTCGTTGCAAGAAATAAAAACGGTAAAGTAGCTTTTTTTCCTATAGCAGAGAATCACCACGTTGACGGAATACTTAATACTTCAATAGCACCAGCTAAAATAGATAATAAATTAGCCCAAGAGGTACAAAAAACTGCAAAGAAAATAGCAACTGCGCTTGATGTAGTAGGAATTCTAGCTATTGAATTTTTCATCACTCAAAATCATGAATTACTAGTTAATGAACTGGCCCCAAGACCCCACAATTCTTGCCACTGGAGCTTGGATGCATGCAACGTTAGTCAATTCGAGCAGCTGGTGAGGGTAATATGCGGATTACCTATGCAGGAAGTAGTATTACGCTTTCCTTGCATGACAAAAAATATAATAGGTAATGATATATATAATTCTCACAAATATTTGAGCAACGAAAAAGCTAGTTTAACCATATATGGGAAAAAAGAGGTTAGGGACAAGCGTAAAATGGGACATGTCAATATAGATTTAAGTTATTGAGCTATAAATGCTCTTTGATCAAGATCTCCAAGATCTGCACTATATTTAGTGCTGCACCTTTGCGTAGATTATCAGCTACTATCCACATATTTAATCCGTGTTTAACGGTATCGTCTTGTCTAATACGCGATATGTATACGGCATCCTCTTGCACAACATCAATCTGAGTCATATATCCACCATCTTCGCGCTTATCTTGTACTAAAACTCCATCGTCTTCACTGAGCATTTCACGAGCTTCTTCTTCAGTTATATGCTGATCAAATTCTACATTTACTGCTATAGCATGACCAACAAGAACAGGTACTCGTACACAAGTTGCAGTTACTTTTATATTCTCTCCTAAAATTTTTTTTGTTTCCTCTTGCATTTTCCATTCCTCTTCTGTAGAGCCATCTTCCATGAACCCTCCTATATGGGGAATGCAATTAAATGCTATTTGCTTAGGAAATATTTCAGGTTTTTTAGATTCATTCATAAAGATTTTTTTTGTCTGATTGTAAAGCTCATCCATTGCTGCTTTACCTACACCAGAAGTTGATTGATAAGTTGAAGCAACGATTCTCTTTATTTTTGCTTTTTTGTGTAATAAATGTAATGCCAGCAACATTTGTATTGTAGTACAGTTTGGATTAGATATTATGTTATGGTTTTTATATTCCGTAATTTTATCTTTGTTGATCTCTGGAATAACTAGTGGCACGCCTTCTTTCATCCTAAAACGAGAGGTATTATCTACGACAATACATCCAGCTTCAGTTGCAATCGGTACGTATCTCTCGGAAACATGAGACCCAGCACAGAAAATTGCTATATTAATTCCAACAAAATCGTAGTTCTCAAGGTCTAAGACAGTTAATTCTTCATCGCCGAAACTTACCTTTTTTCCCTCTGATTTTTTTGATGCAAATACAATAACAGAATCTATCGAAAATTTTCCCTCTTTTTGAAACTCAGCAAGCATGGTCAATACCTCATATCCTACTCTTCCTGTTGCTCCAATAACTGCAATCTTACATCCCATATAAATAAACCTCTGATTTTAAAGCTATATTATATTTTTACTGATAAAATTTACAATTACTTTAATATTTTTACCTTGCAATTAACCATAATTTAGTTATAATTATAAGACACTAGTAATATTGCATGGTAGAATGAAATGAGTAAAAAACATGATGACACTAAGGTCAAACCTGCAGTATCTGAATTTCAAAAGCCTGAAAAAGTCAATAGATTAGAGATTCAAAATGTTCTTTCGAAAAAAAGCAAGCCAGCGATAAATTTTGATGATAAAAAGTATGGTGTGAAAATTTCTAAGATAGACCAGCATCTTTCAAACAAGAAGCAAGAATCTTTTGGATTAAGAGATTTTTTAAGTTCAATACCAATAATAGGAAGATTTTTAGTGAAAATTTTCACGCCTGAAAAAGAAGAGTATAAAAAACTGCAATCGCAAATAGGTCTTTCTAATAAAGCAAAAAATGAGATCTACATAGATAATAAACGCACAGAAGAAGTAGGTAGCAAACTTGAGAATGGTAATATTGAACAAGTAGATAAAGAGAAAAAAAATCTTGGCCCATAAATATTAACCATTTAAAGTGTATCTCTCACTACTGAATTTGTTGCACAGAAGTTTTGCAGTACCAAAATAAATAAATGGGTATGCCACTTGCAGTGAACAGGCTCGAAATCAGCAGAGTACCTACAGGGGTTTCTAATATCACCCAACAACAAAAGGTTGTTGCTATGCTACCAATTAAAAGCTTATAACAACTCCTCTCCTGTATAATAACCTTTAGAAAGGCAAAACAGCACGCAAGATAAACGAACAAAAATGAAATTACAGAAAAGTCAATAATCGACGTAATCTGCTGGGCAAAATTGTTGTTTGAAGTGAGAATTAGTAAAATTGCAGTTCCAATTGAACTAACTGTTATTCCCCAAAAAGGAGAGCCATGCTTGTTCCTTTTAGCAAAGAATTTTGGCATTAGTCTATCTTCTGCAAGACCAAAAGCAACTTGTCCACTAGATAAAACCCAAGCGTTTAGACTGCCAACACAAAAAATGAATGCAACTATAGAAACAATTAAATGCCAATTACCAGAAAACATAATTTTTATCGCATCAACATATGGTGCTCTTGAACTTGCTAAATTGTTGCCATTGATCAATCCCATAATTGCAAAATTGTTGATAAAATATATAACAGCAACACAAACTGTGCCAAGCACCACAGCTTTTGGTATAGTTTTAGCTGGATTATCAACTGACCCTGCAGGTGCTGTTGCCAATTCAAGTCCAATAAAACACCATAAAGTAAGGAGTGTAGAGCGGGCAAGAATTTGCGATGTTGTAAGACTTAATATTTCTTCACTTATGATAAAATTATTTCTATCGAAAAAAAACAACGCTGCTACAGGTATTGCAAGCAATACAGCAACCTTCACAACCGTGAGCAGAAACTCAACGTGCCCTGCAGTAGCTATTCCCCTTAAATTTATTAATGTAATGATTGTAAATAACAACAGCTCTAAAAATAAACGCATACTTTTGATATCTTCATGGAAAAATGGTGTAAGATAGCCAACACCCACAACTATTAAAGCTGTTGTACTAACCCATGAGATTACCCAATATGTCCAACCAACAAAGAACGCTGCAGCAGGACCAAAAGTATGTTTCACATAAACGTGAGGACCTCCTGTTTCTGGAAACTTTGCACATAGCGTAGCAAAAACTAGCGCAAGAGACACAGCACCAGCTCCTGATATCATCCAACTTATAAGGCTATAAGCGCCATATGGAGCAAGGCTAATTGGAAGCATAAAAACCCCAGAGCCGATCTGACTACTAATGACTAAAGCAAAAACAGCCCAAAAACCTATTTTATTTGACACAATACCTCTTAATTCTATTAATGTAAGCCAGTAGTATAGCTTAAGAATTTTAGCAAATAAAAAATTTAAGTTAAGTTTTTAGTTTATGATACCAAAGTAGATAAATAAGTGTTCCGCTTAAAGGGAATAGACTTGATATTAACAATGTTTTTATAGAAGTCTCGTATATTATCCAACAGCAAAAAGATACAGCCACACCTCCAATTAAAAATTTGCAGTAGCTTTTGTCTTGTATATTAACTTTGAGAAAAGCAAGGCTACATGCTAAGTAGATAAACAAAAATGACACCACAGAGATATCAATTATTGAAGTTACTTGCTCAGCAAAACTTTTGTTTGACGTTAGGATAAGTAAAACTAACACCCCCAAAGTACTGAGTATTATTCCCCATAATGGAGCATCATGCTTATTTTTTTTGCCAAAAAATTGCGGCATTAACTTGTCTTTTGCAAGGCCTAAGGTGACCTGTCCATCAGCTAAAAACCAAGCATTTAAATTACTTACAGAAACGATAAAGGCAACAACAGAAATAATTAAATGCCAATTACCTGGAAACATAATTTTTATCGCATCAACATATGGTGCTTTTGAACTAGCTAGTTCATTACCACTTATCAATCCCATAATTGAAAGACTATTGATGAAATATATCACAGCAACACAGACTGTTCCAAGCACTATAGCTCTTGGTATTGTCTTAGCTGGATTATTGACGGATCCTGCAGGTGCTGTTGCTGATTCAAGTCCAATAAAACACCATAGAGTAAGGAGTGTAGAACGAGCAAAAGTTTGCGATATTGTAAAGTTTGATACTTCCTCGCTTACAATAAAATTATTTTTATCAAAGAAAAACAACCCTGCGATAGGTATTGCAAGAAGTGCGATAATTTTAACAATGGTTAGCAGAAGCTCAACACGGCCAGCAGTAGTTACTCCTCTTAAGTTTATTAGCATAATAGCTAAAATTAATATTATTTCTAAAAGCAAACGTATATCTTGTATATCATTATGAAAAAGTGGAGCTAAATAACCGATACTTGCAATCGTTACAGCAGTTGAGCTAACCCACGAACTTACCCAATATGTCCAACCAACAAAAAAAGCTGCTGTAGAGCCAAAGGCATGTTTCACATAAATATGAGGACCACCCGTTTCTGGAAATTTTGCGCAGAGTGAAGCAAAAACCAAAGCAAGAGATATGGCACCAAATCCTGATATTACCCAGCTTATAAGGCTATAAGCGCCATACGGAGCGAGGCTAATTGGAAGCATGAAAATTCCAGAGCCAATTTGGCTACTAATCACCAAGGCGAAAATAGCAAAAAACCCTATCTTATTTGACACAGTAATCTTTATCTTAATAGATTAATAATATAATTGAAGCTCAGAAATTTCAATCGATCTTTTTTATACAAAATTTGCATTTTTTTAATTTAAGCATATTTTTATTTATGCATATAATAAAAAAAGCTAAGAGAATTAATAACAGATGAAGTCATAGATGCAGCAATATCTTATAAGATAGACGAGATAGCAATCCCTGCAGAACCATCTACCTATCTTGAAAAAGTGAAAGCATTTATAGGGGACATGGCAAGATTTTCTGCTGCTTAGTGTTAAAGCTCTAGAGCTTGCTAAGCTTTAATCAAAGAAAGTTGCGGCAGTAACCTGGCCGCACTTCTAATTTTTCCTTATTGATTTGTAGCAAGTTCTTTGTTATGGTTATGAAAAGAAATTTAAAACCTCATCAGTATACCTTGATAGCTGAGTGTTGCATATGATAATATTGATAACAAATGATGATGGCTTTGAAAGTGAAGGAATAAATTTACTCAAAAAGATTGCACATAATTTCGCATCAGAGGTATGGATAGTGGCACCAGATACTGATAGGAGTGGAGCTGCAAGGTCTCTTGATTATCCAGTGAAACAATCTATTAAAATAAACCAACACAACGAAAGGGAGTTTAGTGTATCTGGTACCCCTGCAGACTGCGTCATTATTGCACTCAATAAGATTATGAATAAAAAACCAGACTTGATATTATCTGGAGTAAATATTGGATCAAATGTCGGCGATGATATTTGTTATTCAGGAACAATTGGTGCTGCAATGGAAGGTGCTGCAAGATTTATACCTTCTATCGCGCTAAGCCAAGTTTATCGTAATGAAATAAACTGGCATAATACAAAGATTTTTGCATCAAAGGTTATCAGCAAGCTAATGAAAGTTGGTTGGCCTAAAAATATAGTGATGAGTGTAAATTTTCCTGCTACAGAAAAAGTAAAAGGGGTAGAATTTGCTGAACAAGGTGAATACAATATTGATGGGGATTTAACTTTTACTGAAAACGCAAATGGTTCTTTGAGCTTAAATTGGTCTCGAGAACACTCAGGCAGTGGTAGTGTAGATAAAATAAAAGAGGGATTTATTACTATTACACCAGTAAAGTTAGATTTTACAGATTATGATACATTGAATGCTATGAAAAATTCTTTTGCAGACGAATTTTCTTCTATAGCTAACACTTGCATTACTCCTTAGAGGTTTTCTACGATTTTATCACGAGCGATTACTTTTTCTTCACCTGTATCCATGTTTTTAATTTTTAAAGTCTTACTGCTCAGTTCTTCATCACCAAAGATTAATGCAGCTTTTGCATTTGCTTGATTTGCTTTTTTCATTCGGGTTTTAAGAGTTCCGCTATACTCGTGAATCACATATAAATCATTTCTGCGCAGCTCATTTACAAGTGCTAGAGCATGTTCTTCAGCTTCTCCACCGATTGGAATTATATAAATAGGCCTCTCTTTTTTTTCAGCATAGTTGATTAATTCCGTTATACGCTCAATACCTCCTGCAAATCCTATTGCTGGAGTATGCTTTCCACCTACTGAAGATACTAGATTATCGTATCTTCCACCGGCAAAAACTGCTCCTTGTGCACCTAAATCTTCTGTGACAAATTCAAATACTGTGTGACAATAATAGTCTAGACCTCGAACTAATTTGCTATTTACAGTGTAAGGTATGCCAAGAGCTTGCAGTCCATTTAACACCTGGTCAAAGAAATATGAAGATTCTTTTGTATAATAATCACTGATTTTTGGTGCGTCAGAGATTATTTCTTTATCTGTCTTATCCTTAGAGTCTAGTATTCTGAGTGGATTTTTAATCAATCTATTTTGACTATCTTCTGATAGGTCATTTTGAAATTTTTTTAAATACGATATCAAAGCTTCTCTATATTTAGTTATTGTTTCACCGTCGCCCAAAGAGTTAATTTCCAGCCTTACGTTTTTATTGATGCCAAATTCAGTGAGTAATTGCTGAGCAAGTGATATCAATTCAATATCAGCTTTTGGATCTTCTATGCCAAAAACTTCAAAATTTATCTGATGAAATTGCCTTTGTCGTCCTTTTTGTGGTCTTTCGTAACGAAATGCAGGTCCTGTTGAGAATAATTTTATCGGTGTTTGCAATTTTTTTTCAATGAGTAGCCTAACAATCGCTGCAGTGAATTCAGGACGCAGAGTTATACTCTTTCCTCCTTTATCATTAAATGTATACATCTCTTTATTTATGATATCTGAGCTATCACCTAAAGTCTTTGTGAAAACTTCTGTGTATTCAAATATCGGAGTTTGAACAGGCAAAAAGCCGTATAAACTTGAGATTGTATTTGCTGTTTGCTCTATGTATTTAAATTTATACCATTCATCAAACAAAAGATCTTTCGTTCCTCTAACTGTTTGATTAGTCATAGCATAGTCTCTATACCTGAAACTTCTGGTATGTGATAGCTCAGCATATTCTGCACTCCTTGCCTCAAGGTAATTGCAGCACTTGGGCACCCAGAGCAAGCTCCTTGCAGTTCAACGTAAACTATTCCGTCTTTATAGCCACGGAACTTGATATCACCACCATCTTGAGCAACTGCAGGTTTAATATAACTTTCCATCAATTCTTTTATTCTATTTACAATTTCTATATCATTTTCATTAAAGAATTCTTCCTCTAGCATTTTATTATCACTTACTCCTTCTTTATCCAGTGCTTTTCCACCAGAAGTAAAGTGATCCATAATTGTAGTTAAAATTTCTACTTTTAATACGTCCCAATTAATTCCATCTGATTTTGTTACTGAAATAAAATCATGACCGAAAAATACTCTTACCACATGCTCTATTTGAAAAAGACTTGCTGCCAGTTTAGAATTTTTTATTTCATCTGCATTTGAAAAATCAGCTGTTTCTCCTTCGCTCAGAATTTCAAAACCAGGAAGAAATTTCAGCGTGTTTGGGTTTGGTGTTTCTTCAATCTGGATAAACATGTTATTTACCACAACAATTATAATTGTTACTATTTAATCATAAAATGATAAAAAAATATACATGTCATTCATCTTTTTGCTCTTTTTAGTATTCATAATAATCACGTTCGTTCTACCTAGCGTTGTCGTATTTTTTCTCTTTTTGGCAAAGAGAAATAACATAAGCTTTATGATGAACTCTATACTAAGTAAGTTTTTGAACGAATTTAATAGTGGTACAAGTTACAACAAAAATTACACTGGTGATAACATGTCTAAAGACGAAGCATTAAAAATACTGGGACTAAATCCTGAAGCAAGCCAAAATGAAATCAATAAAGCATACCAAAATTTAATGAAGCTAGTCCATCCAGATAAGGGAGGCTCAGAGTATTTTGCACAAAAGTTAAACGCGGCACGTGATAGATTGCTGAAGACCTAATTCTTAACTATTGAAACTTTTTCTCTGTAAATTTCACTTGCACATACTAAATTGTGTGATATAAAGCCGGGAACGTTGTCTTTTAGGAGGTATTTGATGGAAAGACAAGAAATAATTGAGAGCCTGAGAAAAAAATTATTTTCTGCTATAAACAGAGATGATTTTGAGAAAGTTAAAGAATATATTGAAGAGGCAGAACATAGACACATAAAAAATGAGATTTTGAATAATGAAAAATATAGTATGAAGCCTATGCATTCTGCTACTTACATAGGTAACTTAAAGGTATTACAGTTTTTGTGTGACAGTGGTGCTGATGTTAATACTACTATTAGCAGTCGATATTTGAGTACTCCCTTACACATTGCTGCTATTAATGGCAAACTAGAAATAGCACAGTTTTTACTTGATCGTGATGCTAACATCAATGCTACAAATTATAAAGGCTTTACACCTTTGTACTTAGCATTTAACCATTGTCATTTAGATATGGTAAAACTCCTACTCTGTAGAGGTGCTGATGCTAGTATTCAAAGTAAGTACGGCAAAACAGCATTAGATGTTGTTGGAGGTTATAGAAAAGATAGATGTAATAGCAATAGTAAAATTCAAGAGATAGAATCTGTATTGAGCAGTGCTACTGAAGATGACTGTGAAGCAAAATTAACTTCTATAAAAGCAGGTGTTAAGGTAGGGTTAGACGCTAATGACGCCACAGATTCTGTAAGTAGTGCAGCGAATCTTTCATTATTCCCTACCAAAGCAATCAAGATAGAATTGGAAGTTAGTAATACCACAGACTTGGCAAGTAGAACAGTGAATTCTTCCTTCACTCTTATCAGAGAAAATTTTGAAGAAGTTAGCAGCACTGCAAGCAATGCAGTAAAACCTTCTTCTTTTATTAATAGTATATTTAATGGGATAACTATCACCATCAGTGGCTTATTCAGCAGTGCTCCTGCTTTACCTTCTGCACATCAATCTGTTGCCTATTCGGCTGGAAGCCCTATTGGTTCTTCACAAATTGATTGTAATGGAACAGTTCTGCTAACTGCTGTAGCAATAAGTAAGTTCACAAGAAAACAACATTTTAGGCCACTAAACGATTCACCTTTGACAACAGAAAAAAATAAAGAAAGAGAACTTGACATTATAGAAAAAAAACTCGAGACGGCACTTAGTAAGTGTAAAGAACTTTATCCTGGAAGTTCACTAATCGACCCAACAATATCTAAAAGCATGCATCAAAAATGCCTTTAAAATAAGCACTCAAGTTTGAGTGCTTATTTTCCCCTTTCTTCAGCATACTGCTTCTTATCAAGTACTAAAAAATTTGAATGAGGAGCTTCGAATATCTTGCACAAAAGTTACTTGATAGATTGCTGAAGACCTAATTTTTAACCAGTGAAATTTTTTCTTTGTAAATTTCACTTGCACATACTAACTTGTGTGATATAAAGCCGGAAACATTATTCTTTAGGAGATACGTGATGAGAAAACTTGAGCAATTGAGAAAGAATTTATTTACTGCTATAGATGAGCATGATCTTGAGAAAGTTGAAAAATGTGTTGAAGAGGCAGAGAGTGAGCATGTAAAGAATGAGGTTTTGAATAGTAGAGAGCACGTTATAAATCCTCTGCGTCTTGCTACTCAAAAACGTAACTTAAGGATATTACGCTTTTTAATTGCCAAAGGTGGCGATATTAATGTTACTATTAGTACTGTATATTTGAGTACTCCCTTACATATTGCTGCTGCTGCTAACGAAGCAGAAGTAGCACAATTTCTACTTGATAATGGTGCTAATATCAATGCTACAAATTATAAAGGTTTTACACCTTTGTACTTAGCATCTTTCTATTGTTACCTAGATATGGTAAAACTTTTGCTTTTTAACAATGCCGATACTAGTATTAAAGATGTAAATGGCAAAACAGCATCGGATGTTGTTGGAGGTTATAGAAGAAATATGTGTGATAGCGATGCAAGACGAAAAATAGCATCTATGCTAGAACATACTGCTAAAGTTAGCTCTATAGGAACTATACAGACAGTGTTAGAAATGGGTAATAATTATAGTACCGCAGATGTAACAAGCAAAAAAGTTGAACTATTCATAGATGAATTATTTACTGCTATAAACATAGGTAATTTTCAGAAAGTTGAAAAGTGCATTAAAGAGGCGGAGAGTATAGGTATAAAAAGCGAAATCTTGAGTAGTGAAAGGCATGGTATAAAACCTATACATTTTACTACTGACAAGTGCGATTTAAAAATATTGCAGCTTTTGCTTAATGAAGGTGCTGATATTAATGCTACTAATACTGAATATTTTAATACTTCTCTGCACATTGCTGCTATTAATGGTAAACTGGAAATAGCACAACTTCTAATTGATAGTGGTGCTAATATCAATGCTACAAATTATAAAGGTTTTACACCCTTATACTTAGCGTCGTTTCATTGTCAATCAGATATGGTAAAACTCTTGTTTTGCAACAATGCTGATATTAGTATTAAAGATGTAAATGGCAGAACAGCATCGGATGTTGTTGGAGGTTACAGAAGAGATATGTGTAATAACAGTAGTGCAATGCAAAGAATAGTATCTATATTAAGTGGTGCCGTTTCAATTGATTGCAAAGCGATATTAACTTCTACTAGAGTAAGTCTTAAAGAAGAATTGGAAGCTAGCAGCGTGGCAAGTAACGCAGCAAGCAGTGCAGTAAAACCTTCCTCTTTTATTAATAGTATATTTAGTTGGATAACTGCTTCTACATTGGGTCGAAATACTCCTGCTTTACCTCCTGCACAACAATCTGTTGCACATTTGACTGGAAGCCCAATTGATTTTTCGCAAGTTGATTTTAATGGAACAGCTCTGCTAGCTGACGTGGTAATCAGAAAGTTTATCGGGAGAAAATATTCAAGACCATTGGATGATTCACTTTTGACATTGGAGCAAATTAGAGAAAGAAAGGTTAGTGCTATAGAAAGGGATATCAAGATGGTAATTAGTGAGTTTGAAAAACTTGATCAATGTCCTCGAAGTTTATTAAGCAATTCAACAATATCTAAAGGTGTATGTCATCAAAAATCCCTCTAAATCAGTTAAAACAAGCACTCAAGTCTGAGTGCTTGTTTTCGTGAAATCTATTATTTAAATTAAACTTTTTATTGTGTGTTGTAGGTAAGTTGTTACAATAAAATGAGTTAAGATGAAAAAACTTTAAGTTATGGAAGATGATAGCAAGAAAGAAATAACAGAAGAAAAAGGTATATTAGGTTGGATAGAGTATAGACTGCCTATATTTTCTTTTCTAAAACATACTGCTTCTTATCAAGTACCAAAAAATTTAAATTATGCTTGGAATTTTGGTTCTTTGGCTGGTATAGCACTAATTTTGCAGATAATAACAGGTATATTTCTTGCCATGCACTACACTCCGCATGTTGATCATGCATTTAATAGTGTGGAGCGTATAATGCGTGACGTAAGTTATGGATGGCTGATACGTTATACTCATGCTGTTGGGGCGTCGCTCTTCTTTATGGTGGTCTATGTTCATATCATGCGTGGATTATATTACGGATCTTATAAGAGACCGCGAGAAATGGTGTGGTTTATTGGCATATTTATATTTTTTGCAATGATGGCAACTGCCTTTATGGGATATGTTCTTCCATGGGGACAAATGAGTTTTTGGGGTGCAACAGTTATAACTAATTTATTCTCGGCTATACCTTTAATTGGTGATAAAATAGTTATATGGCTATGGGGAAGTTTCTCTGTTGATAATCCAACGCTCAATCGTTTTTTTGCGCTGCATTATCTTATGCCTTTCATTATTATCGCTTTAGCTATGTTGCATGTTGTTGCTCTGCATAGGTTTGGCTCTAATAATCCAAGTGGAATAGAAGTCAGGTCAGATAAGGATACCATTCCTTTTTATCCTTACTATATAGCAAAGGACTGCATAACTTTTGGTTTATTTTTTATAATTTTATTTGCATTTGTTTTTTATGCCCCCAATTATCTTGGGCATCCTGATAATTATATAGAGGCTGATCCTATGGTAACTCCAGTACATATAGTGCCAGAGTGGTATTTCTTACCTTTTTATGCGATGCTGCGTTCAATTCCAAATAAACTTATTGGTGTACTTACCATGTTTGGATCTATTTTAGTGTGGTTTCTTTTGCCTTGGCTTGATAAATCAAAGGTTAAAAGTGGTTCCTACCGTCCATTATTTAAGAAATTTTTTTGGGTTTTTGCAATAAATTTTGCATTTCTTGCCTGGCTTGGGGGACAAGAAGTTAAGGAGCCTTACATTACTTTAAGTAGGCTCTCAACTCTTTATTATTTTTCATATTTTGTAATAGTTTTACCTTTACTTAGTAAGTATGAGAAACCAAAAAAATTACCAAAAACAATAAGCGATTCCGTTCCGGAGATGAAGTGATGCTGTTGGTTAAAGTTGCTGTATTTTGTATATTATTTCTCACTAATTCTTTGTCTGCAGAGGAGTTTAAACCTTTACCAAATAAGAAAATCGACTGGAGTTTTGATGGAATTACTGGATCTTTCGATAGAGAATCAATTCAGCGTGGCTATAAAGTATACAAGGAAGTCTGTGCTGCTTGCCATTCAATGAATAGAATAGCGTTTCGTAATTTGCAAGATGTTGGTTTTTCTGAAGAGGATGTAAAACAAATTGCAGCCTCTTACCAAGTTAAAGATGGTCCGAATGATTTGGGTGAAATGTTTGATAGGCCGGGAGTGTCTTCGGATTATTTTATTGCACCTTTTGATACAAAAGAAGCAGCTGCAGCAAGCAACAATGGAGCAATTCCACCGGAC
Source organism: Wolbachia endosymbiont (group B) of Chesias legatella (assembly GCF_964026945.1). NCBI lineage: Bacteria > Pseudomonadati > Pseudomonadota > Alphaproteobacteria > Rickettsiales > Anaplasmataceae > Wolbachia > Wolbachia endosymbiont (group B) of Chesias legatella. The sequence continues at coordinate 61,617 of NZ_OZ034711.1, read as the reverse complement.
TTATCATTAATTGTCAAAGCAAGACATGATGGTGCAAATTATGTCTATTCACTACTAATTGGTTATCAAAACGGTGAACATGATGAGAACGGTTTATATTTTAATCCATATTTTTCAACAGGCAGGTTAGCTATGGCACCACCACTCTCTGAAGGAATGGTAGAATATGATGGTACAAGGCAAGCCACAGTTGAAAATATGGCATATGATGTGGTAAATTTCTTACAATGGGCAGCAGAGCCAGAACTGGAGCGCCGACATAAACTTGGGCTAAAAATAGTGACATATTTTATAATTTTGACGGTATTTTTTGTTCTCACTAACAATAGAGTTTGGAGCCAACTCTATAAAAAAGGAAAATAGAACTTCATTTACGCTCGTTTTTATACCTTACTCATAATATCATGTGTATTATGTAATGATAAATATATTATGAAAGTATAGGGATTATGGCATTTCAAATAGTTACAAATTTTCAGCCAGCTGGGGATCAACCACAAGCAATAGATAGTTTAGTTGAAGGACTAAATAACAAAAAAAGAGATCAGGTTTTACTTGGAGTAACTGGCTCTGGAAAAACTTTTACTATGGCAAATGTTATTGCAAGAACAAACAGGCCTGCGTTAATTATGGCACATAATAAAACTTTAGCGGCGCAGCTTTACGAGGAGATGAGAGGATTTTTCCCTCACAATGCTGTTGGATACTTCATTTCTTATTATGATTATTATCAGCCTGAGGCTTATTCACCACAAACAGACACTTATATTGAAAAAGACTCTTTAATAAATGAAAGAATTGATATGCTACGCTATTCTGCTATATGCTCTCTTTTGGAGCGTAGGGACACGATTGTAGTTGCGAGTGTTTCTTGTATATATGGTCTTGGTTCGCCTGAGAGCTATCTCAGCATGACCTTGACTTTAAGTGCTGGAGATAAGATTCATGTTAATGACTTTCTGAATAATTTAGTTAATCTCCAATATAAACGTTCTGATGTCAGATTTGAGCGAGGATATTTCAGAGTGCGCGGCGATATTATTGATATATTTCCTGCCTATTATGAAAATAAAGCTTGGCGTTTATCATTGTTTGGTGATGAAATAGAGGAAATTTCTGAGATTGATGCCATGAACAGCAATATTATCAGACGCATAGATACAGTCACCATTTTTCCAAATAGCTATTACACTACATCACGTGAGACTCTTTTGCAAGCAGTTCAATTGATTAAAAAAGAACTACATGAACGCCTGGATTATTACTATTCACAGAACAAAATTGTTGAAGCAAAACGCCTTGAGCAGCGTACTAATTTTGATATTGAAATGATGATGGCAACGGGAGTGTGTAAAGGTATTGAAAATTATTCGCGTTATCTTTACGGAATGAAAGCCGGAGATCCACCACCTACATTGTTTGAGTATTTACCTAAAGATGTAATTTTATTTGTTGATGAAAGCCATGTAACCGTTCCCCAGATAGGTGCAATGTATAGCGGTAATGAAGCACGTAAAAAGAAATTGATAGATTATGGTTTTAGGCTACCTTCTGCTTTTGATAACCGTCCATTAAAATTGGAAGAGTGGGAGGCAATACGGCCACAGACTATTTACGTTTCGGCTACTCCAGGAAAATATGAATTAGAAAAGACTAATCACGCATTTATAGAGCAAGTTATCCGCCCAACAGGACTGACAGATCCCATCTGCATCATAAAACCAACAGGGAGTCAGGTTGATGATGTGATTCATGAGGCACAAGTGACGATAAAAAAAGGGTTTTGTATTCTAATTACCACATTGACAAAAAAAATGGCTGAAAAACTAGCTGAGCATATGAGTGAGCTCAGTATGAAAGTAACTTACCTACATTCAGATATTGGTGCACTGGAGAGAATTGAAATTATATGCAAATTAAGATCGAAAGAAATAGATGTTCTTGTTGGCGTTAACTTATTGCGGGAAGGTCTTGATATTCCCGAGTGTGGATTGGTTGCAATTTTAGATGCTGACAAAGAAGGGTTTTTACGATCAGAGACTTCGCTCATTCAAACGATAGGTCGTGCTGCACGAAATGTTGAAGGCAGAGTAATTTTATATGCAGACAAAATTACTAATTCTATGGATCGTGCACTGAAAGAAACTGAAAGGAGAAGAAAGAAACAGACAGAGCATAATACACTACATAATATTGTACCAAAAACTATAATAAAGCCTATATCAAATACTCTACAGGAAAAAGTGGTAGTTGAGAATTTTAATAAGGATGATCTAAACAGTTTGAAAAAGCAAATGTTGAAGCATGCTGAAAATTTAGAGTTTGAAGAGGCAGCAAAAATAAAAAGTATTATTGAAAGGTTTAATAATAGATCCACTGCATAATTAGAAAAAAGATGAATAATTAATAGCTAAACTGACTTTGATTTACCAACAATTGAAAGAACATCATTCGAGTGGCAGAAAAATGAGCCAGTTCATGATAATTTCAAATTTTCACCTTTATCTTATAGATGATGATTGTTGAATTTATTCCTTTCTTGAGATTATGTACAGACTCTAACAAATTAAATCTCACAACAAATTTGTTGTTTCATAGCTTTTATATCATACTATAATTGCAACTGTTTTAACAATAATCAGAGCCTAAAAGAGGTTTATTATCAATGAACTATTTATAAAAAATCTTATGAAAAATAAAGCTTGGTTCATTTGGCTAATCAGTAACTTGATTGTTGTATTCAGCAATATGCAGATAATCTACACCTTTATAAGCGTGAATCTTGAAAAAGAACTTGGGCTCACAATCGCGCAAGTTGCACTAGCTAATTCAGCATATACTTGGACTTTTGCTATCTCACAATTTTTTAGTGGGGCAATGTTTAATGTTTTTTCCAGCAAAAAAATTTATTTTTTCTCATTGTCAATCATGCTCTTTGGTTTTTTTGTCCTTATCAAGAGTGACAATTTTGCCCATTTAATTTTATCTCAATTTTTGATCGCAATTGGAGCATCGTTTGGTTTTATTGGCGCTGCTCATGTAAGTAGCACATATTTTCCCCTTACTCAATTTGGACTGATGTTCTCACTAGTGCAGACAATTTCAAGTCTTTCTGCTTTGATGATTCAAATGTGCTTCTCTAGCTTGCTTGCCGAAGGTGCAGATTGGAAAAATCTTATTGTATGCGTAATATTATTTGGCGTATCGATATTTGTACTTATGTTTTTTTATCCGAAAGGACTTTCAAAAAAAAATTTGGGGGAATACACAATAAAGAGCTCTATAAAAACAGTAATATGTTCTGTACTAACAGTGCTAAAATTAAGAGATATCTGGATAACCTCAATAGTGGGTGCTATCACTTTTGGAACATTTTTAGCGCTTAATATGCTGTGGGCACCAAGGTTACTAAGCAACTTAGAACTCAATACAATGGAGTTAGGTATGGCAACTGCAATATTGTGGCTTGGTCTTGCAGTTGGTGCTCCAATTGCAGATCTAATCTCAAATCTATTTAAAAATAGAAGGCACGTAATCTCTGCTTTTGCCACATTGCAAAGTATTTCAGCTATTATTTTACTATGCGGTAATTTAACAGTTCATATTATATACTTTTGTATGTTAATGTTTGGTTTTTTTGCAGGAGGACATATGCTTAATTTTACTGTTGGTAGTGAGATTGTTGAGCAGAAGTATATTAGCACATCATCATCCATTATCAATGGATTTATGTTTGTTATGAGTGGAATTTTAGTGTCAATTTTAGCACTTTTTTCAGATCATCAAATGGCGCTTTTCACAATATTTGCAATGTTAACATTTGCTAGTATTTTTAATTATGCTACAAAAGAAACATACTATAAAAATAAAGTAGCTGAATCTTGAGTCGATTGTTATATTATATTAACATACTGTAATAAATTATGACAACAAAAGACACAACAGTAACTAAGGCAACAATAGCTGAATGTATAAACCAGGAAATTGGATTATCGAAAGAAGACTCTATTGCAATAATAGATGACATATTGGATGAGATAAAAACGAGCTTAGCAAAGGATGGAATAGTAAAAATATCTTCATTTGGAACATTTTTGGTTAAAAACAAGAAAGAAAGACCAGGAAATATACCAAAGACATCGGAAAGGGTAGTAATTAAAGCGAGAAAATCAATTTCTTTTAGACCTTCAAAAATGATGAAGAAATTAATAAACAACCGATGAATAAGGAAAAATTATTTTACACAATTGGAGAAGTAGCTGAAGAACTACATTTGGAGCAGCATGTTTTAAGATTCTGGGAAAGTCAATTCCATCAAATTAAACCCATAAAACGGAAGGGAAGAAGACTATATGATCATAAGTGTATAGAGGCAATAAAGAAAATAAAATATATGCTATATGACAAAGGATATACAATAAAAGGAGTACAAAAGGAATTTGGTAACGATGTAAGAATTGATCATTATTCAAGAAATTTGTTGAAAGAACTTACCGATTTAAGAGACTATTTGACTGATAAAATAAATGAAGAAAGTAATAAATAGACGAAAAACACTATAAAGTTTTGTGAAAGTTGATATATCTAGAGATAAGTGTATGTGTCGTATAGCCTTGTTCTTTATATTATCAGCAATACTGACAAGCTGTGGCCTGCAAAAACCTGCACCTGTACTACTTAAAGGCGAAGAATTTTATGGGAAAAGAGACCTAGAGTACACAAGGGAGTATCATTTGATTAAAGAAAATGTTGATTCTTCGCTGCGAAAAGAAAGTAGAAAAGCCTTTGTAGATAAGGTATATAACAATAATGCACAAAGCATGTGTAAATTTGTAATACCGGTTAAAGGTGCAGTTACCTCTTCTGATAAAATATGTCAAGATGGCATAAAAATTACTGCTCAAAGTGGAACAAAGGTTATTGCTTCTGCACCTGGCAAAGTAATATACGTAGGCAAAGGCCTGAGGTGGTACGGAAATTTAATTATAGTGGAACATAAAGATAATTACATGACTATGTACTCCTATTTAAAAAACATACAAGTTGAAATTGGTGATAAAGTAAAACAAGGTCAAGTAATTGGATCTGCAGGTAAATCAAGCACACAAGATAAAGATCCGCAGATGTGTTTCACAATAAGACATAATGGTCAAGCAGTCGATCCTTTAGTACATATAAACTGTGATTGAATTTATGAAATATGATTTTAAAAACGTTGAAAAATTCTACCAAAATAAGTGGGATTTTTCTGTAAGCAAAGATAGTAAAAAGAAGAAATGTTACGTGTTGGAAATGTTTCCATATCCATCTGGTAAGATTCATATGGGGCACCTGCGTAACTATGCAATAGGAGATGTTATAGCACGTTACAAGAGAGCTCGTGGATTTGAGGTTTTGCACCCAATTGGCTGGGATGCGTTTGGATTACCAGCTGAAAATGCAGCAAGGGACAATAACATTAACCCTGCAGCATGGACACAAGATAATATAGATAATATGCGCGCGCAGCTAAAATCTATAGGTCTTTCATACAATTGGGATCGTGAGCTCTCCACATGTGAGCCTGATTATTACAAACACGAACAGAAATTTTTTCTGGATTTTTTAAAGCATGGTCTTACCTATCGAAAAGAGTCGTGGGTTAATTGGGATCCAGTGGACCAAACAGTGCTTGCAAATGAGCAAGTGGTTGATGGAAAAGGATGGCGATCAGGTGCAGTTGTTGAAAAACGTAAGTTATTCCAATGGTTTTTAAAGATTACTGATTTTGCTGAAGATTTGCTTCATTGTTTGCAAAGTTTAAAAAATTGGCCAGAAAAAGTCAAAACTATGCAAGAGCGCTGGATAGGAAAATCTGAAGGGGCAACTATAGATTTTGAAATAGTTGGCTTGAATAAGAAGTTAAAGATTTTTACAACTTCTCCTCATACTTTATTTGGAGCTTCTTTTCTTGCAGTAGGAGCAGAGCACCCTATTGTACAAGACCTTAAGGACAAAGAAATAAGAGACTTTATTGGTAATATGAAGGCAAAGGGGGAGAATGATGAAAAAATAGGAATTTACACTGGATTAAACGTAAAACACCCATTTCTTGATAAAGAATTACCACTTTATATAGCGAATTTTGTGTTGATGGAGTATGGAGAAGGTGCGATTTTTGGTTGCCCTGCACATGATCAGCGTGATTTTGAATTTGCACAGAAGTATGGTTTACCGATTATTCCTGTAGTTTGTGAAGAGAGCACAGAGATCTTAAAAGAACCGTACTTCGGTGATGGAGTGATGTTCAATTCTGAATTCTTAAACGGACTAATGATTAATGAGGCAAAAAAAGTAATCATAAAAAAACTTGAAGAAAAAGGAATAGGTAAGAAAACAATAAACTATCGTCTACACGATTGGGGAATTTCAAGGCAACGTTATTGGGGATGTCCTATACCTATTATACATTGTAAAGATTGTGGAATTGTTCCAGTTCCAGAAAAAGACCTCCCTGTTGTTCTACCAACGGATGTAGAATTTACAAGTGGTGGTAATCCCCTGGATAAGCACCCAACCTGGAAATTTGTTGATTGTCCAAAGTGCGGAAAGCAAGCAGAACGTGAAACTGATACATTTGACACTTTTTTTGAATCTTCTTGGTATTTTGCTGCATTTTGCAGTGAAAATAAATCGATTAATAAAGATACTTGTAATCGTTTTATGCCTGTTGATTATTACATAGGTGGAATAGAACATGCAATTCTACATTTGCTTTACTCAAGGTTTTTCTGCCGTGCTTTAACTAAATGTGGCTATTTTGACGTTAAAGAGCCTTTCTCTACTTTAATCACTCAAGGAATGGTCTGCCATATAACTTATAAAGATGAGAATGGCAAATGGCTCTTTCCCGAAGAAGCAAAAGAGTTGATTGCGAAGGGTGCTAAGATCCAAGTTGGAAAAGTCGAAAAGATGAGTAAGTCAAAGAAGAATACAGTTGACCCAAACTTTATCATAGAAAAATACGGTGCTGATACTGCTCGTTTGTTTGTATTATCCGATACCCCCCCAGAAAAAGATATGGAATGGTCTGATGATGGCGTGGAAGGTTGTTTTCGCTACATAAATAAATTGTGGCGTATGGTAGTGCAACTTAGGCCCGTAAACATACACTATGATAATGAAAACATTGTAGGTAAACTCCTAGAGTACAGAAAAAAAATCCACAAACTCTTACACGGACTTACAGATGACTTGGAAAACTGCAGATTAAACTGTGTGGTAGCAAAGTTTCGTGAAATGACAAATTTAATAGCTGAAATAGACGTAAAAACTGGAAAATCTCTTATTGATGAAGGTATATGCATACTAATCAGAGTAATTGAGCCATTCATGCCACACTTAGCTGAAAATTTATGGCAAGAAATAGGAGGCAAAGGTATGCTATATCTAAAGCCTTGGCCAAAAGCTGATGAATCACTACTAATTGATAATATGGTAACTGTAGCAGTGCAGATCAATGGAAAGTTACGTGCGACCATTGAAGTGGCAACTGATTTACCTCAAGAAAAATTGAAGAAAATAGCAACAGATTCTGTATCTAACAAAATCGATCAAAGCAAAATTCGCACTATATATGCTGTACCAAATAAGGTAGTAAACATAGTTATATAAAAATTTTGAGTAGCATGTCCCTAATTTCGTAGGTATACTTTTTTTGATATGAGATTATATCTTTTTTAATATAAAGGATATATACTTGTGCATTATATATTTTTTTGTATGGGTAGTTATATGAAAATAAAAGGATTGTGTGTTTTAGCTGTGTTGCTCACTTCATCTCTAGCAGGTGCAGCTAGTAATAAAGCAGCTAGTAATAGTGCAAAAGAGCAGTACTACGCAGGTTTAAACTTTAGTGGTGGATGGGGTACTGGATTAAAAATAAAACCTGGCTTAGTTTTTGGTTATAATTATGATAAAAGCTCTAAGTTTGAACTTGAGATTCTCACCGACGTAAGTGATATGTTTGGTGCAGCAGACAAGAAAATGGGAGCTAGTTTATTAGCAAATTACCGTTATTATCCTGACGTTGACATTGATCCTGTGAAACTATATGTCAGTGGAGGTTTAGGAGGACATCTACAAGTATATCCTTTTGACATTGTTGGCACTGAAACACTAGATAAAATACTGGGTGCTATTTCGTACAAACTGAAGGTTGGTGTTGATTATGAAGTTGCTCCACAGATAGTTGGTACAGCTGCTTTAACCGTAGGCAGGCAACTGAGTAGTTTAAAAGCAAAACAAATACCAGATGCGATGCTGGAAGTAGGAGTACGTTATAGTTTTTAATGCTGGATGGCATTGTGTACATGTTTAGGTGTAACCATAAGCAATGCTCAAAACTTGCTGCTAGCATGTTTGAACACTTATTTTAGTATGTTTTAAGGAATGTTACATATGAGTAATATGAAAATGAAAAAATTGTTTGCTATATTGCTTGCTTCATCTTTAGCAAGTACAGCTAGTAGTAGTGCAAGTGAGTTAGAAGATCGGTACGAAGATCGGTACGAAGATCAGTACTATGTAGGTTTAAACTTTGGTGCTGGATGGGGTGATACTTTTAAAATGAAACCTAGCGTTGTTTTTGGTTATAATTATGACAAAAATTCTAAATTTGAACTTGAGGTTCTTGCCAACATAAGTGATATAACTGATAAACAAAAAAGGAAAGTAGGAGCTAGCTTGTTGGCGAATTACCGTTACTATCCTGATCTTGAAATTGATCCCATTAAATTATATGCCAGTATAGGACTGGGTGGATATATCCAAGTATTGCCTTCTTTTGGCTTAGGTGGCAGTAGTACAGGTGAAACTAAAGGCAAAAATGTTGCAAATAAAGATGATTCAGGTAGAATTACGAATGAAGATGTTACAGAAAACGATAATACAAAGAAAGAGGAAGAAAAGAGTCAAGAAGCTCCAGCTCTACTAGCTGCTGATGAAACGTCTGATCCATCTTTAGTAGACAAAATACTGAGTTCTATTTCCTATAAACTAAAGGTAGGTGTTGATTATGAATTTACTCCGCAGATAGTTGCTACAGTTGCTATTGCTGCAAGTGGGCAATTAAGTGCCTTCAAGCCACCAGTACAAATACCAGATGCAATCATAGAAGTAGGCATACGTTATAATTTTTAATGTTCTAAATTGCATATTTCTTGTAGTGAATAAGATAATCCTGCAAAGAGGTTTGCTATTTGGATAAAAATTCGATGTTATTATCTAGAGACGGGTATCTATTTTTCTTATGCCCTCAATTAATGAAATCAGAAGCATCAACTCCCCGCTGCAAGCAAGCAGCAATTACAGTGTTCATCATAAGAAATGCTATTGTCATCGGGCCAACTCCACCAGGCACTGGAGTAATAGCTTTGACTTTTTCTTTTACTCCCTCAAAGTCAACATCACCCACAAGCTTACTTTGATTTCCTATGTTAATGCTATTTATGCCAACATCAATCACTATTGCACCTTTTTTTATCCAATCTGGTTGAACAAAATTTGGCTTTCCAACTGCTGCAACTACTATATCCGCCTTAGAGCAATAATCAGCTAAATCCCTACTTTGTGAATGCAAGATGGTAACAGTGCAATTTTCTTGCAACAATAGGTGAAACATTGGCTTACCCACAATATTTGATCTGCCAATGATTACCGCATTTTTACCGGACAGATTATTTTCAACTGACTTAATTAAATGCAAAGAACCTTTGGGAGTACAAGGTATCAGACAATTTTTTTCACCTTTAACTAACCTGCCAACATTCTCATCATGAAAGCCATCTACATCTTTTTCAACACTTACTGTATTAATTATTCTGCTTGCACTGATGTGCTTTGGTAAAGGTAACTGAACTAAAATTCCATGCACAGATGAATCTTCATTTAATGTATTAACTTTTTCAATCAATTCATCTTCTGAGATACTATCAGGCAAAACAATAGTTTCAGAACTTATGCCTATTGATTCTGCTTTTCTTTGTTTATTACGAACGTAGACCTGACTTGCTGGATTGCTACCCACAAGAATTACTTTAAGACAAGGAAAAACATTATACTCTTTCTTTAAAATATCAATTTTTTTTGATAGCTCCTCACAGAGATCATTTGCTATTTTTTTACCGTTAATAATAATTGACATTTCCTTGCCACTCCTTGAAGTCAGGTAATGAGATATCAAATAAATTCAATACTTTACCAACAGCATGATTTACAATATCATCCAAAGATTTTGGTTTAATATAAAAAGCAGGCATCGGCGGAGCAATAATTGCTCCCATCTCCGTTAGTTTTAACATATTTCGGAGATGTCCAAGATGTAGTGGAGATTCTCGCACCATAAGAACTAATTTTCTTCTTTCTTTTAGAGTTACATCTGCAGCCCTTGTTAATAGATTGGAAGTCACCCCCGATGCTATTTCAGACATTGTTTTCATAGAACATGGAGCAATAACCATACCTGAGGTTTTAAATGAGCCGCTTGCTATTTTTTCTCCTATTTTTTCTTCAGAATAGTAAAAATCTGCAAGCGACATAATATCTTCAAGTTTTTCTTTAATCTCATGAGCTATAGTTATTTTTCCAGCACTGCTGATCACTAAATGAGTTTCATGATTGGTATTTTTTAGTGCCTCTAGAATCCGTACACCGTAAATAGAACCAGATGCTCCACTTATTCCAATTACAATCCTACTATTCACCTTCGTAATTCATTCCCAATGCACGTTTGTAGGTATCAAGTAATATTTCCTGTTCCTCCCTGTCATCATCATCCATCTTTCTTAGCCTAATAATCTGTTTCATCACTTTTATATCCCAACCTTCATCTGCAGCTTTTGCATATACATCACGAATGTGATCTTGCACATCCCTCTTTTCTTGTTCAAGTTTTTCGATTCTCTCTATATAGCTCTTCAAATCTTCAGCCGTTATTTTTACTGTATCTTCCATAGAACCCAACTAATTAATTGCTACTACAGTATTATCAGTTTTTACTTGTACTTCAATCATAGTAATAATATTTTTATCTTTTTTTAAAATCTTAAAGTAAAAACCGTACATGGAAAACTCTTCATTTTCTTCAGGAATGCGCTCTATCTCGTTTACAATCATACCTGCTAGAGTTGTAGCTTCTTCATCAGGAAGATCCCAATGTAACTGTCTATTAATATCCCTAATAGTAGATTTTCCTTCTATGTGATACATATTATCGGATATCTTTTTTATAAAATTCTCTGTGATCAAATCATGTTCATCTGAAATTTCTCCAACTATTTCTTCCAGTATATCCTCAAGAGTTACGATTCCCTGTAGTGCTCCATACTCATCAATAACAAATGCAAGGTGTTTCCTGTTTTTACGGAAGTTGTGAAGTTGTACACTGAGTGGCGTACTTTCTGGTATAAACCAAGGCTTTGACATAACTTTGGCAATCTCTATTTTATTATCCTTTTCACGCAAGGCATTTATTAGATTTTTCACGTGAACCACTCCAACAATATTATCTGGTTCTTTTTGCCATAAAGGTACTCTGCTATGGCTACTGGTTAAAATCTCTCTTATTAACTCTTCTTTGTTTCGATCTATATCAAGAGAAAATAAGTTTCTCCTGTGGGTCATAATTTGTGATATTTCTGTCTCAGCCAAATCAAGTATACTATTTAGCATATCTAAATCCTGTTGTAACATAGTGCCCTCACTGCGGTGAAGAGTAATCATATTACGCATTGCATCTGCTGCAGATATTACCTCCCTATTCTTATGAAGCCCACATAACTTCAGAATGATATTGACAATAAACTGAATGCCTAATGTCAATGGAGAAAGAACCTTGACAAAAAACAGCATAAAATAAGCAGAAAGTAATGTAAATTTTTCAGGATTTTGCATGGCGTAAGTTTTTGGTAAAACTTCACAAAATAGCAAAATACAAAACGTCATCATGAATGTTGAAAGAAATATGCCCTCACTCCCAAAAGAATTTATAAATATTACTGTAAATAAAGCAGAGCAAGTAATGTTAATAATTGTATTACACAGTAATATTGTTCCTATTGTTAATTCTTTTTTACCTAACAAAAGCTCTATTATCTTGGCTTTTTTGTTACCTTCTAGCTTTAGTTTATTCACTCGGGATCGGCTAATTGAGGTTAACCCTATTTCTGCTCCTGAGAACAAAAACGATAAAATCAATAAGAAAAAAATTGCTGACAATACTGAAATCAATAACCAATCCATTAAAGTATGATGTTATTGCGATATAGAAACAGAGTTGATTTTATATGTTGTAAGAAGCATTTGCAAGTCTATATATCTTTAATATAAAAAAAATAAATCATGAAATATATCACACACTGCATTCACATGCATATTCTCAACAACAAGTGGAGGAGTTATTCTTATTACCCTATTATTTAAAATTTTAGTCATTATTAAGCCTTTGTCAAGAGATTGTTTAACAATTTTATCAGCCAACGGTACTCTAAGCTCTATCCCTATCAATAAACCCTCCCCACGAACTTCTGAAACGATCTTCGGAAATTCTTCAGTCAAAGGCAACAACTTTTCTTTTAGATATTTACTGACCTTCTTAACATGGTCAAAAAAGCCTTCCTTTAGCATTACATCGAGTACTGCATTACCAACAGTCATAGCAAGTGGATTACCTCCATAAGTTGACCCATGAGTTCCTGGAGTGATTGCTTCTGCTATATAATCTTTTACTAAACATGCAGCCAGAGGAAACCCATTACCCATAGCCTTCGCACAAGTGAGCATATCAGGTTCAACTCCTATATTTTGATAGTAAAATAGAGAGCCAATCCGTCCATATCCGCATTGCACTTCATCAAAGCATAAAATTATTCCTTGAGCTTTTGTTATCTCTCTTACTTTTTTAAGATACTCTACGTCCAATGGATGTACTCCGCCTTCACTTTGTATGGGCTCTAAAAATATGGCAGCTGTTTCGCTATTGATTTTCTTTTCTAATGCTTCAATGTTATTTCTTGGAACTTTATCAAAACCAGAAAGGAGTGGAGCAAAACCTTCGCGTGATTTTTCATTTCCCCCAGCTGAAATTGCAGCAATACTGCGGCCATGAAAACCTCCTTCAATTGTAATGATGTGACTGCGCTTTTCTTGTCCATTTAAGTAGAAATAGCGGCGAATAAATTTAATTGCAGCTTCTGTTGCTTCAAGTCCACTTGAGCAGAAAAAAACTTTATCGGCAAAGGTAAGTTCTGTTAAACGCTGAGCAAGCCTTTCCTGCTGAGGAATAGTAAAAATATTAGAGCAGTGCCATAATGAATCTAGTTGCTCCTTCAGTTTATCTGTAATGTATGGATGACAATGCCCTAGAGAGGTTGTAGAAATTCCTGCAGCAAAGTCTAAATATTTTTTACCATCCTTATCGAAGAGATATACTCCTTCTCCTCTAACTATAGAAGCTTCAGATCTATTATAAGCGTTAACAACATGATCCATTTTAAATATTATCTATAGTGCATGAAAAAGCTTTCCCTTAATATTGCTTAAACTAAAAATTGGGCTAATATTATACAGTTCAACATAAAACTCAGAAATTTAATATGTAAAAAAGTAAAACTACACCAATTCACATTCAGCAAAAAAGAAAGCTATTTCTCTATGAGCGTTCTCTAGACTATCAGAACCATGCACTCTATTTTCACTAATATCATTAGCAAAATCACCCCTAATTGTACCTTTATCTGCCTGTTTTGGATCTGTAGCACCCATGATTTGTCTGTATTTACTGACTGCATTTTCACCGATTAAAACTTGAACTATCACAGACCCAGAAGTCATAAATTCCACCAACTCTCCAAAAAAAGGCCTATCCTTATGAATTTCATAAAACAGCTCTGCTTGTTTTTTTGTCAGCATCATCATTCTTTGTGCTATAATTTTTAGTCCAGATTTTTCAATGTAAGAATTTATACTGCCTGTAATATTATTTTTTACTGCATCAGGTTTTAATATTGAAAGTGTTCTCTCAATTGCCATATTATTTCCTTATATTAAGATCGTATATTTATAGATTTATTTTATTATAAACTTTGATTTGATAAAAGCAATTTTTCACTTATAGTTAAGAATAAACCATCAAGGAGATATTGTATGGGTTACTGTCGTAAAAAGCTAGCAAATAATCTTAAGTCATCAATTTTTTGCGGGACAAAAGGGTTTTTAACTTTTAATTTGGCATTTTTGAGTCATTTAGAATATAGCATGTATAAATCCACCTCTTCTACTAATCCTCAACAAAAGGGAAATGCTGGAGAGTTTAACAAAAGGCAGGCTTCTAAGCTTGCACTTGCTGAGGATACAGATGGTCGTTTTATTGCACAAGAAAAAAACTCTAATCAGCAACACAATCCTCTAAGAGAAGGTGCTGTTTTTGCGATGAAAAGGAACATCATTCCATTTTTTGAAATGATCACCGTAGCACCGTTTGTTTGTTTTGTACTGCCAGCTATGATAGGAAGTATGAGCCTCATGCAATGTGCACTTTTATGTGCTGCGTTGATGATTGCCACATGTTTTGTTGTAAGAACTTGGCATTTGCGTGAGAAGTTACTAGAAAAGATCACCGATCATAGTAGAGAAGAAATAGATAAGGGATTTAAGAAGGATACTATAAAATTTCCTATTTTTGATCAAAACAGGAAACATATCGAGTATAGTTCGCCTAACCAAGGGCAACTACTGAATGAAACAAGTAGTACCTCTCTTTTCGTTAAAGTTTTACTTTTCCCCTTTACGGTTCTTCTGAAGGCTCTACAAAGCTGCATAATGATATCTTTGGCTGCTGTTGAACTTTTTGAAGCAGTGCCAAGTTTTTGTGTTGATGTGGTTTTTGATAGAAACTTTGTATCTACACAGAGTAACGTGAAGAGATCTGGCCATCTATTGTATGCTAGTGTGAGAAATTTAGTGCCTGTAACTAAACTTGATGGGTGTGTAGCTGATTTTATAGGCAAACCTGAAGAAAGGTGCTGTCAGTGAAGAAGGCAGTAATCTTATTTAACCTAGGCGGACCTGATTCACTAAGTGCAGTACGTCCTTTCTTGTTTAATCTATTTTATGATAGAAGAATAGTCAATCTACCCAATCCTTTCCGCTTTCTTTTAGCAAAGTTTATCTCCAAAAGGCGAGAAAGTACTGCACAAGAAATATACGAGCACATTGGAGGTAAATCGCCAATCTTGGAGAATACGAAAGCACAAGCTGATGCTTTAGAACTAAAATTAAATGAAAATGGAAACCATGTATATAAGATATTCATCTGCATGCGTTATTGGCATCCATTTGCTGATGAAGTTGTTAAAAGCGTAAAGCAATTCGATCCTGACGAAATCATTCTGTTACCACTATATCCGCAATATTCAACCACCACAACTCTATCATCCATCGAGAATTGGCAAAAAAATGCCAAACTGGAATGTAACACAAAAACAATTCACCATTATTATGACAATGAAGACTTTATTGAAGCTCATGTTAATCTGACGTCTAAATATTATAAATTAGCTAGCAAAATCGGTAAGCCAAGAGTCCTATTCTCGGCTCATAGCTTACCTCTTAGTATCATTAAAAAAGGCGACCCTTACGCTTCACAGATAGAAAAAACAGTAAAATTAATAGTAAAAAAATTGAATATTGAAGATCTTGATTGGGGAATATGTTATCAGAGTAAGGTTGGCCCTGTAAAATGGTTGGAGCCTAGCACTGAAAGTGAGCTATCACGCGCAAAAGACGATAATATACCTGTAGTTTTATCACCTATATCTTTTGTTTCTGAGCATTCTGAAACACTGGTTGAACTTGATATAGAGTATAAAGCAATTATCAAAGACGGATATTACTTTCGCGTACCAACTCTCAGTACTGATCTCTTATTTATCAAGTGCTTGGCCGATTTATGTTTAGATCACTCTCAAAGTACTGATTTATAGCACTTTTCTTTTTAGATTTTTATAGTATAATATTAAAAAGTTATTATTTTATTATCTACTTATGCCAAAAGGTAAGCCAAATACATTTATAGAAAGTATACATGATGCTCACAATCATGATATTAGAAAGATGTATTGTATTGCAGTAGGTTTAACAGGCATATTGTGTAAAATTTCATTGCAATTCTGTTGCGAGTTTATTGATAACAACAGATCCAATATTTGCACTGTATTAGATATTTCTAAGTTCATAAAACTACCAACATCAATAATATTTGCTCTTCATCTTGGGCTAAATCTAGCTGGATATAAATCTAAAAAACTTCAGAATGGTAAAGGGGGAAATGAACCTGAAAAACCAATACAGGTTGTGGGTAGCTTAGCCTTCTTGGCAAACTGTGTCATAGGAATATTGATGCAGACAAAAATCATTCATTTCTTAGCTAGAAACAACAAGGATGTAATAAGTTATATTAGCTTAACATCAGCAGTTCTATTTCTATTTTCAGAATGCATAAACTGTTATTATACATGGAAGAAGTATCTAGATAATAAGGATTCTGAAAAGTCTGCTAAATATGGCAAAGAAGTTATTTTTAGCACATTCGCTTTGTCATTGGGCTTGTTAAGCTTCATATTAAAAAGAATGGAACTTCCAACCATACCAATAGACTTGGGTGGTGGCATAATCTATAATTTCAACTTAACTGTTACGGTCAGTTTGATACTAAGCATAGCATATCTAGTATCAAACATCGATAAGTTTGTCAATCAACCTAATAATGGTACTGATCCTTCTACTGGACTTGATGACGCTCACCATATTCAGCATAATGGCAGCATTGTAGAAATTAATTATTAGAGATGAAAAGACTTAATTTCTACTGCCAATGCTAGCACTGCTAATTTGCTAACAATATTCCAAAGTGGCAAAGTTTTATTTTCTTGGCTGATGTCATAAAATTCACAGTCAGTGGAATTCAAGCTAGAATATACATCTTTCCTGCTATTACATCGGTATAAGTAACATGTTGGAGTATCTCCTATATAGTATATTAGCGGTTCTGCAGAACTACTTTTAAATATGTCAATAGTTGGTACACCTTCTTGTATAATAACACTATTGATTGCTATTCCTTCTTTTATCTTTTTCATTTTATGACGCTTTTTTTTATTGAGATTTAATATTTCCTTTCCACTTGTTGCTGTTATAATGCCCATTCCATATGTGCCATTGCTTGCTTTGATAAAAACGTAAGGTTGTGTTTTTATTTCATATTCCTCATATTTTTTTTGCACTAGAGATAATATTTGGTCAACTTTAGTCGCTACTGCTCCTAGTGATGAATCATCATTAAAGTCAACTCCATTACAGCTTTCTGTAAGCACAGAAATAAGCCATGGGTCCATTTTAAATTCGCCACAAAATTCGGACACTAATTTTTGATAGATTTCAAAATATTGAAATTTCTGCCTACTGTGCCAGCCATATAATGGACTTGGCACTATCTCTTGTTTTACGTTTTCTAGCGTGTCTGGAATGTGGCTCGTCATATCACGATTCAGTATAATAATATCAGGCACAAATCCTGAAGTTGTCTTCAGCAAAGAGTTTTCTTTCACAACAGTTTCATACTGTTCTATTAAATTGTACGTTTCATTATGAAAGAGGCCAATTCTAGTTTCAAAACCTGCGAGTTGCAGTACCTTTTCTATAGCAAATACATTTTCTATATACATTTTATTTCGTGTGTAATTCTCCGGTATTATAAGGGCCTTTTTATATTGTTTTGTTTCGAAGTAGCTTTTTATCAATTTTGCTGCTATCGCTTTTGATACTTCACTTAGGTTATTAAACCCTGCAGGAAATAAATTGGCGTCTACTGGAGCAATTTTGTAGCCTGAATTCCTAAGATCTATGGAGCTATAAAATGGTAATGTAAAACCATTAAATTTTGTTTTGAACCAATTATTTATATCTTTTTCCAGATTTGGATGAATTATGTTTTGCATCTACACTTTAAATGTTATAAGAAAAGTACTATATTATAAGTTATAATCTTAATATAATATAACGAATTAAAATAACAAAAAAATGATTCATCATGACAGCAGTAAAATGTATGGTACTACTATACTGTCAATTAGAAGAGACAAAAATGTAGTAGTAATAGGTGATGGGCAAGTCTCGCTAGGCCATACCGTTATAAAATCTGGAGCAAAAAAAGTTAGGCGTCTTTCTGGTGATTCCGTAATTGCCGGTTTTGCTGGAGCAACAGCTGATGCATTTACTCTCTTCGAAAGGCTAGAATCTAAACTTGATAAGCACCCAGGACAGTTAATGAGGGCATGTGTTGAACTTGCAAAAGACTGGAGAATGGATAAATATCTAAGAAAATTAGAAGCTATGATGATCGTGGCAGACAAGTCCATTTCATTGGTCATTACAGGAACGGGTGATGTTCTTGAACCTGAAGATGGCATTGCAGCCATTGGCTCTGGAGGAAATTTTGCTTTATCTGCAGCAAAAGCTTTGATTGACGTTGAAGGAATATCAATAGAGGAGATTGCAAAAAAGGCTATGAAGATAGCTGCCGATATATGTGTTTATACAAACCATAATCTAATTATCGAAAAAATAGAGGAGTAATATGTCAAGAACTTTGTGTGCTAATTTTTCTAGTCAATCTGTAGTAGGTCAATTTGATAATAATGATGACTATAATGAGAAAAATAGCCTCTATGAAAATGAAGGTACAGGAAGTAGCAGCATTCAAAGCTCACAAGCTTTATTAGATGATCTACCACCACAGAAGATAGTTAAAGAATTAGACAGATTTATAATCGGGCAGAATGATGCAAAGCGCGCTGTTGCTATTGCACTCAGAAATCGTTGGCGTCGAAATAAAGTCCCACTTCCACTACGTGAAGAGATTATACCTAAGAATATACTCATGATAGGCCATACGGGAGTTGGTAAAACTGAAATAGCTCGCCGTTTAGCAAAGCTTGCTGGTGCACCTTTTATAAAAGTTGAAGCAACGAAATTTACTGAAATAGGATATGTTGGACGTGATGTTGACTCGATAATACGTGATTTAGTTGACGCAGCAATAGTTTTAGTTAAGGAAAAAGCACGTAAAGCCTTAACTAAAAAAGCTTTAGGTTTGGCTGAAAAGATAATAGTCAACTCCATGGTTGGTGAAGATGCAACCGAGGAAAGCAAAAAAGTTTTCAGAGAAAGACTGAGAAATAAGGAATTTGAAGATGGAGAAGTTTCTATTAACGTCAGGGAGAGCAAGGGTATGCTACCCACTTTTGATATACCTGGTATGCCAGGTGGGCAAATTGGTGTGATGAACGTAACAGAAATCGTGGGCAAGATGTTTAATGGGAGCAAAAAAACAAAAACTATTACAGTTAAAGTGAAAGAAGCACGTGAAATATTGATTAATGAAGAAAGCGAAAGGTTAATGGATGAAGACAAGATAATCAAAGAAGCGATTGATCTTGTTAGCAATGAAGGCATAGTGTTTTTAGATGAAATAGATAAAATTGCAGCACGTACAGAAATAAAAGGTGAAGTCAACAGAGAAGGAGTGCAGCGCGATCTGTTACCATTACTTGAGGGAACAACTGTTTCAACTAAGTATGGCCCCGTAAAAACAGACTATATATTATTTATTGCATCTGGTGCTTTTCACTTATCTAAGCCATCTGATCTTTTACCAGAATTACAGGGTAGATTGCCAATTAGAGTGGAACTTAAGGCGCTTACTCAAGAGGATTTAATAAAAATATTAAAGGAACCAGAATCTAGTTTGTTAAAACAGTACATAGCTTTAATGAAAACGGAAAATGTAACACTTGAGTTTACTGATGATGGTATAGAAACTATAGCTGAAATAGCTTTTACAGTTAATAGAGAAGTAGAAAATATAGGTGCAAGAAGACTTCATACTGTCATGGAGAAGCTTTTAGATGAAATAAGTTTTATCGCTTCTGAAAAAAATAATGAGAAATTTGTTATAGATAGCAAGCACGTAAGAGATAAGCTTGAATCAATTTCAAAGCAGCTTGATTTATCTAAGTTTATACTTTAGAAGAAACTTTTTCTTTAAGTAATATATAGCACTCAAGAAGTTTTATTTTTTCTTACTTCATAATTCTTTAAGCTATTTTTCAATAGTAGAATTCAAGCTTAAATCAATTATTGCAATATCACAATCTATGCCTTTTGTTAACACATCAGTTAAAAGATCAGGTGGAGAAAGAACTGTTCTTTTATTACCAGCTCTCATTCCCACAACTCCAAGTTCTATAGCAAGTGGTATTTTTTTGTCACCAACCTTAAACTGCACTATTTGATCTTTGATTATATACTCACCATTATGTCTCTTTATGCTATATTGAACTGATATCTCATCGCCACATTTTACTCGTTTTCCAGTTTTGTTAATTAAGTCATTAAAAATCATTAAGTTATTTACTGAATCAGGATATTTATCTTTTACTTCAATCAGTTTGATGTAATAAGAGTTAAAACTCATTTTGTTGTCATCAGCGGCAATAGTAACTACACGCTCTCCACCTTCTTTCATACCTATTACCCCTAAACTCACTTCTTTTAAGTAATCCTGACCTATTTTCAAATTGACATCAGTCGGAAGTAGCGTTGCCAGATTGTTGGATATTTTGTACATTTGTAGCAGGACTTCTTGGCCACAGAAAGCCTTACTGCCGCTGCCTTCAGTAATTTCATAAAAGTTTATCGTCTCTTCTTCCTTTTGCTGTGTTATTTCTTCTAAATATTCTGCTAGCCCATGCTTTTCAATATAGCGATCAAGTGCTGATTCAAGTATGGGCTTTACTAGATAACGTGCTATCGTCTGTGTTAAACCATCATGTGTGGCATTTATCTCGTAAAGCTTGTCCTCTTTTTCCGGTTTATCTTTATTTATATAAACAATAGTGATTATAAAAACAGAAGATAAAGTGAGAACCATTACTAGAAAGATAAATATTTGTAATATAATTTTTTTAACCATCTTTTTTTACTTGATTCAATAAATCATATAAGTCATTAGTATTCCCTGAAAGCGTACTTAAATTATCTGAGGCCTGTTTAAAGAGACTATCTATATAGTTTTCCATTTCATTTTTGCCAAGCACGGACATTAAATTGTTTGTTTTATCTTGCTCATAATCTTCAATATCATCCTTAGCTTGAAAAATAAGCCCCAGATTTATTCCATAGTTATATAACGCTCTCCGCTCCTTGGTTGTAGCATTGCCTATTATAGCCCCTATTTCGCATGAAGCCGCAAATAGTTTTGCAGTTTTCATCAAATGAATTTCCTTTATTTTATTCAAATCTGCATCTATATCCAAAATCTGTCCTCCCACCATTCCCTTCATTCCTATTGCTTGAGAGAGCACTTTTATGATCTCACAATTTAACAAAGATAATACCTCAAAAGCCAGGGTAAGTAATGCATCTCCGGCCAGTACTGCTGTTGCTTCACCAAATTTTTTGTGGCAGCTTGGCTGGCCTCTGCGGGTGTCACTGTTATCCATACATGGCAGATCATCGTGAATGAGGGAGTAAGCATGAATAAATTCAATTGCTGCTGCTGCTGTTATTGCTTTTTCAACCTTTATGTTGAATATCGACGAAGATGCTATAACTAAAAAAGAACGTATATGTTTTGCAGGAGCAAGAAGCACATAACGCATAGCTGATATAAGTTTATTCTCGCTATTTTCAGGTAAGAGCTTATTCACTTCTACAACAAGCAAATTTTTTGTTGTTTCGTCTAGCATTTTTAAATTTATTAACTATCGAGTGCTAAGAGATAGGAAGTTTTTAATAGTTTATATAATCATAAAAGCTATTGCAAACATCAAAATTTCTTATAACATCAGAGAATAGGTTATTTTTTAGTAAGAAATGAGCGAATTGGCAAAAAGCACTAGGGAAGATATAGAAGAAAAAGTAAAGAAGATTATACTAGAGCACATCAGTAAGGATGTAGAGGGATTTGGTAGTTCTTCAAAGCTTTCAGACCACGGCACAGATAGTTTAGATGCAGTTGAAATAATCATGGCAGCTGAAGAAGAATTTGGTATAGAGATTCCTGACGAAGATGCACAAAAAATGGAAACTATGGAACAGATAGTTGAATATGTAGTAAACAAAGCAAACAATTGATGTTGAATGAGCAGAAGAGTAGTAGTTACCGGTGTTGGCTTAATTACTCCACTAGCAGCAGATGTTAATAACACCTGGTCAAAGCTGAAAGAAGGTAAATCTGGCATCAAAGCAATCAATACAGATAGGTTCGACTCTTCTGATCTTGCTTGTCAGGTTGCAGGGCAGGTATCCTACAACGCTGAAAGCTGTTTTAATCCGCTAGATTATATTTCTGAAAAAGACCTAAAAAGAACAGATCGTTTTATTCACTACGGAATTGCAGCAGCTGTTCAGGCAGTAGAAGATTCACTAATTTTGGAAAATAAAAATATTAATAAAGAGCGAATAGGTGTAGCTATTGGTTCTGGTATAGGTGGTCTTCCGTCAATTCAGGAAAATGTAATTACCATGCAGGAGAAGGGGCCTAGACGTGTCAGTCCATTTTTTGTTCCTGCAAGTCTAATAAATTTAATATCTGGCCATGTTTCTATTAAATACGAATTTACAGGTCCAAATGACTCAGCGGTCACTGCATGTGCAACAGGTGCACATGCGATTATAAACTCAGCAAGAGCTATAAAACTCGGTGAAGCTGACATTATGATTGCAGGCGGAGCAGAAAGTGCGTTATGCAGAGTTGGAATTGCAGGTTTTGCATCGATGAAGGCGTTATCAACTAAATTCAATGATAATCCTGAAGAGGCCTCAAGGCCATGGGATGAAGAACGTGATGGATTTGTCATGGGCGAAGGAGCAGGTATATTAGTGCTGGAAGAATATGAACATGCAAAAAAAAGAAAAGCAAAAATATATGCAGAACTCACTGGATATGGGTTAACAGGAGATGCGCACCACATCACAGCACCACATCCAGAAGGAAGAGGCGCACTTAAGGCAATGGAACTTGCTTTAAGGAGTGCACAAGTAAGCCCAAGTCAAATTGGGTATATCAATGCACATGGAACTTCAACAAAACTTGGGGATAAAGTTGAAGTAATAGCAATGAAGCAGTTATTCGGTGACTATGCCTATAAAATACCTGTTTCCTCGACTAAATCTTCTATAGGACATTTACTTGGTGCCGCAGGAAGTGTTGAAGCAATATTTAGTATCCTTGCATTAAACAATGGAATTGTTCCACCAACTTTAAACCTACACAAACCTTCAGAAGGGTGTGATTTAAATTTTGTACCACTTAAAGCTCAAGAGCATAAAATTCAATATGCGCTTTCTAATTCATTTGGTTTTGGTGGTACCAACGCGTCTCTCATCTTTGGAAAGGTGTAGTTAATTATGCTATTTTGAATCGACTACGAAAATGTTATTCGAGTAGCTGAAACTAGAATCCAGTTAAATTGGTCAGCATAAAAGTAATGTTGAAATATAACATTTTGATGATGATGAAGAAATGGATCCCAGTGTCAACTACTCGAATGACAGAAGAAGAAAAAGCAAAATTTTGCCTTTTACCGCTAACCTATTATACTTACTTGATAAGTTCTATCGCTTGATTAAATGCATAAAATATTAGTAAGAAGTAACCATAAGCCCTTGATTGGAAAAATCAAGATTAATGGTTCAAAGAATGCAGTCTTGCCAATAATGGCGGCAAGCTTGTTTAGTAATTCTTCAATAACTTTGCATAACGTACCTGATTTAATTGACGTGCATTTGATGTCTGAGCTGCTTAAGAGTCTTGGTGCAGAAGTAAATTTTATATGCAATAAAGACTATAAAGCAAATCACACTTTGGAAATTGACTGTAGCAATATCAATAACTATTTAATATCACATGAAATTGCAAGCAGACTGCGAGCATCTTTTTTAATGCTAGGTCCAATGCTCAGCAGATTTGGTAGAGTTTCAACAGTATTTCCTGGTGGATGTAATATTGGAAAACGTCCTGTTGACATTCATATCAAGGCACTTGAAGCAATGGGAGCTAAAATTGAAATTGATAGCTGTAATATAACTGCAACAACAAAGGGGAAATTGCAAGGCAAAGAAATAACATTTGAAAAAGTGAGTGTTGGTGCAACAGAAAATATAATAATGGCAGCAACACTTGCAGAGGGAGTAACAATAATAAACAATGCTGCAATCGAGCCGGAAGTTCTTGATTTAATAGAGTTTCTGAAGATTATGGGTGCCAATATTGAAGTTAATAATACAAAAATCACAATAGAAGGTGTTGAAGCATTAAATGGGTGTGAGCATAAAATAATACCAGATCGCATAGAGGCCGGTACTTATGCTTTGGCTGCTATCATTACCGACGGCGAGCTAAAGTTAGAAGGAGTAAGTTTGTCTGATATAGAATGTATTGCAAATGAATTGAAGACTATAGGAGCCAGAGTTGAGTTACATGATGATGGTATTATTATTTCTAGAAAAAATGGCTCTATTAAATCTGCTCACGTTGCAACAAATCCATATCCCAACTTTCCCAGTGATATGCAACCACAACTAATGTCTGCTATGTCAATTGCAGGTGGAATATCAATCATTGAAGAGAACGTTTTTGAAAGTAGATTTGCACATGCAAATGAGCTAAGAAAATTAGGTGCTAATATCAGCATCGAAAAAAATAAAGCTACTATAAGTGGAATAAAGAGCTTATCTGGAGCTAATCTGCATGCTAATGACTTAAGGTCAACAGCAGCTTTAATTCTCGCTTCTTTGGTAGCTAAAGGAGAAACTACAATAAATAACTCACATCATTTATGGAGAGGCTATGAAGCAATGGACGAAAAACTCAATTCATGCGGGGCTGATATTTTCGTTTCATCTTGAGGATATATTATGAATGAGACAACTAAGCGAACTACAGTAAAAGAAATAGATGACATTCTATACGAAGAACATAAAGTATTAGATCATGGATTTGTTCGAGTAATTGATTATATGGGCTCTGATAGCGCCATAGTTCAAGCTGCTCGCGTTTCTTATGGAAAAGGAACAAAACAGATAAATCAAGATGAAGCGCTTATAAAGTATTTGATGAGGCATCATCATACAACTCCATTTGAAATGTGTGAAATTAAGTTTCACGTGAAACTTCCAATTTTTATTGCAAGACAGTGGATAAGACACAGAACTGCAAATGTGAATGAATATTCCGGAAGGTATTCGATACTTGATAATGAATTTTATATACCAGAACAGGTTGCAAAACAATCTGATAATAATAAACAAGGCAGCGGTGAAGCTTTTGACTCAAGTACTTCAAAAGAAATAATAGATTCTCTAATAAATGATTCTAATTTAGTATATTCTCATTATGAGAAATTTATTGAACAGGGCCTTGCAAGGGAAATTGCCCGAACTAATCTAACACTTAATTACTATACTCAGTTTTATTGGAAAATAGATTTACACAACCTTCTTCACTTTTTAAGGCTTAGAGCTGATCAGCACGCCCAATATGAAATTAGAGTCTATGCAGAAGTTATGTTGGACATAGTAAAGAAATGGGTCCCGCTGGCCTATAATGCTTTTGTTGAATACTCGCTAAAATCAGCCTGCATTTCAAAAACTGGTCTTGAAATAATTCGCAAGCTAATAAAAGGAGAAAATGTTGCGAGAGAAGAAAGTGGCATGGGTAAAAGAGAATGGGATGAGCTGATGTCTATACTTGGTAAATAGCCAAAAAGATCGAGTTATGTCCTTTCACAGACTTGCAGGTGTGAGCAACAATTTATTCATACCTTTATCAACTGATATATCAATTATTTTTGAATTTGTTCTTTCTGTTGTTTCATAAAGTTTTTCAGCTTTCTTTGAAATCAGTGTTGCATTTCTAAGTCCAATATGAACTTCGCAATAATCTGCAAAATTTTCAACATACATATCATATGAATAATGGTTTACAGCAAGTTCCATTACCCTACAAACTTCCTCTAATGTAAAATTAGCAGCTCCTGTATCAGGACAAAAGCCAACCGCTCCTTTATTAGGGTCAAAAAATATGTATTTATCATTCTCTGCTTTATACACCAACATAGAATGCCCCTCATCCTCAATGACATCTTCTTCATTACAAGCATAGCAAAAATAACTAAATTCTAAGTAGCATCCTATCTTCACATCATTTAAGAAACGTTTGATTTGTTCTTGGTTAGTATAGACCCATACTTTTGTTGAAGATAGATCGTTACATAATTGCTTATATATTATCTCATCATAATAAAATGGATCTCCTTCTCGCCTTTTAATGCCCTGAACATCAATAATAGGTAAGAATTGCGATAAAAACTGCATCATTAATAACTTAATCGTTTGTTCTTTTTTTCCATTAATATAATTCATAAAATCTTGTTCAGATATAATATTATCAGACTCGAGAAATGCAACAAAATCTTGCCTATTCTCTAATTTCATAAAAGTAATAAGGTAATTTAATGAGTGACATAACCCTTCTTTGGGATCAAAACTTAAAACTTCTTCAAATCTATCTTTTAATTGTACAATTTTAGATATACTATCTGACATGCAATTATTCAAATCAAATTGAATGGCTTGCTCACTTTCAAATAATTTATTATATTGTCTTTCAGCTGATAAACTTGGTGCTTTATACACATATCTACCATTTTCTTTACGTATACTTTTTATGTTTTTAATGATACCACGTTCTATGTTTTTGCTGATAGCCATTTTGTGCTTCCTTATGGTGTCAAATTTATTTAAAAAATCCGCAATTTCTTCCTTTGAAAATGCTTGTTCAATTTTTCCATTCTTAGTTTTAAAAAACAATCTAATTCTAGGATGTTTTTTATCAGTATAGACTTTTAATACAATAGATTGAGCAATGCGATTAACATATTTTGGCATATTGGTTATTAAGATATTAACTATATATCTTAATAATAGTATAACCTACACCACTTGTCAATTAATATATTAGTAAATTAGTACTATTTATTATATAAAAAAGTAAATTACATAGTGGATGGTCAGTGCTTAACACTGGAATCCAGGAATTTTGATTCTAAATTTGGTATTGATTTTAAATTAAAATAAATGTTTGTGATGAGATTATATGAAAAACTGGATCCCAGACTGGGATGAAAAGAGAAGGAAACACTGGGATGAAAGAAGATGAAACCACTGGAACGTTTATTTTTGAAAGTAAATTGCATAGCAGATGGTCAGTGCTTGACACTGGAATCTAGTTTCACCTTATGATGGTTTTATTCAAGTAGCCTCTATCCAAGTGCCCCTTTGGTGTCATCAGAGTAGCTGACACTGGGATGGCTTTGTTGCATCACACTTTATGAGATGGTGATTTATGGTAAATTCATGTAACTATCTCAAATTTAGCCACACCAATATCAGTGAATTTATTAAGCAAATAGCATTTAGTTCTTTTTCTCGATTTATCTCAGATTTATTCCTAAACAAATACTTGCTTCAACCTTGAGAAAAATCCTTCTATGTAAGATCTTTTTCCATAATTTACTTCTTTTTCCATTCTTTCATGCCATCTTCACCGTATAATTTTTTAACCTAATAGCAGCATTTCTGTCAGACATATAATCTATTTTTGAATGTTCTGCTGCATCCTTTTTTGGTAGAACTTTTGTTTTTATATCGTATTTCTTACACAATTTATAAAGTTTTTGCCTATCGTATGCCCTATCTGCATATAATGCTTTTATTTTGTGCTGAAAATTAACTTCTTCAAGCAAATCGCAAGTGGTCAGAGTAGACGCCATTACTGTATCTTGCAGCTATAGCTTTTTTACTATTCACACTTAACATAACATGTAACTTTCTTACTTGCTCGTAGCTTCGGTACTTTCTATCTGCACTGTTTTCCTTACTGTGGCCAGGAGTGTTACTGTAAATTTGTGCTATCTATGATAATTTCAATATTTTCCATGTTGCTTTTATCAATCCTGCAATCATTTATCTTAATATTAAGTTTTTTTTGATGCTTGTTAATAGCTGCAAATTTTTTCCTATTTGTTGCAGATATCCTTTTACAAACCCTACCGTTTGTCTTAAGTCAATTCTAAAAAGATTAACGATTATATGCACCAAAATCACAACTTTATCACTATAAATATAGTTGCCGCCCTGCATTTTTGGACTATTTTCATACCAATTTTCGATAGCTTCATCGATGTAACGAAAAATATTCCCCCTTTTTTCAAGGAATTTGTTATATTCGTTTTGGTTACTGACTTTCATTTTCTGTGGCATATTTTTTCTTCAACAGTGAAAAAGCCCACTGGGATCCAACTAAGTTACTTTACAACGTTTTTCGCACAAAAGGACTGGATTCTAGCGTCACGCGCTAGAATGACATCAACTTTTGAATTCCAGTTATGCAAGAAATCTATTCATTTGAAACTTGTTTGAGAAACGTAGCTATAAAAACCGCAGGTACCAGTTGGTTTTTATTAGCTAAAGTAAAGGTCAAATATCTGGAATTCTGGACATAAAATCCCCCTGTAAAAAAGATTAGAAAAAAATGCAGTGCACATACGACAGATATACACTGAAGAATACATTTTTAATAAGTTTGATTAAAAAGTCTGCAGACTAAAGATAGATTTTGAGCTCTTAAAATATCTCTATTTGTAATTATAATGAGATTGAAAATATGCGGAAGTAATTTTTTGTGTCCGCTTAGCAGGGTAGCAAAATAAGATAGACAGATACATTAAAACGCTCTTCAAATGTATCAACTCACTCCTCGGTCTTCTCCATTAACTTGTTCAGCACTTGGATTCTTCACTTCAGGACCTGGCTTTACTGTGTTAACTTTGTCATTAACTTTTCGTTCTACCTCTTCTATTTCACTAACAATGGCCATAATTGCAGGTTGAAATTTCTCCATAAGTTCCTTAAGTGATTGTTCATCACTTTCATGAGTACTGAGGCCCTTTTCCAGAAGTTTGTTCATATCATCTTCTGAAAAATTTTTAATGGTTCTATCTTTTATTAATTCCTTTATGGCCATTAATTGCTCTTTGTTTTGAAGCATTCTTACCATTTTTAGATTATTAGAAAGATTGTTTTTAATTCCTTCTTGCGTTTGTACCGTATCAGTTTCTATAATACGCTCATACAAGTTATTTTTGAACTTATCAAAATTATTCTCTCTTGCTTGAATCGTAGGTAATTTATCGATCACATCTTTCACAAAACTTTTCACTGCTTTTCCTGCTTCAACCGCACCTTCTTTTATCTCACTTCTATCCTGATATATGGCATAACCAATAGCAGCTATAGCAAATAGTGCCATAAATCCTACAAATGCTGCTCCACCAACAATTAATGCACCGGTCACTCCTCCTACTGTTAATAAACCTGCTAGTGCACCCGTCAATATTGTAAATGCTGCTACACTTATAACTTCTTGAGCTAACAGTGCATTGCCTAAAGTTTCAAGCTTTTCCTCCATTACTCGATTTTTACCAACTTGCTCAGCTAGTTTTTTGAATTTCTCTTCTTCTGATAATCCTTTTGACATAGCTGCCAAAAATTCTTCGCTTTTCCTACTACTTAATAAAAGAATTACGCTTCCCTCTTCAGTTAAATCTCGATCTTTTAAATCTTTATTTTTATCCAGAAAATTTTTTGCTTCTTCTTGTAACTTTTTACTTCCCTGAATAATTTCAAGTACACCTTGTGTAAGATACTCACTGTTGCCAGTATCTACTTCACCACCTTGTACCATATTCAATTCCTATAAATTATAAATATGCCTAATTATATATACTAATCATTAATTATATTATAATTGACATAAAATAATTACTCCTTTCCAAATATGGAATTTGTATTACAATACCTAGATTATATGAAATCAAGGTATTTTATGGGTGAGAAAAAATTAAGAGCTGCTGTGGTTTTATCAGGATGCGGCCACCTCGACGGCACAGAGGTGAGAGAAGCGGTTTTAAGTTTGCTTGTGCTTGATCAGCAGGAAGTCGAAGTCACATGTTTTGCTCCTGACGTTGACATTACACAAGTTATGGATCACAAAACAAAAGAGGCAGTAAAAGAAAAAAGGAATGTACTTGTAGAAGCAGCAAGAATTGCAAGAGGTGAGATAAATGATTTAAGAGAAGCTAAAGCTGAAAATTTTGACATGCTAGTCGTACCTGGTGGATATGGAGTTGCGAAAAATTTATCTGACTTAGCTGAAAATAAAACAGTAATGCCTGAGTTTGAAAGATTAGTCTCAGAGTTCTTTGTTGCAAAAAAGCCAATAGGAACTATATGTATATCTCCAGCCGTTATTGCTTCAATTTTAAGTAGCAAGATAAGTAAAGAAGAAAGTAAGATTAAGGTAACTATAGGAGACGATAAAGAACAGTTAATAGAGAAACTCGGCGGCGAACATATAAAATGCGATACAGAGTTATCAATAGAAGATGAAAAACATAATGTATTTTCCTGCTCTGCTTATATGCGTAATGACGAAAGTATATACTCTGTATATCAAGGAATAAAACACATGATTGACAGTATGGTGAAAAAAATTAATAAAAAAACCAAACAACCATTTCTCTAAAGTGTAGTTTCTTATACAATTAATTATGTTATACTTCCAGTTGCATTATTGCTGTAGCCAAAGTAATCTATAGTTGCTTATTAATGATGAATTGTATTTAGTATATAAATTTAGTTCTTTTTTTTTATAGATTTAAATATGTTAGATCTTTTTTATATTGAAAGTGAGTGTTGTATAGATGGTCAGTGTGATACTTATGCAGGAGAAGTGAGTATTAATGATGTCATGTTGGGCAAGTTTAGTCTAAATTCATACAGTGGGAAAAAAGCCATGGTAAATCTAGACATCGTTACATTCGATATCCATATTGCTATGGATGGCCAAGATGGAAGGACAATAACAAGAGACCTCAAGGGTCCTGAATTTGTAATTAAAGATGACGGTTCCTGGTATATTAATAAGAATCTTGGTAATGATAAATTTGAAATTATAGTAAAGCAGTCATGATATGAAACATAGTGAGCGGAGCTTGCTTTTTAGCAATGTTTACATACTTACTTAAAAAATGGAGATTATCTTAGCTGAACCACGCGGTTTCTGTGCAGGGGTTAAAAGAGCTGTAGACATATTAGCAATCACTTTAGAGAAATACAAAAATGAACGCCAAGTTTATGTACTACACGAAATCGTTCATAATAAGTATATAGTAGAGGACTTCAAGAAACAAGGAGTGGTTTTTGTAAGCAGCATAGAAGACATTAAAGACAATAGAGGAATATTGATCTTTAGCGCACATGGAGTGTCGAAAAGTATAGAGGATGAGGCAAAAAGAAAGGGTGTTCAAGTGATTGATGCAACATGTCCATTAGTTAGCAAAGTACATAAAGAGGCAAAAAGGTATGAGGATAGTGGTAAAGAATTAATTCTAATTGGACATGAAAATCATCCAGAAGTTAAAGGAATTATAGGAAGAGTAAGTAATCCTATATCTCTAGTGCAAACTATGCAAGACGTATACAATTTACAAATCAAAGATCCAGATAATTTATCTTATGTAACACAAACCACGTTAAGTATTGACGATACCAAAGAAATTATTGCTACACTGAAGCTCAGATTTCCAAGCATTACAGGCCCCGACTTAAAAGATATATGCTATGCAACACAAAATAGGCAGAACGCTGTTAAAAAATTGGCTAAAATTACAGACGTAGTGTTAATTGTAGGAAGCAAAAACAGTTCAAATTCAAACCGTTTATTAGACCTGTGCATTTCCACAGGAAAAAGAGCCTATTTGATTGATAATTATAAATGTATGAACAAAAATTGGTTGCAGGGCGCAGAAAAAATAGGAATTACTGCAGGTGCTTCTGCTCCTGATATATTAGTTGATGAGCTAGTAAATTACTTAAAAATAAATATGAATACAAAAGTTTCAGTCATGCCAGATGGATTCACTGAAAATGTTCAGTTCAAGTATACTAAATGGTAATGTGCAACAACGTGCGTCAAATCAAGTCTTTAGCTTAATTCAATTTTCAGTCTGTTGGAGAATAAAATATCAAGCTGAGATATAATTAATCCTCGTTTGTCAGGTTAAGTTGTGTTTAGCACAAATATAAAAAACCTTCATCATACAAAAGGGTTAATATTACTACTAATTTTATCAAAAACTTATAATATAAGTAATATTGTCATCTAATGTTTAATGAATTTCAATAAATTACCTTTTTAATTCTAGATGAGTATACACTTTGTTAATATGTTTGGGTCAAAACCCAAAAGTAAGTTTATGCTTTCTATAGGAAAAGAAGGCACAATGTTACTATATTTTAAAAATGATACTTTAAATAAAAGATATTTTGCTAAGGACAAAAATAATAAAGTTGTTTCTGACTTAATTTCATGTCTCTCATCAGATAAAAAAGCACCCTTATATCTGGTTCTCAATCACACTGATCAGAACTATTTGCTACAGTCTATCCCAAGAGTAAATAGGATTAGTGCTTATCTATCAGCAAAAACAAAAGTAGAGCATTTTGCTCATAATAACGATATAAATTCTATTCTCTTGGTCGAAAAGCCGAATAAATTTAATCAAAACTGGTGGTATCTATTTGTTTCATCAAAAGCAAATCATTTAATAGAATATTGGTTGGACGTGTTTGTTGAAATAGGCTCTAACTTTAAAGGAATATTAATGTTTCCTATAGAACTAGTCAGTATAGCAAAAAAGATTCTACACAAAGATCCTAGTAACTGGAAAATTATAGTTGCTGCAACTAAAACAGGTGGCTATAGACAAGTGGTTCTTAAAGAGAACAAAATGATATTTACACGTTTAATACCATTTACTAATGATAATTTACCAGGAATCATTGCTGGTGAAATATATCAGGAAGTGAAAAATACAATTCAATCTTTAACTAAGTTTGGATTTGAAAAAAATGACCCTATCGACCTTTGCATCATAGTATCAGAAGCTATTAAATCTAGTTTATCAGTTATAAATTTTTCAGAGAATAGTGTGAACATATTGACTCCATATGAGCTAGGTAAACTATTGGGAGCAGAATTAGCTATATGCGAAAAAGATAGCTTTTGTGATACTACAATTTTGTTCCATAGCTTTAAGAATAAGCCAACAGATGTTTTTAATACAAAAGAAACTAAAGAATTTTATCTATTCAATTACCTTTATTTAAACTCTCCTCGGATTTTTCTATACCTCCTTTTGACTTTAATTGTAATTAACACCTTTTGTTTGCAAAATTTGTATTCAAATTTTAATGTTGCTGATAATTTATCTGCAACGCGGAGTGCTTTAAATAACAAACTAATAAAACTTAGCCAAAGCTATAATGTAAAAAAGATAGATGAAGTTTACGATTTTATTAATATAAATAATATTTTATCAAAAATAGAGTACTCTCCTCTCATACAGGTTAAGTATGTAGAAAAGCTAAAAGTACCAGATGTAGAGCTTCAATTATTTGAGTGGAATTATAATGAGGCAAAAAGTTATATTACCACAACTTTAAGGTTTAATTTTCAATCTGGTAAAGACATTTCTTATCAATACGAGAAACTACAGAAAAATTTAAACGATAATTTCCGTACTCATGATATTAGTATTTCTAGCTTACCTACTACTAAAGAGAAAAATCTATCTATTGATGTTGAAATAGGAGAGGCAATGTAGATTGATGACTATCTCTCAACTAAAAAGAAAAGCTACAATTCAGTGCATATATTACTTATTGTTATCTATTGTATTAATAGGGTTATCAACGTGTTTTATTATCTATAACAAAAAGGTTTATAATAAAAATCAAACTGCAGCTGAGGAAATACGCTCTATTAATTTACAGATCATTGAAATTCAAAAGAAAGAAGTCGTTCTAAATAAAAACCTAGATTTATGGAAAAGAATTTCTTCTTCAAACTTACATAGTAGCAGATACATTACAAATTTAAATTTTGAGCTTAACAAGCTATATAAAAAACACTACATGTTAGAACCTGAAATATCAATTTCTATACCTGAAGAAGCTGAACTCCACAATAAAAGTGAACATACAAAAGTAATAAGAAGTGAAGTGGTTCTAAGTTTAAGCTCAATTAGCGATAAGCATATTTTTTTATTTCTACAGTCTATTCCAAATCTTCCTGGTTATGTTATGATCAGATCTCTTACCTTGAATAAGCAGAGAAATATAGATGCTAAAGTTATAAACCAGATTTTAAGTGGTAATATGATAGAGATAGTGAGAGCTAGTATAGTTTTTGATTGGTATACCATATTAAGTAGATGAATATAAAGTTGTTTTTTATTTTTACGCTGCTATTTTTTAATTTTAGTGCATATTGCAATTGCGAAGATCTTGTAGAAAATATAGGGATTTGTAAAAAATATTCTTGCCAACAGCATATTAGTAATGAAGATTTTATTGAGCATAAAATATTAGGGTTAAATAGTGAAAATTTATGTGTATATATAGAAAGACAAGGCAATGATGAAATGGTCTGTCATCATTCTAATGATGGAATGATTATAGAAAAGAAGTACTTAAAAAGTATTTTAAAAGTTGGAAATCAAGAAATAAATGACTTCATTGATATAGCAAATTTGCGTGCGAAGGAGTGTTTTTTTATCAACAATTATTATATAGATCGAGACGATATAATAAAAGAGGCAGCAGAGAGTACTTTATCGCAATATGGTAGCATAAAAAGCATTTTTTTTGATGAAGAGCAGGTTAATAGAATAGTTAGTGAGATGGAAAAGTTTAACTTACAGTCTTCAGGAGTTACAGAGGAAGAAAATTTCAATTGTAAAGTAGTCAGTTTAGATTCAATTTTATACTTTTCCCCCGATACATGGAAAATATGGGTAAATGGAAAGTTGTTTATAAATACTAAGGATTTAAAAGTGCACTCAGTAACTGAAAATTATGTAACTTTTTCATGGGCTGTAAACCAAAAGATAACAAAAGAACGGATAAGCAATTCTAAAAATGTACATTTTGGACATGGAGGTATTATGTTTACGCTTTATCCAGAACAAAAATTTGATTTAGATAGTTTATCTATTAAATAATCTAATACATCTGCGCTTGTAGCTCAGTTGGATAGAGCATTGCCCTCCGGAGGCAAAGGTCGTGGGTTCGAATCCCTCCAAGCGCGTTTTTAATTAAATTTGACAATAATACTCTCACATAAGATAATAAAGAGATTTATTTTAAAGCATAATTATGTCTAGTGGTACTATAAATAAAGTCATATTAGTTGGTAATTTAGGAAAAGATCCTGAAATTAGGACTACACAAAATGGAAAAGAGATGGCAAGTTTTTCGATAGCCACATCTGAAAGTTGGACTGACAAATTTTCTGGTACGCGCTCTGAAAAGACAGAATGGCATAATATTGTAATTTTTAGTGAAGGATTAGTAAAAATTGTTAAGGATTTTGCGCGCAAAGGTAGTAAAGTTTACGTTGAAGGTTCTCTGAGAACTAGAAAATGGACTGACCAAAATGGTAGCGAAAGGTATACGACAGAGGTGGTGCTATATAACTTTAATAGTGCCCTTACCCTTTTAGATTCACGCAACAGTATGTCAAACTCTGATTACAAGCCAAGTGAATACAAACAAAATGAAACAGAACAAAAAGATAAACACGGAAGTTTTGACAACGATATAAAAGACGAACTAATCGATGATGAAATACCATTTTAATAACTTCAATTGAAATCTACATTTTTATGGACTGCTTGTGTTACTCCTTTTAATTGCAGTGGAGATAGTATAGATTACCAAAGCTTGCAGCGTTTACTAACAATGCAAGCTGAAGCTGAAAATGGTGTAGTGTTGCTAGGTAGCACAGGTGAAAGCTTATCACTTACTGATTCTGAAAAGCGCACATTAGTTGAATTTGTATGTGAGCTAAAATTAAATACGAAAATTATAATTGGTGTACCAGGAGTGAATCTATATCAGACTCTTGAATGGCTTGATTTTTGCAAGGGTATGCCTATTCATGGCTATCTAATGACAACTCCCATTTATGCAAAGCCTGGAATCATGGGGCAAACTTTATGGTTTGAAAAGCTGCTTGAAAAAGCACATGTGCCAGCCATGCTTTACAATATTCCATCAAGAGCAGGAGTGAGTCTTCACGCTGAAACTGTACGCAACTTATCCAGCCACGAAAAATTTTGGGCTATCAAAGATTCAAGTGGCACCGTTGATACTTTAACTCAGTATAAGAAAGTTGCACCAAATATTGAGGTCTTTTGCGGAGATGATAATATGATACCCGATATGGCTGCTAAGGGTGCGGCTGGTCTGGTTTCTGTTGCTGCCAATGTTTGGCCACGTGTAGTACATGAATATGTTAAGCAATGCATGAGTGGCGAGAACCCTCAGGCAGACAGTTGGCAACAAGCTTGCAAAACTCTATTTACTGCCAGCAATCCAATACCTACTAAAGCACTCTTGCATGACATTGGGCTTATAGAACACAAAACTGTTCGTCTACCACTAAGCACAGAAGACTTGCCTTCTATTGAAACATTGAGGCAAGCTAATAAAATGATTCTTGGATGGAAAGAATTGACTAATAGCTAAAGCTAGGAACACACATCATCAACTTCTACACCTGCATCAAATAAACTAACTTGTTATAAGAAAACTAACCATGTGAAATTCTTGTTGATATGACTTAATGAATAATTATTTTAGGTTACTAAGTTATTTAAGAAACTTTGATAATATTTAGCCCACTTACTTTTCTATTTTCCATGTCACGATGAGCCTCTATTATTTCATCAAATTTATATTTTTTATTAATTCGTACAATTAAAAGTTTTTTTCTTATCATCTCGAAGATTTCCATTGTGGTAAGCACTAATGTGAATCTATCATGCTTATAATGGTATATTGAGGTTCCTGTTGCAAATAACGAACGCGAACTAAGTAAAGAGAAATTAATAGGAGCATTACCTGATATCTGCCCATAGGAAACATATATGCCAAACTTACCTAAAGATTCAAAAGAGAGCTTGCTTGTAGCGTAACCTATAGGGTCATACACCGCACCTACTCCTCTATTTTTCGTAATCTCCATGATTTTAGAAACGAAGTCTTTATCGTTATAGTCCATTGCGTATGTGCAGCCACTTTGTAAAGCTATCTTCATTTTTTCATCAGAGTTCACAGAACCTATCACTACACCTTTTTTATCCTTTGCCCATTGGCATATTATTTGTCCTAAACCACCATTAGCCCCATGAACTAGCACGAAAGCACCAGGCCTAATTTTATAAGATTGATTAACTAAATAGTGAGCTGTCATACCTTTAAACAGCACTGCAGCAGCAACTTCATCAGGTATATCATTCGGAATTTTTATCAAATATTTCTGGTGTACAATGCGCTTTTCACAATATGCCCCTGGAGGAGCTGTGCAATATCCAACTCTATCTCCAACTTTGAATCCATCACTGATTTTTTTACCAAGTTTTTCAATAACCCCAACTGCTTCCACTCCAAGCACTGATGGCAGATCTTTAATTTTGCGTGTACCTTTTCTGTGTTCTAAATCATAACGATTTAAGCCGATAGTTGTATGACTTATTAAGACTTCCTCATCTTTTGGCTCACCTATGCTCTTATCTACAAATTCTAATACTTCTGGCCCCCCAGTTTTTTTAATTTGTATAGCTCTAACCATGATAAATGTAAGACAAAAACTTTAATTATGTTATCTAGCAATTAATATTTTGCAAAATGTTATTTAGAGTTTATACACTACATAAGCGTATTGTTAATAGTTTTGAGGCACAAATTATCATGAACAGAGAAATTTGGCTTTATGGTGTTTTATTCAATGTGTTGTGCAAAGTGGATGAAGATAATGATTTGGATGTTAACAATGTAATAAAAAAAATAAAAGAAAGGTTAGAATATAGAATACAAAAATCAGATAAAAAAAGAGATTATTGTAAATATTTATATACTTCTTGGGAAAAAAAAGGATTTGATATTAATCACCAATTTGACTTGAAAGATTATGATGGCTTTCCAATAGATAGTCTTTTTTCTATTGCCATTAATTATAAACCGTACCCTTTACCAAATCTAGCACAAGTTTTAATAAAAGCAGGGGCTGATGTGCAAAACAAAAAAGGATACTTACATACCTGTGCTTTGATTACTTCTCCGGACATATTAAAGGCTCTCATAAAAGCGGGAGTGAATGATAGCCCAGATGAAAACTACAATGGAAACACTGCTTTAGAGTGTGTTGCTGAATTATATTGTAAGGATAAGTCAATTGAACGCAAAAATTGCTGTGAGATTCTAATTAAGCATACATTAGAAAAAAATCCCAACATAGAAATACCAGATTCTGTAAAAAATAATAAGGAGTTGGCTCAATGTTGGAATGCTTGTGAAGCAAATAATGAAGGATGGGAATTAGCAACAACGAACACTGAAACACAAGTAGTCAGTGTGCAAAAAGCAAATAAGAGCTCCTGCTCAATTCAATAGATATATCGTACAACCTTGTTCGGATTACAATAGGAAAAGGTTTGTTATTTAAGCTTAAAAAACGTATATGATAGTGTTATTTCACTTAAATCTTTTGTACTATTGTCACGCATTATTTCAGGGTCTACGTAAAAGGATACGGGCATAGCCGCTTTTTGTTTTGGTAGCAGCATTTGCTCTTCAAAACAAAAGCATGCAACTTTATTGAAATATTTACCTGCTTTAAAAGGTGTGACATTATACACTGCCATTCCAAAAGAAGGCTGATCAGATAAATTTTTTGCATAATAAAATACTAAACTTTGTTGCCCTATATTTGTATCGATGTAGTTAGTTTCTGATTTAAATTCCCAAGGCAGACCGGACATTACATCAGCATTTAAGTAAATCCTGATTTTTTGGTCAGTTGCATTTATTGTTGCATTAGTTACTTTTCTCGTTGTGCCACCATATCCAGTAGCTTTACAAAAGATGCTATACAACGGTACTGAAGCATATGCAAGACACAGCATCAATACCACTAAAGATATTAGGAGGAAAACTATAGAACTTTTATTGTTTCCCCTTAAAAAGGAAATCATCTAATCCTTATTGTTGAACAAGTTAAGTAACCTGAGTAAATTGAGGAATATATTGATGAAGTCAAAGTAAAGATTAGTTGCACCAAGTATTGCCAGCTTAGTAGTTGCAACTTCTGAGCCATCATTATATCTATAATAAACATCTTTGATTCTCTGAGCATCGTATGCGGTCATTAAAGTAAACACTATCACTGATACAAACGATATTGCAAAATAGAGAGGACTGCTTCCAAGAAACAGATTAACTATAGATGCAATGATTAACCCCCAGATTCCCATAATCAAAAAAGAACCCATGCTGGTAAGATCTTTTTTTGTAGTATTACCATATAAAGCCATAGAACCAAACATGATCGATGTAATGAAAAATGCTCTCGCTATATTTTCTGCAGTATAAATTATAAAAATATGAGATAAAGAAATTCCCATTAAAACTGAGAATAGAAAAAATACAGTAAGTGTTGACTGAGCACTTAGGTGTTGAAGCCTAAAAGACATATAAAACACCAATGCAACTGGAGATAGCATTACCACAAGCGATAGAACAGGATTGGAATAAATCACCTGGAAAAGACCAGAAAACACTGTTAAAAACGCAACAAGCCCTGTAACACCTAAAGCTAAAGCCATATAATTGTATACTTTAGTTAGGTAACTCCTGAGTCCAGCACTATAATAAACGCCCTGAGAGCGAATATCCTGTTCGTTTTTCATATAAGACATATGTAACTCCTTATTATCTCTTGATGATATATTATAATACAATACAGCGTTTTTATCAAGTATAAAATGACATACTACAATTGAATGGTGTGGTATGCAATTAGAGAATTTCTTCCATAACTATAAGCAAATCGGTTTTCAGCAGCATTTAACTATTATAACAACCTCTGGCAATAGAAATTACTTTCACCATTCCCTCTATCATGATTTAAGGGGAATGGTTAAAGTAGTTTTTGCATTTAATAAAGCATTCTTCTTATAGATACTATACCAACAATCCACTATTTTTTCTATGTCTCGCGGTTTAACCTCCGGACCTATACTGATTCTAATTGAACATTCTGCTTGCTCTTTTGTTGCTCCCATTGCAAGCAAAACATGAGAAGGCCCAACTTTTCCAGAAGAACATGCAGAACCATTGCTGACTGCAATATTATTTAAGTCAAAGCACATGAGCTGCAGATCATTCTTCACTCTCGGCATATAAATGAAACTTGTATTTGGCAATCTTTTAGAATTTCTGCCAAAGATCTTGATATCACTGACAAGACTTAATAACCCATACTCCAATTGATCACGTAGCTTCTCTACTTCATCCATCTTTGATAGAAGATCTGGAATGTTTTGCAATGCAGCAGAAAGACCTACTATTGCAATAATGTTTTCTGTACCACCACGCAATCCTTTTTCTTGCCCACCACCTATTATAATAGGCTCTATTACAAGCTTTTTGTCAAAAATTAAAACTCCGCTGCCTGCTATACCACCAAATTTGTGGGCAGATAAAGTAAGTAAATCCACTTCTAAATCTTTCATATTTAATTCGATTTTCCCAACACTTTGAGCAGCGTCAGTGTGACAGATTGCCCCGAATTTATGTGCCATTTTAGCTATTTCCTTAACAGGCTGGATAACTCCAGTTTCGTTATTAGCCATCATCACTGAAATTATTACTTTATTCCCTTCAAGTTCGCTTAGAATTTTCTCTAGCTCTAAAAAGTCAATAATACCCTCTTGATTAACGGGTATTATATGTGGATTACATGCAGAATTAAGAATTGAAGGATGCTCTATAGCTGAAATTACATGCAGATAGCCTTTCATTCCTCTCATGACGAGGTTGTTTGCTTCAGTTGCACCAGACGTAAAAACTATTTCTTTATCATCTGGAATGCTAAGAGCATCACGTACGTTATCTCTTACCTCTTTAAGAATCTTCCTCGCTTCTTGTCCTCTTTTATGCAGCGATGATGGATTTAGTGTTTGTTTCAACAAAATCTCAAGTATACTTTTTTTTACATTTTTACTCACTGGAGCAGTTGCATTATAATCAGCATACACGCAACTACTGTCTTCGAGAGAGAATAAACTCACAGGCTTATTTGTCACTTACCATCAACCAATTATGTATGTTAACTTTAAC
Organism: Wolbachia endosymbiont (group B) of Chesias legatella; assembly: GCF_964026945.1. Classification (NCBI taxonomy): domain Bacteria; kingdom Pseudomonadati; phylum Pseudomonadota; class Alphaproteobacteria; order Rickettsiales; family Anaplasmataceae; genus Wolbachia; species Wolbachia endosymbiont (group B) of Chesias legatella. The sequence continues at coordinate 20,154 of NZ_OZ034711.1, read as the reverse complement.
ACGATAAAAATTTATTGCAAAAACAGGGAAATTAATACATAATTAATAAACAATTTACATTATCAACACCTGTCAAAACAGGTTTTTATTAGGAGTTATCATGGTAGAAGTCTTTTTAAATAATTCAACAAAAAAGATAGAAGGTAGATACCATCAAAGCAAAGGTACCAATGCACCAGTTGTGCTAATTTTACATCATCACCCTCAATATGGTGGTAGTATGGATAGTAAGATTATACATACTATATATGAATCTTTTATCGATAATAACTTTTCTGCATTGACAATTAATTTTCGTGGTGTCGGAAAATCTACCGGAACTTTTGATAAGGGTATAGGAGAATTAACTGATGCTGCAGTAGCTATTGATTGGCTTCAGGAGCATAACTCTAACAATGTTCCAATTTGGATAGTTGGTTTTTCTTTTGGAGCATGGGTAGCTATGCAATTGACAATGCGCCGTCCAGAGATAGTAAGTTTTGTTGCCCTTTCTCTTCCAGCAACTAAGTACGATTTCTCTTTTCTCTCTCCTTGCCCAGTTCCTGGACTTATAATACAAAGTAATAATGATACAATTTCAGAAGAAAGCGATGTAACAGAATTAGCACAAAGGTTAATAAATTCGGTAAAAAATAACCATATGGAATACCATATAGTAGACGATACTAACCACTTTTTAAGGGATAAAGAAGAGGAAGTAGCTCAAATTATAGATAATTATATAAAACTACGCTTAAACAGTGCAGTCACTTCCTCCAAAAAAGTTAAAAAAGAGATAAGGGTAAAAGAATATGCCTAACTTTACAAATGAGAGAAATGAACGTATTAATATAAATAAAAAAAGTCTTGTTATGTTTAGGCAATTATTATTTCTCGTTTTAGCAATGTTTATGCTGTCAGGATGCTTTCTAAGTAAACAGCGTAAGTTAAAGAGTCCGTGTATAAAAAATAATGAAAGCATTTCATGCGAATTACACTCTGTTAATGACCATTGGTTAAATAAGTACAAGTTATAGGTAGCTTTGTATTGTACTGTTTCTTCCATTTACAGCTTTACTAATGATCGGTTTTTTAACTGAAAAATGTGATCTGCTTTTTCTGCAAGGATATAGTTGTGTGTTACTATAAGCATAGAGCTGTTATTTTCCTTTACATATGAATGTAACAGCAAAAATACATTCAAAGAATTTGTTGGGTCTAAATTTCCCGTTGGCTCATCTGCAAGTAAAAGCTTTGGAGAGTTTACAATGCTTCTTGCAATTGCAACCCTCTGCCTTTCTCCACCAGAAATTTCAGATACCATACTACTTGCTTTATTTTCCAGACCAAATTTTTCTAATATTGCTTGCGATTTTTTTTTTGCTTCAGCTTTGCTTCTTCTTGCAATAAGCTGAGGAAGCATAACGTTTTCCAACACTGATAACTCTTGTAATAAATAGTGAAATTGATAAACAAAGCTAAGAAAATTTCTTCTTACATGAGTTTTATATTTATTGCTGGCTTGCGTACAATTTACTCCATCTATTGTCACTACACCTAAAGTTGGCTTATCCAATAGGCCTGCAATTTGCAATATAGTTGTTTTTCCTGATCCTGAATTGCCGATCAATGCAACTACTTGCCCTCTTGTAAGACTCAGATTGATATCTTCTACAATAGCAGGACTTTTTTTGAAGCTCTTACTTACAGAAGCTAGCTCTAGTGTTACACCACCACCCATATTATAAAAAGATCCAGGAGGGAGAATTAGACCGAGAAACTGTTACCACAACCACATCGAGACTTAGCGAGAGCATTCTTGATTTGAAAACCAGAACCACTTAGATCTTCAGTATAATCTATAGTTGAGTTATTTAAAAATTTCGCTGAACAATTATCAACCATTAATACAGGGTTTCCATTCTCATCATTAATTACTATATCTTTACCTTTTTCACTAAAACTGGAGTGGCTTCTATAATCCTCGCTATCTTCGTCATCGTCAAAATCGTCGTCTTCATCATCGTCAAAATCGTCATCCAAAGACATCTTCTTATTTATTTGATCCATAAGAAAATTATACTTGAAGCCAGAGCATCCACCACCTGAAACTGCAACCCGCAAAATAGAACTCTCATCTCCTTCCTGTTCTACAAGGGAGTGGATTTTCCTTAATGCATTGTCAGTTAAGCTAATATTGTAATCTGTTGACATAACAACCACCGTTCATTATTGATAACCTATTATAGTAGAAATTTTACATGTCAAACAATAATTTTCTATTAAGTTACGCGTGCTTTCCAAATAAAACAAAAGGAAGAAATTTCAAAGAGCCAGAAGACAAAAATCGCAGCTGTTTTCAGCGTGATAGGGACCGCATTATTCACTCTAATGCGTTTAGGAAACTAGGATACAAAACACAAGTTTTTATCAATTATGAGCATGATTACTATCGTACTCGGCTAACTCATAGCCTTGAAGTTGCACAAATTGCAAGATCCATCGCACGCAGGCTCAGATTAGATGAGGACATCACCGAATGCATAGCGCTTGCACATGACCTTGGTCATCCTCCATTTGGTCACACAGGTGAGAATGCTCTAGTTCAAGTTGATAAGGAGAAGTATGAGTTTGATCATAATGTTCAAGCTATAAGGATTTTAACTTATCTTGAACAAAAACATGCTGATTTTGATGGTATGAATCTAAGTTGGGAGGTGATTGAAGGGGTTGCAAAACATAACGGTCCTTTACTCGGTCAAAATGCGGTATCTCAAACAAATAATCAGCTGTTATTAGAATGCAATGAAAAATATGATCTAAAGCTTGAAGAATTTTCAAGCATTGAAGCACAAGTTGCTTCGATTGCTGATGACATCGCTTACAGTGTGCATGATCTTGATGATGCACTCAGGGCAAATTTAGTAACCATCGCAGATTTGCTTGATGTTCCTTTAATTGGCAAAATGTTCAAAGAAGTAAAAAGCGAATATTCAGAATTGGCTCAAAGCAAACTCATACATGAATCACTGAGTAGAACTATAGGAATTATGATAAATGATGTCGTTTTTCAGACCGAAAGAAATATTGAAGATCACAAAATAAAAAGTGTAGAAGATGTAAGGAGCTTGAATAATATGCTAGTCACATTTTCACCAGAAGTTGCAAATGCCACAAAAGAGATGAAAAAATTCAACATGGAAAAAATATACAGAAGTTATAAACTGGCCAGAACAATGAACAAAGCAAAACGTATAGTACAGGAGCTTTTTCAATGTTTTTATGAAAACCCAAGGTTATTACCCACAGAGTGGAACAAACTTGCTTGTGAATCTCAGCGTTCAGTAATAATATGTGATTATATCTCAGGTATGACAGATAGATTTGCCATACACGAGCACAGAAGAATTTTTGATACCTCATACGAAATGACTTCTTTCTAATGACTGATGATTATTTCATGTCGATCGCATTAAAACTTGCAGAAAAAAGTCTTGGAAGTGTTGCACCAAATCCCGCTGTTGGATGTATCATTGTAAAAGATGGTATGATAATTGGTGAAGGCTACACAGGAATCGGTGGACGTCCACATGCAGAAGTAGTTGCTTTACAAAATGCTAAAGATTTAACTCATGGTGCAACTATGTACGTCACTCTTGAACCATGCTGCCACTTTGGAGTTACAGAACCTTGCACTGCAGAAATCATAAGATCTGGAATAAAAATGGTGGTGATTGCAACAATTGATCCAGATAGTAGGGTTTCAGGTAGAGGGATAAAAGCTTTAGCAGATGCAGGAATTGAAGTAAAACAAGGGATTATGCAGAAAGAAGCAGAGAAACTGAATGTTGGCTTTTTTACCACCAAGAAACTCCATAGACCATTCATAGCTTGCAAAATCGCAACAACTCTCGATGGAAAAATCGCAACGTTTACAGGTGATAGCAAATGGATAACAAGTGAAGATACGAGAAATTGCGTACATGAGCTCAGAGCAAAATATGATGCAATTATGATTGGCAGTAGTACCCTTATCAATGACGATCCACTCTTAACTTGCAGATTACCAGGACTCGAAGAAAGGTCGCCAATAAGGCTAATTATCGATAGCCAAGGGAAATTGAAGGAAGAGCATAATATTGCAAAAACTGCAGACAAAATAACAACTTGGGTGATTACAAACAGAGAAATAGAGAGAAAAATAAAAAACATTAATTATTTGATAGTCAATTCAAATCACAAACCTCCTGTTATTCCAGATGTTACCCCAACACACTCTCCTGTCATTCCAATGCCTTCTCCTGTCATCCCAGTGCCAAGACCAGAAAACTTCAAGCAATTGCATAATGAAAACTGGTCACGCGCTGGAATGACATCGGAACATGATGTTATCGGCAAAGTCTGCTTAAAAGACATGGCATCAAAACTTGTTTCAGAAATTGGTATAACAAGGTTATTAGTTGAAGGTGGAGGAGTGTTGATTACAGAATTATTAAAGCACAATTTAATCGACAGGTTGATAATCTGCCGTAGTGGCAAGATTTTAGGTAATGATGCCACTCCTTTTGTAGGAGATTTAGGAATTCAATCCATCAATGAATGTTATCAGTTCAAAAAAGCAGAGATAATAGAGTTTAGTAAGGATGTAGTTGAGATGTGGGATAGATTACCGTAACCTTTACATACTTGAACGATAGAGAAAAGAAGTAGAGATGACCCTACCTCTTTTTTTCTCGATTTAAAACTACTTACCAATAATAACTTTGGATATAGCTGCATTTACTACAAACTCTCCTAATTTAGTTGAAACTCCATTTTTTAAAGATTCAAGATCTTTATAACTTACCGCAACTTTTAATGAATTAGAATCAGTCATATATAACTCTTTTTTCATATCAGCAAGCTGATCTTTACTATCTACGCTAGTTAATTCCAATTTATAATTATCATTATCGTTAGCAACATCAACGTATTTAAATTTAACTTCAACTGATTTACCTTCTGATAATACGTGCAGGACCACTTCACTACTCCCTTTTTTATCATTTGTCAATGCTTGATAATCATCTTTTGAAAGTTTCAGATTTAATTTCTGATTTTCTTCAACAACTGCACCACTCTTTACCACATCACCAAGAAGAACAGAGAAATCTGCATCTTTACCATTCGCGCCGTCTTTACCATTCTCACCCTTTTCACCTTTAGCATTTTCTATTGCATGCATTTGCTGATATGAAGCATAAGCTGCTGCGGCAAAATATACAGCGGCAATAAATAGAACTGCAATTCCAGCAGGGCTAGCAATAAGTGCTAAAGACGCAGGTCCAGCAATTACTTTAGTAGCAATCAATACTGTTGTTATTGCTGCTGCTAAAGATGCAGTTGCAACTGTACTTTCAATACTCATTTTTGTTATATGTGCAGTGTTTTCCCACTTCAATACGTTTTTTATAGTCATAATAGTCCCCTTATAATAAGGCTAATAAAAAGATTGAGTAGTGTGTATTAATAATGCATGTTGGTCAAGCTACTTTTCGCATAAAGTATATATTTCAAGCTAAAATGTTATCAGTTGTATATAATTAAACGTATGAAACATGGTTGGCTGAATCTTGATAAACCAACAGGAATGAGTTCTGCACAAGCTGTAACTCAAATTAAAAGGATTTTTGGAATAAAAAAAGCCGGACATTTGGGAACACTTGATCCTTTGGCTTCAGGTATATTACCGATCGCTCTTGGTGAAGCAACAAAAACTATACCGTATTTATCTTGTGACTTAAAGGCATACAATTTCACAATAAAATGGGGAAAACAAACAACTACGGATGATTTGGGTGGTGATATCATTAGAACTAGCGATATAAAACCCGAATATAACCAAATAAACTGTGCGATTAAGGATTTTATTGGTGAGATAACACAAACTCCTCCTCAATTTTCAGCAGTGAAAATCAAGGGAGCAAGAGCATATAAATTAGCAAGAAGTGGGCAAAAGGTAAATATAAAGCCCCGGCAAGTCAAAATACATGAACTGAAGCTGATATTCTTGGACACTATAAATAATAGTGCTGATTTTTCTATGATCTGCGGTAGCGGTGTATATGTAAGATCAATTGCAAGAGATCTTGGAGTCACATTAAATTGCTTTGGACACATTACAAAATTAAGAAGAACGATGGTAGGTGATTTTAAGGAAGATGAATCAGTGACAATTGAGCAACTTACTAAAAAAAACACAACAACTTACTCTCCCCAGTGCTTGACACTGGATACAAATACTTACAAATCATGTAATGGACAAAAGATTCTAGGAGCATATGTCAAAAACAATGTTCGTGATGCAATAAGCTTGATCCCAGTGCTTGACACTGGGATGACAGAGGGAGGTGGGATGGCAGAAGATGATGGAGGTAATACAAAAAGTTTCATCATCCCCATTGAATCGGCTTTAAAATCGATGTTCAAAGTTGAAATTTCCTTAGAGGAAGCGGAGAAAATCAGAAAAGGTCAAGAAATTATATTAAATAACTTGCGTAATTTAAAGAATTATGATATTTTTTGTACGATAGTGGGTAATGTACCTATTGCAATTTGCAGTTTTACTCATGGTTGTGTGAAGCCTATTCGTGTTTTTAATATTTTGAAATGAGGTTTAGATGTCAATAACATCCCAAAAGAAAAAAAGTTTGATTAGTACATATGCAATTAAAGAAGATGATACAGGTTCATCTTTTGTACAGTGTGCAATTTTAACCGAGAGGATCAGTAATTTAACTGAGCATTTTAAAGCGCATAAGCATGACCATAATTCTAAGCGCGGTTTACTTATATTGATAGGTAGAAGGCGCAAGCACTTAAATTATATAAAACGTAAATTTGGTAATGAAGCCTATCAAGAGTTAATAGAGAAGTTAGGCATTAGAAAATAATCGAGGAATTTTGTATGTTTGAAATTATAAAAAAATCTATAGATTGGGAGGGGCGTACCTTATCTTTAGAAACTGGGAAAATAGCACGTCAAGCTGATGGTTCAGTAGTTGTAAATTATGGAGATACTTCTATCTTAGTCACTGTTGTACGAAAAAAGAAGGAAGAAAGTGTTGATTTTCTCCCTTTAAATGTGCAGTTTATTGCAAAAAGTTATGCCATGGGTAAGATTCCTGGTGGTTTTTTTAAAAGAGAAGGAAAACCATCTGATAGAGAAACTTTAATTTCAAGAGTAATAGACAGAAGTATAAGGCCGTTATTTCCTGAAGGTTTTCATGATGAAATTAGTGTAGTATGTAATCTGTTAACTTACGATACGGTCAATTCTCCTGAAGTACCAGCATTGATAGGTACCGTCGCAGCTCTTGCAATTTCTGGTGTTCCTTTCCACTTTACTATAGCTGGAGTCATGGTCGGTTGTGATGAAAATAACAATTATGTACTCAATCCTTCCGTTCAAGAGATGAAAGCAAGCAACTTGGATCTGTTTTTGTCTGGTGATGAAAATTCGATCTTAATGGTCGAATCGGAAGTCAAAGAGCTCTCTGAAGAAAATGTTTTGAGTGCAATAAAATTCGGCCATGAACATCTTCAACCTGTTATTAAGCTTATAAAAGAATTTGCTGATACAGTAGGCAATAAAACTGAAAGCTTTGCTCCTATTGATATATCAGATATAACTCAAGAACTTGAAAAATATCGAAAAGACTTTGAAGAAGCATATTCAAAAACAGTAAAACAAGAGCGAGTTCAAGCTCTAGAAGTAGTCAGGAATAATATATTGAATACTCTTAAAGAGGCTGGAAAAGACGAAAAGTTAATTACTTATGCAGTAAAAAGCTTTGAAAGATCTTTAGTGCGTGAAATGATTAGAAGGAAAAGTGTGAGGATAGACAGCCGTAAGTATGATGAAATACGCCAGATAGAAATTGAGGCTGACATTCTACCCAAAACTCACGGTTCTGCGCTATTTACAAGGGGTACCACTCAGGCACTAGTTGTTACTGCTCTTGGTACTACACAAGACGAGCAAATTGTGGATGACATTGAAGGGGATAGACGTGAACATTTTATGTTGCATTATAATTTTCCTCCATTTGCTGTTGGAGAGGCTTCTGCTATACGCGCACCAGGAAGGAGAGAAATTGGTCATGGTAAACTTGCTTGGAAAGCAATTCATCCTGTTTTACCTGATAAATCTGAATTTCCTTATACAATAAGGGTAGTATCTGAGATTATGGAATCTGATGGTTCTTCTTCTATGGCAACAGTTTGTGGAACTTCCATTGCATTAATGGATACAGGTGTGCCAATAAAGGCTCCCGTTGCAGGAATTGCTATGGGTCTCATCAAAGACAAAAATGAGCATATAATACTTTCTGATATACTGGGCGATGAAGACTATCTTGGTGATATGGACTTCAAAGTAGCAGGAACTAGCGAAGGGATTACAGCACTGCAGATGGATATGAAAATTCCTGGTATAAGCTTTGAAATTGTTGAAAAATCTTTAGAACAAGCAAAAGTCGGAAGATTACATATCTTAGAAAAAATGAATGCAGTAATTTCAGAACATCGTAAGGATATAAAAGATCATGTACCAAGAGTGTTATCGTTTTATATAGATAAAGATAAAATTTCTGCAGCTATTGGTGCTAAAGGAAAAAATATACGCAGTGTATGTGAAAGAAGTAATGCAAAAATTGAAATAGGGGATGACGGTAAAGTTTCTGTTTTTGCCATTAGTAGTACTGAAGCTGAAGCTGCAAAGAATATGATGATTGATTCAATAACAGAGCTAGAACAAGGTTCTATAATTGATGCTAAAGTTGTAAAGATAGAGAAGTCTATTGTAGAGCTAGAACTTCTTAATGGAAGAAAAGGAAAAATGCATATAAGCGAGGTAGCTAATCAACATGTAGAGTCCATTGAGGATATACTTAAACAGGGTGATACCTTCAAAGCTTTGATAATTGACTTTGAAAAAGGTGGATGTCCAAAATTATCAAGACGTCGTGTTGATCAAGAAACAGGTGAATTTTTTGAAGGTAAGCTTTACAATGAAGAAAGGAGAGATGGTTTAAATAATAGGGATAATTATTATAACAACTCATTTAATAAAAAACCTGGAGATAATTATCATAGTAATAGACCTACTCGTCCTCGTTCTGGTTTTAGTAATAGAAACAGACCAAAATTTGGTAATAATGACTCATCATCAGGTTTCTATTGAGGTTGAACTTACTTTCTATTATCTCAGTGTCGAAGCACTGGGATAATAGGAATTTTTAAAACTGACAAGATAACAAAAATGGTTTGTGTTATCTGTAGGGTTATAACGAAAGATTTTTAAGATCGTTTATAGCCTTTTTCATGTCCTCAGCTTTAAATATTGCTGATCCAGAAACTAATATATTTGCACCTGCTTTTATTATATCAGCTGCGTTAGAAAAGTTAACTCCACCATCTACTGAAACTTGTGTTTTAAGATTACGGTCCTGTATCATTTTCCTCACGGTAGATATCTTACTCAACTGCGAATGAATAAACTCCTGTCCTCCAAATCCAGGATTGACTGTCATAATTAGTACAATATCTAGCTCATGTATTATATATTCAAGCACGCTTGGAGAAGTTGAAGGAACAATTGAAACTCCAACTTGTATTGTTTTTTTTGTATGATTTATGTCTTTGTATGATTTTATCTTTCTTACTAGCCTCTCAAGATGTATCTCTGCTTCTGCATGTATAGTGATAATATCAGCACCAGCATTTATAAAACTTTCAATATGGTTACCAGGAGATTTAATCATTAAGTGTACATCAAAAGGAAGATTGCTATATTTACGTATCGCAGAGATAACATTCGGACCTATTGTAATATTTGGAACAAAATTTCCATCCATAACGTCTATGTGTATATAATCTACATTCAAGTCGCTAATTCTTTTTACTTCCTCTCCTAATTTTGCAAAGTCTGCTGAAAGTATAGAAGGTGCAATTTTAATACCCATAGACTACTTTTTACCAAAAATAAAAAAAGTAACTTATTTTTTAAACTCTGTCATCCCAATACTATATTAATCCTCATTTAGAAATTTTTGTATCCTTCCAGATGCATGTGCCTTTATTTTTCTCTGCCCATTCATCTGGCCATCTTAATACTTGTTAGACTTCTTTCTTTGCCTCTTCTAAATATTCCAACACAGTTTCATGCAGCGCAGTCCAAGACATTTGCTTTTCCATATTCGGTATAAACTTTTGTTTCCAAGTGTCCTTAAATTCTTGAAACCACTGCTTCTCAAAGTTTTGGAAATCAGATAAAACTTCTGACCTAAACCCATTAATTAAATTCGAGACTTCTATAGCCTTTTCAGGGCTTATAGACTTAAAAGACAATATTTCATTCTTTAAAACATCTAGCTTCTCAAATGAATTAAGCTTAAATGGAATATAAAGCGAGGATCTTATATTATACCTTAGATAAGAGTCGTAATATAGCTTAATCTTGTACATGAGCGTAGCAAATGCACTAGAAGAAATATTATTTTCATATTCTGCAAGAGAAGATAATAAACGCTTGTAATCCTCTTCATTCAAAAATGGTGGTTGTAAACTTGATTCAATTTTATTATTAAAAGATGTGAATCTGTTGAAAATACAATTGCCATATTCGCTTAAAAATTCAGGCAAAATATCTTCCTGTTCTAATTTTAGAGGCAAGTCTTTTCTAATCTCTTTCGGCAAATGATGCATTGAAAACTGATTAATAACCCACGCAAAATTCTCATCAAACTCATTTGAGTAATCAGCATTATTGTCAGCGTTACCTTCTTTATCATTCCAAGGCAGTATTTTATAAAAAAAATTGTTCAACCTTTTTTTTAATTTCAAAATACTTTCACTCTTATCGCCTACCTTATATAAAACCTCTTCTACTTTTTGTCTTGCGTCTTGAGAACTGATTCTATCACCTATATGCAGTCCAATGCCATTTCTCTCCAATAACTCCCAATCAAACAACTTATGTGGGTCAGGTTTACGCATTGCGTAGCCTTCAATGGCTGAGTTATATACTATAGTACCTATTTCAGCGTGACTAAATATCATATCTTTTCTAATCTTAAAGCGCTTCATGAGGTACAAAATCAGATCTTTAACAGATTTCATTTGCTCTTCTGGAAAAGGCTCAAGCCCTGTGTTTACAATCTCTATACCTATAGAATAATCATTCAGTTTTCGTAGCTCTTCAATCACATTATCTACTTGAACTTTCGCATAACTTATACCAGCATGCCATGCTCGTTTTTCGAGTGGAACCATCAGAGTAATGCTACCATCCCTATCAACAATAAGCTGTACTGATATACCTGAAGAATTTAATGCGCATTTTGTGCTTTTTAATGTTGGAGATTCGGTATGATGCACTACCACCATCAACACTTTTTTGCTTTCTCTATCATCATAATTTGAACTTGGTGCAGGATCTAAAAATATTGGATTCTTTAATGATGTTTTCAAATCTTGAAAATCGTTCTCGATATCAATTAAGCAAGATTGCTGTCCATATACAAGAGGCGCTACAAGCAGCAACAGAAATAAAACAGACAAACATTTTTTTACTATAAGTCTCATGCAGCTTTACAAATTGCCCACAATATAACTAAATTAACATAATACGCATAAAATGTTTACTTTTTTTCAGCTAATCAAGGCTTGCTACAGCTACAATTAGTACTTTTATCATTACATTTTGGTGTTAAGTCAGGATAGAACGTAAGTATAGCGTCATTCTTTCTCACAAACACTGATTGATAATTGGCATCTTCCATTTTATACAGACACATTCCATCTTTTCCCAATTCCTTAAACGCCTTAGTTGCAGAAACTAAAATATCATCAGCATGAAGGTTATGTGCATACCCATTTGGGCACTTAACTTTTACTTCTCCACCCTTACCTAAGTATTTCATTCCAAACGTGTAAACAGGTGGATTAATATCTAATTTATTGCACAGAGATTTATTACCCCAAATTGCACCCGCCCACTTATTTTCTTGAGCCTCAACATATCTACCTACAAAATGCATACCACCAAGTCCCAATCTATCTGGTTCACCACAAAAAATATGTCCAAATCCTATAGTTTCTTTCTCAACTCCGCTATTTGTAAACCAAATCTTAGTCAATTCATCTTTAAATAACCCCAAGCCTGCATTTGGTGTAGCCACTTGATGATCGAGCTTATCGTATATCCTTTTCACCACTTCTTGATGCTGCGGACAATCGAGCAAAATTCTAAAATCTTCTTCATCAGGGTGTACTCCCCAATCTCCACAAACCCTTAATACTCCTCTATCAAAATCAGTCAGCTCTGGAAGTGGTGGAATATAATCTGGATCTGAAGAATCTGTTTTGAAAAACGGCTCAAAGCCAATTTGTGAATTTGCATCATTGAGATAATGCTCCTTAATGTAAAAAACAAATCCTATTACTGGTATTATTAAGCACAAGATTAACTTAGCTATTTTCGACATAATCATATTCATAAAGAAGCTAGGGTATAAGCAACAACTTAAAAAAGTTTTAATCTAATGTTGATCGCAGTCCTGGCATCTCATCACCACTTAGCCAACTTAAAAACGCTCCCCCACCAGTTGAAATATATGTAAAATCTTTATCGGCAAGACCTGCAGCATTTACTGCAGATAGGCTATCTCCTCCCCCTATTACACTGGTTAATTTTCCTTCGTGTGTCAAATCACTTACTACTCTCATCACCTCTACTGTACCATTTGCAAAAGCTGAATGTTCAAAAACACCAATAGGTCCGTTCCACAGCAGAGTTTTACTGCTTGCTATTATACCGCTTATTGTGCTTAAAGTTTGAGGTCCGATATCTAAAATTATATCATCATCCAAAACGGATTCGGTTTTTCTTAAAATACTAGTTCTATAATCAGAATTTACTGCAACCAAAACGTCTTCTGGCACAACTATTTTGCAGTTGTTTTTATTTGCTGTCTCAACAATATCGTGCAGAAGATCATCAACAGCATTTTGAAAAAAAGACTTACCTATATTAACTTTATTAAATAACAAAAAATTATTAGCAATTGCGCCACCCAGAATAAGGTAATCAACCTTTTCTGCTAGTTTTATAAGCATTTTTATTTTAGTGGATATTTTAGCTCCACCAACTATCGCAGTAATAGGTTTAGCGTTAAACGATATGGCTTGCTCAAGATACTTTAGCTCATCTTGCAAGCAGAATCCCGCGTAGGAAGGTAAAAATTCTGTGATGCGTGAAATAGAAGCATGAGCTCTGTGAGAGCAAGAAAACGCATCATTGACATATATATCTGCTAGAGATGCTAATTGTTTAGCAAAACTTGAGTCATTCTGTTCTTCTTCTTTATAGAATCTAAGATTCTCTAGTAATATTATATCTCCTCTATCTATCGCATTTATTGCTCTTTGTACTCTCTCACCAATACAATCATCAATAAATTTCACTTCTTTACTCAGCAGCTGCGATAAAGTTTCGACTACGTTTTTTAGCGATAGGTTACTGTCTTTTGCTTTTGGACGCCCAAAATGTGAGATAATAATAACTTTTGCACCTGCATTTGCTAAATATTGAATGGTAGGTAGAGCTCTCAAAATACGAGTGGTATCACAAATTCTTTCATTTTTTATAGGAACATTGAAGTCGACCCTGAGTAGAACATTTTTATTGTGAAAATCACAACTCTCTATGCTAGGTACATTTATCATAAAATTAAAGAGCTATAAAATCACTATACAATAGTTTAATCTAAAGTAAAGGAAGGAAATTTGAATGCCAAATAAATTAATAAATAGGAAAATTACTACAAATCCTTTCAACTTTAGTTTTTACTGCTCTTTCAATATCAAGGCTATTTCCATCAGTTAATCCCTGAATTATTTCATTTATTAGATCAGCTATCTCTTTAAAATCTTTTTTCTCAAGTCCGCGTGTTGTCTCAGCAGCGGTACCAAAACGTAGCCCTGAAGTAATGGTTGGCTTTTCCGTGTCAAATGGCACAGAGTTTTTATTGCAGGTAATGCCAGCTCTCTCAAGACTATTTACAACGTCTTTTCCCGTCAACTTCTGTGATCTTAAATCAACTAGCACAATATGAGAGTCAGTGCCGCCAGTTATAATGTCAAGTCCATGTTCTTGCAGCGCTTGAGCTAACACTTTTGCATTTTCCACAACTTTTTTACTATAAGTTTTAAACTCTGGCGCTAATGCTTCCTTAAATGCAACAGCTTTTGCAGCTATCACATGCATAAGTGGCCCACCTTGCAATCCTGGAAAAACTGCAGACTGAATTTTTTTATGTAACGCTTCATCATTTGTCATCACCACTCCACCACGAGGACCACGTAAAGTCTTGTGAGTTGTTGAAGTTATAACATGCGCATATTTGGCAGGGGAGGGGTAACAACCTGCAGCAATAAGCCCTGAATAGTGAGCAATATCTGCAAGCAAATACGCACCAACTTTATTAGCAATTTCGCGAAAATGCTCGAAGTTTATTTCTCTTGGATAAGCAGAGGCACCAGCAATGATTAATTTTGGTTTATGCTCCAGCGCTAGCCTTTCCACTTCATCCATATCGAGCAGATAAGTGTCTCTACTAACTGTATATTGAATCGACTTAAACCACTTACCAGAAAGGTTTGGTGCTGCACCATGAGTTAAATGTCCACCACAATTCAGTGACAATCCAAGTATTGTATCACCCGGAGTAAGCAGTGAAGCAAACACTGCTTGATTTGCCTGAGAACCAGAGTGAGGTTGAACGTTTGCAAATTTAACACCAAACAGCTTACAAAGCCTTTCTATAGCCAGATTTTCAACTTCATCTACATACTCACAGCCACAGTAATATCTTTTACCAGGATAACCTTCTGCATATTTATTAGTCAGAAAAGAACCCTGTGCTTCCATCACTGCTTTACTTGCAAAATTCTCCGATGCAATCAATTGCAACTGCGATCTTTGACGCTGCAGTTCCTTCTCTATAGAGAGATAAACTTCATTATCAAAAGACTTTAAATTATTTTCAGAGTTACAAATCCTTTCTGAAGCAATTGTCATAAGACCTTTTCCTTAACCACATAAATCCAAAAACAGCCAAAAGCAAACATACAGGAATAATTGATATTGCTTTTACTAGTAACTCAGTACCATACACAGGATTTCCTTGTATTACCGTTCCATTCCAACACAAGTCTATTATTTTTGCAATTCCAGTATGAAAAAAATAGCCAAAAACCATAACTATCATGTTTGATATGGCTGTGGCTAAGCCTACCAAGTTATTGTTTACATAACTTATTGCCTTGTAAATAGTAATTACCTGATACCCAGATGCAAAGCCGATAACAAGAAGTGTAGGTAATGCAATATATAAACCGCCAATTTGTGTAAAAAGCAAAAGAAAGCTAGCGATCATTGCAAAAGAACACGCAATAATCACCTCGTAATGTTTGTCTGGATACTTCTCCAGTAAATAAGCGAGAAAGAATGATCCAGCCCCCATGCCTATGAACATGAGAGAGGAAAGTGAAGATGCCAAATCTCCCGTCATTTGATATGCTTCACATAAGAACGCTTTCGCCCAACCATCAGCAAAACCTTCTATTGGTCCAACCATTAAGCCACCAAAAAAGCTGATTAGAATGATATGTTTATTGAAAAGTACAGTCTTTAAATCTTGAAGTATGTTGTCATTTCTACTCTCCTCTATGTTACTTTTTGGCGTTATTAAAAGCAATAGCAGAGCAAGTAAACAACCAAATGCTGAGAAAGTGTATATAACATAATTCCAACCAAATTTATTGAGCAAGAAGTCTAGAGGTAATCCACCATAAATAGCTCCAAGTAACCCTATTATTATAGATAAACTAGCCATCCTTGCTGATTTTTCTTGTGAGAAATACATACTTGCAACTTTAAAGAGCCCAATTGCCGAAGCAGATGACCCAACTCCAACAATCATTCTACCAAGTATTGAGTAATACCACTCATCAAAGCATATTAGTGGTAATGTCCCAGCAAACGTTAAGACAATACATGCAGGTAAAACAAACTTTGGCCCAAATCTATCAAGGGCAAGACCAACAGGTATGTGAGCAAGCGTATAGCCTATATAATATAGCCCACCAAATTGACCAACATCTGTAATACTTATGTTAAATTTCGTTATTAATTCAGGCGCGATTATATTTGGAATTACACGTAATATATACTGGTATGCATAAAATAGTGATGCTAGCAACCATATGAAAAAGTTTCTCTTCAATGCTAATATTACCTAAAAAACAGGATTATATGTATTTTATCAGCAAGGAGCAACACTTTTGTAGATAGCTACTCTAATCCGAGTATCTTTCTAAAAGAGACCTTTTAGCATATCTATAATTGGTTCATGGATAAGGTATATGAAAAAAATTATACCACAGATGATAAGGATTTTTATAATTTTACCCTTGTTCATCTTAAGCTTTATTTTTTTTATTATAAGTTTTAGTTTTGTTACAAAGTTCATTTTACTTACGCTTTTATTTCGTGATAACAATTATATTTTAAATAATATAATTTTTAGTAAAACTTGGCTTTAGAGACGTCTAAGTTAACTTAATATTAACCTTTTCGCGTGTAAAATATAACATAAAAGCAAGGTGAGTGAATGAACATAGATACAATAGACAATACGCTACGAAACTACATAACAAAATACATTGAACAAACATTTGCCGCACACACAGGCAATAGATACGACAAGTTATACAGGGAACTTTTAAGTAGTGCAGAAGAAATAATAAAACTTACTGTAAACGAAGCAAAACAATATGATAAAAGCCTAGAAGAATTACATAACAATTCAATATTTCACGATAAGAAATTTATTCAAGCTGTTGCTAAACACCAGATATTAGAATTTCTGAATACTCATCCAAAGAAGAAAGAAATCGTTGCAGAATTTAAAAATGAACATCATATCAACGAAAGCGATTTAAAAATTTTAAAGGAAGGAAAAGATTTAGTGAATAAAATAAACGACATTAACTTAACTCAACAAAATGAGAAAAATGAAATATTGAACATTAGAAAGGTACTTTCTAAATCAATAGGAATGCCCTCTTCGAGAACTGAAAAATCCAAAGCAACTTTAGTAGAAAGTCCTGAGGTGGTAAAATAGACGTACTTAACTTTTCCTAATTGGAAAATACTTTTAATCCTATGATACCCAGCACTACCAAAGCAAGGGAAAATAAACGCCCCAAATTTACTGGGTCATTAAAAAACATTATTCCTATTATCGCTGCACCTATAGAACCTATACCAGTCCAAACTGCATAAGATGTACCAAGGGGAATAGACTTCATTGCTAACGATAGCCAGTAAAGACTTACAGAACCGCTAACTAAAATAATTACTACAGGTATAACACGAGTAAAGCCATTGCTATATTTCAGTGCTGTGGTCCATATTATTTCAACCAAACCAGCTAATAGCAAATATACCCATGCCATAAATCAACTCTATCTTACTGAAATATTATACATAAGAATATTAAAAAGTTAACTTAGCATTTCACATGCTTTAATAATACTATTACATCCAATTTCTAATTGTTCCTGAGAGGTTGCATAAGAAATTCTGATAAAATTTTTCAGACCAAACGCAATTCCTGGAACAACAGCAACTAAATGGTCTTCCAACAAATATTCAGCAAAATCAAGATCACTATTTATTACTTTACCACTTTTCGTGCTCTTACCCAATAAACCTTCACATGCGACAAACAAATAGAATGCACCTTGTGGAATAGATGCTGACAATCCTGAAGCAGAATTTAGCTTTTTTACTACAAAATCTCTACGATCCTTAAAGATTTTTGTTCTTTCTTTCAAAAAACTATGATCACCGTTTAACGCTTCAACTGCTGCTGCTTGTGCTATTGAATTTGGGTTAGAAGTACTTTGAGACTGCAGTGTAGAAATAGCTTTTACTATATCACTCCTGCCTGCAATATAGCCTATTCTCCAGCCAGTCATTGCATAGGCTTTTGATACCCCATTGACCACAAAAACTCTATCATAAAGTTTTGGCTCAACCTGAGCAATGGTAAAAAACTTTTCGTCGTATACTATGTGCTCATAAATATCATCTGTAACAACATTCACATGTGGATGTTTAAGCAATATTTGCGCTATGCTTTTCAATTCATCATATGTATAGACAATTCCTGCTGGATTGTTTGGTGAATTAAGAATTAACCACTTAGTTTTCTTAGTTATATTGCTTTCCAGTAACTCCGGTGTAAGCTTAAAGTTTTGTTTGCACTCTACAATAACTGGCAGTCCGCCAAAAAGATTTACCATATCAACATACGAAACCCAATAAGGAGCTGGTATTATAGCCTCATCTCCAGGGTCAATTGTTGCCATAAATAAGTTGAATAACACCTGCTTAGCGCCTGCGCCGACACAAATTTGGTTCAGTGTATATTCTAGATTGTTATCCCTTTTTAACTTATTGATTATCGCCTCTTTAAGCTCATGAGTTCCATCAACAGCAGTATATTTAGTTTTGCCTTCATTTATCGATTGAATAGCTGCCTTTTTTATATGATCTGGAGTGTCAAAATCCGGCTCTCCCGCAGCTAAAACGCAAATTTTCTTTCCTTCGCTTTTTAATCTGTTTGCCTTATCGGTCACAGCAATTGTAGGCGACGGTTTTATCAGAGACATCCTCTTTGCAAGGTCTGACATAATCTCACTAAAGTTAAATAAAAATGATAAACTCTACACAACAAAAAAGCTAGAAATTTTATTATTTTACATAAAGGTTGGTATTTTTGTATTCTTAAATATATTAACTATAGATATTAAAAAGCTTAATAAATTTAAAAAGGCAAATAAACCCCTGTATAGCGAGTTTTAATAATGTAAATTGGCATTGTAATAATGTGCTAACGCTTAAAACAAGCGCAATTTGGCTGAATGTAGAAAAAATAAAAAAGACATGCAGCCGCTATAATTTTTTGTAACCTGCCAATAGATATCTGAGTTTTTTTACTGAATTTTGTCGTTGAGCTCAAAAACAAGGATAAATACTCTTATTGCTATAGTAAGGAAAATGTAAAGATTTGTCAAGTAAGGTTTTCATTCCACCCTCATAAAGGCCTTTCATACAAAAATTTTAGTAGTTTCTTACCAGGTCCACTAATGCAGCAATATTTTCAACTGGAGTATCAGGAAGCACTCCATGTCCAAGATTAAATATAAAAGGTAACCCTCTAAAACAATCTATTATACGCTTTGCTTCTTCAATTGCTTCTGACTTATTGTAGGCCAAAAGACTAGGATTAAGGTTACCTTGCAGAGGAATTTTTAGATTTGCTTTCGCCCATTCTATTGGAACATTATAATCTATACTTACTGCAGATACACCTGTTTTCTCATAGTAATCCTTATAAAGATTTCCAGCAGAGCGTGGAAAACCTATTATAGGAAAATCAGGAAACTTATTCTTTATTGCTGAAACAATTTCCTTTGTTGGCTTGATTACATACCTTTCAAACAGTTCTCCCTGCAATATACCAGCATTGCTGTCAAATAACTGAATGACATCTGCTCCAAACTCTATCTGTTTGATTAGATAAATAATTGTCGCTTCTGTTATTTTTTTTATTATTTCCTCTAGTGCCAATGGACAGAAATTTAGCACCTTGGAAAAAGTTTTACTACCACCGCCCTCTATGATGTATGAACCTACCGTCCACGGCCCTCCAGCAAAGCCTATAAGCGATTTTTCTTCTGGCAACTGGCTTCTTACTTCTTTTATAGCATTTAGGATTGGTAATGTGTTAGATTCAATTCCTTGTAGACTCTTCAATTCTTTAGCACTTTTTATAGGTCTTATTATTGGACCCACACCTCGAGTAAAATTTACATTACAACCTAAAATGTCAGCTATTATCAAAATATCAGAAAAAATTATCGCTGCATCCATGTCGAACCTTGTTATTGGTTGTAACGTTAACTCTGTTACCAAATTTGTGCTATAACATATCTCCATGAAATTATTCATGTTTTCCACTGCCTTCCGATACTCAGGAAGAGACCTACCAGCCTGACGCA